>CAVWFA010000014.1:0-11012 GCA_963754085.1 Candidatus Aminicenantota bacterium | reverse complement strand
GCGACGACGGAGCCGGCGCAGCAGGCGGCGGGCTTGGGTCGTCTTCCCCGACCCGTCGATCCCTTCGAGGACGATGAGCAGGCCGCGCCGGCGCTTAACGGTCATATCGAGGCAATTTAGCCCGGATGAGCGAATGATGCAATTCCCGGCTCAACGAACGCCGGCCGGCCGGCGTTTGAACGGGGTTGGAGCAATTGAAATTCACGGTCCGATATGCTATTAATAAGACTCACGTTGGGAGGTTCGCCATGAAGAAATACGGTTGGGTGGCCTTTACGAGCTTCACCCTGGGCCTGCTCCTCGCGGGCTACATTTTCCTCTACACTCCGGACCAAAAAGCGCCCGTCGCGAGCGCCTTCAGACCGGCCGAGACCGCGGCGGCGACGCCGAACCTGTTCGCCTCGCCCCTGCCCCAGGAGAAGGCGACCCTGGACTTCGTCACCATCGCCGAGAAGGCCGGACCGGCCGTCGTCCGCATCGAAGCCGACCGCCGGGAGCAATCGAGGTCCCAGGGCTTCGGCGGCGAATGGCCCTTCGGCGACGACTTCTTCGACCGCTTCTTCGGCCAGCCCCGGCAGAACCAGCCCGAATCCAACACCGTCCAGGTCGGCGGCACCGGCTTCTTCATCACTCCGGACGGATACATTCTGACCAACAACCACCTGGTCGAGAAGGACAAGACCACGCGCGTCGCCATCACCACCCTGGCCGGCAAGGAATACGAAGCCAAGATCGTCGGCACCGACCCGGGGACGGACCTGGCCCTGCTGAAGGTCCAGGCCAAGGACGTGCCCTTCATCGAGCTCGGCGACTCCGGGCAGGTCAAGGTTGGCGAGTGGGTCATGGCCATCGGCAACCCCCTGGGCATGGAGCACACCGTCACGGCCGGCATCGTCAGCTACAAGGGCCGCCAGATCGACACCCAGAGCTACCAGGACTTCATCCAGACCGACGCGGCCATCAACCGCGGCAACAGCGGCGGTCCGCTCATCAACATGAAGGGCGAGGTCGTCGGCATCAACTCCACCATCCTGACCGCGGGCTTCGCCGGCAACATCGGCATCGGCTTCGCCATCCCCTCGAACATCGCCAAGAAGGTCATCGTCCAGCTCAAGGAGAAGGGCCGGGTCGTCCGCGGCCGCCTCGGCGTCCAGATCCGCGACCTGACCGACGGCATGGTCAAGCAGCTCGGCCTCAAATCCAAGTCCGGCGCCATCGTCAACTCCGTCGAACCGGACTCCCCCGCCGAACAGGCCAAGCTCAAGCAGTACGACGTCATCGTCACGGTCAACGGCGAGCCGATCAAGAACGGCGACGACCTGCGCTTCAAGATCGCCGACATCCCGCCCGGCAAGAAGGTCGACCTGACCATCGTCCGCGACGGCAAGGAGATGAAGGTGACCGCGATCGCCGACGAGCTCGAGCCCGAAGCCGAGAAAGGCCAGATCGCCAGCACCGACAAGGACATCGGGGTCTCCGTGGTCGCGCTGACGCCCACCTCGTCCCGGCGCTACGGCCTCCGGACGTCCGAGGGCCTGCTCATCACCGAGGTCCGCCCCGGCAGCGAGGCCGCCCGCGAGAACCTGGCCGCCGGCATGATCATCGTGGAAGTCAACCGCAAGCGTGTGACCGCGGTCCGCGACTTCGAGGACATCCTCAAGAAGACGGCCAGCGGCGACGAGGTCATCCTGCTCGTCCGCCAGGAGGCCGAGGGACGGTCCCAGGACTTCATCGTCACGGTGAAAGTGCGCTGACGCGGTCAGCCGGAGAAGTGCTCGAAACCCCGGGCCTTCAGCGGCCTGCGTTTTTTGCCCGGGCCGACGAGGACGATCCTCCGGCCGGGCGTGATGAGGCCGATCCGGCTCAATCCGAAGCGCTCGGCCAGCGCCTCGACCGCCGCTCTCTTGGCGGGCCGGACCGTGAATAGCAGCTCGTAATCCTCTCCCCCGTTGAGGGCCATCGCCAGCGGGTCCCGCGCCAGGCAGTCGAGGGCCGCCGAGATCGGGACGAGCGGCGCTTCGACCTCCGCTCCCACCCGGCTTTCCTCGCAGATGTGGCCCAGGTCGACCGACAGGCCGTCCGAGAGGTCGATCATCGCCGAGGCGAGCCTCCCCTCGGCCAGGCACGCGCCCAGCTCCAACCGGGGCGACGGGTCGAGGAAGGCCTTGACGAGAGGCCGGACGGTCTTGACGACCCCGCTGACCCCGCCCTTCTCGACCAGGCGCAGGCCTCCGGCGGCGTCGCCGAGCGTCCCCGAGACATAGATCGCATCGCCCGGCCGGGCCCCGCTCCGCTTGACCGGGAATTTCACCGATCCCGTGACCGTGACCGAGATCATGACCTTCTCGGCGCCGGACAGGTCGCCGCCGATGAGGGCCACATTCGCTTGGTGGGCGGCGCTCCGGAAACCGGCCATGAAGTCGTCGAGCCATTTCGCCTCGACCGTCCCGGGCAGGGCCAAACCCACGAGGGCGTGAAGTGGCCGCCCCCCCATGGCCGCGATGTCGCTGAGGTTGACGTTAAGGGCCTTGCGGCCGAGGAGGCGCGGCGGGTGATCGGCGAGCCGGAAATCCTCGTCCTCGACGAGGACGTCGGTTGTGAGAAGGAGCGAACCGGGTGTCCGGACCAGGGCGGCGTCGTCACCGATCCCTACCAGGACATCCTTCCGCCCCCGGTCGAAGGAACGCCGGATCTTCGCGATCACGCGTCGCTCGCCCAGATGCTTCAGCCGCATCGCGCCCTCCCCTCAGGCCTTTTTATCCTTTTTCTTCGGGGCCTTCCCGCCGCCCGTCTTCGGCGCCTCGGGAAAGGGACCGGCCATGGCCTCCCGGAAGACCTCTTTGACGTCCTCGACGTAGATGAATTCCAGGTCGCGGATGACCTTCTTGGGGATGTCGTAGAGGTCCTTTTTGTTGGCCGCCGGCATGATCATCTTCCTGACCCCGGCCCGCTGGGCGGCCAGGACCTTTTCCTTGACCCCGCCGATCGGCAGGACGTTGCCGCGCAGGGTGATCTCGCCGGTCATGGCCACGTCCCACTTGACCTTGATGTTGGCGCAGACGGAGAGGAAGGCGGTGGCGATGGTCACACCGGCCGACGGCCCGTCCTTGGGAATGGCGCCCTCGGGGAAATGGACGTGGAAGTCGTTCTTGGAGAACATGGACGAGTCGATGCCGAACTCGGCGGCGTGGGCCCGGGCGTAGCTCAGGGCGGCCTGCGCCGATTCCTTCATGACGTCGCCGAGCGAGCCGGTCAGCTGCAGCGCGCCCTTGCCCGGCATCTTGGTCGCCTCGACGAACATGATCTCGCCCCCGACCGCCGTCCAGGCGACGCCGGTGGCCACGCCGACCTGGTCCTTCTTGAGGAGCTGGTCCTTGAAGATCTTCGGCGGGCCGAGATGCCGCTCGATCGACTGGGCCGTGATAGTGGTCAGGCCCTTCTTCCCTTCGGCCACCTTGCGCGCGACCTTGCGGCAGACCGAGGCGATCTCGCGCTCGAGGTTTCGCACCCCCGCCTCCCGCGTATAGAGCGAGATGATCTTCTTGATCGCGCCGCCCGTGAAGGTGATGAGCTTGGGCGTCAGGGCGTTCTCGGTGACCTGCTTGGGGATGAGGTGGCGGACGGCGATCTGGAGCTTCTCCTCCTCGGTGTAGCCCGGCAGCTCCAGCACCTCCATGCGGTCGCGGAAGGCCGGCTGGATGGGGTCGAGGAGGTTGGCCGTGGTGATGAACATGACCTTCGACAGGTCGTAGGGGACGCCGAGGTAGTGGTCGCGGAACTGGTTGTTCTGCTCGGGATCGAGGACCTCGAGCAGGGCCGACGACGGGTCGCCCCGGAAATCGGCCCCGATCTTGTCGACCTCGTCCATCATGAAGACCGGGTTCTCCGAGCCGGCCCGGCGGATGCCCTGGATGATGCGGCCGGGCATCGCCCCGACGTAGGTCCGGCGGTGGCCGCGGATCTCGGCCTCGTCGTGGACGCCGCCGAGCGAGATGCGGACGAACTTGCGCCCGAGGGCCCGCGCGATCGACTTGCCGAGCGAGGTCTTGCCCACGCCGGGCGGCCCGACGAAGCAGAGGATGGGCCCCTTGGCCGTCTTCGACAGCTTCCGGACGCCCAGGTACTCGAGGATGCGCTCCTTGACCTTGTCCAGGCCGTAATGGTCGTCGTCGAGGATCTTCTTGGCCTTGACCAGATCGAGCGTGTCCACGGTGGCCTTGTTCCACGGCAGCATGAACATCCAGTCGAGGTAGTTGCGGACGACCGAGGTCTCGGCCGACTCCGGATGCATCTGGGCCAGCCGGCTGATCTGCTTCTCGAGCTCCTCCTTGACCTCGTCGGAGACGCGGATCTTGCGCAGCTTGTCCTGGTAGATCCGGATCTCCTCCTGGATCTCGGTGCCCTCGCCGAGCTCCTTCTGGATGGCCTTCATCTGCTGGCGCAGGAAGTACTGCTTCTGGAGCTTGTCCATCTCGCCCTTGGCCTCGGTCGAGATCTTGGACTGGACGTCGAGGAGCTCGAGCTCGCGGGTCAGGAGCTCGTAGACCTTCTTCAGCCGCTGGGCCGGGTCGGCGATCTCGAGGATCGCCTGGGCCTCCTCGACCTTGAGCTCGAGGTTCGAGGCGGTCAGGTCGGCCAGCCGGCCGGGATCGTCGACGTTCGAGGCGATGATGAGGACCTCGGGCGGCAGGGCCTTGCCGAGCGAGGCGGCCCGCTCGAGCCCGGAGCGGACGTTGCGGATGAGAGCTTCGCTTTCGAGGCTCTTCTCGGGCTTGTCGGGCTCCTCGATGACGGCGACACCGGCGGTGATGTGGGCGCCGTCCTCTTCGAAGGATTCGACCCGGGCCCGGACGAGGCCCTGGGCCAGGATGCGCACCCGGCCGTCGGGGAGCTTGAGCATGCGCATGATCAGGGCGACCGTGCCGACGTCGTAGACGTCCTCGCGCTTGGGGTCTTCGACCTCCATGTCCTTCTGGGTCAGGAGGAGGATCATCCGGTTGGTCGACAGGGCGACGTCGATGGCGGTCTTGGATTTCTCGCGCCCGACGAAGAGCGGGGCGATCATGAAGGGGAACATGACGACGTCCCGCAGCAGCAGGACGGGCAGCTTCCCCGGCACCTGGAGCTTGGGATTCTGGCCCTCCAGCAGCCCTTCGAGCTCTTCGCCGTTCTTGTTGTCGATGCTGGCCATGAAAAGATCTCCGATCTCAACCGCCGTCGCGGCGGGTCTTGATGTCCACGTCCCTCCGCTTGCGCGGGGGCTTCCTCAATACGACCGTCAGGACGCCGTTCTCGAGGGCGGCGCAGGCCCGGTCGGGGTCGACCGCCCCGGGCACGACGACGTCCCGGCGGAAGGTGCCGAACTCCCTTTCGAGCCGGGTGTAGCGCGAGCCGCTCGGCGCGCCGAGCTCCCGCTTGAAGCCGCTGACCTCGATGCGGCTCGAGAAAAGGAGCACCTTGATGTCCTTCTCCTCGACGCCCGGGAGCTCGATCTCGACGATGTAGTCCGTCGCCGTCTCGTAGATGTCGATCGCCGGCAGGGTGACCTCGCCGGGGACGGGCAGGCCCGGATCGACGGGGCGGAGGGCCCGGGCCGTGGTCCGGACCCGCGTCTCGGCCTTGCGCGGGCGGGAAACGGGCTTGATGCGGCGGACCATGGCGGACGGTGTGAAGGCTATTTTTCCTTCATGAGGTCCTCGAGCTCCCGGCGGAACTCGGCGACGTCGCCGAACTCCCGGTAGACCGAGGCGAACCTCACGTAGGCGACCATGTCCAAGCCCTTGAGGCGGTCCATGACGAGCTGCCCGATCTCGGAAACGGCGATCTCCTTGTCCGGCCTCTCCTGGAGGAGCGATTCGATCTCCTCGATGATCTCCTCGAGCTGGCTGATCTGGATGGGCCGTTTCTCGCAGGCCTTCATCATCCCCCGCAGGAGCTTCTGGGTGTCGAAGGGCTGGCGGGTGCCGTCCTTCTTGACGACCATGTAGGGGATCTCCTCGATCTTCTCGTAGGTCGTGAACCGGCGCTTGCACGACAGGCATTCCCGCCGGCGGCGGATGGAAATCCCCTTCTTGCTCTCGCGGGAGTCGATGACCTTGCTCTCAAGAAAGCCGCAGAACGGGCACCTCATCGTCTTTCGCTCTCTCCCATCCTCTTGAGCTGGAAGAGGGTCAAACCCTCGCGGGCCAATATACCATAACCCACCGCGCATGTCACGGCGATCTGGAGGGCGTGGACGACCAGGGTCATGCCGGCGGCCCGGCTCGCGGCGATGCCCAGAACGAGGGTCATGCCGAGCTTGCTGAAGTAGTGGAATCCGCCGACCATGCCCGGCGTGGGGATGGACGCGCCGATGGCGGTCAGGAAGACATAGGGCCAGATCATGAAGAAGGGCGCGTCGATGCGGTAGGCCAGAAAGAAGACCCAGTAGAAGAGGGTGATGCCCAGCCAGACGATGAGGGACAGGACGAAGTAGAGGCCGAGCTGCGAGGGGCTGCGGAAGAACTCCAGGCCCTCGATGAAACCGTGGAAGACCCTGAGGACGGCCGCGCCGGCCTTGGCCGGGAGAGGCTTGACGAGGACCGTGAAGATGCGCTCGGCCCTCTCCCGGAAGAAGTAGATGAGGAGGGTCAGGGTGATCAGGACCGCGGCGAGGACGGCCCCGCCGGTCCCCCAGTAGACCAGGTTCTCTCCCGCCTCGCGGCCGATGGGCCAGGAGGAGGAGAAAGAGCGGCCGGGCGACCATGAAGAGCCCGAGCAGGACGCAGTTGGTGATCGCATCGAAGATCCGCTCGACGACGACCGTGCCGATGGCGAAGCCCGTCCGCAGGCCCTCCTTGCGGGCCAGATACATGGGCCGGATCAGCTCGCCCAGGCGGCCGGGGACGACGGCGTTGACGGTGAAGCCGACGGCGTTGGCCGAGAGCAGGTTGCGGAAGCGGACGTCGGGCTTCTCCCGGGCGATGAGCACCTGCCAGCGGAGGGCCCGGGTGACGAAGTGGAAGACCGCCAGGGGGATGGTCAGGAGGAACAGGGGGATGCTGACGTCGACGATCTGGGCCGGGACCTCTCTCCAGGCGACGCTGCGGCCGAAGAAATAGAGGAAGACGACCGTCAGGACGATGCCGACCGCGAGGCTGCGGACATGCTTGCTCATGGGCGCAGGAATCTTACCACAATCCCTAATTGACTTGAATTTTGTGCCGGAATTCTTTAAGATAGTGCTCCCTGCTGGGAAGTCGTCCAACGGCAGGACTCATGACTCTGGATCATGCAATCAAGGTTCGAATCCTTGCTTCCCAGCCAACTCCCCTTCTCCCTTGGATCATAAAACCAGACAAATTTCTCCCTTGTGAAAGAAAAACTCAGAAGGGGGATTCTTAGGGCCCGGGGTTTTCCGGCCCCTGGTTATTCCTTTTTCAAGCTCCGGCAGCAGCACGTCTGATAAAAGAGGCTCATGATAGCCAGGATCGCGGCCGCGGCGATGATCGCCCATTTGGCCCAAGACGCTGGCCACCAGAATACTGCGATAACCACTGCGGCTACAGCCAACAAGAACCGGCAGAAACAGAGCTTCATGTTTTCCCCTCCACTCCATCAGGATGCCTCGATTTTACTGAAATGCAGGCCTTCATAGCAAGAACAAAAAATGATCCTGAATAGGTGAAACGGACCGCATCACCCGCAGGAGGGAGCTTCGCGGCCCTTCAGTTCCGAAAGAATGATGCCCCAGGCGCAGCCCACGCCGGGACGCACCGAGATGGCGGCGAAAGCGCAGTTTCTCGCGCAAGCTCCGCACTCCATGCACAGGTCCCGGTCACCGAGCCGCGCCCGCTTGCCCTCGATGGAGAAGATGGCATGAGGACAGACCTCGGCGCACCTTCCGCAGCCCGTGCATTTTTCCGGATCATAGGCCAGCGTCGCGACGTTACGAAGATGCCTGTGCACTTTCATGTTAAATGACCCCTAATATCCTCGCGGCGAGGAGGCCCAGGCCTCCGAGGCCCGAGATCACGATGGCCGGAACCGCGTAGCGCATTTCTTTGAGGACGCCGGAGAGCGACGTGTAGGTGGAAGAACCTGTGAAGCCCATGGCCAAGAACGCCGAGATCGCCGGAAGCAGGAGGAAATGGACCATCGCGGGCGTCCACGTGCCTCCCGCCGACGGGAGCAATCCCTGTTGGAGGTTGACGAAGAGCGCCCAGGCGACGCCCAGGAGCCAGCCTTTCCAGGCAAAGGCCCTTCCCGGGATCCAAGGCAGCAAGATCGGAACGAAGAACGTGCCGACGAGGATCGCGCCCAGATAAGGATACCATCGGTCCCAGGAAAGAAGTCGCGGACCGACGAGGCCGAGTATCCAGAGAAGCGCTGTCAGGATGATCAAGTACTTGGATGGATTGGTCAATTCCAAGGCCGTCAAGACGAACCTGTCCTTGAGATCGAACCTGACCAACCGCATCTCCGGGGTCGCTTTCATGCCGGCCGCGAGGAACTCCCTGAGATCGGACGCTCTGACGGGACCATAGACCACCTTGAAATGGGTCCGTCTCGTGACTTCATGGGCGGCGACGCCCGGGGCTCCCAGCTGGGGAAGGACCAAGCGGCGGTGGGAGACGACCCGGGAGAGCTGCACGGCTTCCGTCCGTTGGACGAGCTCTTCGGTCCCGAAGGTCCCTTTCCCGGCGGCGCACCAGACGTTGATCCCCTTGGTATCCAGGACAAGGATCCAGGCGTCGATTCCGGCGAGCTCGCGGCGCACGCTGTCGAAGCTCAGGGTGTAATTGGCCGTGACGAGGACGGGCGAGCCGGGAGAAGCGTGGCCGACGGCATAGAGACCGGGTTTGACCTTGGCGTTCATGCGGCCGATCCCGAAACGGACTTTGATCTTGCCCAGGATGTCCTGTAGGCCGAGCTTCGTCCGTACCACGGGCACGGGGCCGACGGGTGTTTCGACCCAGCGTTCGATCCATGGTCCTGCCGCCCGGTAGAATTCTCGCTCACTTTTCAAGGGATTCTCCGCCATGTCAGGGACTCCTATTTTTGGATCTTTTCGTCCGGGGCCGGGTCTGCGCCTGTCCCGCATCTCTGGTCCGCTTCACAGTAACGTTTGACCGCGTCGGAGAATAGGCCGATGGATTCGACCACGGCCTCCCTCCTGCCAGCGGGGACGAGCTCCAAGATCTGATCGAAATAGTCATTGAACGTCGTTTCGATACGGTCGAAAAGATCGCGGCCCTGATCGGTCAGGGAGATGGCGACGTAGCGACGATCTTTCAAATCCGGCAGACGGCTGACGAGGCCCAGGACGACGAGACCCTGGACGGTCCGGCTGAGCGTACTGGTATCGAGTCCGAACCCCGAAGCCAGATCGACAAGCGAAACGCGGCCTCTGTTCCCCACCTCGAGGAGGGTGTGACATTGGGCAAGAGTCAGTCCGCAACACCCGGAGTCTTGGCCGAAGGGATCGTTCAGCACCCGCTCCAGGAGCCGCAGCTTTTCCCTCAAGAAACGGATCTGCCGGGTTCTCATGTCATTTTCGCCTCATTATATTTTAAACGCACATCTATTGTTAGTGCTAATAATTGTATTTGTCAAGTATTAATTGGTGCCTATTTGACGATGGGCACCTTGTAGGGCCGGCGGGGCCTCTCCGCCAGAAGCAGGTTGTCGACCTGCGACCGCCAGCGGTAGCCGAAGTGGAACGGGAGCGGCCGGACTTTCGTCTCCGGGTCCTCGTAGGCGGCACGCAGGTCCGCCTGCTCGACATTGGAGAAATCCTTGACCGGCGTCGCGTAGCGGCCGAAGAGCGTGATGCCCCAGCCGCCCCTCACGAAGAAGCGATACGGGATGGCCGTGTCGTCCTCGAGGACATAGAGGCTACGGTCGAGGATGAGGCTTCGCAGCGTCGAGAAGCTGTCCCAGTGGAGGAGGTAGGAGCCGGCCTTGATGAAGGTCGTCGGGCGCTCGAGACCGGCCAGGAAGCTGTGAAGAGGTGAATCCGCCGTGAACGCGCGGTTCTCGACGTCGCAGGAAAAATAGTAAGACCGTTCTGAGGAGCGATTCGCCCGGCTTTGAAATAATCGATCCGGATGCCGTAGGGACGGTGAGGCCGCTCGGCTAAGTGCTCATAGGGGGTTTCCGTCCAGGTGCCGTCGGCCGCGGGCGCCAGCCGCCGGACGCCTGCCACGGCGTACCCTCCCCTCTTCAGGAAGAAGCCGATGACCGGCAGAGCGCCGTCGACCTCGCGCCGGGAATAGATGTCCGTCATCTCCTTGGTGATGAAATACCCGCGCGTCAGGAAGTCGAGGACGAGCGCGCCCATGTCCGTGTAGAAGACCGTCCGGGCCGCGGGCGTCGACCGGTCGAGTTCGGGCAGGTTGCCCACCGGCTCGAGGCCGAGGAGGACGGTCACCGGTTGTTCCGGGAAAAGGGCCTGGGCCGTAGCCAGATCGGGCCCGCCGAAGGGATAGAACAGGGTCTCCGTCCTCTCCCGGGCCAAAGCGAGGTCCGAAGCGGCCCAGGTCCGCATGGGTTCGAGGACGGCGGCTTCGAATTCCGCCCAGGCCTTGTCGGCGGCCTTGGCATAATCCCGCCAGGCGGGTTCGGCTTCCAGCGCCGTATACGCCGGAGAGCCCGTGGCCAGCCCGGCGATGAAGGCGAACCGGTCGTCGAGGGCCCGATCGACTGAGAGCGGAGCGGCGACGGCGGCCGCAGAAGCGGCAGAGTCGCTACGCGGAAGCCTTCTCGTCACTCCGGCAAGCCGGGGTTCCGACGAGAAGAGCCAAACATAGCGCCAGTGTCAGGACCTGGCGCTTCGCAGACAATCCGAATGTTGCCATGTCCGCCTATTATCCGCATTTAATGCTGCGAAAAAAAGCCCTACTTCCCTCCCCGGCCGTCCCTCTCGAGGCGGCAAGGGGATTGTCCTCGCAGATCCCCGTGGTGGAGGGGGGATCCGCGAAGCGGGGGGAACCGCGCGCACTGGTTCCCGGGGCCGGGGAGCTAGAGGATAT
>CAVWFA010000013.1:0-97671 GCA_963754085.1 Candidatus Aminicenantota bacterium | reverse complement strand
AAATGCTAATTATCATCAGGCTCTTTCGGATTCATATTTGCGTTTTTGAGGCAATAAACATTGAAATTGATCGGCTTTTTGCGCATATTTGAGTCCTAAACTATTTATTTTGTTTTTATTGCTGAGGTCCGACCCCGATTTCAGGAGGCCGCATGGACAAGACGATCCGATTCAAGCTCAACGGGAAAGAGGTCGCCGTCGAGACCTCGCCGGAGCGCATGCTCCTGTGGGTCCTGCGGACCGACCTCGAACATACGGGCGCCAAATACGGCTGCGGCGAGGGCTACTGCGGCGCCTGCACCGTGCTCGTCGACGGCAAACCCGAGCGCTCCTGTCAGTTCCCCCTGGCCAAGGTCGAGGGCCGGAGCGTCCTGACCATCGAGGGGCTCTCACAGGGCGGCCGCCTCCATCCGCTCCAGCAGGCTTTCGTCGATCACGGCGCCCTTCAGTGCGGCTACTGCACGCCGGGCATGATCCTCGAGGCCTACGCCCTGCTCCTCCGGAAACCGGATCCGACCGAGGCCGAGATCGTCGACGCCCTCGAGGGCATTCTCTGCCGGTGCGGGGCCTACAAGCGCATCATCGCGGCCGTCCAGGCCGCCTCGACGGCCATGAAGGGGACCGTCCATGAAGCCCGCTAAGCCGAGGGACGACGAATACATCATGTTCGGACCGGACGATCCGGCGGGCCGGACGGCCCTCGAGCGCCGCGAGTTCCTCAAGCTCGCCGGCGGCGGCCTGGTCGTCTTCTTCGCGGTCGGCGAGGTCCTCCCCGGACAGCAGGGCGGACAGCGCGGCGCCGGCGGCCAGGGCCAGGGCTACCCCGACGATCCCAACGCCTACCTGAAGGTCGGCCCCGACGGCCGCGTCACGTGTCTCACCGGCAAGATCGAGATGGGCCAGGGCACCATCACGGCGCTGGCCATGATGCTGGCCGACGAGCTCGATGTCCCGCTCGCCTCGGTCGACATGATCATGGGCGACACCGCGGTCTGCCCTTACGACGCCGGGACGTTCGGATCGCGGAGCATCAAGTATTTCGGCCCGCCGATGCGTCTGGCCGCGGCCGAGGCCCGCGGTGTCCTCGTCCGCCTTGCCGCAGCCAGGCTCGGATCCCCTGAAGAGGCCCTGGCGACCAAGGACGGCGCGGTCTACGTCGCGAAGTCGCCCAAGAAAAAGATGTCCTACGCCGAGCTCATCGGCGGCAAGAGAATCGAGGTCCGCCTGGAGAACAAGCCGCCCATCAAGGCCGTCGCCAAACACACGATCTCCGGCAAACCCACCGTGCGCACGGACGCCCGGGCCAAGGTCACCGGGGAGGCCAAATTCACGGGCGACATCCGCCTCCCCGGCATGCTCTACGCCGCGATCCTCAGGCCGCCGGCCCACGGGGCCAAGCTCAAGAGCGCGGATACGACCGCAGCCGCCAATATCCCGGGTGCGCAGGTCGTCCGCGACGGCGACCTGGTCGCCGTTCTCCACGAGAAGCCGGATCTCGCCGCCGCGGCCCTCTCTCTGGTCAAGTCCGAGTTCGACCCCTCCCCCTCCAAGCTCGACAACGGCAACATCTTCGCCCACTTGAGGGAGGCCGCGCCGCGGGCCGAGGTCGTCGTCGAATCAGGCAGCCTCGACGAGGGCGCCAAGCTCGCGACGAAGTCCGTCGAGAGATCCTACTACGCCCACTACGTCGCCCATGCCCCATCCGAGCCGCACACGGCCGTCGTCCGCGTCGATGACGACAAAGCCGAGGTCTGGGCCTCGACGCAGTCGCCCTTCCGGGCCCGGCAGGAGATCGCCAGGACGCTGGGCCTCGCCGAAGCCAACGTCCGCGTCCGGACGCCCTTCGTCGGATGCGGCTTCGGCGGCAAGAACCAGGGCGGCCAGATCGTCGAGGCGGCCCGACTGGCCAAGCTCTCCGGCCGTCCCGTTCAGGTGGCCTGGTCGCGCAAGGAGGAATTCTTCAACGACACCTTCCGCCCGGCCGCCGTCTACGACATCCGCTCGGGGCTCGACGCCGCGAACAGGATCGTTCTCTGGGACTACAAGAATCTCCACGCCGGGAGCCGGAGCTCGCAGCCGGTCTACGACATCCCCCACAAGCGCGTCCTTTCCTACGGGAGCGGCTTCGGCGGCGCCGAGGGCGTCCAGGCCCATCCTTTCGGGACGGGCGCCTGGCGCGGGCCCGGCAGCAACACCAACATCTTCGCCACCGAATGCCACGTCGACATCATGGCCGAGGCGGCCGGCCTGGACCCGCTCTCGTTCCGTCTCCTCAACCTGGCCGACGCGCGGATGAAAAGGGTCGTCCAGGCCGCCGCGGACAAGTTCGGCCGCTCGTTCGCCAAGGCGCCGACGGGCCGCGGCTACGGCCTGGCCATCACGGACTACCTCGGCACCTACGTCGCGACGATGGCCGAGGTCGCGGTCGATAAAGCCAAGGGATCGGTCCGGGTGCTGCGGGTCGTCTGCGCCCAGGACACGGGCGAGGTCATCAATCCCGAGGGCGCCCTCATGCAGATCGAGGGCTGCATCACCATGGGCCTCGGCTACTGCCTGACCGAGGAGATCCGGTTCGCGAACGGCGCAGTCCTCGACGAGAACTACGACACCTACGAGCTGCCGCGGTTCTCCTGGCTGCCCAAGATCGAGGTCGTCCTCGTCGACAATCCCGATCTCGGTCCCTCCGGCTGCGGCGAGCCGGCCGTCACCGTGATGGGGGCCGTCGTGGCCAACGCGATCCACGACGCCGTCGGCGTGCGGATGTTCACGCTCCCGATGACCCCGGCCCGGATCCTGGAAGCGCTGCAGCTGAAGGCGTGAAGGAACGGGCCCGCGCCCTTACTTCTTCGGCTCGCCCAGCCGGTAAGAGACGGTCAGCGTCACGTCCCAAGCCGATCTCTCGAAGGGTCCCAAGATCTCGGCGAAGTCGGACTCCCCCTTCTTTGAATGCAGCAAGACGGCCGCATCCAGCGTGAGCCGGTTCAGCCCGAACCCGGCGCCAAAACAGATCCCGGAGAGCCAGGGCGATGTCCCCCCGTCGTTCTGGTCGGATTCGGCCAAAAAGCAACCCGCCCTCAAAGGCAGGTCGATCCCGCCGAACCGAAGCAGGTACTCCGCCCCGACCCGGGCCTCGAAGGAGAGAGCGGGGACGATCCAATTCTCCCCTCCGTATTCGAGCTCCGACATCCTGCATTCGGCCGAGACCGTCCAGCCCTTGCCGGGCCTCACCGCCAGTCCGAACCCAAGCTGGGCCGGCCAGTGGATGCTATATTCCCAGGAGCTCGAGTTGTGGGCCTCATACGTCTCCCCATAAGAAGTCGTCCACGTTTCGTCGGACTGGATCGTATAGCTTGCGCCGAGGCTGAAGGCCGTCCGATAAGTCGCGGCAAGGGAAAGCCAGCGGTATCTCCAAAGCAGGCCGAATTCGACGTTGGTCCCGCCCGAGAACGAATAGGGGCCCTCCGTGCGTTCGTACCCCTCCCAGCTCAGGAGGACCTCCCCGCCGTCCGAGATGGCATACGCGGCGTCGAGGTTCTCGAAGCGTCGAGCACTTCCTTTCCGGACGTTGACGCTGCACCCGAAATCGAGGTTCTTCAGGATCCGGAACGCGACCGACGCGGTGTAGACGTCCAGGGAGATCTCATTGTCGAAGGTATAGTCCTCGGTGCCGTTGAACTCACCCTGGACGTAGGTATCCGGGGGAATATACCCGCGAGCGTCGGGAGCAGACCTCGCCACAGTAAAGGAATACGGATCTCGAAGATCGAGGCCCCGGTGATAGGACAGTCCGACGACGAATGACTGCCGGCCGGCCTTGACCCGGGCCGCCGCGGCGGCGTGATCGAATGCGACACCGGAAAGCCCGTACTCATAGGCGCTCGAGGCATACCTCACATACCAGTCCATATCCATCGGACCCATCGCCGGGACCCCGATCGTTTGCCCCTCGAAACTCGCTCCCAGGGAGAATTCGGCGCCGGCCAAACCGGCCAGACCGGCCGGATTTGAGGAGACGGCCGTCGGGCCCTCGGCCACGGCCATGAAAGCCCCGCCCATGGCCAGCGGCCTCGCCCCGAAGCCGAGTCCGAAGTGGGGAACAGTATAAGGGGGACTCCATCGTCCGGCGTCGCCGTAGCGCTGCGCGACGAGCGGGGGAGCGAAGATCCCCCAGAGGAGGGATATGAGTAGAAATCGGCCGCGCCCATCTGACATCGAATTACCCACCGCGATTATCGGGCGCGGCGGCGGGTGAAGTCAAGCCGCGTCAGTTCCCGTCCCAGCCGGCCAGGCGGGCCCAGAGGTGCCAGGCGGCGTAGGCCTTCATGTTGGCGTTTAGCGGCTGGGAGTGGGCGGATTCGCAATTGTACCACTCGCCCGGATGGGCGTTCTGCCAGTCGATGGCCCAGTTGCGGTCCCGGACGCCGTCGCCATTGCTGTCGTAATCGCAGGCGTCGTTGACGAGCTTGTCGCCGAAATAGTCGCCGTCGGGATCGTAGCTTTCGATATCGGCGAAATCGTAGAGGATCTTGTTGTTCGCGGTGCAGTAGTCGCGGATCTGCTTGTTCCGGGTCGGGACATTCCCGGTCAGGGCCGCGCCGTCGGTGTGGCCGGTCATGTAGACGAACTTCACGTTGGGGAAATCGTGCTCGAGCCCGTTCATGAGGTCGAGGTACTGCTGGATCTCGGCCTGCGTGCCGTCGACCTGGCCGCACCACGACCAGATGATGACGTTGATCGTCGGGTGTCTGGGCAAGATACGTGCGCGTGGCGCTCTGCCCAGGCCGATCCGATCCGGATTGCCGAGATCGATAGCCCAGTAGTGGCATCTGGAGCGCCAAAACCGACACCGTAGTCCCACTCTCTGAGATCGAGAGCTCCGCCCGTGCCGCCCGAGTTCCAGGCATATTGCGTGCCCGTCGATTGAACGAGGCCGGCCATGCCCGTCGTCAACTGGCTGCCGTGCGACGTGTGGCCGTAGGCGATATGCAGATTCTGCTTAGCTGCCGTGATCCATTCGGAGGGGATGTTGGCGAGTTTCGCACTGTTGTGATCAATGATGATGGCTGAGGAAGAAACGACCGTGAGAGGACGGCTAATACTATTGGAGCCCGATGCGTTGGTTGCCGTCAGGGTTACCGTCTTCGACCCGGCCGCCGTGTAGGCATGGCTCGGATTCTGGACCGTGCTCGTTGATCCGTCCCCGAAGTTCCATGACCAGGCGGTCGGGCCCCCCGTCGAGGTGTCCGTAAACTGCACCGACTGCCCCGCAGCCGGGGAGGCGGGAGTGTAGCTGAAGGAGGCCGTGAGCGCGGCCGCAACCTGCACCGTCCGCGTCGTCGCATTCGAGCCCGAAGCGTTGGTTGCCGTCAAGGTCACCGTCTTCGCTCCCGCGGTCGTGTAGGCGTGGCTCGGATTCTGGACCGTGCTCGTTGATCCGTCCCCGAAGTTCCATGACCAGGCGGTCGGGTTCCCCGTCGACGTGTCCGTGAAATGAACGGCCTGACCGACTGCCGCCGCCGCCGGGCTAAAACTGAACGACGCAGCACCAGTGTCTGTATCATCTTCCTTCGAAACCGAACACCCAGCAAAGAGACCCGCTATAACGACGACGGAAATGGAAAAAGCCAATCTCCGTATCTTCATCCGATTCTTCACTTTTTGATAATTAATCCCTCTAATTAGCAAATGTGCATCCGCCAGCGGAAACAAAAATATCGCCTCAGCGTCCGTCCCAGCCTGCCAGCCTCGCCCAGAGGTGCCAGGCGGCGTAGGCCTTCATATTGGCGTTCAGCGGCTGGGAGTGGGCCGATTCGCAGTTGTACCACTCGCCCGGATGGGCGTTCTGCCAGTCGATGGCCCAGTTGCTGTCCGGGACGCCGTCGCCGTTGCTGTCGTAGTCGCAGGCGTCGTTGACGAGCTTGTCGCCGAAATAATCGCCGTCCGGATCCTGGCTCTCGATGTCGGCGAAATCGTAGAGGATCTTGTTGTTCGCGGTGCAGTAGTCGCGGATCTGCTTGTTCCGGGTGCGGGACAGTTTCCCGGTCAGGGCCGCCGCCGTCGTGTGGCCGGTCATGTAGACGAACTTGACGTTGGGGAAATCGTGCTCGAGCCCGTTCATCAGGTCGAGGTACTGCTGGATCTCGGCCTGCGTGCCGTCGACCTGGCCGCACCACGACCAGATGATGACGTTGATCTCGGATTCTGGGCAAGATATGTGCGCGTGGCGCTCTCCCAGGCCGTCCGGTTCCGGATCTGCCGAGGTCCTGGCGATCCGGTTCCGAAAACGCCCTAGTAATCGCGAAGATCGAGCGCTCCGCCCGTGCCGCCCGCGTTGAAGGAATACTGCGCACCCGCGAACGTCACGAGGCCGGCCATGCCCGTCGTCAACTGGCTGCCGTGCGACGTGTGACCGTAGGCGATATGCAGCTCTTGCTTGGCTTGGTCGATATAGGTCGAAGGGATGGCGCTGAGGCTGATGCTCGTGTGGTTGACGATAACTGCCTCGGTGTTCGGATCAGGCCCGCCGTCTTCGCTTGCCGAGCACCCGGCAGCTAAAGCGATCATGGCCAGAAGGCCGATCGAAAGACGCTAATCCAAAAATTCATCTTCCACCCTCCAAGTGAATTCGTCGACAGACAATGATTCGGACCGCAATTATACCCTATCCTATCAGTTTAGTCGTTGGCGGTGCCGATCCTCCTGAGAGCGAGTTGGGAATTATTGTCCAAAAATTGGACAATTCAATGATCGGCCAAGCTCGTCACCCTCAAGGATAATCGTTAACGTTTTTCGCGAAGCGATCGGACCGGCGAAAAGAAGCCCGCGTCGATCATCTTCGCAAGATGGGCGTCAGCCGCCGGCCCGTCGCATAACGCCCTCCCGCACGGCTCTGAGCAGGATGCCCAGAGTCCCAGTCAGCGTCACCCCCAGCTCGGCCGCCTCCGCCCGGGCCATTCGATCGTCGCTGGCGAAGACAAAACCGCGGCCCTTGGCCACAGCCAGGCTCGAGGCTTCGCCCAGGCCGAGAGAAACCGAAAGGCTCTCGAAAAGGGCCCGCTCCCGGCCCGTCTTGAGCCTGACCTCCTTGAGCCAGCCGGCCCGGATCGCCTTCGGGATGGACTCGAGCCGGGCGTGCCCGCTCTGGATGCCCCTCAAGATCTCCATGGAGACAACGTCCGTGATGCGCGCCCTATCTCGATAAAGCCCCTCGAGAATGCCGAGCGCGCCGGCCAGGGCGAAATTCGATATCACGCAGGTGTCGAAAACGATCTCAGGCATTTTCCGCGTCGCGTTCGATCTTATCCGCGCCCTGGACCTGCAGGGCCATGCCCGCGCTTCTCAGATAGTCCCGGGCGCTGATCGGGTCCAAGCCCAGGACTTCCGAGAGCTTCCCCAGGCTGATGAAGCCCTCGCGATAAGCCGCGATCGCGGTGTCTTTGCGGCTCTCGAGCAGGTCCTTTTTCTGATAGGCGACGTCCAGCGCCTCCCGGACCATCCGGCCCAGGGTCTTGCCTTCCCTCTTGGCGTAGGCCTTGACGGCTTTGTGCTGGCTGTCGGTCAGGAGAACGTTCGTGCGCTTCATCGGAGTCTCCCTATATGTGTATATATATGTGTATATTATTTTCCGGCAAAACGGATGTCAAGTCCGCTTTTTATTTCCCCGTCCTTGTGCTATAAGTCCCAAACGGTGACGCCATGAACACGCACACTCCTCGTCGTCAATCCGGCCGCCGGGCACGGGCGCGGCAAGAAGGTCTTCGAGGGCCTCGAGCCCCGCCTCCGCGAGTCCTTCCCCGGCCTCGAGGTCCGCGTGTCCGAGCGCCCCGGCCACGCCGTCGAGATCGGCCGCGAGGCCGCCCGGGCCGCCTACGACCGCATCCTCTGCCTCGGCGGCGACGGGACGCCCTACGAGGTCCTGAACGGCCTCTACGCCGACGGCCGCCCCGCGCGCCTCCCCGAGATCGGCCAGATCCCGGCCGGGACGGGCAACTCGTTCCTGCGCGACTTCGACATCACCACGACCGACCAGGCCCTCGACGCCATCCTGGCCGGCCGCCGCCGCAAGGTCGACCTCGTCGAGTTCACCTACCAGGAAGGCGGCCAGACCGTCCGCCGCTACTCCCTCAACATCATCGGCGTCGGCCTCATCGCCGACATCCTCCGGCTGACCAACGAGCGGCTCAAGTTCCTGGGCTCGGCCGGCTACAGCCTGGCCGTGCTCGTGCGCCTCATCCGCGGCATGAACAACCGCATCACCATCGAGGCCGACGGCCGCCGGCTCGAGGTCGCCAACAGCGCCCTGGTCGTCTCGAACTCCAAGTTCACCGGCGGCCAGATGAAGATCGCCCCCACCGCCGACACGTCCGACGGCAAGGCCGACATCGTCCTCTTCAACGGCGTCAACCGCCGCCAGATCGTGGCCATCTTCGCCGGCGTCTTCTCCGGCAAGCACACGGCCCACCCCAAGGTCGATCTCCTCCAGGCCGCGTCGATCTCGGTCGAGTCCGACCCGCCGCTCCGGCTCATGGCCGACGGCGAGCTCATCGGCTGGACGCCCCTGCGCCTCAAGGTCCTCCCGGGCGAGGTCACCATCCTGGCCTGACCGGGCCCGCATGAGCGCGTGAGCACATGAGACGCGTCTTCGAACGTCTGCGCTCGGTCCTCATCTGGCTCATCACCCTGCCCGTTTTCCTGGCCGGCTGCATCCTGGTGTGGCTGGGCTCGTTCGTCCTCCGGGGCCGGGCGCTCGAGCGGCTCATCAAAGGCGGCTGCAGGGCCGTCCTCCTCGTCGCCGGCGTCCGCGTCCGGGTGAGCGGCCGGGAGAACTGCGTCCCCGGCCGCCAGTACATGGTCATGATGAACCACGTCAATTTCTTCGACCCGTTCATGTTCTACGCCGCCTTCCCCGGCATCGCCCGCGGCGCCGAGGAGGAGAGCCACTTCCGCTGGCCGGTCTACGGCAGCACCATCCGCCGGATGGGCATGTTCCCCCTCGACCGCAAGAACCCGGGCCGGGCCGTCGAGAGCCTGCGCCGGGCCGCGGCCTGGGTCCGCGAACGGCCGGGCTTCTCGTTCGGCATCATGCCCGAAGGGACGCGGACCCTCGACGGCCGGCTCTCGCCCGTTCAAGCGCGGCGGTTTCCTCATGGCCGTCGAGACGGGCCTCGACATCCTGCCCATGGTCCAAAAGGGAGCGTTCGAGATCGCGCGCAAGGGCAGCCTGCTCATCCGGCCCGGGCGGGTCGAGGTCGCGATCGGACCCGCCGTCCCCGTCGCCGGCTACACCAAGGAGAACGTGGGCGAGCTCATCGAGCGCGTCCGCCGCGTCTTCCTCGAGCGCCTCGGGGAATCGAGCTCCTGACCGGCGCGTCCGGCCGATTTTTCTGTTCTTCTCCCATTTTCGAGAATCCTCTCAAGGCGGCGAGGGATATCGCCTCGTCCCTCTCGGGACAGGGTGAGCCAGCAGACCTAGCAGATCCCCGTGGTGGAGGGGGGGCAGCCGCGATCTGAGACGCGGAGACACCTCTCTTCCGATATTTCGCCGGAGGCCGGGGAGCTACGAGGCGATGTCCCGAGCACAGCCGGAGAGAGGATTTCCCGGAATTTGAAGAGGATCTTATTTGGCCGGAGCACCGTCTACGAGATGGAATTCCGTCTGCCGGCCGGCCGGGAAGACGACGCCCGCGGCCGTGAACACGGCGCTCTGCTCGAGGGCCAGGAAGATCGCCTGGTCCCCCCATTCCGGGATGACGGCGTCGACGCCGAGCTCGACGGCCCAGCAGGTGTCGGCGTAAAGGGGATAGTCGCCCATGCCGGGAGCCCCCTCCCCCGGACCGATCCGCGTGCCGGCGCCGTGGCCGTAATAATTCAGCGGGTGGGAATAGATGCGGGGCTTGAGCCCTTCGGCCCTGGCGCTTGGCCCAGGGCCGCGGCCAGGCACTCGTTGCCCGTCCGTCCTTCCTTGAATTCGGCGATGAGGATGTCCTGGAGGCGGTTGCCGAGCTTCATGGCCTCCTGCATTCCCTTCGGCGCCTCGGTCTCGCCCTCGCGCAGGACATAGGCGACTTCCTGCATATCGGTGGTCAGGCCGAGGCACCTGAACCCGATGTCGCAGCGGACGATGTCGCCCGGCAGGATGACATTGCGCTTGGCCTCTTCGGGTGAGGCGTCCGTCCGCCGCAGGATGTAGAAGGTCGGCTGGAACCAGGCCTCGACCCCGAGCGCCGCGAACCGCTCGCGCGTCCACCAGGAGAGATCGTCGAGCGTGGTCAGGCCGGGCTTGATGACCTTCGCCGACAGCGCCTCGGCCGCGACGCCGCGGTTGACGGCCGCGAGCCTGGCGTAAAACGCGAGCTCCGCCGCGGTCCGTTTCTCGAGCCAGCCGACGGCCAGCCGCTCGGCCGAGACCAGGCGTCCGGCGTATTCGGGCCCGAGGGCGGCGACGAGCTCCGCCTTGAGCGTCGCCGATAGCCCGTCGGCGAAGGCGAATATCTTCGACTCGTCGATCGCGATGCGCTTCGGGTCCCGCTCCCGGACGAGGCGGGCCAGCCGGGCCCAAGGATCCTCGGTCCGGTCCGTCCACCCGGGAGCGTAGTAGTCGCCGATCTCCTTGTTGAAGGCGCCGCTGCCGAAAGGATTGACGGACAGGCGCTCGACGCCCGCCGTCCCGCCCCGGTCGAAAAAGACGAGCATGGACAGCCGCCAGGCGAACATGTTCGGGTAGGGCATGAGCGTCGGATAGACGGGGTCCTCGGCGTGCTCGCGGCAGAGGACGACCCACATGTCGATCTTCTCCCGGCGCATGACCGCGGGCAGGACGCGCTCGAAGCGGTCCTCGAGCCAGCCGTTGTAGAGCGCGGCCTGCTCCCGCAGTCCGGGGAGCGCGGAGTCCGGCGGCCTCTCCGGCGGTCTGCCCCGACGATCTCGCGGGGTCCAACGGAACGGCCGATTCCGACGGCCCGCCGCAAGCGACGGTGGCTGCGAGGGCCGCCAAGCAGCCGAGGGCCAGGAGAAGAACAAAGGAGTTGGTAAGAATGCGCCTGAGCCGTCGATGAGTGATGTCCATTGGCTGTTCTTCGCTGTCCATTATCTCATGATCCTCCGGCCTGATCCCGGCAACACCGCAGCCTTGGCCGCGTCCAGCCCGAAAAATGCACGAACGAGAAGCACTCGGGGATGTGGGAGTCGTAGACGCCGTGCTTGTTGAGGGCCCAGCCGGGGTGAGGCTCGACCGTGACGCCGCAATTGTTCAGGAGCTCGAAGCGCGAGAAGTCCAGGCGCCAGACGTCGCCGTCGCGCGGCGGCACGGGCCGCTTCCCGGCCAGCGTCTTCAGGCCGCTCCAAGGGAAGGCGACCTCGGCCGTCCAGCCCGCGTCGATGTCCGAGGCGTCGTTGAGCGTGCCCTGGACTTGGACGGCGGCCCGCAAGCCCGGGAGATCCCAGTCCATGAAGGCCCAGCGCAGGCCGCGCGGGTGTTTGCCCCAGCGCATGGCGTCCTGGAAGCCGCCGAGGACGTCGACGCGGCGCTCGCAGAGGTCGAACTCCGGCCGGTCGAACCGGCTCCCCTTCTTCAGGGCGTCCTGCCAGACGTAGAAGACCTCGTAGACCGTGCCCAGGGCGTTGATCTCGAACTCGTAGTAGCAGTCCTCGCCGCCGATGAAGATCTCGACGTCGTTCTCGGTCCAGACGAGCGAATCGCGCCGGGCCAGGCGGGCCTGGACGTTGGGCTCGCTCACCCAGAAGGCCACGTAGAGGTTCTGGTCGTCCCAGAGCGAGGCCATGCGCGTGTCGAGCAGGCCCGGGACGCCGCTGACGAGATCGACGAACCGGGGCGACTTCGGCGCCTCGCGCCAGGCGGGCTTGTCCAGCCGCCCGTCGATCCGCATCTTACGGGACGTCCGGTGGCAGGTGTAATGGGTCAGCTCGCTCTCGGGGCATCCGTACCGCGCCTTCATCGCATCCTCCCAGTTAGGGTGACACACAACTCAATACACTTAATTATCATCCGAAATCAGCCCGCACTCAACTCCTGGGCAAATCAAATAATAATTAGGTGAGTTTAGTTGTGTGTCACCTTTGGAATGAACGGAAGCCGCAGGACGGGCGGATCATCGGGAGTGGCGGTGCGGCTTGATTTCCCCGGGCAGGGGGCCTAACATAAAGAGAGGTTCAAGAACCGTCCCGCCCCGAGAGGAGCCCATGCCGGCCAGTCGGGCATCGCGTTCATTCGCCTTCCCCACTGCCGCCCTTTGTCTGGCCGTCGCCGTCCTGGCCGGCCCTCCCGTCCTCTCATCTCCGCTTCCCGGAGTGCCACGTCCCGCCGGTTCCGCAGCCCGGCCTGCCTTCTCTCCGACTTCAACCGCTCCGCCGATACGCCCGGCCGCCGTTCCCTCCCCGCAGCAGGCCCCCTCGCCGAACCCGGCCAAACCCGCCCCGGCCGCGGTGCCGAAGCTCGCGGACGTCCTGGCCAAGGCCGCCGAATACTGCCGCAAGCTCGAAAGCTCGGCCTTCGACTTCGTCTGCCGCGAGGAGATCCGGGAGACCATCGACCCGAAGCTCGACAGCAAGGCCGTGGGCGCCACAATAGACCCCGGCTCGTCGAAATACCTCCCGCCCGGCGCGTCGAACTATATCGGCCCGACCCTGGTCATCAGCACCGTGAACAAGATCAAGCGCTCGTTCGTCTACGACTACCAGTGCATCCGGGCCGGCCGGACCATCCGCGAATTGCGCACCCAGCTCGAGGAGAACGGCAAGAAGAAGGTCCGGGCCAACGCCGAGCTCCAGACTTCCGTCGTCGTCTTCGGCACCGCTCTTCTCGGACCCGTCGGCCTCTTCGGCGAGCGCTTCCAGCCCGACTACTCCTTCACCTTCGCCGGAAAGGACAAGGTCGGCAAGATCGAGGTCATCGTCCTGGACGCCGAGCCCAAGCCCGGCGCGCCGCCCACGCGCAACCTCTACGGCCAGGCCTGGGTCGATCCCGCCACCGGCAACATCCTCAAGATCGAATGGAGCGAAAGCCGGGTCGGCCGCTTCGACGTCTTCCAGAAGAGAGGCGAGAAATTCGAGCGCACGCCGCGCCTGACCATCCGCTCCGAGTTCAGCGCCGAAAAGAACGGCATCCGCTTCCCCAGTCATCTCACCGTCGAGGAAGCCTATCTCAACGACAAGGGCAAAGTCTTCGTCCGCTCGAAGACCGACGTCGTCTATAAGGATTTCAAGTTCTTCACCGTCGAGTTCGAAGTCCGCGACTGAGGAGTCCCCGCATGAGCCACCGCGCCGTCCGTCTTTCGATCGTCCTGACCGCCGCACTCGCCCTGACCCTCTCATCGCCCGCGACCGGCGCCGGCCAGGCCGCGCCCGCCAAGAAGCCCCCCGCTGCGCCCGCCCCCGCGCCCGTTCCGCCGCGCGAGCTCACGGCCCACCTCGTCGGCCACGCCCACATCGACCTGAGCTGGCTCTGGCGCTGGGAGGAGACCGTCGCCGACATCGCCCGCTACACCTTCAAGGGCACCCTGGCCCAGATGGACAAGGTCCCCGGCCTGACCTTCGCCCAGAGCCAGGCCGCGATCTACGACGCGATCGAGAAGGACCAGCCCGAGCTCTTCGCCGCGATCGCCCGCAAGATCAAGGCCGGGACGTGGGTGCCCGTCGGCGGGATGTGGGTCGAGCCCGACGCCAACATGCCCGACGGCGAGGCCCTGGCCCGCCAGCTCCTGTACGGCAAGCGCTACTTCCTCGACAAGTTCGGCGTCGACGTCAAGGTCGGCTGGAACCCCGACACGTTCGGCCACAGCTGGCAGATGCCGCAGATCCTCCGCCGGGCCGGGATCGATTCCTACGTCTTCGGCCGCTGCGCCCCCGCGCCCGACCCGACCCATTTCTTCTGGTGGGAGGGGATGGACGGCTCGCGCGTCCTCGGCTACGTCCCGGCCGGCTGGTACAACGTCAGCCTCCAGGACGGCACCCGGAAGATCCTGGAGGCGGCGCGCAAGAACACCGATCAGAAGCACTTCCTGCTCCTCTACGGCGCCGGGGACCACGGCGGCGGGCCGCGCGACGTCGACCTCGCGGCCATCGAGAAGTTCCGGAACGACCCGAACGAGCCGCGCCTCGTCTTCGACGTCCCCGAAACCTATCTCAAGGACATGGCCGCCAAGGGCGCCGCGTTCCCGGTCGTCAAGCGGGAGCTCAACTACGCCTTCCCGGCCTGCTACACGACCCAGGCGGCGGCCAAGAAGTCGAACCGCCAGCTCGAAAGCCTCCTGGTCACGGCCGAGAAGTTCTCGGCCATCGCCGCGACTTCCGGCTATCGGGACTACTATCCCGAGCGCGACATCGACGAGGCCTGGAAGATCGTCCTGCGCAACCAGTTCCACGACATCCTCGACGGCTCCAGCATCGGCCCCGTCTACGACGAGGTGGCCGGGTTCTACCGGCAGGCGAGACAGCGCGGCGAGCGGGCGCTCGACTTCTCGCTCGAGACGATCGCGAACCAGATCGACACGCGGGGCGAGGGCTTTCCGGTCGTCGTCTTCAATCCTCTCTTCTGGGACCGGACCGAGCCGGCCGTGGCCGAGATCGTCGTGCCGCCCGACGCCGCGACGGCCAGGCCCTGGGCCGACACGGTTCGCGTGACGGACAGTGAGGGCAAGGACGTTCCGGTCCAGGTGATGCAACGGCGCGTCCAGGGGGACGCCGTCTTGTTCAGGATCCTTTTCCTGGCCGAGAGCGTGCCCTCGCTCGGCTACAAGCTCTACCGCGTCATCCCGACTCAGATCGAAGGGACCGAGACGTCGGCCGTCACGGCCGGGGCGAGCGAGCTCGAGAACGAGTTCCTGAAAGTCCGTCTCGATCCGAAGACCGGCTGGATCGCGAGCCTTTACGACAAGACGGCCAAACGCGAGGTCCTGGCCGGCCCCGGCAACGTCCTCGAGGCCATCATCGACGAGCCCAAGGAGATGTCGGCCTGGGAGCTGGGGCTCAAGGGCCTGGCCGGGCGGGTCGGCGAAGGCGGCGCGTCGCTCGAGGTCGTCGAGCGCGGCCCCGTGCGCACTGTCGTCCGCGTCAAGTCGCGCTTCCGCGATTCGACCTTCGAGCAGGACCTGACGCTCACCCGCGGTGTCCCCCGGCTCGACATCCGGACGCGCCTCGACTGGCAGGAGCGCAACATCATGATCAAGGCGGCCTTCCCGCTGGCCGTCAAGGCGCCGGCCGCGCGCTTCGAGATCCCCTACGGCTCGATCGCCCGCCCGGCCGACGGGACCGAGGTGCCGGCCCTGCGCTGGATCGACGTCGCCGAGCAGACGGGCGAATACGGCGCGGCCCTCCTCAACGACTCGAAATACGGCTTCGACGTCAAGGGCGGCGTCATGCGTCTGTCCGTCGTCCACGGCGCGACCTATCCCGATCCCGAGGCCGACCGCGGCCCCCACGAGCTCCTCTACGGGATCCTCCCCCACCGCGGCGACTGGAAGGCGGCCGAAGTGACGCGTCGCGGCCTCGAATTCAACAACCCCCTCATCGCCCGGGTGCCGCTCGTCCACGGCGGGACGCTCCCGAAGGTCCACTCCTTCGTCAAGGCGGGGCCGGCGAACGTCGTTCTGTCGGCCCTCAAGAAGGAGATGGGCTACGCCGAGCGCGGGCTCATCCTCAGGCTCTACGAGACCGCGGGCGCGAAGACCGAGGCGAAGATCGAGCTGCCCTGGCCGGTCGAAGCCAGCGCGGCCGACCTCATCGAGCGTCCGGCCGGCGGCGTCATCGGCGCGGGCACGATCCTCACGGTGCCGCTCGCTCCCTACGAGATCAGGACGATCCGGCTCGTCCGAAAGTGAATCGGAGGCTCGAACCATGAAAGCGTCCCGGTCCCGTCGTGTTCGGATCGTTCTCTTCGTTCTGGCCTTCGCCGTCTGTCTTCACCCGGCCCGCGCGGCCGCCGAGGACTTCGCCTTTCACGAGGTCGGGGCCCGCGCCGCGGCGCTCGGCGGCGCGTTCACGGCCCGCGCGGACGACATCTACGCGCTCTGGTACAATCCGGCCGGGCTGGCCTTCCTCAAGGACTTTCGGTTCAAGACCAATCTGGCCTTCGGCGCCCGGGCCATCGACGGCGCCTGGCCTGATGGCAGCCGGGCCTATCGCTCCAGCGTGAACGAATTCCTGGGATCGTTGGCCCTGTCCTGGCAACCGACCCGCCGCGTCACCCTGGCCACCGGGATCTTCTACCCCTACACCTACGAAGCCTCGTGGTCCCCGAACTTCGGCGTGATCTCGGACTGCCGGCAGAACAGGCTCCGGACGAGCTATTGGCGGACAGCCGTTTCGGTCGAGATCTTCAAGGGCTTCGCCCTGAGCGGGAGCGTGGATTACGTCATGTCGAGCCTGGAATGGAAGCATTTCGTGCAGCCCGGCGAGGCGACCATCACCGAGAGCCGTCACGAGCTCCGCGGTCACGGATGGGGATTCGCCGCCGGCCTTCTATGGAAGATCATCCCCGCGATCCAGCTCGGCGCCCGGTTCCAAAAGGCCGTGCCCATCGACTACGCCGGCACATGTATCCAAGTCAATTATTACCTCGGGACCTCCGCCGGGCTCTCCGACTCGCTCGCGAATGCACCCGCCGTCTCCTCTCCGGCCAACCACTTCCTCACGCAGGACGTCGTCGGCCACCTGACCATGCCGCGCGAGCTGGTCGTCGGCGCGGCGTTCACGCCGGTGTGGCGGCTGTCCTTCTACGCGGACGTCCAGTGGGACGGCTGGAGCGATTTCGGCGACTGGATCTTCGAGCCCGCCGAACCGGGCAGCTATCCCGACTACGGCACCCAGGGCGTGCCGCTGGGTCTCCAGGATACGACGCACGTCAAAGCCGGCGTGGAATACCGGCCGGCCCGCCGCATCGCCCTGAGGGCAGGCTACGCCCATCTCCAGAGCTCCGTCGACGAGGCCCACCGGACGCTGGTCTATCCGGACCTCGAGCGCAACATCTACTCTCTCGGCTTCGGCTACGAGGGGCCCCTTTTTTCGATCTACGGGGGCGACGAGCGGGTCAGCGACCTGTCGTTCGATATTTTCGTCCGCTATGCCGCGGCCGTGCCGGGGCCGTCGACCTATCCCGGATACGAGCTGACCTATACGTCCGACCGCATCGTTTTCGGCGTGGGCGTCGGATTCATCTTTTAATACGGGGTCAAACCTCCACAATCCCAGAAACTGGAATTGTGGAGGTTTGACCCCTTCTTTATTCTTTACGGATCGAGAGCCGGCTCTCCGTCCGGACGACCGCGCCGGTCGCCAGGATCCTCAGCAACGATCTCGAGCCGGTAGCGCCCGGGCGCAAGGACCGGCAGCTCGAATCCGAGAAGATAGAAGTCGGCCGCGTCCCGGCTGGCGCTCGAGATCAGGGTCATCTCGATCGGCTCCCAATCCTCGCTTCCCTCGGGCGCGATCCGGGCGGCCAGCTCGCGTTCTCCCTGGGCCTGCCTCACTCCCCCCCACAGGCAGCGCCACATGGCGAAGAGCTCGGTCCGGCCCGGCGCGAGCGCGCCGACGAGGGGAACGTATGCCTTGACCGGGAAGGGGAAGATCGCGGCGAGAGACAGCTCCCCCGATCCGCCCGCCGGCCCCCGCGAGGCCATGTTGAGATAGCGGCCGGCCTCGCCGCGGACGAGGAGGAGCGGCGGGAAGACGGCCGGCCCGCCGGCCGGCGGAGCGGTCACCTCGATCGCGCAGGCGCCGACGGCCGCCCGCCCGTCGTCGAGGTTCCGGATGACCGAACGGCACTCGTACCGCCCGGGGGCCAACGAGACCGTCGAGTACTCGTAGATCCCGCCGCTGTAGTCGCTCCGGGCGAGCTCCACCCGCTTCCCGTCGACGATGGCGCTCGTCGGGCCCAGGACCAGGCTGATGAGCTCGACCCGATCGCCGACGGACGCGGCGACGTCGGCCGGGATCTCCGAGAGCAGGAGCGTATTCGTCCCTTCGGCGCCCGCGAATTGAACGGCGGTCAAAGGGAAGGTCGTGGTCCCCTTGGCCGCGCCCCCCTCCCCCAGCGCGATCTCGATCAGGTGGAGATGTTTTTCGATGGGCGACAGCTTGGCGAACGGGACAGGATTGTAGTAGCCCCGTTGCGCGTGGACCGCGTACCCCGGCTTGCGGACCTCGACCTTGACCTCGTGGTACTTGCCGTCCCAGGCGGCCGGGACGCCGTAGCCGAGGACGTAGTAGTTGGCCGTGGCGTCCTGGATGTCGGCGGCGATCCGGGCGGAATAATTGACACCGCCGAGGTACATTCCGCCGGTCGTCTTGGAGAGATAATCCAGCGACCGCTCGGCCAGGGTCCCCGAGGGGAGCTTATCCTCGATGTCGCGACCCGGCAGGCCCTGCGGCGTCGTGTCGACCGTGAAGACCGGCGCGTTGGCCGAGGCCAGGGCCCGGGCCATGGCCTCGAACAGGACGTTGTTGAGGCGGCCGGGCCGGACGACGGCGTTGCCGAAGCCCTGGGTGAAGAGGATGATGTTTTTCTGGCCGGGGATGGCCCGCAGCGCTTTAGCCCACTCCGCGATGTCCACGAAGATGTTGCGCTGGCTCGGACCGGCGTGGCCGCCGTGCCCGGCCATGACCTGCGCGTTGAGCAGTTCCATGCCCATGAGCTCGTCGCTGGACACGCTTGCTCCTCCGCCCACGGATTCGTGGAGCTTCTTGATCTTGGTCCGGACCTTGGCGTGGTCTTTCGTGAGATATTCATGGAGCGTCAGCCCGCTCATGGGAGATAGGGTGAACAGCCCGACCTCGTCGTCCGGCCCGACCTTCGTCTCCAGGAAATCGAGCGCGGCGGCCTTGGCCTTTTGGACCCCTTCGAAGCCGTTCCTGACGTAATCGATGAGAAAAATGAACTTGCGGTTGAGAAGAGGCGCCTCGCCCGCCGGGACCGGAACGGGAGCGGGCGCAGCCACGGCGATGGCGCGCTCGGCCGCCGGGACGGCCAGGACGTGGCTCTCGAAATCCGTGATCGTCTGGGGCTTGCCGTTGTCGGTGAGGACGAAATCCGACCGGGCCAGGTCGAGCGCCGGCTTCCCGTCGGGGCCCGTGACGAAGACCTGGATGAGCTTCAAGGTCACGGTGACCTCGTGCTGGAGAGGCGCCTGGGCCGCTCCGGCGGCAAAAAGAAAGAAGACGGCGGAGAGGGCCGTCAATGAACGGGAGTGTGCACCACCACGCCGGCCGCGCGCCATGCCGACCTCCGGATGCGACTACTATGGGACCGGGCCGGCCCTTTGTCAAATCCGGACCCTTCCCATCGGCACCCGCGAGTGCTAAGATGACTTCTTTATATCTAAGAAAGCGCACATCATGCCATCATTCATTTTCAAGTCCCTCCGGGCAGCGGCCGTGGCCGCGGCCCTGCTCGCTTCCGTCGTCCCGCTCCGACTCGCCGCCCAGGAATTCAGCTTCTACGAGCCCAGCCCGCGGGCCGCGGCCCTGGGCGGGGCCTTCACGGCCCGGGCCGACGACACCACGGCCCTGTTCTCCAATCCGGCCGGCCTGGCCTTCCAGGGCGGATTCCGCATCAAGGCCGACTTCGCCTTCGCTCATCGCGAAACGACCGCCGCCTGGCCCGACACCGGCAGCCGCTATCGGACGGAACCTTCCGAGTTCACCGGCAGCGCCGGGCTGTCCTGGCAGCCGATCAAGCGCGTGACCGTCGCGGCGGGCCTCTTCTCCCCCTACGGCTACGATTCCTACTGGACGCCGGGCTGGCCCGGGGATACCGTCGTCAGCCGCAACCGCCTGCGGACCCTCTATTTCCGGTCGGCCCTGGCTGTCGAGGTCTTCAAGGGCCTGGCCCTGAGCGCCGGCATCGACGTCGTATCGTCGGACCTGTGGTACCGGCACTACATCCCCTTCAACATCCCGAACTATCCTCAGCCCCATGACATCGACATCGAAAGCAGCCACAGCCTGGACGGCGACGGCCTGGGCTTCACGGCCGGGATCCTCTGGAAGATCATGCCCGCTCTCCAGATCGGGGCGAGATACCAGCGGGAGGTCGCCGTCGATTTCGCCGGGTCGAACATCTTCATCAAGCCCCTGGATACCGCCGGCGCGGAAGTGCCGGCCCCCGGCGGGGGAACGATCGAGGTTTACGATCTCATCGACCTCTACTATGCCGAGCAGGACGTGACCGGCCGGATGACGCTCCCCCGCGAGATCGCCGGCGGCGTCGCCTTCACCCCCGTTCCCAAGCTGTCCCTCTACCTCGACGTCCAGTGGGACACCTGGAGCGGCTTCGGCGACTGGGTCTTCACGTCGACGGCCGAGGGCGACGCCCTCAACCCGGCCTTCACGCCCGAATACCAGGAATTCTACGGGCTCGAGCTCGATTACGGGGTCCATGGCGTGCCGCTCGCGCTCAGGGACGCGAAACAGATCAAGACCGGCCTCGAGTACCGGCCCGCCCCCCATCTCGCGGTCCGGGCCGGCTACGCCAGGCACCAAAGCACGGTCGACGAGGCCGGCCGGACGCCCGTCTATCCCGACCTCGACCGCAATTACTATTCGCTCGGATTCGGCTACGACGGGCCCCTGTTCTCGATCTATTCAGAAGGGGAGCGGGTGAGCGACCTATCCTTCGATATCTTCGTCCGCTACGCCTCGGCCGTCCCGGGACCGTCGGCGTACCCGGGTCTCGAGCTGACCTACGAATCGAACCGCCTGACCTTCGGCGTTGGCGCGGGCTTCATCTTCTAACCCGCGTGGCATATCACAGACACCCGGCCGCGGACCGGCCGGCGCGAGGAGGAGCATCATGTCATCACGTCTCAAGGCCCTTTCGATCATCGTCACTCTCGTCCTGGCCTCCGGCGCGGCGCTGGCGGCGGCCGAAAAGCCGCTCCTGGCCCAGCACCCGTCGCTCAGCCGGACGCACATCGTTTTCGCCTACGCCGGCGACCTCTGGCTCGTCGGGCGCGACGGAGGCGCGGCATCGCGGCTGACGACCGGTGTCGGCCTGGAGAGCCTGCCGTCCTTCTCCCCCGACGGCGCGCTCGTCGCCTTCTCCGGGCAATACGACGGGAACACGGACGTCTATGTCGTCCCGGCGGCCGGGGGCATCCCCCGCCGGCTGACCTATCATCCGGATACGGACGAGGTCGTCGGCTGGACGCCCGACGGCAAGCGGATCCTCTTCCGCTCGGGGCGGTCCAGCGCGACGGCTGGAGTCCCCACTCTCTACACCGTGGGCCTCGAGGGCGGCTTCCCCGAGGAGCTGCCGCTCCCGACCGCGGTTTCCGGCTCCTACTCCGCCGACGGCGCGCGCCTGGCGTACGTGCCGACCATGCAATGGCAGGTGGCCTGGAAGCGCTACCAGGGCGGGCAGACGACGCCCATCTGGATCGTCGCGATGGCCGACCTCAAGGTCGAGAAGGTCCCCCGCGAGAACTCCAACGACTCGAACCCGATCTGGCTCGGCGACAAGATCTACTTCCTGTCCGACCGTAAGGGCCCCGTGTCGCTCTTCGTCTACGACCTGGCGACAAAGAAGGTCGAGCAGGTCCTGGGGAACGACGGGCTCGACTTCAAGTCGGCCGCGGCCGGCCCCGGCGGGATCGTCATCGAGCAGTTCGGCGCCCTCCACCTTTTCGACCCGGCCACGGGCACGGCCAAGGCCGTCCCGGTCTCGCTCGAGGGCGACCTGCCCGAGGTCCGGCCGCACTACGTCAAGGTCGGTCCGCGCATCGCCGCGGCCTCCGTTTCGCCGAACGGCGCCCGGGCCGTGTTCGAGGCCCGCGGCGAGATCCTGACCGTCCCGGCCGAGAAGGGCGACATCCGGAACCTGACGAGAACGACGGGCGTCATGGAGCGCGATCCGTCCTGGTCGCCCGACGGCAAGTCCGTCGCCTACTTCTCGGACGAGTCGGGCGAGTACGCCTTGCACATCCGGGACCAGGCCGGGAAGGACCCGGCAAAGAAGATCGGGCTGGGCCTGCCGCCGTCCTACTTTTACCGGCCGGTCTGGTCGCCCGACGGCAAGAAGATCGCTTACAACGACAAGCGGCTGAACCTCTGGTACGTCGACATCGACAAGGGCGTGCCGGTCAAGGTCGACACGACCTATTATTTCAATCCCCGGGTCGCCTTCGAGTTCGGCTGGTCCCCCGACAGCCGCTGGCTGACCTATTCGAAGCAGCTCAAGAGCCACATGTTCGTCGTCTTCGTCTATGCGCTCGAGACGGCCAAGGCCTCCCAGGTCACCGACGGCATGAGCGACGCGCGCTTCCCGGTCTTCGACAAGAGCGGCAAGTACCTCTTCTTTGCGGCCAGCACGGACGTCGGCCTGACCCCCGGCTGGCTGAACATGGCCAGCATGGACCGGCCCGTCACGCGGAGCGTGTACGTGGCCGTCCTGAAGAAGGACCTGCCTTCGCCGCTCGCGCCCGAGAGCGACGACGAGAAGCCCAAGGAGGAGGAGAAGAAGGCGGAGGCCCCCAAGGCCGGCGCCAAGCCGGCCGCCGCAGAGAAGGACAAAGGGGCGGAGAAAGAGAAGCCCAAGGAGGCCGAGAAGGTCGTCATCGATCTCGACGGCATCGGCCAGCGCATTCTGGCCCTGCCCATCCCGGCCAAGAACTATATCGACCTCGCAGCCGGCAAAGAAGGCGTCCTGTTCATCCTCGAGGGCTCTCAGGTGCCTGAGGCGACCTCCGGCGTCTCCCAGCCGCCGGTCCTCCACAAGTTCGACCTGGCCACGCGCAAGCTCGACAAGTTCCTGGAGGGCGTCGGCGGCTTCATCCTGTCGGCCACGGGCGAGAAGATCCTGTTCAGGCAGGGCGAACAGTGGACGATCGCCGGGACGGCCGGGCCGGTCGAGCCCGGCAAGGGCGTCCTGAACACCGGCGCAATAGAGGTCTACGCCGAACCGCTGGTCGAGTGGAAGCAGATGTACCACGAGGCCTGGCGGATCGAGCGCGACTTCTTCTACGACGCCGGCCTCCACGGGCTCGACCTCGCGGCCATTGAAAAGCGGTATGCGCCCTACGTCGAGGGCGTCGCCAGCCGGCACGACCTGAACTACCTGTTCGAGGAGATGCTCGGCGAGCTGACCTGCGGCCACGTCTTCGTCGGCGGCGGCGACATGCCCGAGGTGAAGCGCGTCGGCGTCGGCCTGCTCGGCGCGGACTACAAGATCGAGAACGGCCGCTACCGGTTCGCCCGCGTCTACGACGGCGAGAACTGGAACCCGCGGCTGCTGGCCCCGCTGACCCAGCCCGGCGTCAACGTCGCGGCCGGCGAGTACCTGCTCGCCGTCAACGGCCGCGAGGTCACGGCGGCCGAAGAGGTCTACAGGCCGTTCGAGGCCACCGCAGGCAAGCAGACGGTGATCAAGGTCGGGCCGGCGCCTGACGGCAAGGGCGCCCGCGAGGTCACGGTCGTGCCGGTCGGCAACGAATACAGCCTGCGCAACCTGGCCTGGGTCGAAGACAACCGGCGCAAGGTCGACCGGATGAGCGGCGGGCGGCTGGCCTACGTCTGGCTGCCGGACACGGCCGACGGCGGCTACACCAACTTCAACCGCTATTATTTCGCCCAGATCGGCAAGGAGGGCGCGGTCATCGACGAGCGCTTCAACCAGGGCGGGCTCATCGCCGATTACATCATCGACTACCTGCGCCGGCCCCTGATGGGCTATTTCGCGTCGCGCGACGGGGCCGACTACATCACGCCGGTGGGCTCGATCTACGGGCCCAAGGTCATGGTCATCAACGAGTACGCCGGCTCGGGCGGCGACATGATGCCGTGGCTGTTCCGGGCGGCCGGGATCGGCCCGCTCGTCGGCACGCGGACGTGGGGCGGCCTGGTCGGCATGGCCGGAGCGGCCATGCTCATGGACGGCGGGATGACCGGCGCGCCGCAGAGCGGCTTCTGGAACCCCAACGGGACGTGGGACGTCGAGAACCACGGCGTCGACCCGGACTACGCGGTCGAGATGGACCCGGCGGCGGTCAAGGCCGGAAGCGATCCCCAGCTGGAGAAGGCGGTCGCGGTGGCGCTGGAGCTCCTGAAAAAGAACCCGCCCCCGAAGCACCAGAAACCGGCCTATCCGGACTATCAGAAGAAGAAGTGAAGACGAGAGGGACTGTCCCCGCAGGGGACTGTCCCTCTTTCTTTCTTAGTTGTCCTTCCGTGAAATGACGTCCGCCTTGCGCGAGCGCGGCGTCACGTCCAGATCGACCAGTTTGCCGCCGCGGACCCGGCCTGCGACGACCGTGTTGTCGGGGGCGTGCAGCTTGAATTCGGCGTCCCAGCCGGCCGGCCAGGCCGGGAGAAGACGGATGTCCCTGTCCTCCGCCTGAAGCAGCATGACCTGGAACGTCTTCATCAGGACGCCGCCGTGGTCCTGGTCGGGCGTCCAGTCGTAGTTCGGGCCCCAGAACGCGGGGAAGCGATGGCGCGCGTCCCACTTGCTGGCCCGCTCGACGAGCCCTCGGCCCGCCTGGTCGGCGAGGCCCAGCAGGGCCATGAACAGGTCGTCCTGCCGCCAGCCGAAATGCCCCCGGTCCTCGCGGCGGTCGAGGGCGCGGACGGCCAGCTCGATCCCGGGCTTGCCGAGGCCGTAGAGCCGGAAAGGATAGACGGCGTAGAGCTCGGGGTTCTCGACGTTCCGCTTGTCGGCGAACCGTTCGGCCGGCGCGAGCATGCGCACGCCCTCGATCTCGCGCGTCGGGAGGAGCGGCAGCTTGGGCTCGAGGCGCGCCAACAGGCTTTTGTAGTCTCCGGGCAGAAGATCTGCGGGCAGTGACTTCGAGGTCTTGACGAGGGAGTACAGGCCGGCCAGCTCGGGCATGGGGTTCGTACATGTCCACCAGGTCTCGAGGGCCTGGGACGGGGTCATGTCGAGGCGGCCGTCGGGACCCGTCTTGTAATGCTCGTCGAAGAAGGTCAGCATGGCCGCCGCGAACGGCAGGGCCTTGTCGCGCAAGAAGGCCTCATCGCGCGTATAAGAGTAGTATTCGAGCATCATCGCGGCCATCTCCAGGCCGCCGACCCACTCGTACTTGTGATAGCCGCTGGCCTGGATGCGTTCGGGCATGTCGGCCAGAGACTTGTCGCCCCACGTCTCGGGAAAGACGATGCCCCAGAAATTGATGCACTCGGGGAAGTAGGCCCCGCCGTGCCCGAAGTAGAGCCTGGTCCGATACTCGCTGAGCGGCAGCAGGCCGGAATACATCCCGAAGAAGGGCTGCATGAGGTCGAAGTCGCCGGAGGCCGGCATGGACATGTAGGGAAGCCGCGTGTTCTGCCACCAGTAGCCGGGCCCCCAGCGGCGGTAATCGGCGAAGCCCTCGGCCCCCTCCTCTTCGACCGTGAAGAGCGACCCGTTGAACTTGATCGGGTAAGCGCCGCGGCCGGCGCAAGCGCTCAAGAAGCGCTGGAGGACGTAGCCGCGGGTGACGACGAAGCCCTCGTCTTCATCGCCGAGCGGGGTTTTGACGGTGGCGCCGGGGGCGGTCGCGACATAGATCCAGCTCCTGTTCCAGAACTCCCGCCAGTGGGCCCGGTGGGCGGTCCAGGCGCCGGCGGACGCGCCGGTCGCGCGGGCCTGAGCCGCTTCGATGGCCTGGAGCCAGCGGTCCGGCGTCGTTGGCCAGCTCGTCAGGACGTGGACGTTCAGGCGCCGGACGGCGCCCCCGTCGTTCGTCAACGACGTCTTGCCGGCCCTGACGAATCCTTCGCCCTCGACGAGGCCGCCGAAGACGCGGTCCTTGAGCGGATCCTCGATGCCGGCGTTCTCCAGCCCCTGCATGGCGATCGCTTTGGCGAACGACGGCGTCGCGACGTTGGCGTGGTACCAGACGAGACGGTCCTTGCCACGATCCTCGAGGACGACGTCGGGCCGGACGACGGTCGGGCCGAAGAGGCCGCGCCAGTGGTTCAGCCCGCTGACGAGCTCGTCCTCGAGCTCCTCGGGCCCGATCCGCCACGGCTCGATCGCGGCCGTCACCACGCTCGGCGGGGGCACGCGGGCTTCGACGTGGACGACAGGCCGGCTGGCGTCGGCCCAGACCCGGATGGTCGCCTCGTCTCTCCCCTCCCCCGCGGTGACCTCGACGGCGGCGTCGGCGAGGCTCAGCCGCTGACTGAACTTGCGGCCTCCGCCGAAGGGATTCGGCTCGACCTTGACCCGGACCTTCCCGACCTTGAGCAGGCGCCCCGAGTCGTCCCAGGCATCGGTCTTGCCGATGTAGAAGCAGATCGAACCGGTCTCTTCCTCGGTCCAGACGTTGAGGCTGAGATCGCCGTTGCCGGCCGGCATCGAGTCCTTGGAGCCGTGACCGGCCCGGTCCCAGACGATGTCGTACTTGGCCAGCTCCCGGAGGTTGTCGAACCGCCGCGCGCAGCCGGGGAAGAATAGGAGCGGGGCGAAGGCAGCCAGGGATATTCCGAGCTTGATCGCACAGGTCGTATTCCTTTTCATCGTCGCCTCCCGTCGCCGTTCATTCCGCATTTCGGTGACACGCAACTAAATACACTAATTAGTTTGCGTCTTCTCTGTCCTCTCGAGAGGGGAAGCTCTCCAAGAGAATTAAGTGTATTGAGTTGTGTGTCACCGTTTTATGAGCTGGTCGATACGGTAGCCGGCGGCCAGGTAGAACTGGAGATCGAAGGCGTTGTCGTCGAGGTCGATGGGCGTCGTGCCCGTGAGCCGGAAGAAGGCCTGCTCGATCTCTTTGGCCCGGCCGCGGGGACGCGGCCCGTCCTGCGGGCCGTAGGTCTTCCAGAAGGCGTCCCACTCCTGCCGCGCCCCCGCCGGCAGGTCGTCCAGGCTGACGAAGGGCGCGCCCGCGGCGTCGAACCGGATCCATCTCTCTTTCAAGGCGCGCACGGCCGGATAGAGATGGGGCCGGCCCGGATCGTCAAAGAAATAATGAAAGGGCACCGAATCGTCGATGTAGGTGTAGTAGATGTCCCAGAGCGGCTCCGTCGAGCCGATCCAGCCGACGCCGAAGCGGGCGACGAGATCGACCGGCTCCGAGCAGCCGACGAGCGTCAGGTCGTTCGGGTCGAGCGTCCGGTCGCTGAAATAAAAGGGCACATAGGAATCGGCGAGCGCCCGGATCGTCGGATACTCCGCCGGCCGGCCGACGAGGCCCGGGTAGCGCGATTGGGCGTTCGCCCCGTAAAGCCCGGTGGCACGGTCGCGGCAGACGACGAGGTTGTGGTCGGCATCCTGGCTGGCCTCGAGCATGACCAGCCGCGGCTCGTGGCCGTGGAGGTGGTTCACGGCGTAGGCGAACATGGCCCCTTCGAAGCAGTGGGCCATGCCCGTCCTCAGAACGAGGCGCGGCGGCATGGCCGTCTCGTCCTGCTCGACCGAAGCGTGGTCGTCGTTGTAGTAGAGGCGGGTATTGAGGAACTCCTGGACCTTCGCGGGCGTATCCAGCCCGGCCAGGATGACGAGCTCATCGCCCGGGAACCGCAGCCCCAGGCCTTCGCACCGCGCTTGGAACCGGCGCAGCGCTTCGGGGCCGACCGCATTCCGGTACAGCGCGGCGAGCTCCGCGAGCTTCTCTTCCGGCGGCACCCGCGGGATGCCCTCTTTCGGGATCGGCTTACTCATGGGATGTCCTGGGGACACGTACCTATAGTACATGTCCCCGATTTCCGACGCCCCTCGGCTCGGGGCATGATATAGCACAGGCGCTTACCCGAATCAATCCAAGGGGAGATCGGGGATGTCTCGGGGACACGTACCGGAGGTACATGTCCCCTCGCCGGGGTCGAGTGATTGCCGGTCGGCGCCGGACGTGCTATCCTACCGGGCCGAACATGCGCCAGCACGAAATGACTCCCGGCGACCTGACCCCGGGCCGCATCGTCCGCTTCTGGCTTCCCCTCGAGGCCACCTGGCTGATGATGGCCGCCGAAGGCCCGTTCCTGGTGGCCGTCATCGCCCGCCTCGCGGCCCCCAAGGAGAACCTGGCCGCTTTCGCCGTCGCCGCGGCCCTGGCCTGGATCGTCGAGTCGCCCATCATCATGATGCTCTCGGCCTCGAACGCCCTGGTCCGGGACGGCGTCGCCTACCGGAAGCTCCGGCGCTTTTCGTACGCCCTCAACGCCGCGGTCACCGCGGTCATGCTCGTCCTGGTGGTCCCGCCCGTCTTCGACCTCGTCGCCCGGGGCATCATGGGCCTTGCGCCCGACGTCGCCGGACTGGCCGGCCGCTCGATGTTCTTTCTCGTCCTCTGGCCGGGGTCCATCGGCTTCCGGCGCTTCTACCAGGGCATCCTCATCAGCGACGGCCGCCCGCACGCCGTGACTTGGGGGACGGTCGTCCGCCTCTCGACCATGGCCGCGACCGGCCTCCTCCTGGCCCTGGCCTTCAAGCTACCCGGCGCCAGCGTCGGGGCGGGCGCCCTCGGCGCCGGCGTCCTGGCCGAGGGCGCCGCGTCCTGGTTCATGGCCCGGCCGACCCTGCGCCGCCTCCGGCGCCAGAGCGACGCGGACTGCGCGTTCGGCAACTCCCTGACGGCCGGCCGCGTCGTTCGCTTCTACACCCCGCTCGCCCTGACCTCGTTCCTGTCGTTCTTCATCAATTTCCTGACGGCCTTCTTCCTGGCCCGCGGCCGCATGCCCCTGGAGTCGCTGGCCGTCCTGCCCGTCATCGTCGGACTGGGTTTCGTCTTCCGCACCGCGGGCATCGCCGTCCAGGAGGTCGTCATCGCCCTCGTCGGCAACGGTCTCGAGAACAGGCGCGTCCTCCGCCGGTTCAGCCTTCGGGTCGGCGTCCTCTCCGCGCTGGGACTGGCCGCGGTCGTGTTCACTCCGCTGGCCGCGGTCTGGTACGGGACGGTCTCCGGCCTCGCGCCGGACCTGGCCGCATTCGCTCTTCTGCCCGGGGCCCTGCTCGTTCTTCTGCCCTTCACCGAATCGGTGCTGTCCTACGAGCGGGCCATCCTGGTCCGGTCGCACCGCACGGCCCCGATCGGCGCGGCCGTCGGCGTCCAGCTGGCGGTGACGACAGCGGTCTTCACCCTGATGGTCCTCGTCCTGAGGACGGTCGGCGCCGTGGCCGTCGGCCCGGCCCTGACCGCGGGCTATGCGGCCGGCCTGGCCGTCCTGTTGGCCGGGAGCCGCCGCAGCTTCGAGGCCGGGCTTCCCGGCGGCGCCGAAGCCGCGTGACCCGGCCAAAAGAAATAGGAAACGGGTATCATGTCCCCATTTTTTGGGCAAAAAAAAGAGGGAGGGAGATGGCTCCCTCCCCCGATGAACAGGAGAAAGGCGGATCAGAAGGTGAAGCGCAGGGAGAATTTATACGTTCTGACCCCTCGGACTCCGGTCACCCGCCCGTAGTTGTAATCGACATCGGTGTATTCCTCGGTGGCCGGGTTCCAGACGCCGCCGGGATCGCGGCCGACATCGACGTACTTGTTGCCGATAAGGTTGAAGACGTCGACGAAGGCGCCGAGCGTTCCGAACTTGATCTTGAACTCCTTCTCCAGCCTGATATCGAGGTTGTCGAAGCTCGGCTCCCTGTGGGCGCCGATGGGCTCGAGGTAGGTCCACGCTCCGCTGTCAAAAAGGTTGTTCTCGGCGATGAACTCGTCCGGGAAGTTGATCCAGACGGACCGGGCGTAGGGAGCGCCTTCGGTATGCTGGAAAAAGAAGGACCCCACGAACCTGTAAGGCAGGCCGACGGTGCCGTAGAGCTTGACGGCCAGGGGAACATCATAGTAATCCAGGTTCTGGCCGTAGAAGGTGAAGTCGTTGGCTTCGACGGGATTGTCCGCCTTGCTCTTCGAGACGACGATGGACCCGCCCAGGGCCCATCGGTCGGAGTACCGCTTGTCGAACGAGAGCTCGACGCCGTTGTACTTGCGCTTGGCGTCGGGATTGTTGCCCATTTTGCGGTCCTGCCGGTCGACCGGAGCGTCGTAGGTCATTCCATAGACGGTGACCGTCGAAGCGGGGAACGCCCCGTAGGCCGGAACCGTCGTCGTGTAGGGAACCCAGTAGCCTTCGGGGGCCGTCGCCGGGTTGTTGTAAAAGACGTCGCGGTCGAGGTCATAGAGCGCGCCCCAGCCGAAATAATGATTCGTCCCGATCTTGTTGAGGTACTGTAGCTTGACCGAGAAGTTCCGGAACAGCTCGTGGGTGATCGAGAACGTCAGCTCGGTGTTGCCCGGCGTCGTCCAGTCGTCGGTGATCTTGGCCCTGAGGGCGTCGTAGTCGGGCGGATTGAACGATCCGTAGCCGCCGACCGGCGTGTAGCGGTCGGTCTCGTCGAGCTCCTGATTCTTGTCGAGGTCGAACCAATAAAGCGAGTAGATCGAGCCGAAGCCGGGCTGGGCGGCCGAGAACCACATGACGGGGAGGCTCTCGTAGTAACGGCCGTAGGACATTTTCAGGGCCGTCTTGCCGTTGCCGAAGAGATCGTAGGCCAGGCCGAAACGGGGCGCCAGAGTGGTCGATGTCACAAGGTCCGGCATCTCGCCGAAAGAGAAGGCCGCGAACGGATTGTATCCTGCTCCGCCCTCTTCGAGCTGATCGCCGATGGCCAGGGCCAGGGGGTCCGAGACGCCCGTGGAATTCCCGCCTTTGAAGAAGCCGTTGTAATAGTCGAAGCGCACGCCCAGGTTGATCGTCAGGCGGTTCTTCAGGCTGAAGGAATCCTGGAGGTAGGCGCTGAGCCGGGAGTCCGGCAGGTCCTTGGTCGTGTCCTGGCCGCCCTTGGTGACGGCCATGGCGGCGATGCTGAGCATGCCGTCGCCGTAGACCGGATCCGTCCCAGTGTAGGCCCGCCCGTTGGTCGTCCAGAAGCTGCCGTCGTAGAGGATCTGCGTGATGGGGTTGCCCCGGGCATAGCCGTAACGGTCGAAGTTGTATCCGTACTCGAGGCCGGCCCCGAATTCATGGTCTCCGCCGAGGAAGTCGTCGAGGAAGTGGGTCAACCGGATCGAGCCCTCGGTGGCCCGGCGGGTGATGTAGCTTTCGTTCGTCGTCACCCCGTTGTACTGATAGCCGTTGTAGTTGTCGACGTAGCCGCGGTTGTCGCGATACTCGTCCCGCGACGTGATCGGATACCAGCGATTGGTGAAGCCGCCCCGGAAGGCGACGAACGTGTCGGGGCCGAGGGTCCAGTTGAGCTCGCCCGTGGCCGCCGTCCAGGAGTTGTCCTTCAAGGTGAAGGTCGCGTCATAGGCTGTCCTGGATCCGCCGCCGCCGTAGACGTCGCGGTTGAGAATGCTGCCGTTGACCATGGCGAAAAAGCGGAGCTTCTTGCTCAGCTGGGTCGTCACCTTGAGGAAGTACGGCATCTCCTTGTAGGGATCCTTGTACTGCGTGTAGGTCTCGCCGTTGACGATCGCGTCCGTCGAGGACGGCGGGCGGAAGCTCGTATAATACTCGCGGCTCTGGATGGCCAGCGTGCCGTAGAACCAGGCTTTGTCCTTGATGATCGGGCCGCCGAGCGAAACCGAGCCGTCGAGGTCATATTTGGGCAGGACGGGAACGCCCATGCCCATGGCGCTCAGGTCTTCGTCCGGGAACAGGTTCTTGGTGAGGTTCTCGTTGGTGTAGTAGACCTGAGCCTGGCCATGGAAGACGTTGCCGCCCGATTTGGTGACGACGTTGATGTAGGAGCCGCCGGAGTTGCCGACCTGCGCGGGCAGCCCGCCGGTCGCGATCTCCATCTCCTCCATCGATTCGTACTGGGGCTTGACGAGCATGCCGCCGTGGGTCGGGTCGTTGTTGCTGACGCCGTCGATCTGGTAGGCGGTCGTGTTCCAGAACGAGCCGTTGACGCTGCCCGAGTAAGTGTCGACCGTCCCGGACGCGCCGGGCACGGTCTTCCAGACGCCGACCACCGTCCTGGGGAGGGGCAGGTTCTGGATGAGCTCCGTCGTCATGACGGTCCCCGACTTGTTCGACTGGATGTCGATGATCGGCGCCGCCGCCGTGACCGTGATCTCCTCGCTCAGGGCGCCGGGGGCCGTCTGGAGATTGACGGTGTAGGTCTGGCCCACGAGCACAACGACCTCGGGCCTCTTGACCGTCTTAAATCCCTGCAGGCTGGCCGTCAGCGTGTAGGTGCCCGGGGGCAGGTTGACCAGCCTGTATTCACCGTTCACGCCGGTGACCGCGGCGGCCGGCCGCATCAGGGCCGGACTCTCTGCGGTAACGTTAACGCCCGGAAGGGGCGCGCCGGTCTCGTCGGAGACGACGCCTTTGATGACGCCTGTCTGCCGGGCGACTTGGGCCGTCAGCACCGGGGCCAGCACCAGGCCCAGCAACGCCAGGCCCAGAATGCATTTCTTTCTCATGTCCTCTCCTTTCTCTCTGTCATTCCGTTCGGTGTCGCGAGACGGGGCAGGAAGGGCGCAAGCCGGATTCAAGGGTGATTCTCACCTCCCTCAAGGTCGGATCGACGCGGCTGGACATCCCCTCTCGAGCCGACAGACTCATTTTGGACGTCCATGCGTTAACGTACACGATGATAATAGGTGCGTCGGCCGTTTTGTCAAGCTTTTTTTGCCGAGTTCCTTGACATTCGGCGGCGGATAGCCGATATATCTAGACTGGCTTTTTGCCGAGGAGACCGCCCATCGCCACCATCAAGAAGATCGCCGGACTCGCCGGCGTCTCGATCGGCACCGTCGACCGGGTTCTGCATCAGAGGGGGCGGGTCTCTCCCGAAACGGAAGCCAAGATCCGCCGGATCGTCAAGGACCTCAAGTACAAGCCCAATGTCTTCGCCCGCAATCTCAAGCTGGCCAAGACCTTCGTCTTCGGCGTTCTCATGCCCCGGCCCGACCAGGACAGCGGCTACTGGGCCCTGCCCCTCAAGGGCGTGGGCAGAGCCGAGGCCGACCTGCTCTCCCAAAAGATCCGGATCCGCCGGTTCTTCTACGACAAACACTCGGCGGCGTCGGTCGGCCGCGCCCTTCGGAAAGTCCTGGCGGCCGGGCTCGACGGCTTGCTCGTCGCCCCGGTCGGCTCTCCCCCCTTCGAGAGGTTCCTCGGGAGCCTCCAGGAGCGTCTGCCGTTCGTTTTTTTCGACTCCTTCATACCGGATACGGCCTTCCTCACCTCCATCGGCCAGGACTCTTACCAGAGCGGCGTCCTTTCGGCCCGGCTGATGCAGATGCTGGTCAATAAGCCCGGGCACATGGCCATCCTCAACTTCACACCCAAGGACTACCATATCGAAGACCGGGCCCGCGGTTTCCTGACCTATTGCCGGCGTTGCCCCAACATCACCAGCGGGATCTACGAGGTGGACGACGACAAAGGACAGGGCGGCCTCGGCCGCGTCTTGGACCGCATCTTCCTCCGCCACCCGGACATCAGAGGCATTTTCGTCACGAACGCCAACACCCATCCGGCGGCCGCCTACATCAAGTCCCGCTCGGCCGGGGGGAAGGTCCATATCATCGGCTACGACCTCATCGACGAAAACGTCCGCTACCTCCGAGAGGGCGTGATCGATTTCCTGATCAGTCAGCAGCCTGAGCGGCAGGGATACGAGGGCATCATCGCCCTCTTCCGCCACGTCGTCCTGAAGGAGCCGGTCCTCCCGAAGGTCATGATGCAGATCGACATCGTGACCTCGGAGAACGTGGACTATTACAGGAGCTGACCCGCCCGGCAAAGGCCCCGTTCGTCGTGTAACCCGGATTCAAGTAAACAGGATCGCCTCCCCGGACGGTTACTGGTCATGGAGGCACCGATGAAAAAGCTTTCGACGATCGCTCTGATCGCATTCGCCTTTCTCCTGGCCGCCGTCCCAGGGTCCAAAGGCATCGAGCAGGCCATCAAGCTCTGCGCCAAGCTCCTCGATTCGGCCCTCACCGCGCACAAGGCCGGCCGGAGCGAAGAGTCCGTCCGCGATCTGCTCGGCATGGTTATCCTGGTCGTCACGCCGATGACGAAGCCGGGCGGCTGAATCTTGCCGATTTGACGCGACGGGGGCCGCGCCGATATACTCCGGCCAGATGATCTGGAGGAGGTATCGATGTCCCGCTCTGAACGGAAACGGTTTTCCCGTCGCGATTTCCTGAAGGCCGCGGCCGTCGGGGCCGGGGCCGGCCTCGTCCGGCTGGACGGCTTCGGCGCCCCGGTGACACAGGCCGCAGCGCCCAAGAAGAAGATCCCGGTCGGCGTCCAGCTCTATTCGGTCCGGGAGCAGGCGGCCAAAGGCCTGCCGGCCGTGCTCGAGGCCATCGGCAAGATGGGCTACAAGGGCGTCGAGCTCGCCGGGTATTACGGCTGGGAGAGCAAGCCCAAGGATCTGCGCCAGCTCCTCGACTCGAACGGCCTCAAGTGCTGCGGGACCCACACCGGGCTCGAGACCGTCACCGGCGACGCCCTGAAGGCCACGGCCGAGCTCCACGCCACGCTCGGCAATTCGTTCCTCATCGTTCCGAGCCTCGTCGCTGTGGACGCCGCGAGCTGGCTCGACATGGCCAAGCGCTTCAACGACATCGCGGCCAAAGCCAAGGAGCTGGGCATGCGCGTCGGCTATCACGCCCACGCCGGGGACTTCCGGAAATTCGAGGGGAAGACCACGTGGGAGATCTTCTTCGACAATACGGCGGCGGACGTCATCATGCAGCTCGACACCGGCAACTGTCTGCAAGGCGGCGGCGATCCGGTCGCCATCCTGAAGAAATACCCCGGCCGCTCGGCCTCCGTCCACGTCAAGGAGTTCGGAGGCCCCGAGGCGGCCGTCATCGGCCAGGGCGTCGTCGCCTGGAACGACGTCTTCCAGGTCTGCGAGACGACCGCCGGCACGGTCTGGTACGTCATCGAGCACGAGGTCGGCGACGACCCGATGGGCAGCATCAAGGGCTGCCTCGACGGGCTCCGCAAGATGGGCCGGGGCTGACCCGACCCGCCGCCCGGGCCGGGCGCGAAAGAGAGGGCACGATGACTCTGTCGAGAACCGTCAACCGCCGCGAGTTCCTGGCCAAGGCCGGCGCCGCCGCTCTGTCGGCGACCGTGCTTCCGGCCGGCCTCGCGCGGGGCCTCCAATCCAACGAGAAGATCGGCCTCGGCCTCGTCGGCTGCGGCGGCCGCGGCGTCTGGATCGCCCAGCTCTTCCTGAAACACGGCGGCTACGAGATCAGCGCGGTCGCGGACTATTTCGAGGACCGGGCGGCGGCGGCCGGCGACGCCCTGGGCGTTCCCGTGTCCCGGCGGTTCTCGGGCCTCGCCGGCTACAAGCGCCTGCTCGAGGCCGGCGTGGACGCCGTCGCGATCGAGACGCCGCCCTACTTCCACCCGGAGCAGGCCGCGGCCGCGGTCGACGCCGGCGCGCACGTCTACGTGGCCAAGCCGGTGGCCGTGGACGTCCCGGGCTGCCATTCGATCGGCAGGTCGGGGAAGAAAGCGACGGCGAAAAAGCGGGCCTTTCTGGTCGACTTCCAGACGAGGACACACCCGTCCTTCGTCACAGCGGTCACCAAGGTCCGCGCGGGCGGCCTGGGCGATCTCCTCTTCGGCGAGGCCCAGTATCACGCCGAATCCCCGTGGGAGCAGTATTACGCTCCGGTCGCGGCCGACCCCGGGAACCCCGAGCTGCGGCTCAAGGCCTGGGGCCTCGACCGGGCCCTTTCGGGAGATATGATCACCGAGCAGGACATCCACGCGCTCGACGTCATGAGCTGGATCATGGGCCCTCCCCCGCTCTCCGCCCTGGGCTGCGGCGGGCTCAAGGCCCGGCCCCGGGTCGGCTCGTGCTGGGACCATTTTCTCGTCCATTACCAGTATCCGGACCAGGTCGGCGTCCAGTTCAGCGGGCGCCAGTTCAAGGGCTACGGCCAGACCGAGGGCATCCGGAACCGCATGTTCGGCACCAAGGGCGTCCTGGAGACCGAATACGGGGGAGCGGTCCTCATCCGCGGCGACGCCTACTACAACGGCGGCCGGACGCCGGAGATCTACGAGTCCGGAGCGGTCGCCAACATCGCCGAGTTCCACCGGGCCGTCTTCGAAGGGGACTTCCGGAACCCGACGGTCGAGCCCAGCGTCCAGAGCAACCTGGTCACGGTCCTCGGCCGCAAGGCCGCCTATGAGAACCGGATCGTCACCTGGGCGGAGCTCGTCGCCTCGGGCGAGAGGCTCCTGCCCGACCTCAAGGGACTGAAGGACTGAGCGACCGGACAGGAGGAGAACCATGCGCGGAACTGCCATCGCCGCGGCTTTGATCGCCGTCGCCGCGCTCGCGGCCTCGGCCGGGGCGGCGGGCGGCCCACATCCGGCCGGCCAAAAGACCGTTTTCAGCCTCCCGCTCGGTGTCTGCGATTGGACGATCGGCAAGACGGGCGACCCAGCCGCCTTCGGAATGGCGGCCGGCCTTCTGCTCGACGGCGTCCAAGTCAGCCTCGTCCCCAAGGGCGATTCGCTGGCCCTGGCGGACCCCGCCCTCCGGCGGGTCTTCCTCGAGGCGTCCCGGAAAGCGCGCATCCCCATCGCCTCGTTGGCCATCGGCGAGCTCAACGGCGTCCCCCTCAAGAGCGACCCTCGGGCCGAGAAATGGCTCGAAAAGGGGATCGAGATCGCGGCAGCCATGGACGTCAAGGTCATCCTCGTGCCGTTCTTCGGCAAGGGCGAGCTGCGGAACGATCCGGCCGGCGTCGACGCGGTCGTCGCCGCCCTGGGACGGCTCGCGCCGAAGGCCGAGGCCCGGGGCGTCGTCCTCGCCCTGGAAAGCTATCTCAGCGCCGCCGAACACCTGAAGATCCTCGAGCGCGTCGGCTCGCCCTCCGTCCGGGTCTATTACGACGTCGCCAACTCCCAGGACGCGGGCTATCCCATCCTCGACGAGATCCGCACGCTGGGGGCCCGGATCGTCGAGGTCCACGCCAAGGACACCAAGGGCCTTTACGGCAAAGGCTCCATGGACTTCCCGTCCGTCCTCAAGGCGCTGGAGGACATCGGCTACAAGGGCTGGTTCGTCCTGGAGGGCACGGAGATGCCGCTCGGCGTCGCAGAGAGTATCCGCTACGACGTGGACTACCTGAGGACGGTATTCGGCATCCGGTGATCCCGGCCGCCCATCGGGCCCCGGCGCGACAAGGTCGAGAAAACCGGTCAGCGGGCGCCGAAGTAGCGCTGCGGCTTGGCCGCAGGTGTCGCCGGCGACCCGGACGTCGCAGATGGCACAGATTTCGGGTCGAGCCAGCGTTTGGTGACGTCCTCGCCGACCGCGTCGCGCAGCTTGTCCGCGTTCGGCTGGGCGGCGAGGACCCTCTGAACGGCCTGCAGGCGGCCGACCAGCCCGGCGGTGGAAATGAGCCGCAGGCTGGCCCGGTAGCCCTCCTCGAAATCGGCGGCCCTGATCTGGACTGATACGCCGTCGGCCAAAAGCTCGGCGCCCTGGAGCCTCGAGACCTGCTGGGCCTGGCCTTCGTCCTGGAAGGTCAGCGCGAAACGGTAGGGCCCGGGGAAATCCCGGGGCACCTTGGCCTCGGCGAGCCCCAGCAGGGCTTCGCGGGCCGCCTTCTCGATGCGGCGGGAAACCTCCTCGCGGGCGAAGGGCTCGGCCTTGGCCCGGCCGACGGCGTGCTTGCCGGCCGCGTACTTGACCCAGGGCAGGAACCGCTTCAGCTCCTTGTCGAGCTGGTCGTCGCCGCTGACCATGATCATCGGGATGCCGAAGCGGGCCGCGCCCATGGCCATGATCATCGTCTCGTTGAAGGGCGTGCCGTTGACCCGGTATTGGACGTCCTCGATGGTGTAGGTATGGGAGAGAAAGCCCTCCGGGTTGCCGGCCCCGGCGTGCATAGCGATGGCCACGATGGCGTCGATCGACTGGTCGTAGCTGTCCATGTAGATGTCGAAGGACCGGTCGCGGGAGATCATCCGGGCCGGCGCCAGGAGCTCCCTCTCGAGGACATCGGGTTCCGCGGAGTTGCCCGAGCCGTGGCCGTCGACGACGATGATCTCGGTGGCGCCGGCCGCTTTGAGGCCGGCGATGGCCGCGTTGACGTCCGCGGTCAGGGACTTGCGGGCCTCGCTGTATTCGGGATCGGCCCCGAAATCGGTATGACGGACGGACGAGGCCCCCGACACGCCCTCCATATCGTAGAGAACGAGGACCTTGAGCGCTTTCTGCTGGGTCCAACCCGACGACAGCAGGAGGAATACGATGGCCAGGGCCAAGATGAGCTTCTTGTTCATGTTCGCCTCCGTTCAGGCATCATAGCCCCCTCTTCCGAGGGGAGTCAACATCGTGCCGGAGGCGGCGGCCCTATTCCAGGATATCCTTAAGAGCGAATGAGGCCGTATAAAGACAGCCGACGCCCGAAAGGTGGAAGGCGACGCGCAGCGCCTCGGCGATCTCCTGCTTGGTGGCGCCGGCCTTCATGGCCTGTTCCGCGAGGGCCCGGACGCCGCCCGGAGCCCCGTCGGCCGCATCGAAGGCCATGGCGATCAGGAGCTTGAACTTCCGCGGCAGGGCCCCGTCGGCGTAGACGGCCGCGTCCAGGTCGTCGACGCGCCTCATGAAATCGGGATCGAGCTTCCTCATTGTCGAGAGTGGATGGTCGGGCATGGAAACCTCCTTCAGGAATAATAAAAACGCGGGACGGCGACGCGGCCGGATCTGTCGAAAGCGATCCCCTCGCGCTCGAGCAGGGCCCGTTTCATGGCCGGGCCGCCCTGGTAGCCGCCGAGGGCGCCGTCCGAGCGGACGGCCCGGTGACAGGGCACGATGAGCGGGAACGGATTCGTGGCCAGGGCGTTGCCCACGGCCCGGGCGGCGCCGGGCTTCCCGAGGCGCCGGGCGATGAGCCCGTAGGTGCTGACGCGGCCGCGAGGAATGGCGTGCTCGGCCCGCAGGACCGCCTGCTGGAACGCGGGGCGCGTTGCCAGCGCGGAGACATCGAACGAAAAGACGATGTCCTCGCCGGCCAAGGCTCTGCGGATCGCCGCCGCGACGCCGTCGATCTCGCGGCAGGAAGCCGGCCTGGCATCCCGGAAATTCGCGCGGATCTGCGATGACGCCGGCGAGCCGGGCTTGGAGAGAAGGACGCGGACGATCTTCGGGTCGCCGTCGACGAGGTCCCACACCAGCGCCACGGGGCCGAAGGGGGTCGGTTCGACGATCTTGCTGTTCATTCAGCCTCCCCGCGCATAAAAAAAGGCGGACGCCCCTTGCCCGGGACGTCCGCCCCGTAAAGACAGAACAGATCCAAGAGGGACAATCCCCTCTCGGGGACAGCCCGTCTCAGAAGAACAGTCCCCTATCGGGGACAGTCCCTAAGAAGCGAGGATCAGTAACGGCCGCGGCCGCCGCCGCCGCCGCCGAATCCGCCTCTGCCGCCGCCGCCGCCGCCGGCCGGCCGGGGCTGGGCTTCGTTGACCTTCAGGTTACGGCCCTTGAGGTCCTTGCCGTTGAGGCTTTCGATGGCCTTCATGGCCTCGTCCCGGTTCGGCATCTCGACGAAGCCGAAGCCACGGGACTGGCCGCTCATCTTATCGGTGATGATCGCGGCCTTCTCGACGGTACCGTAGGCTCCAAAGGCCGTGCGGAGATCGTCCTCGGTCAGGTTGAAAGAAAGGTTGCCGACGTAAATATTCATCTCGTCTCCTTTGACGAAGGGTCCGTCCGATGGCAAGCGGACGTCCCTGTCCAATAAAATCGATCGCAATAAAGGAGAGGAGATCGCCGGCTGTTCGTGCCTCAGGCCTCCGTGCCTTTATCCGACCCGCGCCCCCGGATAAGGGGGATTCACGCGAGATATCCTAGCACAAAAAGACTTCAAGCGCAAAACGAATTTTTTTCCCTCCCCCCCTCCGCCCCCTGAACGTGGCATATGCTCCTCCTTTGTGGTTAAATAGTCTGTCATGAAAAGGGTCATCGTCATCGGAGGCGGCGTCACGGGAGTGCTTTCCGCCTGGGAGCTCGTCCGGGCCGGCCATGCCGTCACCCTGGTCGAAGCCCGGACGCTCGGCAGCGGCGCCAGCTCGAGGTCGGCGGCCGGCATCCGGGCCCAGTTCGGAGTGCCCTCGACCGTTCGCGGGATCGTCTACGCCGAGCGCTTCTTCGAGAGCTGGACCGGGCATTTCCCCCAAAGCCAGCCCTGCTTCAAGAGGAACGGCTACCTCTTCCTCAAGAACTACACCGCCGACCTCGAGGCCGTCCGCGAGCTCGTCCGGCTTCAGCGCGAGGCCGGACTGGCCGAGGTCGAGTTCCTGGAAAAGGAAGAGGTCGACGGGCGCTGGCCCTTCCTCGACACGACGGGCGTGGCCGCGGCGACCTGGTGCCCCCGCGACGGCTTCCTCTTCCCGGCCATCATCTACCAGGACGGGGCCGAAGCCGCCCGCGCCCTCGGCGCGGCGATCGTCCAGAACGATCCCGTCGTCGGGGCCGAGCGCTCGGGCTCCCGGGCGACGGCCGTGACGCTCGCCTCCGGCCGGCGGATCGAGGGCGACGTCTTCGTCAACGCCGCCGGCTTCCTGGCCGGCGCGACGTCGAGGCTCTTCGGCGGGCGGGAGCTGCCGATCAAGGCCGAGCGCCGCTACCTGTACTTCCTGGCCGGGCTCAAGGCCGACAGCGACTGGGGCCTCGGGCTCGACGACTTCCCCAGCCTGCCGATGATCATCACCCCGGCCGGGGCCTATTGCCGGCCCGAGAACGCGCAGCTGATGATGGGCTGGCAGCACTTCGCCCGGCCCGCCGACGCCTCGCTGGACAACCAGGACGAGATCGAGCCCGGGTTCGGCCTCGGCATGGCCGAGTACGGGGCCGCCGTCCGCAAGGAGATCGCCCAGGTCCTGCCGTCCGTCCAGGACATGGGCAAGCTCGTCGCGGCCACGTCCGGTTTCTACGACACGACGCCCGACCACAATCCCCTCTTCGGCTATGACGGCGCCGTCGAGAACCTCGTTCATGCGGCGGGGCTGAGCGGCCACGGGCTCATGCACGCGCCCTTCTCCGCGCTGATCGTGGCCGAGCTCGTCGGCCGCGGCGGGGACGTCGCCTCGTTCGAGCTGCCGCTCGGTCTTGGGTCCGTCGATCTCGGCCTCTACGCCCTGGGGCGGTCCTTCGACCGGTGCGAGGGTCTGGTCATCTGAGGCCCCCGGGCGAAAATCGAAGATTCAGCCCCGGGCGGCGGCGATCAGGGCCCGGAGATTGGCCGGGGGCGTCTCGGCCGGGATGGCGCAGCCCGCGTTGAGGATGAACCCGGGGACCCCGGCGAAGACCTCGAGGAGCTCCCGGGTCTTGGCTTCGACCAGCGCCGGCGTCCCCAGGGCCAGAACACCGCTCGGATCGATGTTGCCGATGAACACCGCCCGGCCCTTCAGGGCGTCGCGGGCGGCCCGGACGTCGGTCTTGTAGTCGAGCTCGAGGGCGTCGGCCCCGGTCGCCAGCATGGCCTCGAGGATCCGGGTCGTGTTACCGCAAATATGGAGGGCGTAAGGGCGGTCGTGGGCGTGGGCCTCGTCCGCCAGCCGCTTTTCATACGGCTGGGCGAATTCCGCGTACATGGCCGGGGAGACGAGGTCCGGGCCGGCCGGGCTGTCGCCGTTCGAGACCATGTCGGCCCCGGTCTCGGCCATGAGCCGGAGGAAACCGAGCGCGGCCTCCGTGCAATAAGCCAGAAGGGCGTGGGCGTCCTCCCGGTTCGCCTCGTCGACGAGGTCCATCATCCACTCGGCCGGCCCGCGCATCATCGAGGCCAGCGAGAAGCCGGCCTGGTCGCAGTTGCCGCGGAGGTACACCTCGTCGCCGAAATAGTCCTTGAGCCGCCTCACGGCCTCGAGCCAGATCCGGATGCGAGGGTGCTTTTCGATCTCCGGCGGCGGCAGGTCCCTCACCTGGGCCAGGCGGGAGATCCGGGGCCCGGCCCAGCGGGCCGGCTGGTCCTCGGGATGATCGACCCGGACGCCCAGGGCCTCGGCCACGGTCACCGTATCGACGTCGACCAGGATGCCGTCGTAGCCGTAGGTCTCGACGGCCCGGATGAAGCTCCCGGCGATGGCCGCCGGGTTCTCGCGGAAGCGGCGCTGGGAGTGACCCGCCTCGCGCGCGGCCAAAAGGAAGTTGTGGAGCATGACCGGCACGCGGTCGGGACTGTCGCCGGCCAGGGCGGCCCGGATGCGCTGATAACCGTTCAATCGTCGCGACCTCTGCCTCTTATACAATCCCTTTTCGGGCGACGGTCAAGGGCCGGGCCGCCGCCCGGGGCCGGGTCATTGACAAGCCCCCTGTCCGGCGGTATCTTCCCTCCGACAGGAGAAATGCCGCCATGGCCATTCCCGGACTGACGATCATCGGAGAATCCATCAACGACTCCGTGCCCTCGACGAAGAAGCTCTTCGACGAGAACGACCTCCCCGGCCTGCTCGAGCTGGCCCGGAGCCAGGACGAGAAGGGCGCCGCCTGGATCGACGTCAATGTCGGCCCGCGCGAGCCCGCGTTCATGGCCGACCTCGTCCGCCGCATCCAATCCGTCACGGCCAAGCCGCTGTCGATCGACACGCCCGACCCGGCCATCGCCGAAGCGGGCCTCCGGGCCTACGATCCCGGGCGGACCGGCGGCCGGAAGCCCGTCCTGAACTCCATCTCGCCGCTCCGCCTGCCGATGTTCGGCCTCACCGCGGTCCGGCCGTTCATCCCCATCCTCATGGCCTCGGAGCGCTACGAGCCCGGCGCCGGCTGCGGCAGCGCCAACCGGACGGCCGAGGAGACCCGGCAAACGGCCCGCGCCCTCCTCGAAGAGGCCCGCCGGCGCATCCCCGGCTTCACCAACGACCAGGCCGTCATCGATCCCGGCATCGCCCCGGTCGGCGGCGACTGCGAGGGCCAGCTCAAGCGGGTCCTCGGATCCCTGGCCCTCATGCACGCCGACCCGTTCTTCGCCGGCGTCCACATGTCGGTCGGCCTGAGCAATTTCACGGTCATGCTGCCGTCGAAGAAGAAGGACGGCACGCCGGTCAAGGGACCGCTCGAGAGCGCCTTCCTGACCCTGGCCATGCCCCGCGGCCTGGACACGATCATCGGCTCGACCGTGCGCAAGTACGAGATCCTGCCGCCCGGCCACCCGGCCCTGGCCTGTCTCGAGGACATCCTCAAGCTCGAGGGGTTCGACACGCTCGTGCGGCTGAAGGAATTCTATGGATAAGATCTTCCACGTCGAGCTCCAGACCCCCAAGCGCTCCTCCGAGGACGTCGAAAAGGACCTGCTCGTCTTCGAGGACAAGTACCGGAAGGTCGTCGAGGCGGGCTGGATCGTCTGCATCACCGACAATCCCATGGGTCTGCTGAGCTACGGGGCCATGGAGACCGATCGACCTCCTCGGCCTGCCCGTCCGCGCCGAGCAGCTCATGGTCCATCTCAACACGTTCCACCCGAAAAAGGAGCTCGACGAGATCCTGGCCTCGTTCGCGGCCGCGGGCGGCCGGCATCTGCTCGTCGTCTCGGGCGACGGCAGTCAGCGCCTCCACCGGCTCGAGCCGGACGAGGTCGGGATCGACTGCAAGACGGTGACCTCGGTCGAGCTCATCCGCTACATCGACCGGGAGTTCCCGGGGCGGTTCACCTGCGGCGTCGCCTTCAATCCCTACGAGCCGCAGGACGCCGAGATCGAGAAGATGAAGACGGAAAGCGGACGCCGGCGCGTCCTTCATCATCACCCAGCCCATCATCGGCCGCGACGACCGGCTGGCCGGTCTCGAACCCTTCGGTCTGCCGGTCACCCTGGACGCCTGGATGTCGAAGAAGCTGCACCTGCTGTCGGAATGCGTCGGCCACGAGATCCCCGAGGGGACGCCGTACGACCCCATGGAGAACCTGCGCGAGCTCCGCCGGAACTACCCCGACTACGGGCTTTACCTGGCCATCCTGGGATTCAAGACGCAGTACCCCCTGCTCCCCGAGATCTGGAAGTAGCGGCGGCCGCGGAGAGGCCTAGGAAACCTGCTGCGAGAGAACGCCCGGACGGATGAACCGCCCGGATTCCGCCGCCATGAGAGCCTGGTCGGTCCCCCGGCTCTCGGTCGATTCGTGATGGCAGGCCTGGTAGGCGGCCAAGGCCAGCTTGGCCCGGCCCTTGATGTCGCACTTGGCGTGGATCCGCTTGACGTGGGTGCGGACCGTGAGGGGGGAGATGAAGAGCGTCTGGGCGACCTCCTCGTTGGTCAGGCCGAGGCCCAGCAGGCGGAAGACCTTGAACTCGGCCGGGGTCAGCGTATGGATCTGGGCCATGACCTCTTCCCGCTGATAGATCTGCTCGGCCTGTTTCTTCTTCAATACTTCGGCGTCGGTGCTGTCCCAGTAATGCCGCCAGACGAGATCGTTGACTTTGTTCTTGACGATGGTCGAGACGAAAGACCGGGGCGGCGCCCAGCCCTCGCCGAGCTTGCGCAGGGTCGTGAAGACCGCGAAATGGACCTCGGCGACGAGGTCGTCGACGCAGGGCACGTTGACGAGAGCCTTGTCGCAGGCGGCCCGTATCAAAGGGCCGTACTCCTTGACGATCCTCTCCATCAGGGAGTTGTGCTTGGTCAGGACGTCGCTCATGCCGTTCCTCCGGTCGCCGAAGTTCGGTCTCTCAGATGGCCAAGGTATCAGCCGAAGATGAACCTGCTATGAAATAAAGATTAATTATAGATTAATATATCTATTGCTTAATTCATTTTTCATTCATATTATATTCATCTTGAAGGAGTATAATCGGCAGCCATACGGGTGATCTTCGGGAGGGAACGGCATGCGAGTCCTGGTTGTCGAAGATTCGAGGCGTCTGGCCGGCATCGTCAAGAGAGGACTGCTCGAGGAAGGCTACACCGTCGATAACGCCTACGACGGCGAGGAGGCCGAATACATGGCCGAGACGACGCCGTTCGACCTCATCGTCCTGGACATCATGCTGCCCAAGAAGGACGGCCTGGCCGTCTGCCGCGACCTCCGGACCAAGGCCGTCAACACCCCGATCCTGATGCTCACGGCCAAGGACACCGTCGAGGACAAGGTCGCGGGTTTGGACTGCGGCGCGGACGACTACCTGGTCAAGCCCTTCGCCTTCTCCGAGCTCCTGGCCCGGCTCCGCGCCCTGCTCCGCCGCGAGGTCCTGCCCAAGACCCAGAAATATCAAGTCGGCGACCTGGCCCTCGATACCCAGAGCCGGGAGGTTTGGCGCGACGGGACGCGCCTCGACCTCACGGCCAAGGAATACGCCATCATCGAGTACTTCATGCGCCGGCCGAACGCCGTGGTCACGCGGACCATGCTCGGCGAGAGCGTCTGGGACTACGAGTTCGACGGCCTGTCCAACATCATCGACGTCTACGTGCGGCGCCTCCGGCAGAAGATCGACCGCGACGGCCAGCCCAGCCTCATCCAGACGGTCAGAGGGGCCGGCTACCGGCTCCGCGTGCCATGACCCTCCACAAGACCATCAAGTTCCGCCTGACGGTCTGGTACCTCATCGCCATTACCCTTCTGCTCATCGTCTTCGGCACGTTCGCCTATGTCCGTCTGAGGGGGAACCTGTACCGGAACCTCGACCGGTCGCTGCAGGCCCGGGCGGCCGAGCTCCAGCGGGACATCAAGATCGATGGGGACCGGATCCTCTTCGACCAGAAGGCCGACGAATTCGTCCTGATCTACGACGCCGACGGCGCGCTGTGGAAGCGGCTCGGGCCCAACGTCGATTTCTCGAACATCGGCCGAGGCCGTCCAGCAGGCCCTCTTCGGCATCGACACGCTCGTCACGGCCGAGACGAAAGAGGGGCCCGACGTCCGCCTCGTCGCGGTGCCCCTGAACGTCAATTCCCAATCGCGGGTGGCTCTCGTCGTCGGCCGCCTGCCGAACGACATCCTGAACATGTTGGCCAGCTTCCGCCTGGCTATCCTGAATTCGTCCATCCTGCTGCTCGTCCTGGCCGGCGTAGGCGGCTGGTTCCTGGCCGGCCGGACGCTGAAGCCGGTCGAGCGCATCGCCGACATCGCCCGCGGCATCGGCGAAGAGCGACCTGAGCCGCCGCATCGACGTCGAAACCGACGACGAGCTGGGCCGGCTGGCCTCGACCCTGAACGGCATGATCGCCCGGCTCGAGGAGGCCTTCGTCAAGCAGCGCCAGTTCGTGGCCGACGCCTCCCACGAGCTGCGGACGCCCCTGGCCGTCATCCAGGCCGAATCGTCGCTCGTGCTGGAGAAGCCGCGGGACCAGGAGCAGTACCGGCGGTCGCTCGAGCTGGTGTCCCAGGAAGTGGATTACATGTCGGAGATCGTCGGCAAGCTGCTCGTCCTGGCCCGGAGCGACGCCGGCTCGGAGCAGCTCAATGTCCAGGACATCGATCTCGCCGGCGCTCCTGGCCGAGCTCGGCCAGGACCTGGAGGCCCTGGCCCAGGAGAGGGGCCTCGAGCTCACCTTCGACCCGATGGACCCGCTGACGGTGAAGGGCGACCGGGTCCGGCTGCGGCAGCTCTTCCTGAACCTCCTCGACAACGCCCTGCGCTACACGCCGGGCGGCGGCGCCATCACCGGCTCGGTCGTGCGGCAGGACGACCAGGCGGTCGTGTCCATCGGCGATACCGGGCATCGGCATCCCGGAGGAGCACCTGCCGTTCATCTTCGACCGGTTCTACCGGGTGGACAAGGTCCGCACCAACGGCGAAGGCGGCACGGGGCTGGGGTTGTCCATCGCGACGTCCGTCGCCAAGATGCACGGCGGGACGATCGAGGTCGAAAGCCGCCTCGGCGGCGGCACGACCTTCCGCGTCCTCCTGCCCCTGGCCGGCCCTCCCCAGAAGCCGCCGACCACCGTCCTCCCTGATCCCTGATCCGGAAGGCCTTCCCGGTGACTTCAGGCCCCGAGCCCTTCGATCAACGCCAGGCCGTAAGTAAAGGGGATGCGGATGCCGGTCTGGCCCCGGTACTCTCTCGATCCGGGCCAGGCTCGTCTCGCCCTGGCCCTTGACCTTCTGGAAGAGCTCCTCATAGCCGGGAAACGCCTGGACCCCCTCAGACATCCTGGTCTTCTTGACCGGGAAGCGGCAGACCGCGGCCCAGGCCGCCACGACCTTGTCCTCCTCGGCCGCGATGTACGACCACAAGGAACCCGGGCCATGGTCGAAGACGACGACCGCCGGGGCCAGCCGGCGGGCCCGTTCGAGCGCGGTCCCGGGGTCGGCCATCTCGTGGAGGCTGAACTCGAACAGGATGACGTCGGCCTCGAGCGCGATCGTGAAGAAATCCCCCAGGACGGGTTCGAACTTGTCTTCGAGCCCGGCGATCCTCAGGTTCTCCCGGAGCCGCTCCAGCGCCTGGGCGTCGTTGTCCAGGGCCAGCACCTTGCGGGCCGCGCGCCCGTACTCGATGAGCTGGCCCCCGCCGGCCCCGACGGTCAGGACCAGCTTGTCCTTGAAGTCGTAGAACGCCAGCAGATCGGCGACCATTTTCTTGTAATCGGCGGCCATGGACGTCTTGCCTCGTCTTGCCAATGTACCATCCCGGGAGCGAGGTTTGACAATCATTGACATCCGCCGGCGGCCGGACCTATGCTGGACCTCCGGGGGCCGCTCCCGGCTTCCCGCGATCTCGCCTTGACGAAAGGTGCCCGCCCATGAAAAAAGCTCCGTCCGCTATCCGCTGGATCGGCCTCGCCGCTGTGATCGCTTCGCTCGCGGCCGCGGGGATCGTTCCCGCTCAAGGCCCGGAAGATCCCTTGGCGCAGGGATTCCGGACGCCTCCCGCGAGCGCCAAGCCGCGCGTCTGGTGGCACTGGATGAGCGGCAACATCACCAAGGAAGGCATCAAGGCCGACCTCGAATGGATGAAGCGCGCCGGCATCGCCGGCTTCCAGAACTTCGACGCCGGGCTCGACACGCCCCAGATCGTCGAGAAGCGCCTCGTCTACATGACCCCGGACTGGAAGGACGCGTTCAAGTTCACGGCCACGCTGGCCGACCAGCTCGGCCTGGAGATGGCCATCGCCGGCTCGCCCGGCTGGAGCGAGAGCGGCGGGCCGTGGGTCACCCCGGCGCAGGCCATGAAGAAGTACGTCTGGAGCGAGACGCGCGTGGAAGGCGGCAGGCCTTGGAGCGGAGTGCTGCCCAAGCCGCCCGCGACGACCGGCCCGTATCAGAACATCCCCACCGGCCGGGACAAGGAGCCGCGGTACTACGCCGACAGCGCCGTCGTCGCCTTCAAGGCTGCCCGATCACGACCGGACCATGGCCGAGCTCGGGCCGAAGATCACCTCGAGCGGCGGCGCGTTCGACCTGGCCGCCCTCACCGACGGCGACCTGGCCAAGTCCGTCCTCCTGCCGGCCGCGCCCGTCGACGGGACGGCCTGGATCCAGATCGAGTTCCCCTCCCCTCAGAGCGTGAGCGGCCTGACGCTGATGGCGTTGAAGTCCGACCGCCGCACCCGGTACGGCGAGCCGGAATTGGAGGCCGGCGACGACGGCCGGAGCTACCGTTCCGTCCTCAAGCTCCCGGCCGAAGCCCGCACGGTCGCCTTCGCTCCGGTCACCGCCAAGTATTTCCGGGTGGGCCTCAGGACCCTGCCCCCGCGGCCCGAGACCCCGCCCGCCCCGGCCGGCCAGCCGGCCGAGCCCGCGGGGACCCAGGTGGCTGAGCTCGTCCTGCACCCCGTCGCTCCGGTCAACTGGTTCCAGCAGAAGGCCGCGTTCGACGCGACCGCCGGTCTCTACGAGCGCGCGACGCCGGCCGTCCCGGCGGGCGACGCGGTCGGCAAGGCCGACGTCATCGACCTGACCTCGAAGATGCGGCCCGACGGCCGGCTCGACTGGACGCCGCCGGCCGGCCGCTGGATCGTCCTGCGCTTCGGCTACTCCCTCACCGGCGCCCGCAACTCTCCGGCCTCGCCGGAGGCGACGGGGCTCGAGGTCGACAAGCTCGACAAGACCCACGTCAAGGCCTACTTCGACAACTATCTCGACCAGTACAAGAACGCCACCGGCGGGCTGATGGGCAAGCGCGGCCTCCAGTACGTCATCACCGACAGCTGGGAGGCCGGGACGGCCAACTGGACGGACAAGATGTTCGCCGAGTTCGCCCGCGCCGCGGCTACGACATGCACCCCTGGCTGCCGGTCCTGGCCGGCCGGATCGTCGAGAGCGCCGAGGCGAGCGACCGCTTCCTCTGGGACTTCCGCAAGACCCTCGGCGACCTGACGCCGAATACCACTACGACCAGCTGACCGACATCCTGCGCGCCCGCGGCATGGGCCGCTACACGGAATCGCACGAGGGCGGCCGGGCCTTCATCGGCGACGGCATGGAGGTCAAACGCCTGGCCGATATTCCCATGAGCGCCACCTGGCTCGAGGGGCCAGGACAGCCGAGCAAGTACCACGACGCCGACGTCCGCGAATCGGCTTCGGTCGCCCACATCTACGGCCAGAACCTGGTCGCGGCCGAGTCGCTGACCGTCTACCGCAACGCCTGGATGTTCTCCCCCGAGACCCTGAAATCCACGGCCGACCGGATGATGACCAACGGCCTGAACCGGTTCGTCATCCACACCTCGGTCCACCAGCCGGTCGACGACAAGATCCCCGGGCTCGGGCTCGGACCCTTCGGCCAGTGGTTCACCCGGCACGAGACCTGGGCCGAGATGGCCCTGCCCTGGACGACCTACCTCGCCCGCAGCTCGTTCATGCTCCAGCAGGGCCGCTTCGTCGCCGACATCCTCTATTACTACGGCGAGGATTCCAACATCACCGCCCTTTTCGGCGGGAAGCTGCCGGACGTCCCGGCCGGCTACAGCTACGACTTCATCAACGCGGACGCCCTGCTGAACCGGCTGTCGGTGAAAGACGGCCGGATCGTCACGCCGTCCGGCATGAGCTATCGGCTCCTGGCGCTCGATCCCAACAGCCGGCACATGTCGCTCGCCGTCCTGCGCAAGATCCGCGAGCTGGTCAAGGCCGGGGCGGCCGTCGCCGGCCCCAAGCCCGTCGACAGCCCCAGCCTGGCCGACGACCAGGCGGAATTCGGCGCTATCGCCGCCGAGCTTTGGGACGGTGGCGCCCATGAAGGCAGGGTCATCGGCCGCCTGACGATCGCCCAGGCCATGGCCATGATCGGGGCGTCGCCCGACTTCACGTACACCAAGCCGCGCGAGGACACGAGCCTCGCCTTCGTCCACCGCCTGCTCCCCGAAGGCGAAGTCTATTGGGTGGTCAACGGCAACACGCGGCGGGAAAAGCTCGAAGCCAGCTTCCGGGTCTCGGGCAAGACGCCCGAGCTCTGGCACGCCGAGACCGGGCTCGTCGAACCCGCCTCCTACCTCATCGCCAACGGCCGGACCGTCGTGCCGCTGCGGCTCGCGCCCGACGAGGCCGTCTTCGTGGTCTTCCGGAAGCCGGCCGCGGAGCCGGCCCGGGCCCTGCCCGACCCGGTCGAAACCGAGCTGGCCAAGGTCGCCGGTCCCTGGGAGGTCGCCTTCCAGCCCGGCCGCGGCGCCCCGGCCACGGCCCGGTTCGACGCGCTGAGCTCTTGGAGCGAGAGCGCCGATCCGGGCATCAAGTATTTCTCCGGAACGGCGACCTATACGGCGAGCTTCGACGTCCCCGCGCATTGGTTCGTCTCCGGGACCCGGTACTGGCTCGACCTGGGCAACGTCAAGAACCTGGCCGAGGTCAAGGTCAACGGCGCCCCGTTGGGCACGGTCTGGAAGACGCCCTTCCGCGTCGACGCGACCGAGGCCCTGAAGCCCGGCCCCAACACGCTCGAGATCAAGGTGGCCAACCTCTGGGTCAACCGCCTCATCGGCGACAAGCAGCCAGGCGTGACGAAGACCACCACGTACACGGCGGTCGAGTTCTACAAGGCCGATTCGCCCCTGCTGCCCTCGGGACTCCTCGGCCCGGTCAGGGTCGTCGGGGTGAAATAGCGGTCGCCGGTCCCTCGGCCGGCCGTTTGACGGCCTCGGGAACGGTGTGCTACTATGCCGGGCAGAAAGTTGATGTCTTTAGACTTCTCTATCGCCCGGCTAGTACTCGGGGAGCAGTAAGGAATATGAGAAATATTTGCTGCTCCCCGTAGTATATCCAGGGCTTGGGGCCCCGCGGGGTCCCGAGCCACGATCTTCCTGAGAGGTGACCCATGCGTCGCATCCCGATCGTCCTTCTTTCTCTGGCGCTCCTGACCCTCATCCCGGCTCTCGCGCCGGCCCAGACCCCGGCCCCGTCCCATCCCCTGACCATCCACGACATGCTGGCCATGGACCGGATCTCCGATTCCCAGGTCTCGCCGGACGGCAAGTGGATCGCCTTCACCGTCCGCGAGACGGACCTGGCGGCCAACCGCGGCCGCACCGATATCTGGCTCGTCGGCACCGACGGGAAGGGCCTGCACCGCCTCACGAATCACCCCGCCGCCGACTTCAACGGCCGTTGGACCCCCTGCAGCCAATGGATCTTCTTCCTTTCGACGCGCTCGGGCTCGTCGCAGATCTGGCGCATCAAGGTCGACGGCGGCGAGGCCGAGCAGTGGACCCGCTTGCCGCTCGACGTCGGCACCCTCTTTGTGGCCAAGGCCAAGCTGGCCTTCACGATGGACGTCTTCCCCGGCCTGACCCCCGAGGCGACGGCGGCCAAGCTCGAGGCCGTCGAAAAGGGGAAGGCCACCGGACGCCTCTACGACAAGCTCTTCGTCCGCCATTGGGACACCTGGAGCGACGGGCGCCGGTCTCACCTCTTCTTCATGCCGATGCACGGCGGCGGCGAGGCCAAGGACCTCATGCCGGCCATGGACGCCGACACGCCCAACAAGCCGTTCGGCGGCACGGAGGAGATCGCTTTCACGCCCGACGGTGCCGGCCTCGTCTTCGCGGCCAAGGACGTCGGCCGCGAGGAGGCCTGGTCGACGGACTCCGACCTCTATTATGTGCCCATCGACGGCTCGGCCGCCCCGCGCTGCCTGACCGAGGCCAACAAGGCCATGGACACCTTGCCCGCCTTCTCCCCCGACGGAAAGACGTTGGCCTACGCGGCCATGGCCCGTCCCGGCTACGAGGCCGACCGCTTCCGCATCGTGCTCCGCGACTGGCCGGACGGACAGCCGCGCGTCCTGACCGAGGCCTGGGACTTCTCGGTGGCCTCGATCGGTTGGGCCAAGGACGGCAAGAAGATCCTGGCCACCGCCCCCAACAAGGGCCAGACCTCGCTCTTCGCCGTCGACCCCGCGACCGGCAAGGCGGACACGCTCGTCGGCCCCGGCACCGTGGCCGGTTTCGCGGCCGTGGGCGACGGCGTCGTCTTCGAGCGCAACACCCTGACCTCGCCGACCGAGATCTATGCCATCGCGCCGGGCGCGGGCGAGAAGGCCCTGACCGCCATCAACGCGGCCAAGCTGGCCGCCGTCCGGTTGGGCGAGCCCGAGCAATACTCCTTCAAGGGCTGGAACAACGAGACGGTCTACGGCTACATCGTCAAGCCGGTCGACTTCGATCCGGCCAAGAAATATCCGGTCGCCTTCATGATCCACGGCGGCCCGCAGGGCTCGTTCGGCAACGACTTCCACTACCGCTGGAACCCCCAGGCCTACGCCGGCGCCGGCTACGCCGCGGTCATGGTCGACTTCCACGGCTCGACCGGCTACGGCCAGGCCTTCTGCGACTCCATCCGCGGCGACTGGGGCGGCAAGCCGCTCGAAGACCTCCAGAAGGGCCTGGCGGCGGCGCTGGCTAAGTATCCCTGGATGGACGGGACGCGGGTCGGCGCCCTGGGCGCCTCGTACGGCGGCTACATGATCAACTGGATCGCCGGGAACTGGCCCGACCGCTTCAAGTGCCTGATCGCCCATGACGGCAACATCGACGAGCGGGCGGCCTACTTCGAGACCGAGGAGCTCTGGTTCCCCGAGTGGGACCACATGGGCACGCCCTGGGACAATCCCAAGAACTTCGAAAAGCACAACCCGGCCAACTTCATCAAGAACTGGAAGACGCCCATGCTCGTCGTCCACGGCGGGCAGGATTTCCGGGTCGTGGAGACGCAGGGCATCGGCTCGTTCAACGTCCTGCAGCGTCGCGGCATCCCCTCCAAGTTCCTCTACTTCCCCGACGAGAACCACTGGGTGCTCAAGCCGGCCAACTCCATCCTCTGGCACGACACCGTCATCGCCTGGCTCGACAAGTGGCTTAAGTAACGACGCGGGAGAAGGGGATCTCATGAAAGCGACGAAAAGGGATCGAACTCGCTGGCTTTTCTACGGTCTCTTGGGCGCGTTGATCCTGGTCAAAGCGGGAAGCGCCGTCGCCGCCCAGAGCGGGGCCGACGTCCTGGCCAAGCTAGGGCTCGACAAAGCTTCCGCCGGGGAGGATCTCCTCGGGGCATTGACCAGCGGCTACATTTACGATCCCGCCGCGGCCAAGGCGTTCAAAGCCTTGCCCGCCTCGTCCAAGGCCGACATCGTCCGATCCGGGCTGGCCTGGGTCAAGGCCTACGCCGCTTCGCCGGAGTTCAAGGCGGCCTACAAGAAACACCGCGACGGACGGAAGCCTCAGCCCCCCGATCCCGTCCCGTCCGCGGATGAGCAGATCGCCAAGATGAAGGCGGACCTGGAGGCGGGCATCGCGAATATGCGCCAGATCGCGGCGGGCGGCGACGCGGAGATGAAGAAGTCGATGGAGGAGGCCATCAAGCAGATGCGTGTCCAGATCGGGGAAATGGACAAGCCCGCGATGAAAGAGAACTTCCGCCTGGGAGCGGAAATGCAGACCGCGCAGAACAAGGCCAACTACGAGAACGCCCTGAAGTCGTGGAACGAGGACCTGCCCGAGGATCCCGGGAAGCTTATCGCCAACCGCATCCGCCAGTTCCTGGAGACGAGCAGCGACGTCGATTTCTCGGCCGAGCTCGTGTCGCGGGGCGACAGGAAGATCTTCGCCAAGGAAGAGTACGAGCAGAAATCCGCTTATTGGAAGATCTGTTTCCGGGCCGGAAAGGAAGCGACCGAGGCCGCCCGCGCCTTCGCCAAGGCCTGGCTGGAAGAACTGGAATAGAGCGTGGGCTGAGTTTCGGGAACACGAGGCTATCCGGGGGGAGCCATCAGCAGGATGGACCGCTTCGTGCCGAAAGTGTCCGCCCGCCGGAGGAACCGACCCTGCGAGCGATATTGTCGATTTGCGGGTTCTTTCGTGGGTTTTCGGCCCGGCCGTTCGTCATAGGTGTGGATGACCCAAGAAAGGAGCCCGAGGCGGTGCAAGAAGAACAGTGGCTGAGGATCTACCGGGAGACGGTCAACCTCCTCTACGGCTACCTGGCCAAGCGAACCGGGGGTGACCGGGCCCTGACGGAGGACATCGTCCAGGAGTCCTACCTGAGGGCCCTCGACAGTTGGAAGACGAGGCCCGTCCCCGACACGCCGCTGGCCTGGCTCAAGCAGGTGGCCCGGAACATCCTGATCGATTACCTCAGGCGCAAGAAATGGGACGCCGAGGCCGGCCCGGCCGGGGCCGACGGCGTCGAAGCCCGGACGCCCGCCGACGAATTCGAATCGCTGGAGATCTTCCTGGCCGTCGCCTCGCTCGGACGGCGCAAAGCCCGGGCTCTCGAAGCCTTCTACTTCGACGGCCTGAGCGTCCGCGAGATCGCCGGCGAGATGTCCGTTTCGGAGCGCGCCGTCGAAGGATTGCTGCGTCGGGCCCGGGGATCGCTGCGGGCCGTGCTCCCCGATCCTCGGCTCGAAGGAGGGACCCATGTCTAAGCATATCGAACCCGACCCCCAGTTCGTGGACCGCCTGGAGTGGCAGCTGGCCTCGGAATTCCGCCGGAGGGACCAGCTCAAGCCGGCCCCGGGGCGGATCGCCGTCCCGCGACCCGTCTTCGTCCTCGGCCTCGCGGCCGGCGTCCTGCTCCTGGGCGTGGCCGCGACCAAGGCCGCCGACATCATCAAGGATTCCTGGCGGAAAAAGATCGAGATCGCCCGGCTGGAGACCGAGGTCAAGATCAAGACGGCGTTCCTGGAGTCCTGGAAAGAATGGTCCGCCCAGATGGAGAACAAACGAGCCTTGGGCATGATCAGCAACGAGGAGACCCTGGCATCGAAGTCCGCAAGCCAGGAGGCGGCAGCCGAACTGGGCAGGGCGATCCTCGATCTCGAGGAAGCCAAGGCATCCGGAGAAGCCCCGCGCAACGAGCTCTATGCTCCCCTGGTCGGGGGGCGCGACTTCGTCAGCGAACGTCTCGAGGTCGAGAAGAGATCGTGGCGGTTCGAAATGGACCTGCGCAGGGAACGCATCGAGCCCACCCTGCGCCATCGAGTCGAACTGGGGCTCATCCCGAAGAGCGACCTCGACGACGTCCTGGCCTGGCTTTCCGTCGATGAGGCGGGGATCAAGGACATCGAGAACCGCCTGGCCTTGCGGCGGCGGTTCCTGGCGGGCGAGATCTCCGCCGGAGAGCTGGAGATCCAGACCCGGATGAGCGCGGCCGAGAAGGACCTGAGCGAGGCCCAGTCTGAGATCGATACGGTTGGGAAAGGCATGGAAGACCTCCGGGCCAAGGAAGCGGTTGGCTTGGTCCCTAACAGCGTCGTCAAGGCCGCGCAGCTCGCGTTGGACGCCGCCCAGGCCAAGGCCGATCTGGCCGCCCAGGTTATCGAGATCCTGAAGAAGATAAGATAGAGGCTCGAACCGGCTATTCCCAGACCATGGCGTAGCGCATGACCTGGGGAATGCCGGCTTCGTTTTCCAGGACGTAGGTGTAGGCCTTCCCTTTCTTGACGACCCCCAGCAGCTCTGATTCCGGGAGAGAGAACCGGCTGAAATACCGTCCCTCCCCGTCGAAAACATCGTAGAAGAACCGCCCCTGGTCGTCTTTCTCGTACGTCCGGACGTAAAAACGGCCTTCGTCGTCGATAACAAAATAATAGAGAACGGGCTTATGGGGAGAGAAAACGGGCTCGACGCCCGGCGGAGGGGCCTGCCCGTCGAACGTCTCCTTGATCCGTTGGTCCTTTTCGGCCCGGCTGAAGGCCATCTTTTCGTACTCGCGGAGGATTTTCTTGACCGGCTTGCCGTCCGCGTCGACGACATTTAGCTCGTAAGCGCCGGTGGAGCCCCAGACGACGCGATCCTTCCGATCAACTTGAAAGATCAAGCGGAACATCTCGACCGGGATCATCTTTTCGCTGGGATTATCGACGATGACTAGGGTCGCGATCGTGGCGACTTTGTTGAGCTTGGAGTCAAATTTCAGGAGGACGTCTTTGACTCCGCCCTGGAAATCGAGGAGGTCGCCGTATCCGAGGCCCCGGGAGTCGGGGATGAAGCGGACTGGCCGCCAGCCCGCGAACGGGGTTTCCCTGAGGCAGGTCCCCTCGGGCGAATAAGTGGATACGCGGTTGTTGCCCACATCGAGAAAGCACAGGTTGCCTGCCGCGGTCATCGTCATCCGCGAGGGAGATTGGAGCTCGCCGGGGCCCTGGCCCTTCTTGCCGATGGTCCTGAGGTGGCGGCCGTCGGGCCCGTAGACCTTGATCTGATTGATCTTATCATCGAGAACGAATATTTCGCCGCCGGCGCCGACCTGGACGGCCCTGATCGAAAAGATCATTGTCTCATCGGGATCGTTCTCGCTACCGATGGTCAGCTCGTGGATAAGCCGGACTCCCTTGGGAGCCCCCGGGACCGCGGCTGGCTTGGCGCCGTTCCTGACGAAAGTGAGGCCGTCTTTCTGCTCGATACGGATGGATTGCGCCGCCACTCGGGCCGTCATCAGGGCCGCCAAGGAGAGAGCGCCCGCACAGGCCAAAGCCAGGTAACGCGGAGATGAATATTTCATGACCGACCCCTTTCGCCCGCCTTGAACCATGGTAGTCTCCAGGACGGCCTTGCGTCAAGGGACCGGGCCGGCGCCCTCCACCCCGGCAGCCCTCAAGGACGGCCCGGTTCCGCTTTTCGAGTGTTCCTGCGACCAAATCTTGGTAAGATAGAATAATGATCCCGTCCCGGGCAAAAGCAGCTATTTCGACCGTCGCGATCGCCGCGTTCTTGCTGGCCGGATGCCGGTCCGGCGTCCGCGTCGCTCCAATCCCGCCCGCCATTCCCCCGCCCGCTCCGCCTGCGGTCGCACCCCCTCAGGAGGCGACGACGCTGGAGCGTCTCGGCTACACGGTCCAGGTGGGCGCGTTCGCCGTCCCGGCGAACGCCCAGGCCCTGGCCGCCTCCCTCACGGCCACCGGTCTGGACGCGTTCTATTTTCCGGCCGAGTCCGGCCTCTATAAGGTCCGCTTCGGGAACTTCACGTCCCATGACGCCGCCGCCCGGGAGGCCGAGCGGCTCAAGGCGGAAGGGACCATCGACGTCTATTTCATCGTCGGGCCCGCGGATTACGCCGCCGCCCGGCCCGGACCGCCGCTGGCCAAGTCCGGGGATCTCCGCGAGCGCCTGGCGGCCACGGCGGAGAGCTTTATCGGGATCGATTACGCCTGGGGCGGAACGACGGCCGAATCAGGATTCGATTGCAGCGGCCTCGTCCGCGCGGTCTACCAGCTGAACGGCCTGGCCATGCCCCGGTCCGTCGGAGAGCAATTCGCGGCGGGCGCGCAGGTCCCGGACGGCAAGCCCCTCAAGGGCGACCTCGTCTTCTTTTCGGCGGCGCCGGGAGGGGTCCGGACCCACGTCGGCATCTACCTCGGGGACGGCACCTTCATCCACGCCCCGGGGAGCGGCAAGAAGGTCCGCCGGGAATCTTTCGCCGCGAGCTATTACCGCTCGCACTACTCCGGGGCCCGGGCCTATCTGAAATAGGCCGTTTGACCGGGCCCGTCCCGGCGGGGATAATAGACCCCCATGGACGTCCTGGCCATCCGTCATGCGGCCGAGAACAACCTCCGCGATATCGACGTCGACATCCCGCACGGGCGTCTGACCGTCGTCACCGGCGTCTCGGGCTCGGGGAAATCCTCGCTCGTCTTCGACGTCGTCTTCCGGGAAGCCCAGCGCCGCTATCTCGAGACGTTTTCGTCCCACGCCCGCCAGTTCATGGGCAAGCTCCGGCGGCCCGACGTCGGCCTCGTCAGCGGCCTCTCCCCCGCCGTGGCCGTCGGTCAAAGAACGTCGTCGCCGGGGCCGAGGTCGACGGTCGGGACCCTGACGGAGATCCACGACGACCTGCGGCTGCTTTTCGCCCGGCTGGGCGTGTCCCCCGACGGCCTGCGCCTGTCGCGGCGGATGTTCTCGTTCAACGCCCCCGAAGGCGCTTGCCCGACCTGCCGGGGATTGGGGGTCGAAGACCGCATCGATCCCGACCTCCTCGTCGCCGACCCGGCCCGGACCCTGCGCCAGAGCGCCCTGACCCTGACGACGCCGAACGGATACATCATCTACTCCCAGGTGACCATGGAGGTCCTGGACGAGGTCTGCCGGGCCCACGGCTTCTCGGTCGACATCCCCTGGCGCGACCTGACCGACGCCCAGCGCGGCATCGTCCTCAACGGAAGCGACCGCATCCTCATCCGCTACGGCAAGCATCCGCTCGAATCGCGGCTCCGCTGGAAGGGCATCGTCGCCAAGCCGCGCGAGGAGGGCGCCTACAAGGGCATCCTGCCGGTCATGGAGACCATCCTGAAGACGAAGCGGAACAACAACATCCTCCGCTTCGCCCGGACGCTCCCTTGCCGCGCCTGCGGCGGCCGGCGCCTCCGGCCGGAGTCCATCCGGGTGACCGTCTCGGGACGTTCCATCGCCGATCTCAGCGCGATGAGCGTCCGCGGCCTGGCCGCCGAGGTCCGATGCCTGGCGTTCGACGCCCCGGGCCGGGCCGCCGGAGAGGCCGTGCGCGAGGCGCTGCTGAAAAGAACGGACCTGCTCGAGCGGCTCGGGCTTGGCTATCTGCGCCTCGACCGGGCCGCGGACACGCTCGCCGGCGGCGAGATCCAGCGCATCCGGCTCGCTTCGCAGGCCGGAAACGGGCTGCGCGGCGTTCTCTACGTCCTCGACGAGCCGACGGCCGGCCTCCACCCGGCCGACACGGCGCGCCTCCTCGAGCTCGTCGGCGGGCTCCGCGACAACGGCAACACCGTCCTCGTCGTCGAGCACGACGAGGACGTCATGCGGACGGCCGACCACATCGTCGATCTCGGCCCCGGACCGGGAGAGGCGGGCGGCCGGGTCCTCTATCAGGGGCCCGCCGCCGGCTTCGCGAGACTGCCGCCCGGCGCCAGCCCGACCCGCGATTTCCTGACCGGCGAGCGGACCCCGGGGGTCCGTTCCCACGGCCGCGCCGGAACGGGACGCCTCGTCGTGCGAGGCGCCCGCATGCATAATCTCAAGGGCATCGACGTCGAGTTCCGATCGGGCGCCCTGAACGTCGTGACCGGCGTCTCGGGCGCGGGCAAGTCCACTCTGGTCCGTCGCGTGCTGGCCGAGCGCCTCAAGGCCGGCCGGTGCGGACCAGGACCGGACGCAGACGGCATCGAGGTCGAGGGGACCTTGGGCAAGGTCATCGAGGTCGACCAATCCCCCATCGGCCGGACGCCCCGCTCCAACCCGGCGACATACACAGGGATCTCCGACCGCATCCGCGACCTTTTCACCGCGCTGCCCGACGCGCGGGCCCGGGGCTTCGGCAAAGGCCGGTTCTCTTTCAACGTCGCCGGCGGCCGCTGCGAGACCTGCCAGGGCGCGGGACTCCTCCAGATCGGCATGCACTTCCTCGGCGACGTCGACGTCGTCTGCCCCGATTGCGAGGGCCGCCGCTTCAACGACGAGACTCTCGAGGTGAGGGACCGCGGCAAGAGCATCCACGATGTCCTGGAGATGAGCGTCGAGGAGGCGTCCTTCTTCTTCGCCGGGACGCCCCGTCTCGCGGCCGGCCTCGAGGTCCTGAAGCGCCTCGGCCTGGGGTATCTCAAGCTCGGCCAGAGCTCGACGACCCTCTCGGGCGGCGAAGCCCAGCGGGTCAAGCTCGCTTCGGAGATGGGCCGGGCCGCCGCGGGGCCCGTCCTCTACATCCTGGAGGAGCCGACCATCGGTCTCCACCGGGCCGACGTGGAGAACCTCCTCAAGGCCCTCCAGGAGCTCGTTTCGCGCGGCCGGACCATCATCGCCGTCGAGCACCATCCCGACGTCATTCGTGCCGCCGACCACGTCGTGGACCTCGGCCCGGGGAGCGGCGAGGAAGGCGGCCGCGTCGTCGCCAGCGGAACGCCCGCAGAGATCGCGGCCTGCGTCTCGTCGCTGACGGGCAAGGCCCTTCGCGGCGAATACGCCATCGAAGCGGGGCGCGGCGGCCCGGCCCGGGCGCGGCCGGAAGCGGACGGGCCCATCGTCCTCGAGGCCGTCTCGACCCACAACCTCCGCTCGGTCGATGTCCGCATCCCCTTCCGTAAGTTCACGGTCATCTGCGGGCCGTCGGGCGGCGGAAAATCCTCGCTCGCCTTCGACACGCTCTTCGCCGCATCGCGCCAGCGGTACATCGAGAGCTTCTCGGCCTATGTCCGGGCGCTCATCGACAAGGGCGGACGGGCCGACTACGGCGCCGCCCGGGGGTTGACACCCCCGATCGCCGTCGCCCGGTCCTCCTCGTCCCCGAATCCCCGCTCGACCGTCGGGACGATGACCGAGATCCACGATCACTACCGCCTGCTCTATTCCCGGGCCGGGACGCCTCCGCCGGAGCTCAGCGCTCGCCCGCTCACGGCGTCGATGTTCTCCTTCAACCACGAGCAGGGCGCCTGTCCCGGCTGCAAGGGGCTCGGAACAGTGACGGTGACCGATCCGGAGCGCCTGATCACGGACCCGGGAAGTTCGCTTCTGGCCGGAGCCCTGGACGGGACGAAGACCGGACGGTTCTACGGCGATCCCCACGGCCAGCACGTCGCCGCGCTGAAAGCGGCCGGCGACGCGGCCGGGATGGACTTCTCCAAGCCCTGCACGGATCTCTCCGAGGCCGAGCGGCGCGTCGCTCTTCTCGGGACCGGTGACCGCATCTACGACATCGTCTGGTCCTACAAGCGCGGGACGAGGGCCGGCGACTTCGAATTCCGCGGGCCGTGGAAGGGTTTTGCCGCCCTCGTCGCCGAAGAGTACGGGCGCAAGCACGCCGACCGCCGGGGCGAAGCCCTGCGGGGGCTGATGAAGGACGATCCGTGCCCCGACTGCGGCGGCCGGCGGCTCAAGCCCGCCTCGCTCGCGGTGACATACCGGGGGCTCACCATCGCGGAGCTCTCCGCCCAGACAGTCGCCCAGAGCCTGTCCTTCTTCGGGGACGAGGGCGGCCCGACTGTGCTGGACGCCAGATCGGCGGCGGTGACGGCGGCCCTTCAAGGCGAGATCTTGCGCCGTCTCGGCCTTATCCGCGACGTCGGGCTGGGCTATCTCCGGCTCGACCGGGCCGCGGCCACGCTCGCGGGCGGGGAAGCCCAGCGCCTCCGGCTGGCCGGCCTTCTCGGCGTCCGGCTGACCGGCGTCACGTTCGTCCTCGACGAGCCGACGCTCGGCCTCCATCCGCGCGACACCGGCAAGCTCGTCGAGCTCATCCGCGGGCTCACGACCGAGGGCAACACCGTTGTGGCCGTGGAGCACGACCTCGAGGTCGTCCGGGCCGCCGATCACGTCATCGACATCGGGCCCGGCGCGGGCCGCGACGGCGGGCGCATCGTCGCCGAAGGCCCGCCCGCCGAGATCGAACGGTCGGCCGGCTCCGTGACCGGCCCCTTTCTCTCCCGCTGGGCCGCCCGGCCCGGGCCGCTCCCCGGAGCGCCGGGGCCCGGACTGGAGATCGCCGGGGGCCGGGCCAACAACCTCCGCGGCATCGACGTCACCGTTCCGTCCGGCGTTCTGACGGCCGTGACCGGCGTCTCCGGGAGCGGCAAGACGAGCCTCGTCTTCGACGTCATCCACGCTTCGAGCCAGGCGGGACGGCCGGTCTCGTGCGCCGACATCCGCGGCCTCGATCTCTTCTCGCAGGTCGTCGCGTCCGGGACCGAGGCCCCGGCCGAAAGCGCGTCGAGCATCCCGCTCACCTATCTGGGGCTCTTCGACGGCGTCCGGAGCCTGTTCGCTTCATCGGACGGGGCCCGGACCCGCGGCTTCAGGAAGGCCCATTTCTCCTACCTGACCCCGGAGGGCCGCTGCGAAGCCTGCGGCGGGACCGGCCGGCGGACGGTCAGCCTCGACCATCTGGCCGACGTCTCCGTGCCGTGCGAGGTCTGCCGAGGGGCCCGTTACGGCCGCGCCGTCCTCGACGTCCGTGTCGCCGGCCGGACCATCGCCGATGTTCTCGAGCTGACGGCGGCCGAAGGCGCCGGCGCCTTCACCGGCCAGCCGAAGATCGCCGCCGGGCTGGCTTTCCTGGCCGAGATCGGCCTCGATTACCTGCGGCTCGGCCAACCCCTCGATACGCTCTCCGGCGGCGAGAGGCAGCGCCTGAAGCTGGCCGCCGAGCTGATGGACCCGCCTCCCGGCCGGACCCTCTATCTTTTCGACGAGCCGACGACGGGGCTTCATCCCTCCGATGTCGACCGGCTGCTCCGTCTCTTCGGGAGGCTCCTGGACGCGGGGCACACGATCGTCTGCGTCGAACACGACCTCGATCTGATCTCCCGGGCCGGGCACGTCATCGATCTCGGCCCCGAAGGCGGGGACGAAGGAGGAACGGTCATCATCCAGGGGACTCCGGTGGCAGTCGCGGCCTGCGCGCTATCGTACACGGGCGCGGCCCTGCGCGGCTCGATCGACCGCCGGATCAGTCCGCGTCCTTGACGCAGCGGAAGCCGACCGTGGCCACCCGGTCGAGGCCGGGCGCGATGAGAAGGAGGATCTGGACCCTGTCGACAGCCAGCGGCCCGCTTTTGACGTACCACTCGCTCGTCTCCGGCGCGTAGAAGCTGCCGCCGCGGATGATGCCGTAGCGGTAGACGCCGTTGTCGTAGACGTCGTCCAGAACCTGCCAGACGTTGCCGACCATGTCCAGGACGCCGAAGGGGCTGGCGCCCTTGGGGAAGGCCGTGACGGCGGTCGTCCGGTTGAGCTTGTTGTTGCACCGGCCCGGCTCCATCTTCTTCCCCCAAGGATAGGGCCGTCCGTCAGGGCCCTGCGCGGCGTACTGCCACTCGGCCTCGGTCGGCAGACGCTTGCCCGCCCACTTCGCATAGGCCCGGGCGTCCTCGAGCGACACCCACCGCACGGGATGGTCGCCTTCTCCGGCCGGCGGCATCCCGTTGATCCAGTGTTTCAGGAAATTCGACCGGTCCGCAGGGGCGTAGCCCGTCGCGTCGAGGAAGGCCTTGAAGGCGGCGTTGGTGACCGGCGTCCGGTCCACGAAAAAGCGGCGCATCTCGAGCGTGCGGGGCTTGGTCGTATCGGGGTACGGGATGATCGGGTTGGCGTCGTCGGGATTGCCGGCCGTCCTGAAGACGAACGTCCCGGCCGGGACCTCGACCATGCCGGACGGGGCTTTTTGGACGGAAGAGGTCCGCTCGACGCGGGTGACGAGGCGAGGATAGGCCAGCGGCAGACGGACGACGCGCTCGTCGAGGAGCTCTCCCCGGGCGGCGAAGAGCTGGACGACGAACTTCTCCTCGCGGAAGTCGAAGTGTTCGTGGAGGGTGATCGTCCGCTTCTCCGTCCCGAACGAAGCCGGAGTCTCGGCGTAGGACGGGTTTCCGGCCGAGACGGCGATCCGGCTCCCGGCCGGCGCGCCCGGCGCTTCGAAGGTCACCATCTCTCCGTCGGCCCGGACGCGAAGCAGCGCGGGCAGGAGCGCCACGAGCTCGACGTTCCCCTCGCGCCGCGTCCCGATCCGGGCCGCGTCGAAGGCGGCGACATCGACCGGGGCGTAAGTCTTCCCGTCGCGGACGACGGGCTCGAGCTCCTCGTGGTTCCAGAGGCTGACGAGGTGCAGGTTCCTGGGCACCTCGACCTCGACGAGCGGGCCCTTGTACCCTTCGGGCCGGAGGCTGTAGACGGTCCAGACGGTCTTCGCTCCGTCCCGCCAGCGGTTGGCCCACAGGCCGTCCTTGAGCGCCGTCACGAGCGGGTCCCAGTCCGGGTCGAGGAAGGCGGAGGAGTTCTCGCGCAGGAGCTTGGTCGTCCGGCCGAGATAGCGCAGCTCCTCGTCGATCCAATCGGGCCGGCCCGGACGCATGGTGTTGATCTCCGAGCCGTGGCCGTTGAAGAAGGCCACCGCGGACTCCCGGTGGAGCGGGCCCTCGGCCAGCTGGAGCACCCGGAAGATGGCAAAGTCGGGCTTCATGAACTTGTTCATGTTGAGCGGCGGCGGCATGTACAGGGCGTCATGGACGCGGCCGGAGACGATGCCGGGCATATCGCGCGGCACGGCCATGCCCTCGCTGTACATGATGATGCCGGGCTTGACCCGGTCGGCCGCGGCCTGGAACTCGCGGCTCGACTCGCCGCGCGTGTCGAGGACGACGCCGTCGGCGTCGAGCGTCCGGAGCATGTCCTCCATGCCGGCGATATGGTCCTCGTGCCGGGTGCTCGAGTCCCAGGGATTGTAGGAGATGAAGTACTTCTTGCCGAGCTTGTGGGCAAGATCGACCTGACGGCGGAGCTCGGGGAGACCGCCCGGCAGGTCCCGGTACATGTCCCACTGGTTGCGGGCGTCCAGCCCGAGACGCGGCCAGGTCGGCCAGATCGTGTAGATATCGATCGGTCCCAGCGTCTTGTCCCAGGCGGTGAGCGTCTCGTCGTACGCGTAGCGGGCCGCCTCCCGGTCGTAATAGGTCCGGTCCCAGGCGAACTGGAGCACCATGAGATAGGCCCGCCGGACCCAGGCCAGGTCGGCCCGCTTGAACAGGGCATCGTCGAACGCCGCGAGGTCGTAGAGGAAGCGCTCGCGGAACATGATCTCAAGGCCGCGGCGCCAGCCGCCGCGATGGGCCTCGAAGTAGAGGCAGTATTCGACCGTCCCTCCCGGCGCGAGGATGGTGGCCCAGCGGGTCCGTTCGGCCTTATCGGTCTTGACCCGGCGAGCGATGGCCGTCAGCGTCTCGCCGCCGCCGAGATCGACGCAGGAGAAACCGAGGTGCCAGGCGTTGTCGGGAAGCAAGACGCCGACCGGCCTGAGCCCCGGACGGAAGAGCTGGCTGCGGTCGAGCGTGTGGGGCTCTTCGTTCGGCAGGCCGGCCGTGATGTAGACACGATCTTCGCCCTGGCCGAGCGGCACGAGGTTCTCGAGCGTGATCTTCGCCTTCCCGGAGTTCCGGAAGACGATCGTGAGCTTGACCCCGGGCCTGAAGCCTTCTTCGGCTGTCACGGTGAAAACGAGCCCGGCCGGCAGGGCTGAAGCGGTCGCGAGGCGCCCGTCAACGAGCAGGGTGAAGAGCGGCAGAGGCGCAGCGAGCCCGATCCGGGCCCCGTCATCGAGCGCCAGGCCGGCGATGGTCGTCCCGGCGCCGGCCGGCCCGCCGAGATCGATCGTTCGCAGCCCGGCCCAGGCCGGGACCTGGCCGCCGGCTTGGGCCAAAGCAGGAACTGCCGACGCCGCGGCCAAGCCAAACGCTATCATCAAGATCGAGGACAGGCGGCGCGGGCGCCGGCACATCGCGATCATCCGGGGCCTCCTTCGGAACTTTCTCCGCCCGGATGATATCGGCGGACAGGCGGCCGAGTCAAGGCGGCCTGTCCGCCCCCTCCGATCACTCCTGCGCCGGCAGCAGCTTGTCCTTGTCCAGTGTCGACTTCGCGAAGATCCCCAGGACGCCCTTCAGCCCGACGCTCATGACGATGTTGACGAAGAAGCTGAGGAAGCCGACGAGGAGCAGGAGGCCGCAGAGAGCGGCCAAGATCATGTAGATGTTGAATTCGCCGTTATAATAAATGGTCCGGCGGAGCATACCCTTGAGCCCGGCCATGCCCATGAAGGCGCCCATGCCGATGCCGCCGAGGAGCTGGGCCCAGAAATGGAGGTTGGCCAGCTTCTGGCTGTAGAGCTTAGCGCCGTTGGTCAGGATGGGGAAGAGGATGTAGATCGCGGCGTAGAGCGTCATGCTCAGGCCGACCAGGACGGCGACGTGGACGTGCGGCCCGATGACCCACTGGGTGTTGTGGAGGATACGGTTCAGCCCGACGTCGGCTTGGATGATGCCGGCAGGGACGCCCAGGCCGAAGCCGAGCAGCCCGCCCAACAGGAATTTGAGCTCGTTCGTCATCTTGAGCGGCCGGGCGCTCCAGAGCGTGGCGACGGTGATGAAGAAGGCCAGGCCCTGGGTGATGAGCTCGAAGGCCGTGACCATCTCGCCGGAGACGACCTTGAGCAGGGCCGGCTGGGCCTGGTCGGAGAGCAGATGGTGGGACCAGACCGTCCAGGAGACGACCAATTCGACGAGCAGGGCGGCCCGGGCGACGTTCTGCATGAACAGCTCTTTGCCCGTGATCAGCATGGCCAGCAAGTACCAGGTCCCGGCGACGAAGATGAGGACGAGGCCGTCAGCGACGAGGTCGAGGCCCCACCAGAACCAGTTCTTGTAGAGCAGGGCATCGATGGCCGTCCGCCGCATCTCGTGCCCGAGGAGGGAGCCGACCATATAGACGAGGATGAGCACGCCCGTGAACAGGATGATGCCGGAATTGAGGGCCACATCCACCGTGCCGCGGGCCACGGCCGCGACCGGCAGGGGCACCAGGTGCGCCACTTTGTTCTTCCGGAACAGGTTCTTGATACCCGTCCAGCCGAGGGCCGAGCCCAGGAGGGCGCCGGCCGGCTGCTTGTCCCAGCCCTTGGGCGTGTAGGTGATGGTCTTGAAGATGTTGACGACGAAGAGCATCGTCCCCAGCATGACCAGGGCGATGCCCAAGATGAATACGGCGCCGCCGAGGGCGCTGAACTGGCTGAAGTCGGCCGGGAGCGGCCAGTAGAGGGTGTAGAGCGGCGCGTAGTGGGAGACGAAGCCGGCGCCCCAGAAGACGAATGTGCCGCCCGCGACCAGCCAGAACGTCCATGTGGCCAGCTTGACGCTCCAGAGCGGTTTCTTCATCAAGAACGGCACCAGGAAGAGGAAGGCGCCGAAGACGATCGAGTAGGACGAGCCGAAGATGCCGACCAGCGGGTGGGCCGTCAGGATGGCGAAGAACTGGTTGGTCGTGATCACGGGCAGGGGCTTGACCTCGAAGATCCGCATGATCATGCCCTCGACGACGGCGAAGCCGAAGTAGACGAGGCCCACGACGACGAACCGGAGGGTCAGCTTCTGCATGGGCGTCAGGGTCTTCGGCTTGAACAGGCCCTGTTCCCCGTTGAGGAATGTCTGGACGAGGCTCATGGTGTCCCCCTAGTTCCCTTCGACGACTTCGATGGCGTCGGCGATGAACATGCCGACTCCCTTGGGCCCCGAGTACTCCGTCGAGCGGATGCTGTAGAGGCCGGGCTTGTGGAATTCCCAGATGACGTCGTTCCTGTGCCCCGGCACGACCTGCATCTGGAAGACCATGGAGTTGTCCGGGCGGAAAACGCCGAAGCCGTAGGTCAGGTCGCCCGACGTGACGTCGAAGCGGACCTTCTCGCCGGTCTTGATGACCAGGCGGGCCTGGGGCAGGATGAACTCGTGGTCGGCCACCTTGATCTCGAAGACCCTGTCGACCTGAGCCGTCGCCCGGTGCAGATCCGGCTCGACCCAGGGAATGGTCTTCAGCGTGATGAGATGCAGGGACACGCCGAGGACCGTCAGGAAGCCGACGAAGGTGAAGAACAGGGCCGGCTTGACCCCGCCTCCTTTGCCCTGTTTCGTCAACTTCCAGGCGACCCAGCCGACGACCAGGATCATGGCGATGCAGTAGAGGGTATAGGCCAGGGTCTGGCCCCAAAGGACAACGGTGGAATCGACCTTCATGTCCATTCTCCTTCCCGCGGGCATGATAGCCGCGGCCCGCGGCCCGGTCAAGGCTTTACGTAAATCGAATTATTTCAGCGGCTTGCGTGCCGGCCTCAGATCGAGGTCCTGGAAATCGTAGCTGAAATCGGTCTCCGGCGAGACGGCTTCCATCTTGACCCGGTCGATCGAGCCGTCCGGGTTGAGGGCGAAGGTGACATAAGCGTCGGCCCGGAGCTCGCGGTCGCGCCAGCGGACGATGAACGTGTCGTACTGCCAGTGCTCCAGGTCGCCGGTCAGGGCCGCGGTCTTGGAGAAGCGCATGACCAGCTTGCCGCCGGCCTCCTCGACGGCCACGTCGCCGTACCAGGCGTCCGTGTAGACGCCGGCATACTTCGTAAGCGGCAGCGACGGCTTGGACGAGGCCTCGCGGGAGGCCGCCGATTGGCCCATCGCATGGGCGGTCTCGGCATCGATCCGGGCGTCGCGCTTGAGATAGGCCGCCACCCAATCCATGGGCGGGGCGGCGAGGTCGTAGTCCACGATCTGCTGGGTCAGGGCGTAAAAGGCCGACGTCGACTCGGCGTTCGTCAGGATGGCCACGCCCAGGTTCCGTTCCGGGAGGAGCGTCACGATCGAGACGTAGCCGGGCAGCCCCCCGGTGTGGTCGACGACCAGATGGCCGCGGTAATCGCGGATATCGAGGCCGAGGGCGTAGGCCCGGAAATGGGCCTTCCGCGGGGCCAGCTCGGCGGGCGGCGCGGGATTGGGCAGGATGGTCACCGGCGTCTCGAGCTCGCGGGCCGTCCGCTCCGAGTAGAGCGCCGTCCCGTCGGCGAGCTTGCCGCGCGCGAGGCGGACGAGCATCCACTTGGCCATGTCCTCGGCCCCGGAGTTGATGCCGCCGGCCGGATTCGTGTTGTCGCTCGTGAAGGGCGCGATGGGCCGGACGGCGCCCTCGACCCGGGCGTGGGGCGTCGCGACGTTGCCGCCCCCGGCCGCCGCCGAATGGCGCACGTTGCTGCCGGTCATGCCGACCTTGTTGAGGATGCGCTCCTGGACGAAATCCTCCCACGTCCGGCCGGTCACGGCCTGGATGACCTCACCGGCAACGAGGTAGAGGACGTTGTCGTAGGCGTAGGCGCTGCGGAAGGACGTCGCGGGCTTGATGAAGCGCAGCCGCTCGGCCACCTGCCGGCGGTTGTACGTCGACTCGGGCCACCAGAGCAGGTCGCCCGCCCCGAGGCCCAGGCCGCTGCGGTGGACGAGAAGGTCGCGGACCGTCAGCTCGCGGGTGACGAAGGGGTCATACATCATGAACCAGGGCAGGGTGTCGACGACGCGCGCGTCCCAGGCGAGCTTGCCCTCCTCGACGAGGAGGCCGAGGGCGGTCGCCGTGAAGACCTTGCTGTTCGAGGCGATACCGAAGAGGGTCTTGGCGTCGACCGTGGCCGGCTGACCGAGCTTCCGCATACCATAGCCCTTGGCCAGGACCACCTTCCCGTCCTTGACGATGGCCAGGGCGAGGCCCGGCACCTCGAAGGCCTTCATGGCCCGGGCGACCGTGGCGTCGATGTCCGGAGGGACGCCGGGGAGGGCCCGTTGGGGAACGGCGGCGAAGGCCGGGGACGCGGCTTGACCGAGGATCAGGGCGAGGACCGCGGCCGTGACGGCGGCCCGGGAAAGACGACGGGACGGGGACATGCGGAACCTCCTTCGGATCGGGGTGCGGACATCATATCGCCGGTCCCGAAGAGAGGTCAAGACGATTGCGACGTGCGGGTCCGCAAGATTGACACGGGGGTCCCGTTGGCTTACGATTCTAACTGGGGGACAGGAGTTCCCCCGGCTACGGCTTGGAGCGCCGCTGACATGAAGCTCGAACGGATCCTTCCTGTCCTGCTTCTCGCCGCCGGGACGATCGTCCCGGGCGTTCGGGCGCAGGACAACAAGGACCTCGCCCTGATGAGCGCCTATTCGACGCTCGCGCCCAATATCGAAAAGGCCCGGACGGCCATCCGCAATGACCGCCTGGACAAGGGCCAGGCGGAGATCCTCTTCTGCTTGGAGCGGCTGCCCGAACATCAGGAAGCCCACTTCCTGATGGCCCAGGTCCTTTACAAGAAGGGCGATTATGGCGGCGCGCTCGAGCACACTCGCGCGGCTGAAGAGGGCTATCTGCGGATGGCCAAGGCCGTCGCCAATCTCGAACAGCAGAAGCTCAAGAACAAGTCCGAGGCCATGGACGCGCTGAGCGAGGAGCTCGAGGACATCAGCGCGGCCGACGCCGCGGTCAAGAGCCGGGGCTCCTGCACGCCCGACCGGTTCGCCCAGGCCCTCCAGGAATCCAAAGAAGAGATGATCAAGGAACAGGAGGCGCGGGCCAAGGCCGATCCGGCGAGGGAGCTCGGCCCGGTCCCGGCCCCCTACCGTTACCTTCACGGCAACGTGTTGTTCATGCTCAAGCGGACGGCGGAGGCCGAAGAGGAATACCGGCAGGCCATCCGCAAGGACCCGGACTTCGGCGAGACCTACAACAACCTGATCAACCTTCTTTACGCCGGCGGCCGGATCGACGAGGCCCGCGCGGTCCTGGCCCAGGCCGAGGCGCACAAGGCCAAGGTCCACCCGGAGCTGAAGAAGGCCGTTCTCGGCCAAGATCGGAAATAGACCGGGGCCCGTGCCCGCAGGCTCACTTTTTCGAGAACTCCATGAGCTCGATCGGGGCGCCGTCGTCCTCGATCATGGCGACGCGCACTCCGGCGCACGGCGAGCTCGTCGGGCTGATGACGCGCCGGCCGGCCAGCGCGGCCTCCAGGTCGTCCACCTCGAAGGCCAGGTGCGGCACGGTCCGGATGAGCTCGTGGATCTGGCAGTCCGGATCGAAACGCATCCATTCGACGCCGAAGGGGCTCGTCTCGAATCCCGCGACGTGGACCTTGAGATGCGGCAGATGGACCTCGTCCGGCCGAGGAACGACGGTCGGGATGCCCAGGTGATGATAGCGCCAGCCCAGCTCGCCGACGGCGAAGGGTTGTTCGTGAGCCTGACGTTCCGGCCGCATGGCGGTCCCTCCTCTAAATGTTCTCGTCTCCCGATCGGCCCTGAATCCTCAGCATCTCCTCAATGACGCCCGCCGCGACCGGCCCGCCGTGGCCGGGGTAGATCGTGACGGCGCCTCGCGCGAGCAAGCGCGTCCAGCTGGCTGCGACGGCCGAGGCGTTCGCGTCCGTCGCCAGGTCCGGACGGGTCAGGTCTCCCGTGAACGTCTCTCCGCTATCCAGGACCAGGGACACGCTGTTGTCGCTGTGGCCAGGCGTTTCCAGGATCTCGCCCTCGACGCCGATCGACTGCAGGACCTCCCGGTTCGGGCTGCCGACGACCAGATCGGTCTCATCGATCGCGATGGGCTCATAGTTCCGGTCGGGCTTGCGCTCGAAGAACCGGTTCAGCTCCAAGAGCGCGCCGGGCTGGACTTCGTGAACGATCCTCCGGACGCCGCAATAGCGCTTCAGCTTCTGCATCAGGCCGGCGTGATCGGGATGGGCGTGGCTGGTCATGACGAAGCGGATGGCGGCGAGCCGCAGCCCCGCCGCCTCCAGGCCCGTTTTCAGGTCGGGCAGGGAGCGCGGCCAGCCGGCGTCGAAAAGGAGGAGGCCGTCCAGGCAGGCCACGAGATAGAGATTGACCCCATGGGACCTGATCGCGATCGGGCCGGCCATGGTCCCGGCCTAGACGCTCTCGCTCTTTTCGAAGAACCAGGCCCCGAGGAAGAGCATGATCAGGGCGAAGCCGGTCATGACCAGAAGATCGACCGCCACGGGCAGGTGCGACGCGCCGATCAGGACGCCGCGCAGGCCGTCGACCCCGTAGGTCAGCGGGTCGGCGTAGGACAGGGCCCGGATGACCCAGGGGAAGTTCTCGAGCGGCGTGAGCGCGCCGGAGAGGAAGAAGAAAGGGAAGATGATGAAGTTCATGACGATGCCGAAGCCCTGCATATCCTTCATCCGCGAGGCGAAGATGAGCCCCATCCCGATGAACGTGAAGGCGATGAGGAGCATGAAGACGAGGCTAAAGAGAAGCCCGGCCGGCCCGCGGAACCGGAAGCCCAGGAGGAGCGAAGCCCCGAAGATGAGCAGCCCCTGGATCATCGAGGTCGTGGCGCCTCCGGCGATGCGGCCGAGGACGAGCGACACCCGGCTGACCGGGGCGACCATGATCTCCTTGAGGAATCCGAACTCCCTGTCCCAGAGGACGGACATGCCCTGCATGGACGAGGAGAAGAGCAGTGTCATGCCGATGATGCCCGGGGCCAGGAAGCCGATGTAGCCGGCCCCGCCGCCCATGCCGGGGACGGGCATGCGCCGGAAGCCGAGGCCGAGAAAGGCCAGAAAGAACACCGGCATGGCCAGGGAACCGACGATCCGGGACTTGGCCCGGAAGTAGCGGATCATCTCCCGGCGCCAGAGGACGTAGATCGCGTTCGTGTAGATCCTCATGGCTATCTCCGCCCGTGGCCCATCATCATGGCCCGGTTGCGCTCGCTCGAGCTGGCCTCCTGCTCGCGGATCGTCCGGCCCGTGAAGTGGAGGAAGACGTCCTCGAGACTGGGCTTGCGCAGGTTGACGCAGTTGACCGTCACGCCATGCTGCTGGGCCAGCATGACCAGCTCGGGAATGCGCCGCTCCCCTCTCTCCGTGGTCAGAGACAGGACGTCCTCGTGGAGCTTGGACCGCTTGATCCAATCCAGCCGGCCCAGCTCGTCCAAAAAAGCCGTCGAGTCCCCCTCGAGCTCCAGGGAGACGACGTCGCCGCCCAGGGTGTCCTTGAGCCGGGCCGGCGTGTCCAGGGCTACGAAGGTGCCGTGGTCCATGATGGCCACGCGGTCGCAAAGGAAATCGGCCTCTTCCATGTAGTGCGTCGTCAGGATGATCGTCACGCCGGCTTCTTTGTTGAGCTTGCGGACGTACTCCCAGATGTGGCGCCGCGTCTGGGCGTCGAGGCCCAGGGTCGGCTCGTCGAGGAACAGGACCTTGGGCCGGTGGGTCAGGCCCCGGGCGATCTCCAGGCGCCGCTTCATGCCGCCGGAGTACTTTTCGACGAGCGTCGCGGCCTTCTCGGTGAGCTCGACCAGAGAGAGGACTTCCTCGATCCGGCGGTTGCGCTCGGCCTTGCCGAGGCCGTACATCATCGTGTGGAACTCCAGGTTCTCGCGCCCGGTCAGCCGGCCGTCGAGCGCGGGTTCCTGGAAGACGATGCCGATGCTCTTGCGGACATCGTCGCGGTCCAGGCCGACATCGAAGCCGGCCACGACGGCCGTCCCCGCGGTCGGCCGGAGCAGGGTCGAGAGCACGTTGATGGTCGTCGTCTTGCCCGCGCCGTTGGGCCCGAGCAGGCCGAAGAGCTCCCCTTCTCCGACGGCGAACGAGATATGGTCCACGGCGGTGAAGCCGTCGAACGTCTTCACCAGGCCGTCGACACGGATGGCGTCCATGCAATTCTCTCCTGAAGAAACATGATACCATGTTTTGGGCCTGGAGTGGGGCGTCCCGGCATGTTGACAATCACCTCCCCCGGAGCTAAATTCACATCATCTTACGGAGAGATAGACATGAAAAAGGCCGTCACTCTCGTCGTCTTCATCGTCGCCTGCGAGCTCGCCGGCATACTCGGCTCGGTCTTCACGATGCCGTCCATCCCCGGCTGGTATGCCGGCCTCGCCAAGCCCTCGTTCAATCCCCCGAACTGGCTTTTCGGCCCGGTCTGGACGATCCTCTATGCCTTGATGGGCGTGGCCGCCTGGCTCGTCTACGAGAAGGGCGTCAAGAGGCCGGAGGTGAAGAAGGCCCTGTCGGTCTTCGCCGCGCAGCTCCTCCTGAACGCGCTCTGGTCGATCGTGTTCTTCGGCGCCCACATGATCCTGGGGGCCGCCGTCGTCATCGTCCTGCTGGGAGCGATGATCCTGCTGACGATCCGGCTTTTCGGCAAGATCTCGAAACCGGCGGCCTGGCTGCTCGTCCCCTACATCCTGTGGGTCAGCTTCGCGACGGTCCTGAACATCTCGCTCTACGTCCTCAACCGCTGATGGAGCCGAGGACAGGCCGCATCCCGGTCGGCGCGTGGGCTGGCGTGCTTCTCTTGGCGGTCGGGTCTCTGGCCGCCCCGGCTCCCAAGGCCGATCTGGTCATCCAGCGGGCCCGCGTTTGGACCGGCAATCCGAAACAGCCGTGGGCCCAGGCCGTCGCCGTGGCCGGCGGCCTCATCGCCGCGGTCGGCACCGACGAGGAGATCGGACGCTGTGTCGACGCCTCGACGCTCGTCATCGACGGACGGGGGGCCGCCCTTCTGCCGGGTTTTATCGATGCCCATTTCCATCTCCTCGACCTCAGCACGACCGCGGGCGAGGTGCCCCTGAATTTGCGCTTCGTGGCCGGCCGCGACGAGCTCGTCGAGATCCTGGCCGTCGAGGCCCGCAAAGTCCCCTCTGGCGCCTGGATCTTCGGAGAAGGCTGGGACGAGCGGAAATGGGGCGGCGAGCTGCCGTCGAAGGAGTGGATCGATCGGGCGACTCCGCACCATCCGGTCTGGCTTTTGAACGCCTTTGGCGATTCGGGATTGGCCAACTCCGCCGCGCTCCGCGAGGCCGGGATCGGGCGGGAGACGCGCGAACGGCCCCTGGAGGGGATCGCCCGCGACCGGAGCGGAGAGCCCACAGGACTCGTCCGCGGCGGGCCCATGTGGCTGATGGACCAGGTCCTGGCCGAAAGGCAGGTCGGCCCGGCGGCGCAGCAAGCCGAAAAGACCATGGGCCGCTTGGCCGCGCTCGGCGTGACCTCCGTCCAGCACACGGGCAACTGGCAGGAGCTTCTCGTGTTCCGGCAGTTGCGCCGGACGGGGAGCTTGAAGACGCGGATCTATGCCGGGGTTCCCCTTCCCGCCTGGCGACGGCTGCGGGACTATGTCGCTTCCTATGGGCGCGGCGATCCCTGGCTGCACTGGGGAGCGCTCAAACTCTTCAGACCGACCTTCGCGCCGGTCCCGGCCGTGGACCGGACGGGCCGGCGGGACCGCTGGGCCGTGCAGCCTTCGGCGGACGAGGTCTACGACTGGTTCGCCGGAGCTACGAGGGCGGATCTTCAGACGATGGTTCATGCCGGCGGTTACGAAATCCTAAAGATCTATGAGAGGATCCGAAAGGAGCTGAGGCCCCGCGATCCGAGGTTCAGGATCGAGCATGCCCACGACATCCCGCCGGATTGGATCGCCCTGTATGCGTCGGCGGGAGTGATTGCCAGCGTGCAGCCTCCCCTCTTGGCCCACATCGATGACAGGATCCGGGCCGGGGCGGCCCCACCGCGGCATCTGTTTCCCTGCCTCGAGCTCCTCGACGCAGGGATCAAGATCGTGCTGGGGACCGACGCGGTCACGGCCTCTCCCCTGATGTCCCCCTTCGAGGTGTTAGCGGAAGCAGTCGAGCGGCCCGGCCCCGACGGGCGGCGATTATCCCTGGAGCAGGCCCTGGTCGCGTACACGCGGGATGCCGCCTATGCCGAGTTCTCCGAAAACGTCAAAGGCACGCTGGAGCCGGGCAAGCTGGCCGATCTCGTCCTCCTCGACCGGGATATCTTCGCGGCCCCGAATACGGAGCTCCGCCAAGCGCGGGTCCGGTTGACGATCCTCGACGGTCGGATCGTTTATGACCTCGATCGGCCGGCTACTTTCCAAGCTCCTTCCTAATCGCCTCGAGCTTGTCCTTGAGGACGGGCGCGAAGGTGAAGAACTGCTGCAGCGTGGCGCAGCCGTAGTCGGCGCAGTGGGCGCAAGTGACGACGCCGCGGGCGGAGGCGCAGACCCGGATGGCACACGCCGCGGCGTGGGCCGTGCTGATCCGCTGGCCCGAGGAACAACCGTCGCAGACGCAAACGTCGCCGCCCATGTCCTTGCCGCCGAACTGGGCGGCCCACTTCTTCGCCACCGCCTCGAGTCCGTCCCGGTCGTTCTTCTGGGTCGCAACGTAGGCCTCGCATTCTCCGCAATCGAGACCGCAGTAGGCTTGGATCTTGGCCATGTCAGACTCCTATCCGGGGAAGATCATGATTTGTCAAACCGGCGGGCGGCTCGAGCGAGAAACCTCGCGCCAGGTCGCCGTGTATTCGGTCAGGTCGTCGGGCGGCACGATCCCGGGGTCGGTGAGCTCCCACGTCCCTTCAAGGCCGCGCTCGCGGGCCGCCGACTCGAAATGACACATGGCGATCCCCAAGTCGATCCGCTGGACGTCGGCCATCGGGGAGAGCTTGCCCAGCAGGCCTTGGCCATAACCCTTGGTCCGCTGAAGATAGAAGTGCCACCGGCCGTTCCCGCGGACGATCCGCCAAGGCTGCTTGTTCGAGGCCGAGGGGGCCCAGCGGACGGCCTCGAGCGCCGGGGCCAGGGCGCCGGATCCCTCTGCCCCGAGCGGACGGTCGAAACCGCCCGAAAAGAAAAGCTTCTCCGGCGCCAGCCGGGTCGACCTCTTGATCGCGCGTCCGGCCCAACCCCCGGACCTTTCGGCATCGGCACTGTAGCCGACCGAGGCGACGGCCGGGACCGTTTCGTCCCCCGACACGCCGATGCTCTTCGAGAAGCGGCTTTTCCGAAAGCTGCCGCCGAGCCAGCACGTGCCCAACCCGAGGTCCGCCGCTTCCAGGACGGACCGCTCCATGAGGTAGCCGAAATCCTCCAGGTTCTTCGGGCCGGGGCCCATGGCCCCGACGATGAATCCCTGGGGGTTCCTGATCATGCCGTAGGTGCCCAAGCCCTTGAGCGCCCGCTCGTCCTCCGCCGTGGCCGCCAGGAGGCGGAGGCGGGTCGGAGTCCCGAACGGCCCGGGCCCGAGGCCCTCCAGGAACGCGCCTAGACGCGTCACCGTCCCCTCGTCGATCGGTTTCCGGAGATAGCTGCGGCAAGAGAAACGCTCCCGCATGAGCTCGCTGGCAGGTCTCTTCACGTCTGGCACGGTCGCCCCCCCCTAATTGGACTTGTCGAGCTTGCTGATCTTCGACCCTTCCAAAGTGACGTTGACCATCAACCCCTTCTGGCCGACGACGAACCCGACGATGGGCGCCTTGACGTTCATGGAGTCGATCGATCCGCCGACGCCGATGTCGAGGAGGGCGACGGAGCCGTCGACCCCCACCTTCCAGCCGCTGCTCTCGCGGAATTTCTTCAGGGCCTGGTCCTCCATGAACACCAGGATGACGTCCTTCTTCTGGGCCCCGAACTGGAAGCCGAACGAGCCCGCGGCGATGCTGTAATAATCGACGGTCTTGCCGGCGACGCGCAGGGCCCCCTCGCCGTATTCCCCGCCGACAACGAAGCCCGCTTTGATCACCCCGGCGAGCACGAGGATGCCTTTGGCCGACTGGAGGAATTCCGCGCCGCCCTTGACCTCCTTGGTGAAGTTCGCCAGCGCGGCGTCGACCTTGGCGTCGATCTTCTCGGACGTCGCAGCCGGGAGCGCCGCGGGCAGGATCAACACCAAGGCCAGTGTCGCCGCGATGGCGACGGCGGATCGCGAATGGTTTCCGTTCATGACCGTGCCTCCTTGGGGAGATGATACGATGTTAGCCCCGGCGCCGGCCACTGTCAAACGCTCCCGGGGAGCGTGCGCCTCATATCGTGTCGAGCGGCAGGCCGACCTTCTGGATCAGGCTCCCGAAGCGGGGATCCGAACGGATCCGATCGAAGCGGCGATCGCACTTGATATAGACGAGGAAGCCCGACCGCTCCTCGTACGCTTTGGTGAGCCATTCAAAGGCCTTGGCATCGTCCCCGAGGCCCTCGTAGACGACGGCGATGTCGTAGGCCGGAACGTACTTCCGCTTCGACTTCTCGAAGAGCTTCCCGAGGATCTCGCGGGCTTCCTTTTTCCTGCCTGACGCCGCGTAGACGTGAGCGAGGCCGGCCAGGGGCATGGAACTCTCCTTCGACTCGCTGAGGACGGCCTGGAACTCCGCGATGGCCTCGTTGACCATGGATTTCTGTTCATAGGCCCAGCCCAAGATGATGTGGGCCCACGAGTTCGAGGGATCCGCACGGACTCCGTCGAGGGCGACCCCGATCGCTTCGTCCGTGCCCTTGGCAAAGAGGCAGTGCCACCCGAAGCACTGGCTCTTGTCCCAGGAAAAGGGGTCCAGGGCCTCGGCCAGCTTGATCTCGGACAGGGACTCGTCGATCCTGTTCATGGCCATCAGGTAGTGGGCATAGAGGTGGTGGATCTCGGCGAGGCTGGGATTGAGGACGAAGGCCCGCTTGAATTCTTTTTCCGCGGCCGCCCAATCCAGGTCGTGGTGGAGATAGGCCACAGCCAGGAAGCCGTGGGCTTCCCCGAGCGTGTTGTCCTTTTCGAGGGCCTTCAGGGCGGACGCCTTCATCTTCGAGAAGGCCTCCTGGGGCGGGAGGGCCCCGAAAAGGCCACTGTAGAAATAGGCCGCGGCCATCTTCGTATAGGCCTGGGCGAAATCGGGATCGATCTTGATCGCCTGGGCGAAATTCTCCATGTCGCCGGAATAGACGCCTTTGAGATAGGCGTCCAACGCCAGGGGATTCACGGTCCTTCTTTTCGCCAGCTGCAACGTCGCCTCCTCGCTGAGCCTGACGCCGATCTCGTTCGTGATGGCCTCGGCAATTTCACTTTGCAAAGCGAGAACGTCCCCGACGTTCCGCTCGAAACTCCGGCCCCAGAGCTGCCGCTCGTCGGACGGGCGAAGGAGCTTGGCGGTGATCAGGACTTTGTCCCCCGACCTCTGGACGGATCCCTCGACGATCATGTCGACGTTCAGCTCGTCGGCGATCTGCGGCAGGGAGGCCTGTGTCTTCTTGTACCGGCCGACCGAAGTGCTCGAGATCACCCGCAGGCTGCCGACCTGCCCGAGCTCCGTGATGAGGGCGTCCGTGATGCCGTCGGCGAAGTAATCCTGTTCGGGGTCCTGGGACAGGTTCTTCAAAGGCAGGACGGCCAGCGACCGCTCGCCGGGCGCCTTGGTCCGGCCGGTCAGGGCTTCTCTCACTCCGCCGACGTTCAGGCCGAACAAGAGCGCCGCGAGGACGAGGGCGGCCGCCGCGGCGACGGGCGCCTGTCTCCTCCACGGGCGACGCCGGGACCCGCGCGCGGTCTTGCCGGCGATCATTCCGGCGAGGTTGCCGCTCCCGAGGCGCTCCATGTCGGCGATGAGCTCCCGGGCCGAGGCATAGCGGTCGGCGGGGTCTTTCTCCAGGCACTTGAAGATGATCCGCTCCAGGCCTTCCGAGAGGTACGGATCGCGCGTGCTCGGGAATTCGGGCTTGCGGTGGAGGATGGCCTCGACGACCTGGGAAGGGGCCTCCTGGGCATAGAGCCGCTCCCCCGTGGCCAGCTCGTACAGAATGATGCCCATGGCGTGGATGTCCGTCCGCTGGTCGCTCGGACGGCCCTCCAGCTGTTCCGGGGCCATGTAGGCCAGGGTCCCGGAGAAGGATTCCGAGCCGGCGAAGGTCAGGGTTTTGTCCTCCGGCCCCGTCGGCCGGAGGAGCTTGGCCAGGCCGAAGTCGAGCAGCTTGACCAAGCCCTTGGGCGTGACCATGATGTTCCCGGGCTTGAGGTCGCGATGGATCAGGCCCTGTTCATGGGCCGCCTCGAGTGCTTCGGCCGCCTGCCGGCCCATCCGAAGGACATCCTGCTCCGGCAGGCCTCCGGGCGGCAGGTTCTGTCCCAGCGTGACCCCGGGAATGAACTCCATGGCCAGGAAGTCCACCCCTCCCTCCGAGTTGAAATCGTGGATGGTCGCGACGTTGGGGTGATTGAGCCGGGACAGGGCCAGGGCTTCCTTGCGGAAGCGCGTTCTCATCTCCTCGTCGGCGAACGCGCCGCTGGGAAGGACCTTGATGGCGACGTCCCTGTCCAGGCGCTCGTCCCTGGCCCGATAGACGACACCCATTCCCCCGGCGCCGATCTTCTCGATGATCCGGTAGTGTCCCAGCGTCTGTCCCTGCATTTGGCTCCCTTACGAGGCCCCCGCCGGGCGGCAGGGTTGACCGCGGCCTCGTTCGCTCGTGCTTTCCCTACTGCTTACATAAATCCTATAGTCTTACTGTATCATCATCGGCTAGATCGTGTCAATCGAGATGATCGCCGCGCGGCGGACGATCCGGGGACCGGCTCTCAGGCCGACGCGATGCGTCCCGCCAGCCGCCTTTCTCGGACCACGAGGGCGACGAGCGAAGCGGCCAGGATGAGCGCGAAGTGGCACATCGCGGACGGGAGGACGTCGCCCGGCCCGGCGACCAGAATGCGGACGGCGATGGCCGGGAACATGAACCCGAGGACCCCCAGCTGCAGGCTGGCCAGGTTTTTCCTGGCGGCGGCGTCCCCGGCCCTGACCATGGCCACCCCGGACCCGAAGACGATCCAGAGCAGGCTGGATTGGAAATAAAGTCCATACACGACGGCGAACGGCGTCGTCTGGATATAGCGGGCCGTGATCAAGTCGCAGACGGTCCGGGTGATCAGGCCCGGATCGGCCAGGATCCAAAGGCCCAGCGCGGCCGCAGCGACAAAATAGACCAGGGCCGCCGCGCGCAGGATCTTCCCACGGCCCTCGTCGAGAGCCACGGTCAGGCGGAGCGCGACCGGCGGCAGCCAGGTGATGATGACGTAGGCCAGCCGCGAATAGGCCAGAGCGGCCGGGTTCGAGCAGACCGCGACCTCGGCGAATTGGTAGCCCGCGAGGAGGAACAGGATGATGGCGACCGGACGCAGGATCGGTTTCCGCCCCGGACCGACGAGCGCATAGACGCCGGCCGCGACTTCGAGCACGCCCGTGACGAGGGCCAGGATCGGCGAGTATGCCATCGGTCCTGCGCCGGCGCTATTTCGTTCGGCCCGGCATTTCGACGGGGATCGGCAGCGGCTTGCGCGGCAGCCTCTCGTCACGCATGGCCGTCTGGTAGACGAAGTAGGCCATGACCACGGCCGACTGGATGAGGTCCTCGGGGACGGCGTGGTCAAAGACATCCTGGTTCGTGTGGTGCAGACCGGGGAAGTAATCGAGCGGGTCCTGGATGAACTGGAAGCCCGGGATGCCGATGTAATCGAAAGGCAGATGGTCCGTGCCTTCGGTGTTCTGCAAGGCGATGGCCGTCACCCCGAGGTCCTTGAGCGGCTTCATCCAGGCCTCGAAGATCGGCCGGACCTGGAAATTCTCCTGGAGATAGATGCCGCGGATGCGGCCCGAGCCGTTGTCGTAGTTGAAATAGCCCGAGATCTTGGCGTAGTCGGGCTTGGCCAGGAGCTTCGTGGAGTCTCCCAGGGGATTCCGCCAGTTCTTCTCCAACTCCTCGAAGTTCAACTTGTCCAGGCTCTGCTTGTCGGTGTCCCCGAAGTGGCGGGCGACGTAGCCGCGCGAGCCGTAGAAGCCTTCCTCCTCGCCGGTCCAGAAAGCCGCCCGGATGGTCCGTCGCGGCTTGACCCCGAGGGCCTTGAGGATGCGGACCGCCTCCATGGCCACGGCGCAGCCGGCGGCGTCGTCGACAGCCCCCGTCCCCCCGGTCCAGGAGTCGAGATGGCCGCCGAGCATGACCAGCTCGTCCTTCTTGTCCGTGCCGGGGAGCTCGGCCGTGACGTCGTAGCCCTTGGTGTCCTTGTCGTAGATCGTCGTCCGGACCTCGATCTCGAGGGTCACCGGGACCTTGAGGTCGAGGACGCGGCAGATCCGGTTGTATTGTTCGGCGGCCACGAAGATGCGGGGGCTCTGGCCCCGGGTCGTGAAGTCCTTCCCGTTCCCCTCATAGGCGTCGACCCGGACGGTGCCGAAATCGGCCCGGTTCCCGCTCGACGGCTCGATGAGGCAGCCGACCTCTTCGGTCTTGAAGAACTCCTCGAGCTCCTCCCACTTCAGGCCGCCCTCCTCTCCGGATCCGTCCGGCTTGGCCGGCTTGACGGGGATGGGCGTCTCCTCGAGCTCCCGGAGGCCCTTGTCGTCCAGCCGCTGGGCCGGCGGGGTGAAGCTGGGGTGGACCGGCCGGGGTTCCTTGAGCAGGACGATCGCCCCCTTGAGCTTGCCCTTGTACTTATCAAGGTCGGCCTTGGACGATATGGGAGCCAGGATGGGGCTTCCCGTGATCTTGCCCTTGGTGCTCCCCGTCCATGGCCTGGGAAAGGCCATTATGGGCATATAGGACGGGGCCGTCATGTGGGCGGAGACATATTCGCAGGACCAGCCCAGGCCAAGCTCCCCGACAGGCTCGACGACGGCGTTGGCCAGGCCCAGCTCGGTGAACCTCTTGACCGCCCAGGCGGCCGCCTGGTCGTAGGCCGGCGACCCGGGGATCCGGGGGCCGAAGACATCGGTGATCCAGTTCAGGTGCTCCATGACCCGGGAGTTGTTGGTCCCCTCGAGCCAGATGCGGTTGAGCATGGCCGTATCCGCGGGGTCGGCCGTCCGGACCTGGCCGTGCGCGGCCAGGGAGATCAGCAAAAGGACGACGGCGATCGGATAGAGGGCGCGGGATCTATTCATGGCTGGGCCTCCTTGAAGTCGGGCCGATAGTATCCCCCGGGCGAGGCCGCTGTCAAACATCGCCGGGTCGATCCCGACCCCTGCCCGCCGCTATCGCGACGGCTCGAGCAGCTTCTTGAAGGCCTCGTCGTCGGTCTTGAAGTCGCGCGCGGCCTGGCCCACCCGGACGATGCGGATGGAGCGGATGGCGTCGCCCTTCTTGACGGTCTTGAGCAGGTCGAGCCCGGCGATGGTCTTCCCAAGGGCCGTGGCCGTCCTGTCTAAGCCAGCCCGCTTTTTGAGGGTGAGGTGGAACGCGTTCGGTCCGGAGACGCCGAGGACGCCCGCGCCGTCGTGCGTGAGGGCAGCGTTGGGGGCGATCGGCAGGCTTGGGACGGCCACCGACTTCTGAACGTCCGAGACGACCAGCCCGGCGATGACGCCGTCGCGCACGTCGACCTTGCCTATCGGCGGGACCTCCGGCCGCGGACCCGCTCCGGGAGGCCCGCCGGGGCCCATGCCGCCGCGCTGTCCCTGCGCTCCGCCGCCTTTGCCTTCGACGATGCGGACGAAGTTGGCCGTCTGGAGCGGGGCGTTCACATAGTCCAGCGTGGTCATAATATGGTAGGGCGCCTGGGCGGTCCCCAGGGTGATGTCGGCGTAGAGGCCGTCGGCGAGATAGACGCCCTCCCGGGTCAGCGGCTTATCGAGGTTGGCCGCGCCGTAGGCGACGACCGCGGTGACCAGCGCCGAATGCTGCTGGTGGGCCGTGTACGGCACGAGCTCGCTGTAAAGGTCGTGGAGCGTGTGCCAGGCATGCTGGTACCGGTAGTCGGTCTCCGTCAGAAAGCGGAGCGTCGGCACGCCCTCCATCTCGAACGATGTGTGGTCGGAGCCGCCGGGGCTCGTCGCATGGGCCCGGGGCACGGCCCGCTCGAGCTTGAACGGCCACTTCGGGTTGAGGGCCGCGAGCGGCGCAGTGATCGTCTTGAAATCGGGGAACCAGGTCTCGGGCACGCCGGCGCCGGTGATGGCGCTCGGGCTGCCGTCCCGGTTGACCATCAGCATGACCTTGGGGGCGATATCGGGATGGTGCTTGAGCCAGGCTTGCGACCCGACCAGGCCGATCTCCTCGGCCGCGAACAGGATGACGACGACCGACCGCTTGGGCCGGCCGCCGGCCGCCGCGATCAGCCGGACCGCCTCCATCATCGGAGCAAAGCCCGAGCCGTCGTCGACGGCCCCGGTCGCGGCGCTGAAGCAATCGAAGTGGCCGCCGAGGACGATGTACTCATCGGGGAATTCGGAGCCGCGGAGCGTCGCGACGACGCTGTGGTACTTGACCGGCCCCATCTTGAACCAGTTGCGGATATCGAACTCGAGCTCGACCGGCTCCCCCTTCTCGATCAGGGCCTTGATCTCCTTGTATTGGTCCTCGGCCAGCTTGATGTCCGGCAGGACGGGCAGCTTGTCCCAGGATGAGACGAACCCGTCGAGCATCGGGAACGGATCGGTCCGGGAGGACTGGATCGTACCCCGGGCGCCGGCCTCGACGAGCGTCTCGGTAAGCTTCGGCATGAGCTGGGCGTCGGCGTATTCGGGCGTGCCGCGGCGGCCGTCCCGGCCGAAGCCGGTATTCGGCCCGGGGATGAGGACCCAGGCGCCCTTGAAGGCCGCGGGGTTGGCCCGAACCTCGGCGATGGCCGCTTCGACCGCGGCCCGCTTCTTCTCGACGTCCTCGGGCTTGGCGTTGCGCCCGGGAATGGAAAACGGATCGGACTTCAGGACGACGACCGGCCCCCGTTCGACGCCCTTCGTCCCGGCCGTGAAGCTCGGCGTTCCGAAGGACAGCGCTTTCTCGGCCGGCTTGGTCATCTTCCCGAACCAGGGGCCGCGGTTGAAGCCGACCGGGACCTCGCCGGCCTCGTCGAGCTCGGCCTCGAGCCCCCACTGCTTGAACTGCCAGACCGCCCAGGCGGTGGCATCGTTGTAAGCGTTGGTGCCGGACTCACGGCCGCCGAACCGATTGCTGGCGTAATCGTTCCAGACCATGACCCGGTTATCCGTCGAGCCTAGCTCGATGATCTTCTGGACGACCGGATCCACGGCCGGCGGGACCGGCTTCCTTTGGGGACTGGCCGCGGCGGAGGCCAGGACGATGAGGACGATGGCGAGAGAGCCGAACGCGCGTCTTTTCATGAGCGTTTCCTCCCGGAGAGCGTTCAAGGGCGGAATCATAATCTCGCCCCCGAAGCGCTGTCAAGGAAGCGCTCCGTGCGCGGCCGGCGCTTCGAAGCTCAGCGGCGCGGCGCCTTGAGCTGGCCGTCGATCGTCATGTGGGTCGGCCGGCCGTCGGGGCCCTTCACGAAGAAGAGAATGTGACCCTCGACCGTGTCGAAGAAGCGCGTCTCGGATTCCGGGTAGAGCTCGATCTTGTCCTCGCCGTCGATGATGAAGAGCGTCCCGCTCTCGAGCTTCACGTCGAGGAACCGCTCCGGCCGGAGCTCGTAGCGGCCCTCCAGGAGCGCCAACGCCTTGGGGTCGACGGCCACGACCTTCTTTTCGACCGGCTTGAAGGACGGCCAATCGTACTCGCGGGCAACGGCCCTGAGGATCTCGCCGGCGACAAACGCGCCCTGGTCGCCGTTGGTCATGATGACGGCGCCGCGGCCACCTTCGAAGAAGGCCGCCATCTGGCACTTGAACCCTTCGTTCGAGCCGCCGTGGCCGAAGCTGGCCATCTTGCCGAAGCCGTCGAGGCTGAGACCCAATCCGTAGCCGGGCTTCTGGGCGGTCGTCATCTCCAGGGCCAGGGCTTGCGATAGGACGGCCGACTTGCCCCGCCGTGCCCGCTCGATCTCGAGCATGAATTTGGCCAGGTCGGTCGGGGTCGTCCACAGCCCGGCCGCGGCCATCTCGGGATAGGTGTGGGCACGCCCGGGCAGGAGCTTCCCGTCCGAGGTGTGTCCGCTGGCCGCCGCGCCGCGGCGGGCCTCGGGCAGCGGCTGTTCGTAGGTGCTGTCGTTCATCCCGACGGGTTTCAGGACGAGCCCCGCCATCAGATCGGGAAACGGAAGGCCGGTGACGTCTAGCATCAGCTGCTGGGCCACGGTATAGCCGCCGCCCGAATACCGCCAGATCTTGCCCGGGACGACGTCGACCCGAACGGCGCCGCTATTGGCCGGCTTGGCGCCGTCGAGCACCTGGACGAGAGTGGGCACTGGCGCGTCGGCCGCGTAGCCGCCGAAGCCGTGGACGGTCAGGCCGGCCGAATGGCTGAGGAGCCGGCGGAGGGTGACCTTCTCGGTCTTGGTGAAGTCGTTCTCGGGGACCTTCCAGGATGCGAGCTTGGCGTTGACGTCTTCGTGGAGGGAGAGCTTCCCCTGCTCGACGAGGCGCAGGGCCGCCAGGGCGGCGACCGGCTTGCTGATGGAGGCCGCCTGGAAAAGCGTGCGCGGCGTCACGGGCGTCGTCGTTCCGGTCTCCGTCACGCCGTAGCCCCTGGCCCATTCGATGGCGCCGTCGTTGATGACGGCGACGCTGACGCCCGGGGTTTTCAACTCGTTCATCCGCTGGGCCAGCGGCTTCGCGGGCACGGGCCGCCCGGCGATGACGAAGGCGGGCAGCAAACCGCTCTCGACACGGGCGATGCGGGCCTCGAGGGGCGTCTGTTCACCCGGAACGGAGGAACGAAGGCTCGGTGGAGCGGCGGACGCCGCCAGGAGGAAAAGCGGAATGAGGTATGAGCGGAGACGGATGAAGCGGGCGTGTGTCATGGTCTTCCTTCCAGCGCTTTGGGATGGTCAGCGGCGGACATCATAAGGACATACCGGCGGAAGGGCCGTTTGGTTTATCCCGGCGGCAAAAAACGATGCGGCCGACGACCGGACAAGCCGTAGTCAAGGGACCCTGGGACCGGGCTTGAGGAGGTCCGCAAATTCCTTCTTCAACGATCCCAGGACCTCCGCGGCGATGGCGTCTTGGAACCCGGCCATCTCGCCGGCGGCCGGCTTCGCCGCCGCCCACTCGGCTTTCTTAGCCTCCGTGATGGCCATCGCCCGGGCCTCGATCCTCAGTAGCTTGGCCAGGACGCCCTCCCCGCCGTAGGTCCGAAGCCGGGTGACATTGAGATATTGGTACATCCGGCCCCGATGGTCGGGATACAAGTAGGCCGCGATAGCCAAAGCGGCGTCGTTGAGCGGGGCGGTCCTCGGCCCGGTCGTCGCGGTCGGGACGGCGCCCGACGCGGGCCAGACCGGCACGGCCACACCGGTCACCGGCTGGCCGAGGAGGACCCACATCGTCCCGAGGTCGGCCCGCTCGCGCGAGGGCGCGCCCTCAAAGACCAGGGCCGAAACGCTGGTGTTGCGGTTGATGGTGTCGTTGGTGTGGACGTAGAGGGGCGCGGCCGGATCATCCGGCAGGGGCCGGACGAGCGGGTTCGAGTGGAGCTTTTCGTTGACGAGGTCGCGCGAGGCCTCGCGCAGGATGAACTGGGCGTCGATCCGGCCCTGCGGCCGGGCGGCCTCGATGATGTGGCCGATGCGCTCGAAGCGGTCGAAGCCGCCGCCGAGCATCTGGTCCGGCGAAGTGAAGGCGAAGTTCGTCCGGACGATGGTCCCGAAGGGGGCCACGCGCGCGTCCCGGGTATCGTACTTGACGAATGAGTCGCGCCGCGTCTCGAAGAAGCAGGCGCCGCCATCGGCGTCGATGACCCCGAGATTCGTGGCCAGGTCCCATTTCCCTTTCTCCCGGGCGAGCAGGTCCTCGAAGTCCTTGACCGTGGCGCAAGCGCCCAAGGCCAGCTTCATGAAGGCGCCGTTCCCGGCGCCGTCGCGCTTCATCGCAGCGTCGCCGAGATCGTCGGCCTGGGAGTTCATGATAGCGAAGCCGGCTGTGTTCTGGCCGCCCCAGACCTCGGCCGCCGGGGCCGCGTCCTCGGAGATGACGACGGCGACGAAGTCGTATTTCGGGCCCTTGAAGAAGGCCAGCTTGTTGTTCGGGTCGGACGTATCCCGATTCTTCCACATCAGCGGCCGGCCGTTGGCCGTGGCTTTACCGGAGATGACCGCGAGTGTGCAGGGCGCGGCGGCCTGGACGATCCACGCCCAGGCGGCTAATGCGGTCAGGGCTTTGAAAATGGGCGAACGATGCATGGTCATGGCGGTAAAATCTCCTCAACGCGATGATATTTCCGGCCGCGGCCCCGTGTCAATGCCGCGCCGACGGGACCTACTCTCCGAACATCTCGGTGATGAGACGGCGCAGGGAGGATGCCTCCGTTTCCGAGAGAGCCCCGAGCTTCTCGCGCAGGCGCGTCTTGCTGATCGTCCGGATCTGGTCGACGGCGATCTCGGCCGGCCGCCCGGCACACCGGACGGGGAACCGGGACCTCCACGCCGGATGGAGCTCGCTCGTGATCGGACAGACGGTCACGGTCTGAAGGCGGCGGTTCAGCTCGTCCAGGCTCACGATGACGACCGGGCGGGTCTTGGCCATTTCCGATCCCCGGCCCGGATCCAGGACGGCCCAGCGTATCTCGTAACGACTGAAAACGGTCTTCGGCGCACGGATCCCGGCCTTATAGGGGGCTCCCCTCTCGGCGATCCGTCCCCGCTTGGGACCTTCCCAGGGAATGGAATCCAGGCCCTCGCCGTCGAGCGCGTCCCATTCGCTCCAATCCTCGCCACTCCCGGCCATTTCCCGGGCGGTCTCATCCCAGGACAGCTTCTCGACACCGGGCCCCTTGGGTCTGAGGAGGATCCCTTCGGCCCGCTCCTCCATGACCAGCTCGGCGCCGACGGCATAGCGTTTCAGCGATGAGGCGGGCAAGCGGACTCCCCGCGAGTTCCCGATCCTGGCGACCTTGAGCTCTTGGATCTTCATATCACGCCTTTCTTAGGAATGCCGCCGCGCCAGCGGCCATAGGTTATTACTGTAATTACTTCGAACCGAATTGTCAAGGCACCGAATAAGAAGGGTGAATAAAAGGTATCGATCAGGGGCGAGAGGGACTGAAGAGGGCGGCTCAGACCCGAACCAATTCGTAGGCCCTGCTTCCCAACCCGATCTTCTCGGCGAACGACACCTGCTCCCAGGGATCCCTTCGGAAGACCGAGGGGCCGACGGCCTGGATGATCATGTCGATGGATGCCGCGTCGCTGGCGACCGGGTCGCACGACAGAAGGTAGCCCAGGTCCGGACAGATGATCGGAAGGGCGTTCTTGGCGCAATCGCACGACTTCGTGATATCGAGCAGGACGTGGAAGCAGATGAGCGCCTTCTCCGCGAGACAAGCCTTCGCCCCCATGGCCAAGATCTTATTGAAGCTCACCGGGCTCCGGCCCAGGGTTTTCAGTTTGCCTGTGACGGTGGCGGCGTGCATGGCCAGCTTGCAGGCTTTCGAGACTCCGCCCATTCCGATATTCTTGATCGTGCCGCCAAACCCGGTCAGGCCGTGGCCCTTGGCGTGGACGACCGACACGATGTGTCCGGCCCGAAGGACCTCTTCGGCGACCTCGAAACGGAAGGCGATCCCGCCCTCGGTCAGATCGACGGACGGGCCCTTGTCGCCGATCACGACGTCACAGCCGATCGCGTCAAAACCGTGTTCCGCGGCCAGGGCCCTGTATTTTTCGCGCGTGTTCCGCTGTCCACCGTAGACGATCGCGGTGTCATAGATGACGGGGCGGGATCCGGCCTTCCGGAGCTCGTCCGTCACGATCCGGACCGTATCCGGCTTGACGTACCACCGGTTGCCCCGCTCTCCCATGTGCAGCTTGACCAGAACGTCCTTGCCCGCGAAATCGTCCGCGGCGATCTCCCGGAAGACCCCGCCGATCGTGCCGGGCGAGCTTTTGTCGATGAAATAGACCTTGCTCATCCCACTTATGACAGCCTTTTGACGATGTGCGCCGCGACGAACGCTTCGAGCAGGCTCAACGGGACGGCGAAGACCAGCAGGCCGTTGGGCAGGACACCCAAGTTGCCAATAACGACCCACATGAACACGAAGCCCACGAACCAGGCCAACAGCGCGGTTTGGACCAGGGTGAATTTCTTGGCGATGACATAAATGGCCACGGCGAACAGGAGTGACCAGATACCCCACAGGGCCCCGTTGACCGGCTTATCCGGGAAAACAAGCCCGAGCCCGGCGTAATGGTCCGTCCAGTAGGACTTGAAGAGGAGCTGGTTCCGGACGAATTCGGAGGCACCGATCCAGACCGTCGCCAGGAAGATCGGCAGGACCGTCTTTTTCAACATATTCTGAACTCCTTGACTCAATGGCCTACTTTCCGGACAACTTCGACCTTTACGGCCGGGCCTTTGACCTCAAGCTCGGCCCGCCACGGATAGTCCCACTCCCCCGTCGCCGTGAGCGTCACGGGCCGGCCTTCGAGGACGAGATCGTACGAGGAGCCGGCAGGGAACGAGATCCGGATCCCCGTCCTATGGGCGTCCGCGGTCCGGTTCTCGACCGCAAAGCCGATCCGCCGGAGCGATTTGTCGAGCTCGATCGGCCGTCCGGCAGCGAAGCCATCGCGCTCGAGCTCGATCTTGAGCCGGAGCGGCTGGCCTCCCTCGCGACCCGGCAGCACCGCCGCGAGGCGGCGCCGCACGCCGTCGCGCGGTTCGACGAAGACCGCCTCCCCCTTTTCCGAGAGCGGGCCGCCGTAGGCGATCCAGCCGAAGACGGGATCGCGGGCGACCACGGTCGCGGCCATGCGCAGCGCCCCGCCGTAGCCCAGGTCGATCTCGCCGTCGTAGCGCCACGGGCCGCGCGGCACGGTCACGCCGCCGGCAACGCTCGAGCCCATCCAGGCGCCGCCGGCCTTCCCCGTCTGGAACTGCCAGCCCGAGGCGCCGTCGTTCTCCGGCCCGGGATACCAATAGCCGTAGCCGGTCGCCGCGCGTCCCGTGTTCATCAGGCACCAGGAGCTCAAGTAGGACGCGTAGCCGAGCTGAAGCCAGTCGAACGGCCGCGGCGCGAAGTTGAGCGCGTAGTCGAGAACGCCCCAACCGCCCATGGCCGCCATGTAGCTCACGCCGGGATCGGACCCGAGGGCGTAGTAGGCGGGATCGAGCCAGCCCCGGACGCTCAGCCCGGCCAGGAGCTGCCGGTCCATGAACTCGCGCGAGTCCTCGCGCCGGACGACCGGGTGCGAGTACCACCTCGCGTGCTTGACGTCGTACCAGAGGTCCTTGTCGGGCGCCATGTCACGCGTGGCGCCGTACTTAGCGAAGGCGTAGGTCGACTCGAAGGCCGTCCGGTCGAAGGCGTACTCCGAGCGGAAGGGATAGCGGTCGTCGTAGACGAAATACTTGACCTTCTTCTCCCACTCGGCCCGGAGCCAGGCGGCCCGGTCCGGGAAGCCCTCGCGCTCGAGGGCGGCCATGAGCTCCGGAACGACCAGCTCGTTGTAGAGCCCCCATTTGTAGGTCTCGTAATAGTCCGGGTAGATCTGGTACGGATAAGTGAAGAAGGCCTTGGCCGTGCCCCAGGCCCTCTCGAGATAGCCGGCCGCGTCCAGATATTTCGACAACTCCGGGTACATCTTGGCGATCTGATACATGTGGAAGTAGAGCATGACCACGTGAGGATAATCGTAGGAGCGCCAGACGTGCTCTTTGGACAGGTCGCTCAGGGCCTTGGCGTTGTCGCGAAGCGATTCCGCGTAGGCCCGCCGGCGGGCCGGGGCGCGGTTGACGTACCAGTTCGGCGTGCCGTAGATACCGTAGGGGTAGGGCTGTTCGTCCCCGCGCCGCTGGAGCTTGCCCCAGACGAAATGCTCCAGGTAGTACTCGATCGACTCGATCTCCATCTGGTCCGGATAAATGACGTTCTTGGCGGCGAGGAAGGGGGCTTTGCAGAGGCCGGGATCGTCGCACGTCAGGACATAGACCATGCGGTCGACGAAGATGTCAGGGTCCTCTATCGTCCGCGTGACCTTGGCGGCCATGTCGTAGGGCCCGTAGACGCCGTCCCACCATTTGGACGGGTCCTTGATCTGCTGGCGCGCGACGAGGAAGGCGGCCCGTTTCTTGATGAGCGTCTCCATGGGCTCGGTGACGAAGAACTCGAGATAGGTGCGCCGGCCGCCGTCGTGGACCACGGTCAGCAAGTTCTCGCCGAGGCGACGAAAGGACGCCTCAAAGACATGGTGGCCGGCGACGGGCTCTCCAAGCGGTGTAAGGGTGGTCTGAGAAGGATGTTCCGGGTCGATCCGCTCGATCCGGGCTTTGGTGTGAAGAGAGAAGCGGACGGCGAGGTCCTCGGGAACGGTCATGCCGGGTACGACGCGGATGTCGAAGAGCCCCTCGTCGTAGAGGATGGCGCGAAGCTCGTCGTAGCTCGAGGCCCAGCGGAAACGGAAGCCGTAGGAAGCGCGGCTTCCGGGCCGCCCCGCGGCGGCGAGGCCGAGCGAGGTGTGGGCCTGGCGCCACGTGCCCCGGGTCTCCGCGGAGCCGCTACGGCCGGAATGGACGAAGAGGCGGCCGCCGGCCCGCCCCGTTCCGTCGAAATACTCGAGCTTGGTCCCCGGCAGGCAGGTCACCAGGAGGTAGGGCGGAGCGCCGGAGGCGCGTACGAAATAGATGAAGGACCCGGCGCCCGAAACGAACTGGTGGCGGAGGAATCCCCGTTCAAAGATCTGGGCTGGGTCCTCACCGTAGGGCCCGGCCGCAGGAATGGAAACGGCCAGGTCGCCGACCTCGACGGGCGCTTCCGTGGTCGCTTCGAGGGCGATCGTCCAGTCGAGGACCCGGCCGTCGGTCCGGAAGGTTTCGACGATCTCGACCGGCGCGCCCCCTCCCCCGCTCCCGTACGTGACCGTGCCGGAGCCGGGAGAGGCCTTCCACTCCGGACCGCGCGCGGCGATCTCTTTCCATGCGCCCGTCCTGCCCGTGCGATAGCTCATGGCCAGGCCGAGGACGGGAGGCGCTCCGCCCCGCGGACCGGAGTCGGGCATGAAGACCGCCTTGAACGGGTCGTGGGGATCGGCCAGGGCCGAGACGCCGCGCCCGTCGCAGGTGAACCGGAAGTCGCCTTTTTCGATGACGACGGGGGGCATCGGGGACCCGGGGCGGGCCGGACCGGGACTTCCGACCGGGTGACGCGACGCGCCCATCGAGGCCAGGAACAAAGCTGCCGCGCCAAGCACCGCGACTCCGGCACGGCCGGGGGGCTGGCGGCGTACGAGGATCGTCAAAGGCATGGGCGGAGGAGATATTACATCAAAGGCCCCGCCAAATGACAAACTCAATCCGGAGGAACCCGGCTAGGACTTGATCTTCAGGTTGGCGAACTTGCCCGGCGAGTTGTTGCCGACCCACAGGGCCACGGCGCCCCTTCGGGACCCAGCGAGCCGCTCGACGCTCAGGCACGGCGCCGCCGCACCGTCGACATAGGCCTCGACCTTCGACGCGCCAACGACGATGCGGATATGGAGCCAGCGGTCCCCGTCGGGCGCGGGCTCGACGGCGCTCTCGAACTGGCCAGGCTTCTCCTGCCGGAGGCGGCCCCAGGTCCACTCCGGGTGGGCGATGTATTGGACGGAATGAGCCCGGCGAGCCGGGTCTTCCGAGCGGAAATTGAAAGGCCGGAAGTAAACAGCCTCATAGGCCTCGGGGCTCTGGACCCCGAAGGCGAGGCCGAGGAAGCTCCCCTGGACGGGGACGCTCCGGCCCAGGAGGTCGCATTCGATCTCCCCGTTCGTGAAGGAGAGGCCCTCCAGCCGGGCCAGGCCGTCGCCCGGCTTGGCATCGAATTCGGCCACGACGCGGCCGTCCTGCTCGATCACTTTGACGGCCCGGTTGATGGTCGTCCAGCCCGATCCGCCCGGGATCCCTTTGAGGTCCGGCACAGTTACGGTCTGGGCGATGGCGCCGGGGATCAGACCCAGCACCAAGAGCACCCCGATCGTCAGTCCTACGGATCTGAATTTCATCGTCCGGCCTCCTGGCTTTCGGATTCGGGAAAGGGCGATACGCCCCGCGGGTCCCGGGCTTCGCCTTCATGAAGGAAGACGAGGGCGCCCCGGAAAAGGTTCGGTGCCGGTCAGTAGATCCGCTTCCAGCGCTTGGTCGGGAGGTCCAGACGCCAAAGCGTCTCTGTCTTGCCGTCTTCGATAAGGACCTGATCGCCGACGACCGCGGGCTGACCGGGCTCTTTGAGCCGGGCCGGCAGATCGAACCGGCCGGTCTCCTGAAGCGCGAGATCGAGGATCCTCAGGCTGCGGCTTTCTCCGTCGAGGCAAAGGACCGAGCGGCCATCCCGCATCCAGGCCGTTGAGGTCGACCAAGCCTCCCGATCTGAGGCGGCGAATGTCTCCTCCGCAACGACCTTTCCGGCGGCCAGAGAATAGACGGCGATGGCATAGTCGGTGCGGCCTTCCGGCGCGGGCCTCTTGACCTGGAAGAGCAGGCGCTCTCCGGTCGGGTCCCATTGGACCCTGGAGAGGACCAGGTCGGTCCCCTCCACGACCGGCGTTCTCTTCATCGTGGCCAGGTCGATGAAGGCCAGCCCCGTCGACGGCAGGCCGAGTCCGGCGCCGGAGGACTGCTTGATCGCCAGGAGGTCTTCGCGAGGCGACATCGATCCCCACCACGAGGCCGGCAGGACACCATTCTCGAGCTTGCTGAGGGTCCGCCGATCGAGGTCATAGGCCCAGAGCCCGAATTGGGTTCGGCCGGGCTGCGGGGAATGCCGTTTCAAAATGAGCAGGACGTTCGCCGTTCGCCCCCAGGCCGTGAAGTACAGCCACAGGTTCTCGGTCGTCCCGTCCGCGAAGAGCGCGTCCAGAGGCTGCCGTTCAAGCCCGGTCCCGTCCACATTGACGGTCCAGAGAGCCGGCCGAGCGCCCCCGGACCGCGAGGACCCTTCACGGGTCAGGAGGGCGATGCTCCGGCCGTCGGGCCGGATCATCAGTCCCATGATGTCCGAGTGGACCGGGTCCCAGGGACCCGGGGAGCCGCGGCCGACGGCGAGCTTCCGGTCGCGACCGTCCATACCGACGGTCCAGACCTCCTGGGCGACATCCCGGCGACCTTTGATGTTGATTGTCGAATAGGCCAGCCGGCCGTTCGCCAGCGAACCGGGAAAATAATCCGGGTAGCGGGTTTTGGCCAGCCAGCGGATCCGCCCGGCGGCCGCGTCGTACCTGAGATAGCCCCGCTCGGTGGCGTATAAAACATCGTCGCCGGAGGAGATCACGAGCGACAGGTAATGGTCGCCGGGGACCGGGACGAACAGGGCCGTCGCGACGGTTCCGGCCAGGGCCAGAACAAGGAACGCGGCGAACGAGGCGGTGAAGCTTCGCATCTGATTACGAGGCTGCGAGTGGTCGGCCCGGACAAGGGTCAGGAGGGAGGCGCCAACAAAGGCCAGGGCCATCAGGACCAGGCTGATGAGGAGCGTCCTGAGGGCTTTGGTCGGCGCGAGCCAAGCCATGAAGCCCCCGACCTTGGAGATCATCAGGCCCCAGGCCACCGCCGGTAAAACGAGCCCGAGAAGGAGGGCGATGAACAGGAGGCTGAACTGCCGCGCCCGAAGAAGCGATAGAGAGAAGGCCACGATCAGCAGGAAAGCCGAAAGTCCCACGCTCCACCACGGAAAACCGCTTTCGGCGACGTAAGCGAGAAAGAACCGGAATCCGGCGGCCGTCTCCCGCACCGCCGGAAGAGCGGCCCACACCGCCAGGAAGACGAGCCAGAGGAGCGTGAACATGCTCAGGACGGCGCCGAACTTCGCCAGCCAGATCGCCGGCCTGCGGACGGGCCGGGAAAGAAGATAGGCCCAGGCCCCCTGCCGGTACTCCGCTTCGAAGCCCGCCGCCCCGAGGATGAGCGCGGCGACGGGGAAGAAGAGCAGGAGCACGGCATAGACCAGCCACTCCCTGAGGTCCTTGTTCTGAACGAAGAACTGGGCGCCGAGGAGCAGGGCCAGGATCCCCAGCTCGAAGAAGAAGACGAGCGCTTTCTCCCGCCATTCCTTGAAATAGAGCGTGGTGAACATGGGCGTCTCCTTCCCTACGCCCCGGCCACGAGGCGGCAGAAGATGTCCTCGAGGCTGGCCTGGTGCGTCGCCTTGACTTTCTCGAAGTCCTCGTCCAGGATGAGCCGGCCGCCCTGGAGGACGAGCAGGCGCTCGACGATGCGCTCGAGCTCGTGGACGAGGTGGCTGGCAAAAAGGATGGTCGTGCCCGAGGCGGCCAGCTCCCGGATGACGTCCCGCAGGAAGTCCTGGCGCGTCGGCACGTCCAGGCCCGAGGTCGGGTCGTCGAGGATGAGGAACTCGGGGCCGGCGGCCAGGGCGAGGGCCAAGCCGAGCTTGAGCTTCTGGCCCCGCGAGAGCGTCCCGACGCGCGCCTTCGGGTCCAGAGTGAAGCGTTCGAGGTCCGCGGCGGCCCGCTTCCGGTCCCACTTCGGGTAAAAGCGGCCGTTGAAATCCAAGAGCGCCCGGACGGTCATGTCCTCGTAGAAGAACGGGTCCTCGGGGACGTAGCCGAAATCCCGCTTGTAGGCGCTTTGGCCATAGGTGATCCGCCGGCCCTTATAGAAGATGTCGCCGCCGTCGGCCGGGATGACGCCCATGAGGATGCGGGCCAGGGTCGTCTTGCCCTCGCCGTTGCAGCCGAGAAGGCCGTAGACGCGCCCGCTCTCGACGGTGAGGTCGAAGTCCTTCAGCACCGGCTTCCGGCCGAAGCTCTTGGCGAGTCCCGTGATGCGCAGCAGCTCACTCATGCCGGCCTCCTCTTTTCCTGTCGGCGCCTTTCCGGAGCCTGTCCTCGAAGAGGCCCAGAATGGCGTCCTCCCCGAGGTCATATTTGCGCGCCTCGGCGATGGCCTCGTCCATGACCCGGCCGAGGTGGGCCCGGAGGACGCGCTCGGCGTCCGGCCGGGACCGCTCGGCGATGACCGAGCCGCGGCCTTTCTGCGTCGCAATGATGCCGTCCTGTTCGAGCTCGCGGTAGGCCCGGGCCACAGTGTTCGGGTTGACGATGATCTCGGCGGCCAGATCGCGGATGGAGGGCAGCGGATCGCCGACCTTGAGACGGCCCGTGGCCGCGAGCCGGCCGATCCCCTGCTTGATCTGTTCGTAGATCGGAACGAAGCTTGATGCGTCAACCCTGATCACGGGCACCTCCGTATTGCTGTACTAATAATATAATACAGTTAAGCCGGATGTCAAGTCCTTTCTTTCAAGCGGGGTCCATTAACGCTTGAGCGTCCGGTATTTCAGGCGGTGAGGCTGGTCGGCGGCGCTGCCCTTGCGGCGGCGCAGGTCCTCGTGATACTCGGAGAAGTTCCCGAAGATCCAGTGGACGCCGCCGTCCTCCTCGAAGGCCAGGATGTGGGTGGCCACACGGTCGAGGAACCAGCGGTCGTGGCTGACGACGACGGCGCAGCCGGCGAAGCCGGCCAGGGCGTCCTCGAGGGCGCGCAGGGTATTCACGTCGAGGTCGTTCGTCGGCTCATCGAGCAGGACGACGTTCCCGCCCTCGGCCAGGGCCTTGGCCATGTGGACGCGATTCTTCTCACCGCCGGAGAGCATCGCGCATTTTTTCTGCTGGTCGGTGCCGCCGAAACCGAACGAGGCGCAATAGGCCCGGTAGTTGAGCTCCCGGCCGCCGACCTTGATGAGCTCCTCGCCGCCCGAGATCTCCTCGAACACGGTTTTCGCGGGATCGAGGGTCCGTGACTGGTCGGCGTAGGCGATCTTGACCGTCTCCCCGATCCGGATCGTCCCGGCGTCGGGCGTCTCCGTCCCGATGATCATCCGCAGCAGGGTCGTCTTGCCGGCCCCGTTGGGGCCGATGACGCCGACGATGGAACCCGGCGGCAGGCTGAGGCTCAGCCCGTCCATGAGGACCCGGTCGCCGTAGGCCTTGGTCACGCCCTTCGCTTCGATGACCACGTCCCCCAGCCGGGGGCCGGGCGGGATAGGCAGCTCCTGGTCTTCGCGGTAGCGCTCGAAGTCCTGGCCGAGGAGCTGTTCGTAGGCGGTGACGCGGGCCTTGCCCTTGGCCTGCCGGGCCTTGGGCGAGAGGCGAACCCATTCGAGCTCGCGGGCCAGGGTCCGCTGGCGTCGCGACTCCGTCTTCTCCTCGACGGCCAGCCGGGCCTGTTTCTGCTCCAGCCAGGACGAGTAGTTCCCCTTCCACGGGATGCCCTCGCCGCGGTCGAGCTCGAGGATCCAGCCGGCCACGTTGTCCAGGAAATAGCGGTCGTGGGTCACGGCGATGACCGTGCCCTTATATTCCTGCAGATGTCGTTCGAGCCAGCCGACCGATTCGGCGTCGAGATGGTTGGTCGGTTCGTCGAGGAGCAGGATGTCGGGCTCCATGAGCAGGAGCCGGGTCAGGGCGACGCGGCGGCGCTCGCCGCCGGAGAGCACGGTCACAGGGGT
>CAVWFA010000012.1:0-202820 GCA_963754085.1 Candidatus Aminicenantota bacterium | reverse complement strand
GAACCTCCGACCTTTGGATCCGGAGAAGGAGCTGGCCCGCAGCGTCCAGATAGTCAGCGCGGTGAGAGGTCAACAGCCTGGTGAACGAAAGTGAGGCTAGCTTCCACGTCCCGCTTAGTTTCACATACACTTCCGTAACCACAAAGGGATTGGTGACCTCGTTTCCGCCGACAACGGCCAAGAGCGTAATCCTGTTCAAAAGGATGGCTGTTGAGCCGATGATATTCACCGAGACATCATGGATATCCGCCTTTTTGTAGTGGATCCCTCCGCTCTTGATGACCCCGAGTTCCTGGTCCCTAGACATAGTCCCGCCCATGTGGACAAAGACCGCCTTTTCATGGAAGAGAGCAGCCAGGGAATCTACCTTGCGCTCCGACATCCATATCCATTTTTCCTTGGAGAGGTTGATGACTTCCTGCTCCGCCTCTGTGATGCTCACGGCGGGAACGCTTGCTCCCCCTGGTTGGGCGGAGGCCCACTGTACGCCCAGGGCCAAGAGGCATAGTCCGAGGATGGATAGCCGCCCAGCGGCTTTGTCAGGCTTGAAATCGATCTGCACGGTCGTCGCTCCTTTCTAAACGGCAAGGACGGATTCGGCGGCTTTGAGATGGGCGATCTTCATCCCGACATTCACGTTATTGCGGCACTGGACCCGGCACTCCCCGCAGGAACGGCAGACATCCAGCCCTCGGCCCGGTTCCATCGATGACAGCGTCAGACGCGCCAGCTCTCGATTGGAATACTGGACCGCGTACATGTGCGTCCGCATCAGAGTGGGGATATCCGCGCCTCGCGGGCAATCGCCGAGGCACTGGGCGCATTGACGGCAGAATTGCGCTCGAGCGGAGAATCTCCGGTCGGCGAGGAACGACTTCTCCTCATTCGTGTATTCCAGGTTGGATGCCACGGTGAAGTTTTGGCCCACCTGCTCGTATGTGGTCGCTCCGGGGATCGCCGTGGCGACGTACGGATGATGCAGGGCCCATTTGAGAAGCGCTGTCTGGCTGTGAGGAGGCAGGTCCTTCGGCATCCCGGATCCGGCCGGGACAGGCCGCCGGCCTGCGTTTTCATGGCGACGATCCCCAAACCCGACCGGGCGGCGTTATCGAGGGTCTCCAAGAGCGTCTGATCGGAGGCCATCGTGTAGTTGAAAGCGACCAACGCGACATCGAAAAATCCCGTTTTCGCGGCCTCCGGCAAAACCAGGCCGGCCCGGTGCGTCGAAAAACCGATCGAGCGGGCCTTCCCTTCCTTTTTCAGCTCCGCCAAGGCTTGAAGCGGCCCCTCCGCCCTCAGGTCTTCGAGCGTGTCGACAAGATGATAGTACAGGATATCCACGTGGTCCATCCGGAGGCGCTTCAGGCTGCTTTCGAATGACTGCCGGAAGAGATCCCGCGCCTGTGGGCTCCGAACCTGATCCCGAAGCCAGACCTTGGTCGAGACGATAACGCTGCTCCGGACGCCCATCTCCTGGATCATAGAGCCGACCATTTCCTCATCGCGGCCGCGCTGATAAGCGGCGGCGGTATCGAAGTGGCGCACTCCGACTTCATAAGCTCGTTGGATCAAGCCGGGATTGTCGGCGTTCATGAAGCCCAAGCTGACGATGGGCACTGTGAGGCCGGTCTTCCCCAAGGCCCGGGTGATCACATTCGGTTCAACTGGAGGCACGTGGGGCCGGGCCCACAAAGATGGCCCCACCTTGGTTAGTAGTCCCGTCGAGGCGATCAACTGCCCTGACCTGACGAGAAAATCTCTGCGGCTTTGCTTGTTGTTCATTCGCTCTCCTTGGGATTCTCCGTCCATTCCTTCCCATTCTAAGGGGGGAACGGCAGAATGGCTAGACCATTCGTGCTGAATTCTTGCCTAATCGTTCCAATTGATCGAGGATCCCATTGCCTTGTTCGACGCGGCCTGATAGAGTTCAGGGGGATTGAACCGTGCGAAATAAGAACCTCCGCCGGACTCTGGAGAGCCCGAAATTTGAATCCGCCCTCGCGGCTTTGGCCGGAAGCGTCGCCAGATGGATCGAACAGGGCGACAGGCGCGAGACCTTGATCCCCGGATTGTCCCTTTTCAGGCGAGAGCGGCCGACACCCCCTATCAGCGGGATGTACGTGCCCGGAATTTGCTTGGCCGTCCAAGGGGCAAAGCGAGTTCTGATCGGCAAGGAATCCTATGTCTACGGCGCCCGGCGCTACTTGATAACGTCCGTGGATATCCCGTCCTTTGCCCAGATCATCCGTGCCAGCCCCCAAGAGCCTTACCTGGGCCTAAGGCTCAAATTCGATCTCCACGAGATCTCGCAGCTGATGACAGACAGGCATCTTCCCCCGCCCCTCGCACAACCGCCAAGCCGCGGCTTGGCGACCGGCGAAATCACAATGCCTCTGCTCTCGGCTTTTCAGCGATTGATCGACTTGCTTGCGGAACCTCAGGATATCCCGATCCTCGCGCCGGTCATTCAACGGGAGATCTCTTATCGTCTGCTGGTAGGAGATCAAGGCGCGCATCTAAGACAGATGGCGACCGTCGGAAGCCGGGGCCAGCGGATCGCTCAAGCGATCGATTGGCTGAAGAGCAACTTCGCCCGGCCGTTTCGTGTCGATGATCTCGCATCGCGAGTCAGCATGAGCAAAACGACGTTCCACCGTCATTTCCGGACCGTGACGGCCATCGGCCCGCTGCAGTACCAAAAACGGTGGAGGTTGAACGAGGCCAAAAGGCTGATGCTCACCGAGGGCCTCGATGCGGCGACGGCGGCGCTTCAGGTCGGATACGAGAGCGCTTCGCAGTTCAGCCGCGAATATGCCCGCTTGTTCGGGGCGCCGCCCTTGCGTGACATCATGAATTCGCGGCAACCCCCGATCATCAAGAAATCGCGATGACCGATTGTTTTCCTTCGTATACATCCATCAGGTTCTGTTTTATTCAGGACCGCTGCCATTCAGTACGGATTTTTATGCTACATCGGGTTTAGCATAATCTGCTTCGCTCTATTTTTTACCCTAAATAATCGGGTCATATTTGGGTCATATTTGAGCCACATCAGGGGGTAAACCTGGGCAAATGTGGGCAAGCGCAGGCAAATAGGACCGATGCCCCAGTCGGGCTTAAACCGATGATTTCACTGGCCATATGGGGGAAAACGTGGCGTGCCTGAGAGGATTCGAACCTCCGACCTTTGGATCCGGAGTCCAACGCTCTATCCAGCTGAGCTACAGGCACGTCTGAGGACAGGTCGGGCTATTTTATACCCTAAACGGGCCTCGAAGGCAAGAAAACGGACGGGTCGACGCGGAGAAGCTCGCCGACGGAGGTGAAGGCGCGCCCCCATTCCGCGGCCCCGCCGATGAAGGATCTTCCGGCCGAAAAATAGATGTTCTGACTCTGCCAGAGGTCGAGGCCGACGCCCAGCCGCTTCATGACGGCAAGAACGCCCTCGACTTTTACGAGCCCGGCCGCATCCTCGGGCTTCTCGGCCCAAGTGGCCATGAGGTCCCGGATCTTCCTGCTGACGATGTAGCTCAGGGCTTCGCCGTCGGGCTTGAACCCCCAGTTCGCGTACTCTCCAGCGAGCTTCCCCAGCGCCTCGACGTCGATGTCCGGGCCCTCGATCAGGCGGCGGAGGTCGGCGTTGAGGACGAACTCGGCCGGGGTCGACAGCGCTTCGGGGAGAGGGATCTCCATCTCCCGCATGGCCTGCATGATCGCGGAGTTGGATTCGAAGATCTGGCGGAAGTCGGCCTCGAGGTCGCTGAGGCTCCCCTCCAGGATCTTGAACAGGACCTTCCGCTTCTCCTCCGTGAACAGGTGCCAGAGCGTGTAGATGCGCGGGCCGAAGTGCCGGTCGATCAGCCGGACGACCGAGGCCAGATCGCTCTTGCCGAATGCCTCGCCGATCGCCCGGCCCATCTCGCGAAAACGGGCCTCTCCGGTGTGCTCGCGCACGCCGGCCGTGATGTTCTGATCGCCGAGATGGAGGACGGCGTAGTCGACCGCCCGTTCCTCTTGGGTGACATTCGACCTCAGTCGCACCCGGCCGATGGCCAGCTTCCTGGGCCCGCTCTCTTTCGTCTCGCGGGCCTCGGTATCCACCGCATAGTGGGCGATCTTCGCCGCCCGGGGATAGGCTTCGAAAAGGGAGGACACCGCGAAATGGGCGCCGAGGCGCAGGAAATCGACGACCGCGGGCCTGACGAGCGTGTCGTAGACCACGGCGCCGTTCTTGTGCCGGGGCACGTTGCTTCGGGCCCGCTCCAGCATAGCCAGGTATTCGGGCTCGAGATCGGCGCCGCCGGCATCCCGGGCGAGCTGTATCGCGCGGGCGGCATACTGGATGTTCTGGACGGTCTCGACGTTGGAGATGTCGTCGAAAAACCAGCCGTCGCTGGTGAAGATGAGCATCGCGTGCCGGGCCAGCTCGAGGAGCTTGAGGACCCGGACCTTGTCGGTCGGAGAGAGCGGGCGCCTGATGTGGTCCGTGAAGAAGGCCTCGACGGATGCCGGCGAACGGTCGAGGATGAGCCGGATGTAGTCGTCGCGGACATTCCACGGGTCCGGCGCGAAGGCTCCCAGGCCGGCCGCATAGGCCTCGGCCGCCTTGGCCCCCAGCCAGTTCATGGCCTCCCTCAGCGGCGCCCGCCATTTCTGGTTCCACGCGGGGTGCATGCCGGAGCAGTCCCCGCAGTCGCTCCGCCACCGTTCGACGCCGTGGCCGCAGCTCCAGGACGTGTTCTCGAAGATCCTGACCTCGGAGGCCGGCGGGAACCGCTCCAGAAAGTCCCCGTAGACCGTGACCTCGGCCAGCCCGTTCTTTTCGATGTGGTGCAGGGCATAGGCCAGGGCCATCTCGCCGAAGCGGTGATGGTGACCGTAGGTCTCGCCGTCGGTCGCGATGTGGACGAGCTCGGGACGGCCGGCCTCCCCCGAGAATCCGGCGACGAGCCTTTCCGCGAAATTCACGCCGTTCCGCAGGACGTCGCCGAACGCGAGGTCGTGGGAGATCGGGCCGTCGTAGAAGAAGAGGGCGATCGACCGGCCCGACGGGAGGCGGCAGAGGTAGGGCTTCCTCGGGTCGACCCGTCCCCCGCTCACGTCCGTCCACGCGCCGCCCCCGGGCTCCCGGACCTCCGCGGCCTGGTGGGGCGCGAGGACCGTGTAGAGGATGCCCTGCTCGGCCATGATGTCGAGCGACTCGAGGTCGACCGCCGTCTCCGGCAGCCACATCCCCTCGGGCCTCCGGCCGAACCGGGATTCGAAGTCCCGGATCCCCCAGAGGACCTGGGTCCGCTTGTCGCGGCTCGTGGCGAGCGGCATGATGAGGTGGTTGTAGGCCTGGGCCATGGCGCTCCCGTGGCCGCGGAACCTGGCCCGGCTGGCCTTGTCGGCGTCGAGGATGGCCCGGTAGACCTCCGGGTTGGCTCTCTCCATCCAGGCGAGGAGCGTGGGCCCGGCGTCGAAGCTGATCGAGGCGTAGTTGTTGACGATGTCGACGATGCGGTCCCGGGCGCCGAGGATGCGCGCCGCCGAATTCGGGGCGTAGCACTCGGCCGAGACGCGCTCGTTCCAGTCATGGTAAGGGGCAGCCGAATCCTGGACCTCGATCTCTTCGAGCCAGGCGTTCGCCCGCGGCGGCTGGTAGAAATGCCCGTGGATGCAGATGAAGCGGCTCACATCTCCCTCTTGAAGACGAGGACCCCCAGCGGCGGGAGGGTCAGGCGCAGGGAATGGCTCCGGCCGTGGAGCGGCTCGGCGACCGCCTCGACCGAGCCGAGGTTGCCCAGGCCGCGCCCGCCGTAGTCTTTGGCGTCGCTGTTCAGGAGCTCCTTCCACGGGCCCGCGGCCGGCACGCCGACGCGGTAATCCCCGTGGGCGACGGGCGTGAAGTTGCACACGACCAGGATGAGGTCCGGCGTCGAGCGCCCCTTCCTCAGGTAGCTGACGACGCTGTGGTCGGCGTCGTTGAAATCGACCCACTCGAACCCGGCCGGATCGAAATCGAGCTCATGGAGGGCCGGCTCGCGGCGATAGAGCTCGTTGAGGTCCTTGACCCAGCGCTGGACGTCCAGGTGCGACCGGTGCTCGAGGGCGTGCCACTCCAGGCTCTCCTCGTGGGCCCATTCCTTCCACTGGGCGAACTCACCGCCCATGAAGAGGAGCTTCTTGCCGGGATGGGTGTACATGTATCCGTAGAGGGCCTTGAGGTTGGCATACTTCTCCATCTCGAGGCCGGGCATCTTGCCCACGAGCGAGCCCTTGCCGTGGACGACCTCGTCGTGCGACAGGGGCAGGATGAAGTTCTCCGTGTAGGCGTACCACATGCTGAACGTCAGGTCGTCCTGGCTGAACTTGCGGAACAGGGGGTCCTTGCTGAAATAGGCGAGCATGTCGTGCATCCAGCCCATCTTCCACTTGAGGCCGAAGCCCAGGCCGCCCAGATGGACGGGCCGGGTGACCATGGGCCAAGACGTCGATTCCTCCGCGGACGTCTGGATGCCCGGGCAGGTCCCGTACGCGACTTCGTTGAGGCGCCGGAGGAAGCTCAGGGCTTCGAGGTTCTCCCGCCCGCCGTAGCGGTTGGGGATCCACTGCCCCTCCTTCCGCGAATAATCGAGGTAGAGCATCGAGGCCACGGCGTCGATGCGGAGGCCGTCGGCGTGGTAGCGCTCGAGCCAGAAGAGGGCCGAGCTGATGAGGAACTCGCGAACCTCGTTGCGGCCGTAGTTGAAGATCGCGCTCTTCCAGTCGGGGTGGAAGCCCTTGCGCGGGTCCTGGTGCTCGTAGAGGTGGCTGCCGTCGAACCGCCCCAGGCCGTGCCCGTCGGTGGCGAAATGCGAAGGCACCCAGTCCAGGATGACGCCGATGCCGAAGTGGTGGAGCATGTCCACGAGGTACATGAAGTCCTGCGGCGTTCCGTAGCGGCTGGTCGGGGCGAAATAGCCGATGGTCTGGTACCCCCACGATCCGTAGAACGGGTGCTCCATGATCGGCATGATCTCGACGTGCGTGAAGCCCATCTCCCGGACGTATTCGGCCAGGAGAGGGGCGATCTCCCGATAGGTCAGCGGACGGTTCTTCTCCTCCGGGACGCGCCGCCACGACCCGAGGTGGACCTCGTAGATGGAGACCGGGGCGTTCGGGCCGTTGGCCTTCCCCCTCCCGGCCATCCAGTCGCCGTCGCACCAGCGGTAGTCCAGGTCCCAGACGACCGAGGCCGACCGCGGCGGGGCCTCGGAATAGAATCCCAGGGGGTCGGCTTTCTCCGCCAGGGAACCGTCGAGCTTCGACTTGACGGAGTACTTGTAGAGAGCCCCCTTTTCCAGCCCGGGGACAAAGCCCTCCCAGATGCCGGAGCCGTCCCAGCGGGCCTCCAGCGGATGGCGAACAGGGTCCCAGCCGTTGAAGTCGCCGATCACGGAAACGCGGCTGGCGTTGGGGGCCCAGACGGCGAAATGCGTGCCGTCCCGGCCGTCGACCGTCATGACGTGGGCGCCGAGCTTGTCGAAGAGCTTGAAGTGGTTGCCCTCTCTGAAGAGATAGATGTCCCCTTCCGTGAGAAGGCTCGGCCCGTGGAGGATGTCCCCGACGACGGACGTCTTCACCAGGGCTGCGCCGCGGGCTTTCGGGTCATTCGTCATGTCCGGGTTCCTCGAGTCGTTTCATGGGCGAAGGGATCGGTCCGCCGCTCCCAGCGGTCAGCCGGGGTCCTTGCCCGCCTTGACGATCTTCGCCCAATCGTCGCGCAGGGTCACGGTCCGGTTGAAGACCAGGGCGCCGGGCTTCGAATCGCGGCGGTCGGCACAGAAATACCCCAGGCGCTCGAACTGCCAGCGGCTCTCGGGGACGGCCCCGGCCAGGGCCGGTTCGAGCTTGGCGTCCCCGATGACCTCGAGCGACTTGGGATTGAGCGTGGCCTTCCAATCGACGCCCTCGGCGACGCTCGAGGGGTCCCGGACCGTGAAGAGCGTATCGTAGAGGCGGACCTCGGCGTCGATGGCGTGACGCGCCGAGACCCAGTGGAGCGTGGCCTTGACCTTGCGGCCGTCCGGGGGATTGTCCCCGCCCCGGGTCGCCGGGTCGTAGGTGCAGCGCAGCTCGACGACGTTGCCGGCCGCGTCCTTGACGGCCTCTTCGCACTTGATGAAGTAGGCGTAGCGGAGGCGGACTTCCTTCCCGGGCGAGAGCCGGAAGAACTTGGACGGCGGATTCTCCATGAAATCGTCGCGCTCGATCCAGAGCTCGCGCGAGAAGGGGACCTGGCGCGTCCCGGCCGCCGGGTTCTCCGGATTGTTGACGCAATCGAACTCCTCGACCCTGTCCTCCGGGTAGTTCGTGACGACGACCTTGAGCGGCCGCAGCACGGCCATGACCCGGGGCGTCGTGCGGTTGAGGTGCTCGCGGACGCACATCTCGAGCAGCGGCAGGTCGACGATGCTGTTGTCCTTGGCGACGCCGATCGTGTCGCAGAACGTGGCGATGGCCTCGGGCGTGAAGCCGCGGCGGCGGAAGCCGCAGATCGTCGGCATGCGCGGGTCGTCCCAGCCGTCGACGAGCTTGGCCCCGACGAGCTCGAGCAGGCGCCGCTTGGAGAGGACGGTGTGGCTGAGGTTGAGGCGGGCGAACTCGATCTGCTGGGGATGGTGGACGCCGAGCTGGTCGAGGAACCAGTCGTAGAGGGGGCGATGGACCTCGAACTCCAGGGTGCAGATGGAGTGGGTGACGCCCTCGAGGGAGTCGCTCTGGCCGTGGGCCCAGTCGTAGGTCGGGTAGATGCACCAGTCGTCGCCGGTGCGGTAGTGGTGCTCGCGGCGGATGCGGTACATGAGGGGATCGCGGAGGAGCATGTTGGGCGAGGCCATGTCGATCTTGGCCCGCAGGGTCTTCGAGCCGTCGGGGAACTCGCCGGCCTTCATTCGGTCGAAGAGGTCGAGGTTCTCCTCGACGGAGCGGGCGCGGTAGGGAGACGGGAGGCCGGGCCGGGTGACCGTGCCGCGGTACTCGCGGAGCTCTTCGACGGTCTGGTCGCAGACGAAGGCCACGCCTTTGCGGATGAGGATGACGGCGTAGTCGTAGAGCTTCTGGTAATAGTCGGAGGCGTAGTACCCGCGGTCCTCCCAGTCGAAGCCGAGCCAGCGGACGTCCTCCTTGATGGCGTCGACGTACTCCATGCTCTCGGTCTCGGGGTTGGTGTCGTCCATGCGCAGGTTGCAGAAGCCCTTGTAGTCGCGGGCCAGGCCGAAGTTGAGGTGGATGGATTTGGCGTGGCCGATGTGGAGGTAGCCGTTGGGCTCCGGCGGAAAGCGGGTCTGGACGCGGTCGAAGCGGCCCGAGCGGAGATGGGCGTCGACGATGTCGCGGACGAAGTTGGACTTGGGCTTGGGGACGGGGGGAACGGGGGCGTCAGGCATTCGCGGCTCTCCTCATGCGGGCGACGACGCGCTCGCGGCCGAGGACCTCCATCATCTCGAACAGGCCCGCCCCCTTGGTCTTGCCGCTGACGGCCATGCGGGCGGGGTGGACGATCGGACCGATCTTGATGCCGCGCTCCTCGGCGAACTCGCGGAAGACGGCCTCGATCATGGGGTGGGAGAAATCCGTGATCCCGGCCAGGCGGTCGGCCAGGAGCGCCAGATACTCGCGGCTCTCGGGCGCGGCCAGGTGCTTCCTCCCCTCCTCCTCGTAGGCGAAGTCCTCGCGGAAGAAGCAGTCGATCATGGGCGGGAACTCGGACAGGGTCTTGGCCCGGACCTTGTAGAGGTCGAGGACGCTGGAGAGATAAGCGTCGGGGAAGGCGGAAGTGGGGATGCCGGCCGTCTCGAGGCACTTGCGGACGATCGGGACCAGGCGTTCGTTCGGCGTCTTCATGATGTACTCGGCGTTGAGCCAGCGGAGCTTCTGGAGGTCGAACTTGGCCTGGACGGCGTTCATCTCCGGGATGTCGAAGAGCCGGACGGCCTCGCCGGGCGGCAGGACCTCGCGCCCGTCCTTGGGCATCCAGCCGAGGAGGTAGAGGTAGTTGGCCAGGGCCTCGGGCAGGAAGCCCTCGCGCTTGTACTCCTCGACCGAGACGCCGCCGTGGCGCTTGGAGAGCTTGGCCCCGTCCGTGCCCAGGATGAGCGGCATGTGGCCGAAGCGGGGCGGGACCAGGCCGAAGGCCTCGTAGAAGATGATCTGCTTGGGCGTGTTGCTGATGTGATCGTCGCCGCGGAGGATGTGGGTGATGCGCATGAAAGCGTCGTCGACGACGCAGGAGAAGTTGTAGGTCGGCGAGCCGTCGGACTTGATGATGACCTGGTCCTTGATGGTGTCGGACTCGACGGCGATCCGGCCGTGGATGAGGTCGTCGTAGGCGATGGTCCGGCCGGGGGCGACCTTGAAGAGGACGGCGTCCCCGTCCTTGTAGGCCTTGCCGGCGGCCAGGAGCTCCTCGGCCTTCTCCCGGTAGACGCCGAACCGCCGGCTCTGGAAGACCGGCTCCTCGTCCCAGTCGAGGCCCAGCCACTTGAGGTCCTCGAGGATCTCGTCGAGGAACCGGGCTTCGGAGCGCTTGAGGTCGGTGTCCTCGATGCGGATCAGGAACTTGCCCCCGGTGTGGCGGGCGTAGAGCCAGTTGAAGATGGCCGTCCGGGCGCTCCCGATATGGAGGAAGCCCGTGGGACTGGGGGCGAAGCGTACGCGTACCATAGGTGATTTTATAGCACATTTTGATGGTTTTTTGACACTTTCTTGACAACTCGGGCCTGCCGGACCGCTATAAATGGGGCCATGAAAGCATGGGAAACGAAAGGGACAGAAGATGCTTGACTTTGGCGCGGCGAAGTCTCATATTTCCGTGTGTTTCAGGGGAGAGGGGGTGGGAGCGAAGGGCACTTTTTTTCTCACCAACAAGCGAACGATCAATGCTTATTTTTTGCTAAGGAGGAAGATATGAAGAAGAAAGTCCTGTTTGGAGTCGTTCTTGTCCTGACCTTGTCGCTGACGGCCCCGGCCTGGGACGTGCTCGGCCACGCGTTCATCATGGAGCAGATCAAGGGCGGGCCGCAGAACGCCACCGGCAACGAGCTCTACGGCATCACTTCGCCCGACTTCGTCAACTACCTGTTGAACACGCCGTACTACGACTACCTCTATAAGACCACCCACACGGAATTCATGAGGGTCTGGAACATGGCCACGACGCCGGCGGCCCAGGAGCTGGCCATGGGCTTCGTCTGCCACAACGGGGTTTGGGGCGCCGACTATATCGGCCCATTACTCGTCCCTCATCGGCGATCCGACCAAGGGCTACATCATCGCCAAGGCGGAGATGTTGGAGCAGATCTTCGGCCAGATGGACGTCTGGGCCGGCCTGGGCCTGGGCGGCGACATGTACCTGCCGCTTCGCCTCGAGCTCTGCCACAACATCATCGAGTACGTCGTCGACATCCAGATCTGGATGGCCGATCCCACGATCGCCGGCGCGGGTGATGGTCGCGGCCGGCGGGCGGGCGCCGATCATGCAGCAGCTCGTGAAGACGGCCTTCGGGGGACCGCTGGTCGCTTTCTCCCAGAAGACCGACGCGCGCCTCAACCATCCGGCCGCGCTGGCCATCCTGCTGCCGGCCGAGATCTCGTTCCAGCAAAGGGTGGCGCTCTACGCCGGTCTGTACGCGACGGCCGACTCGATCTGAACAGGTCCTCGCCAATCTGGACGGTTATCTGCGGGTCCTGGCCAGCCAGATGTTCGGGCTGACCCTCGCGCCCGGGCAGGCCGCTTAGCTGCTTGGCGGCGTCCTGCAGATGGGCCTGACCGCCGACGCCCCCTACGAGCTCGGGGCCACGGTCACCTACGTCCAAGGCCAGCTCGCCGCCCACAACATCGTCTACGGCAAGGGCGGCATGCAGGCCGAAGACGAGCCTAAAGGCCGGATCGGCAAGTAAGGACGGACGAACAAGCATAGACCGGAAATCCGTCAAGGGATCTCGCAGGACCGGGGCCCGTCGATCCGGGGCCCCGGTCCTGCTTTTCAATGGGGTCAAACCTACACCTTTTTAATTATTCGCTCCACGGCTCTGCTCCGGGCATAGGCCGCGGGGCAAAATAATTAAAAAGGTGCAGGTTTGACCCCATCCGCTCGTTGTTGTATATCACCTCCCTTGAGCAAGGAGGCCCATGAAACACTCCGCGCGCGGCTCCGCACCCGTCCTCTTTCCCTCATCGCGATCGCCGCCCTCGGCCGCGGCCGCTGCCCCGCCGCGGGCGACGTCGGCCCGACCTACGCCATCCGCGGCTGCCGGATCGTCCCGGTCGCCGGGCCGGTCATCGAGAAAGGCACGATCGTCATCCGCGACGGCCTGATCGAGCGGCTCGGACCGGCCGACAAGATCAAGATCCCTGAAGACGCCGAGATCGTCGAAGCCGAGGGGCTCGTCGCCTACCCCGGCCTGATCTCCGCCTTCACGAACCTGTTCATCGAGCAGCCCGCCCCCGCCGCGGGCCAGCCGTCGGCCATGGACGAGGTCTACCCGTCCGCGACGCCGCAGGGGCAGGAGGACCGCTATCCGCCCGGTCCGGCGCAGCTCGTCCTCGACCAGCTCAAGCCCAAGAAAGCGACGGTCGAGAGCTTCCACCGGGCCGGCTTCACCACCGTGCTCGTCGCCCCGGCGCGCGGCATCTTCGAGGGCCAGAGCGTCCTCCTCAACCTCAACGGAGAGCCCATCGGGCCCATGGTCGTCCGCAACGGGGTGGCCCTGCACATCAACTTCACCACCGAGCGGGGCGGCTACCCCTCGAGCCTCATGGGCACGATCGCCCACATCCGCCAGAGCTTCATCGACGCCGACTACTACGCGGCGCGGCAGGCCCAGTACGCCAAGAGCCCGGCCGGGCTGAAGCGGCCGGCCTTCGACGCGCGGCTCGAGGCGCTCGTGCCGTTCGTCCGCGACCGGCGGCCCGTCGTCTTCCAGTGCAACAACCAGGAGGACCTCAAGCGGGCCCTCAAGATCGCGGCCGAGTTCAAGCTCAACGCCCTGCTCGCCGGGGCCAACGAGGCCTGGCGCGTCGCCGACGTCCTGAAGAGAAGCGGCGCTCCCCTGCTCGTGGCCCTCGACTTCCGGCCGCCCGCGACGAGCATGTACGCGACCCAGGGCGACGACCTGCGCAAGCGGGCCGAGGCCGAGATCTATCCGGCCAACGCCGCCGAGCTGGCCAAAGCCGGCATCGGCTTCGCCCTCGTCTCGGGGTCGAACGCCGACGGCGCCGCGGTCCTCAAGAACGTGCGGGCCGCGATCAAGGCGGGCCTCGCCAAGGACGCGGCGCTCCGGGCCCTGACCCTCGAGCCGGCCCGCTTCCTCGGGGTCGAGCGGGCGCTCGGCTCGCTCGAGCCGGGCAAGATCGCCAACCTCGTCCTGGTCAAGGGCGAGATCTTCGACGAGGCGCCCAGGTGGCCCGGGTGTTCGCCGACGGGGTCCTGTTCAAGTACGCGGAGGTGTCCAAGTGAAAAGCCGAGCGCTCCCCTGCCTCCTGGGTTTGTGGCTGATCGTCGCGGCCGCGGCGTTGGTGGCGCCCGCCTGGGCCGACGGCGCCAGCATCCTGATCAAGAACGGCACGCTCCTCACCGTGACCAAGGGCGTCATCGCCAAGGGCGACATCCTGGTCATTAACGGCGTCATCAAGCAGGTCGGCGGCGAGATCGCGGCGCCGCCGGGCGTGCGGGTCGTCGACGCGGCGGGCCGCTTCGTCCTGCCCGGCATCATCGACTCGCACACCCACATCGCCCTGGCCGGGACGAACGAAGGGCTCGGAGGCCATCACGCCGGAAGCCGACGTAGGCGCGGTCATCAACGCCGACGACACGTCGATATTGACGGCGCTCAGCGGCGGGGTGACCATGGCCCACACCATGCACGGCAGCGCCAACCCGATCGGCGGGCCGAACGTGACCATCAAGATGAAGTGGGGGCGGCCCTCCGAGGAGCTGGTGGTCAAGGAGGCCACGCCGACCCTCAAGTTCGCGCTGGGCGAGAACGTCAAGCAGTCAGGGCGGACCGTCCAACCGGGACAGACCCAGCGCTATCCGGCGACGCGCATGGGCGCCAACGCCATCATCCGGCGCGAGTTCGAGAAGGCCCGCAACTACATGGCCCAGTGGGAAAGATATAAGAAGGCGGCGGCCGCGGCGGGCAAGAATCCTCCCCCCGCGAACCTCGTACCGCCGAAGAAGGACCTGCGCATGGAGGTCCTGGTCGAGGTCCTGCGCGGCGAGCGGGTGGCCCGCGTCCACAGCTACGTCGCCCCCGAGACGATCGAGTTCATGGCGCTGGCCAAAGAGTTCGGGTTCGAGGTCCGCTGCTTCGAGCACATCTGGGAGGGCTACAAGATCGCGCCCGAGCTCGCGGCGGCCAAGATCGGCATCTCGGTCTTCGCCGACAGCTGGGCCTACAAGATGGAGGCGGCCGAGGGCATCGCCTACATGGCCGGGTACTGCGCCAAGAACGGCGTCCTCGTCTCCATCAACTCCGACAGCGGCGAGCGCATCCGGCGCCTGTTCAACGACGCCGCCAAGACCATGAAGTACGGCGGCCTGAGCGAGGACGAGGCCCTGCGACTGGTTACGATCAACCCGGCCATCCAGCTGGGCGTCGACAGGATCGTCGGGAGCCTCGAGGTCGGCAAGCAGGGCGACATCGCCGTTTTCAGCGAGCATCCGATGAGCGCGTACGCGCGGTGCGACATGACGGTCATCGAGGGCCAGGTCTATTTCGACCGCGAGGCCGTGGTCAGGGAACGGGAGGAGGCGGCGAAAAAAGCCGCGGCCCCGAAGTCCCAGGGAGGTGTGTCATGAAGGCGCGGCACGCGGTCGTTGTTGTGTTGGCGGCGGCGATGGCGGCCGGGGCGCTCGGCGCGGCCGGAAGCGCTCAGACGGCGGCTATGGCTGGCGCGGCCGACAAGGTCGTCGCCATCGTCAACGCCCGGATCGTCCCGGTCGTGGGGCCGGAGATCCCCAAGGGCACGATCGTCGTCAAGGGCGGCAAGATCGAGGCCGTGGGCGCCGGCGTCGCTGTCCCGGCCGGGGCCGAGGTGGTCGACGCGGCCGGCCTCACGGCCTATCCCGGCATGATCGACGGTTACTCGCAGCTCGGCCTGGTCGAGATCAGCGGCGTGGCCGCCACGGTCGACAGCCGCGAGACCGGGCGCATCAACCCGCAGGCGCGGGCCCTCGAGGCCGTCCGCTACGATTCGATGCACATCCCGATCACGCGCTCCAACGGCATCACCGCCGCGCTCGTCGCCCCGTCGGGCGGCGTCGTCTCCGGCGTGAGCTGCCTGCTGCGGCTCGACGGCTGGACCGAGCGAGAGATGGCGATCGACGGGGCCGCGGCCATGATGATCGAGCTGCCGGGCCTCAGGCGCGGGGCGGGTTCGGCGGGGGCGGCCGCGGGGCCGCGCCGGTCCGGGTCGACGGGCCGGGCATCCTGGCCGAGCTCAAGGGCCTGTTCGCGGCGGCCCGGGCTTACGAGAAGCGGCGCGACGCGGCGGCCAAGGACGCGCGGCTCGCGCTGCCGGAGTTCGACGAGACGTCGGAGGCGCTGCTGCCGCTCCTCAAGGGCGAGCTGCCGGCCATGTTCTCGGTCCACAGCGAGCGGGACATCAAGGCGGCCATCCAGTTCGTCAAGGACGAGGGGCTCAAGGCCGTCTTTTACGGCGTCGAGCAGGGCTTCAAGGCGGCCGACGCGCTGGCCAAGGCCGGCATCCCGGTCGTGCTGGGCTCGATGAACGACCTGCCGCCGGTGTGGGAGGACGGCTACGACGCCGTCTTCCGCAATCCGGGCCTGCTGGCCAAGGCGGGCGTCACGATCGCCTTCTCGTCGTCGAGCGCGAGCGTCGCCAAGGACCTCCCCTACCACGCGGCCAAGGCGGCGGCGTTCGGCTTGGACAAGGCCGAAGCGCTGCGGGCGGTGACCATCAATCCGGCCCGGATCTTCGGCGTGGACAAGATCATGGGCAGCCTCGAGGCGGGGAAAGCCGCCAACATCGTCCTCGCCGACGGCGACATCCTGGAGATGCGGACGAACATCAAGAAGGTCTGGATCGACGGCAAAGAGACCGACCTCTCGAACCGCTATACGGAGCTGCTCGACAAGTTCAAAAAGAGATAGGCGCTCAGTAAAGCCCTTTCTCCTTCAGGACCTGGAGCGCGCCGGGCTTCTTCATCAGGGCCTCGATCTCCGCGACCGTGCGGGGGATGCCGGCGGTCAGGTTCTCGCAGCCCGTCTCGGTGATGACCACGGTGTCTTCGACCCGGACGCCCAGCTTCTCGTCGGGGTAGACGGCGAAGATGTCGCAGGCGAAGACCATGCCCGGCTTGAGCGGGCCGCCGGGGGCGCCGCCGACGTCGTGGACGGCCATGCCGACGTAGTGGCTGCCGCCGTCGCGCATGTTCCGGGGCTTGAAGAGCGGCCCGTCGACGTCGAAGCCGCGGGCCTTGACGGCCGCCAGGGCCTCGGCGGCGACCTCGGCGTAGGTCACGCCGGGCCGGTAGCGCGCGACGCTCTCCTGTTCCATGGCCAGGGCCGCCTCGTAGATCTCGCGCTGGCGGGCCGTGAACCGGCCGTTGGCCGGATAGGAGATGGAGATGTCGACGTCGTAGTAGCCGACGTCGGGCCCGGCGTCGACGACCAGGAAGTCGCCGTCGCCGCAGGGTCCGGTCGTGCTTGGCGTAGTGGAGATAGGGGTGGTTCTCGTCGGAGCTGATGATCGTGTTGTAGGCGATGTCCTGGGCGCCGGAGCTCTTGCAGACGAACTCGAACAGGGCCGCGATCTCCCACTCCCCCGTCCCGGCCCGGGTGGCCCGCATCATCTCGGTCATGGCCTTGACGCCGATGCGGCCGGCCCTGCGGATCATGGCGATCTCGGCCGGCGATTTGATCGTCCGCAGGTCCCAGATGGCCGGCGAGCAGTCCTTGACCGCGGCGGCCGGGAAGCGATCGCGCAGGAGCTTGACGAACTCGAGCTCGCGGGGCAGGCGGCCGTCCCAGAGGTTGAGGGTCATGGAGCGCTGGAGCGTCCCCGCCTTCTCCGACGACACCTCGCGCATGAGCTCCTCGGGCTTGAAGGGCGTGTAGAGGACATAGCCCTGGCCGGCCATCTGTGACAGGGCGCCGGACAGGCGGTCGGCGGGGGCGACCTGCTCGAGGCCGGTGAACTCGCGGGTGTCGGTGATGAGGTCGACGGGCAGGCCCTCGCCGCGGGCCTCGCGCTCGCTCATGGTGAAGAACAGCGTCGACTGCTTGCGGCGGCCGTCGATGACCAGGACGGCGCCGGGGATCTCGACGCCGCAGAAATACATGAGGTCGTTATTCTGGAAGAAGGGCAAGTAGCCCGGTGACGGGCTGGGCGCCGAGAAGGATGGCCGCTCCGTCGGGGATGGCCTCCATGAGGCGGGCCCGGCGGGCGGCGTACTCCGATTTCTCGAAGAGCAGGCCGGCCGCGGCGAGCGGGAGGGCCGTGAGCCCGATGAGGGCAGCGAGGACGATGGCGCGGAGGGATCGAAACATGTCACACTCCTTTAAGGGCGTCGCGGGCGCTCCGACTATAGCAGGGCGGGACTTGCCGGACAAGTCGCGGAGCGCCGCAGCGCGGCGGTTGACCGGGCCTTCCGGATTGTTGTATACCCGTTCTCTCCGGAGGAGGCCCCATGAGAAACCGCGCTCTCGTTTTCGCCGTCGCCCTCGCTCTCGTCGTCGCGCTCGTCCCCGGCCCGGCGGCCGGCGCGGCGGCCAAGCCCAAGATCGCCAAGGAGAAGCAGGCCGTCCTCGACTGGCTCGGCCAGGCCGAGACGGTCGAGAAGTTCGGCAAGATCTCGGACGAGATCTGGAAGTACGCCGAGCTCGGCCTGCAGGAGTTCAACTCGTCCAAGCTCCTCGCCGACACGCTCGAGGCGGCCGGCTTCACCGTCGAGCGCGGGCTGGCCGGGATGCCGACCTGCTTCGTGGCCACCTACGGCTCGGGCAAGCCGGTCATCGGGCTCCTGGGCGAGTTCGACGCCCTGCCCATGATCTCGCAGAAGGGCCGCGTCCCGAAGAAAGACCCGGTCGTCGAGGGCGCGCCGGGCCACGGCTGCGGCCACAACGCCATGTGCGTCGCGGCGGCGGCCGCTGCGATCGCCGTCAAGGAGGCCATGGACGCCCACGGGATCAAGGGCACGATCAAGGTCTTCGGCTCGCCGGCCGAGGAGATCGTGGCCAGCCGGCCCTACATGATCCGGGCCGGGCTGTTCGAGGGCGTCGACGCCGTCATCGACAACCACAGCTCGAGCGGCTTCGGCACCGGCTACGGCGTCGGCGGCAACGCGCTGTTCTCGACCATCTTCACCTTCAAGGGCAAGACGGCGCACTGCGGCCGGCGCGCCCTGGGTCGGCCGGAGCGCCCTCGACGCCGTCGAGATCATGAACGTGGCCACGAACTTCCTCCGCGAGCACCTGCCCCTCTCCCAGCGCCTGCATTACGTGATCCTCGAGGGCGGCGAGGCCCCCAACGTCGTCCCGGACAAGGCCAGCGTCTGGTACTACGTCCGCAACACCGACGAGCGGCTCGAGGACATGTACCGAGCGGGTCGTCGACTGCGCCAAGGCCGGGGCCCTGGCCTCGGGCACCGAGCTCGTGTCGATGCGGGTCATCACCGCCATCCACCAGCAGCACGCCAACAAGGCCGCGGCCGAGCTCCTCCAGAAGAACATCGAGCTCGTCGGCATGCCCGCCTGGAGCGAGGAGGAGCAGGCCTTCGCCAAGGCCCTGCAGAAGGAGCTGGGGGCCAAGGAGGCCGGGATGCCCGACAAGGTCGACAACGCTCGAGGCCCCGGGCGGGGTCGAGTTCGGCGGCGGGTCGTCCGACGTCGGCGACGTGACCCTCATCGCCCCGACGGCGACGATCGGTTTCCCGGGCGCGGTGCCCGGCGCGATCGGCCATCACTGGTCCAACGTCGCCTGCTGGTACGGCTCGACGGCCTGGAAGGGCCTGAACGCCGGGGCCAAGGCCATCGCCGCCTCGGCCGTCGACCTGCTGACCAAGCCGGAGGAGCTGGCCAAGCTGCGGAAAGAGTTCGAGGAGTACTCGAAGACCCACCCCTACAAGCCGTTCCTGCCGGCCGACGCGACGCCGCCGAACGACCTGAACAAGGAGCTGATGGACAAGTACCGGGGGCTGCTGGAGAAGGCCCTCGCGGAGAAGTAACGAGGAATTAGGGACCTGGTCTTCGCAAACGCCAGGGGCTGACCTGGCGTTGCGAAGACCAGGTCCCTTCTTTTTTTCCTTCTTTTCTTACTTATAGATCGGCGTGACGTTCATGTTGTAGAACATGAACGACCACTGGTCCGTCAGGTCCTCGATGGCCTTGCTCAGGTTGCTCGAGCCGTGGCCGGACCGCGTCTCGATGCGGATCACGACCGGCTTGGCGCAGGCCTGGGCCGCCTGGAGCGTCGCCGCGAACTTGAACGAGTGGGCCGGGACGACCCGGTCGTCGTGGTCGGCCGTCGTCACCATCGTCGCCGGGTAGCAGACGCCCGGCTTGAGGTTGTGCAGCGGCGAATACTTGTAGAGATAGCCGAACTGGTCTTCGCTTGTCGCTCGAGCCGTACTCGACGGCCCAGCCCCAGCCGACCGTGAACTTGTGGAAGCGGAGCATGTCCATGACCCCGACCGCGGGGAAGGCGACGCCGAAGAGCTCGGGCCGCTGGGTCATGACCGCCCCGACCAGCAGGCCGCCGTTCGACCCGCCCTGGACGGCCAGGCGCGGCGTCGAGGTGTACTTCTCCTGGATGAGGTACTCGGCCGCGGCGATGAAGTCGTCGAAGACGTTCTGCTTCTTGTCGAGCATGCCGCCCTTGTGCCAGGTCTCGCCGTACTCCCCGCCGCCGCGGATGTTGGCCAGGGCGTAGACGCCGCCGTTCTCGAGCAGGATGATGTTGGCCGACGCTGAAGGCGGGCTGCATGCTGATGTTGAAGCCGCCGTAGGCGTAGAGCAGGGTCGGGTTCTTGCCGTCGAGCTTGAGGCCCTTCTTGTGGACGATGAACATCGGCACCTTCGTGCCGTCCTTGCCGGCGTAGAAGACCTGCTTCGTCTCGTAGGCCGTCGGATCGAACTTGACCTCGCTCTTGCGGAAGACCTCGGAGCGCCCGTGGCCGGGTCGAACTTGTAGATCGTCGACGGGTAGGTGAACGAGGTGAAGGTGTAGAACATGATCTTCTCGTCGCGCCTGCCGCCGAAGCCGCCGGCCGTGCCGAGCGCCGGCAGCTCGATCTCGCGGACGAGCGCGCCGTCGAGCGCGTGCTGGTAGATCTTGGTGTTGGCGTCCTTGAGGTAATTGGCGAAGAGATACCCGCCGGATATGCCCGCGCCGTTCAGGACCTCGGGCTTCTCGGGGATGACCGTCGTCCACTTGTCCTTGGCCGGATCGGCCGGATCGATCGGCCACGACCTTGAAGTTCGGGGCGTCGGCGTTGGTGTGGACGAGGACCTTGCCGCCGACGACCTCCAGGGGCGAGGCGTCGAACTCGAAGCCCTTGAAGAGCAGGGTGAACGGCGCGTTCTTCTTGGCCAGGTCCCGGATCCAGAGCTCCGTGCCGCTCGTGCCCTCGGACAGGACGAGGAAGAGCCACTTCTCGTCCTCGGTCGTCCCGGCGCTGACGTAGCGCAGCGGGTGCTCCTTGTCCTCCCAGACGAGGACGTCCTTCTCCTGCGGGTCGCCGAGCTTGTGGTAGAAGACCTTCTGGAACTCGTTCTTGGCCTTCAGCTCGTCGCCGGGGGCCGGCTTGTCGTAGCCGCTGTAGTAGAAGCCCGCGCCGTGCCAGGCCGCGCCGGAGAACTTGTTCCACATGATCCGGTCCGGGAGCTCCTGCTTGGTGGCGATGTCCACGACCCGGATCTCGCGACCAGTCGGAGCCGGCCTCGCCGCGGCTGACGGCCATGAGCTTGTCGTCGAGCGACGAGCCGAGCATGCCGACGCGGATGGTGCCGTCGGCCGACAGGGTGTTCGGGTCGATGAAGACCTCGGGCGTCCCGTCGAGCCCCTTCTGGACGTAATAGACCGACTGGTTCTGCAGCCCGTCGTTCTTGACGAAGAAGTAGTACTCGCCGACCCGGAACGGCGACGAGTAGCGCGGGTAGTTGAAGATCTCGGTCAGGCGGGCCTTGATCTTGGGCCGGTACGGGACGGTGTCGAGGTAGCCGAAGGTGACCTTGTTCTGGGCCTCGACCCAGGCCTTGGTGTCCTCGGCGTTGTCGTCCTCGAGCCAGCGGTAGGGGTCGGCGACCTTGGTCCCGAAGTAATCGTCGACCTGGTCGACCTTCTTCGTCTCGGGATAGGCCAGCTTGACGGCCTCCTTCTTGGCAGGCGGCGAAGAGCGACGACCATGACGATCAGGATGAGCATTAACATGGTTTTTTTCATTTGACCTCCGTTGGGATGACGTGACGGTTATACCATATTTCGAGCGAGTGGAAGAAGGGACCTGGTCTTCGCAAACGCACGAGGCGTGTGCGAAGACCAGGTCCCTTCCGAACGGCTAGTTGCCGCCGAAATCGACGTCGTCCGCGAGCTCGTTGACGTCGACCGCGGCGTCGTAGGGGAAATGGGCGGCCAGCTCGCGGCCGGCCTCGCCGATGGCCTCGACCAGGCCCTCGGTGAACTCGCCCCTCTTGAAATGGCTCGGACATCTTGCCGGCGACGCAGTCCCAGAACTCCTGGCCGACCTTGGCGTGGATGCCCTCGTCGCCGAGCACGACGAACTTCTTCCGGGCCGGGACGATGAAGAAGAGGATGCCGTTGCGGTCCTTGGTCGCGGGCCACGCCCAGTCGGGCGAAGGCCCGTCTCGGCGGCGCGGCGGACGCTGCCCCAGAAGAACCGGGCGACCGAGACCCGGACCTCGCCCGAGGTCGCCCGCTCCGCCGCGGCGACGGCCGCCTTGACCCTGTCGACGTCGATCGTCTTCATGAGCTTGCGCCGGCTGTGCACGGTCATCGCTCTCCTCCTCTACCACCCGCCCGAGGCGCCGCCGCCGCCCGAGCGTCCGCCGCCGCCGCCGAAGCCGCCTCCCCCTCCTCCGCCCCAGCCGCCGCCCGCCGCCGCGCCCGCCGCCGCTGATCATGCTGATCAGCAGCCAGAGGGCGAACGAGGGGTTGGTGATGAAGAGGACGATGAGGAAGAGGAGGACGATGCCGCCGAAAATGCCGATCTTGGCCGCGGCTCGGCCCGCGGCGCTGCGTCGGCGCTTCGCCCGCGGCCTTCGTGTCGCCCGAGATGTAGCCGATGAGCGCGGTGACGGCCGCGTCCACGGCCTCGTCGGGCCGGCCGGCCCGGATGCCGGGGGCGAGGATGTTGTCGATGACCCGGAAGGCGTAGATGTCCGGGACCTTGTCCTCGAGGCCGTAGCCGACCTCGATCCGGATCTTGCGGTCCTCGGCCAGGATGAACAGCACGAGCCCGTCGTCGATGCCCTTGCGGCCGACCTTCCAGGCCTCGAACGTCCGGACCGCCCAGTCCTCGAGAGAGGCGTCCGGGCCGATCGTCCGGCCGATCCAGACGAGGACCTGGTGGCCGGTCTGGCGCTCATAAGCCTCGAGGCGCGCGTCGAGCCGTCTCGACCGCCTGCGCGCGAGAGGAACCCGGCCTGGTCGGTGGCCCAGCGGTCGGGCGCGGGCGGGATCCGGGGCCGCCGGACTGGGCCTCAGCGGCCTCGAGTCGCGGGACGAGCCCGGACGCCGCCGGCGACGGGACGAGCGCCGCGCCGAGGATCAGGACGAGCGAGAGAGCGAGGGCGAAGGCGAGAAGCGCGAGCGGGCGCCGGACGCGGGCGACGACGGACATGGGCGGGCCTTGTTTCGGGTCCGGACGCGGTTAGAACTTGACCTTGGGGGCCGTCTCGGCGCCCGCCTGGGCCTTGAAGAAGGGCTTATCGGCGAACTTGCTGCCGAAGAACCCGGCGATGATGACGGCCGGGAACCTGTTCCGCCTGGTGTTGAAGGCCTGGGCCGCCTCGTTGAACCGCATCCGCTCGGTGGCGACGCGGTTCTCGGTGCCCTCGAGCTGGGCCTGGAGCTCCTTGAAGTTCTCGGTGGCCTTGAGCTCGGGGTACTTCTCGACGACGACCATCAGCCGCGACAGGGCCGAGGACAGGCCGTCCTGGGCTTCCTGGAACTTGGCCAGGCCGTCGGGCGTGAGCTGGCCGGCGTTGAGCTGGACCTGGCCGACCTTGGCCCGGGCCTCGGTGACGGCCGTGAAGGTCGTCTGCTCGAAGGCGGCCGCGCCCTTGACCGTCTCGACCAGGTTGGGGACGAGGTCGGCCCGCCGCTGGTACTGGTTCTCGACCTGGCCCCACTGGGCCTGGACCTTCTGGTCGAGGCCGACCAGGGAATTATAGATGCCCGTGACGCCCACGGCGGCGATGAGGAGGCCGACGAGGACGACCGCGAGGCAACCGATGGCGAATTTCTTGTTGGCCATTGCGACACTCTCCTTTTAATCGATATTCTATCATACGAGCATCCGGGGGGGCCGGTTTTTGCTATAATCGGGCCATGAACAAGATCGCCGTCCTGACCAGGGACTGCGGCGGCGTCAACGCCGCCATCCGGGCCGTCGTCACGGACGGCCGCGGCCCGCGGCATCGCCGTCGAGGGCGTCGTCCGCGGCTACGAGGGGCTCATCCGCGGCGACGTCATCCCGCTCGACCGCCGCTCCGTCTCCAACATCATCGGCCTCGGCGGGACCATCCTCAAGACCGCCCGGGCCGAGGCGTTCCTGACCGACGCGGGGCAGAAGGCCGGGCTGGCCACGCTTCGCGCCCGGGCCATCGACGGCCTCGTCGTCATCGGCGGCAACGGCTCGCTCACGGGGGCGCGGGTCCTGGCCGAGCGCCACGGCTTCCCGGTCGTCGGCATCCCGGCCACGATCGACAACGACGTCGCCGGGGTCGCGAACGCCATCGGGGCCGACACGGCCGTCAACGTGGCCATGGACGCCTTGGACAAGATCCGCGACACGGCGACCTCGCTCGAGCGCATCTTCGTCGTCGAGGTCATGGGCCGCAAATGCGGCTGGATCGCCATGCAGGTCGCCCTGGCCGGCGGCTGCGAGGAGGTCCTTCTTCCGGAGAAGGACGTGCCGCTCGAGGCGGTCTGCGAGGAGATCCGGGCCGGCCGGGCCCGGGGCAAGGCCAGCTGGATCATCGTCGCGGCCGAGGGCCGGGCCGCGGCCGGCGAGGTCGCCTCGGCGGTCACCGCGGCGACGGGGCTCGAGACGCGCATCGCCGTGCTCGGCCACATCCAGAGGGGCGGCCGGCCGACCGCCGTCGACCGCATCCTGGCGGCCCGGCTCGGGCACGCCGCCGTCGAGGCCCTGGCCGAGGGCCGGACCGGCGGGCTCGTCCACGTCGCGGGCGACCGGGTCGAGTTCCTCGCCTTCGGCGCGGCCGGCGACGTCAAAAAGACGGAGATCGAGTCCGATTACCGTCTCCTCAAGGTCCTGTCCTAGCATTGTGTCCCCGATCTGTGATAATTTCTCTCCCTGGCCATGACTTTCATCCGGAGGTCTCCCATGCGTCTGTCCCGGCGTTCGATCCTCGCCCTCGTTCTCGCCGTCGTCCTGGCCGGCCTGGTCGCGGCCGCGCCTCAGAAAAAGGCCGCGGGCAAAGGCCCGGTCAAGATCGAGAATACCGACCCGGCGCTCCGCCTCAAGGCCTTCGCCGACCACCAGGCCCTCAAGGCCCAGTCGCCGTTCAAGGACGTCAAGTGGCGCTTCATCGGCCCCTTCGACCTCAGCGGCCGCTGCACCGACGTCGCCGTCCCCGCCGGCAGCCGCACGGTCTTCTATGCCGGCGCGGCCTCGGGCGGCATCTTCAAGACCGTCAACGCCGGCACGACCTGGGAGCCCATCTTCGACGACCAGCCGACCATGTCGATCGGCGACCTGGCCGTCGCCGAGTCCGATCCCGAACATCGTTTGGGCCGGCACGGGCGAGGCCAACATCTTCCGCGGCTCCATGGCCGGCCTGGGCGTCTTCAAGTCGACCGACGCCGGCAAGACCTGGAAGCACATGGGCCTCGAAGCGACTTCCACCATCGCCCGCGTCGTCATCCACCCCGCCAATCCCGACATCGTCTACGTCGCGGCCACCGGCCACGAGTGGACCGACCAACCCCGACCGCGGCGTCTACAAGACGACCGACGGCGGGACGACCTGGCAGAAGGTCCTCTTTGTCAACGAGCGCGTCGGCGCCAACGACCTGGTCATGGACCCGACGGCTCCCGACACCCTCTACGCCGCGACCTGGAACCGCATCCGCCGGCGCTGGAGCGATCCCCGGCCCGGCGGCGAGGACGGCCTCTACAAGACGACCGACGGCGGCAAGACCTGGACGCCCATCGACACCGGCCTCCCGGACACGGCCACGACCGGCCGCATCGGCATCGACCTCTGCCGGACCAAGCCCTCGACCCTCTACGCCTACGTCGACAACCACGCGCCGGGGGCGGAGCCCAAGCCCGGCGAGAAGGACGCCTACGGCCGGCCGCTCCAGCGGGGCATCGTCGGGGCCGAGGTCTACCGCTCCGACGACGCCGGCGCCACCTGGCGCAAGGTCAGCCCGCCGGGCATGGACCGCTTCGGCGGCACCTACGGCTGGGTCTTCGGCCAGATCCGCGTCGACCCCAACTCGCCCGAGACCGTCTACATCATGGGCCTGGGCCTGTCGAAGTCGACCGACGGCGGCAAGACCTTCCAGAACCTCTACAGCGAGGGGCTCCACGGCGACCACCACGGCCTGTGGATCGACCCCACCGACAGCGAGCCACCTCATCAACAACAACGACGGCGGCGTCAACATCTCCTACGACGGCGGCAAGACCTGGCGGCGACTTCCACGACGGCATCCCGTCGGTCCAGTTCTACAACGTCACCCTCGACAACTCGACGCCCTTCTTCGCCTACGGCTCGGTCCAGGACCAGTTCCGCACCGCGGCCAGATCCCGCTTCGGCGGCCGGGGGCCGGCGGGCCGGCGGCCGGCGGCGGCGGTTCAACGCCATGACCAACCCGAAGTGGGAGCTCTCGCCCGGCGGCGAGGGGACCCTCCATCGCCATCGATCCGAGCGACCCGCGCACGATCTACTCCTCGTCCTTCTACGGCCGGCTCGAGCGGGCCGAGTACCAGGCCGACGGCACCTGGACGACGCAAGGAGATCTTCCCCAAGGCGGCCGAGAACGAGCCCCCCTACCGCGGCCAGTGGCTGGCGGCCACGACGCTCTCGCCGCACAATCCCGCAGGTCGTCTACCACGGCTTCCAGTACCTCTTCCGGTCCATGAACAAGGGCGAGACCTGGGAGCGGATCAGCCCCGACCTGACCTACAACAACCCCGCGGAGCAGGGCCAGTGGCCCTTCGCCATCCCCTTCGCCACGATCACGGCCGTCGACGAATCGCCGTTCAAGTTCGGCCTGCATCTACGCCGGGACGGACGACGGGCGGGTCTGGGTGACCAAGAACTCCGGGGACAGCCTGGACCGAGATCACGGCCGGCCTGCCCTACAACAAGCACGTCTGGAAGCTCGTCGCCTCGAAGTACGACCCGGCCACGGTCTACGTCACGCTCATCGGGCGGCACGACGACGACTTCAATCCCTACGTCTTCAAGTCCGCGACCACGGCAAGACCTGGGTGTCGATCGCCGGCAACATCCCCGGCGGGCCGGTCAACGTCGTCCGCGAGGACCCGAAGGTGAAGGGCCTCCTCTACGCCGGGACGGACACGGGGGTCTACGTCAGCCGGGACGGCGGCAAGACCTGGCACGTCCTCGGCGGCAACCTGCCGACGAGCTACGTCTGGGACCTGGCCATCCACCCGCGGGACAACGCCCTCGTCATCGCCACCAACGGCCGGGGGATGTGGCTCATCGACGATCTGGCGCCGGTGCAGAACGCGGCGAAATAGATGAACGTCGTCAGCCGTCAAGGCTAAAGGGGACGGATCAACCGGCGAGAACGATCTCCGCGGCCAGGCGGCCCGTGGACAGGGCCGTGGGCACGCCGCCGAGGATGAGCTCGGTCGACGCGTAGGCGCCGGCGACGAGCAGCCCCGGCACGGGCGTCCGGACGAGAGCCCGGCCGAGCGGTCCGACCGGGGGCCGCGCCGCCCAGCTCCATCCGGCTATCGAGCCCTCGAACCGCCCGCCCCAGTCGCGATAGGTCAGCGGCGTCGCCGCGTCCATGACCTCGACCGCTCCGCTGAGACCGGGCAGGACGCGCTCGGCCGTCCGGACCAGACGCAACGCCAAGTCCTTTTTATAAGCGGCGTAGCCTGCCGTCCGCGGTCCGTTCCCCCAGGCGATAGCGCTCGAACGGCCGATAAGGGAAACCGGCCCGAAGGACGAGGGCGGCCCGGCCGGACGGAACGAGCCCCGGCGCCTGGCGCGACCAGAGGCAGATCTCGACATCCCGGTGCTCGAGGTCGGCCGGGTCGCCGCCGCCCTCGGCGAGGTCATAGCGGTAGAACAGGTGCTCCGCGCGCATCGCCGAGAGGTCGACGGCGTCGGGCCGGACGCCAAGATAGACGCAGAGCTCCGAGCCGGTGTAGGGCGCGCCGCGGATCGCGTCGCGATCGACGCCGGGCCCGCCGGACGCGCCGACGAGATCGAGGAACGTCGTCTTGTAATCGGCGTTGGAGACGACCCAGGCCGACTCCAGGACCTCCCCGGCGGCGGTGACCGCGCCGGCGGCCCGGCCGTCCCGGACCAGGATCTCCCGGACGGGCGTCGCCAGGCGGAGCTCCCCGCCGGCGGCGGCGAGGCGCTCGCGGAGGAGATCGGCGAGGACGTGGACGCCGGGCTCGGGGAACCAGATCCCCTCCTCGGCCATGACGTTCCACATGAGGCCGAGGTTGAGCAGCGACATCTCCGGCGGCTCGGAGCCCATGGCGCCGAGGAGGTTCTTGAGGGGCCGGTCGGCGATGAGACCGTCGAGGACCGCGGCCGCGGGCTGGGCGGCAAGACCGGCGACGGCGCGAACCCTGTCCTCGAAAAAGCGGGCGTCGGCTCCGTCGTCCCGGCCCGGACCGCCCGCGCCCCGGAATCCCGGGTGCCAGAGGTCCATGTCTTTCGAGACGGCGATGGCCCCCCGAAGGACCGCGAAAAAGCGGGCCAGCCCGTCACGTTCTCCCGGATAGAGCCGGACGAGCTCGGCTTCGAGCTCGGGGAGCGGGCGGGAGATGACGACGTCGAGGGCGGGGGTCCGGATCTCGAACTCGCTGCGGCGGAACGGGACGTCGCGCTCGATCCCCGCCTCGGCCAGGAGGTCCTTCACCCGGCCGGGAAACGAGAACGAGAGCGGTCCCATGGGGAACGCGTAGCCGCCCCTCCGGAAGACGTAGCTCGTGCCGCCGGGCAGGGCTTTCTTTTCGAGGACGACGACTTTGCGCCCCGCGCCGGCCAGCCGGGCCGCGGCCATAAGCCCGCCGAGCCCCGCTCCTATCACCACGGCGTCGTACATGCCGGGGACATCTTAGCGGAGAAGACGCGCAGGCACAATGGGACGGGCCATGGGGACAAGAGGCACAGTCCCTGCTCGAGGGTAGCATCGCCCCCGACACTTAAGGGGACACGTACCTATGGTACATGTCCCCTTTCGATGCTACAATCCGAGGCATGAACATCGTCAGCATCATCATGGCCGGGGGCCAAGGCAGCCGGCTCTACCCCCTGACGAAGGTCCGCAGCAAACCGGCCGTTCCCGTCGCCGGGAGGTTCCGGCTCATCGACATCTCCATCTCCAACTGCATCCACTCGAACGTCCGCAGCATTTTCGTCCTGACCCAATTCGCCAGCGAATCCCTGCACCGGCACATCTTCACGACCTACCGCTTCGACAATTTCCACCGCGACTACATCACCCTGCTGTCGGCCCAGCAGACCCTCGAGAACCGGAGCTGGTACCAGGGCACGGCCGACGCCGTCCGGCAGAACCTCGACTTCATCGAGGACAAGGCGGCGCTCGTCCTCGTCCTTTCGGGCGACCACCTCTACCGGATGGATTATCAGAAGTTCGTCGACTTCCACGTCGCCTCGGGCGCCGAGATCAGCATCGCCGTGACCCCCGTCGCGGCCGAACAGGTCGGCGAGTTCGGGGTCATGAAGGTCGACCAGCGCGGCCGCATCACCGAGTTCCGCGAAAAGCCGAAGGACCCGGCCGACGTCGAGCGGATGCGGGTCGGCGAAGACGTCTTCGCCAGGTTCGGCACGCCGGCCAACGGCCGGACGCACCTGGCCTCCATGGGCGTCTACCTCTTCAGCCAGAGCGTCCTCCGCGATCTGCTCGCCCGCACGGACTCCAAGGACTTCGGCAGGGAGGTCATCCCCCAGGCCATCGGCGAACGGAAGGTCTGCGGCCACTTCTTCGACGGCTACTGGGAGGACATCGGGACCATCCGGAGCTTCTTCGAGGCCCACATGGACCTGACCCGGCCCCTGCCGAAATTCGACTTCTACGACGAGGAGCGGCCGATCTTCACCTACCCCCGGTTCCTGCCCGGCTCCAAGATCCTCGCGTCCGAGGTCGAGCAGGCCATCCTCTGCGAGGGCAGCATCGTCAACCGGTCGCGCGTCCGCGACTCCATCATCGGCATCCGATCGCGCATCGGCGAGAACTGCCTTCTCGACCGGGCCGTCATCATGGGGGCGGACTACTACGAATCCCGCGAGGACCTGGCCTGCAACCGCGAAAAGGGCCTTCCCGACGTCGGCGTCGGCCGCGACTGCGAGATCCGCAACGCCATCGTCGACAAGAACGCCCGCATCGGCCACGGCGTCAGGCTGGTCAACCGCGACGGGGCCACGGCCAAAGCGGCCGACGACCATTCCATCGTCGACGGCATCATCGTCGTGCCCAAGGACGCCGTCATCCCGGACGGCACGGTCATCTAGGCCGGGCCGGTCACTGGCCGGCCAGTCTCAGGAACACGGATTCGAGGTCGGGCCCGGTCCGCGCTGAGCGCATGAGCCGCCACTCCCTCAGGCCGGCGTTGGCGATGGTCTGCCCGCGGCGCAGGACGACGAAGCCGTCGGCGATCCTCTCCATCTCGGCCAGCATGTGGGAGCTGAGGAGGATCGTCCGGCCGGAGTCCCGCAGGCCGCAGAGCATGTCCCGGACGCTCTTGATGGACGGCGGATCGAGGGCGGAGAACGGCTCGTCGACGACGAGGAGATCGGGCCCGAGGACGATGTTCTGCAGGTAGGCGAACTTCTTGGCGTTGCCGGCCGAGTAGGCGGCTGGCCGGCGGCGGAGCAGGGCCGGGTCGAAGAGCAGCCCCCTCGCGGCCTCGAGCACGGCGGCGCCGAAGGCCCGGCCGTTCCCCGGAACGGCGGGGCCGGCTTTGGGACGGGCCAGGCCCAGGATCGTCCAGCCGTCGAGCCAGGCGAAATAGGCCGGCCGGTCGGGGACATATCCCATCGTCCCCGGCGCGACGGCCACCGAGCCCCCGTCGGGCCGCAGGAAGCCCAGCACGAGCTTGAGCGTCGTCGTCTTGCCCGCGCCGTTCTCGCCGAGCATGGCCGTGATCGTCCCCTTCCGCGTCTTGAAGCTGACGTCCCGAAGCGCCTCGACCCGGCCGAATCTCTTGGACAGCCTGTGGACCTCGATCATGTTCCGCATCCCCCTATTTTCGGATCTCGAACCTGCGGACGAGCCGGCCCTGGAAGAAAGCGGCCAGCCCCAGTCCGGCCAGCACCTCCGCGGCATAAAAAGGAAGGCGGCCGGACACGACGACATTGGGCAGGACGGCGACAAGAGCCCCGAACAGGAGCCTGGGGCCGAGCCCGGGAATAGGCCCTCCGGCCGCGTAATCGAGCAGTCCCGGTTTCGCCGTCGCCGAGGATACGAGGAGGGCGAGGGCGGCCGACTGGGCCAGGAGAAGGGCCACGACGTTCGAGCCGGACTTGAGCCAGTGGCTCAGGACCCCGGCCAGCGCGAGATAATAAGCTCCGGCGAGAACGGATAAGCCGAAGCGCGGGAAGAAGCCGGCCTCGAAGCCGCCGGCAACCGCGCCCCAGACCGCGAACGCGCCGAAAAGCGCGGCGGCATAGCCCGCGGCGGCCGCGGTCAGAACGATCCCTTTCGCGGCCAGGAAACCGCGGAAGCGTCCGCCGAGAAAGAGGACGTTCTCGAGCGCGCCGGTGTCGATGTCCGTGCGCACGCCGTCCTGGCCGGAGATAAGAAAGACATGCGGCAGAAGAAAGAAGAAGAACCGGGCCGCGGTCCCGTACGAATCGGTGAGCCCGATCCAAACCACGAACACCGGGAAGGCCAGGCCGGCGGCGAGGGCCAGCGGCGAAGAGACGATCTTGCGGCGGGTGATGCGCCAGGTCAGCGCGAGAAGTGCCGTGTCAGGCATCGGATCAACTCCTCCCGGCGGGCCTCGGGTCCGAGATAGGGGTCGTCCCGGTAGACCGCCTCCGTCCCCAGGAGCAGGACCTTGAAGGGAACGGCATCGACGTGAAACTTGCGGTAAAGGACCCGGCGCCGGTCCAGGACGACGGGCGACGTCCAGGCGTGCTTGTCGAGAAAGACCTCCAGATCGTCGCGCAGGGCGATGGACACTCCGACGACGGCGACGGGCCAGCGGCCCTGGTCGACGAGATATCGCGCCTCGAACAGCTCCTCGTAGCAGACGGGGCACTCGATCGAGAAGAAGACGAGCAGTACCGGGCCCGATCCCTCCGGGGCCGCCTCGGCCAGATTCGAGCAGATGCGGACCTCGGCCGGACCGGCGGCCGCGCCGGGGAGACCGGCGGCCAAGAGCGCTGCCGCCGTGAACAGGGGGAAGCCCGGGCTCATCGGCCGACCTCGAAGATCCTCAGGGCGCTCTCATCGTCCACGGCGAACAAGCGCCCGTCCGCCACGAGAAAGCGATGGATCGGGCAAGGCAGCTCGACGGCCGCCTGCAGGCGGCCACGGGCATCGACCACGGACAGCGTCCGGCCCGGCCCGAGGTCCCGGCCGGAGACGACCTCGGGCGCCGAAAGATAGAACCGGCCCCGGTCCCGGGCCGCGGACCAGCAGAATCCGGCCAGGCGCACCGTGCGCCGGCCCGAAGTCAACGCCACCGTCTTGAAGGCGTGGCGCTCGTCGACGGCGATCGTCCCCAGGAGGACTCCCGAGCCGGAGAAATGGGAAATGGTCCTCTCGCCGCTCCGGAACACGACATAGAAATCCTCGGCCTCGCCGGGGCACACGAGGATCATGTTCCGGAAGGCGTCGAAAACCGGGTCGGACGAAGTCCGGGCTTCGAGCCCTTGCCAGACGGAGCGGCCGGCCAGGTCGAGGATGTGCAGGAGCTTTTCCCCCTTCATCCGGCCGGTCGGATTGGCCGTGACCAGGATCCGGTCCGGGCCCAGGGCGAGGACCCGGTCCGGGGCGAAGGGCAGCTTGAAGCCGCCGCCCGTCCGGCCTTCGCCGTCGAAGATCTGGATCCGGAAATTGAGCTTGTCGGCGACGACGATCGCGTCGCCGGCGGCCGCGACGCCGGAGGGGAAGTTGAGCTCTCCGGGGCCGTCGCCCTTCCGGCCGAAAGACCGGAGGAACCGGCCTTCACGCGAAAAGACCTTGATGGCGCAATCCAGGGCATCGGCGATATACAGCCGGTCCGGGGCAAGGGCCATCGCGACGGGCCGGCCCAGCACAGCCTCGTCCTCGGGATTCGAGGGCGGGACTATCTCGACGGCCTTCAGGTGAGGAACGGAAAGATCAAAGAGGGACGGTCCCCTCGACTCGGCCGGACGGTCCCTTTCATCGCATTGACGGATGCCAGGACGAGCACGCCGCCGCGGCGTATTTCCCGGCTTTCATCAGGTATCCCCTTTCTTCGGACCGCGGCGAGGGCCCCCGGACGCGGGGGCCCCCGCATCCCCGTGTCAAAGGCCCAGTGCGCACTTGCCGAACGCGATGTCGCAGGCCGTGAGCATCACCATGACTTTGTACCAGGGCTCGTCGATGTTGAGCGTGTACTCCCGGCACTTCATGTGGTTGGTGTTGCAGTCGGTCTGGTTGTTCAGGGCGGGGGCGGCCGCGAACGAAACGGCCGCGGTCACGAGGACCAGTCCCGCCAGGACCAAGATCGCCAGCTTTCTCATTGGCTCTCTCCTTTCGCCCCGTTTAAAGCAAAGCACGTGCCAGGGCGGGAGGCCCGGGACGAAGTCCAAGCCTATACAAAGTAAGGAGATGGACGCCGGGGGAAAAGATGACTGGAAACCGGTGTTTACAGATGCGAACTGGGGGCACCAGGGCCAGTCCCCTTTAGAAGACAGTCCCTCCTCTTTCTTTTGGTTCGTCTCCCGTTTTCCCGGCTTTCCTCTCGCGGCGGCGATGGATGTCGCCTCGTCCCTCCCGGGACAGGGTGAGCCAGCAGACCTAGCAGATCCCCGTTAGAGAGGGATCCCCCGGATTCCGGCTACTTCATCATCGGGATCTTGATGCGGTTCCTTTTCGCGCAGGCGATCGCTTCGGGGTAGCCGGCGTCGGCGTGGCGCGCGACGCCCAGGCCCGGGTCGGCCGTGAGCACACGCTCCAGCCGGCGCGCCATCGTGGCCGTCCCGTCGGCGACGATGACCATCCCGGCATGGATGGACAGCCCGATACCGACGCCGCCGCCGTGGTGGACCGAGACCCACGAGGCCCCGCTGACCGCGTTGAGCAGGGCGTTGAGGACCGGCCAGTCGGCGATGGCGTCCGAGCCGTCGCGCATGCCTTCGGTCTCGCGGTTGGGCGAGGCGACCGAGCCCGTGTCGAGGTGGTCGCGCCCGATGACGATGGGCGCGGAGATCTTGCCTTTCTTGACGAGGTTGTTGATGACCGCCCCGAAGCGGGCCCGCTCGCCGTAGCCCAGCCAGCAGATCCGCGACGGCAGCCCCTGGAACTTGATCTGGGCCCTGGCCTTGCGGATCCAACGGGCCAGGGCCTCGTCCTCCGGGAACTCCTTGAGCACGGCCTCGTCGGTGGCGTAGATGTCCTGCGGCTTGCCCGAAAGCGCCGCCCACCGGAACGGGCCCTTGCCGACGCAGAAGAGCGGCCGGATGTACTCCGGCACGAATCCGGGGATGTCGAATGCCTTGGCGACCCCGGCCTTTTGGGCCTGGCCGCGGAGGTTGTTGCCGTAGTCGAAGGCCCGGGCCCCCCGCTTTTGCAGCTCGAGCATGGCTTCGACGTGGGCGGCCATGGCCGCGTAAGACCGGCGGATGTAGTCCGCAGGGTCCTTGTCCCGTAGCGCCAGGGCCTCCGCATAGGACAGGCCGTTGGGGACATAGCCGTTGAGCTCGTCGTGGGCCGAGGTCTGGTCGGTCAGGATGTCGGGGGTGAGGCCCCGGCGCACGAACTCCGGAAGGACGTCCGCCGCGTTGCCGAGCAGGGCGATCGAAAGCGGGGCGCCCTTCTTCATGGCCTCGCCGGCCAGGCGCAGCGCCTCGTCCAGGCTGTCGGTCGTCGTATCGACGTAGCGGGTCTCGAGCCGCCGCTCGATGCGGTGCGGATCGACCTCGACGACGATGGCCACGCCGTCGTTCATGGTCACGGCCAGCGGCTGGGCCCCGCCCATGCCTCCGAGCCCGGCCGTCAGGGTCAGGCGGCCCCGGAGCGAGCCGCCGAAATGCCGCCGGGCCGCCTCGGCCAGGGTCTCATAGGTCCCCTGCAGGATGCCCTGCGTCCCGATGTAGATCCAGCTGCCGGCGGTCATCTGGCCGTACATGGTCAGCCCCAGCGCTTCGAGGCGCCGGAACTCGTCCCAGTTGGCCCACTTGGGGACCATCATGGCATTGGAGATGAGGACGCGCGGCGCCTCGGCATGGGTTTTGAACACGGCCACAGGCTTGCCCGACTGCACGATGAGCGTCTCGTCGCTCTCGAGCTTCTTCAGGGCGGCGACGATGGCCCGGTAGGCCTCCCAGTTCCGGGCGGCCTTTCCGGTGCCGCCGTAGACGATGAGCTCGGCGGGCTTCTCGGCCACCTGGGGGTCGAGATTGTTCATGAGCATCCGCAGCGCCGCTTCCTGGGCCCAGCCCTTGGCCGAAATGCGGGAGCCCCTCGGGGCCCTGATATTCAGGACCGGTTCATTGGCCGCCTTAGCCATTTTTTGTCTCCTCTAAGACGTTTTGTGCAAAGAATATACCACAGCGGCGCGGACCTAATCAAAAGCGAAAAAAAGGATTGACCCCGGCGGGGAAACTGGTATACAAAATATCCAGGAAAAGGAAAAGTCGGATCTTCTTTCGCGGCCAAGACGCGGCGAGGGCTATGTTCCAGAAGCGCATTCTCGTCATTCATCCGTCCTCTGCGGAAGCCGACCGCCTCGCCCTCCTGGCCCAGAAATTCGGGACCGTCGTCTGTGAGCACGATCCGGAGAGCGCGCTCGGCGCGTTCGCCGAGGGAGGTCTTGTCGCCGCGGTCATCGACGCGTCCTTGGCGCGATCCCCTCACCTCATGACCGTGATCCGTCCGCCGACCGGGGTCCTCATCACGGGCGAGGACGAGGACGAGATCTCCCGCGCGGTCGCGAACTGGCCGCGGACGATCGACACGGACGCCTGCCGCACTTCGCCGGCCGCGCCGCGGGACGGCGCCTTCACGCGGGCCCTGGGGCGGATCGTCGAACACGCCCGCCTGAAGCTCGAGACGGCCGACCTGCGCCGGAGCATCGGCCTCCAGGAGGTCAAGGTCAAGGACGTGCTCGGCGAGATCAGCGAGATCAAGGGCCTGCTCAACTCGGGCTTCCTCCGGGAAGTCGAAAAGCGCCTGGCCATCGAGGCCCGTTATATCGGCTCCCAGAAGGAGCGCCGGCGGTTCGAGTCCATCCTCCTGCGCATCTACGGCGCCGACGACGTCAACAGCCTGCTCGATATCGTGCCCGAGATCCGGGACACCGTCCACGCCTCGAGCGTCTCCGTCTACATCATGGAGGAGAACGACGTCATCGGCCGCTACCTGAAGCCGCTCGTCTGGGACAACGCCTTCCTGACCCACTCCGACTTCTCCAAGTACATCGCCACCCTCGAGGCCCAGGACTTCGCCGCCTCGGTCGCCCGCTACGGCCACGACATCGCCGTCTCCAACCTGACCTTCGACCGGCGCCTGAGCAAGCGCTACACGTCCCTGCTCAAGGCCGCGCCGCGGAGCCTGCTCGGCGTGCCCATCATGCACGGACCTAAGGTCATCGGCGTCTTGGAGGTCACCAACAAGACCGCCGCGGGCCAACCCGTCCCCGAAGGCTTCTCCCGCGAGGACCAGCAGATCCTGCGCGGCCTGTCGGACCACATGGCCATCGCCATGGCCAAGCTCAACCTCATCCAGTACGACCCGCTGACGGGCCTGCTCCGGCCGGAGCCTTTCTTCGAAAGGGTCCTGCAGAAGATCAACGGCCTGAGCAAGCGCCGCCGCGAGGAGGGCGCCATGGCCCTGGTCATGGGCGACGTCGACTGGTTCAAGGCCTATAACGACCGCAACGGGCAGGAGGCCGGCAACCGGCTGCTGCGCGAGCTCGGCCACGTCCTCAAGCTGGCCATCCGCGAGGAGGACCTGATCTGCCGCTACGGCGGCGAGGAGTTCCTGTTCTTCCTCATGGGCGTCAAGGGCGTCGAGGAGGCGTCCCTGCTGACGGACCGCATCCGTAAGAACGTCGAGGACCACTACTTCGAGCTGCAGGAATTCCAGCCCCGCGGCAACCTGACCATGTCCTTCGGCGTGACGGTGTTCCCGAAGAACTTCGGCGAGCAGCCGGCCCTCATGACCCGGTCCGAGCTCAAGCGCCTGGCCGGCGAGGCCGACTTGGCCCTGGCCGAGGCCAAGGGCAAGGCCCGCCCGGACCTCAAGCCGCGCGGCCCGGGCGACATCCCCGGCGACAAGAACCGCGTCTGCAGCTTCGTCTGGCAGGAGGCCGGAGCGGACGGGAAGGCCGTGGCCGTGCCCCGGAACGGGCAGGCCCTCCGCGAGAAAAGGAAGTCCGAGCGCTACATGGTCTCGACGCCCTTCCTCTGCCGCGACAACGGCGGGTTCAAGGTCGCCAAGACGGTCAACATCAGCCTGGAGGGGGCTCGCATCGTGTCCGACGCACCGCTCGCCGAGGGCCCGTCGCTCGACACGATCCTGGTCATCGAGGACAAGGCCACCCCGGTCAAGTGCTCGCTCGTCTATGCGGAACGGGGCGTCGGCGACCCGGGCTTCTTCTACACGGGGGTGAAGTTCGAGGATCTGACCTTCAGGGAGATCAAGGGACTCGAGAGCTACCTCCTGCACTTCCGCCGGCGGGACACGCTCCCCTGACGACGCGCCGGACTCCCGTCCGGCCGGGGCCTAATCTCCTTCGACCTGCCGCTTGAGCGCCTGGAGGTAGGGCCGCCGCGGCTCGATCCGGGCCAGGAAGGCCCTGCGGATCCCGGCCACGGCGTCGGAGAAGCCGGTGAATTCCTCGAGGTTGCTCCAGTTCTCCATGCTCAGCCGCTCGAGCAGCCGCCGCAGGACCTGGGGATCGAGGATCTCCTCGGTGTAGAAAGGCAGGGCCCAGGAGCTTTTCTCGCACATCTTGACCACCCGGAGGAAAAGGGCCCGCAGGCCTTCCTGCCAGTTGATAAGCTCCTGCTTGATGAAGAACTGGTCCTTCGGCGACTCGGTCAGGTTGAGCTTGACGGACAGCCGCTGGCCTTCCTCGAGCGTCCGGTCGACGGCGGCCAGGAGCTTCTCGGGATCCGCAACGATCGTCCGGTCCTTCTGGAAAAAATGGATCTCGCCGCACCCGTTGGCGGGTTCGGTCCGGCGATAGGATTCGAGACAGGCGACGAGCTCTTCCTCGGTCAGATCGTCTTCGGGCCGGGGCAAGGGCTCGGGGGCCGGTTCGGCCGCGGCCTGCTCCTCGGGCGCCGGGCCGGCGATGAGCTCCGGAATGCCGGGGATGTCCGGTCCGGTCCTGACGGCGGCGGCGTCCAGCGCGGCCAGATCCTCTTCGGGAGCGGCCGGGCCGCCCAGACGGCCGAGGTTGGCGGTCGCCGACTCGATGGTCAGGAGGTCCTTGATCTTGCGCAGCTTCTCGAGCTCCTCGTCGAGATCGAGGTCGAGCGGCTTGGGCTCCTCGTCCATGACCTCGGCGACGATGCCGAAGCGCTCGCGCAGATCGCTCTTGAGAAAGGCGGCCCGCTCGGCGGTCTTCGTCCGCAGCCCTTCGAGCCGCTCCTGGATCTCGTTGACGCGCCTGATCTCCTCCACGGTGGACTTGGCCAGGCTCTCGATCTCGGATTGGAACTTGAGGACCTTCTGGAAGCGATCGCGGGCCTCGTTGAGCAGCCCGGCCCGCTGCTCCTCGAACTCGCGGACCATGGACCGGTATTCGGTGAGGGCGGTCTTTTCCTTATCGAACTCGCGCTCGATCTCCTCCTTGCGCTTGCGGGCCGCTTCCTTCTCGCGGTTGATGCGCTCGACGAGATCGGAGTCGACGTCGCGGAACTTCTTCTGCAGGATGCGCTCGAGCTGGTCCTCGACCTCCTGGATGACTTGGGACGAGTCCCTGAAGATGTTCGGATCGTGTTCCATGGCCGCTCCTTAACCTTAGCGCAACCATTATGATGATTCGGTCGCTTCGTTGTCAAGATGAAAACGGCTTTACTTGAACATGAAAATGAAAAGATGTATAAGAAGGTCCGATGAGCAAAGCCGGAGCCGTCTTGATCGTCGAAGATGACAAAAAACGGGCTGAGATTTGCGCATTTTTGTCCGACAACGGCATCGAGGTCGACGTCCGGAAAAGCCTCCCCGAGCAGCCGGATGCCGCGGAGCTGCGCCGCCTTAAAAAGGAATTGGCCCGGCTCCTGCGCAAATCCCGCGATCTCGAGGAGGCTTACGACACGACGCTCGAGAACTTCATGGCCGCGCTCGACCTGCGGGACGTCGAGACGTACGGCCACTCCAAGACCGTCGCCCGCTACAGTCACGTCCTGGCCGAAGCGGCGGGCATCCGCGAGCCGGCGGCGCTCGACAGCATCCGCAAGGGCGCCCTGCTCCATGACGCGGGCAAGATCGCCATCCCGGACGCCATCCTCAAGAAGCCAGGCCCGCTCGCCCCGAAGGAATGGGACGTCATCCGGCGCCACCCCGCGCTCGGCTATGGCCTGGTCCGCGGCGTCAAGCTCGTCCGCGAGGTCGGCAACATCATCCTCTGCCACCACGAGCGATACGACGGCACGGGCTATCCAAAAGGACTGAAGGGCGAGGCCATCCCCTTCGAAGCGCGGATCTTCGCCGTCGCCGACACGCTCGACGCGGTCACCTCGCACCGTCCCTACCGGGCGCCGCGGAGCTTCCAGGCCGCCCGGCTCGAGCTCGAGGCCAACGCCGGCCGCCAGTTCGATCCCAAGGTCGTGGAGGTCTTCCACGACATGGACCTGGCCGTCTGGGAGAAGATCCGCTTCGAGACGACCCGGATCCTGCCGCCCTACGAGGACCCCCGGCCGACGACGGCCGCGAGGTAGGCCGCCATAAAGGAACCGCGCAATGTGACGGTCGTCATTGGCGTATAATATCCACCTATTCACTATTTAAGGAGACCTTCATGCGCAAGCCCCTGTCCTTGACGGCCGCCGCGGCGGCCCTCTTCGTCGCCCTCTTCGTCCTGGCCGCGCCCTTCCTGGCCGCCCAGACGTCCAAGGTCGACATCCCCTACCAGAAGTTCGTCCTCGACAACGGACTGACCCTGATCGTCCACGAGGACCACAAGGCGCCCATCGTCGCCTTCAACGTCTGGTACCACGTCGGCTCGAAGAACGAGAAGCCCGGCAAGACCGGGTTCGCCCACCTCTTCGAGCACCTCATGTTCAACGGCAGCGAGAACTACAACGACGATTACTTCAAGCCCATGCAGAAGGTCGGCGCGACCGACCTCAACGGCACCACCAACGAGGACCGGACGAACTACTTCGAGAACGTCCCCGTCTCGGCCCTCGACCTCGTCCTGTGGATGGAATCGGACCGGATGGGCCACCTCAAGGGCGCCATCACCCAGGCCAAGCTCGACGAGCAGCGCGGCGTCGTGCAGAACGAGCTCCGCCAGGGCTACAACGAGCCCTTCGGCATCACCGAGGACCTCATCGTCAAGGGGACGTACCCGCCGGGGCACCCCTACTCCTGGTCGGTCGGCGGCTCGATCGACGACCTCACCAGCGGCACGCTCGAGGACTTTCAGACGTGGTTCTCGACCTACTACGGCCCGAACAACGCCGTCATCGCCATCGCCGGCGACATCGACGCCAAGACGGCCCTCGAGAAGGTCAAGAAGTACTTCGGCGACATTCCGCCCTCGCCGCCCGTCGCCCGGCCGACGGCCTGGATCGCCAAGATGACCGGGACCCGCCGCGAGGCCGTCCAGGACCGCGTCGCCCAGGCCCGGATCTACAAATTCTGGAACGTGCCCGGCTGGGGCACCGAGTGCGCCGACAAGCTCGACCTCGCGAGCTCCATCCTGGCCGACGGCAAGACCTCCCGCCTCTACAAGCGCCTTATCTACGACGACCAGATCGCCAGCTCGGTCAGCTGCTATATCAATACCCGCGAGATCGCCGGGCAGTTCGCCATCCAGGCCGACGCCAAGCCCGGCGTCGAGCTGGCCAAGGTCGAGCAAGCCATCAACGAGGAGCTGGCCAAGTTCCTCAAGGACGGCCCGACCGCGGCCGAGCTCGAGCGGGTCAAGATCCAGGCCCGGGCCCGCTTCATCCAGGGCATCGAGCGCATCGGCGGCTTCGGCGGCAAGTCCGACATCCTGGCCTCCAGCATGATCTATGCCGGGTCGCCCGACGCCTACAAGAAGACCCTCCAGCACATCGAGGACGCCACTGTGGAGTCCGTCAAGGAGAGCGCCAATCACTGGCTCTCCGACGGCGTCTACATCCTCGAGGTCACCCCGTACCCGGCCCTCAAGGCCGGCCCGTCCGGCGCCGACCGGAAGACCATGCCGGCGGTCGGCCCCGCGCCGCAGGTCACGTTCCCGGCCGTCCAGCGGGCCACGCTCTCCAACGGGCTGAAGGTCCTGCTGGCCGAGCGCCACAACATCCCCGTCGTCCATTTCGCCCTGACTCTCGACGCGGGCTACGCCTCCGACCAGGGCGCCCTGCCGGGCACGGCCTCCCTGGCCATGAATATGCTCGACGAGGGCACCGCCAAACGGACCTCCCTCCAGATCAGCGACGAGCTGGCCATGCTCGGCGCCAGCCTCGGCACGGGCTCGAACCTGGACGTCTCGTCCGTCTCCCTGACGACGCTCAAGGACAAGCTCGATCCGGCGCTCGACATTTACGCCGACGTCATCCTCAACCCGTCCTTCCCGGAGGCGGACTTCCAGCGGCTCCAGAAGCTGCAGATCGCCCGCATCGCCCAGGAGAAGGCCTCCCCCTTCGGCATGGCCCTGCGGGTCTTCCCGCGGCTCGTCTACGGCGCCGGCCATCCCTACGCCATCCCCTTCACCGGCTCCGGCTACGCCGACACCGTGGCCAAGATCACCCGGGCCGATCTGGTCAAGTTCCACAAGACCTGGTTCAAGCCCTCGGGGACCACGCTGATCGTGGTCGGCGACGCGACCATGGCCGAGCTCAAGCCCAAGCTCGAGTCGCTCTTCAAGGGCTGGGCGGCCGGCCGGGCGCCCGAGAAGAAGATCCCGGCCGTCCCGATCGCGGCCAAGCCCGTGGTCTACATCATGGACAAGCCGGGCGCGCCCCAGTCCATGGTCGTCTGCGGCCACCCCGCGCCCTCGTCGGCCGACCCGGATAACATCGCCATCATGACGATGAACACCATCCTCGGCGGCGACTTCGTGTCGCGCATCAACATGAACATCCGCGAGGACAAGCACTGGAGCTACGGGGCCCAGAGCGCCATCCCCGGCGCCCGCGGCCAGCGGCCCTTCCTGGTCCTGGCGCCCGTGCAGTCCGACAAGACCAAGGAGACCATGGTCGAGATCAAGGCCGAGCTCGAAGGCATCCTGGGCAAGAAGCCCATCACCCAGGACGAGTACGCCAACGCCAAGAACAGCATCGTCCTGGGGCTGCCCGGCCAGTGGGAGACCATGGGGGCCGTCCTGGGATCGCTCGAGGAGATGGTCGAATACGGCCTCCCGGACGACTACTACCAGAAGTATCCGGGACTCGTCCAGAAGCTGACCATCGCCGACCTGACCAAGGCGGCGGTTAAGACCGTCCGTCCCGAGGGCGTCGTCTGGATCATCGTCGGCGACCGGGCCCAGATCGAGCCCAAGATCAAGGAGCTCGGCTTCACGCAGATCACCGTCATCGACGCCGACGGCAACGTCGTCAAGTAAACTGATTGTGCTGATCGGGGGGGCGGGACGACCCGCCCCCCCTTTTTTCGATCCCTTTTTATTTGGCGGGGATGAGGGCCCGGAGGATGGGCTCGACCCAGCGGTCCTTATCGATATCGTAGACGATGAAATCGTCGTCGAACTGCCAGTAGGTCCAGGCCCAGCCGAGGGATTCGGCCGTCCGGGCGACGTGGGCCGTCCAGGCGACGCGCGACTCGAGCGGGGCCTTCTCGTAGGCCCCGAACTCGCCGAGGAGGATGGGCCGGCGGTGTTTCTCCGACCAGGCTTGGACGCGGGCAAAGTCGGCTACGATCTGCTGCCGCTCCTCGGGCACTCCCCAGGTCACGCCCTTGAGCTTGACGGTCTCCGGCGACCACGGCGCCCCCTGATGCGTGAACGGGAAGGGTTCATAGTAGTGGACCGTGACGATGAGGTTCCGATCGTCCTCCGGAAGGACGAGGTCATCGAGATAGCGGAATCCGTTCCACAGCGGAGGACCGACTACGACCGTCCGGGTCGGGTTCGTCGCCCGGATGACCGCCAAGGCCTCGGCCAGCCAGACGTTCCAGAGCGGCCCGTCGAGCTTGCCGTTGGGCTCGTTGAGGATCTCGAAGAGCAGCCCATCGGGCGCGTCCTTGTACCTCTCCCCGACCTGCTTCCAGAAAGCCATCAGGCGCGATCTGAAGGCGGCCGGATCCTTGGCCACGTCGTTGTAATTGTGCAGGTCCAGGATGACGTTGAGGCCGGCGGCCAGCGCGCTCTGGACCGCCCAATCGAGGGTCTTGAGCCAGGCCTCGGGGAGCCGATAGCCTTGCGATCCCTTCTCGAGCTGGAGCGCGTGCAGGTTGATGCGTACGGTCTGGAACCCGGCCTCGCGGATGAGGACGAAATGCTTGTCTTTGAACCGGGCTTTGCCGGGGTTCTTCCAGAGAGGATCGTAGCCGATGACGTTGACGCCCCGGCCGAGCCTCTTGGCCTGGTCGAAGGCGCCCGCCTGCGGGGCCGCCCCCAACCGGATGGCCATGGCCAAAACCGCCGAAACGACGAGCGCATGCGAGATCTTCATGCCGGGATTATATCCCAAACGGCAGCCGGCTTTCTTCTCAGGGCCCGCGATTCTGTTGTAGAATCACGGCAGCCGAGGAGGTTCTCATGCAAAGACGCCGATTCATCGAGCTGGCCGGCCTCGCGTCGGCAGGGGCGTTCATGAGCGCAGAAGCAGGGACCAAGCTGGCCGGGCCCGGCGCGGAGACCCGGCCGGCGGCGGCCGGGCCCCTACGGGCCAAAGACGTCGCGGCCTACCTGCGATCCCTCGAAGAGGTGGCCGAGCCGTCCGTCGACCGGATCGTCATCGGCGACCCCGAGACCGAGATCGCCCACATCGGGACGTGCTGGCTGCCGTACTGGGAGACCTGCCGTCAGGCCGTCCGGGACGGCGTCAACCTGCTCCTCGTCCACGAGCCGACGTTCTACACCCACTGGGACCTCGACGAGAAGAGCCCGGACCTCTTCGGCGCCTCGCAGGCCGGCAAGGAGGCCTACGGGAAGGCGGTCCGGATCAAGAAGGACTGGATCCTCGCCAACAAGCTCGTCGTCATCCGCTGCCACGACGTCCTCGATAAGATCGGCGGATTCGGCATCCCCCACGCTTTCGGACGCCTGTTGGGTTTCGGCACCGGCGACATCATCCGCTCCAAACCCTTCTATAACGTCTATCGCACGGCGCCTCAGCCGGCCGTCGAAGTGGCCCGGGCGATCGCCTCGAAGATGACCCAGGTCGGCCAGCCCGGCGTGGCCTTCTACGGCGACAAGAACCGGACCGTCGACTCCGTCGGTGTGGGCACCGGCTGCTTCAGCGATCCCATCGAGTTCATGGATCTGGCCCCCGCCCTGTTCATCGCCATCGACGACATCGTCCGGACCTGGACCCAGACCGTGTACGCCCGGGATTCCGGCCACCCGCTCGTCGTCGTCAATCACGGCGCGACCGAAGAGGCGGGTGTCCGCGGCCTGTCCGAGTTCTTGAAGAACCGCTATCCGGAACGGAAAGTCATCCACTACGCCCAGGGCTGCGGCTATGACTGGGTGACGGCGAGGGCGGCACCGTGAATGAGACGACCCCGGGCGGACCGGCTATGAACGAACGACCGAAGACCGCGATCTCAAACCTCTGGAAACGGGTGGATTTCACCCGGTTCTCCACGCTCTCGCTCCTTTTTTCGAACCTCCTGGTCATCCTGTTCGCCGTCATCGACAAGCTCTCGGCCGCGGACGTCCTTTGGATCTACTGGTCCCAGAGCGTCATCATCGGGATCTTCGCTGCCGTCGAGATCCTGTCGCTCAAAGAGTTTTCCACGGCGGGATTCCGGCAGGGCCGCAAGCCGGTCTTGCCGACGAAGGCCGCGAAATATTCGACAGCCGTCTTCTTTGTCTTCCACTACGGGTTCTTCCACCTCGTCTACGCGGTCTTCCTCGGCGTCTTTTCGCACTTCGCGGGCCAGGGTCCCTCCGGACGGGGGAAGGGATTCATCTTCTATTCCGCGGCGATATTCTTCGCGCGCTATTTTATCGATTTCCTCGCGTCGAGGAATATCGAGCGCCAAGAGCTCCCCAATCTCGGCCGGATGATGCTCGCGCCCTACGTCAGGATCGTCCCGATGCATCTCACGATCATCCTGGGGGCGTTCATCGGCGTCGCCGGCTCTTTTTCCGCGGGCGCCGATCTGGCCATCCTGGTGCTTTTTACGGGGATCAAGACCGCGGTCGACCTCATCACTCATTCGGTGGATCTCACGGCGTCCGGAAAGAGGGACGCGGGGACGTCCGTCGAGCGGCCCGGCTAATCCAGGCCCGACTCCCATTCGTGCGATTCGACGATGACCCAGCCCCCCTGGCGCAGCAGCGCGGCGAGCTGTCCCATCTCCTCCAAGACCTGCGGATCGACGTCCTTCGGATCCATCGAGTAGCCCGCCCGGCACTGATCATCCCATACGGCGGCCTCCGAGGCGCTCAGCAGCCAGGCCAGATTCCAGTCGATGGGATTGCCGGTATCGAGCTCGCGGTCGCTGAAATTCTCGATGAAGGCGCCGCGGTCCCACCAGAGGGGAAAGCGCATGATCCGGACGGGCTGTCCGTTCCGGTCGGGGACGACGGTGATCCTCTCAGTGCGGGCCGGCATGTTCACTCTCCTGCCAAGGCGGAAAGTTAGCGCCATTGTCCCCGCGCTGTCAACAAGAACCTCCCCGCACGCCCTTGACACCCTCAACGGCGTCCCATAGAATCACGGGCAACCGGGCTTCCGGGAAATGGAGACGGGCCAGGTCGGGCCCGCATCGAGTCGGAGGGCCGAGCATGAAGATCCGTCGCGAGCGCCTTCGAGTCGGCATGCTCGCCGTTCTGATCCCTCTCGCCGCAAGGGTACCGCTTCATGCCGCCGAGGTCACGCGGCACACGATCGCCGCCCGGATCGTCTCGGTCGCGGCGGACAAATCCACCGCGGTCATCAACCGGGGCAAGGCCGAGGCCATCATCCCGGGCAGCCCGGTTGTCATCCGCCCGAACCGCGGCAACAACGAGGCCGACATCGAGTGGGACATCCCGTTCGCCAAAGGCGTTGTCCAGTCCGTCGGCAAGGACACTTCGGTCGTCAAGCTGACGGATGTCTGGCAGGACATCCAGGCCCGGGACTATTGCGAGGTCGACGCCGACATTCCTGTGGCGATCCGGGATGCGGACCTCTGCCGGATCGTTCTTTTCGACGTCACGCTCACCGATTATGCGAATCGGGCTCCCCTCTTCACACTGGCCGATTTCCTGAGAGCCTTCTCCTCCAAGGCGGCGGACGCCGTCATCACCAAGCTCCTGGGCGAGATACGGACGACGAACTCCGCCGTCTTCGCCGAAAAATTCAAGACCGACAGGATCAAGGGCGGCCTCTATAACGGCTTGACCCTCCGGGAGGCCTTTCAAGCGGCCACCCGTGAGCACGTGGAGAAGTTTGTCGAGCATACCGCCTGGTTCGCGGGCCGCTTAGTCGGCTATGATTGGCTTCTCATCGACCTCTATGCCAACTGGGCCTACGGAGGGACCTTATCGGGAGAACAGGCCAAGAAGGCCCACCAGGCCGGGCCGGCGGTGAAGAGCGGGGACGGGCTCGTGGCCAAGGGACAATTCGTGGAATCCCTGGCTGAATACAACAGGGCCATGCTCATCGACCCCGAGAACGCCGAGGCGAAGACCAAGATCGAGACCCTGAATCGGATCATCGAGCGCCTGAGGATCCTGCAGCAGGACGACAAGGACGTCCCGACGCGGCGGGGCCTCGGCCTGGACTTCTTCGAACTCCGCCTCTATGCCCGGGCGGCCGAAGAGCTTCAAAAGGCCCAGGCCCTCGGCGACGATTCGCTCGAAGTCCGGCGCTACCTGGGCTATCGCCCACGCCGCCCTCAGTCATTTTCAGGAGGCCCGCCTCCTGCTCGAGCCCCTGGCGGCCGAGCTTCCCGACGATGTGGGGATCCGGCGATGGCTCGATTTCGTCCTGCAGAACGAGATCCTGGCCAAGCAGGGACCTAACGTCGGGGCCTACATGGCCGTCGGCGAGATCAAGTACAAGTCCGGCAGCTACGACGACGCCATCGCCGAGTTCAACAAGGCCCTCGAGCTCGCTCCCAACGATCCCTCGATCTGGAAGCGCATCGGGCAGACGGCGGTCCGGCGCAAAGCCGGCCAGGAGGAGATCTGGGCCAAGTCCTCCTGGCTAAAAGGGGAGTTCGGGGAAGCCCGCTGGCACTGGCAGACCGCCCAGGATGATTGCCGGCGCATCGATGATACGGACGGCCTGAAGGCGATCCTCCGCGAGATGGGTTCGATGATGGTTGACTCCTCCAACTACGTGGAGGCCCTCGAGGCCTACATCAGTCTCTTGTCAATCGATCCGGACGACTTCGCCGCCCACATCGAGATCGCCCGGTGCGACCTTGGTCTAAAGAATTACGACGGGGCGGTCGAATGGGCGGAACGCGGGCTGGCCAAGGACCCCAAGAATCCCTGGGGTTATGATGTCCTCGGCGCGATCCACGACGAGGCCGGCAGGATCGACCTGGCTATCGCCAACTATCAGAAGGCCGTCGACATCGATCCCTCTTACAAGCAACCCTTGTACAACCTCGGCCGGCTCCACGCCCTCAAAGGAGAATACGACAAGGCCGGGGCCTTCTTCAGGAAAGCGCTCGAGATCGACAGCGATTACGGGGATGCCCGAAACCGGCTCCAAGAGATCGAGGCGATCCTCGAAGTCCAGGCCCTGCCGAGACCGTCACCGAACACCGAAAAAGCCCCGCTCCGTCTCGCCAAGGCCCTGTTCGGCCTTGGCGATTATGGCCGGGCGATCGCCGTCCTGAATGACGCGCTCAAATCGCCCGAAGCCGCCGCTTGGGCCAACGAGCAGCTTGGCTATTGCCTCGCCAGGCAGGGCCAATACGCCGAGGGGAAGGCCGCCCTTGAGGAATCCTACCGGCTCCAGCCGAAGCCCGACATCCAGGCCTGGATCCGTTACATCGAAGCCAAGCTGCTGGCCGCGAAAAAATACGACGACCCGGCCGCCGCCTTCAAGCTCGGCGAAGACTCTCTCTATTGGCAGTCCTATGATGACGCCCTGAAGAACTTCGGAACGGCCCGAGACCTTGGCGCCGACCCGGACGCCGTCGCCGCGGCGATGGAGCTCGCCCGCAAGGGCAAGGAGGCGCAAAAGCAGCTCGACCTGGCGGCCGATCATTATGGCCGGGGCCAGTACGAGCAGGCGCTCGTATGCGCCCAACGGTCATTCGAGCTCTCCCGCGAGCTGAAGGCCCGCCGGGGAGAGATCAGCGCGCTGCAGTGGACCGGCTGGAGCTCCGCGGCCATGTTCAGACACGAGGAGGCCCTGCGCGCCTACACCGAGGCCGGACGGATCTCCGAGGGGCTCGGCGACGATGGCGTGACGGCCGAGTATCTCAGCATACTGGCGAACTACTACAGCGACCGCGGGGAATACGAGAAGGCCATGGAGCTGGCCCAGCGCGCCGGGGCGCTCTGGCACAAGCGCAACGCCTTCCTCGACGAAGCCGGGAGGGCCTGGCCCGTGATCGGATGGCTCAAGACCCGACTGGGGGATATCGCCGGCGGTCTGGCCGTTTACGAGCAGACGCTGTCGGTCCACAGAAGGCTGGTCAATCCGAAGGGAGAGGCCAACGCCCTCCTTGCTCTCGCCGGGGCCTATGACACTCAAGGCGATTTCTCACGGGCCATCGACGCCTACGGGAAGGCGCTGGTGATCGCCCGGACGCGGTCCCTCAAGGAGCTGGCCATCTCGGCGTACAGGGGCCTCGGATCGATCTATTCGGATCTCGGGGATGTCGAAAACGCCAGCCGGTTCATCCAATATTATCTGGACGCAGCCCAGGCCCAGGGGCTCAAAGCCGAGCGGGCCAACGCCCTGAACAATTTCGGCCTGCTCTACCTCGAGACGATCAAGGATTATGAACGGGCCATCAGCTTCTTCCAGGAATCGCAGAGCCTCGCTCACATTGTCGGCTACAGGCTGTTGGAGCTCGTCGCTCAGGAAAATATCGCCGTCGTCCACTCGCGGCAAGGGGAATACCGTGAGGCCCTGTCCAAGCATGAAGAGGCCCTGCGACTCATCCGCGAATTCAAGGATAAGAATCTGGAGATGCAGGGCCTCAATGAGATGGGGGAAACCCAACTCGGGCTCAAGCAATACGACCAGGCCATCGACTGCCAGCTCAAGGCCCGGGAGATCGCCGACTTCCTTGGCGCCCGATCCGAGCAATGGCGCTACGAGCTCGCGGCCGGCAAGGCGTACCAGGCCAAGGGCGACCTCCCGAAAGCCGTCGACGCGTACAAGAAGGCCGCGGAAACCCTGCGGGGCATCAAAAGCCGGATCGCCGACGAGAAGCTGCTCAAAGGATTCACCGAGCAGGAGCAGTCGACCGACGTCTACAAGAGGCTGATCGGCCTCCTCATCAAGGCCGGACGGACCGAGGAGGCCTTCTCCTACATCGAGGAAAGCAAGTCCAAGATCGTCAAGGACGCGTTCGGCGACGTCAAGCCGGCCGCCGTGGACGAGGACCTCAAGCAAACGCTCCTCGGCGTGGACCAGGCGGAGGCCAGGCGGGACGCCCTCAAAACGGAGCTCCAGGAGGAGAAAAAGAAGCCGGAGGAGGCCCGGGATCCCCTGAAGCTCGAAACGCTGACCAAGACCCTGGCCGAGACAGAGGGCGAGTTCAATCAGTGGATGATGAAGCTGAAGTTCCAGAACCGGAAGATGTACGACGCCCTGTCCATCAAGCCGGCCACCCTCGGCGACGTCCAAAGCCAGGTGCCGCCCGGGGCGGTCTTCCTGGAATATTTCATTTCGCCGGAGGAGCTCTATATCTTCTGCATCGGCCGGGATTTCTTCCTGGCCCGGTCGACGGCGGTCACGGAAACGGAGCTCAACACCTTGGTCGGCCGATTCGTGCGCATCTGCCAGGAGCCGCCGGCCGGCGGCCCGGACGACCGGTTGCTGGGCCAGGCCCGCCGTCTCTACGACGTCCTGATCGCGCCGGTCAAGGATGTCGTCGCCAAGTACGAGACCGTCGTGATCGTCCCCTTCGGACCCCTCTATTACCTCCCGTTCCACGCCCTGGTCACGGACGAGTCCGGCAGGCCTGAATACCTGATCGAACGGAAACGGATCGTTTACGCGACTTCGGCGACGTTCGCCGATATCCTCAAGGACCAGGTCCGGGGGCACAAGAGCTTCATGGGCTTCGGGGATCCCGACGGCAGCCTGCCGGCCGCGACCGCGGAGCTGCAGGGTCTCCAGGACAAGATCTTCAAGTCCGGCGCGAAGGTCTTCACGTCCGGCAAGGCGACGAAGGAGACGTTTTTCGCCCAGGCCAAGAACGTCGACATCCTCCACCTGGCGACCCACGGCGTCATCGAGACCAATCCGCTCGAGTCCTATCTCTTGTTCGCCGGCTCAACGAAAGAGACCCAGGAGCTGACGCTGCTCGAAGTCGCCGGCTACACGGCGCTGCGTGAGAAGAACTCCCTCGTCTTCCTGTCCGCCTGCCAAACGGCCAAGGAGGCGACCAAAGCCGGCAGCGGCTCCGAGCTCATCACCCTGGCTGAAGCGTTCGCCATGGCCGGCGCCCCGACGCTCATCGCCACCCTCTGGGAGGTCGAGGACAGCGCCACAAGGCTGTTCGCGGAGACGTTCTACGGAGCGCTGGCCAACAAAGACAAGGACAAGCTCGACGCGATGAGGGCCGGCGAGATCGCGCTCATCCGCTCGGCGGAATACGCCCACCCCTTTTACTGGGCGTCGTTCCTGATGATCGGCAGCTGGCGCTAGACGGGCTTGAAGACGATCCAGGACGCGACTTTGCCGTCCCGCATGACGAACGCGATGCCCTGAAAGGGATACACCCAGGTTTCTCCGGCGGTCGACGGCAGGACGGTCGTGGGCCGTCCATACAGGCCGGCCAGGGTCTTCCCATCCGCCCCCAGGACGATGCCCTTAGCCGTCTGCCCAAGGAAGGGATCGGACGCTGACAGCCGGACGATCTCGTCCTCCTTGGCGACGACCGTCACGCCGTTCGCGAAGCTCATCAAAGTGACCGGCTTGTCCTCGCCGAAGAAGGTTTTCTTGAGGACCGGCGCCCCCCAATCGGCGGGGACGGCGTCCGTATAGTCTCCGGCTTTTAGCCCGGCCAGCGGCTCCGGGGCGGCCGCGGGGACCGGAGAGGCTTCGGCCTTGGGCGCCTGGCCCGGCGTTCTTTTGGCCAGGATGCGACCGGCCCACGGCCCGGCCGGATCGATCTTTAAATAGGCGTCCCAGTAGGTGCCCGCGCCGGCCGCATCGTTCTCGAGGGATGCGATCAGGCCCAGGTTGTAGAGGGCCGGATCGAAGTCGGGCGAGGACGCCAGGGCCGCCTGGAGCTTCTCCTTGGCCTTGGCCGCGTTCTCCGTCCGGTAGAATGCTACGCCCAAATTGCCGAGGACATGGGCGGAGCCCGGCGAGCTCTGGGCGGCCTTCTGGAGGACCGCTACGGCCTCGTAGGCGTTCTCCTGGAGGAGGAGCGCGCAGCCCAGGTTGTTGGCGGACGGCCAGTAGGCAGGGTCCTGTCCGAGCGCCGACCGGTAGAGATCGATGGCCTTAGCCAGCTCGTCCTTGAACCTGGCCTCCGGCCCGGGCCCGCCTCTCAGAACGATCTTCCGGGCCCGGGTGCTCGTATCGATCGTCAGCGACAGCTTGAACGGATAATCCTGGCCCTCCCCTTTCCATTCCCGGTACGCTTTGAGGGCCAGCTGATGATGGCAGGCGGCCAGGTCATGGTAGACCTCGCGGCCCGGATAAAATCGAAGGAACTCGGCGAAGAGCCGCGCGGCCGTCTCGTAATCGCCGGTCTGGTAGAAGAGGACTCCGACGTCGAACAGGTCGACGACGTCGAGGACCTGGAGGAGCCGGGCCTTGACCGCCGCCGCCCGGGCTTCCGGCGTGGGATGCGTGGCGTCGCGCGTCGCCCCTTTGAGGTTCTCCGGGTCGAGGGCCGCGGCGAAGTACTTGAAGAAGTTGACCTTGTCGTCCTCCATGACGATGGCCCGGGTGTCGAACCCGGCCATCGAAGCGTAGACGATGCCGTATTCGTCGCACTGCAGCTCTTTGAGCAGGGCGTCGTCGGACCGCCCGGCGATCGTCCGGACCTCCTCGACAGCCGCGGCGTCGCCCGACTTGGCCTTTTGGGACAGCTCGACGGCCTGGAAGAACCTCAGGTGCCAGAAGTCGTCCTTGAGCTGGTGGGCGATCTCGTGGGCCAGGATGAAGGCCAACCGATCGTCTCCGTTGGCCGGCTCCTTGTAGCAGATGTCCAGGACCTGGCGGGAGATGACGATGCCGCCGTCGGGCAGGGCGATGGCCAGGGGGACGGCGGCGCCGGCGTCCTTGACGACGAAGAGGGTGGGCACGACCCCGCCGCGCTTGCCCGCGGCGTCGACGACACGCCGGAAGATCTCCGCGGCCCGGCCCGCCCGGGGATCGTCGGCAGGCGCGAACTCGGTGTAATTGGCCTTCCAGAAATCCAGCCGGGACCTGTCGTCCTGCCCGCCCCAGAGAAGGGGCATCAGCGATCCGGCCAGGAGCAGCCCGAAAGCCGCGGTCCGCCTCAGCATCGGAAGCTCCCTCGCGGAGGCCGGCGGCGGTCCTCAGCCGAGGACGCTCTGGATCCTCTTGATGAGCTTCAGGACCTGCTCGGCGTCGCGGTCGACGATGTCCTTCTTCGCCGATATGGCCGAGATCTCGGACAAGGAATCCTGGACGCCCTTGGGGGCGTCCATCCGCTTCATCTCGGCGACGAAGTATTTCAGGACATCGGGCTGCTTGAGCAGGCCCTTGTCCTTGGCGGCCGCGGCCAGGCCCATGTCCATGAGCCAGGATCCGGCTTGGAAGAGCGTCAGCCGGTCCTTGCCCTTCGACAGGAGGTAGTCCTCGCAGACGGGCTGGATGAGGCCGAGGAAGTCGAGGATCACGGCCGGCTCGTATTTCTTCGTCGCGACCAGGTTCTCGATCCGGCTGAGCACGGCGTTGACGGAGTTGGGCGCGCCCATGGCGATGAATTCGCTCTCCATCGCCTTAAGCCGCTCCAGGGCCAGGTCCATCTTGCCGCCGCGGACGTAGGCCAGCGCTTCGGAGTAGAAGGAGCCGATGAGGAAGGTCTTGGCCTCGTCGGACTTGGCCGCAAAGCCCATGGCCTGATCGCCCTTTCCGAAGAGGGAGACGTCGGCGGCCAGCACGCCGAGGCCCTGAGCGCCGCTGATACGGGACTGGAACCGTCCCGAATTGAAGACGGGCGTGACGGGCGCGCCGTCGAGCTTCGGCAGGGTGCGCTGCTCCTGGGCCGCCAGGCCCAAGCCGAGGCTCAGGATCGCGATCCCGAGTACGATCGAGGAACGGCCGATATGCCGGTTGAACATTCTGTCCTCCTTCTTCACTGTCCGACGACTCTTAGAACGCGGGCGCGTCGCCGACGGTTGCACGGGTGTCACTTCTCCCCTCCCGCCTACCACTGGATGACATAGGCCGTCAGGGCGAAATTGGCCGGCTTCTTGTCGTAGTTCATGACGTAGATCGCGAGCTTGGACAAGCTCTGGTTGTTGACGATCAGCATGTCCGAGCCCACCGCGGCCAGATTGCTGAGGCCGACGGGCGAGTTGTCGGCCGGGGAGATCGCGGCCAGGGCCAGGTCCTTGCCCGGCGACTCGACGACGAAGATGATGTCCTCGAGCGGAAAGACGTCCAGAGTGAATCCCTGCGCGCCGGCGTCCTGCTTCGTGGCCGCGGGCACCTGTCCGCTCTGGGTGAAGATCTGCTTGGCCCGTTTGACGATGGCCTGGAGGTCGGTCGGAAAGGCCTGGGCCAGGGGCACGCCGGCGGCGTACTTGGGATCGAGCAGGGGCTTGGCGATGTTGACCGGGATGGAATAGTAGATCGAGTAGCCGAGGATGCCGGCGACGTTGATGCCGACGACCTGGTCCCCCCGGTAGAGGGCCCCGCCGCTGTTGCCGGGCGCGATCGTGGCCGAGTGCCGGATCTGGTAGCGGACGTTGTTGTCGTTGACGAAGAGCTGGTTGACCATCCCCTCGGTGACCGCCATGTGCTGGCCGAGGGCGTTGCCGACGGCCAGGACCTTGTCCATGACATTGATGGAGTCCGAATCCCCCAGCTTGACCGTCGGGAACGTCTTCTGGGCCCTGAGCTTCAGCACGGCGAGGTCGTTGACGGGATCGTAGGCCTTGATCTGGATGATGTCGTAGGCCGATCCGTCCTCGAAGACGGCCCGGCCGCCGAGGGCCTTGCGGGCGACGTGGTAGTTCGTCAGGAGGGTTCCGTCGGGCTGGACGAGGAAGCCGCTCCCCGCCCACTGCGCCTGGACCATCTCGACGCCGTTCCAGTTCGGCTGGCCGTTGGCGGCGGCGTTGAGCCCCGAAGCGAAGTCGAATCCGGTGATCTCCAGGCTGACGTTCACCTTCTTGAGCTCGTCGTAGGTGATGGCGGTCTGCGCCGCGCCAGGGAACGAGGCGGCCGCGCCCAGGAAGACAAGCGCGAATGCAGGCAGGATGCGCCAAAGCTTCGTTAGATCTCTCTTCACGGGGCCCTCCTCTTCTCTCGGGACGTTGGCTGGTATTATTCGGGAACTCGGGCGCCAAGTCAAGCCGACCCCTCCGTTATCTTAGGCCGGATCGCCGGCGCCGTCACGGCACGCGCTTTACCGGCACGGACTGCAGCCGCTCAGGCTATAGCCGACTTTGACGTTCCCCGAGAAGGAGAGCCCGGTCCGGGTCGAGAAAGCGGCGTCGCCTCGGGCCTGCACTTCGGTTTGGGCCAGATAGACATCGGCGCAGGCGCACAAGATCAGCGTGCCGCTGGCCGTGAGCTCGGTCCGGGCGAAGAACTCCTCCAGGTCGCCGACCCTTCCCGTCGTGACCGGGCCCTGGGCCAGGCTGAGGTCCGCTACTGCGGTGACGATGGACACCGAAGCGTCGGCTCTGGCGTTCTGGAACGTTCCGAAACAATATTTCGTCCCCGACTGGGAGCGGAACTGGTAGAGATAGGTCCCGGCCCCGACGGCCAAGTCCACCGAGAGCGGGCCGAACCCGAAAGTGCGGCTGGCGTTCCCGGACTGGAACACGCCGGTCACGACCGTATCGTCCGACAGTTGGCCGAGGCCCGTCTTGAGGATGAAACCCTCCGGTCTCGAGAAGAGCGCCCGGATGGACAGCGTTTCCATGAGCCGGGTCTCGCCGATGAAGTCCGGCGGCCGCTTCAGGAGCTTGTAGGGGGCATGGACGATGAACACTTCACCGCTGAACCTCGCATAGTAAGTGAAGGACCCCCCGCTCAGCAGATAGAAATAGCCGCAGTTCGGGTCGAGATAGAAACGGAACTCGCCCTCGTAGGGCAGGGAGCAGGCCAAAGAGGTCATGGTCGCCCCGAAGGACCCGATGAGCGCTCCCTTTTCGTCCAGCTTGAGGCCCGCGCCGGGGATGTTGATGAAGGTCCGATGGGGCTCGTCCGTCTCGTCCGAGCTCATCACGGCGTCGGAGCTGTTGAAGAAGAGCGCGAACGGAGTCGCCTTGGGATACCACCTGGCGTTGGTGGCCGTGAAGACGACCCTCTCCGCGCCCGCGGCCCCGGTGGAGACCTCATAGGTGCCGAGCCAATACTCCTGGCAGCAGGCGTCGGTCAGCCCCCGCGCGTCATAGGCGGCCTTGTCATAGCAGACGAGGTCGACGATATCCGTGTTGCGGATCGCGTTCTTCAGGCTGTGCCGGGCCGTCTTCGTCCCGCCGCAGGAGTCCGTCGTCGCGTGAAGAGGGATGGTCAGGTCTTCAGGCCGGATGTCGAGACGGATCTCGGCGCAAGTGAACGAAGAAAAATAGGCCAGGGTCCCGCGGAACTCCCCGTCGCTCTTGACCACCGTCGCGTCCAGGCTCTGGAACGGATAGGAGGTCTTCGAATAGCGGAGGCTCCGGACCGTCGCGGTAAGAGGGTGGGCCTCATCCTTTCCCGCAGCTTCGACGACCAGACCGTCCCTCGTCTGGCAGGTGGAGCAGGCCGGATTCGTGGCCGTCATCGCCGCGATCGGCTGCGGCATGTCCGGGACCAGGTTCCTGACCAGGAAGCGGACATCCTGAAACTTCTTCTGGTCGCCATCGCCCTCGAAGAAGGGGAAGCGGATGTCCCCGGCCCAGGTGAGGTCCGCCGTCCGCGTCGCGGGATCGCTCGTGACGTCGGCCAGCTTGAGCCCGCCTTCGGCGATGGGCCGGAGACGGCAATCGAAACCGACCGTGAGCTCGGTCTTCGGGGCGGCATAGAGCTTGCCGAATGTCAGAAGAGACTGATCCCAATTCGTCAGGCGGAACCCTCCCTCGGGATCAATGGCGGCGGCGAAACGGACCCCGGCTTTGATCCCGGAATTGCGGGAGAAGAGCGGGCGGAGCCACATTTCGCTGCTCATGATCTCATCGACGGCGGGATCATAGGGCTTCATCATCACGTTGACATCGGCCCGTCCCGTGGCGCCCTTAAAGGAAATGATCACCCCTCGGTCGGAAAAGCTCACCGGAAGCCGCCATTGCCACAGGATGTGGGTGTCGGGATTCAGCTTTTCCTGGGCGCCCTTTTTAAGCTGGCCGGCCAGCGCCGCATCGACCTCGGCCCGGCTGGGGTTCTGGGGAAAGGCCCAGGACCTCGAGGCGACGGGCCCCGCGGCGGAGGCGAAGAGGCCCCGGGCGTCGAGGGAGCTGTCGGCGAAATCGAGGTCGATGAACGACGGGAACGGGAAATGGACGATGTAGCGCATCGAGGCCCCGCCCGCAGGGAGGGCGTTAGCGCAGAGCCGCAGGCTTTCGACCCGCATCTCGAGGATCCGCAGCCCGGCCAGGCGGAAACGTTCCGCCGGCTCGACGGGCTTGCGGGCCCCGGCGTCCAGGATCTCTTCCCAGGTCGGCCGGGACGCGCCGGACGGTTTGGCGCATTCCTCGATCGGAAGAGCGGAGGGGACGAAGGAGCTGCCCGAGCTCGTCGCCGTCCCGGTGATGCCCCAGGGCGTCATCGTCAGGCCCCCCCAGAACTGGGTCTTGAGGTTGAATTCCGCCGCCGCCGGATCGGCGGGGGCGGAGGCCTGGACGCTTTTGAACGTCGTCTGGCGGGACTTGAAATACAGGGTCCCCTGAAGGACGGTCACGCCCGGCCGCCGCAGGACGTTCTTCTCCGGGGCGTTTCTGGGCGGCACGACGCCCGCGGCCGGAGTCTCCAGGAACCGGAGGACGGCCTCGCAATCGGGATCGACGTCGGTGATCTTCGTGTTGCCCTGGAGCATGGGATAGCTCGAGTTCGGCCCGGGCGCCTGCCATTTCGGGAAATAGGCCCAGGCGGCGCCGGGAAGGGGGTCGAGGAGAAAGATGCCCTCGGAGGGACGGCTGCCGGATCCGAAACCGGCCCTCAGCCGGTCGGGGATCGTGAGGGTGTTGAAGAGGGCGCCGGACGCGTCCGTCTTGAGCGTCAGGTTCCGCAGCTCGAGCGCTTGCGAATCGAACCGTTTGACGGCCGGGGGGAACTTGATGCCGGCGACGAATCCGCCGTCGCAAGTCAGGCCGCCGTTGGCCGCATAGGCGTACTGGACCGAACCCGACTGCAGCGTCAGCTCATAGCCGGGCTCGGGCGTTCGAACGAGCGGCGGGGACGCCAGGACCAGGTCGAAGGCGGCGGTCTTCCCGGACGGATCGACCGTGCCCTGGAAAGCGAAGAGTGGCGTGCCCTCGAAGCTCGCCTCCCCCTTGAGCACGCAGCCGGCCGGCGCCTTGGACCGTCCGCCGGGGACGGCCCCGGCCGATCCGAGATGCACGGACTGGGGCGCGTCCGCAGGGATCTCCAGCTTGTAATTCGAACCCTTGAGCACGAATCCCGAAGTCCCGCGAAAATCGTCGCCGGCGATCGAACCGTCGGGCCTGATGCGGCACGATACGGCGGACAGCGTCAGCACGCTGTCCCTGCCGGCGGCCATGAACGGAGCCTGGACGAGCGTAACGACGGCGGCCGCGGTGGCCCTGTCGGGAGCGAGCCGGATGGACGGACGCTCGAGCTTGATATCGAACCTGTCCCATTGGTATTCGACCGCGGGCCCCGCCGTCCCGGTCACCGTTCCGGCGGTCGCGACCGGCACCTGTCCGGAGGCCGCCGGGGTGACGGCGATGCCGCGAAAGGTCACGGGGACCCTCTTGCTCCTGATGACGACATGCCCCTGGCCGGAATAGCCGGACTCGTCCTTGGCCGCGGGCGAAACGATTTGACCCCGGTCGGCGGGCTCGGCCGTCTTGGCCGCGCCGGGCGCCGCAGGGGAGGCGACGATGACCGTGAATTCTCCGATCTTGAACTGGACGACCTGACCGGTGGCCGGGCCGGGGGCCTGCTTCGGGAGGACCTTCGCTTTGGGCTGGACCTTCTGTGACAGGTCTTCCTGCTGTTGAGCGGCGGCCGGCGAGGCCGCGAAAAGGAATGGAAGAAGAACGACGAGAGCGGCGGCGGAGACGGAAGGAAACCGGTCTGGCTTCATGGGCCCCTCCTTAGTTTCGCCCATGCTACGATGTCCGCCGTCCGGGTGTCAATCCGTTTTTCGGACCTTGTCTAGGGGGGAACGGGCCCGTCGGAAAGACGGGCGGTGTGCCAAGTCCAGAAGCCGGGGCTACTTGGGCATGTCCAGGCCCGATACGATGAAGTGCTGCCTGTCGGTGTAGAAGTTCGCCGGACCGAAGTAGACGCCCAGCATCTTCTTGAACGGCGAAGCGGTGTCCCGGAGCTGGTTGTTTTCGTCGAGATCGGGCCAGGCCTGGACGAGCGCCCAGCGCGACGCCTCCGAACAGACCATGTGGTCGTCGCCGTAGAGGTTGTAGGTACTGGCCCCCACCAGGCTCCGGTCGAGATGGGCCAGATTCTGCACCTCGAGCTGCCGGGCGGCCGCCCAGAGCTTGTCCGCATCGATCTTCGCGACGGGCTGGGCGACGTCCATGGAGCGCCCCGCGTATTCCCTGAGGACCATCTCTTCGGTCTTGATGCGGGGGCCTTGGCCCAGCTGGTCGTCCAGGAAGAGCTTCTGGCCGTTGACCGTCTTGAGATACATGAGCGTGTGCGAGGCCTTCGAACTGCCCTCGCCCCATTCCCAGGACGTGAGCTTGTCCACGAACTTGAGTCCCTTGCTCGCCAGATCGCCGGGCCAATACCCGTCGGGCGGAGCGACGAGCAGGACGTCGCCCGGGTCGAGCGCGGCGAACGGCTTGACGACGGGGGACGGCTTTTTCATGGGATCGTCCATGGAGCTCATGATGGCCTGTGTCAGCGGGTCCCGGCCCGCTGCGAGCCGCTCGCCGATGAGTCCGCGGTACTCCTTGACCCAGGCGCCCATGGCCGCCTGGGCTCGCTCAAGCCCGGCCTGGGCCGCACGCAGCGCCTCCCGGAGCGTTGCCCGGGTCGCCTCGTCCCTGGCCTTCGCGTCGCGGGCCTTCTGCAGGTACTCCCGGGCGGCGGCTTCGACCTCGGGATTCTTCTTCTCGCGGGCCTTGGCCACGAGGGCTTCGGCCTTGAGGATCGTCTGATCGTGGCCCCGGAGGTCGCCCTCGATCTTCTTCAGGTCGTCCCGGACCTTGCCCAGCTCCACCTGGGCTTTCGATAAGAGGGCCGGCGCGAAGCTTTCGTCCTGCGGCGCGCCCGGAACGGCCCGGGCCGGCGCGGCCGCGGCCACAGCGAGGGCCAGGACGATCGCGGCCCAGCGGGGACGGCGCGGGCGCATCCTACTTCTTCCCTTCCTTCTCCAACAGGAACTCCCATTTGTAGATCTCGTCCTTGGCCGCCCGGGCGTTCGGGGCGTCGGGGGCGAGTTGGAGGTATCCGGTCATCGACCGGATGGCCGCCCGATACGACTTGAGCTGGCCGTGGATGAGGGCCGTGTTGAAGTGGAGCTGCGGGGTGAGCGGAGCGATCCTGAGAGCCGCGCGGTACTCGGTCAAGGCCTCGGCGAACGAGCCCTCCTTGATGAGGACGTCGCCGCGCAGGGCGAACTTCCGGGCCTCCTCCGGCAGCTCGGAGGCCGCCGGGTCCGTCTTGAACAGGATGGCCACGCGCTGGCGGATGAGCGCGGCGGTCGCGTCGTCGGAGAGGAGGATGGCCGTCGCGTAGCCGCGCAGCGCGTCCGCGGCCCGGCCGGCCGACTCGTCCGCCCGAGCCCTTTCCAGGGTCTCCTGGGCGAAGCCCTGCAGGGCCGCCAGCAGCTCGGTCCGGGCCTTCCGGAGGATGGCGGACCTCGATGCGAGCTCGTCTTCGGGGATCGCGGCGTAGATCTCGGCGGCCCTTCCGGCCTCGCCTTTCTTGGCATACGCCGCGGCCTCGAGGAGCCGGGAGAGCGAGCTGTCCTTGATCGCCGCGAGGCCGGCCAGAGCGGCGTCATAGCGGCCGGCCGCGATATCCAGGGAAGCCAGGATCTCCCGGGCCGCGGCCTGTCCGGGGTCGAGGGCCAGGGCCTGTTCCGCGTCCCGGAGGGCCGCGGCCGTGTCCCCTTGGGCCAGGTACACGATGCCCCTTTGGGCGAAGTACGGGGCGGTCTGTTTCGGCACGATCTGGCGCCGCGTGATCGTCTTGTCGAACGGCTGGGCGAGGCCCTGGCGCCGGACGGTCACGGTGACGGAGGTGCCGGCTTCGCCGCGCAGGCTCTGGACGACCTTGTCCCGCGGAACGTCCTTGGTCGGCTTGCCGTCGACCTTGACCAGGACGTCGCCGGGCCGGAGTCCGGCGTCCTTGGCCGGGCCGTCGGCCATGCCCGTCTCCCCGTCCCCATCCTTCGCCAGGACCGGCTCGCCGGGTCCGTCGCCGAGGCGCATCCCGAGCCCGACGTAGATCTGCAGGCCGATGGCTTTGTCGTAGGTGGCCAGGGCTTCGTCGAACCGTCCCAGTCTCTTCTGGAACATGCCGATCCAGAACAGCGGAAGGGCGTTCGCGGGGACCAGATCGGCCTCCTTGCGGAAATTCTCGATGCCGGCTTCATAGTTCTCCGTCTCGTTATGGACCCGGCCGAGCATCTCGTAGAGCTCGGTCCGCTTCGGCTCGAGCTCGATCGCCTTTTTGAGCGCGGCCTCCGCTTCGCCGTATTGCCGGCGGGCGATATAAGCTTCGCCGAGGGCCATCTGGCCCGTCCAGCCGGGATCGATCTCGGCGGCCTTCTTGGCCGCCGTCAGGGCCTCGTCGGGATCTTTCAGGGCGATATGGGTCCTGACCAGGCTGACATAGAGCCAAATGTCCTTGGGAAACGCTTCGACCGCCCGGCCGTAGGAGACGGCGGCCGCGTCGTAGGCGCCGGTCTCATATTGGGCCCGCCCAAGATAGGCGTGGACCAGCCCCTTGGTCGGGATATAGTAGGTTCGATTCAAGTAAACGTCCTGGCCGGGCGGGAGCGCCGCGGGCGCCATCTCGGCGGCCCGGGTGAGGCTCGCCAGGGCCTGCTTGGACTGGCCAGTCGCGAGATACGACAATCCGAGCCAATAATGCCATGACGGAAGATAACGTGTCGCGTCATAACTGGGGCTATCTGCCCGAAAGCACCCGCCCTTCTCGGCGTTGGCGAAAAGCTCCTGGAAAGCGGCGATAGCCTCCGCGTACTGCGCCCGCTTGTAGCTGCTGAGGCCCAGCATCCAGAGCGGCCAGTTCCGGTCGCAGCCGCTCTGGTATTTCTTGGCGGCGAGATCCTTCTTGACCAACGCGTAGGTCTTGTCCCAGTCCTCCGCCGTGAAGGCATTCGCCGTCTTAAGGGACTGCGCGGCCAGATTGGCCCCCCCGGCGACAACAAGCGCTACCACGGCGGCCGCCGCAACTAGCTTCGTCTTTCTCATGGTCGCTCTCTCTCCTCGCCTGTTCATTTGCGGCCTTGGCCCGACGTGAGCTTGGCGTCGAGCTCCTTGACCGCGCCCTCCGCCTTCTTCGCGTCGTCGAGGCAGGCGTTCTCGTTCTCCTCGGCGATCTTCAGCCGGTTCTCCGCGTCCGCCTTGAGGGCCTGGAGCTCGCCGAGCAGGTCGTCGACTTCCTTCTTCTCCTCCGGACTGGTGACCGTTGCGGCCTTGGCCTGGGTCTCGGCGATGCGCGCCTCCGCCTGCCGGAAGTCAAGCTGGGCGTCGATCTTCTGCTTCCGAACGTCGGCGAGCTTCTGCGAGAGGACGAAGAGGTCCTTGATCCTCGCGTTGTAGAGATCCAGGACGGCGTCGACGTCGACCGCCGGCGCCTGCGGGCCGGCGCTGCCGGACCCGGCCGCCGGGCAAGGCACGTCGGTCGGCTGGCCGGCCATGGCCTTCTGGGCCTGGAGGCTCATGACCCGGGCCTCCTCGTGTTTTCCCGCCTTTTCGAGCCGCAGGGCCTCGTCGGAGAACGCCGCGGCGCAGCGGGCCTGCTCGGCGGCCGACTTCGGCGCCGGGTGCTTGCCCGAAGCCGTCGTTGCGGCTCCGGGCTTGTCGGCGACCCAGGATTGGAACTCGAGCCCCTGGCCGCCCACCGATTCGAAGCCCAGACCCTGGCCGGCCGAAGAGCCCATCTTGCCGAGCATCTCATCGCCGCTGGCCCGGGCCGCGGCTTTCTCGGCTTCGATCCTCTTGGCCTCCTCTTCACGGAAGAGGGTCCAGCTCTCGAGGGCCTGCTGACGCTCCTGTTCCTGCTCTCGGAGCAGCTCCTGCTGCTGGCGCAGGATCTCCTCCGGGGACGGCCCGGCCGGTTTCGACGGGGCGCTGAAAATGCCGGCAAAGAGCCCCTGCAGGAGCGATTGGGTGGCCATCAGGGCGACTTGCTGTCCAGGGCTGAATCGGCTCACATCGACGCCGCCCATCCCGCCGGAGCCCGACGAGCCGCGCTTTCGGCAGTCCGGCGGTTGGTTGTTCGCGTAGCACCGGCAGACGTATTCGACGCCGCCGCGGACCATGACGACCGTATCGCCTTCCCATCGGGCGTTCAGGCTCCGGTCGTAAACATAGGCTTGGAGGGATGCCCGGCAGTCCGCCACCGCCTGCTGGGCGGCCGCCGGGACCGCTGCGACCGCGGCCAGGGCCAACGCCGCGAGGACCGGTCCCGCGGCCTTCCGAACGTCCATCGCCATCATGTGACCGCTCCTTCCCTCCCCCCGGGTTGCGGAGGGCCCATTCCATTCGCCAGGAGGCCGTCCCGGCAAATGGTCCATCTAAGTACCATAAAGGCCTCGCCTCGTCCAGACGCACTGGAGCCGTAGGGACGATGGTACGGCACGACAGCGGGCCGGTCCATGCCCGGTCCGGGTGAAGCGGGGGGTGAGATTTCGGCGGGGGGATCAGGCTCTTCGGGCCGTGATGACGCGGGGCTTGCCGGCCAGGTCCCAGGCCGTCTCGATCTCGGTCCAGCGCCGGCCGAAGAGCCCTAATACCTGGTTGCGTCTGCCCCTCGCCGATCTCGAAGACGAGGTAGCCGCCCGGTTTCAGGAACGTTCCGGCCCGGCGGACCAGCCGCTCGATGAGCTCGAGCCCGGAATCCCCGGCCAGCAGGGCCCGCCGCGGCTCGAAATCCCGGATGTCGGGCGGCAGGCCCTCCCATTCCGCCCGCGAGATGTAGGGCGGATTGGAGACGATGAAATCGAACTTGACGCCCGTGCCGCGGAAGGCCGAGAACAGGTTGCTCCGCCGGAACTCGACGTGCCGGACCCTGTGCCGCTCGGCGTTGCGGCGCGCCACCGCGAGGGCCCTCTCGGAGACGTCGACGGCCTGGATCGCGGCCCGGGGCAGCTCCTTGGCCAGGGCGATCGCGATGCAGCCGCTCCCCGTCCCGACGTCGAGGATGGACTCGGGCTCGCGCGTCGAGAGCTCGAGGACCTTTTCGACCAGGCCTTCGGTCTCGGGCCGGGGCACGAGCACCGACGGCGTCACTTCGATCGGGATGGACCAGAATTCCTTTCTCCGGGTGAGATGCGAGAGCGGCACGCCTTCGAGCCTCCGCCCGACGAGGCGGTGGAAATAGGCTGCCGTCTTCGGCGAGCAGGGCCTGTCCGGGGCGGCGAGATAGAGCGCCTCGGAAATGGCGGCCGCCCGGAGGAGGATCACTTTGGATTCGAGGACGGCTTGGGGCCGGTCGCCCAGCCGGGCGACCCCGGTGCGGAAGAGCTCGATGAGGGTCGTCTTAGCGTCCAACGTCCTTGGCCTGGCCGGCGTCGCGCCCGGTCTCGCCGAGCGCCTGGGCCTGGGACTGGCGGACGAGGTGGTCCAGCATCTCGTCCAGCTCCCCTTCCAGGACGCCCTCGATGTTGTGGAAGTTCTCGTTCAACCGGTGGTCGGTGATCCGGGATTGGGGGAAGTTATAGGTCCGGATCTTCTCGCTCCGCTCCCCCGTCCCGACCTGGGACCGGCGGTGGTCGGCGATCTTCGCATGCTGCTCGCGCTGGGCGATGTCCATCAGCCTCGAGCGCAGGACCCGCAGGGCCTTCTCCTTGTTGCGGTGCTGGGATTTCTCGTCCTGGCACGACACGACCAGGCCGGAGGGCTTGTGGCTGACGCGGATCGCCGTGTAGTTCCGGTTGACGTTCTGGCCGCCCGGCCCGGAGGAGCCGAAGGCCTCGATCTTGAGGTCCTTGGGATCGAGCTTCAGGTCGATCTCCTCGGCCTCCGGCAGGACGGCCACGGTCGCGGTGGACGTGTGGATGCGGCCGGAGGCCTCGGTCTTGGGCACGCGCTGGACGCGGTGGACGCCGCTCTCGTACTTGAGGACCGAGTAGGCGCCCCGGCCGTGGATCTCGCCGATCGCTTCCTTGAGCCCGCCGATCGGCGAGAAGCTCGTCTCCACGATCTCGAACTTCCAGCCTTTTTTCTCGGCGAAGCGGGAGTACATCCGGAAGAGGTCCTGGGCGAACAAAGAGGCTTCGTCCCCCCCCGCCCCGGCGCGGATCTCGAGGACGACATCCTTTTCGTCGTTCGGGTCTTTGGGGATGAGCATCGTCCGGAGCTCGCCGGCGAGCGCCTTCTCCCGGACGTCGAGGCTTTCGGCCTCGCTCTCGGCCATCCTCATGAGCTCGGGGTCGGTCGACGGATCCGCCTGGAGAGCCCGGGCCTCATCGCGGTCCTTGCGGACGCGCTTCCACTCCTCGAATTTCCGGTAGACGGGCTCGAGCTCGGCCCTTTCCTTGGACAGCTCGCGGATCTTCTGGGGGTTGGCGGCGATCGAAGCGTCGGAGAGGGCTGCGGTCAGCTGTCGGTACTTGTCCTCGATCGCCTGGAGTTCGAGGATCATCGCGACGATTTTTTCTTCTTCGCGAGGCTCTTGACGTCCCTGGAGGCCCGGAGGTCTTTGGCGGCCTTGATGTCCTTGGCCTCGCCGAATTTCTTCTTGAACTTCTCGACGCGGCCGGCGCTGTCGATGAACTTCTGCTTGCCGGTGAAGAAGGGATGGCACTGGGAGCAGATCTCGACCCGGATCTCCTTCTTGGTCGATTTCGTCTTGAACGTGCTGCCGCAGGCGCAGGTCACGACGCATTCCTGGTATTCGGGATGGACGTCTTTTTTCATGGAACGATCTCCTTGAGCGCGGTATTATATCAGAATCTACGCGGCGCCGCAAAAGGCGGGGATATCGGCGGATCTCCTCTCGAATTCGGCCCGATCGACGGTGAAATCCAGCCCCTTCAACCCCGTTTTGACGAGCCCCCTGTAGCGCCGGGAATCGAAATACTCCTTGAGCGGCCGGGTCAGCGGGTAGATCTGCTCCTCGGCCTGCCATTCGTAGACCGATCCGTCCGCGCGCCGCAGGCAGTTCAGGTGGACGACCCAGGCCAGCTGGCGGAAGGGCATGTGGCGGAAGGCCCGGCGGATGGCCAGGACCTCGGCCTCCTTGCGCGGGTCCCAGAACCTGAAGTAGCGCGAAAAGAGGACGGCGTTATGGAAATAGGCCGGGAAGGCCAGCAGGCAGTCCTTGTGCGTCAGGCGCCCAACGTAGATGAACAGGGGCATGACCTTCGACCGCATGCTCAGGCCGGGCCGGGTTTGGCCCGGCAGAGGCGAGAACGGCTCGCCCCGCTTGACGAGCGGGTTCTGAAGGGTCAGCCACTCGAAGGACAGGGACCTCTGCGGCGGCAAAACCGGCAGGCCTTTCACGGTCTCCCGGGGGACGAATTCGCACTCCTTGACCTTGATGTCGACGATGATGTTCTCCGGCCCGGGCTCACGAAAGAAGATCTGGAGCCGCTGGAGCGGATAGTCGGACGAATCGAGCTCGTAGGCCAGGGGCCAGAGGAAGCGCTTGCGGGCCTCCTTGAGCAGGCCCTTCCTGTTGAGGACGGCCATGACCTCGTTGGCGGAGTAGCGCCCGAGGAACAGCGAGCTGCCCTTCTTGGTGTGGAGCTCGGAGAAGATCTCGCCCTCGTCGACGAGCGGCGTCTCTTTCCAGAAAGGGTCCGCCCCGCTCCCGGATTTCTTCATGAGCCCATTTTAAGGGAACGGGTCGCGCCGGGCAAGCCGGGTTTCGGCGTCTTCGGAGATTCGACGGTCTCCGGCGGCAGCGGCGAGAACAGGGCCAGGACGTCGTCGCCGAGCGTCACCCGCCGCTCGAGCTTGAAGTCGCCGAGCCGGGGCTTGATCTTGAAATAGTGACGGAGGACGATGAGCCCGTCCGGCTTGAGCAGGCCGCGCTTGCGGATGACCCTGAGCGGGTTCCGTTCCTCGAGCAGGCGGTAGGGCGGGTCGAGGAAGATGACGTCGAACCGGACACCCTGCTTGGCCAGGTCGATGACGGCCCGGTTGAACTCCCGATGGAGCACGACGGACTTCTCCTCGGCCTCGCACTTGGCGACGTTCTGCTTGATGACCTTGATCGAAGGATAGAACTCGTCGACGAAGACGCACTTCGCCGCGCCGCGGCTCAGGGCCTCGAGGCCGATCGAGCCCGTGCCCGAGAAGCCGTCCAGGCAGACGGCGCCGCGAAGACGGTCGCCGAGGACGCTGAACAGGGCGCCCTTGACCTTGTCCTGCATGGGGCGGACCGAGGTGCTGGGCACGAGCTTGAGGCGGCGCCCCTTGTAGATGCCGGTGATGATCCTGATCATGTCAGTAGATGACCACGACCTGGCCGGGCCGGCTCTCGAGCCGGAGGACGCCGCGGGGCAGATCGTACCAATCTTTGAGGCTCGTCGGCTCGAGGCCCTGGAGCTTCGCGACGACGCCGATAATGACGTCGACGAAGGCCGGCGAGATGGCCTGCGTGCCGAGGTAGAGGGTGTCCATATTGATCCGGATCTTCCCCTCCTTCGTCTCGACGCGGGCGGCGAAGAGCAGGTCCTGCTTCTGCGGCACGAGGCCCGAGGCCTGGGGCTTGCCGAGGTCGACGGCGACGCGGCCCTCGATCCGGTCGCCGGCCAGGAGCTTCAGGACGACCGCCTTGACGTAGGGGTCGCCTTCGTCCTCGAGCCGGCAGGCGGCGTAGGCGTTGAGCTCGGCCTCGCTGAAGGTCAGGCGGCGCGAGCCCGGGGCGGGCCCGGACGCGCCGGGGCCGGCGAGGCGGGAGCGGACGTATCCGGCCCTGATGTCCTCCAGGGCGGCGAAGAGGCCGGCGGCTTTGGCCCTGACCTCGGGCGGGACCCCCACAGGGGCAGGGGCCGCCTTCACAGCGAGGACGGCGACGGCCAGGACCGCGAGGACCGCGGGACGGAGGGCTCTTTTTCTTTTCATCAGGCCGAACTTCCGCCCTTATGTTAGCAGATTGGGGGAGAGGAAGAAACCGGGGGGGTCAGTAATGGGAGAGCGTGCCGTCCTTCTTGGCCTTGCGCACGGCCAGCCGGAAGGCGACCAGGCTCAGGGGAAGAAGGACAGCGTCGAACGCCGCCAGGGCGGCGACGTCGGGCAGGACCTCGGCGAACGGGGCCGAAGCCAGGAGGCATTTCCTCATGCCGTCGAGAGCGTAGGTGACGGGCAGGAGCGAGGAGACCCAGCGGATCCAGGCCGGCAGCAGCGCGACGGGAAAGACGACGCCGCCGAGCAGGCCCGAGACCGTGCCCAGGACCCAGCTGAAGGGATTGCCCGTCTTGTAGACCAGGATGAAGCTGGCCGAAAGGACGCCGACGCTGAGGAAGCAAACGACCGTCAGCAGGCCGACCGCCGCGACACCCGGGAGGTTGATCCGGCCCAGGCTCAGGCCGAAGAACGCCACGGCGACCCCGAGATGGAGCGCCGTGCGGAAGACCTGGAAAAGGAGCGAATAGAGCGACGAGCCGAACAGGATGGCCGGGACCGGCAGCGGGGTCACCAGCAGGGCTTCGAGGGTGCCGGAGAGCTGGGCGCTGCGCACGACCGAGGCCAGTCCCTCCTGGAACATGCCCAGGAGCCCGGCGAAGGCGACCCCGACGACGGCGAACGAAAAGTAGTCGCCGCCGAAGGGCCCGAGCGCCGGCGTGCCGGACGGCACGAGCTTGGCCACGAAGTAGAAGGTCGCCGACGACAGGAAGATGCCGATGATGGACGATACGAACGAGAACTTGTAGGTCAGGGCTTCGCGCAGGTCGCGCCGGAGGAACGCGGCCGCGACCGCGGCGCCCGATCCCATCCGCCGCCGCTCCCCTCTCACGGCGTCCCTCCCGACTTGTTTACGGCGACCGGATCGTCCGCGACCGCCGCGCCGACCGGGTCGACCGGATTACCGACGGCCAGCTCGTAAGCCCGGCGCAGGACCGTGCGCCCGCCGCCGGCCAGCGAAGCGGCCGGGCCGCTCAGGCGGATGCGGCCGCGGCTGATGACGGCGATGTCGTCGGCGCAGTCGGCGGCCTCGCCGAGGTCGTGGGTGGCCCAGAGGACGGTCTTGCCCTGGCGCCCGGCCAGCTCGCTCCGGAGGAACGACCGGATCCGGTCGGCGGCCTGGGGATCGAGCGACCTCGTCGGCTCGTCGACGAGCAGGATGGCCGCGTCGGCGAGCAGGGCCCGGGCGAAAGCGAGCATCTGCCGCATGCCCGTCGAATAGCCGTTGAAGCGGAGGTCGGCCGCCTCGTCGAGTCCCGCCAGCCGCAGGAGCTCGCTCACCCGGCGGTCCCTGTCCCCGCCCCGCAATCCGTAAAGGGCGGCGAAGAACTCGAGGTTCTGCCGCCCGGTCAGGCGCCAGTAGAAGCTGCGCTCATCGCCGACGGCGAATCCGGCGGCGGCTTTGGCCCGCCCCGCCTCGCGGGCGACGTCATGGCCCTCGACCAGGGCCCGCCCCCCGTCCGGCAGGACGAGCGTCGCCAGGATCTTGAGGAGCGTCGTCTTGCCCGCTCCGTTCGGCCCGAGGAGGCAGAAGACGCGGCCGCGGCCGACCTCGAGGTCGAGCCCGTCGAGCGCGGTCACGGTGCGCCGGTCGAAGGGCCTGAGGACGAGCTCCCGGAAGCCGCGGACGACGGGATACCTCTTGACCAGGCGTTCGACGAGGAGGGCGGGCGTTGCGCTCATTTCGGGTCCACGAGCCGCCGCGCCGCGGTCAGGGCCGGCCTGAAGATCCTCTCGACATACCGCCCGTAGAGGCGCGGTGAATCGGCGGCGAGGCCCGTCGCCGCCGCGAGCCAGCTCCTGGGGGGAAAGAAGATCTGGCCGATGGTCCGCGCGGCCAGAGCGGGATCGCGCCTCTCCCAGAGCGAGAGGATCGAAGGCATGTAATAGGGCCAAGGCGTCGCGTCCCGCCGGGAGGCCGTGGAGGCCTCGGGCCAGAGCAGGCGCAAGCCGGCCGATTCGACCGGCCCCGGCCGGAGCTCGTCCCTCGGGCCGGCCGGGACGGAGCCGGGCCAGAGCGTCGCCGCGAGATGGAGCCCGTAGAAGACGGGCCCTCTGATCCGCTCGTCGCGGGCGATGCGGCAGACCCAATCCCAGTCGAGCCCGGGCCGGCCGGCCAGCCGGGCGATGTCGGCGAGCCAGATGAGGCGGTCATAGGAGTGCTGCTGGGCGTGGACGCAGAGGTAGCAGAGCTCGTTCTCCGCCGGGAGCACCATCGCTTCGGTGCCCCGGACCTGCAGCCGGCCCGCGGACGACCAGAAGCCGTCCTCGCCCCGGCTCGGGAAATGCAGGCCGAGGGGGTGGGCGTGGAACTCCAGAAAGAGCGGGCCTTTCTTGAAATAGGGCGAGTAGGTCCAGTCGAGATCGGGGCCCGCCGCGCCCGCGGCCACCGGAGCCGTGCCGCCGGCTTCGACGAAGCCGAGGCCGGCCAGGAGGCGCCTCACACCGTCCCAATCGGCGGGGTGGACGATGAGGTCCACGTCCCAGAAGGGGCGGAGGGCGATGTCGGGATAGACGTCGAGGGCCAGCCGGCCGCCCTTGGTGAGGGCGGCCCGGAGCCCGGACCGGCGGAGCGACTCGAGAAAGATCTCCAGCTCGCGATAGATGCGGGTCGCCCGGGCCAGGTTCCGCAGGAACGCCAGGCGGAGACTCTCCAGGACTGAGCTCGGCACCGCGCCGGGATCGTCGCGAAGCGTCCAATAGAGAAGCGGCGCGATGCCTTCCCGCCCGGCCTTCTCGAGAGCCCCGTCCCAATCGCGGACGGCGCCGGCAAGACGGAGCGTCTCCCCGTCTCCTCCCGGCTCCGAACCGGGACGGCAGCAGAGGGCGAACAAGCGTGAGGGATACAAAATTCGGGAACGGCCGGCGTTACTTGATCTTGTAGGGCGAGACCACTTCCTCGAAATGAGCGGACAGCGGCACGGCCCCGGCCACGATGGCCGCGACGCCCAGCGGCGCCAGGAAGAAGGGCGGGATGCCGCGCTTGCAGACGATGTAGACGAAGTCCCCCTCGACGCAGGGTTTGGAGGCCTTGACCACGGCCGTGTAGCCGGACGTGACCCGGTCGGCCTTGGCCCCGTAGGCCTTCAGCTTGTTCAGGTCCTGGTAGAAATCGGTGACCTGGCCCTTGACGTGGATCCGGTCCTCCTTCTGGACGAGCCCGATCTCGACGAAGACATCGGCCTCCTGGGCATCGGGATCGTACTTGACGACCTTGCCGATGTAGGCCTCGCCCTTGTCCCGCTGTTCCTTGATGACGGCCTCGGCCGCCGAAGCGGATATGGCGTCATAGGGATTCAGCGCGATCGTGAGCTTGGAGGTCTGCTGGGCCGCGACCCCGAAGAAGTCCTGGGAATTGTAGTTCCCCGCCGTCGACTTCACGCCGAGGGCGTAGATCCCGACGTCGAGACCGACGAGCCTGAACACGCCCAGAGCGTCGGACCCTTCGGATTCGGTCACGGCGCCCGTGCTCACGTTCTTGACCACGACGACCGCCCCTGCGACGGGGGTCGAGCCGTCCCGGCCGAAGACGAATCCGACGAGGTTTCCCTTGTTCGGAGCCTGGGCGAACGAGCCCGGTGAAGAAAAGACGAGGACCAGCGCAGCCGCTAATCCCCATGAAACGACACCCTTGGCACCGCGCCTCATGGGCTTCCTCCTTGGCGATAAATATGATAAGCGTCCTGTGCAGGGCTTGTCAAGCGGCATTAAGTAATTCACTGACATTCAGATAGACCGCTCAGAGCGGGTCCGCGCCGGCCAGTGTGATCCGGTCCAGCCTGACCGCGTCGCTGACGGCGAAGATCTCGAGAGAGAACCGGACCGGACCGGGGCTGACGGCCAGCTCTATCGAGCCGGTGTCCCCTATTCCTTCCCAGGCGACACGCCCGTCGACCAGGATGGTGACGAGCGGTGGCCGGCCGGGGGTGGCCGGAGCGAGCTCCAGCCGGACCTTCAGCGGCCCTCCCGCCCGGAGGAACGTGGAACCGAACGACCCGCCCTTGGCGACGATGCGGCCTCCGAGATCGGTGACGGCCGGACTCGTCAGGCGGCCGATGGCCAGGCGGACCTCGGCGGCCCCGGCTTCGTCGCTCAGGCGGCCGTAGCAGCGTTCGAGGCCGAGGAGGACGTCGAGGTCGTCGGGCGCGACCTCCAGGGCCATCCGGTAGTACCGTTCCGCTTCGTAGAGGCTGTCGAGCTTGAGGTTGGCTTCGCCGATCAGCCGGAGGATGGCGGCGTAGCTCGGCCGCCCGGACGGGGCGATGACGAGAGAGCTCGACGAAAGCAGGCTTCCCACCCGGGCGATGTCGCGATAGCGGTTGAGCTTGAAATCGACGGCCATTCGGAAGGCCAGAATATGGAGGTCCTTGAACGGCGAGTCCGTTCCGGCTTCGACGTCCAGCCCCCTCTCCTTGATAAAGGTCTCGAATTCGCCCAGGGCCGTGAAATCGTCCTCCAGCGCGAGGTAGGCGGCGATCACCCCGTCGCCGTCCGCGAGGGACCGGGTCTCCTCGATCCTGTTCATGGCCAGCAGACGGCGGGCGGCCGTAAGGAGGGCCTTGTGCTCCTTGGGATCGAAAAGATCCCGCCCGATGAGCGTCTGATAGAAACGGACCGCGCCGAGGGCCTCGAGAGCGGCGGCGCAGCGGGCCGAGGAGTCGGCCGTCCGGAACGACTCGGCGTCCCGCCGGGCCTGATCGAGCTCCGTCCGGGCCCGGGCAATGTCCATCGCTTCGGCCCTGGACAGGGCGGATCTCCGGGCCTCGAGGGCGAGAGCCCGCTCGCCGAGGAACCGGGCGTAGGTCCTCAGCGAAACGGCGTCGTCGGGCAGGACCCGGTCGATCAGGGCCTCGTCGCGGCCGGCGAGATTCCAGGCCTCGAGGAAGTCGGCCAGCCGTTCCTCGCCTTTGCCGGCCAGGGCCCCTTTCAGGAGGCCGGCGGCAAAATCCTTTTCCTCCGCGGCCAGCCCGTCCCAGCGGCCGAGCAGGACCTTGCCGGCATCGTAGTGGATCTGGCTGCTGTGGCCGGTGAGCTCGGCCGCCCGCTTGTACTCTTCGAAATAGCCGAGCGGGACCGGCAGGCTTAGATAGCTCATATAGAGGAGGGTCTGGGCCAGCTCGAAGTGGGCCGCGGACGAAGCGGGATCGAGCCGGAGCGAACGGAGGAACGAGGCGACGGACAGCTCGAACGAGCGGTCGCGCCTGGCCGGGTCGCCCAGGGCTTCGGCGCCCCGGCTGAAGTACGCCCGGCCGAGCTCGAGCGAGACCTCATCGTTCCAGGGGAAGACCGCTTCGGCCCGGCGGAGAAGACGGATCTTGGCTTCGGGGTCGGTTTCGACCGCCCGGGCCCGCCAGCAGAGCCGGGCGTTCCAGGCGACCACGGCCTGGACGAGGACGAGGACCGCCAGCCCGGCGATCGTCAGGATCTTTTTCTTCAAGAGGGACCTCAGCTTTTCCTGTAGTAAGCCATGACCAGGGTCGCGCACAGGACCACGGTGAACAGGACCATGTTGGCCGGGATGTGCAGGTTGAAATCCGTGACCGCATGGAGACCCATGCCGGCCAGCGAGACGATGCCGCCCAGGGCCAGCGCCCGGGCCTGGGCGTTCCGTCGGCCGCGCCAGGCCCGATAGGCCGAGACGGCGATGTAAAAGACGATCCCCAGGAGCAGGACGGCGCCGACGACGCCGAGCTCGGCGACGTACTCCAGATAATCGTTGTGGGCGTGGACGAGCTGCATCTCCGACAGGCCGGCCTCTTCGTAGGCCCCGTAGGCCGCGGCGAACGTCCCCAGCCCCGTCCCGAAGAGCGGGAAGTCGCCGATGATCTCGACGGTGTTGGCCCAGTACTGCGGCCGGTCCTCGCGCAGGAGGTTGTCGACGGCGAAGCGCCGGACGGTCGACCCGACCCCGACCGTGACGGCCAGGATCGTGACGCACAGGAAGGTCGTCCGGACGGTCTTTCCGATCCAGGGCTGGCGAAAGCCCGTCCGGCTGTAGGCGGCCACCGAGAAGCCGAAGAAGAGGAAGACCGAGAAGACCAGGACGGCCGCCCCCGACCGGGAGTTCGACAGGAGGACCGCCACGGACATGACCACGGCCGCCCCCATGATCAGCACGTTCATCAGGATGCCCTTGGACGTCCAGAGGAGGAGCTTCTCCCGGAAGCCCCGGATCCCGAAGGTCATCATGTTCATCCGGGCGATGGCCAGCCCGAGGGCCAGAGGGATGATCATCTCCAGGTAGCCGGAGAAATGATTGCGGTTGACGAAGGTGCCCGTCACCGACTCGGGACTGAAGATCTTCCTATAAAAAAGGATGCGCGGGTCGTCCCGGGTCAGCTCGAACAAGCCGTACAGGGCCTGGAAGACGCCCGATGCGACCAGGACGGCGAGGAGCCTCCGGACCTCGCGGCCCCGGACGACCGTCCGGAGGACGAGGAAGCCCAGGATGAACAGGGCGGCCAGGAAGAGCCCGGTCGCGACGGTCGCCGAGGGGACGATCGACAGGGTCATGAACTTCATCCGGCCGAATCCGGGGTCGTAGAGCTTGCGGAAGCCGTAGCTCGCCGGCGAGAGGACGCGGACGATCGCCGCCGGCAACGGCACGACCTGCAGGGCGAGGAAGCCGAACAGGGCGGCGGCGGCCGGCTTCAGCCTGCGGACAAGCGGCGGCAGGTGCGGATTGAGGGCCGGCTTGGGCTCGAGGAGGACGTAGGCGGCGGCCAGGACCGCCGCGGCCAGCTCGATCGCGAAGATCGACCACTCCTCGACCGAAGCCGCCGGCAGAGGGCTCAACAGGAGCAGGGCCAGGAGCCCGTAGTCCAAAGGCTTTTTCGTCATGGATTCCCCTGGGGCCGGTTCTTCGAGCCCGTCCTGCGATTCGTATTCGTACTGGTAGTAGTGGTAGAAGGGCGTGCCGATGCCCTGCCGGCCGATCCGGACCTCGTTGAAGACGACCCCGATGATGTCGGCCTTGGACTTCCGGACCTCGTCGATGGCCCGCTGGAGGGACCGCCGCGTCGTCTTCCCCGCCCGGACGACGAAAACCGTCGAATCCGCGAGCGAGCTGACGATGACCGGATCGATGACGGCCAGCACCGGCGGCGTGTCGAGGAGGACGACGTTGAAGGCCTCCTTGGCCTGAGCCAGGAGCTCCTTCATCCGCTTCGAGTTCAGCAGCTCGGCCGGATTGGGCGGATGGGGACCGCTGGGGATGGTCCAGACGTTCTCGATGCTCGTCTTCTGGACGACCTCGTCGAAGCTTTTCTTGCCGGCCAGGTAGCTGCTCAGGCCGTTGGTGTTCCGGAGGTTGAAGACCTTGCTCAGGCGCGGCTTGCGCATGTCGGCGTCGACGAGCAGGACCTTGCCCTCGAGCTGGGCGAAGGAAACGGCCAGATTGGAGACCGTGGCCGTCTTGCCCTCCTGGGGCAGCGTGCTGGTGAAGGCGATCGTCTTGGGCGCGCTGTCGGCGTGGGAGAAGAGGATCGAGGTCCGGACCGTCCGGTAGTCCTCGGCGATGGAGAACTTGGGATAGAGATAATTGATGAGCTCGATCTCGCGGACGGCGGGCGCGTCCCCGCCGGCGGCCGCTTCCTCGGACCCGTAGGACCGGGAGGAGCCGTAGACGTCGGATCTCTTGCGGCCCCCTTCGGGCGTGAGGAAGGGGATGATGCCGAGGGACGGCAGGCCGGCCAGCTTCTCGACATCCTCGGGGCCCTTGACGGTGTTGTCGAGGTATTCGACGAGGAAGATGAGCCCCAGCCCGCCGAGGAGGCCGGCGAGCAGGGCCATGAGGAGGTTGCGGCGGATGTTCGGCGTGAACGGGCCCGGGGGCACCAGGGCGCGGTCGACGACCTTGATGTTGCTCGTCCGCAGGCCGCCGAGCTGGCTCGAGACCTGGATCTCGTTCTGCTTGGCGACGAGGGTGCTGAGGAGGGTCCGCATGTTCTCGACCTCGGTCCGGAGCGTATGGTAGAAGATGGCGTTCTTGTTCATCCGGGTGACGTCGCCCCGCTGCTCGTTGAGGAGCCCCTGGAGGGAGCTCTCCTTCTTGAGCGCGGCCCGGTAGTCGGCCTCCGCCGAGCCGACGGCCTTGCGGATCTCCTCCTGCAGGGTGTTGCGGGTGGCGTCGAGCCGGGCCTTGAGCTGGACCATCTCGGGGTATTCGGGGCGGTAGATCCGGCCCTTCTCCTCGTAATCGGACTTGACCTGGGTGTAGGTCGTCCGCAGGGCCTGGATGGTCGGGTTGCTGACCGACTCGGGCAGGCTGTCGACGCTGAGGCTCTTGAGCTCGAGGTAGGCGGCCTCCTTGGCGTAGCGCTCGATCTGGGCCGTCGTCAGGGCCGTGTTGACGTCGGCGAAGTTGTTGACGACCGTGCTCTCGTTGTCGCTGAGGTAGAGGAGGTTCTTCTCCTGCCCGTATTTCTGGAGGTCCTCCTCCTTGCCCTTGAGGTCCTCGCGGAGCAGGGCCACCTGCTCGGTCAGGAACTCGGAGGTCTGCTTGGTCGCCTCGTAGCGCGTCTCGACGGAGAAGCTGACGAACTCCTCGACGAGGGCGTTGACGATGTCGGCGGAGAGGGCGGCATGGCGCGAGACGTAGCTGACGTAGACGAGCCGCGTCTCGGGGATGGGGGCGATGCTCAGGCCGCTCTGGACGGCGTAGGCGTAGCTCGCCACGGACGGCCCCGGCGACCCCTTGGCCCCGTCCGTCGCCGCGCTCCGGCCCCGGCCGGCCAGCCAGCGGAAGGTGAGGACGGATCTCAGGCCGGCCAGGAGGCCGCCTTCGATCCGGCCCCTGCCCGGAACTCGGGCCGGGCCGCGAGGTTGAGCTTCTTGGAGACCCGTTCCGCGAGCGACCGGCTCGTCAGGAGACGGAGCTGGGTGTTGAAATAGGTGCCCAGGTAATCGCTGCGGTAGTAGGCCCCGGCGTTGAGGACGTCCTGGATGTTGATCATGCTGGACCCGGGCTCGTCGATGAGCAGCGTCGCCGTGGCCCGGTAGAGCGGGGTCCTCGTGAACGAGAGCACCGCGGCCAGCGCGACAAGGACCGCGGCGAACGTCACCACGACCCACTTGCGCTTGACCACGACCCTGACGTATTCGAGGAGATCGATCTCCTTCCTGTCCGTCTTGCTGGCAAAACCCTTCATGGCAGTTCTCCTCGAACGCCCCGGCCTAGAGGAGGCTCTCCGGGACGTAGACCGTGTCGTTGATCATGAGCGGAATGTCCTTCTTCTTGCCCTTGAGGATGTCCCGGACGTTGACGGTGATCGTGAGCTCCTTGCCCGAGGCGTCCTTGCGCCGGATCTGGACCTTCTTGCGGTTGGCCCGGTCGGTGAACCCGCCGGCCTGGGCGATGGCCTGGGTCAGGGTCGGCACGCTCGACCGCTTGACCTGCAGGGCCCCCGGGTTCTTGACCTGTCCGAAGACGTAGATCGGCGCCATCCGCTCGACCGGGACGTTGACGACGTCGCCCGGCTCGAGGAGGATGTTGAGGGCCGGGTCGCCCTTGACGAACAGCCCGTCGACGGAGATGCGGATGGAGGTGTTCTCGCCCCCCGGGAGCTGGCGGATGACGATGATCTCCTCGCCCGCGTCCCGGGTCAGCCCCCCCGCCTCGGCGATCGCGGCCAGGACGGTCCGCCGGCCGATGAGCTCGAACGAGCCGGGCTTCTCGATCGCGCCGACGACCGAGATGCGCCGGCTGTTGTACTCCAGGATGTGGACGGTCACCTGGGGCTTGAGGACGACCTTCTCGCCGGCCAGGCCGGTCAGCTTCTTCTCGACCTCGAACTTGGTCAGGTTGCCGACCCCGACCTCGCCGAGCAGCGGCAGGGTGATCCGGCCCTCCTCGGAGACGCGGACGACGAGCTTGGCGATCTCCGGCACGCCGAGGACGGTGATCTCGAGCAGGTCCTTGGGGCCGATCTTGTATTCGGTGCCGGCGTCCTGCAACCCGGTTGTCGCGGACGACCCGGTCGTCGCGGACGCGGAGGCGAAGGCGGCGAGCATCAGTACGGCGAGCCCGGCGATCCTGGGCATCCTGTTCATGGGCGGCTCCTTTGGCCGAAGGCTAGAACTCATAGGTGACGAACGCTCCGACGAAGTTGCGGCTGACGTTGAAGCCCGGGGCGTTGGACGTCCGCCGGTAGATATTGAAGGTCAGGCCGAAACCGGTCGTCCCGAAGATCCGGACGACGGGGCCGAACGAGAGGTTCCACTGGTCGTCCCGGCGGTCTTCGATGATGACCGGGACCCCGTCATACCAAACCTCCTGCGGCTCGGGATAGACCATCGTCCCGTAATCGACAGTGGCGTCGACCCGCAGGGACCGGAAGAGATAGAGGGCGAGGCCGGTCCGGGCCCGGGTGTCCACGTAATAATAGGCGCTTTCGAGATAGGAGAAGGCGATGTCGCGGTCGAGGCCGAGGCTCGACGGCGAACCGACCCATGCGGAAATTGACGCCGGTCCCCGCGACGAGGCCCGAGAAGGCCTTCTGGAGCGGATCGTCGGGCCGGAAGGATTTCCAGCCGAAGCGGATCGTGCCCCGGGCCAGACCCACGAGGGGGAAGCGGAAGCCGCCCGAGGCCTCGACCGACGAGGCGTCGCGCCAGGCCGAGGCCTCGTAGCTGAACTCGTAGCGCGTCCATTCCACGGTCGAGAAGAAGTAGCTCCGGGAGAAGACGCGGTAGTAGGCCTCGAAGCCGGCCTTGATCTCGCGCCGGTCGAGGGCCTCCCCATAGCTCGGGTCGGGGACGCCGGAGGCGACGTCCTCGTAGAGGTAGTCGTCCACTCCGGCGGTCACCCCGATCGCGGTGCCGCGGGGCGTCTCGAAGAAAAGCGAGGCCGCGGCGCCCGTGGACGTGTCCCGGATCCTGTGATCGAGCTCGCTCAGGACCCGGCGGACGTGGCTCAGGTCGTGGTATTCGGCCGAGAGCGAGAACCGCCTCAGGGCCAGCCAGCGCAGGCCCCCGGCGAAGCTGTTGGAGAAGGTCCGCAGGTCCATCTCCCGGGCGTAGGCCACGTATTCGGGATTCTCCATCGCCGAGACGATGAGCGACGGGCTCGCCAGCCAGTAGCCGCGGATCTCCGGCGAGAGCGTCGCCGTGAAGTCCGCGACGGGTTCCTGCCGTTCGTCGGCGTAATAGATGTTCGAGTCGTAGCCGACATCGTAGAGGCGCAAGAGGGGCACGACCCGGAGAGGGCCGAGACGGAGCTTCGTCCGCTGCCGGATGGACTCGACCTCCTCCTGGAAGGGCTGGTAGGACTGGCCGGAGAGACGGACGGCCGCGGCGAGCAGGAGGGCCAGGCCGGCGGCGAAGACGATCGGCTTTCTCATCGGACGCTTCATGTCGGTGGCAGGATCGCCGATCAGGAGACCTTCCCCGCAGGGGACTGTCCCTCGTTTCTCTTTATGACGCGCTGAACGGCCCGAGGCGGTCCCGGACGTCGCGGAAGAATCTCATGAACGACAGCCGTTCCAGCAGGGCGAAGATGAGCCCGCTGTGGCGGTCGAAATCGGCCGTGGCCCGGATGATGGGCACGATGCCGTCGGTCCGGGCCAGCTGGAAGAGGCTCTCCATGCGGCCGTCGCTCAGCCGGGCGCACATCCGCCGGGTGGTTTGGCCGACCAGGATCTCCTTCCGGAGAAGGCTCTTCCAGCGGCGCTCATAGCCGGAGAGGGAGGCCGGCCCGAACGAGGAGCGGTCGAAGCATTCCAGGATCGCGTCGGCCGCGAGATCGGCGCAGGCCAATCCGTAGCTGATGCCCCCGCCGGTCGTCGTCTTGGTCTGACCGGCCGCCTCGCCGACGGCCAGGACGCGGTCGCCGAAGGTCCGTTCCAGGAGGCCCTGGGCGACGGGCCTCGAACGGACCGGGCCCTCCTCGCGGAGGCCGGGCCCGCCGAGATGGCGCTCGATGAGGCCGCGCAGACAGGCCCGGGCGTCCTTGTGTGTCAGCACGCCGACCCGGGCCCGGCCGGGGCCGGACGGGACCGACCAGGCGAAGGCCCCGGGCGCGACGTCGCGGCCGAAGAAGAGCGTCGTCGTCCCGGCGCCCGGGAACGAGCACTCGACCTGGGCCCCTTTCAGGAACTCGCGGGGGGCCGACAGGCCGAGCTTCTTCTGCAAGCCGAAATCGACGCCCGTGGCCAGCACGGCCACGGCGGCGCTTTCGCGGCGGACGCCGCCCTCGGCGTCCCTGACGGCGATCTCGACGCCGTCGGGTCCGACGGAGATATCGTCGACCGCGACGCCGCAGGCGACCGTCGCCCCGGCGGCTTCGGCCTCCGCGGCCAGCTCGCCGTCGAACTTCTCCCTGTCGACGACGCAGGCGAACGGCCGCGGGTGCGTGTAGACGAGCTCGGTCCCGGACGGAGAGACCAGCCGGACCGTCCGCATCTCCGCGACGACCGCGCCGCGGTCGAGCCCGAAATCGTCGAAGACCTCGCGGCCGACGATGCCCGTGCAGACGATGCCCGCACCGACGCGAGGCTTCTTCTCGTGGACGCGGACATCGAGCCCGGCGCGGGCCAGGCGCGCGGCCGTCCTCAGGCCGCTCGGCCCGGCCCCGACGACGATCACATCCGCTTTTTTCATTCCGTGTTCTTTTAGCCTAAGTCGCCAATCATATCAACCCCTCTCGAGGCAGCGAGGGAATTCGCCTCGCAGATCCCCGTGGTGGAGGGGGGACCGGCGCGAGCGGAGTCCCGGAGCGGAGCCGAAGGCGGCGGAGCACCCGGAGCCGCCATTCTGGGAAATAGCTAGACGAGTTCTTGGCAGCGTTCCCGGGGCCGGGGAGCAAGAGGCGATTCCCGAGCAAAGCCGGAGAGAGGGGCCTTCCATGATCTTCAGACCTTGGGTTCCCGCGATTCCCACTTGCCGCGGAACGTGATCCAGAACGACAGGGCGATGAGCTTGAGATCGAGCCAGAAGCTGCGCTTGCGGATGTAAAGAAGGTCGTACCGGAATTTCTTCCGTCGCGGCGTCTCCCCCGGCAGAAAGACCTGGGTCAGGCCGGTCAGTCCGGGCCGGACCGCATGGCGCGCGTCGTAGCCGGGGATGTCCGTGATCGAGGTCGGACCCGCCCCGCCGTCGACCTCCTGCTCGTTCGGCCGGAGGGCCCGCGGCCCGACGAAGCTCATGTCGCCCTTGAAGATGTTGAGGAGCTGGGGCAGCTCGTCCATGGCCGTGCCCCGCAGGACCCGGCCGACCCGGGTCACGCGCGGGTCGCCGGCGACGGCCTGGACCGGCCCGCTGGACTTCTCGGCGTCGACCACCATGGACCGGAACTTGAGCGCCTTGAAGGTCCGGCCGTTCCGGCCGACGCGCTCCTGGGCGTAGAAGAGCGGGCCGCGGTCCTCGAGCCGGACGGCCAGGGCGATCGCGGCCCAGAGCGGCGCGGAGAGGAGAAGCCCGAGGCCGGACAGGGCGACATCGAACGGCCGCTTGAGGAAGAGCGCCCGGCCGGCCGGCGAGGCCGGGTCGGCGTCGCGCCGGGACCCCAGCCGGGCGACCAGGGCGATCGCGGTCAGGATGCCCGCGGTGTCCACGGCCCAGTCGATCGGGCTGCCGTAGCGGTCGGGGCACGAACGATTGGAGGAACTCGTCGAGGAAGCCGTAGGCGATCGCGGCGGCCGCCGCCAGGGCGCCCGCCCTCTTCGACCAGCGGGGCCCGCGGCCCGCCCGGAAGGCCCTATAGAAAAGGAAGGCCAGGAAGCCGTACTCGATGAAGTGGAGGGTCTTGCGGAAGACGATGTACCAGACGTCGAGCGCGTGCGACGGAGGCGTGCGGGGCGAGCCAGCGGAAGACCTCGGCGAAGGTGTTGTAGATCCAGCTCGAGGCCAGGGCCTTGTTCCCCACCGGGAAGATGATCGCCATCCAGGCGAGGACCGGCAGGACGTAGAGGGCGAACCGCCGGGTTTTCGACATCCTGGTCATCGGGACACCATGGACCTCAAGAGCCGGTCGTAGGAACCGAGGATCTTGTCCTTGGCGAAGCGGCGGACGACATAGGCCCTGGCGTTCGCGCCGAGGGTCCGCCTCTTCTCGGGCGAGGCGGCGAGCTCGCGGACGGCCGCCGCGATGGCCCCGGGATCGTCGGGCGCCGCGGCCAGGCCGCAGTCGTTCTCGCGGAGGAGGACGGCGACCTCGGAGCCGGGCGCCGCCAGGCCGAGGATGGGCCGTCCGGCGGCCATGAAGGTGTAGAGCTTCGACGGCACGGACAGGTCCGACTTGTCGCGGTCGAGCGGAACGAGCAGGACGTCGCTCGCGGCCAGCAGGTCGGGCAGCTCCGGATAGGGCACGAACGGCAGGAAGAGGACATTGCCGAGGCCCAGCGCGGCGGCCTTCTCCCGGAGGGCCGCCTTCTTCAATCCTTCGCCGACCACGACGAAGAGGATGTCCCGCTCGCCGGCCAGCCCGGCGGCCGCCTCGAGCGCCCGCTCGAGGGTCCGGTTGCTGCTGATGCTGATCGTTCCGGAGTACATGACGACGAACTTGCCGTCGAGGCCGTGGCGGCGGGCGACGGCATTGTCCTTGGGGCCGGGCTTGAGGAAGTCCGTGTCGACCCAGTTCGGCAGGACGGCCAGCTTGCCCGCGGGGACGCCCTTTCGCCGGAGGTTCCGGGCGAAGCCGTCGCTGATGACGGCGATCCGGTCGGCCAGCCCGTAGACCCCGCGCTCGAGCGCCTTGGCGAACCGGATCCCGACGGGATTCCTCAGGATCCCGGATTCGATGGCCAGGTCCGGGTGGATGTCCTGGACATTGACGAGGACGCGGGCCCCGCCGAGGACCGCGGCGAAGAGCGCCGGGAAGCCCAGCTGGAGGGGCGGCGTGCGCAGGAACAGGAGGTCGCCGCGGCGGACGGCCAGCAGGTTGACCAGGGCCCCGACCGTGTAGATGTTCCAAGCCAGGAGACGCCCGAGCGGATGCGGCGAGCGCGGCGCCCAGAATCTCTTCACGGTGAAACCGCCGGCTTCGCGCCGGGAATAGAAGAGGCCCCGGAACTCCTCTCCCCTCTCCCGGGGCATGGTCGTCACGACCTCGACCTCGTGCCCGGCTTGGGCCAGGGAACGGGCCAGCTCGTCCATGAGGACCGGGGCGCTGCCGAAGTCGGGCAGGTAGTACATCGTGTGCAGGAAGATCTTCATGGTTCCGGAACGGGGTTCTCGAGGGCCCATTGATAGATATAGCAGACGGCCGGGACGAACAGAAGCAGGTCGACCCCGTAGAAGGCGGCCGTCGACTCGAAGACGCTCCGGGCCGTGAGGAAGCCCAGGATGAGCACGGACTGCATGAGGAACGCCTGATCGGGTTCCGCGGCCGTCCGGATGCGGCCGAGGACGCCGCCCCGCCACAGGAAGGCCCACAGGACGGCGACGGCCGCGGCGAAGAGCAGGGCGCCGGCGATCCCGGCCTGGATCGCGGCGTGGAGATAGGAATTGTGCATGTGCTCCGAGTCGAGCAGGAGCCGGTCGGCGTGGAAGCCCCAGCCGAGAACGGGCGATTCGCCGATCCGGGCCAGGCCCTTTTGCCAGGTGCTCTGCCGGCCGGTCAGGAAGACGAGCGAACCGAGCACGCCTTTGGCCCGCCAGGTGACCCCGGAGACCCAGATGACGTAAGCGGCCACGGGTCCGGCGACGAGGAAGCGCAGGTTGACGCCGCGGATGAGGACGAAGAGCGTGCTGGCCACGGCCAGCCCGAGCAGGGACGACCGGGACTGGGTCTGCATGAGGATGAAGACGGCCGGGACGACGAGCGGCAGCCAGGCCAGCCGTGTCTTCGAATGCGAAGTGACCAGGCTGACGCCGGCGATGATGAGCACCACGATGGCGTAGCGGCCGACGCCGTTGGCCCGCACCTCGCCGAGACCGAAAGGCATCATATAGATCTCGCGGCGGACCGCCTGTCCGAAGCCGAACCGGGCGGCCTCGGGCAGAACGGCCAGCATCAGGAGGATGAGAATGGCGTTGTTCGCGCGGAGGATGGCCCTGAGGACGGGCAGGGGCTCGGGCCGCTCGATGACGAACCACATGACGAGCAGCGGCGCGAGATAGACGGTCGCCCAATACAGGGCCGTCGGCACGTCGGGCGAGAGGAAGATCGACGCGATGAAGCCGAGCACGCCGTAAAAAGTGAGGAGCCCGGGCGCCGTCGCGCCGAAGCGGAAGCGGGCCCGGGAGGCCAGGGCCCAGAGCAGGGCGACGTAGGCGGCCGCGACCGGCAGCAGGGCCCGGAGGCCCTGGAAGAGGGCCAGGCGGTCGTGGATCGAAGGGAACGGCACGAGGTTGTAGGGCCCGGTGAACATGCCGCCCCAGACGAGCCCCCAGAGGACGAGCGAGAAGATCACGACAGGACCTCCCCGTAGATCTCCGCGAGCCGGTCCCCGAGCTTGTCCCAGAGATAGTAGGACAGGACCCGCTCCCGGCCGGCCCGGCCCATGCTCTCCCGCAGATCCCGGTCCCCGGCGAGCCGCGCCAGCGCCGCGGCCAGGCCGTCGACGACCGCGGCCGGATCTCCCGGAGGGACCTTGATGCCCCAAGTGTCCCGGACGTGGAAAGCAGGTCCGCCCGTATCGAGGCAGACGACGGGCTTGGCGCAGGCCATGGCTTCGACCACGACAGCCCCGCCCCCGTCGCGGAAGCTGGGGAAAAGAAGGACGTCGCAAGTCCTCATACGGCTCATCAGCTCGGCCCGGGCCAGCCAGGGGATCATGGTGATCCTGTCCTCGAGGCCGAGGCTCCGGATGAGCGCCCGGACCTCGGCTTCGGCCTGGCCGGATCCGATGATCTCGAACGCAGCCTGGGGCTCCGAAGCGCTGAGCTTGGCGAAGGCCCGGACGCCCAGCTTGAGCCCCTTGATGGGATCGAGGCGTCCGGCGAAGAGGACCCGGAATCGCCGGGCCGGCGCTCGCCGCCTCGCCCGGCACCGGCAACGCGGGCAGCTCCTCGGCGTCGATGCCGTTCACCGGGAAGAACCTCAGCTTGGGGCCGACGGCGGCGAGCGCGGCCTCGGTCTCGCGGTTGCAGACGAGGACGGCCGCGGCCCGCTTCAAGCCGCGCCGGCGGAAGGGCGTCGCCCGCCAGAGGTCTTTGAGGCATTCCCGGATCCGTTCCTTCCTCCGGAAGCGGGTCCCGAGCTCGGGAAGAAGGGACGGAGGGGTCCGGTGCGCGCCGCCGAGCGGGCCCCAGATGAAGGGGATCCGGATGTAGGCGCCGATGAAGCTCGGCATCCAATCGTTGGCGAAGGTCACCTGATGGAAGACGTCGAACCGGCTCTCCCGGACGAGCCGCCGGGCCATCCCGAAAGCTTTCATCTGCCAGAAGAGATAATAGAGCGAGAAGCCGAGGTAGTGCTTGAGCAGAGGCGATAGCGCGCGGGGTAGGGTCACATACCGGCAGTCCGCTTCGAGACCGCGCTCTTTCAATCCGCGCTCCAGGGCGTCGCGGTTGTAGGACCTGGTCAGGACGGTGACGTCGTGGAACCGGCAGAGCTGTCTGACGACGTTCCAGCCGAGGATCGCCTCTCCGGGAAAAGACTCCTCCGTCGCCAGCGGATGACAGGCGTAGGCCGACACCAGGACCCTCAGCCGGCTCATGAGACCGGCCTCCCGGCCGTAACCTGCGCCAGGATCTCCCGGACGTTCCGTTCGTAAACGGCCGGAGTGAACTCTTGTTCGTAACGCCGCCGTCCGGCCAGGCCCATGGCCGCCCGCATCTGAGCGTTCCGGACGAGCTCCAGGATGCGCCCGGCCAGGGCTTCGGGGTCGTCGGGCGGGACCAGAAAGCCCGTGACCCCGTCGGTGACGGTTTCGGACATCGCCCCGACATCGGTCGAAACGACGGGGAGCGAGGCCTGCATGGCCTCGAGCACGGCCAGGCTCTGGGCCTCCCGCCGCGAGGGCAGGACGAAGATATCGTGCCGGGCCAAGATCTCCGACTTCCGGTCCCCGTAAGCTTCGCCCGGCAGATCGACGGACCCGGCCAGACCTTGCCCGGCGATGAGCTCTTCCACGTCGCGGCGGATCGATCGGTCCCTCCAGGGGCCGGCGACGGAGAACTTCACGTGGGGTTCTCCGGCCAGGACCAGAGGGACGGCCCGAAGAAGGGTCAGGATCCCTTTGGACTCCTCGATGTTCGAAAGGAACAGGACTTTGGAGTCCCCGTCGGGCCTCCCGGTGCCGTTCGTCCCGGCGGGGCCGTCCACGCAATTCGGGAGGACGAACATCCGTTCGATCCCCTGGGACGCGAGCTCATCCCGGAAGGTCCGGCCGACGACCAGGCACGCCGAAGCCGAACGGAAGACGGAACGAAGGACCCCACGCAGGGGGAAGGGAGCGGCCGGGACGCGCCGGTGAACGTCCGAGTGGAAGTACAGCACGTAAGGCACGCCGGAAAGGCGGCAGAGGGCGACGACCACCGACTCGGCGGCAAGGCCGACGAGCGTCGAGGACGTGAAGACGACGGCCAGGGCGGGCCTGGCGCGCCGGAGGTTCCCGGCCAGCCGGCCCCAGGTCGCGAGAAGCCGGAAAAATTTTATGGGACGGATCCTGTTGACGTCGGCCACGGCCGCGGACAGGGATTTCCGGCTCAGGACTGTTTCGTAACCGCTCTTCCGGACGGCCGTCAGGAAGTGCCGGGTCATGACGTTGGAGCCGTTGTGGGGCGGCGGGACCTGCCCATAGACGAGCACGGAGGCCCCCGCGGGCCCGGAGGGACCGGGCTCGAACGATCGGATCAGCCCCACGGCGTTGCCCCAGGCCCGCTCGAGATGAACGCGCTTGAGCTCTTTCGCCGCCCACACGACGTTCATCATCAGCCGGACGCACAGGGCGGCGCGGCACTTGGCGAGGGACAGGTCGGGATACTTGCGCACGAAGTGGACGCGGTTGAGGACCTCGCGCAGGCCGAACGCATATCCGCTCCCCCGTCCGCCGGCCGCGGGCAGGTGGCGGTAGCGGGCGGCGGCGACGACGGCCAGCCTGTAGACCCGGCCGACCCGGTAGCTGAAATCGAGGTCCTCGAGATAGCTGTAGCCGGAATACCACTCGTCGAAGCGGTGGGCCCGGAAGATCTCCCGCCGCCAGACCGCGGCCGTGCTCGGCAGCCAATCGGTCCACGTCGTCGCCTCGACGGCGCCGATCATCGTCTGGAACCCGGAGGGCGTCACAGCGCCGCCGCGGCGGGCGTACAGGCCCAGGGACTCGACGAGGGGCGTCCGTTTGAGCTCGGGCAGGTCCATGGCCGGATGGTTGATCATGTTGAAGGCGGCGCCGCCGAGCTCGGGGCCGAACTCGTCGAAGAAGCGGACCATCACTTCGACGGCGCTCTCGTCGAGGACGGCGTCGTCGTCGAGGAAGCCGATGAGATCGATGTCCGGCCCGACCGCGTCGATCCCGAGGTTGCGCTGGCGCGTCGCCGAGGCGACCGCCGCCGTGACGCGGCGCAGGATGGGAGTCGCGGTGGCCGGGCCGGCGAGCGGCGAAGGCGCGGCGCTCGCGTCGACGACGACGACCTCGTCGGGGAGCCGGGACTGGGCGAGAAGGCTCCGCCACAGCCGCCGGAGCTCCTCCGGCCGGTCCTTGGTCGCGACGACGAAGGCGATCCTGGGCCGCGTCATCCGCGTCCCTCCGGGGCGGCCGCGCGACGGGGCCGCAGGAGCCCGCCGAGAAAGGCCTTTTCCCGGGCGTCGAGGAGCCGGAAATAGGCGCCGGCGGCGAAGACGGCGGCGAGGGCCACGGCGCCCCGGATGCCGAATCCAAGGGCGGCGTTAGCCGCCAGGCCGGCCGTGAAGAGGCCGAGAGCGGCCAGGACGGCGGCGAAGCCGTTGCGCCAGACATATCCGAAGCGGACCCGGCCGACCTTGTACGAGGCCACCCAGAGGACCGTGGTGAAGGCGACCAGCCGGACGGCCGTGGCCGCGGCCACGCCCGCGATGCCCCAGAACCTCGCCCCGGCCCAGGCCAGGGCCGTGTAGACGACGAGCTCGACGGCCTGGTACTTCGGCGCGATGTCGGCCCGGCCGATGCCCATCAGGTAGTTGTTGGGCACGGCCAGGACGGTATTGACCAGGAAGCCGGCGGCCAGGAGCTGGACGACCAGCGTGGCCGCCGCGGCGTAGTCCGGTCCCAGCCAGAGGCGGAGGAAATCGCCGGCGAAGAACATCAGCAGGAGGAGGACCGGTCCGGTCGACAGGAGCAGGAACTTCGTCGACCGGGCGAAGAGGGCCTCCGTCTCCTCCTCCTTGCGGCCGGCGTCGAGATAGCTGAAGGCCGGGAAGAGGACCATCGACAGGCTGCCGGGAATGACGCCGACCCGGTTGACGGCTTCGTACGGGGCGCTGTAGAAGGCCACGGCTTCGACGGTGAGGAGCGACCCGATGATGAGGCGGTCGATCGAGGTCGTCACGGCGTAGAGGATGCTCGACAGGCCGATCCAGCCGCTGAACGAGAACAGGGGCCGGACGAGACGCTTGTCCAGGGCCGGGCGCGTGCGGAGCGGGGGCATGACGCTGAAGCTCATCCGGGCCCAGACGACCAGGGCCGCGGCCCGGGAGACGACGAGCAGGACGACGATCCCGGGGAGCCCGTAGCCCAGGGCGACCCCGACCAGGGGCAGCACGTAGAACAGGACGTTGACGGGCACCTTGACGGCGTTGACCAGGTCGAACCGCTGCGCGGCTTCGAGGACGCCGCGGAAGGACGAGCTGACGAACATGACGGGCAGCGACAGGCCGACGAGCCGGAGCGTCAGGATGGTCTCGGCGATGAAGCCCTCGGGGATGTTGAGCATCCGGCGGACGATGAGCGGCGCGGCCAGGTACGAGATGAGGGCGGCCGCGGACCCGATCGCCGTCTGCAGGAGAACGGTCGTCCAGAGGTAGCCGGGGAGCTTCCCGGGTTCGTTCCGGCCCAGAGCGTCGGCGATATATTTCGTGGTCGTCCGGCCCAGGCCGAGGTCGAACAGCCCGAAATAGCCGAAGACGACCCAGACCAGGGCCAGGATCCCGAAGCGCTCGTTCCCCAGGGCCCGGACGACCAGCGGAATGGTCACGAATCCCACGGCCAGGGGGACGACCAGGCCGAGGAGGTTCAGGACCGTGTTGCGGAAAAGGGCTTTATGACCGAGGTCCATGGGCGTACAGATAGACTCTTGGCGGCAGGCTACCGCCGATGGATAAAACGCCGCACCTCGCGGCAGTCGGATCGGGCGTCGGATCGGCTATTGCGAATGACGGAATGGCCCCATTATAGCCGAACGGTCGTCGGGAGAAGAAGCCGGGGCCGCGCGTTTCATAGCGGGCCCATCATAAGGGGGGCTCCCCTGAGGGACAATCGTCGGGCCGGATGAATCCAGGGGTGAAAAACCACCCCGGGATATGCCCCCTAGGGGTGAGGGAGAATTGGGCCCGGCTACTCCCCGTCCCCTCCGTCCGTTTTCTTGACAGTCCGGAGGGGCTCCTCTATACTCTGTTTCCCTTCGAAGGGGCACGCACGACCGACCATGACGCAAGCCGAAAAAGCCCGAAAAGGCCTTCTCACGCCGGTCCTGAAAGCCGTCGCCAAGGCCGAGAATATCGCGCCGGACAAGCTGGCCCCGCTCGTCGCCGACGGCCTCGTCGTCATCCCCTTCAATCCGCGCCACGCCCCCGCCCGGCCCGCCGGCATCGGCCGGGGCCTCCGGACCAAGGTCAACGTCAACCTCGGCACGTCCCGGGATTTTCCGCAGCTGGCCGACGAGCTGAGAAAAGTGCGGATCAGCCTCGACTACGGCGCCGACGCCCTGATGGACCTGAGCACGGGCGGCGACCTGAAGAAGATCCGCCGGACCATCCTGGCCCGGACGCCCATCCCGGTGGGGACGGTGCCCATCTACCAGGCCGCCGTCCAGGCCATCGACCGCCGGGAGTCCATCGTCGACATGAGCGAGGACGACCTGTTCGAGGCCGTCGAGTCGCAGGCCCGCGAGGGCGTCGACTTCATGACCGTCCACAGCGGCCTGACCCTGAAGGCCATCGACCGGCTGAAGAAGCAGGGCCGGGTCGCCGACGTCGTCTCGCGGGGCGGCGCTTTTCTCGTCGCCTGGATGCTCCACAACGGGAAGGAGAATCCGTTCTACGCACGCTACGACCGGCTGCTCGAGATCGCCCGGCGCCACGACGTCACCCTCAGCCTGGGCGACGGCCTGCGGCCCGGCTCCATCCTCGACGCGACCGACCGGGCCCAGATCGAGGAGCTCCTGACGCTCGGCGAGCTGGTCAAGCGGGCCAGGGAAGCGGGGGTCCAGGTCATGGTCGAAGGACCGGGCCACGTTCCGCTCGACCAGGTCGAGATGAACATGCGCCTGGAGAAGCGCGTCTGCGACGGGGCGCCGTTCTACGTCCTCGGCCCGCTCGTCACGGACATCGCCCCGGGCTACGACCACATCGTCTCGGCCATCGGCGGGGCCGTGGCCGCGGCGGCCGGGGCCGATTTCCTCTGCTACGTCACGCCGGCCGAGCACCTCGGCCTGCCCACGGACGACGACGTCCGCGAAGGGCTCATCGCCTCGAAGATCGCCGCCCACGCGGGCGATATCGTCAAGGGGGTGCCCGGGGCCCTCGAGCGCGACCTCGCGCTGGCCCGGGCCCGCAAGCGCCTCGACTGGGAGACGCAGCGGCGCCTCTCGATCGACCCGGTCAAGTTCGCGGCCGTCCGGAAGCGGCGCCGGACCCGCAGCCAAGGCCTGCTCCATGTGCGGCGACTTCTGCGCCATGCGCATCGTCGGCCAATTCCTCGGCTCCGGGAGGAAGACCGATGACGAGTGCGCCTAGAGGCCTTCACTTCGGCACGGCCGGCGTCCCCTTCTCCGCGGCCGACGATTCCACGCTCGCCGGCCTCGCCCGCATCAAGGAGCTCGGCCTCGACGCCCTCGAGCTCGAATTCGTCCAGGGCGTCAAGATGGGCCTCGACACGGCCGCGAAGGTCCGGGAGAAGGCGGTCAAGCTCGGCCTCCGGCTGAGCGTCCACGCCCCCTATCACATCAACTTCAACTCGGTCGATCCCGGCATCCGGCTGCAGAGCCGGGAGCGCCTCGTCAAGACGGCCCGGATCGGCGACGCCTGCGGCGCGGTGAGCGCCGTCTTTCACGCGGCGTTCTACGGTCAGGATACGCCGGAGAAGACCTACGCGGCGGTCAAGGAGGAGTTGCGGGCCGTGATGTCGGTCCTGCGGAGCGAGCGCCTGAAGATCTCGCTGCGGATCGAGACCATGGGCAAGCACGCCCAGTTCGGCTCGCTCGACGAGGTCCTGGCCATGTGCCGCGACGTCGACGGCCTCAAGCCCTGCCTCGACTTCTCCCACCTCTACGCCCGCGAGGGCAAGATCAATTCGTATCTGGATTTCGAGCGCGTCCTGAGCAAAGTGGCCCGCAAGCTCGGGCCGCGCGCGCTCCGCGACGTCCACATCCACATCGCCGGCATCCACTTCGGCGACCGGGGCGAGATCAAGCACCTCAATCTCGAGGAGACGGAATACCGGACGGATGAGTGGCTCCAAGCCCTGCGCGACCTCGGCGTCGAGGGCACGGTCATCTGCGAGAGCCCCAACCTCGAGGGCGACGCGGTCATGCTGAAGAAGCTTTATACCGCCCAAGCGGCGGGATAAGATGGGGTCAAACCTTAATTCTTATAATTTTCGGGGGCGGCCTCAGCGTGAATCCGCCGCGACCTGCGAATAATTATAAGAATTAAGGTTTGACCCCTTCTTGGCGCCGCCGCGGTCAGTTGCCGATGACGGCGATGCCGGTCTTGTCGTAGGTGCTCAGGATGCCTTCCCTCTGGCCGCCCCCGCCGCCGAGGGACTGGATGACGGCCCAGATGTTGAGGAGCGCGGGCATCCCTTCGATCCCCATATTGCCCCAGGCGTCCATCCAGTAGCGGCCTTGATAGACGGGTCCGAGCTGTGAGAGGCGGGCCACGTCGATCTGGTGGAGTTGGCGCCCGTTGATGAAGACCCCGGTCGTCCCGTTGGAGGCGTCGGCCCGCAGGGGCCCGCCGAGGTCGAGCCCGGCCATGATGAAGCCGGACGCCGGCCCGCCCTGGGCGCCCCAGGAGCCGTTCATCTTGTCGTACCAGAACTGGCCGTCCATGAGCCTGACACGAAAGGCCCGCTCGAGCGCCGCGATCGTCTCGTCGCCGAGACGCACGCCGTTGATGACCACCGAACGCGACGGCGTGGCCGGCCCTCCGGAACCTCCTCCGGAGCCCGAATGGTCCGGAGCGGGCGCCGCAGCGGCGGCCGGGCCGGGCGACGGCGCCGTGACCGCCTCGTCGGCGGACTTCTTGCACTGGGTCAAAATGCCTGCCATGACAAAGCCAACGACAAGGAACGTCCCGATCATGTGCCGAACCCTCCCCCGCGTGGATCCCATAGGCATCCTCCTTCCGGATCGATGCGTCCTCCGGCCCGCCGCTTCGCATTCTCTTTACTCCGGCCGGCCCGGCCCTGTCAAGACGGTTCAGCCCCTTCCCTTCCGGAGCGGTTCGGGCTTATAATAGCGCCTTATCCAACATCGGTAAGGAGACGCCCATGGTCGAAATCCGTTTCCACGGCCGCGGCGGTCAGGGGACCGTCGTCGCCTCCAAGATCCTGGCCGACGCCATCGCCAAAGAGGGCAAATGGGTCCAGGCCTATCCCGAGTTCGGCGTCGAGCGGCGCGGCTCGCCCGTCGTCGCCTTCATCCGCATTGACGACAAACAGATCTACGACAAGAGCCGCATCTACGCGCCCGATAACGTCGTCGTGGTCGATCCCACCCTGGTCGAGGCCATCGACATCACCGAAGGCCTCAAGCCGGGCGGGACGATCATCATCAACAGCGACCGCCGGCCCGAGGACTTCCCGTTCCACGGCAAGTTCAAGGTCCGGACGGTCAACGCCACGGAGATCGCCGTCAAGCACCGGCTGGGGAGCATGGTCGCCCCGATCGTCAACACGGCCATCGCCGGGGCGGTCGTCAAGATCCTGGGCCTGGCCAAGCTCGAGTCCCTGGCCGCGGCCATCCGGGACGGCATCGCCATCAAGCCCGAGGACAACGTCAAGGCGGCCCAGGAAGCGTACGAGAAGGCCTGAGGAAGGACGCCATGAGACCCAAGAAAGCCAAGAAGATCGTCTTCAAGTCGGCCGAAGAGATGCCCCTCATGATCTGCTCGGTCGGCCACCAGACCCACAACCTGACCGGGGCCTGGCGGAACATCCGGCCCGAGGTCGACCGCAGCAAGTGCATCCAGTGCGGCATCTGCTGGAAGTTCTGCCCCGAGCCGGCCATCGAGGTCGTCGACGAGTGGCCGGTCGTGGACTACGACTACTGCAAGGGCTGCGGCATCTGCGCGGAAGAATGCCCGTCCAAGTGCATCGTCATGGTGGAGGAGCGGAAATGAAAAAAGTCATCATGGGGAACCACGCGCTGTCCTACGGCGCGATGCTCTCGCGGTCGCAGGTCATCTCCGCCTATCCGATCACGCCGCAGACCCAGGTCGTCGAGCTCCTGTCCGAGATGTGCGCCGACGGCACGCTCGACGCCCAGTTCATCAAGGTCGAGTCGGAGCACTCGGCCATGGCGTCCTGCATCGGGGCCTCGGTGGCCGGGGCGCGCGCCTTCACGGCCACATCGTCCCAGGGCCTGGCCTTGATGCACGAGATGCTCCACTGGGCCGCCGGCGGGCGCCATCCCATCGTCATGGGCAACATCAACCGGTCCATGGCCCCGGGCTGGTCGATCTGGGCCGACCAGAACGACAGCCTGTCCCAACGGGACACGGGCTGGATGCAGTTCTACTGCGCGTCGAACCAGGAGGTCGTGGACACGGTCATCCAGGCCTTCAAGGTCTCCGAGGCGCTGATGATCCCGGCCATGGTCATCCTGGACGCCTTCGCCCTATCGCATACGTACGAGGTCGTGGACGTCCCGGACCAGGCCCTGGTCGACCGGTACCTGCCGCCGTTCAAGCCGGCCATCAAGCTGACGCCGGCCGACCCCCGGGCCTTCGGCGGCCTGACGGGGTCGGAGCACTACATGGAGCTTCGCTATCGTCTCCAGAAGGACATGGAGAAGGCTCCGGCCTTGATCGAAGAGACCGGCCGCGAGTACGGGAAGCTGTTCGGCCGCGACCTCGGCCTCGTCGATCCCTACCTGTGCGACGACGCCGAGCTCGTTTTCGTCACGTCGGGGACGGCCGGGTACACGGCCCGGGTGGCCGTCGACGAGCTCCGGGCCTCCGGGATCAAGGCCGGCAACCTGCGCATCAAGGTCCTCCGCCCCTTCCCCTTCGACCGGGTCCGCGAAGTGCTGGGCCGGGTCAAGAGAGCGGCCGTGGTCGACCGCAACTGCTCCTACGGCGTGGGCGGCATCTTCTGCCAGGAAGTGAAGTCGGCGGTCTACGGGCGGCCGGGCATGCCGCCGATCTTCGGCTACATCGCCGGTCTCGGCGGGCGCGACATCATGGTGGACTCGTTCAAGGAGATCGCCGCGGACGCCATGGCCAAGACCCAGGCCGGTGAGGAGATCGTCTGGATCGGAGTCAAGAAATGAGCCAAGAAGTGAAGAAAGTGAAGAAGTTCACGATGACGCTGCCGGCCGAAGAGCTGATGGCCTGCGGCCACCTGGCCTGCCAGGGCTGCGGGGCGACGCTGGCCATGCGCTACATGCTCAAGGCCCTGGGCCAGAAGACCATCCTCTGCATCCCGGCCTGCTGCTGGGCCGTCATCGACGGGCCCTATCCCTACTCCTCCATGGACGTGCCCATCTACCACTGCGCCTTCGAGACGGCGGCATCGACCGCGACAGGGGTCAAGGCCGGGCTCGACGCGACGGGCGACACGGAGACGACGGTCGTGGCCTGGGCGGGCGACGGCGGCACGTTCGACATCGGCATCCAGGCCCTGTCGGGGGCGGCCGAGCGGAACGAGGACATCATCTACGTCTGCTACGACAACGAAGCCTACATGAACACGGGCATCCAGAGGTCGTCGGCGACCCCGTACGGCGCCTGGACCACGACGACGCCGGTCAAGCACTTCAAGACCCGGCCGAAGAAGGACATCGTGGCCATCATGGCCGCCCACCGCATCCCCTACATCGCCACGGCCAGCATCTCCCACCCGGAGGATTTCTTCAAGAAGATGAAGAAGGCCAAGGACATCAAGGGGACGCGCTTCTTCCATGTCTTCGCGCCCTGCCCGACGGGCTGGAAGAGCCGCCCCGAGGACAGCATCAAGCTGGCCCGCATGGCCGTCCAGAACGCCTATTTCCCGCTCTACGAGATCGAGAACGGCGAGAAGGTCACGATCAACCTGAAGCTCAAGGACAAGAAGCCGGTCGACGACTACATGCGCCTGCAGGGCCGCTTCAAGCACCTGGCCGCGGAGCAAGTCGCGGCGGTCCAGGCCGAGGTCGACGCCCGCTGGGAGCGCCTGCTCAAGGGCTGCGGCGCCTAGGACGGAAAACGAAGACTGAATAAGAACGGACCTGGTCTTCGCAGCGCCGGTCGCGGCTCCGAAGATTCATAAAGCGGGAGCGATGCGAAGACCAGGTCCGTTCTTTTTTTCGCCCCCTTCATTTTTTGCCGGTCATCCCCTATAATTTATATCGTCTTTGTCTGATATCCCGAGACCGAGGAGCAAAGCAAGAATGAGCAAATTCGCGCAAGCGATCACGATCCTGATGACCGCGGTCATCCTCATGGCCGGCGCCGCGGCCTGCGCCCCGCCGAAGCAGGATACCCAAGCCGTACCGGCTCCCGACTTCTCCATCAAGGACCTCGAGGGGAATACCCTCAGCCTGGCGTCCTACAAGGGCAAGGTCCTGGTCATCAACTTCTGGGCCACCTGGTGCCCGCCCTGCCGCAAGGAGATCCCCGATTTCATCGCCGCTTACAAGGAGCTCAAGGCGGAGGGCCTCGAGATCCTCGGCCTCTCGGTCGATGAGACGACCGCCCCGGCCCTCCTCGACTGGGCGCGCAAACAGGGCATGAACTACCCGATCGCCCTGGCCACACCCGAGATCGTCGCGGCCTATGAGCCGGGCGACTTCATCCCGGCCACGATCATCGTCGACCGCAAGGGCCAGATCCGCTTCCGCCAGTCGGAGATGATGGACAAGGACACGCTGGTCGCGCCTGTTCAGCAGTATCGATAGAAAAGATGGGGTCAAACCTAAACTTTTCCACTTTTCTGAACGGGCTATTCATCGCTGGCCGGGGCGCAGCACGGAAAAAGTGGAAAAGTTTAGGTTTGACCCCTTCCTTGTCAGGGTGCGCGCCCCTGTGCCATAATTGGGGCGTGAACCCGACCGTGCAGGCCCAGCCGTCCGGCGTCGCCGCGGAAGGTCTCCCCTTCTGGATGCTCTGGCTCCTGCTCTGCGTCATCCTGCTCCTCGTGGCCTTCATCTTCCTCCGGGACAAGGACCTCCGCCGCCGCATCAGCGCCTTCCTGTCCGGCGCCCGCCGGCATATGACCCGCCTGCGGATCCAGGCCAAGCTGAAGAGGGAGAGGGAGAAGAAGACGGCGCTCTGGCGGGAGCTCGGGAAACAGGCCTGGAACGAGGACGTCCAGGCCGACTGCGTCGGCGATCAATGCGCCAGGCTGGCCGGCCTCGACGAAGAGATCGGCCGTCATCAGAAGACGTGGCACGACGTCTATTCGCGGATCGAGGTCCTCGGCCGCGAGCACGACGAAGCGGGCCGGCGCTTCCGGGAGCTCATCGCCGAGCAGGAAGAAGCCCGCCGTCCTCACCAGGAGGAGATGGTCGCCCTGGCCGGGAAGAAGAACGAGATCCGGGAGGCCCTCGAAGCGGCCCTTAGGGAAGCAGAGACCGCCGAGGCCCAGCTCGCCGCGGTCGGCAAGGACGCCCGCCAGATCGAGGGGAAACCGCGGCTCTCGGAGCCCGACCGGGCGGCCCGGCTGGACAAGGCCCGCGCCAAGGCGGCCCAGCTGACCGCGCTCCTCGCCTCCCTCAGGGAGAAAACGCCCCGGCTCCAGGACGAGCGCTACCGGCTCGAGCGGCGGCTCGAGGAGGTCGAGGCCCGGGTGCGCGTCTTCAACGCGGCCATCCACCGCATTGAAGAGGAGTACCGGGACCGACTCCAGACCCGCGAGCGGGAGATCCGGGAATGGCAGAAGGCCAAGGAGCGCGTCCAGGACAAGATCGTCGACGTCAAGAGGCTCATGGAGCCGCTCTTCGAGAACGTCGGCCGCATCCTCGACGAGACCCGCTACGACCACGAGGATCTGACCGTCATCTATTTCCAGATCGACGGCGTCAACAGGACGGTCGCCGACCTCGAATCCCGCCTCGAACACCTGAAGTAGTCCGTGCCCAAGCCCCGCCTTCTCGTCCACGCTTGCTGCGCGCCGGACGCGCTCTTCGTCTTCGGCGTGCTCAAGGACGGCTACGAGGTGACCGGCTTCTTCTCCAATTCGAACATCCATCCCCGCGAGGAATACGACCTGCGGCTCGACGAGGCCCGCAAGGTCGCGCGCCTCTCCGGGGTGCCGCTCATCGAGGACGACTACGATCCCGAAGGCTGGATCGCCCTGACGGCCAAGTTCAAGGACGAGCCGGAGAAAGGCCGGCGCTGCGACGTCTGCTACGCGGCCCGGCTGGCCCGGACCGCCGGGCGGGCGGCCCGCGAGGGCTTCGACGCCTTCGCCACCGTCATGAGCCTCAGCCCGTGGAAGAAGGCCGCGGTCATGAACCGCATCGGCCGGCAGTTCGCCGCCCGTCACGGGATCGCCTTCCTCGAATCCGATTTCAAGAAGAAGGACGGCTTCAAGAAGAGCGTCGACCTCAGCCGGGCCCACGGCCTCTACCGCCAGGACTACTGCGGCTGCGTCTACAGCCGGGACGCCGCCCGGAAGAGGGCCGCGGCGTGAAACGGCGGCGGGCATGACGGCCGGAACGCGCCGGGCGGCCGTCCGCCTGACGGTCTTCGGCGTCGTCCAGGGCGTCGGCTTCCGGCCCTGCGTCTACCGCCTGGCCCGCCGGATGGGCCTCGACGGCTGGGTCGAGAACGCCGGCTCCGGCGTCGAGATCCACATCGAGGGGCCGGCCGCCGCGGTCAAGAGGTACCCGGCCGCCCTGCGGGCCGGGCTTCCGCCGCTGGCGGCCGTCGAAAAGATCGACGTGCGCCCGGCCCGCGCCGAGGGCCGCGCGGGCTTCGAGATCCGGGCCACCCGCGACCGGACCGGCTTCGTCTTCATCTCGCCCGACATCGCCACCTGCCCCGACTGCCTCGAGGAGATCGGGACGCCCGGCCAGCGCCGCTTCCGCTACGCCTTCACCAACTGCACCAACTGCGGCCCGCGCTACACCATCGTCCGGGACCTGCCCTACGACCGGCCGCGGACGACCATGGCCGGCTTCGCGATGTGTCCGGACTGCCGCCGCGAATACGAAGACCCTCTCGACCGCCGCCACCACGCCCAGCCCATCGCCTGCCCGGCTTGCGGCCCCCGTCTCTCGCTCCTCGACGCCGCTTCGGGGCGCAAGCTCCGCGGCGACGTCGCGGAGGCGGCGGCCCTCATCAAGGCCGGCCGGATCCTGGCCGTCAAGGGCCTGGGCGGGTTCCATCTCGTCTGCGATCCGTTCAACCGGACAGCGGTCGCCCGCCTGCGCCGGACGAAGGACCGCCGGACCAAGCCGCTCGCCCTGATGGCCCGCGACCTCGCCGCCGTCCGCCGCGTCGCCGTCGTATCGAAGGCCGAGCGGGAGCTCCTGCTGTCGCCGCGGCGGCCGATCGTCCTCCTCAAGAAGAAAACAGACATCCCGGGGATCGCCCCCGGGCTCGACGAGATCGGCATCATGCTCCCCTACACGCCCCTCCACCGGCTCCTCCTGGAGGACCTCGGCCTGATCGTGGCCACGAGCTCCAACGCCAAGGACGCGCCGATCATCAAGGACGAGAAGGAGGGCGTCCGCGGCCTCTGCGACGCCGTCCTGACCCACGACCGCCCGATCGCCATGCGGGCCGACGACTCGGTCGTCAAGGCGGCGGCCGGCCGTCCCCTCTTCGTCCGCCGCGCCCGCGGCTACGTCCCCTATCCGCAACCCGTCCCGGCGGCGCTCCGGTCCGGCCGCGACCTTGTCGCCCTGGGCGGCGAGCTCAAGGTCACGGTCTCCCTTTACAAGAACGGCTACGTCGTCACCAGCCAGTTCCTCGGCGACCTCGACGACTACAGGAACGTCGGCTATTTCGAGGAGACCCTGGGTCATCTCCTCCGCCTCTTCGACGCCCGTCCCGCCGCGGTCGTCACCGACCTCCATCCCGACTTCCGGACGACACGGTACGCCGCCCGGATGGGCCTGCCCCATTTCCGCGTCCAGCACCATCATGCTCACGTCCTGGCCCCGCTCCTCGAGCATGGCCATCGGCCGCGGCGCCGCGTCCTCGGCGTGGCCCTCGACGGGTACGGCTACGGCGCGGACGGGGCGGCCTGGGGCGGGGAGTTCCTGCTGGCCGACTACGACGGCTTCGACCGCTTCGCCCGGTTCGAGGCCGTGCCCCTCCCCGGCGGCGATCGGGCCGCCCGCGAACCCTGGCGCATGGCCCTGGCCTGGCTCGACCGGGCCTACGGCGAGGACATCCCCGACGTCAAGGCGATCCGCAGGATCGGGCGGCCGCGCCGGGAGGCGGTGCTGCAGCTGATCCGCGGCGGCCTTCGGAGCCCGCGCACCTCGAGCTGCGGCCGGCTCTTCGACGCCGTGTCCTTCATCGCGGGGACGGCGCCCGAGCGCCTCGAATTCGAAGCCGAGGCGGCCATGCGCTTCGAGGCGGCGGCCGACCGCGCCTATCGCGGCCACTACCGGACGGAGCTGACCGCGGCAGGACCCGGCCGGCCCATCGACATCTCGTTCACCCCTCTCGTCCGCGGGGTCGTCCGCGACCTCGACAAGGGCGTGCCCCTCCCGGTCATCGCGGCGAAGTTCCATGATGCCCTGGCCGTTCTCATCGTCCGGGTGGCGGAGAGGGCCCGGCAGGCGCACGGCACGGAGGAGGTCTCGCTCGCCGGCGGGGTCTTCCTCAACAGGCGGCTGCTCGAGACGACGGAGAGGCGGCTCGAGGCCAAGGGATTCCGGGTGTTCCGAAACGTCGCCTACTCGCCCAACGACGAATCGCTGTCGCTAGGGCAGATCGCCTGGGGATTGGCCCGGCTCAAGAGCGGCGGAACCTGAGCCCGCCGACAAGCGACAGGATCCCGTTCGACACGGCGGCCGTCGCCGCGCCGGCGGCGGCGCCAGACGCGAAGCCGACAACCCCGCCGATGATGGAACAGGCGAGTCCGCCCAGCAGGTCCCCGCGGTGCTCCACGAAGAAGACGGGAAGACGGGCGACGAAACCTGCGAAGAGGCCGGTGACGCCGACCAGAAGGCCGAGGAGGATCCCGGCGAAGAGCCCCAGGACGCCGAAGAACCAAAGGAAGGACACGACGTCCAGGGAGCGGACCGTGAGGACCGGATCCTGTCCGGCGGGGACGGCCTCGGCGGCGGCCCCCGCGGCCGTTCCGGCCGCTTCCGCCACGGCCTCCGGGGCGGCTTCGTCGGACGTGTTGCCGCAGCGGGCGCAAGATTCGGCCTCGAGGTCGTTCTCGAAGCCGCAGGCGATGCAGATGGCCTTCTTTTCCAGCTGGGACGGGGGCTTGGCCTCGACCCATTCGCCGCTCTCGAAGGCGTACCACTTGCCGCTCTGGGCGCCGATCACCCAGAAGCGGCCTTCGTCGTCCTTGATGCGGAGCTGCTTCAGGGAATCGGCGAACTCCTGGGGAGAGATCCTTTTTTCCTTGAATTTCTCGCGCAGGTGCGAGAACGTCGCCTCGGCTTCGCGGAACTGGTCGGCCATCAATGCCTCCTTCGGCCGTCCTTCATCGTGCCTTCATCTTAACGCCACAACGTCTGTCTTTTCAATGAGTTATTAACCCGTTGAAAAGACAAAGAATGCGCGGCTGACGGATTTTTGTGCAGTCCGAGCTATGTGCATGCAGGAGTGGACCTTGCCACGGCCAAAGCGGGTCTTATCCACAGCATTTCCACAGAACCTGTGAATAAATACGAGGCTCGCGGAGCGTTCGATGCCGGGCATCAGAACCCGCCCGCACGGCCCTTGAGCAGGTCCAAGAGGCCGAAGCCCCGGACCGGGTCGGGCACGAACGACAGAATGAAAATGGCGATGACAACGGCGCTGAGGACCGCTCTTTTCCGGCCGAGCGGCGCGTCCTCGTCGAGAACGGGCGGGTGGCGGAGGCCCGTCTTCGATCGGAACTCCAGGACGAGGATGAGGACGGCCAGGAAAAGCCAAGTCATGTGAAAAAAGACGCCCATGACGACCAGCAGACCGACCATGAACACGGAAAGCCGGCCGGCCCGGCGGCCGAGCAGAGCGTAGGCGATGTGCCCGCCGTCCAGCTGGCCGATCGGCAGCAGGTTGAGGGCGGTCATCAGAAGCCCGACCCAGCCGGCCCAGCCGATCGGGTGGAGGATGAGCTCCGAACCCTGCGGGATGGGGCCGAGAAAGAGACGGCTCAGGATCTTGAAGAGAAGCGGCTCCCCGAAGAAGAGGACATTCTCCGACGGGACGAACGGGGCCCATTTGGACAGCGACATCCCGACAGCCAGCGTCGGCAAGGCCAGCGCGAATCCGGCGAGCGGGCCGTTGGCGCCAATATCGAAGACCTGCCGCTTGAAGTACAGGGGCGACTTGATGCGGATGAAAGCCCCGAAGGTCCCCAGGAAAGGCGGTCCGGGCATGAAGAAGGGCAGGGTGGCCCGGACGCCGTAGCGGCGGCAGGTCAGGTAATGGCCGAGCTCGTGGCCGACGAGGATGGTCATCAGGAAGGCCGCATAAAGGGCGCTCAAGGGGAAGAGCCGGGGGTCGTGAAGCACCCGGTCGGGTGAGACGAGCAGGTCCGCCCCCGCGGCATCGCCGGCTTGGATGAAGCTCGCGCTCCAAGAGAGCCCGGCGTAACAGACCGTGACGACGGTCAGGACGAACAGCAGCCCGTTCAGCCAGGTTTTCTGTTCGGACGTCGCTTCGCTCATGGCCGGCCGAAAAAAAAGAGGAGTGAAACGGGTTCACTCCTCTTCCGGTGAAGGCTCAGTGACGCGGGATCACTTCCCGCCGAGCTTGTGGAACTTGGCCATCAGCTCTTCCTGGGTCTCCTTGCGGTCGGGATCCTTGACGCAGGCATCGACGGGGCAGACGGACGCGCACTGCTGCGTGTCGAAATGGCCGACGCACTCGGTGCACTTGTCGGGGGCGATGACGTAGCGTTCCTCGCCGGCGCTGATGGCCTGGTTGGGGCACTCGGGCTCGCACGCGCCGCAGTTGATGCATTCCTCGGTGATGATGAAAGCCATGGGATCCCTCCTTGGAAAATTAAAGGGATATTATATCCCTTCCGGTCAAAATGGCAACGTCCGCTCCTATCTCCGGGCCTCGAGCTTGCTGAGCTTGAGGGAGGCCTCGTAGCCGAAATAGGACTGGGGGAACTCCGTCTGGAGCTTCTTGTAGAGCTCCAGGGCCGTCGCGGCGTCGCCCTTGAGCTCGTGGCATTCGGCCAGGCGGAACCGGGCGGCGTCGAGGGGGTAGGTCTCGGGCTTCTCGTCGCCGATCTTCGTGTAGATGGCGATGGCCTTGTCGTAGTCCTTGCGGCCCATCGCGATCTGGGCTTTGAGGTCCTCGGCCTGGTAATAGAGGAGGTCCTTGGGTCCGGCCGGGAGCTTGCCCAGATAGGATTCGGCCTTGGCCCAATCGCTCTTCTCGGCCCAATACTTGGCCAGCTCCATATTGGCCAGGCGCGATGTCCGCCCCTTGGCAGCCAGCTTCTCGAGATCGGCCAGCTTCTCGGGCTTCTGGGCGACTTCGGCGGCCAGGTCCATGACCTCGCCAATGGCCCGGCTCCGGACGCTCCGGGTTTGGGAGCGGATGATCAGGAGCCCGCTGAAGACGACGGCGGCGAGGACGAGCGCCCCGGCGACGAGGGTGATCTCGCGCTTGTAGGTCTGATAGAGCTCGACGAGCCAATGGACGCCGGTGGCCATCTCGTCTTCTTTGAGGTGATGCCTCTCCGTTCTCTTCATGGTTCTCTCCAAACGGCCGGATCGAACCTCTTTTTTAGCATATAAATAAGAAGGGGTCAAACCGGGAGCAAGCCGGGGATTTTCAGACGGGGTCAAACCTCCATTTTTACAGTTTCCCGAACGCGTTGCCAGGCGCTCGGGGCGATACGGCGGGAAACTGTAAAAATGGAGGTTTGACCCCGTCTTAAGAAGCTTGCTCCCGGGTTTGACCCCATCCGGGATCGCCGCAGGCGTCGAGGAGCTCGCCGACCGTCGTCACGGCCAGGCCCACCACGGTGTCGGCGGCGCCGTAGTAGACCTTGACCGGGCTCGAGGGCAGGGCGAAGCCCTCGGCGTCGAAGTCCTCGACCACCAGGCCCGAGGGGAAGACCACGTTGGGGACCTGGCCGCAGAGCTCGTAGGGCTCCCGCGGCTCGAGGATGTTGCCCCGGGAGCGGCCCAGGACCTTGGCCGGATCGCGAAGGTCGAGCAGGGAGACCCCGGCCTGGTAGATGTTGGCGCTGCCGAAATGCGTCGCCACGCCGTGATAGACATGCAGCCAGCCGCTCCGGGTCTTGACCGGCGGCGGCCCCGAGCCGATGAACTCGTCCCAGTAGTGGAAGCGCCCGCCCATGACCGGGCCGAGCCGCCGCCAGGTGAGCAGATCGTCCGAGCCGGCCAGCCAGATCTCCGAGCCCGTGGTCGGGCCGCCTTCGAGCTTGGCCTTGTTGGGCCGCTCGAGCCTGAGGTACAGGCCTCCGATCTTCTCCGGGAACAGGACGCCGTTGCGGACGTCGTCGGTCGACGTGACGCCCATGAACCGGAACTCCCGGAGGTCGTCCGTCCGGGCCAGTCCCAGCCGGCAGCCGCCGTCCATGTCCATGGCGAACATGACGTAATGGACCCCCTCGAGCCGGGTGATGCGGCCGTCATAGACGTGATAGATCCTCTCCCGGACCTGTTCGATCCCCTTGAGGTCCACGATCTCCGGGCGGACGACGAAACGGACGCCGTCGGCGCTCTCGGCCATGACCATGAAGGTCTCGCGCGACCGGGCCTGGACGCGGAGGACGAGATAGGTGATCCCGGCGGCCTTGACCGCGCCCGGGTTGAACACCGAAGTGGCGTCCATGAGACCAGGCGGGATGTCCGGCAGGTCCGCCCGGGTCAGGATCGGATTGGACGGATCCCGGCGCAGGGTCCCTCCCTTTTTGTTGTTCATGCGGTCCTCCCCATTTTGACGGAGACCCGGCAGACCGTGCCGGCCGGCCGGGGCGCGATGATCTTGCCGTCGATCGGCCTGCCGTCGACGTCGATCGACGCGACCCCCGACATGACGCCTTCGGGGTTCTCGACTTCGACGAGGTAGCGCGCCCCGCGGAAGACCCGCTCGGCCTTGAACCCCGGCCACGACGCCGGGATGACGGGATCGATGACCAACCCCTCATACGACGGCCGCAGGCCCAGGATGTGGTCGTAGGCCACCCGGTACATCCACGCGGCCGTGCCGGTCTGCCAGGAATGGCTGGCCTTTCCGGCCGTTTCGTGCTCGTCGCTCGTGATGTATTGCGAGTAGACGTAGGGCTCGGCCGAGAAGGTCGTTTGGTCGATCCGGCCCGGCAAGAGCTTTTTGAATGTCTCGAAGGCCGCATCCCCCGACCCCAGGAGGCACCACGCCTGGACGACCCACGCCGCCGGATGGCAGAAGACGGCCCCGTTCTCCTTCTTGCCCCAAATGCACCGGGTGATGAGGCCGATCGTCGGGTCGATCTCGCGGAAAGCCGGGGCGCAGATCTTCGGCCCGTAGGGCGTATCGAGCCGGTCGCGGAGGCTGCCCATGGCCGCGGCCAGCCGGTCCCGGTCCGGCAGCCCGGCGATGACGGCCCAGCTCTGGGTGTTGATGAAGATCTGCCCGTACCGGTTCGGCTTCGAACCGATCTTCCGGCCGGCCTCGCCGAAGGCCCTCACGTACCACTCGCCGTCCCAGGCGTGGGTCTCGATCGCCGTGACCAGCCGGTCCCTCAGCGCACAGACGTCGGGGACCTTCTCCGGCGCCTTCAGGACCTCCAGCAGCTCGATGAGCCGGTTGAGCATGGCGACATAGAACATGGCGCCCCAGACGCTCTCGCCGCCGTCCCGGCCGCCGATGTAATCGAGCGTGTCGTTCCAATCGCCGCGGCCGAACTTCGGGAGGCCGTGGGGGCCCGGATCCGCCCCGGCGAAGCGAACCACCGCCAGGAGGTGGTCCAGAACGGTCCCCTCGCCCCCGTCGAGGAACGGCTCCTTCGCGTCGAGGAGCCCGAAGTCGCCCGTCTCCTTGAGGTATTCGGTAACGGCCAGGATGAACCAGAGCGGGTCGTCGCAGTGCCCGGTGAATTCGCCCTGTCCGTCGCCGTAGAAATGATGATAGACCTGGCCGTCCCGCCGCATCTGCCGGGCCAGGAGCCCCACTCGCGCCCGGGCCCCGGCCGCGTCGGCGATGACGATGGCGATCGTGTCCTGGGCCGTGTCGCGATAGCCGTAGCCGCGCCCGATGCCCCAGTAATAGAAGCTGGCCACGCGGCCGACGTCGAACGCGACCTTGGCCTGATAGGGGATCCAATAGTTCAGGAAGACATCGGCCTCGGGGTCCGGCGTCGCGGCCCGGGTGTGCCCGAGGAAGCGGTCCCACTCGGCCTCGACGCGGGCCAGGGCCGCGTCGACCGACCCGGCGTCGCGGTATTTTCCGACGACCTCCGCCTTCGTCCGCTCGAACTCCGGCTTGGCGATGACCCCGAGCGAGAAGATGACGTCGGCCGACTCCCCGGCCCCGAGCTCGAGGTCGACCTGGAGCGCGCCGACCGCGTTGCCGCAGTCCATGTCCTTCGACGAGAGGCCCTTCTCCAGCCCTTCCGGGTCGGACTCGCTGCGGAACGGCCCGATGAACCGCTCCCGCACCGTCTCGTAGGCCGCGACGGGCCTGTTGACCGAGAAGAAGGCCCAGCGGTCCCACTCCTTGTTCTCCTGGTGCTGGGTGCCCCGCGTCTCCGTCACCCAATAGGTCTTGGTGGCGAAGAGCGCGTCGAGATCCTTCTCGAAACGGACCCGGTTGAAGTGCTGATCGTCGCACTGGTTGATGAGGTCGACCAGGGCGTGGCCCAGCGCGAACTCGACATAGCCGACGACCGTGAGCCGCCGCCGCCGCCCCGACGCGTTCCGCAGCGTCGCCTTCCAGATCTCCCGGTCGTCGCCGGCCGGGACGAAGAACACGACCGACGAGGCGATGTCCCCGACCCCGGCTTCGACCCTCGTGTAGCCGAAGCCGTGGGCCGCGCGGTAGTCCGACGCGGGCTCGTGCCCGACCGGCTGCCAGGTCAGGCTCCACACGTCCCCCGTGTCGCGGTCCTTGACGTAGATGTACTTCCCCGGCCGGTCGGGCGGGACGTCGTTGATGCGGTAGCGCGTGATCCGGCCGTGGAGCGGCGAACGGTCGTAGGAGATGCCGCCGCCGTTGGCGGAGATGGTCGCGAAATAGCGGCCGTTCTGGAGGTAGTTGATCCAGGGACTGGGCGTGCGGACGTCGGTGACGAGGAACTCCCGGCCGTCTTCGGAGAAATTCCCGAACGTCGCCATGGCCGCCCTCAGCCGCGGTCCCGCTCGACGAAGCCCTGATCGGAGTGGTCGCGCTTCATGACCTTGAGCGTCCGGACCATCTCTTTGAGGTTGATGATGCCGCCGATCGAGAACCAGACGATGACGAAGACGGAGACGGCCAGGAAGATCATCGTGTAGGTCCGCCAGAAGCCGAGCCAGGCGGCCGTCGAGACCTCGCGGGTCAGGTTGAGGACCGTCCCGACGACGAAGACGACGACCCAGCTGGCCGTCCAGGCGTAGGTCGCGACGTAGATGACCTTGTCCCAGCGGGTGAACTCCCGGCCCATGCCCAGGACCTTCCAGCCCTTGACCGGGACCGTATCGACGACGGCGTATTCCTCCTTGACCAGGTACTTCCCCCGATGGAGCATCTTGTCCATGTCGAAGGTCTTCCGGCCGCCCGTGAGGAGCGAGACGACGATGTAGACGACGCTCGACCCGGCCATGGCCAGGCCCCAGAACATCTGGCCGTTGACGGGGAAGCCGGGCACGAGCTGCTTGACGGCGATGCCGCCGACGGCGACGACGGAGCCGACGATCATGGCCGACCAGGCCGCGGCCGTCGTGCCCCGCTTCCAGTACAGGCCGCCGATGATGACCGCGCCGCTCCCGCCGGCGAAGATGGCGCCGGTGATGGCGAAGAAGAGGAAGATGTACTCGCTCTGCTGGAAGAGCAGGCTGAAGACGAACGAGAAGGCCGCGACGGCCAGGATGGAGAGCTTGAGGGCCTTGAGGTGCTGCTCCGGCGCGAAGGGCTTCTTCCGCAGAGGCATGATCACGTCCTGGATGAAGATGCTGCCCCAGGAGTGGAGGTAGGTCTCGTTGCAGCCGATGGCCGCGGCCAGCATGACCGCCGCGAACGCGCCCATCAGCCCGACCGGCAGGAGCTTGGTCAGGGCGATCGGCACGGTCAGCTGGCTTCTCAGGGCGTCCGAGGCCAGCCCGTCGAGGACGGGCCGGACCGAGGCGGCCGCGGCCGTGAACGCCTGCCCATGCCAGAACGTGTAGGCCACGATGGGCACGAACACGAGGAACAGGCCCCACTGCGGGATGCCGCGCCAGTTGGCCAGGACATCGCCCATCTTGGCTTCGTGGGCGCTCTTGGCCGAGGCGTTATAGGCCTGGGTCCCCTGCCAGGAGAGCTTGCCGTAGATGACCCCGATCATGCCGATGAAGAAGTACCAGAAGTTGTAGTCCTTGGTGCTGCCCGTATGGAACGGGTTGACCAGCGAGGCGCTCGCCGGAGCCTGGGACAGGGCCTGGAAGATCTGGCCCCAGTCGATCTTGAGCATCAGGACGACGACGATGACGATGAAGACGACGTTGACGAAGATGCCCTGGATGAAGTCGGTGATCATGACCGCGATCTGGCCGCCGCTGAAGACGAAGTAGAGCGGGATCCAGAGGATGACGATCATGATCAGGGCGAAGGTCGAGACGTGAAGGCCGAGGAGGTCGACCGTCTGCGGCAGGCCGCAGAAGTAGATGAAGAAGCGGGCGCTCACGGCCGGGAAGATGCCGAAATTGATGATCCCGGACAGGAAGGCCATGGTCCCGGCGAAGATGCGGAAGCTGCCGGCTGTAGCGGATCTCGAAGAACTGGGCCATGGTCAGGGCCCGGGTCTGGCGGAACCGGTAGAGGACCCAGCCCGAGACGCTGATCCCGACGACCACGACGGCCATGACCATCTCCCACCAGCGCATATTGAAGCCGGCGATGTAGTTCATCTCGAGCATGCCGACGATGGTGATGGCGCCGAGGGAGGCCGTGCCCTGGGACAGGCTGATGAGGTAGCGCCCGCCGGTCCGGCCGGCGGCCAGGAAGTCGGAGACGCTGCGCATGAGCGGCTTGCTGAGGATGACGACGGCGATGATGAAGGCGAAGACGGCGAGGACGATCCCCCAATCGATCCAGGTCAGGTTCAACGCTCTCCTCCTCCGTTGCTCACGGGGTCACGCGGAAAAGAATTCTATATGGGGAGGGAGCGAATAGCAAGACGGCTGGCAAAGGGGGTCAAACCTATACCTTTTTAGTTTTTTTGCCTCATAGGTCGAGTCACATCTGGCAAAAATTAAAAAGGTATAGGTTTGACCCCATCTTTCTCAAATATCGAAAGTGATCAGTCCGGTCTTGCGCCTGATCTGCTCGCGGATGGCGTCCTTGGAAACGCGGCCCTCCTTCTCGGCCTTGATGGCCCGGAACAGCTCGTAGGTCGTGACCAGGCCGTTGCCGTCCTTCTGGGTCTCCTCGATCTGCGCGGCCGAGAACGGATTGGGCCGGCTTTTGGCCTCGGCCGCCGAGAAGTAGTTGCCGACGAGGACCGCTTTCATCCGGGTGTTGTCGAACTCCTGCATCCGCCGGCCCTTGAACTTCTGAAGCAGGGCGCACTCGTCGTCCGTGGCCCAGTTCTTGCCGCCCCGGGCGAGGACGATGACCAGCTCGCCCTTGCGCAGGCCGGCCTCCACGGGCATATCGGGGGGATCGATGACCCAGGCGTCCTCCTCCTTGTTCCGGATGGTCTTCTTCCAGTACTGGTCGACGTCGACGACGCGGCCCCAGCCGAGGTAGCGGAGGGCGTGGACGACGGCGTTCTTGAGGACCGCTCCTTCGCCGCTGAGCAGGCGGTGGAACTCCTCCTGGCCGCCGGCCTTGAGGTCCTTGATCTGGCGGTCGTAGTCGGCCAAGGCCTCCTCGAGCTTCTTTTTCTCCTCGTCGCGCTTGGCCACCAGGGCCCGGAGCTCGGGGAAGACGTAGTCTTCGCCTTCGAGCCAGCCGGCGCCCGCCTCGCCGGGAGGCTCGGGCGTGAGCGGCAGCTTATCCTTGAGGATGTAATCGACGACCTCGATCGTCTTGGGCCCGAACGAGGGCAGGAGCAGGAGCTCGCCCTTCCCTTTCCGGACGACCATGGCCACGGGCGCGCCGTCGGTCGTCTTGGCCAGGAACTCGAACTTGCCGTTCGCGGACGATTCCGTCTCCCAGATCCCGTCGCCGAACGTTTCGGGCAGGAGGCGGAAGGCGCTGGCGATGTACGGCCGGAACCTCTCGAAAGGGACGTGGAACAGGGCCCGCGGGCTGAAGACGACGGCCTCGGCCCGGGCGCTATCCTTGATCTGAAGCCCGTCCAGGGGCCCGACGATGTTCGTCAGCTGGAACGTCTCCCCGCCGCCGATGAAGCAGACGATCCGGGCGCCTTCGCGCGCGCGCTCCAGGAGCGCCTCGTGCGCATCGGCGTGAAGATCAGGGCGGCCGGCCGCGGCCTCGCCGCCGACCTGGTAAAAGACGACGTCATGTTCGCCCGAGAGATCCAGGGGCTCGTCGAGGCCGGTGGTCCAGCCGGTCGAGCGCGCATCGACATCGTACTTTTCGGCAATAAGACGATCCCGGTCGGCCGGGCTGAAATCGACCAGCAGTATCTTGGCCATAGGCCTACTCCTTGGGTAAATTCAGGTTTATCATCGGATTAGCCGTGACCACCGTCAATCACCCCTAAAGGTGAACCCCGGGAGGAAATTCCCCTCCCGGCCGGGGCAGACGTCCCGGGAGCCGTTTGACAACTTCATATCATATATATAGGATACATAGGAACAGTGGGAATAATGGAAGCGATACGACGTCTTCTCCCGCTCCTCGGCCTAGGCCTCTGGCTGGCCCTGGTCTTGACCCCGGCCGCCGGCCGGCCGGGTTCCGGCCAGGAGATCCCCGGCCCTCTGAGCGCGGCCCACGCGGTCAAGCCCGGCGAAGCCGATTGCGCGGCCTGTCACGTCGCTCCCGGCAAAATCGCCCCGGCCAAGTGCCTGGCCTGCCACACCGAGATCGGCACCCGGATCGCGGCCAACAAGGGCTATCACCGGGACAAGGCCGACGACTGCGCCGTCTGCCACGCCGAACATCAGGGCCGCCAGGCCGATCTCGTGCCGCTGGACCCCGCCGATTTCGATCATGCCGAGACCGGCGCCGACCTCCAGGGCGCCCACTTGAAGGTCAAGGCCTGTGACACGTGCCACACGCCGGCCAGGACCCTGGCGAGAAGCCAGGGCCGGTCCTACCTTTTCAAGGTCCCGGGCTGCCGGGGCTGCCATAATGCGCCGCATCCGGGCCGACAGGACGAATGCCTGGCTTGTCATCAACAAGGCCATTGGGGCGTCGGACGGATGCCGGAGGAGGACTGAGCCGTGCGCCGCTCGACGGGTCCGCTGTTGCTGTTCGTGGCCGCGGGGCTCGTCCTCGCCGGTCTTCCCCTCGCCTCGCAGTCCTCGGGGCCCGGCTTCTATCAGAGAGGCACGATCTACTTCGACTGGAGCGGCTCGCGCTACGCCGACGGCGTCGTCTTCAACCAGGTCTCGGCCAGGTTCAAGTTCGATCTCATCCGTCCGGCCGGACAGGGCTGGACCCTGAGCATCGACGCCCGGGACCGGCTCGGCATCCGGGAGGACCTGACCAACCAGCTCATCCTCTACAGCGCCCGCCTGACCTACGATAGGCCCGGCTCGCGGTTCTATCTGTCGCTCGGCCAGATGAATCTCTACGACACCGCGGGGATCGGCTCTCTCCTCGGAGGGGTCGCCGGTTTCAAGCTCGGCCGCGACTTCCTGGTCGGCGCTTTCGGCGGCCTCCAGTCGACGCCGTATATCGCCCGGCTCGAAACGAACTATCTCAAGGCCGGCGCTTTCGTCCGCTGGCTCGGCACGCAGGGCCGGACGGCCGGCCTGACCTTCAGCCAGCTCCGGTATGGCGGCAGCGTCGAGAGGCAGTTCGCCTATGCGAACGTCTTCCTCCCCGTCCAGAAAGTGCTCGTCGTCTACGGCGACGCCGAATACGAGCTGGGCGACCACGTCGCCGGCGAGAACCGCCTGTCGCGGCTGTTCGGGAACGTCCGACTGGACCTCGGTCGCATGGCCGACGTGACGGCGAGCTACAGCTCGGGCAAGGGGCTCGATTTCCACCAGTACCTCCTGGAAGCGTCCCAGGACCCGACGATCTTCAACCAGGACGTCGAGCGCTTCTATTACTCGAGCTATTACGGCGTCCGGCTCAGCGTCAAGCCCGTGCGCACCCTGCGCCTGTCGGTCGCCCGCCAGGAAAGCGAGCAGAAAGACCTCGGCTACGTCAACCACACCTGGCGCTTCGGGGCCTCCGCCTCGGATCTCTTCGGCCAGGGCTTCTCCTTCGTCGCGAACTACGCTCTCAATCGGGGCGACCTGTCCGAGAACGATTCCTATTACGCCTCTCTGACCAAGGATTTCGGACGGTTCTCCCTGAACGCCAGCTTCTCCAACACCTTCAAGGGGATCCGCTTCGACCAGGCTTCGGGGGAGCCCGTGCCGATCGCCCTGGACGATCACCGGAACGTCACCCTCGGGACCCTCGTCCGGATCAGCCGCGGGCTCTCGGCCCAGGTCGAATACGGGGGGTTCCTCCAGTCCGGCAACGACGAGCACTTCCTGTTCGTCCGATTGATCTACAGGAGCCGATGAGGACGCCATGATCCTTCGAATGAAATCCACGCCGGCGATCGCCCTGGCCGGGGCGTTCATCATCCCTCTCCTCCTGATCCTCGCCGCTCGATCGAGCCCGGGACAGGAAAAGGCGGCCCCTCCCACCCCCCCCCGCACGGGACAGGACTGGACGGTCGAGTCCCACGACCGGACCAGCTTCCCGCTCACCGGGAAACACCGGACGCTGTCATGCCGGGAATGCCATCTCAACCTGGTCTTCGAAGGCACGCCGACCGACTGCGAGGCCTGTCACTGGCAGCGCCGACAGGACGACCGCTACTCGCTGCGCCTGGGGATGCGCTGCTCAGACTGCCACACGCCCCAGTCCTGGAAAAAGGTCGACCCCGCCCTGTGGAGCCACGAAACGGACGTGGGCTATGCCCTCGAGGGGACCCACCGGACGCTTGACTGCGAGGCCTGCCACGGCACCGGCGGCTTCACCCCCCAGCCGACGGACTGCTACGCCTGCCACGAATCCGATTACCGGGGGGCGGACGATCCGAACCACCTCCAGGCCGGCTTCCCGACGAGCTGCCCGTCCTGCCATGATCAGCGGGCCTGGGAGAGCGCGTCCTTCAACCACACGGGCTTCACGCTCCAAGGACAACACGCCTCGGCCTCGTGCGTGGAATGCCACAAGAACGGCGTCTACCAGGGCACCTCGACGGAGTGCGCGTCCTGCCACCTCGACGATTACAACGGCACGACCGATCCCGACCACCGGGCCGCGGGCTTCCCGCTCAACTGCGAGGAGTGCCACGGGACCTCCGCGAGCGGCTGGTCGGGCGCGGACTTCGACCACCCCTTCCCGATCACGTCCGGCCGGCACTCCGGCGTCGCCTGTTCCGAGTGTCACACGACGAGCGACTACCGCGTCTTCAATTGCCTCGGCTGTCACGAACAGTCGAGTACGAACTCCAGGCACGACGACGTCACGGGATACGCGTACAATTCGCAGGCCTGCTACGCCTGCCACCCGAACGGTCAGGCCGCGCCGGCGACACACCCGTCCTCTCTGTGGTGATCTCCCCTCGCGACAGGCCCGAGAGGGATCGTCCCGTTTCCGGGAAGGTCCTTTCAAGCGGCGCGCCCGACGGCCCCGGCCCGGGGAAGAAACCCCTGTCCGCGACGTCTAAACGGGCGTCTATGGTCAATCTATGCCTACTGGAGAGTCCCGGATGCCGAAGCGCCGACATCGCCCCTCCCCTTGGCGGACCGCCGCCGCCCTCCTTCCCCTGCTCGCCCTGTCGCTCGCCGCGCAGGGGCCGGTCAAGCGCCTCGGCGTGAATCCGGTCGCGGCGACGCCGCCGAAGATCGACGGCCTCATCGACGACGCCTGCTGGAAGGCCGTCGAGCCGGTTTCCGGTTTCTACCAGCACGATCCCATCAACGGCGTGCCGGCCTCAGAAGAGACCTTCATCTGGGCCGCCTACGACAGGGACAATCTCTATTTCGCCTTCCTGATGAAGGACGCCCAGCCCGGCAAGATCTGGGCCGAGCTGACCCCGCGCAACGAGTTCGAGAACAACGATTCGATCAAGCTCATCCTCGACGCCTACAACGACAAGCGGACGAGCATCTCCTTCACGGTCAATCCGCGCGGCGTCCAGAAGAACTCCGTCGAGACGATCTGGAAGTCCGAAGCGGTCATGCGCTCCGACGGCTGGAGCGTCGAGATGGCCATCCCCTTCAAGTCGCTCCGCTTCTCGGCGAAAAAGCTCGAGGTCTGGGGCATCAACTTCGAGCGCTACATCCACCGGCTCAACGAGACGGACTACTGGACGGACGTCGACCGCGACCTGCCCGAGCTCCAGCAGAGCGGCGAGCTGCGCGGCCTGGCCGGGCTCCGCCCGGGCTACAACCTCGAGTTCTTCCCCTACGCGGGCGTGCGGGCCTCGCAGTGGGAGGACGAGGCGGGCGCCACGAACAAGGACAGCAAAGCCGCCGGCGGCCTGGACGCCAAGTGGGGCATCCAGCCCAACCTCTATCTCGACGTCACGGCCAGCCCGGACTTCAGCGAAGTCGAGTCGGATCCCTTCATTTTCCAGCTTTCCCCCTACGAGAATTACCTCCAAGAGAACCGGCCGTTCTTCACCGAGGGGGCCCGCTATTTCAACCTGTCGACGGGCGAAGAAGATTACCACGGCGGAGGTGTCAGCCTGTTCTACTCCCGGCGCATCCGCAATCCGAGATTCGCGGCCAAGGTCACCGGAAAGACCGGCGGCTGGGGCTTCGGTGTCCTCGGCGCCATCAACAAGGTGGGCGTCGAGCCCGGCGAAGACCCCCGCGACTCGTATTTCGGCGTCTTCCGCGTCCAGAAGGACATCCTCAAGAACTCGCAGATCGGTTTCTATTACGCCGGCATCCGCGACGGGGACGTCCGGAACCAGAACGCCGCCGTCGACTTCAACTTCAATTTCAGCGATATCTACTATATCCGGGGCATGGGCGCGTACACGTTCAACGAGAACGCCGAAGGCGGTCATAACGGCATCTACCAGCTCAACTTCCAGCGCGAGCCGGACGCGGGCCTGCAGATCATGTCGGGATTCCAGAGGATCGAGGAGAACGTCAACATCGAGTCGGGCTACGTCGACCAGATCGACGTCCAATCGTTCGACCTCATGGCCGGCTACGCCTGGCGGTACAACAAGGGCGTGTTCAAGCGCCTGAGCTTCGACCTCGGCGGCGAAGCCCGCCAGGACACCCGCGGCACCGACACGGGCCAGGGGTTGGAGGTGTTCGCCATGGCCGAACTGTTCAACCGGATGGACGGCCACATCAGCTTCAGCCTCGGCCGGAGCAAGTACCAGATCCTCGATCCCGAGGGCGCGCTCGTCTGGACACCCGACTACATCCAGACCTACGGCACGGACGTCGACATCAGCTGGGAGCGCGGCGGCTTCCTCAAGGAGATCGGCATCGAAGGCGGCTGGGAGAAGCGCGGCGTCTATGTCGATCTGGAGGAGTGGTCCACCGTCGCCCCGGGTTCCGAGCTGAACGTCGAGGGCCAGATCGTCCTGCGGCCGAAGTCTTTCCTGGAATGGTCCCTCGAGGGCGGATGGATCCGCCAGACGGTCGACGGCACGGAGGGCGCATTATTCGACGGCCTCACCTACCAGACCGCGCTCCACTACCAGCTGACCCGGAGCCTGTTCCTCAATGCGCGCCTGTTCGGCGAGACCATCGAAAAGCAGTACAGCCTCGATTTCCTCGTCGGCTACTATTTCGGGGCCGGGAACATCATCCAGCTGGCGCTCAAGAAGAACGAGCGGAACGATCTTCTGGGCCGGCTGAGCGGATATTCCGCCACCCTTAAGGTCTCCTACCTGCTCCGCATTTGAGCGCCCCCTCCCTGAGGGTGAGGCGGGCGGGCCGAATATCACCCCCCGAATAGCACCCCAAGGGGATGGACGGGGGGAGCCCCCTGAGCGAAACTCCCGCCGAGGATAAGATGCGGATCTTCGGCAAGAACTATACGATCCTGGCCGATGCGGCCCCCCCCTCCGCCGACGCCTGGGACGGCGCGATCGAGCCGGCCGTTCCGATCGTCAAGTCCGAGGCCCGGACCTACAAGGCGCCCTACATCAACGAGCGCAAGAAGTACGAGCTCATCATCGCCGCCTCGGGCCAGGTCGTCTACGATTACGACCTGCCGACGGGCGAGATCAAGTGGAGCGGCCGCGTCGAAGAGGTCCTCGGCTACGAGCCCCACGAGATGGGCGGCATCGACGAGTGGACGGCGCGCATCCATCCCGACGACAGGGAGGAGGCCGTCCGGCTCCTCGAGGCCGCGGAACGGGACCGCCAGACCTACGACGTCGACTACCGGTTCCGGCACAAGAACGGAAGCTACCGCTGGCTCCACGACCGCGGCTTCTTCCTCATCGAGGACGACAAAGACCTCCGGCGCATGATCGGCATGATGCAGGACATCCATCACCGGAAGCAGGGGGAGCTGCTCCAGAACGCCGTCTACAAGATCGCCCAGGCCGCCGATCTGTCGTCCGGGCTGGACAGCCTGTTCCGGTCGGTCCACGGCATCATCGGCACCGTCATGCCGGCCTCGAACTTCTACATCGCCCTCTACGACAAGGAGAAGGACCTCATCCGTTTCCCCTATTTCGTCGACGAGATCGATCCTCCCCCGCCGCCGATCAAGCCCGGCAAGGGGCTGACGGAGTACGTCATCCGGACGGGACGGTCCCTCCTCTGCGACGAGATGACGGACCGGATCCTGCGCAGCCGCGGCGAGGTCGAGATCGTCGGAGCCCCGTCCACGGTCTGGCTCGGCGTCCCGCTCATCGTCGACGGCAAGACGAAGGGGGCCATGGTCGTGCAGCACTACGGCAACCCGAGCGCCTACGGCCCGGTCGAACAGCGCATGCTCGAGTTCGTCTCCTCCCAAGTCGCCCGCTCGATCGAGCGCGTCGGGGCCGAAGAAGCCCTCCGCCGGAGCGAGCAGAGGCTCTCCCTCCACATCCAGAAGACGCCCCTGGCGGTCATCGAGTGGGACACCAGCTTCTGCATCCTCCAATGGAACCACGCCGCCGAGCGCATCTTCGGCTCACTCGGCGGCGGAGGCCGTCGGGCGGCACGCCGAGTTCATCGTCCCCGAGAAGTTCAAGGGCCAGGTGGAACGCACCTGGTCCGACCTCATGGCCAACCGGGGCGGCGAGCGGAGCACCAATGAGAACGTCACCAAGGACGGCCGGGCCATCTTCTGCGAGTGGTACAACACCTCGCTCGTCGACGGGTCGGGCAAGGTCATCGGCGTGGCCTCTCTCGTCGAGGACGTCACGGAGCGCTTCCGGACGGAGACGGCGCTGCGCGACAGCGAGGAGCTCTACCGCCGGCTCGTCGCCTCGATCCCGGACCTCATCATCCGGACAGACCTGTCCGGGAACGTCCTGTTCGCCAACGAAGTCGCCAACCGGATGTACGGGGACGCCGGCCCGGAGGGCCTGTCCGGCCTGAACGTCTTCGATTTCGTCGCTCCCGAGGACCGGGAGAAGGCCGTCTTCGCCTCGCGGCTCATGTTCGACAAGAAGATCGGGCCCCAGGAGATCGGCCTGGTCTTCAAGTCCGGGGGCCGGATCCCGTTCGAGATCGACGGCGCCATCCTCCGCGACGCGGGGGGGGCCCCCTACAGCATCGTCTATCTTTGCCGGAACATCACCGAGCGCAAGCGGGCCGAGACGGACCTCCGGGAAGGCCTGACCAAGCTGCGGTCGACCCTGAAGGCCTCGATCGATTCGCTGTCATCGGCCATCGAGATGCGGGACCCCTACACGGCCGGCCACCAGGAGCGCACCACCCGCCTGGCCCGGGCCATCGCCTGCGAGATGGGCCTCCCCGAGGAAAGCGTGGAGGCCATCGAGATCGCCGGGGTCATCCACGACATCGGCAAGCTCTATGTGCCCGCCGAGATCCTGAGCAAGCCGACCAAGCTGACGGACCTCGAGTACGCCCTGATCAAGATGCACTCCCAGGCCGGCTTTACCATCCTGAGCAAGATCGACTTCCCCTGGCCCATCGCCAGGATCGTCCACGAACACCACGAGCTCGTCAACGGCTCCGGCTACCCTCAGGGCCTGGCCGGCAAGGACATCCTCCTCGAGGCCCGGATCCTGTGCGTCGCGGACGTCGTCGAAGCCATGTCCTCCCACCGTCCCTACCGCCCGGCCCTGGGCGTCGGGGCCGCCCTCGAAGAGATCTCGCTGAAGCGGGGCATCCTCTACGACCGTGAGGTCGTCGACGCCTGCCTGCGCCTGTTCCGCGACAAGCAGTTCAAGTTCGACTGACCACCTCCGCCCGGCCCTTGAATTCCCCGGGCCCATGGTCTACGATGCGCTCGAGAGGAATTCCGCCGGGGGACCCGCCATGAAGATCGCCGCGCTCTTTCTCCTCGTCCTGGCCCTGCCGTTCGCTTCCGCCGGCCGCCCGGCCGGGGCCGCCGACAAGCCCCACCAGCTCGCCGACGCGATCCTCGCGGGCCTCGGCTCGGAACGCGAGCCCGGCGCAGGCATCCTGGTGCTGCGGGACGGAAAGGTCGTCTACCTCGGCACGCGCGGCGTCGCGGAGCTCCAGGGGATGCGGCCGATCGACGGCCGGACGTCGTTCCGCCTGGCCTCGGTCACGAAACAGTTCACCGCCATGGCCGTGATGCTCCTGGTGCGCGACGGCAAGCTCCGCTACGAGGACAGCCTGACCGATCTCTTCCCGGACTTCCCGGAATACGGCCGCGGCATCCGCGTGCGCCACCTCCTCGATCACACCTCGGGCCTGCCCGATTACGAGGGCCTCATGCCGGCCGCCGGTCCGGCCGGGCCGGTCGAGGAGACGCAGATCGACGACGCCGGGGTCCTCGAGCTCCTGAAAGGCCAGCCGGCCGGGTGGTTCAAGCCCGGGGCGCTCTGGCGCTACAGCAACTCCGGCTACGTCCTGCTCGGCCTCATCGTCGCCAAGGTCTCGGGCCGGTCCTTTCCCACGTTCCTGCGCGAGCGGATCTTCGAGCCTCTGAGGATGTCCAACACCGTGGCCTTCGTCCGCGGCCGGACCGCCGTCCCCGACCGCGCGTTCGGCTACACGAAGGAGGGCGGCCGCTGGCGCTTCACCGACCAGAGCCCGACCTCGGCGACCCTCGGGGACGGCGGAGTCTATTCCTCGCTCTACGATCTCTCTCTGTGGGACGAAGCGCTCCGCAGCCACCGCCTGCTCGGCGAGGCGGACATGAAGCCGGCCCTGACCCCGGTGCGCGTGCCGGGCAAGGGTCCGAGCGGACCCGACGGCGAGCCGGCCGACTACGGATTCGGCTGGTTCCTCAACGGCTGGGAGGGGCATCCGCGGATGTGGCACTACGGGGAAACGGCGGGATTCCGGACGGCCATCCACCGCTTCACGGCCGACGGCCTCACGGTCATCGTCCTGGCCAACCGGTCCGACGCCGAGGCCACGGACATGGCCCTCAAGGTGGCCGGGTTCTTCTTAAAAGGCGGGAACTAGCTAGGCGACGGTCGAGGGGATGCCTTCCTGCCGGCCGTAGAGATGCCGGATCAGCGTCAGGACGGCCTGGGACGTCAGGCGCTCGAACTCCACGCCGATCTCGTAGAGGTCCTCGCCGTCCCTTTCTTTGACCCACCGGACGACCCCGTCGAGGTTGACCGGATGGTCGGTCCCGTTGAGGCAGAGTCGGATCCGGATGGCCGTTCCGATGGTGTAGCTCTTTGACGTGACGATCCTCGCCCCGCCGGTGGACAGATCGAAGGTATGGGCGGCGATGCCCGCGCCCTGGTACCGGTCGACGGCGGTCCGGATGAGGACGTCGTTCCGTTCGATGAACCGGTGTCTCTTGCGTCTCTCGTACATGTCCGGCTCCTGGGGCGTGCGTTGTCCGCTCTTCGTTCCCCATTCTCCGGCGGAGCGAGACGCGGGGGAATCCCCCCGGGAGGTGATTCGGGCGGTGATTTCCCACCCCCGGGAACCTCCGTTGACGGGCCTCCGTTGCAGTGTTATCCTTGGGGCGCATTCGATGACATCCTCAAAGAAATGGGCCCTGGTCCTCATGGGCGGCGGCGCCCGCGGGCTGGCCCACGTGGGCGTCATCCGGGTCCTCGAGAAGCACGGGCTCGTCCCGGACGTCGTCGCCGGCACGTCCATGGGGGCGCTGGTCGGCGGGCTCTATGCGGCCGGCATGTCCGGGACACAGCTGACCGAGATGCTCTTCGACGGCATGGGCTTGGGCGTTCCCGCCGGAAAGGCGGCCCGCCCCGGCCTCCTCAAAAAGCGGCCGCGGAACCTGTTCGAGGACCTTCTGCTCGCCGACTATAAGAACAGGTTCATCAACAAGATCAGCGGGGACAAGGGCGACTCGATCGAGGCTTTTCTGAAGAAGTGCGTCGGCCCGGTCCGCATCGAGGACCTGCCGGTGAAGTTCGTCTGCAACGCCGTCGATCTCGTTTCCGGGCGGGAGGTGCTGTTCACCCGGGGCCGGCTCAGCCGGGCCCTCAGGGCGACCATGTCGGTGCCCCTCGTCTTCGAACCCGTCCGGATGGGCGGAATGCTCCTTCTCGACGGCGGCGTCCTCAACAACGCCCCCGTCGAGGCGGCCCGGGCGGCGGGAGCCGAGGTCGCCGTCCTCGTCGACGTCCACCGTCCGTTGAAAAGACTGCCCCGGGAAAAGCTCAAGAGCACGTTCCAGATCATCCAGAGGACGGTCGAGGTGGCCACCGCGGCGTCGTTCGAGGAACGGACGCGCCACGCCGATTTCGTCCTGAGGATCCCCGTCGACCTGGGGCTGCTGAGCTTTTCCGAACCGGGACGGATCGCCTTGAAGGGCGAGCAGATCGCCGCGGCCAATCTCGAGGGTCTCAAAGACGTGATCGGCGCCCGATAGGGACTCCCGATAGGGACTATCCCTCTTGATCTGAAGGAGAGTTCGAAATGAGAAAAAAAGTCCTCGACATCCTGATCCTGGTCCCCTGCCTGGCCCTTTTCGCCCAAGCCCAGCAGGCCCCGCCGAAGATCGAGCTCATCCCGGTCGCCGGGCCGGTCTATATGGTCCAAGGCGGAGGCGGCAATATCGGCATCGTGGCCGATGAGGCCGGGCTGGTCATGATCGACGCCATGTTCGAGCGCGTGGCGGCCGGGATCCGGGACGCCGTCAAGGCCCTTCCCGGCGGCGACCGCGTCCGTTTCCTGGTCAACACCCACTGGCACTCCGACCACACGGACGGGAACAAGGCGTTCGGGCCCGCCGCGGTCATCATCTCTCACGAGAACGTCCGGGCGCTCGTCGAGAAGGACCAGTCCCTCATGGGCGGCACGACCAAGGCCCTTCCGGCGGCGGCCCTCCCCGTGATCACCTTTTCCGACAAACTGACGCTGTATGCGGGCGGCCAGGTCGTCCGGCTGGTCCATTTTCCCCGCGCCCACACGGGCGGGGACACGGTCGTCTTCATCGACGGGCTGAAGGTCGTCCACATGGGCGACATGTTCTTCAACGGCATGTTCCCCTTCCTCGACGTGGCTAACGGCGGCGACATCGACAACTGGGTCCGCGACCTGGACACGATCCTGGCCGGCCTGCCGGCGGACGCGAAGATCATCCCCGGCCACGGCCCGCTCGCCGGCGTGGCCGAGCTCAAGGCCTTCCGCGGCATGCTCGTCTCTTCGGCCGACCTCGTCCGGAAACAGATGAAGGCGGGCAAGACTCTCGACGAGATCAAGGCCGCGGGCCTGCCTCCGGACCTGGAGGCCTGGGCCAAGGGCTTCCTGAAGCCGGCCCAATGGCTGGAGCTCGTCTTCCGGAGCCTCGAAAAGAACGGGAAGTAGGCCCATGAAACGGCGCGAATTCCTGGTGGCGGGCGCGGCCCTTGCGGCGAGCGGCGCGGCGGCCGGCCGGAACGCTTTGTCGGGAGCGGCCCGACGGCCGGGGGATAAAGCCGTGCTCCCGACCGTGCGCCTGGGGACGCTCGAGGTTTCGCGCCTCATCCTGGGCTCGAACCCGTTCTGGGGGTATTCCCACAAGTCGGCCCGGCTCGACGAGGAGATGCGGCGGTTCCATACGGACGAGAGGATCATGCGCATCCTCGACGAAGCGGCTTCGTGCGGGCTGACCGCCCTGGCCAGTCCCCCGGACGAGCGCTGGCGGAAGCTCTGGACGCGTTACAGGGCCGGCGGCGGCAAGCTCGAGAACTGGATCTCGCAGTGCCACGGCGCCCCGGAGCAGATGCTCCAGGAGATCGACCGGTCCGTCGAGGCCGGCGCGGCGGCGGTCTTCATCCAGGGCGCCCGGGTCGAGGAACAGTTCGCCAAGGGTGCCTTCGACAGCCTGAGGACCTGGATCGAGCACATCAAGAAGGCCGGGCTGCCGGCCGGGGCCGCCGCCCACTGGCCGGAGATCCATCCGGAGCTCGAGCGGCGGGGCTTCCCGACGGATTTCTACTATCAGTGCATGTATAACGCTTCCAAGACGAGCGATTACAGCGCCGCCGAACGGGACAAGGCCGCGGCGACGATCACCCGGCTGGGGAAGCCGGTCATCGCCTACAAGATCCTCGCGGCCGGCCGGCTCACGGCCGCCGAAGGGTTCGAATACGCGTTCAACCACATCCGGCGCAAGGACGGCGTCTGCGTCGGCATCTACGCCGAGAACGCCGTCGACCAGATCCGCCAGAACGCCACCTACACGGAAATGCTGACAAATTCTTGACAGCTTCCTGACGACTCCCCTGCCCGCCCGGCTTACCCTGAGGATGGAAATGCGGCGTGCAGGTGAACCTGGGTTTCCGAGAAGGGCCGCTACTTCCAATCGGCGAAGATGAACCCGATCCCGATCCGGTTGACGCGGTGGTCGTAGTCGAGCAGGCACTCGCCGTAGCCGAGGTAGTACTGGACGTAGCCGGCCATCTGGGCGAACAACGGAAAGCTCCACTCGAGCTGGATGGCGCCGTGGTTCTCGTCGAAGTCCAGATTATTGCGGAGCATGAGACCCAGCCGGTGGGACTTGATGAAATAGTAGCCCCAGACCTCCCCGTAACCCATGTACGAATTGATCCCGGGATTGTCGTCCTCCTCGGGGCTTTCCGGGAAGTGGTACCAGCCTTTCAGGAGGAGCGAGAAGCTCCCCCGCTCGAGGCCGACGTTGGCCACCAGCCGGTTCCAGCTCCGGGACAGGGGCTCCGACTGGCCGTTCGACTGGTGGTTCAAGCCGACCTGGATGAAGCGGGTCTTCAATCCGAGGATGCCGAAGTTGGTCCGGAAATTAAAAAGAACCTCGGGCTCGTAATTCGTCTCCCGGAAGGGCGAGCTGTCGGCGAAATTGTAGAGCTGCCAGAAGGACCGCTGGGTGTAGGCGAACCAGAGGTCGATCTTCTTGCCGAAGATGTCCTGCCAGAGCTTGGCCTTGAAGCTCAGCTGGAACGTGACCTCGGGCTTGACCAGGGTCTTCGCCGGATCGACTTCCTGCAGGGGCTCGGGGTTGGGCCAGAAGTTGTAGGAGAAGGCCAAGGCGTAGTTGGACCGGTGGAAGGTGACCCAGGGCCGGCCGGCGCGGGCCTGCTCATCGAGCTGCCAGAGCCGGGTGAAGTAGGAAGGCTTCTCATCCTTTCCGGAGACTGTCTGGGGGGCCGCCTGGAGCCCGCCGGCGAAAACGGCGGCCAGCACGAGAAAGGCAGGGAGGGTCCGGGCCTGGAATTCATGGGACGATGGCATGAGGGCGTCCTTTCGCACGGGAGAATGGCACAGCTTCCCTATAGATTGGCCCGGACGAAGCGGGCTGTCAAGCGCCGGGTCTCGGACCTCTGGACTTAGGTCCCATTGACGCCGACGCCGCCCGACGGTAGAATACGGAATAACGTACGAAGCTCGCAGGGGCCGCCCGGGAGACGGGCCATGAAATCCCTGCCGAAGAAAGGAGAGTCGAGATGAAGCGTAGGATCTTCGGTTTGACATACGTCGGGGCGCTGGTATTGGCGGGTCTCTTCCTGCTGCCGTCCGTCCTGTCGGCCCAGGGAACGGCGGAAACGTTCACGGCCACGGCCACAGCGAAGACGGGGAGCCAGAAAGCCGCTGAGCCCGTCAAGATCGTCATCGACCGGTACTTGACGGATGCCGAGCGCATGTCCGTCATGGACGCCCTGTCCAAGGGGGGCAGCCTGGCCGCCCGCGATGTCCTCGAGAAGATGCCGGACCTCGGCACTCTCGACGTTCTTGGCAAAAGCACGCCGATCAAGTACGCCTGGTCCCGTTCGATGGGTCCCGGCGCCGGCCGGATCGTGACCGTCGTCACCGCCAAGCCGATCCATTACGTGATGGCCGGCATGTCCGGCAGCAAGCCCAAGGAAGATTTCGTGCTCGGGCTGGCGATGCTGATCCTCGACTCGAGCGACAAGGGCGACGGTGAGATCGATCCCGCGGCCAAGATCAAAGTCGACGCCGCGTCGGGTTCCATCGTCATCGACGATTACGGCGCCGTCAAGGTCTGGCTGAAAGACGTCGCCAAGGTCAAGTAACGACTGGCTCATCCCCCCGCTGACGTCCCGGCCCCGGGGCGTCAGCCGGGATCCTGTCCGTTAATCCCCGCTCGCCGGAGGTCCGTCCGGCGGCGGGGATTTCCCGCTCTCTCCCCCTCATTTGGCATACCGGTTGCTGCATACCGGTTGAAATGCCGTGTCAAGCGGACCTCTACGGGGGAGCTCCCCTCAGGTCGGCCGGGCCGGGGAATCTGGGCCGACGCTCCAAGCTAAAGAATTTTACATGCAGCATCATTATTAACTAAATTAATAGTTGACAAACTAACGATTTAGTTTTATATTAGGAGCGCCATGAAAGAACTCACCCGAGCCGAAGAGCAGATCATGCACGTCCTGTGGGCCCTCGAAAAGGCCTACGTCAAGGACATCATCGAGCGCCTGCCCTCGCCCAAGCCCGCGTACAACACGGTCTCGACCGTCGTCCGGATCCTGGAGAAGAAGGGCTTCGTCGACCACGAGGCGTTCGGCAAGACCCACCTTTACCGGCCGATCGTCGCCAAGGAGGACTACACTCAGGCCTTCCTCAAAAACTTCGTCAAGGACTATTTCGGCGACTCCTACCAGGAGCTGGTGTCTTTCTTCGCCAAGGACAGGACCCTGACCCTGGCCGAGCTCGAGGAGATCCTGACCGCCCTCCGCGAAGAGATCAAGAAGCAGAAAGCGGAAACACATGGCTGACCCCGCCGCCTATCTCATCCGTTCCGGCGCGTACCTCGCCCTTTTCTACGCCTTCTACTGGCTCGTCCTGAGGCGGGAGACGTTCTTCGCCCTCAACCGCGCGTTCCTCCTGGGGGGGGCCGTCCTCTCGCTGGGCCTGCCCTTGCTCCGGGTCCCGTCGCCTTTCGTCAGGACCGTGGTCTATTCCCGGGCCCTGCCGGTCTCTGTGGACACGGCGGCCGCCGCAGCGCCGGCCCAAAGCATCGGCCTTCCCGACATCCTGTCTGTCGCCTATCTCGCCGGCGCCGGACTGTTCCTCCTCCTCTTCCTCGTCCGCCTGGGGCGTCTGGCGCTCCTGGTCGGCCGCTGCGGCTGCGTCCGCCACCATGGCTTGAAGGTCGTCCTCTGCGGCCACCCCGGCGAGTCCTTCTCGTTCTTCAAATTCGTCTTTCTCAACAAGTCGCACATCCCCGAGGCGGACATGGACCGGGTCCTGACCCACGAGCTGGCCCACGTCCGGCAGCTCCATTCGTTCGATATCATCTTTTCGGAATTGTTGACCGTCATCCAATGGTTCAATCCTTTTGTATGGCCGTACAAAAGTTCGCTGCGCGAAACCCACGAATACCTGGCCGACCGCGCCGTCATCGCGCAGGGCTGCGGTCTGGCCCGGTATCAGCTGCTCATCGTCGAGCAGCATGTGGGCGGACAGCTGCTCGAATTGGCGAGCAGCTTCCGGACATCCCAAATCAAAAGGAGAATCGTCATGCTATCCCGACAGGAAACAAGAGGATTGGCCCGGTGGAAACCGCTGCTCGCGCTGCCCTTGGCGCTGGCCCTCGTTCTGGCCTTCGCCGAGTCCAGGACGATCGTCAAAGCGGCCCCGGGCGCGTCGGTGCAGAGCGGGCAGGAGGGCGCGGCGAAAGTCGGCGGAGCGCCCGCGAAGCAGTCCGAGGAGGAGATGGCCAAGGCTTTCCAGGACAAGATGCTCAAGCTCGAGCAGATGAAGCAGCAGAACGCGGAGGAGATGGCCAAGCTCAAGGCGCGGCTCGACGAGACGACCGATGCCGCCGAGCGGGAGAAGATCCAGGCCGAGCTAAAGAGCCAAAAGGTCTTGTCCCTGGAGATCGGCGCGAAGGAGCGCATGCTGCAGATGAAGAAGGTCGAGTTCGCGATGTCGAAGGAGACCGATGCGGCGAAGAAGGCCGATCTCGAGAAGAAGCTGGCCCAGCTCAAGGCCGAGGCCGACGACTACCTCAAGAAAGCCGAGTTCGTCCGCAACGCGTCCCCGGGTGTGGAAAAGCAGGCCGTCGAGAAAAAGGTCGAGAAGAAGTAGGCCGGAAACGTTGACACGAAGAGGGGGCGGCGCCCGGAGGCGGCGACGCGTCGGGCTCCGTTCCCTCCTTTTTCAAGACCTCAGGATGTTTCGGGGGTCTTGACGGGGCCGGCCGGCGCCTCCGCTGGCCCCGCGGCGCCCTTTTTCTTCTCGGCCTTGCCTTCTCCGGCAGGCTTCGGGCTCTTGCCGCCTTCGGGCTTGGCCTTCTTGACCTTGCCCTCTTCGGAGGCTTTCTTCGGCTTCTCGCTCTTAGGGGCTTCCTCCACCTTGGGGGCGGCGGCCCTATCGGCTTTCCTCTTCGTATTCTCTTCCGTCTTCTTATCGTTTTCGGCGACCGCCCGAAGCCTCTTGTTGACCGCTTTGATGTCGGCCTTCAGCTTCTTGACGATCGGGTCCTTGTCGGTCTTGGGAGGTTGGATCCCCTTCTTGGATAGCGAGGACATGCGTTCCTGGAGAGTCTGCTCGAAAGACGCTCTTTGCTGCAGGAGCATTTGTTTCCGCATGAATCCCATTTGTGTCTCCTCTTCGATCGAACGATGTTGGCCCGGCATAGCCACCAGTGGGGAAAGCCGTCTTTCCTCGGCCGGGAGGTCGTTGCCCAGGGGTATTTATATCAGGATTCCGGCCAAAAAGCCACCAAAAGCGGATTGTCCCCATATGACCGTTAAGCCCATGGCGGGTCCCTTCAGCCGGAAAAGGCGGGTCCGGCCGGCAGACTAGCCCCGATCGCGCTGATTATCCCGCTTCCTCGACGGGCCCGCTGACGGCCCGCCGGCGACGAGATCTTCCTTCTTCTGCCGGCTCAGGGACTTGACGGCGCACTCCCGGGTCAGCGCCTGGGAACGGGTGCCGCACGGTTCCTGATGGACGAGGGCGACGGGCCGGCGCGTGCGGGTGAACCGGGAGGCCTTGCCCTCCTGGTGCGCCCGGAAGCGTCTGTCGATATCGTTGGTGACCCCCGTGTAGAAGCTCCCGTCGCTGCACTTCAAGATGTAGAGCGACCAGTTGGCCCCGTCCGCGGGGGCCGGGGCCCGGCCTTCCCGGACCTCCATCTTCCGGATCATGCTCCGATAGCGCGGCTTCATCGGCGGGAGCCCTCCCTCAGCGGTCGGAGAAATGAGATCAGAAATGCGAAAAAGTCGTTCGCGTCATTCGCGCCGGCGGGCCGCTCAGCGATAGGGCAGTCCGGTCGCCGGATCGAGATCTTTGATGTTCAATATTTCGATGACAACATATTTGCTCATCCCTCTCCAGGGCAGCGTCGAAAGATACTCTTTATAACGCAGCTCGACGAACTTGCCGCTCGCCCTCTCGAGGGCCATGGCGACGCTGTCGTTCACGATGCTGAACTGGAACTCGTTGCTCTGGATGGCTCCGGGAGTCGGGGTTTTGAAACCCGATTGGATCAGCTTGCCCTCCCAGGTCTTGAAGACATAGCCCTTCTTGACGATGTAGTTGAGCGTCCCCGCCTTGACGCCCTCGCCGAAGACGAAATAATGCCGCCACCAGAAAAGGCCTCCGCCGACCAGGACAAGGATGATAACGCCTATCACAATGATCTTCTTCATTTGATTCACGCTCCAGGTGCCCCGGTTTTCCCGATCATTAATATCTGCCACACACCGTTTATTTGTCAATAAGCCCTCACGCCCAGCGCAAGGTCTCCGATCAGTTGGCGAGAACCTTGAACACCAGGCCCGACGGATGGCGGCGCGTATGATAGAGACGGTGAGTCGCCTTTCGGAAATCCGTTTCGCGGGCCGTCCGGATGTCACAGAACGTCTGGGGATTGCGGTCGAAGAGGGGGAACCACGAGCTTTGGACCTGGACCATGATCCGGTGCCCTTTGAGAAAGGCGTGCTGAATATCGGGCAGCTCGAATTCGACCTCGGTCACGCGGCCCGGAACGAACGGCTCCGGCTTTTCGAAGCTGTTGCGGAATTTCCCGCGGATGATGTCCCCGCGGATGAGCCTTTGGTAGCCGCCCATGCGGATATTCCCGGGATTGGTCTTCGGGTCGGGGGAATCGTCGGGGTAGACGTCGATCACCTTGACGACCCAATCCGCGTCCGTCCCGGTCGTCGAGACATAGAGTTCGGCCTTGATCGGCCCCGTGATCGTGAGGTCCTCCGCGAGCGCCTCGCTGGAGAACACGAGAACGTCCGGCCGCGAGGCCGCGAACCGCTGGTCCTCGACGAAATAATCCCGGTAATATGTGGCCGTGGTCCGCATGGTATAGGGCACGGGTTTGGACGGGTCGCTGACGTATTCATCGAATTCCGCGCTCGACGGGCCCGCGGCCTGGCCGAAGGACAGCCGGCCGCCATCCGCGAAGAACAGCTTCCGCTCCTTCGCGGCCGCGGGAGGCCAGGTGTCATAGGACCGCCACTGATCGGTGCCGGTTTCGAAGACGACGGCCTCGGGGATGTCCAAGGGCCCTCCGCCCTTCAGGTAGTGATTGAAGAACGGGAGCTCGATCTTCTCTTGAAAATAGGCCCTGGTCCCGCTGAAGGCGAAAACGCCCCTGTCCTCCGTCCCGCCCGCCAGCAGATTCCATCGGCTGTGGGCCCAGGGACCCATGACGATCGTGTTCTGCAGGCCGGGGTTCCGCTTTTCGACCGTTTTATACGTCAGCAGCGTGCCGAGGAGGTCTTCGGCGTCGTACCAGCCCCCGACCGTCAGGATCGCCGGCTTGATGCCTTGCAGGTGCGGGTAGATCGAATGCGTCTTCCAGTACGCATCGTAGGTTTCGTGCGCCATCAAGTCGGCCCAAGGCTTGTTGTCGACCGTCAGGACCTTCTCGGTGATGCTCTTCAGGGGGCCTGATCGGAGGAAGAACGAATACCCGTCCGGCGTGGGGAAGCGAAGCCTGGGAACCGGGTCCGCCGAGGGTCCTTTGCGGGGCTGCCCCATGGAATACAGGTAATTCACGTAGTGAGCGAGGTACAGGGCTCCGTTGTGGTGGCCGTCATCGCCCAGGAAGAGATCGGCCATGGGAGCCTGGGGCGAGACGGCCCGCACGGCCGGATGCGCGGAGATGGCGGCCATCGCCGCGGTGAAGCCGGGATAAGAGATGCCCCAAACCCCGACCTTGCCGTTATGGCCGGGGACCGTCTTGAGCAGCCATTCGATCGTGTCGTAAGCGTCACTGCTCTCGTCGACGTCGGCGGGGGTCTTCTTGTCCTTGATATAAGGGGTGTTGTATACGAACGTCCCTTCGGACATGGTCGTGCCCCGGACGTCCTGGCAGACGAGGATATAATTCTCCTTGGCGAAGAAAAGAGAGGGGAAGGTCATGTTCTGGAAGGCCTCGCCGTAAGGCGAGATCCCGTAGGGCGTCCGGAAAAGAACGATGGGATGGAGCTCGGACCGGTCGAGCGGACTGTAGACCTGGGTGAAGAGACGGACGCCGTCCCGCATGGGGATCCGATGCTCGGATTTCCGGTAATGCCTCTCGAAATAGCCCTGGCGGTCGCTGGGCGAGGCGGGATCGGACTTGGCGTCGTCCAGGTCCGCTATTTTGACGCCCGTCGAGTCCATCTTCGCCGCCTCGTTGACGACCCGGAATCTCGTGTAGCGCCCCTGCTCGTCTTTCGCGAAAACGAGATGAAAGGTCCCCTGTTTTTGGGAAACCTTCGCGAATTCCAGCTCTTTCCCTTCGACCGGATCCCACGTCGTCGATTCGGCGTCGCCGGCCTTGACGGTCCGGAGCGTTCCGTCCTTGAAATACACTTGGAGGACGAGCGTCCCCTCTCCGGGCACGGGCAGCTCGTAGACGCCCGCGATCTCGGGGTACTTGATCGCGACGTCGTCCGGCTTGTCCTGCAGAAACGGGCGGCCCGGGAGGAGGAATAGGACCGCGAGAAGTCCGGCGGTTCGGCCGAGGAAGCGACGGGATCCGGGGAGCATGAGGACCTCCTTGGTAAGGACTTCCATCTTGAAGGACGAACAGCGATGTCGATAGGTTCCACCATGCGGGGGCTGTTCCGGAGGGCGGCGGCCTTGGGGGGGATAAAGGAAATGCCCCTGGCCTGACTCGAACAGGCGACAAACAGATTAGGAATCTGCTGCTCTATCCATACTGAGCTACAGGGGCATTCTGAGGAAGCGCCCTTACTATAGCCGAACGGGGATGGGTTTTCAATGCGGCCGGGCTCCACTTACAAGGACTTTGTGCGGCGGCGCGCCCGCTTCCTCTGACACCTGGGGCAGAAATGGCTCGAGCGGCCGCCGACGCGCTTCATGGCGACAGGGGTGCCGCAGGCGAGGCACGGCTCCCCCTTCCGGCCGTAGACCTTGTGGGAGAACTGGAAGTCGCCGGCGTTGCCGTCCGCGTCGTGATACCCGGCATCCGTGAGCGTCGAGCCGCCGGCCTCGACGGCCGCGGCGAGGATCTTCCGCATGGACAGGTAAAGCCGCTCGACCTCGCCGGGCTTCAGCGACGAAGCCGGCGTCTCCGGGTGGATGCGGGCCATCGAAGAGCGTCTCGTCGGCGTAGATATTGCCGACGCCGGCGATCCGGGTTTGGTCGAGGAGCAGGCTCTTGACGCGGCCCTTGCGCGCCTTCGAGGATGGCCCGGAACTCCGCAAGTCCGACGTCGAGCGGCTCGGGACCCAGGCCGGCGAGCTCGGCGCAGGCCCGCTCCGGCTCGCCTTCGAGGCAGAGCAGGAATCCGAACTTCCGGACGTCGCGGAACCGGACCTCGTCCCGTCCGTCCTCGAAGCGGATGGCGAGCCGGACGTGCTTGTCGCGCGGCGCGCCCTCCCCGGCGAACAGGAACTGGCCGGTCATCTTGAGATGGAAGACGAGCGTCCGGGCGCCCTCGCACTCGATGAGGAGCAGCTTGCCGCGACGCCGGACCCGGAGGATGCGACGGCCGCGCAAGGCCTCGAGCGCCCTCCGCCCGCCGGTCCGGAGGAGCGGACGATAGAGGAGTTCGACCGCGGCGATGGCCCGGCCTTTGACGCGCGGCTGGAGCGACCGGGCGATCGTTTCGACCTCGGGCAGCTCGGGCATGGGGATATTCTAGCACGCGGCGGGAAATCGGGGACCTGTCCCCTATTGATTTGCCCCCGGGATTCCATTAAGATGCCCTTGATGAAAATCAAAGGCATTTTGGCCATGATCCTGGGTTGGGCCGTCCCCGGCCTCGGCCACGCGATCCAGAAGAAGTACGCGAGGGCCGCCCTCTTCTTCGTCTCGATCTTCGCCATGACCGGCCTCGGCCTGGCCATGGGCGGCCGCGTCTATCCTTTCCAGACCGACAACCCGCTGACCATCCTGGCCTTCTTCGCCGACCTGGGCAACGGGCTCTTCTACGGCCTGTCGCACTACTTCCACTGGGGCGGCGGATCGCTCGAGCGGGCCACGTTCGAGTTCGGGACCGCTTACATCGCCGGGGCCGGGCTGCTCAATTTCCTCATCGCCCTCGACGCTTACGACATCGGAGCCGGGAAGAAACCATGATCTTCGAGAGCCACCTTCTGTCGATGGTCGTATACGCCGCCTTCGTCGCGCTCGTCCTGGCCCTCATCCGCCGGCCCGACCTCAAGAGCCGGCTCCGCTACGGCCTGCTCCTGTTCGCCGTCATGACGGCCGGGGCCCTGCTCTTCGGCTGGCTCATGTTCCTGTTCATCAAGAAATAGAGTGATCGAGCTCTTTCACATCTGGAAGCAGTACCAGAAGCCGTACTGGGCCCTGTCGGACGTCACCCTCCAGATCAACGACGGCGACTTCTACTTCATCACCGGGCCGAGCGGCTCGGGCAAGACGACGCTCCTCAAGACGATCTTCCGCGAGATCCTGCCGACCGAGGGCCAGATCCTCATCAACGGCATCAATATCCTCAAGGTCCGCGACAGCCGGATCTACACGCTGCGACGGACCATGGGCCTCGTCTTCCAGGACTTCCGGCTCATGTTCCACCGGACGGTCTTCGACAACGTGGCCGTGCCCCTCCAGGTCATCGGCGTCGGCCGCAAGGAGATCCGGCGGCGCGTCTTCGCCACGCTCCAGAAGGTCAACCTCCACCAGAAGATGTGGGAGCTGCCCGGCCGCCTGTCCTACGGCGAGCAGCAGCGCGTGGCCATCGCCCGGGCTGTCGTCAACAACCCCGAGATCATCCTGGCCGACGAGCCGACCGGCAACCTCGACCCGGAGCTGGCCTTCGAGATCATCACCCTTTTCAAGGAGATCAGCAAGCAGGGGGCCACGGTCATCATCGGCAGCCACGACCGGGAGCTCATCCGGCATTTCGGCGACAACATCCTGTTCCTCCAGAAGGGCAAGATCGTCGGGAAGGAAGCGCACCGGTGATCGAGAAGGTGAAGTTCTTCTTCCGGGTCACGGGCAACAACCTGTGGCAGTTCCGGACGCGGAACCTCTTCTCCGTGACCATCATCTGCCTGTCCTTCCTCACGGTCGGCATCTTCGTGTCGCTGACCAACAATCTCCGGGACACGGCCCGCGAGTTGTCGAGCAACATGAGCATCGCCTTCTATCTCGATGCCAAGCTCTCGGCCGGCGCCGTGGAGGCCGTTCGCCAGGAGATCGCCCGGCCGGCCTTCGTCGAGAGCGTCAAGCTGGTCTCGGCCGACGAAGCGTTGGAGAGGTTCCGCCTGAATTTTCCCGAGCTCGCCGACGTCGTGGCCGGCCTCAAGGCCAATCCGTTTCCGCCGGCGCTCGAAGTCCGGGTCAACGCCAGGGCCTCCGCCTCGAAGGAGGTCGTCGCCTTCGTCGAGGGCATGAAGAAGCGCCCGGGCGTCACCGATGTCCTGTTCAATCAGGATTGGGTCGAGAAGATGCAGGGCTTCAGCCGCCTGGCCGGGGCCATCGGGGCGTTCCTGGGCGGTATCCTTATCCTGACCTCGTTCTTCATCATCTCCAACGTCGTCAAGCTCAACGTCTTCGCCCGCAGGAACGAGATCGAGATCCTCCGGCTCGTCGGCGGGACGAACCTGTTCATCCGCATCCCCTTCTGGCTCGAGGGCATCACGCTGGGGCTCCTCGGGAGCCTGCTCTCGCTGGGCCTTCTTTTCATCGTCATCCAGCTCTTCCCCGTCTATCTCGGGGCGTCCCTCGGGGCGCTCCAGGAGCTCCTGCGCTTCCGCTATCCCGACCTGACCCAGGCCGTCGCCCTGCTCGTCGGCGGGGCGGCCACCGGCTTCATCGGCAGCGCCACCTCGGTCTCGAAGTTCCTGAAGGTCTAGGAGGGGGTCAAACCTAAATTCTTATAATTTTCGTCGCCTAGGCAGGGTCGCCTCTTGCGCCCAGGGAATCGAAAATTGTAAGAATTTAGGTTTGACCCCTTCTCTCTTTTATCCTAGAATCAACGCAAATGGCATCTCTGGGTCAGGCCTTACGGGAGGAGCGCGAGGCGCGCAACATCTCCATCGAGGAGATCGCCTCGGCCACCAAGATCGTCCCTCGCTATCTCGAGGCCCTGGAGGCCGACCGCCTGGACCAGATGCCCGGCGGGTTCTTCATCCGGGGGATCATCCGCACCTACGCCAAATCGGTCGGGCTCGATCCCGAGGAGGTCCTGAACCGCTACAAGGCGGCCGGACTTCTCGAAGCCGACGCGCCGGAAAGGAAGCCCTTTCCGAGGTTCGCTCCAAAAGCCGCGCCGCGGGCCGAGCCTGCCGAGACCATCACCCCCGTCGTCCCCGCCGAACCCGCGCCGGCGATCGAACCGGCCCCGGCCGCAGAGCCCGAAGCCCCCCCGGATATCGAGAAAGCCGCCCCCACGGTCCACTTCGAAGAAGCCCCCAAGCCCAGGCTCTCGGAAGCGGCCCGCAAGCGCATCCTGGCCTGGACCTGGCGCAGCCTCGCGGCCGTTCTCCTCGTGGCCGTGATCATCGTCGTCTGGCCGTCCCGGCGGCACAAGGCCGACGAGCCCCAACCCGGGAAGACCGCCGCCGAAGCCGTCGTCCCGCCGACGACGACGAACACGCCGGAAACGACCCCCTCATCCGCGCCGCGCTCGGAGACGGTGACCGCTCCCGCCGCCCAGGCCGAGCCCGCGCCGTCCGCGCCGTCCGCGACAGCCGCGCCGACCGGGTCGACCGGGTTGGCCCCGGCCGCCGAGAAGGCCTGGAAGGGCCTCACGGTCGAGATCACCTTCCAGGCCGAGACCTGGATCCAGGTCCGTACGGACGGCGAGCTCAAGATCGACGGCCTTTTCCCTCCCGGCTCCACAGCCCGGGCCCAGGCCGACGAACGTCTCCTCATCCACACCGGCAACGCCGGAGGCTTCACGCTCCGGCTGAACGGCCAGCCGGCCAAACCCCTCGGCCGATCGGGGCAGGTCCTGACGGACATCAAGATCACGCTGGAGAATATCAAGGACTTCCTCGAGAGCCCGTCCTCCGGCCTGCCGACGGGGTGACGTCCCGCCCCATGCTCCCGAGCGCCTGAATCATGCCCACCGACCAGGCCGAAGCCGTCGTCCTGCGAACCTCGAACGTCGGCGACCAGGACAAGATCGCCGTCTTCTTCTGCCGCGAAAAGGGCGTCCTCCGGGGAGTGGCCAAGGGCGCCCGCAAGTTCGGCAACCGCTTCGGCAGCAGCCTGGAGCCCATGTCCGTCGTCCGCGTGTTCTACTACGAGAAGGAACGCCGCGAGCTCGTCACCGTCTCCGGCTGCGACCTCATCGAGTCCTTCTTCGAGATCCAGGCCGAGCCCGCGACGGCCTTCCTGCTGACCTATTTCGCCGAGCTCATCGAGGAGTTCGCCCCGGCCCGGGCCCGAGAGGAGGTCCTTTACCGGCTCCTCCTCTCCGTCCTCCGCTGCCTCAAGAGCGGCGGCGACCGGGAGTTCACGGCGGCCTACTTCGAGGCCTGGTTCCTCCAGTCCAACGGGCTAATGCCGGACCTCTCCGGCTGCCGGAATTGCCGTAAACCCCTCGTCGCGAGCTGGCTGGCCCTCAAGAAGGACGGCGCCTACTGCCCCGATTGCACGCCCGCCAGGAAGGACGAGATCCCGCCCGCGATCCGGGAGTTCCTCCGCTGGATCCGCAAAAACCCGCCGACCGGGGTCTGCGCCCCGCCGTTCCCGCCCGGGGAGACGGCCGCCATCCGCAGGTCCCTCCAGGCCATGATCGTCTACCATATGGAGCGGGAGCCCCGGAGCCTGCATTTCCTCAAGACGAAGTGAGCCCGATTTGCTATAATCGGGTGGAACAATTCCGGCCATCGGACGGTTTTATGATCGCGGTCCCGTTTCGACCTAGGAGGCTTCATTGAAAAAAGCTGTGCTCATCGCCCCCCTTCTCCTGCTCGCCCTATCCCTGTCCCTGTCGGCACAGCTCCGGACCGGCCAGGTGCAGGGCCGGATCGTGGACAAACAGGGCAAACCCCTGGCCCGCGTCAAGGTCACCCTGTCCTGCCCGCAAGCCGCCGATCTGAAGGCCGTCACAGCCTCGTCCGGCGTGTTCCGCTTCCCCGCGGTCTTCCCGGGCCCGGATTACGTCGTCAGGGCGGAGCTGGACGAGTACAAGGCGGCCGTCCGGTCCGGCCTGGCGATCGCGGTCGGCGGTCACGTCACGGTCGACTTCGTCCTCGAGCCCGGCAAGCCGGGGGAAGAGGTGACCGCGGCCGGCCCCTCCGCGCCGGTCGACGGGAAGAAATTCACGACGGGCGCGGAGCTCGGCTGGACGGAGCTCCAGAGCCTGCCGACGGCCCGGGACCCCTGGGTCATCGCCCAGCTCGTCCCCGCGGTCATGATCGACCGCGAGAACGTCGGCGGCAACGAGTCGGCCCAGCAGTCCGGGCTCGTGGCCAGGGGCGATAACACCAACGGCGCCCAGAACACCTGGTCGGTCGACGGCATCGACGTCACCGATCCCTACGTTCTCGGCATGTCCGACGTCAATTTCGATTTCGACGCGATCGAGACGATCTCGGTCACGACGGGCGGCGCCGCCGACGTGACCCAGCCGACGGGCGGCCTGTCCATGAACATGGTCACCCGCCGCGGCGGCAACAAGCTCTCGGCGACGGCCCGGTTCTACCTGACCGACAGCGCCTTCCAGGCCTCCAACATGACCGCGGAGCTGCGGTCCCAAGGCGTCACCAACACGAACCGGATCGAGCGGATCAGCGACTTCGGCGCCGGCTTCGGCGGCCCCATCATCAAGAACAGGGTCTGGTTCTGGGGCGCTTACGGCGTCCAGGACCTGTTCAATTACACCATCTACGACCAGCCGGACCGGACCCTCTTCAACAACTTCACCTTCAAGCTCAACGCCCAACCCATCCGCGGGAACCGGATCGAGATCCTGTCCACGACCAGCCAGAACGAAAAGTACGGCGCCAACGCCAGCTTCGCCAAGCCGGAGGGCGACCACCGCCGGGGCCGCTACGACCTGGGCAGCCCGATCTTCAAATTCCAGGACGAGCAGGTCTTCGGCAACTCCTTCTATCTCTCGGTCAAGCTGACTTCGACGAACACGGGGGCCGTGACCAAGCCCATGATCGACGAGGCCATGGCGTACCCGGTCGTCACCGACGTCGCCGAGGGCACGTATGTCCCCTTCTCGGCCTCGTTCGGACGGTCCTGGGACGCCAGCGAGATCCTCCGGTCCGGCCGGGACATCGAGCTCACGGGCACCCTCTACAAGGACGCCTTCCTCGGCCTGGCCCACGAGATCAAGGGCGGGCTCCTGTTCTCGGACAGGGAAGCCCGAAGCATTTCCGGGATGCCCCAGAACTACGAGATCACCCGGAACTTCACCGACCCGCTCATCGATCTCGGCGAGGGCCTGGTCGTCCCGCCGCCGGAATGGCAGCGGTTCGTCGTCACCCGGTCGAACTGGCAGGCCAACCTGGCCAAGCGGACCTCCGCCTTCATCCAGGACACGTTCTCCAAGGACCGGTTCACGTTCCAGCTCGGCCTCCGCTACGACTACCAGCAGCCCTCGACCGACGCCGTCGGCATCTCCACGGTCGTCTCGAGCTGGTCGAACGTCTATACGAACGATGCGATGACGGCCCTGGCCAACTACATCCCGGCCCTCACCGTCGATCCGATCGACCCCCGCTACGAATGGAGCACCTGGTCGCCCCGCATCGGCATCAGCTGGGACCTCAAGGGCGACGGCCGGACCATGCTCAAGCTCTCCCTGGCCCAGTACGGGGACGTCCTGGCCGCCGGCGCCAACACCCCCCGGCCGCTGGGCGTGACCGGCAGCATGGCCTTCTGGTGGAAGGACCTGGACGCCGACAAGAGGGTCGATGTCTTGGAGATGTTCTGGCAGTATTCCGCGGTCCACCCCGAAACGCCGAACCAGCTCTACGCCCTGCTCGACGAGAACAGCGCCCTCACCGCCGAAACCTCGGCCGCGCTCGCGGGCGGCTTCGAAGGCGACGCCTATCTCGCCGGGAACTACAGCGACTACGACTTCACCCACAGCTCGACCGTCAACTACGACAGCCAGACGACGTTCTTCCGCAGCGATATCGATCCCAACGCCAAGAACGTCAAGACCTCGCCCCGGACGCGCGAGATCATGCTCAGCCTCGAGAAGGAGCTGCGGCCCGACCTGGCCGCGTCCATCGCCGCGACCTATCGGCGTTACGACAACTTCGACTGGGCCAAGTACTTCTACCCGGCCGACATCTATCCGTCGACGCCGGACCTGGTCATCGACAACACCACCGGCCCCTGGTACGTCGAGGCCGGGACCATCCCGGACACCGTCGAGATCGGCGAGGAGACCGTCGCCATGGGCGCGGCCGCCGGCCGGACCTGGTACCTGCCGTCCGCGGCCTTCCCGGGAGACACACCCTACCGGCTGGTCGACAAGAGCTCGGCCTCCCGGACCTATCTCGGCCTCGACCTGGCCGTGACCAAGCGCCTCGCCAACCGCTGGTTCCTGAACGCCTCGGTGACGCTCCAGGACCAGCGCGTCCACTGGGGCGATTCCTATCTCGACCCGACGAACGTGTGGGCCATCGACGGCAAGTCCTACGGCAACTGGGGCGGCTCGTCCGGCGGCAAGATCCCGGCCCAGATGTACGCGCGGTGGATGACCAAGATCAGCGCCCTCTACCAGCTGCCTTGGGGCTTCGACGCCTCGGCCACGCTGGTCGCCCGGGAGGGCTGGAAGATCCCGAACTACGTCACGCTGGCCTACGCCGACAGCGAATTGTGGCCCGGCCTGTACGGGTCGAACACGGTCTACCTGCAGACGGCGACGAAAGACAGCCTCCCCGTCTTCAGCAACCTGTCGCTCCGGCTCGAGAAGAAGTTCAACGTGGGCAGCGGCCGCCTGTACGCGATGATCGACGTCTTCAACGTCCTGAATTCGGCGGTCGTCAACAGGGCCTACGACGCCTACTACGGCGTCTATTACGTGGACACGGAAGAGTCGTCGGCCAACCCCTCCAACCGGCTCTACAACGAGATCCTCAACCCGCGGGTCATGCGGCTGGGGCTGCGCTTCGAGTTCTGAGGAGGGATGTCCCACTTCTTGATGGTCGAGATGAACTCCTCGACCTCGGGAATGCCGCCCTGGAAGATGAGGTAGCCGTTGGACGGCTCCCGTTCCGTGGTCTCGCCGGCGATCGGCGTCAGCATGATCCGACGGACCTCCTCGAGATCGGCGGTCTTTCCGAGCGCCCAGGCCAGCTTGACGTAGGCCACCTCGGGCAGCATGTTCGCGGCCGGGATGACGCCGAGCTCCATCATGTCGCGCCCCGTATCATAGACGTACATCTGGACGTAGCCCCAGAGCGTCTGGACGGTCATGAAAACGGCGATGCCCTTGTCCCGGGCCCGCTTCAGCGCGGGATAGAGAGGTTTGTTGACGTGGCCCAGTCCCGTCCCGGCGATGACGATGCCGCGGTAGCCGTTGTCGATGAGCGAGTCGACGATGTCCGGCTTCATATTCGGGTAGTAATAGACGATGGACACGCGCTCCTCGAAAGCCGTGTCGATCTTGACCGACCGGTCCGGCCGGCGGCGCTTGTAATCCTGCCGGAGAGGCGTGATCCGGTCCCGGCTGACCATGGCGATGGGGATGTCGCCGATCGTCCGGAAGGTCGACCGGTAGCTCGAGTGCATCTTCCGGACCCGCGTCCCCCGGTGGAGGAGGCCGTAGGTGTCCGAGGTCGGCCCGAACATGCAGACCATGACCTCGGCGATGTCGCTTTCGGCCGCCGTCTTGACGCTGTGCATGAGGTTGAGCGCGGCGTCGGAGGACGGCCGGTCCGAGGAGCGCTGGGACCCGACCATGACGATGGGCACCGGCGAATCCTGGACCATGAACGACAGGATGGCCGCGGTGTGGTGCATGGTGTCCGTGCCGTGGCCGATGACGATCCCCTGGACCCCCTTTTCGATCTCCCGGCCGATGGCCTGGGCCGTGGCGATATATTGTTCGGGGCCCATGTTCTCGCTGAAGACGCCGAAGAGCTTCTCGGTCTCGAGGTTGCAGATGTCGGCCAGCTCCGGCACGGACCCGTACAGCTCTCCCGGCGAAAAGGCCGGGATGACGGCCCCGGTCCGGTAATCGAGGCGGCTGGCGATCGTCCCGCCCGTGCCCAGGAGCTTGACCTTGGGCTTGGCCGGATCGAAGGGGAACTCCTTCTCGGGGATCTTGTAGTGGGCTTCCTTGCGGCCGCTGATGGCGACGGCCTCGATCGACCGGGACGCCAAACCGATGTTGTAGCCCGAGCGGAGCTTGACGACGATGTGGTGGGGGTCGGCCGTCTCGGAGCGCGGCAGGATGATGCCGGTGTAGGTGCCGCGGGAGGTCCGGATCTCGACGTCGCTCCAGACCAGGGCCCCGAAATTCTTGAGCGTCTCGAGGGCCTCGCCCCGGTAGCCTTTGTAGTCGTCGTTCCCGGCCATCAGCATGTCCCTTCGGCGGCCGCCCGGACGCGCTCGACGATGGCCCCGCCTTCGACGCGGCCGCGCAGGGCGGTCATGACCAGGCCCATCAGGACATGGGTCTTCCTGTCGGCGTTGTGGACCTTCATCGTCCGGAGCCGGCCGTTCGACTCGACGACCTGGGCGTAGATCTCCTCTTCGGTCGCCGGCCGGACCTCGCCCGCCTCGGGCAGAGGCCCGCCCCGGGCGGCCCGGTCCATCAGGGCCCACACGCCGTCGCGGGAGATCCTCCGGTCGCGGAACAGGGCGAAGATGCGGCGGAGGGTCTCCTCGGTGAGCACGGCCGGGTCGAGCCCCTTTCTTTTCAGCCGCTTGGGGAATTGGACGAGGGCCACGGCCGCGGCCACGGGATCGATCCGCCAGTCCTTGACCAGGATCTCGAAGAGGCCGGCCAGCCGGGAGACTGAGAGGACCTCGACGACGTCCGCGGGCAGGCCGAGCTCGCGGTACCAGGCTTCGCGCGTCCAGACCGGAACGGGCAGGCGCCGGCGGATGGCCGCCAGGCGCTCCTCGGTGACCTGCTTGGGCGGCAGGTCGGTGTCGGGGTACATCCGGTCCGGCCCGGGCAGGATGCGCTCGAAGCCGTTCGTGCCGTCGCGCAGGGCCTGGCGCGTCTCGGACGGGATGCCGACCGTGGCTTCCCTGGCCCGGATCGCGATCTCCTGGACGGCCGTCCTGACATCCTCGGCCGGCCCCCAGACGACGACCACGGTGTCGTCCGCGGCGGCCCGGACGGCCTTGCGCACGGAATCCCAGCGGGAGCTCGAGAGGGTCTCCGAGAGACTGTCGGAGTGGATGATGTTGGGGAGCTTGGTCAGGCAGGCGACGACCCGGACGCGGTCGGAGATCTCGCGGGAGAAGCGGGTGTTGGTCTGCGTCTGCCAGCCCAGGAGATCGCGGAAGCCGCGCAGCGCGACGGCCGCGGCGACCGCGCCGGCGCCGATCGCGTCGCGGATGGGCTCGTAGCTCGTCTTGACGAGGATCCGGGTGACGTCCTCGGATTCGGACTTGAAGGTCTCCGGAGTGATGCCGCGGCCGCGGAGCTCCTCGCGCAGGCGCAGCAGGTTCCACTGGCGCATGGCCTCGTGATAGGTCAGGAGCGGGATGCGGGGGATGCGGGGCACGCCCTTGATCTCGACGCGGGTGCCGCCGCGGACGCTGACGTTGACGTCCTCGCGGGCGGCGCCCATCCCGGTCCGGACCTGCCCGGTGCTCCGCACCAGGCGCCGGAGGATCTGGGCGACCTCGGCGACCTCCCGGGGCATGCGCATATCGGGGCCGGTCACGGTCTCGATGAGGGGCATGCCCAGGCGGTCGGTCCGGTAGACGCGGCGGTGCCCGACGTCGCTGACCTCGCGGCAGGCGTCCTCCTCGAGGCCGAGCTGGACGATGGAGATGCGGCGATCTTTGTACGGGACCCAGCCGGTGACGCCGACGATGGTCGTCCGCTGGAAGCCGGTCGGGATGCTGCCGTCGAGGTACTGCTTGCGGGCGATGTGGAGCTCGTCGACAAGGGCGAGGCTGTAGAGCATGGCCACGCCGAGGGCGATGTCGAGGGCGTGCTCGTCGATCATGAACGGCGGCGTGTCGTCCATCTCGTAGGTGCAGACCGTCTCCCGGTTGATCCGGTAGATGATCTCCTTCCTGGTCTTGAACTCCATGAGGGCCGTGCCGTCGTACTCGCCCAGCTCGGACAGGGTCGGCCGCATGTGGCGGAGGATCTCGGCATCGTACTTGTCGCTGTAACGGCCGGCCGGGCAGCGGCAGAAGAGCTTTTTCTCGGTCAGGAGCTGCTGATGGATCTCCAGGCCGGAGCGGAAGCCGACCTCGGCGTAGTCCGCCTCGGTCATCTCGGCGAACGGCTTGAAGAGGAATCCGTATTCGCTCATGGGTTCATCCGTCCCCCGGGGACAGAAGCGGTATTATAGCATAAAACCGGGGTTGATTTTTGGCCCGACTTGTGTAAAATAAGCACTTTCCCGGGCGTCAGGGGGCGGGTCCGACAGTCCCCGGCGCGGTCCCATTCCGGTTTGAGGAGACACGCATGAACATCCTGGGTCTCGCCCGCCACGGGCTGAACTCGTTCGAGCAGATCGCCATCTGCGGCGTCATGCTGACGGCCTTCATCAGCCTCTGGTACGCCTGGATGCTGCGCAAGGTCGTGCTCAAGAAGGACAAGGGCACGGCCAAGATGCAGGAGGTCTGGAACGCCATCCGCATCGGCGCGGACAGCTACCTCAAGACGCAGCTGCGCAAGATCCTGCCCATCATCGGCGGCCTGACGGTCGCCCTGTTCCTGAGCGTCTACGTCGTGCCGGCCAGCCGCGAGGCGGTGGCCGAGTTCGGCCAGAAGAACGCCCAGATCATCGTGGCCATCGGCCGGACGATCGCCTTCATCATGGGCGCGACGTTCTCGCTCCTCGTCGGCCAGCTCGGCATGCGCATGGCCATCCAGGCCAACGTGCGGGCCGCGGCGGCGGCGCGGCGCGGCTTCAACGAGGCCCTGTCCATCGCCTATTACGCCGGAACGATCACGGGCATGCTGACCGACGGCCTGGGCCTGTTCGGCGGCACCCTGATCTTCATCGTCTTCGGCACCGCGGCGCCGGACGCCCTGCTCGGCTTCGGCTTCGGCGGCACGCTCCTGGCCCTGTTCATGCGGGTCGGCGGCGGCATCTTCACCAAGGCCGCCGACGTCGGCGCCGACCTCGTCGGCAAGGTCGAGAAGGACATCCCCGAGGACGATCCGCGCAACGCCGCGGTCATCGCCGACCTCGTCGGCGACAACGTCGGCGACTGCGCCGGCATGGCCGCCGACATCTTCGAGTCCTACGAAGTGACCATCGTCTCCGGGCTGATCCTGGGGCTGGCCCTGATGGCCATCGACCCGACCCACTCCCTGAAGTGGATCGTCTATCCCCTGATCATCCGGGCCATCGGCGTCATCTCCTCGATCCTGGGGACGTTCACCGTCCCGATCTGGGAGCGCTTCCCGATCAAGTTCATGCGGGCCAAGGACGCCGAGGAGGCCATGTTCCGGTCCTACGAGGTCTCGAGCGTCAACACCATCATCTGGTCCTTCGTCGTGGCCGTCAATTACGCCCATGACTGGCGGCTGGCCATGCTGACCTCGGTCGGCGTCGGCCTGGCCGTGGCCTTCAACCCCCTGACCTCCTACTTCACCTCGACCCGCAAGAGCCCGGTCAAGGAGATCGTCAAGTCGACCAAGACCGGGCCGGCGACGACCATCCTCTCCGGCCTGGCCGTCGGGATGGAGTCGAGCGTCTGGGCCGTCGTCATCATCGCCATCAGCTTCATCATCGCCCTGGCCCTCTACAGCTCGGCCGGGGCGCTTTACGTCCTGTACGCCGTGGCCATGATCGGCATCGGCATGCTCAGCCACACGGGCAACAACGTGGCCATGGACTCCTACGGCCCGATCTCCGACAACGCCAACGGCATCGCCGAGATGTCCTGGCACGACCAGTGCGACGAGGAGACGATCAAGGCCCGCCAGATCATGGCCGACCTCGACGCCGTCGGGAACACGACCAAGGCCATCACCAAGGGGGTGGCCATCGCCTCGGCGGTCATCGCCGCCGTCAGCTTGTTCGCGTCCTATATCACGGATGTCGGCCGGGTCCAGATCCAGCTCGGCATCCAGAATGTCATGACCTCCATCCGCCTGTCCGAGACCAAGGTCTTCGTCGGGCTGCTCCTCGGGGGGGCCTTCCCCTGGCTCTTCAGCTCGCTGTCGCTCCGGGCCGTCACCCGGGCGGCCGGCCTCATCGTCGAGGAGGTCCGGCGCCAGTTCAAGATCCCCGGCATCATGGAGGGCAAGGTCAAGCCGGATTACGCCGGGGTCATCAAGATCTCGACGGCGGCGGCCCAGAAGGAGCTCGTGCCGCTGGCCCTGATCTCGGTCTTCCTTCCGCTCATCGTCGGCCTGGTCCTCCAGGTCGAGGCCCTGGGCGGCTTCCTCGCAGGGATCATCCTGAGCGGCCAGCTCCTGGCCGTCTTCATGGCCAACGCGGGCGGCGCGTGGGACAACGCCAAGAAGTCGATCGAGGACGAGCCCAAAGATATTATCGCCTGCACGGGCAAGGGTTCGGACCGCCACAAGGCCGGCGTCGTCGGCGACACGGTCGGCGACCCGCTCAAGGACACGGCCGGCCCGGCCCTCAACCCGATGATCAAGGTCACCAATCTGGTCAGCCTGATCGCGGCGCCGATCATCGTCAAGTACAATAAGATGACGCCCGGCCTGGCCGCGGTCGTTGCGGTGCTCCTGGCCGCCACCGTCTGGGCCATCTGGAAGAGCAAGCGCGAGGCCAAGTCCCTCTTCGTGGAGATCACGGAGGCCCCGAAAAAATAGGCTTCTCAGGACGCTGACTCGGGGACATGTCCCTTCGGGACGTGTCCCCTTTTTTTCCCCAGACTATTGGGCCTGCGCTGGCCCCTTCTTGCGCCAGTTCTTCACTTTTTGGAAGAGGAACCGGAAGACGAACCGGATCCCCCTCATCATCCGGGACCCCAGCCAGAGAAGCCCGAATCCGAGGGCCGCGATCAGGAGGGCCCCGACGATATAAATGACCGTGTTGAACGTCGGATCGGAAACGAGGGGATAGATGTCGATCCAGGGATCGAGGAACCCGGGGCTGAAGATGCGGACGATCATGATCACGGCGCTCAACCAACCCGTCAGGATGAGGCTGAACGCGACGATGTAGAAGGCCAGGACGAGGGCCAGCACGCCAAGGAGCACACCGACAGCCGCGCTCAGGCCGCCCAGGCCGAGCGGGACGCCGAAGAACGCGATGAGGAGGCCGGCCAGGATCAGGAAGGGCAGCTTCTTCTTTTTGCCGAGCGTGACCATGGCTTCGGGCATGCGGGCCGCGATGACGGCGGCCGGCTCGCCGAGCTTGTCGAGGACCCTGAGGATGCGGGCGACCTCGTCGGGCGCGGGATCGGCGCGGAAAGACTCGTAGATGTGGGAGTTGATCTCCTTGACCAGCTCCTCCTGGTCCTGGGCGGGGATGCCTTTGAGCCCCTTCTTCAAACGCTCGAGATAGTTGTCGACGATCTGGGCGACCGGGCCGCTGAAACCGTTAGCCATTGTTCGACTCCTTGATGACGTCAATAACGCCGAGGCTTCCGTCCCGTTCGTCGGGAACGGCGGCGGTCCGGGAATTGGCCACGATCGCGGCCAGCTTCCGGAATTCCCCGTCGAGAACGTGAAAAGCATCTTCCCCCTTGGGGGTCAGCGTGTAGTACTTGCGGGGCGGACCCTGGCTCGATTCGACCCATTCGGACCGGACGAGCCCTTCCTTGGCCAGCCGCCCGAGGATGGGGTAGATCGTGCCTTCGGTCAGGTCGATCTCGGACTGCCCGGCGATCGTCCTGACGAGGGAATAGCCGTAGTGGCGACCCCTCGAGAGACACCCCAAGATGGCCAGCTCCAGGATCCCTTTTCTCAGCTGTGTCGTTTTGTTTTCCATTTCATAACCATATACAATGTAATACATAGTAGTATGTTTGTCAAGTTATTAATTTTCCAGCCCAAAAACCCGGTAACTTGACATCCCCCGTCCGCCCTTATAAATTGGGGGCCCTTAAGTGTCTTCCCGGTCCCGATTCTTGGCAAGGCGGCGAAAATGAAAGATCCGGAAGCCTCGAAAAGAACGATGACCCCTGGAACAATGGCCATGCTGGTCGTTCTGCTCATTGTGCCGCCCCTCTTCGCGGCCTGCACGCCTCAGGGAGAGACCGGCAAGTCCGGCGACGCGAGTTGGGACTCTGAGACGGGATTGGGTAATCATCGAGCGGTCGTCCGCGTCGAGGCCCCGACCGCACCGAAGATCGCCAAGCCCGCCGCCGTCCGGGTCGTCATTCCCTGGCGGCGCCGCGACGCGGAACCCGGCAAGAAGGCCGTCATCGTCGTCGACGCGGCCACGGGCGAGCGCGTCGGCAACGTCCTCGCTCTCGCCGTCGACCGCGAATCCGGCGACTTCGTCTTCGAGCCCCGCACCGTGCCCGGCGAATACTATTTCTATTACATGCCCTACAAGTCCGAAGGCCGCAAGAACTATCCGAACGTCAAATACGACCCGCCGAAGGAGACGGCCGAGCCTGCCTGGCTCCTCGCCAACGGGCTCCCGGCGGCCGGCAGCTCGGCCCCGCTCCCTGTCTCCGGATCGATCCCCGAAGCCGCGTTCGTCAGGATCGAGTCCGTCGACGATTTCAACATGTTCACGATGATGGAGGAGATCGCCACGGCCGCGGAGGTGCGGGCGCTCCTTGCCCGCAATCCCGACACGGCCTATCTTCTCTTTCCCGAAGATCGGACGATGTCCATCCGGATGACGGACGACCTGCCTCGGCATTGGGCCGACCCGACGTGGTCGGGGGGACATCAAGTGGATGGGCATTACGGAGACTTTGCGACCTTCCAGATCGGGGTTTGGGCCGCCCGGCAGGCCGTCGAGGACCTCGAGGTGAGGTTTTCGGACTATGTGTGGCGTCCTTTCGGAAACGAAACGGGCGATCCCGCCAAGCCGGCGGTCATCCCCGCCTCGGCCCTGACCTGCATCAACACCGGCGGGATCGGCTGGGACGGGAAGGCCTTCCGGAAGAAAGTCTCCATCGACAAAGGCAAGGTCCAGGCCCTCTGGTGCGGCATCCAGATGCCGCTCCCGATGCCCGTTTCGGCGTCTACGACGGGACGGTCACCGTCGCGCCCAACGGACTGGCCGCGACGATCCTCGAATCGCGCCGTACGTCACGACGGAGCCCCTCTCCCCGATGCTCGGCCGACGACGATCCCTACCGCATGTCCCGGCTGCATTGGCTCGATTCGACGGCTGGCCCAGGACGACGACATCGTCCGGCCTTATACGCCTCTTACGGTCGACACGTTCACGGTCCGCTGCCTCGGGCGCTCTTTGACCATCGGCCGGGACGGCTTCCCGGCCCTCATCCAGAGCTACTTCGCGCCCGAGATGACCCGCCTGCAGTCCAAGCCCGTTCCCGTGACGGCCGGCCCGATCCGGCTCCGGGTCATCGGCAAGGACGGGAAGGAGCACGTCTGGACGCCGAGCGTCACCGGTCCGCGGGTGGGCCGGCGCGGTCCCGGGGCGGTCGTCTGGGAAGCCGACAACTGCAACGGCGGCTTCCTCATGCGGGTCGAGGCCCGCATGGAATTCGACGGGTTCGTCGAGTACAAGGTCGCCGTCTCCGCCCAGAGCGACGCGTCCGTCGCGGACATCCGGCTCGAAGTGCCCTGGAGTCCGGAGGCCGCCGGGTACATGATGGGCCTCGGCTACAAGGGCGGCGCCCGTCCCGAGACGTTCGACTGGGCCTGGGACCAGAAAAAGAACCAGGACGCGCTCTGGATCGGATCGGTCAACGCCGGGCTCCAGGTCGGACTGCGGGCCGAGAACTATTCGCGGCCGCTCAACACGAATTTCTACCTGTCGAAGCCCCTGAACATGCCGCCGTCCTGGTGGAACGGCGGCAAGGGCACGGTGACCGTGCGGACGGCGGGACCGGGCCAGGCCGGCGCCAAGGCCCGCGCCGTCGTCATGTGCGCCGCGTCCGGGGCCCGGACGATCCGCCGGGGCGAGACCCTCCGCTTCGACTTCACCCTTCTCCTCACCCCGTTCAAGCCCCTCGATCCGCCCGCTCATTTCAAGGAGCGCTACTTCCACGCCTTCGAGCCCCTCGACAAGATCGCCGCGACCGGGGCCAACGTCATCAACGTCCACCACGCCAACGCCGTCAATCCCTACATCAACTACCCCTTCCTGCGCGTCGCCGAGATGAAGGCCTACATCGACGACGCCCACCGGCGCGGCTTCAGGGTCAAGATCTACGACACCGTGCGCGAGCTCTCCAACCGCGCTCCGGAGCTCTTCGCCCTGCGCAGCCTCGGCCACGAGATCTTCACGCCGGGGCCGGGCGGCGGCTATTCCTGGCTCCAGGAGCACCTCGGGGGCGACTACATCGCCGCCTGGTTCGTGCCCGAGCTCAAGGACGCCGCGGTCATCAACAGCGGCATGTCGCGCTGGCACAACTACTACATCGAGGGGCTCGACTGGGTGGCCAAGAACGTCGGCATCGACGGCCTCTACCTCGACGACGTCGCCTTCGACCGGACGACCATGAAACGGGTCCGCAAGGTCCTCGACCGCAACCGGCCCGGGGCCCTCATCGACCTCCACAGCGCCAACCAGTACAACGTCCGCGACGGCTTCGCCTCGAGCGCCAACCTCTACCTCGAGCATTTCCCCTATCTGAACCGCCTCTGGTTCGGCGAATATTTCGACTACAACGGGAGCGGCCCGGACTACTGGCTGGTCGAGGTGTCGGGGCTGCCCTTCGGTCTCATGGGCGAGATGCTCCAGGACGGCGGCAACGCCTGGCGCGGCATGGTCTTCGGGATGACGGCGCGCCTACCCTGGGCGGGCGACCCGCGGCCGCTCTGGAAGGTTTGGGACGAGTTCGGGATCACGGCCAGCGAGATGATCGGCTGGTGGGTCGACGCGAATCCGGTCAAGACGGGGAACCGGGAGGTGCTGGCGACGACGTTCGTCCGGAAGGGCGCGGGGGCCGGCAACACGGCGATGATCACCCTCGCCTCCTGGGCCAAGGGCGCCGTCGACGTCCGCCTGGCGATCGATTGGAAGAAGCTCGGCCTCGATCCGAAGAAGGCCGTGCTGACCGCCCCGGCCATCGACAAGTTCCAGGACGCGGCCGAATTCAAGCCCGGCGACCCGATCCGCGTCGAGCCCGGCCAGGGCCGGCTGCTGGTCCTCCGCTGAAAAAAGGGGGACATGATACCCGTTTCCTATTTAATGAATTGGGAAACGGGTATCATGTCCCCCTTTTTCTCCCGGGCCTGCCTGACCCGTTCCAGGATCTCACGGAACCCTGCCGTGTCCCTGATCGGATCGAAATCGCCGTCCCTTTCGAGGAGCCCGAGATCGACGAAGCCCTTGTCCACGGCGGTGGACAGGCATTTCAGCGCCGTTTTCCTGTCGCCCGAAACCGCGGCGACGCTCGCCCTGCTGTAATAAAGACCCTTTTCCCGGGGTAGCCCCTCCTCGCATGCGGCGATCGCGAGGTCCCCATAGGCCGCGGACCGGCCGAAATCGCGCCGGTCATAGAGGGCGACGGCCCGGGCCTGAGCGGCCAGGCTGAACTCGAAGAGGAGCCGTGACGCCAGGCTCCGCTCTTCGACCGTCTTGGCGGTTTTCGCGTCCTTTTTGAAGAACCCGATCCGCATCTCCTGAAGCACCTTCGGCACGGCTGACGAGCCGCCCGTATCCGGGTCTTCGACAGCGCCGAAGGCCCGGCCGAAACTCGTCCGGAATTCCGCCTCCTTCCGGTCCCTGGCCTTTTCGGCGTCGAGGAATTGCCGGTATTCCGTCCGGGCTTTCAGCTTCGCGACGCGCGAAGGCAGGTCCTGCAGGCCCGCCAGGTCGAGGTCCAGTCCCCGGGCCAGGAGCGCCGCGGCCTCGAGCCGTTCGCCGGCCCAATAGATCCGGCCCGCGTCCTCGAGCGTCCGGGCTTCCTCGAGCTCGCGCTCGATCACGATTGCGGCCAGCGCGGGGTCCGTCGGACGAAGCCCCTGCTGCATGGCCATGACTTCCATCCAGCCGGCGGCCCGGGCGCACGAAGACGGGTCCGGCCAATCGTGCGTTCCTTCGAAATAGTAAAACGCGTGCGGGAGGCCGGAGGGATCGAGGGCCCGGTCGAGGCCCTTCATTTCGCCGTAGTTGAAGTCCGCCAATCCCGCCAGGCCGAAATAGGCCGCCGCGTCCAGGCTCCCGGGATCGAGGCCCGTGGCGATCCCGGCGCCGCAGCCGACGACTCCCGCGATGGCGCGGCCGACGTATTGCGGAAAGGCCGACGCGGCGCGGGCCCCGCCGGAAAAGCCGGAGGCGTAGACGCGCCGGGCGTCGATCGGCAGCCGCGTCAGAGCGTCCGCCCAGACGGCCTGGGCGGCCAGGGCGTTGTCCCGCTGGGGACCGTTGTGCGAATTGTTGGAGCCGATGAGGATCCACCCGTAGGTCTCGGCCGCCTCCCTGAACGCCGCGACCGCCAACGATCCGCGCGCGCCCGAATCGAAGAGGAAAAGGACGGGCCACGTCCTCGCCGGGTCGAACGAAGACGGCAGATAGAGGCGCGTAGCTCTGTCCGGGGTCCTTCAGACAGACGGCCCGCTCGACGAGCGTCGCCTGTCGCGAATTCCTGGGCCCGCGAAACGCCGACGAACAGCGCGCCCGCGGCGACGGCCATGCTCACGAGAAGGGGAAGAGGAAGGCGTTCGGGTCTCATCACGGGACCTTCGTCTCCATTGTAAACGGAACGGGACCGGCCGTCCAATTCCGGCGCCCCCCGGAATCAGCGGGCGAGGCGGTCGAGCTCGTCGAGCTTGAGCCGCACGCTGACGATGTAGGGCGGTTCGCCGGACGTCCAGTGACCGTAGGTCGTCAGCGACGAACGTGCCGTCCGGCAGGACCTCCACGCCGGGATAGGCGCAATCGGCGTCCTTGGTGTTGTCCATGAGCCGGACGCGGTACTGGCCCTCGCGGCCCTTGACGATGTCGTCGAACGTGCCGACCCAGGCCACCCAATCGCCGTGCGTCGGGCTGTCGTGGGTCATGTCGCGGAAGGAGATGAAGAGCCGTCCGTCCGGAGCGTACTTCGCCGGTGTGGCGGTCCCCGGTGAGCGAGCCCGGCAGCTCGCGCGGCGCAGTCCAGGTCTGGCCCTCGTCTTTCGAGAAGATGACGTAACGAGTTGCGGGTCCGGCTGTTCTCGCGCAGGAGCGCGGCCAGCGTCCGGCCGTCGGGCGAGCGGACGATCCCCGGCTCGCAGAGATGGACCTCGGACGCCGCGTGGACCGCCCGCGGGAAGGACCAGGTCAGGCCCCCGTCCTCGGAGAACGTCGCATAGAGGGTGAAGACGCGGCGGCTTCTCCTGCGCGGGCCTCTTTGGCGAAAAAGCGGCCGTCGTCGTGGAACATGGCCATGTAGCGGCCGCGGCCGAACGGCCTGCAGCTCGACGAGCGCCGACATGACCACGATGCCGCCCCAGTCCCCGGCCGGCGCGAGCGGCGTCCATGTCGCCGCGTCGTCGCTCGGAGACCGCCAGGCGGGCCGGGTAGAGCCCCGACCAGACGATGAGCCGCTTCGTCCCGTCCGGCCCGACGACGCGGTGGATGGTCGGCGTCTCGAGCGAGGTGGCCCAGTTCTCCGGCACGGGCAGGCGCCCGCTCCAGGTCAGGCCGCCGTCGCCGCTCCGCTTCAGGACGATCGGCGCCGCGGCCGTGGCCCTGGGGATAGACGGCGACATCGTCCGGCCGTCCTCGAGCAGAACGGTCGTCGGATGCCCCAGGTACTGCCCGGGCTCGCGGTCGACGACGGTCCGGCGCGACGCATCGGCGGCCAAGTCGATGAGCGGGATCGTGTAGCCGCGCGAAACCGGACCGGGAGCGGCCCGGCCTTCCTGGCGCAGGCCGGCTCGGCGGCGGCCATGGCGATACGCCAGGGCGGCGACCAGTGTTCTTCTTTTCATGAACCCCTCTTCATGTTCCCGCATCAGCTCAGGAGAAACCGTGAGGTACGAATAAATGGGAAACGGGTATCATGTCCCCCTATTTCAGAGCTTCATCAGCCAGCGGTTCAGCGGGACGATCGGCTCGAAGCGCTCGAGACAATGATCGATGAGCTTGGCCGAATAGAACTCCCCGGGGATCTTCTCCTCGATCCCCGCGTAGAGCCCTTTGTGCTTGAGCAGCTCCGCGTTGGGGTGGCCGGGGTCGAAGCCCGCCGGAACGCGCTTGTAGTGGACGCCCTCCACCGTGAAGCCCGGCCGGGCCCGCAGCGCGGCCACGATCTTCCCGATCTGCGGGCCGCGGGTCCTGTCGACGACGGCCCTCCGGTAGCGGTCGAGCAGGTTGTCGGGGATCATGTACATGCCGCCGCCCATGTAGAGGTCGGGCGGCTCGAGCTGGAAATAAAAGCCGGCCGATTCCATCTTCGGCCTGGAGCCGTCCCAGAAGTAGATGCCCAGGTGCGTTTTGTAGGGCGTCGGGTCCAGGCTGAAGCGGGTGTCGCGGTAGATGCGGAAGATGGACTTGTTGACCGCGGGGACGGCGACGAGGCCCGGCGCGATCTTTTTCAGCCTCTCCCCCATGGCCACGACGAAGAGCTTGGCCTCGGCCATGGCGTGGCCCTCGAAGATCCCGCGATGGTCCTCGAACCACGGCTTGTTGTTGTTCTTCCGGAGCTCGGCGTAGAAGCGCACGGTCTCCTTGCTGAAACCGGTAAAGACGGGCGCGTCGGTCATGTCGCCCTCCCGCGGGCCATTCTAGCAGATTGCCAGCGCCGAAGTCGCTATGGTATAGAGAGGGGCGAAGGAGGAGCCCATGAAGCGGGTCCGGGCCATCGTTTCCCTCGTCCTCGCGGCCGCGGCGTTCTGGGCGCTCGACAACCGCCACGGCACGTTCCCCGCCCTCGGCCGGCTGCTCGATCCGTTCGCGGGATTCTGGCAGAACGGCGCCCGGTCGGACGACATCCCGGAGACGCTCGAGGTCCCCGGCCTGCGCCAGGAGGTCCGGGTCGTCTGGGACGATCGCCGCGTCCCTCACATCTTCGCCGGGAACGACCACGACCTCTTCCTCGCCCAGGGCTACGTGGCCGCTACGCTCAGGCTCTGGCAGATGGACTTCCAGGCGCAGTACACGGCCGGCCGCATCTCCGAGATCGTCGGGAAAGCCGGCCTGCGCCAGGACATCTTCACCCGGCGCTTCGGGATGCCCTGGGCCGCGGAGAAGGCCCTCGCGGCCTTGCGCGGCGATCCGAAGACCCGGGAGGCCCTGGAGGCCTTCACGGCCGGCGTCAACGCCCGCATTCGGGACCTTGGCCGTCAGGGCCTGCCCGTCGAATACAAGATCCTGGACTACCGGCCGGAGCCTTGGTCGGAATTTAAATGCGTCCTCCTCGTCAAGGCCATGGCCTATTCCCTGTCCTCCTACAACCAGGACGCGGCCATGACCCGGATGAAGGGCTGGGGCGGCGAGTGGGAAAAGGCCCTCGAGAGGCTCTTCCCGTTCGCCTCGCCTCTGGTGGAGCCGTCATCCCGCCGGGCACGCCCTGGGACTTCGCTCCGGAGGCCGTGACCGGTCCCCCAGGCGCGTCAGAGCCCCGGAAAGGCGGGACGGGGGCGGACCCCGAGGCCGGCCCGGAAGCGCCGGCCGACGCGTTCGCGTCGCCCGGCTACCGGACCGGACCGGGCCTCGGCAGCAACAATTGGGCCGTGAGCGGCAAACTTACCCGGACCGGCCGGCCCATCCTCTGCAACGACATGCACCTGGAGCTGTCGCTGCCGGCGGTCTGGTACGAGGTGCAGCTCGCCGCCCCCGGGATCAACGTCCGCGGCGTCGCCTTCCCCGCGGCCCCGCTCGTCATCGCGGGCTACAACGAGAACATCGCCTGGGGCTTCACCAACGGCACGGACGACGCCGTCGACTGGTACGACATCGCGTTCAAGGATGACACCCACGCCGAATACCGGTACGGAGGCGAGTGGCGCAAGGCCGGGGTGCTCGAGGAGAGGATCGAGGTCCGGGACGGCGAGACCGTCATCGACCGGGTGGTCACCACCCACTACGGCCCGATCGTCCGCTGGAAGGACGAACCGGCCTTCCCCGGCATGGACGTCCCCGCGGGCGCGGCCTTGCGGTGGATCGCGCATGAGCCGTCGAACGAATTCGCGGCCCTCGATGCCCTGGACAGGGCCGGGAACTACGATGAATTCGTCGAGGCGCTCAAGCCCTGGGCCTGCCCGGCCCAGAATTTCGTCTACGCCGACCGCGAGGGAACGATCGCCATCTGGCACAACGGCCGGTTCCCGCTGCGCCGGAAGGGACAGGGCCGCTTCGTCCTCGACGGCGCCGATCCGGCCGACGAGTGGCACGGCTGGGTGCCGCGAGAGCAGGTCCCGCACGTCCGGGACCCGGAGCGGGGTTTCGTCAGCTCGGCGAACCAGGCCGCCGTCGACGCGAGCTATCCCTATTATCTCGGCTGGGACTACGCGTCGTTCGAGCGGGGGGCCCGGATCAACGAGATCCTGCGGTCGGCCCGGCAGGTCACGGCGGAGGACATGATCCTGATGCAGGCCGACGTTCTGGACATCCGGGCCCGGGCGGTCCTGCCGCGCCTGCTCCGCCTCGTCCGGGACAAGGCCGTGACGGGCGCCGAGAAAGCCTGCCTCCGGGAGCTCGAGGGCTGGGATCTCGAGGCCCGGGCGGCCTCGGCGGCGCCGACGATCTTCCGCGAGCTCTGGGACGAGCTCAACCGTCTGACCTGGGACGACGAGACGCCGGAGGCGACGGGCCGGATGTCCAGGCCGGCCAGCCAGGTCATGACCGACCTCGCGCTCAACGAGCCCGACGCGCCGTGGTTCGACGACCGATCGACGCCGGAGCGGGAGTCGCTGGCCGAGATCGCCGAACGGGCTTTGCGATCGGCGGCGGCCAACCTCGAGAAGCGGCTGGGGCCGTTCGGCGAGGCCTGGATGTGGGGCAAGGCCAAGGGGACCCAGATAAGGCATCTGGCCAGGATCCCGGCCTTCGGCCGGAAGATCGAGACGGACGGGGCCGGCCAGGTCATCAACGCCATCGGCTCCGTCTGGGCGCCATCCTGGCGCATGGTCGTCGAGCTCGGCCCGGAGGTCAAGGCCTGGGGGAATTACCCCGGCGGGCAGTCGGGGAATCCGGGCTCGAGGTTCTACGACGACCGCGTCGGCGACTGGGCCGCCGGAAAGCCGTACGAGCTGGTGTTCCTGAAGTCGGCGGACGATCCGGATCCGAGGATCGTCGGACGGACCGTGATGAGAGGGGAACGATGATCGCGACGCTCGTGTGCCTTCTGGCTTTGCTGGCCCTCCAGCTCGTGGCCCCTTACTGGTGGTGGATCATGATCGTCCCCTTCGCCTACGGCGCGGCCGCGGCGACGAGCGGCTGGAGGGCGATCCGCACCGGCCTCTTCGCGGCGGGGCTCCTGTGGCTCGGGGCCGGGACCTATTTCTATCTCACCGGGAGCGAGCTCATCGCGGACAGGATGGCCCGGATGTTCGGTCTGGACCGGCCTTGGACGGTCCTCGCGGCCACGGCGCTCGTCGCGGCGCTCTCGGCCGGCTTGGCCGGCTACGCGGGGTACGCCGTACGGGCCCTGTTCAAGGGGCGGGCGAAAAAGGAGAGGTCATGAGCGACCAGGCGTGGGTCCGGGAATTCCCGGGCGCGGTCACGGTCTGCGACACCGAGGGCCGGATCCTCGAACTGAACGGGCGGGCGCGCGAGGTCTTCGCGGCCGACGGCGGAGCGGCCCTCATCGGCACGAACGTCTTCGACTGCCATCCCGAGCCGAGCCGCACGCAGCTCGCGGGGATGATGGCGGAACGGCGGACGAACGTTTACACCATTCAGAAGAACGGCAAGAAGAAGCTGATCTACCAGGCGCCCTGGTTCCGGGACGGCGTTTACGCCGGCTTCGTCGAGCTCTCCCTCGAGATCCCCTGGGACCTGCCCCACTTCAATAGGGATAAATAGGATGGGGTCAAACCTATACCTTTTTAATTTCGCGACTTAGCCCCGACCTTCGCCAAAGAATGAAATTAAAAAGGTATAGGTTTGACCCCCTCTTATAGCAGCGCCATGGTCAGGAAGGGCACGTAGGTGATGAGCAGCACCGCCACCAGCCCGATGCCGAGGAAGATCAGCACGTCCTTGTAGACCCGGGGCAGGGGCTCGTTGAAGCGGTAGGAGGCGAGATACAGGTTCAACCCGACCGGCGGCGTCAGGTATCCGAGCTCCAGGTTGGCCAGGAAGATGATGCCCAGGTGGACCGGGTGGATGTGGAAGTAGTTCCCCAGCGGGATGATGAGCGGCACGACGACGAGAATGGCCGAGTAGATGTCCATGAAGCAGCCGACGACGAGCAGGGCCAGGTTGAGCAGGAGCAGGAACACGTAGGGAGAGGAGATCTTGGCCGCCACCCACTCGCTCAGCTTCTGGGGGATCTGGGCGTCGATGATGTAATAGGACAGGCCGTTGGCCAGGGCCAGGATGATCAGCACGCCGCCGATGATGGGCACGGCGTGGAGGAAGATGCGGCGCAGGTCGCGGATCTTCACGTCCTTCTTGACGAAGGTCTCGACGATCCAGACGTAGACCAGGGCCGCCGCCGCGCTCTCCTGCAGGCTGACGATCCCGCCGAAATAGAGGCCGAAGACGATGAGCGGCAGCAGGAGCTCCCAGAAAGAGGACAGGAACGCGGCCGCCGCCTCCCGGACCTTGAACGGCTGGCGCGGAACCCGGTGCTTGAAGGAGTAGACGATACCGACGGCGACGACGGAGACGACCAGGAAGACCCCCGGCAGGAACCCCCCGACGAACATGTCCTTGATGCTCGTCTGGGCGATCACCCCGTAGATGATGACCGGAAGGCTGGGCGGGAAGAGCAAACCGATGCTGCCCGAGGCGGTCAGGATGCCGACCGTGAAACGCTTGGCATAGCCGGATTTCTCCAGGATCAGGGCCAGGAGCCCGCCGAGGGCCAGGATGGTCACGCCCGAGGCGCCCGTGAACGTCGTAAAAAAGGCGCAGACGAGGACGGCCATCACGGTCGGCCCGCCCGGGAACCAGCCGAACACGGCCTGGAAGAACCGGACCATTCGCTCCGCCGCTTTGCTCTCGGACAGGAAAAAGCCGACCGCCGCGAACAGCGGGATGGCCGGGATGGCGCTCCCCGTCAGGACCCCGTAGGCCTGGTTGGGGATGATCTCGAGGGGCTGCCCGGTCTTGGCGAAGAGGAGGAAACCGATCCCGCCGAGCACGGTGAAGATGGGCAGGCCGAGGAAGGCGGCCGCGATGAGAAGGAGGATGAGCGGCCCGGCGGCCCCCCCGACCAGCGGCTTGATGAACCCCGCGGCCGCGATGAGGACCGGCCGGGAGGCCGTCCCGCCGGCGGTCAACAGCTGGACGAGCGGATCGAAGCCGAGAAGGAGGCCCAGGACGAGGGCCCCGGCCCCCGCCCAGACCCTGGCCTTCTTCGTCCTGATCGTCGTGACGAAGCGCGCGCTCATGACCAGGAAGCCGGCCGCCATGACCAGCACGACGGCCCGCTTGGGCAGGAAGCCGACCCTGTCGGCCGGGCCGAACGCGGTCCATACGAATGACAAGGCGCTCACCCCGAAGGCGAACGTCAGGGCCGAGGCCAGGACCGCCGTGACCGTCTCGGCATAGGCCTTGAAGCGCTCGGGCAGGAACATGCCGGTGGCCAGGGCGAGGTGCTTCTTCTCGCGCGACGTGACCGCCCCGGCAAGGAACGTGGCCGCCAGGACGAGGTGTTCGACGTAAGCCCCCGAATCCCGGATCCCGGTGTTGAACACCTTGCGGGCGACGACCTCCGCGAGCAGCATCGCCGCGAGGGCGAAGATGGCCGCAATGGCGAGACTGTCCTCGACGGCGCGGACGGCGCGGCCGAACCTACTGGCCATGGGTCTTTCGGTATTCCAGGAGATAGCCCATGACCTGGTCGTAGAGCTCCTTCGGGAAGACCGTGCCAAGAAGGCCCGCCACGGCCCGGTCCGTCGATTCCCGCCACCGGACCAGCGCGGCCGGCGGAGGATCATGGACGACCAGCCCGTTGTCCTTCATCATCTTGATGGCGTCCGCCTCGAGCCCCATGGTCTCTTCATAGAGCCCCCGGGAGGCGGCGACGACCGCGTCGAGGAAAGGCTGGCGCAGCTCGGTGGGGATGGACGACCAGGCCTTGTCGCTGAGCATGAGCCCCCCGAAGAGAGGGGCCAGGGACGGCGCGAGCATGTGGGGGGCCAGGGCGAAGAACTGGCCCGACCCCGCGACGAGCGCGGGCAGGTACAGGGCCGTGACCGCGCCGCTCTGGAGCTGGATCATCAGGTCGCTCTGGTCGCCGGCGACGGCCTCGTAGCCCATGCGCTTCCAGACCTGCTCGACCTCGGGGAAATCGGCCGTCGTGCTGATCTTGAGCTTCTTGAGGTCGTCGGGCTCGACGACCGGGACCTTAGAGAAGAAGTTGATCCAGCCGGCGAGCGTCCACAACACCGGCTTGAAGCCCTTCGCCTCGATGAGCTTCTCGAGCGTCGGCTTTATCTGATCGAAGACGGCGTTGAACTCTTCGCGGGAATGAAACAGGAAGGGGATGGCCAGGACGATCAGGGAGTGATCGATCTTGGCCATGCCCATGCTCGAGAAAACGCCGCCCTGGAGAACGCCCAGGCGCATCTTCCGGATCATGTCCTGCTCGCCCCCGGCGATGCCGCCGGGATAGATCTTGACCTGCACGGCCCCGTTCGAGAGCTTCTCCCAATCATTGGCCACCTGCTGGAGGGCCTTGTCCCAGGGCGAGCGGCTGGGGGCGATGCTGCCGATCTTGATCACGATCGGGCCGGACGAGGCGGCGGGGCCGGCCTGAAGCAGCCCGGCGAGGACGAGCGCTGCGAAAACCTTCTTGATCATGGGCGTTCCATTTCGATGAAATAATCGTCGATGTGGGCCAGGAGCCAGCGGGCCTTGCGCTGGTTGAGGATGTTGACCAGCCGGGTCGACGGGCTGCTGTCCGGATCGAAGGCCAGGACCCGTCCGAGCAGGTCCTTGAACTCGGCCGCGTTCTGCTCCTTGACGCAGACGGTCGTGGCCAGGGACAGCAGGGACGACGTGTCCGTCTTCCCGGCCCGCTCCTGGGCCCGGGCGAAGTGCTCCCGGGCCTTGGCCGGGTCGCCCCCGAGATAGTCGGGGAGCGAGCCGTAATAGCCGACATAAAAGCCATCGAGGGCGCCGTTGCCGTAGCCGGGCTCGAGGGCCTCGATCCGCTCGATCATGGCCCGGGTCTGAGGCACGGTCTGGCCGAGGGTCATGTCGAAGGGATCGACGGAAAAGGCGGCCAGCCAGCCGAGCGCCGTCCAGTAGAGCAGCTGGGTGTCGCCCTTGCCGAACGGGGCCATGGCCTCCTTGTATTTCCGGTCCTTGAGCTGCCGCCGGATCACAGGATTCTTCTTTTCCACAGAGACAAAGAGCATGTCCCGGCCGCGGAGATAGAGGTTCTTGGCCCGGGCCATGAGGTACTCCTTCTCTTCGGTCCGGCTGCGGGGGATCATGTCGGCGGGCGTCTCGACGAAGGCGTTGGCGTACATGATGTAAAGGCTGCCCGTACGGAGTCGCAGGCCGGCGTGGTCGGGCACCGAGGCCAGGAGCGACTCGTAGAACTTGATGGCGAAAGGCAGGGCCTCGCCGACGAGGTCGGGGTCGTTGTCCGAGCTGAAGACGTCGGCCGAGCCCGAGCCGGAGAGCATCCCGGCGGCCTTGTTCAGGGCCATCTTTTCGATGGAGCAACCGCCGGCCAGGACGGCCAGGAGGAGGAACGCGGCCGCTGGAGCGGCTGTCCTTCTCGTCAGCGTCCCCGGTCCGGTCTCAACGCTCTGCATGCAGCACTCCCGCTAACCAAGCCTGGAAAATTCGCCCCATTCCTACGGCAACAAGGATAGGCGGATGCCCCCTATTAGTCAAGTCGGCGGGAAGCGGGGGGCGGGGGGCTCCCGGGGGCTCGGCCAGCCCGGCTCCCTCGCCACTTGAACAGGAGGTACACGGGGAGGCCGACCAGGGCGGTAGCGATCGCGACCAGGGACGGAACGGGCTTGTGCAGGAACGACAGGACCAGGATGGCCGTGCCAACGAGGAGATAGACGGCGGGGGCGACCGGATAGCCCGGGAGCTTCACGGCGCTTCGGCCCGTCCGGCGCAGCTTGAAGACGCCGAACACGGCCAGGAGCGGGAACAAGCCCAGGGAGAAGCCCATGTAGGTCAGGAGCTGCTCGAAGGTCCCGAAGAGAACCATGACCGCGGCGATCCCCCCCTGCAAGACGATCGACCGGGTCGGCACGCTGCACTTCGGGTCGACATAGGCGATGGATTTGAAGAAGATGCCGTCCCGGGCCATCGAGTAGTAGACGCGCGGGCCGAGAATGAGGTAGGCGCTGAGGGAGGAGAAGAGGGCGAACGAAATGAGGAGGGACAGGACGGTCTCGGCGGACCTGCCGAACAGATTCCCGGCGGCCAGGCCTCCGACGGAGATGACGCCTTCCATCTGGGCCGGCGGGATGGCGTAGATGTAGAAGAGGTTGAGGGCGACATAGAGGATCATGACCACGGCCGTCCCGAGGAGGAGCGACCGGGGCAGGTTGCGCGAGGGGTCGCGGACCTCGGAGCCGACGTAGGCCGAGGCGTTCCAGCCGCTGTAGGCGAACATGATCCACATCAGCGACAGGCCCATCGTCTTGATGCCGGCGAAGTCGAAGCGGAACGGCGCCGCGGAGGTGAGATGGGCCAGGCTCCCTTTTCCGAAGGCGAAGCCCGCGGCGACGAGACCGACGATGAGGAGGATCTTCAGTCCGGTCAGGGCGTTCTGGACGCGGGCCCCGGCTTCGAGGCCGCGGGTATGGAGGAAAGTGAAGGCGGCGATGATGAGGATGGCGTAGAGCTTCTTCATGGCCGCGGCTTCGTGAGGGCCGGGGAAGAGGCCGGGATGGAGCAGGCCGGGGAAAGCCCGGGTCAGGTACTCGGAAAAGCCGATGGCCGAAGCGGCGATGGGGGCGGAGAAACCGACGAAGAACGAGACCCAGCCGGACAGGAAGCCGAGGACGGGATGGTAGAGGCGCGACAGGAACGCATACTCCCCGCCGGCCTGCGGGAAAGCGGCGCCGAGCTCGCCGTAGCTCAGGGCGCCGCACAGGGCGACGAGGCCGCCGACGAGCCAGAGGCCGAGCATGATCAGGGGGCTGTGGAGGTCCGCCATCAGCAGGCCCGAGGTCGTGAAGATGCCGGCGCCGACCATGTTGGCGATGACGATGTTGGTCAGCGGGAAGAGCCCGAGCTTGCGCTCGAGCCCGCTGGCGGGTGCGGCCGGGGCCTTGGTCGGCTCGTTCGTCATCGGTCCTTCCTCCGGAGCGACGGAGTTCTTACTCTATCCGCCCCCGCCGGCCCTGTCAATTCGGAAGGGGTCAAACCTTAATTCTTATAATTTTCGAAAATCCCTACGGCCTTGCTCGTCCCAATTGCGTGGAAATATTATAAGAATTAAGGTTTGACCCCTTCTTTATCTTTCCTTTTAAAGCGATTGGCGATGAGGGCCAGGAGGAACAGGGGGCCGTAAAACGCCGCGGCCCCCGCGGCGACGCCGATGTTCGTCCCCTTGAGCAGCTCGACGCCCCAGCCGAACTGGTCCTCGTTGACGAGGTAGGTCCAGGTCGACGACGGCCCCTTCAGGCCAGCCGCCTCGAGGTCGATCGGGCCCTCACGGGCGACGAGGGAACGGAGCGTGCCATCGATCGCGCCCCCGATCCTGTCCTCGAGCTCGAGGAAGGCGTCGGTCGCGGCCTTTTGAAATTCCTGGAGCGGCTCCTTCCGCCCGATGGAGACGAGGTGGATCCCCTCGCGGAGGTCGGCCAGCCAGGCCAGGTGGTCGGTCCAGGCGTCGTCGATGTGGTAGAGCGCGGCCCGCCGGACGAGCCGCTCGAACGCATCCCGCCCCAGCTTGGCGGTTCCCGCCTCCGCGAGCTCCGGCGCCACTCGGAAAGGCGAACCGGCCTCTCCCCCGTCGGGAGCGAAGACCGCGTCGCGCCAGCCGGCGACGATCCGCCTCTGCGTTTCGACGAGCGTCGAATAATCCCAGAGCGCCCGGCGGATGTCCAGATTGCGGCCCTCGATGACACGCTGGCCGTGGACGATCTCCTTGCGCAGGAGCTCGTTGTCGACGGGAGCGGCGCTTCGCGCGAGCCTGTAACGGGAAAACAGCCGGCGGGTGAGCCCGTAGCGCTCGAAGATATCGTCCTCGAGGCTGATGAAGAACCGGACGAGCCGGGATCGCCCTGGCGGCCGGCCCGGCCGCGGAGCTGGCTGTCGATGCGCAGGCTCTCGTGCCGGTTCGTACCGATGACAATGAGCCCCCCGAGGCCGGCCACCCGGTCGTGCTCTTCTTCGTCCGCGACAACCGGGTTGTTCGGCCCGCCGAGCTTGATGTCCGTGCCGCGCCCGGCCATGTTGGTCGATATGGTCACGGCGCCCGGGACGCCGGCCCGGGCGATGATCCCGGCTTCGAGCTCGTCGTTCTTGGCGTTGAGGACCTCGCACGGGGACGCCCGCCCGGTCAGGGCCGCGGCGAGCTCTTCCGATTCCCGGACGCTCGACGTCCCGACGAGCACGGGACGGCCCGCGGCCCGACACGCGGCGATCTCCCGGACGAGGGCCGTTCGCCGGGCCTCCCGATGCGTGAAAACGACGTCGGGCAGGTCCCGGCGCACGCACGGCCGGTGGGACGGCACGACGACGACGCCGAGGCCGTAGAATTCCTTGAGCTCTCGCGCCGAGGGCTCGGCCGTGGCCGTCATGCCGCAGAGCGTCGGATAGAGCCGGAAGAAGTGCTGGAGCGTGATCGACCCGAGGATGCGCCCCTCGGAGCCGCGCCGCACCCCCTCCTTGGCCTCGACGGCGGCCTGGAGGCCGTCGGGCCAATGCCGCTTGTCCATGACCCGGCCGGTGAACTCGTCGACGATCTCGATGCGGCCGTCGCGGACGATGTAATCGACGTCGCGCTCGAGCAGGAGCCCGGCGTGGAGGGCGCAGTGGACCGCGGCCAGGAGCGTCTCGTTCTCCGGCGTGAACAGGTTGCCGCAGCCGAGGGCCGACTCGACGCGGCGGATGCCCGCGTCGGTCGGGAAGACGTTGGCGTTCTCGGCGTCCGTCACGAAGTCGCGGCCCCGCTCGAGGTCCCGGACGACGGCGGCCAGCCGCGAGACATCGGGTCCGGTCGCTCCGGAGGTCCCGGAGATGACGAGCGGGATACGGGCTTCGTCGATGAGGATGGAGTCGGCCTCATCGACGAGGGCCACGGCGAAAGGCCGGTGGACGAGTTCGCCGGGCTCGTAAGCCAGCCGATCCCGCAGGTAGTCGAAGCCGGCCTCCTTGGCGGTGGCATACGTGATATCGCAGGCGTAGGCGGCCTTCTTGGCGGCCTTGTCCGGGGCCTCCTGGACGGCGCCGACGGACAGGCCGAGGAGGCGGTAGGCCGGGCCCATCCAGACCGCGTCGCGGCGGGCCAGGTAATCGTTGAAGGTCAGGACGTGGACGGGCCGGCCGAGTAGCGCGAAGTAAGAGGCGGAGAACACCGCCGCCAGCGTCTTGCCCTCCCCCGTCGGGAGCTCGGCGATCCGGCCGTCGGTCATGGCCAGACCGGCGATGATCTGGACGTCGTGGGCGTCGAGCCCGGTCGCGCGGCGGGCGGCTTCGAGCGCCAGGGCGAAGATGGCGACGCGCACGCGCTCGTCTTCCCGCGACGGCGGAACGGAGGCCCCGTCCGCCGGCGGCCGGCGGAGCGCCGCGGCCCGCCGGGCGATCTCGGCGTCGGCGATCGCCGCGATCTCCCCGCCCTCGTGCGCCGCGCGGATCGATCGGACCGTCCTCGCATACGCCGCAAGGTCGGTTTCGACGGGAACGCCGCGAAAGCGGTTGAAGGCGGTCTTGAGCTTGGCCGACAAGGCCGAAGGCGGACGTTTCATGACAGGGCTGCGCCCGTCGGGGGCAGCGGTCGTCGTTTCACTCATCGGGGGTCCTCCTCTCTAGACAGGGATCTCAGCGCGGCAGGCGGGGAGATGGAGGAGGTCAGCGAGGCGGACTGCGGAGGAGGGTCGGACCGGCGAGGCCTGAGGAGGGGGCCCGGTCGACGCAGAGCTCGCCTCGCGGCCGGACCGCGAGAAGGATGCCGAAGACGATCGAGCCAAGGGCGAAGGGCAGGGGCAGGAAGAGGACGGCCAGTATCACGAACGGGACCGCGAACCGGCTGATCATTGTCATTCGCCCTTCACGGCCATTCTAGGCCGCAATCCTCCCGGGGTCAAACCTAAATTCTTATTATTTTCGAGCTCCCCATATTCAGGTGTCGCAGCACCGCCGGAAAATTATAAGAATTTAGGTTTGACCCCCTCTTGTCTTCCGCGACCTTGACAAAGGGGCGGCCGGGACACATGCTTAGAAGGGACGTTATGCGATGAAAAAGCGCTTCGGAACGCTCGCCGGGATCCTAGCCCTCCTGTTCGCCGTTTCCGGCGCGTCCGCCACAGCCGGCGGCCCGAGGCCCTCATCCCAGGCCCAAGCCGCCCAGGCGCCGGCCAAGCCGCTCCAGTACGAGGTCAACGTCGTCCTGAAGCTCCTCCAGGTCCATGTGACGGATAAGAAGGGCAACCCGGTCCGCGACCTCGTCCGGGAGGATTTCGTCGTCACCGACAACGGCCAGCCCGTGGATCTCAGCGCGTTCGAGAAACATGCGCTCGCGCAGGCACCGGCGGCTCCCGCGCCCGAAGCGGCGCCGGACACCGCCGGCGAAGCGCCCCCGGCCTCTCCGGCCGCCCTGCCGTCCAGCCGCAAGTTCTTCCTCCTGTTCGATTTCGCCTACAACAACGTCCGCGGCATCGAGAAGGCCCAAAAGGCCGCTCTCCATTTCATCGACACGATCGCCCGCGCCCCGGACGAAGTGGCCGTACTGAGCTACGCCGCGATCGGCGGCCTCGCGTTCCACGAATACCTGACGACCGACCACGCCCAGGTCCGCAAGGTCCTGCAGTCCATCGGCCACAAGGACGTCAAGGGCCGGGCGACCGAGATCGAGGACTATTACTGGAGGCTCGTCCAGTCGTACGGCGGGCCCTTCGTGCTGAACATCCGGGCCGAGGCCGAGGCGAATCGCGCGGAATCGGAGGACATGGCTCAGAAGTATATGCTGACGCTCACGGACCTGGCCCGGGCGCTGCGGCTCGTCGACGGGGAGAAGAACTTCATCCTGTTCTCCACCGGCATCCCGAATTCCCTGATCTACGGCTACGCCACCGGCAACGTCTTCAACCGGTCCGACGTCGGCCAGGCCTCCGGCAACAATGTTCTCCGGCGGCAGAATGAAGCCATGTTCAAGGAGTTCGGCGCGGCCGGTTGCGCGTTCTACGCCTTCGACACGAGGGAGTCCTCCAAGGAGGCCTCCCTCTTCACCTACGACGAAGAGACCTTCGCCATGGGCAGCCGGTCCCTGACCACGGCCATCGACCCGACCTACATCTTCAAGGACGACAAGGCGACCGGACTCAACACCCTCAAGCGCTTCACGGACCAGACGGGCGGAAAGTTCTATTCGAACATCAACATGTACGAGCGGAACCTGGCCCAGGTCCAGGCCGCGACCGGGGCCTATTACGTCCTGGGCTATGCGGTCAACGAGAAATGGGACGGATCGTTCCACGAGGTCAAGGTCGAGGTCAAGCGCAAGGGCTGCGAGGTCCGGACCCAGGCCGGCTATTTCAACCCCAAGCCCTACGCCGAATACACCGACCTCGAGAAGCAGATCCACCTGTTCGACCTGGCCATCAACGAGAGGTCCTTCTCCCGGATGCCCGGCAGCGTCCCGATGACCGCGCTGACCTACGCCGTCGAGGGGGTTTCGCGGCTCGCGATCCTGGCCGGGGTCCCCGGGGAAATGACGGCCAAGTTCACCGGGCCGAAGCTGGAGCTCGTGGCCCTCTTCTTCGACGACGGCGGCGACATCCGGGAGATCGTCCGGGAGGAGGTCGATACGGCCGCCCTGCGCGGCCGCGACATCGTCCTCGCGGCCGGCTCGACGCTCCGTCCGGGCGAGTACGCCGGACGCCTCGTCATCCGGGACATGACCACGGGCCAGAGCGCGGTGGCCTCGGCCCGGGCGACGATCGGCAAGCCGGCGGCGGCCGGACTGCAGCTCGGCACCCCGCTCCTTCTCACGGAGGGGACGGGGGTCCCCCTGCGCCAGGCCGCCGGGAAGAAGGCCGCTGAGCCGCCGCCCTTCGGCGAGGGCTACCCCTACGACACCTTCCGTTTCGCGCCGGTCTTCGGGGAGGTGTTGCCGGCCGTCACGCGGCTCTCCGTCGTCATCCCCTGCGCCGCCCCGGGCGGCGGCGAAGCCGAGCTGGTCCTGTCCGCGCGTCTCGTCGACGCTGTCTCGGGCGCCCAGGTCCCCGCCGTTACGGCTCTCTCCGGCCGCGTCCTGAAGGGACCGCTGGAAGTCCTGACGCTCGACCTGGACATCGCGGCCACCCCGCCCGGCACCTATTATCTGCATGTCTATGCCAAGGACAAAAGATCGGGCGCCCTCGGCCACACCTTCACGACTCTCGTCGTGCCCGCCCGATGAACGAGGGGCCAGGTCTGCGCATTTCAGCCGGCATCCGGTTGTCGAGAGAATTTGCGCACACCTGATCCCGTCTTCTTTCTTTTATTGAAATCCTCCCCGGTTTTTCTCATAATGAAGCGGCCTTGAACAGCGAATTCCTCGAGTTCCGCGATATCTCAAAAAGCTTCGGCGCCATCCGGGCCGTCGCCGGGGTCTCTCTCGGCCTCAGGAAGGGCGAGTTCTTCTCGCTCCTCGGCCCGAGCGGCTGCGGCAAGACGACCATGCTGCGCCTGGCCGCGGGCTTCGAGGAACCGGACGCCGGCCGCGTCTTTATCGACGGCCGCGACATCACGGACCTGCCGCCCGACAAGCGCAAGGTCAACACCATCTTCCAGAGCTACGCCCTATTCCCGCACATGACCGTCCGCGACAATATCGCCTTTGGCCTGACGATCGCCAAGCGCCCGAAAAAGGAGATCCGGGCCGAGGTCGACCGGATGCTCGAGCTCATCCGCATGGGCGACCAGGCCGGCAAGAAGCCCGACCAGCTCTCCGGGGGGCAGAAGCAGCGGGTGGCCGTGGCCCGGGCCCTGATCAACAAGCCCGATGTCCTGCTCCTCGACGAGCCCCTGGCCGCGCTCGACCTCAAGCTCCGGCAGAAGATGCTCATCGAGCTCGACCTCATCCACGACGAGGTCGGCATCACCTTCCTTTACGTCACCCACGACCAAGCCGAGGCCATGAGTTTGAGCGACCGCATCGCCGTCATGGACGGCGGCCGCATCGAGCAGGTCGGCACGCCGGCCGAGATCTACGAGTCCCCCCGGACGAGCTTCGTCGCGGCCTTCATCGGCGACACCAACTTCCTCGAGGGGCGCATCCTCGACTGCCCGGACCGCGACTACTGCCGCATCGCCATCCCCGGCCTGCCCGAGGTGATGTCGTTCAACGACCGGGCCATCCAGCCGGGACAGCCGACCTACCTCAGCATCCGGCCCGAGAAGGTCCACATCTCCCACGAGCGGCCCGAAACGGAGGCCCGGCGGAACCTCCTCCCGGCCGTCGTCGAGGACGTCATCTACCTCGGCTCGAATACGAAGTACTGGGTCCGGGCCGGCAGCTACAGGGTCCAGGTCCTGCGCCAGCACGCCCGCTACTTCCTCGACGAGAAGCCCATCCGCTGGAAGGACCCGTGCTGGATCTGGTGGCACGCCGACGACGGCTTCATGCTCGACCATTTCCGGAAAGCCGACGAGAGCCTGCTGGCCGTCCCGCCGCAGACCGTCGGCGAGCCGATCAACGGGAAATAGATGGGGCCACACCGCGGGGAGCCTTCTAATCCCGATATTTCTCAGAAGTTCGGCTCCGAGTCGCTCCGCCGCCCTTCTGATGGTCGCTCCTCGGAATCCGCTCCCCGCCGTAGGTTTGACCCCGTCCTGAAGCGCCGGAAGGCCGAGTGGCTGACGAGCCTGCCGACGCTCGTCTGGCTCACGCTCTTCGTCGTCGTCCCGACGCTGCTCGTCTTCGTCATCGCCTTCCGGCCTGCGAATCCCTACGGCGGCATCGGCCGGGGCTGGACGCTGGACACGATCCGGGCCCTGGCGACGCCGAGCACCCTTCTGATCGCCTGGCGGACGCTCTGGATCAGTCTCCTGACGACAGTGATCTGCCTCGTCCTGGCCGTGCCCACGGGCTACACCATCGCCCGGGCCCCGGCCCGGCTCCGGAACCGCCTCCTGCTGCTCGTCGTCGTGCCCTTCTGGACGAGCTTCCTCGTCCGCGTCTTCGCCTGGCGATCGCTCCTCCATCCCGAGGGCCCGGTCAAGAAGCTCCTCGAGGCGCTCGGGCTCGCCGGTCCGGACACGACCCTGCTCTACAACCCGGTGGCGGTCGTCCTGGTCATGGTCTACACGTTCCTGCCCTTCACCATCCTGCCCATCTACGCCGCCGCGGAGAAGTTCGACTTCCGGCTGGTCGAGGCCGCCCGCGACCTCGGCGCGCGGCCCTTTCAGTCCTTCCGCAAGGTCTTCCTGCCGGGCATCCGGCGAGGGCTCCTCACCGCCGTCCTGGTCGTCTTCATCCCGGCCCTGGGCTCATACATCATCCCCGACCTCGTCGGCGGCCCGTCCGGCGAAATGCTCGGCAACAAGATCGCCCAGCGCGTCTTCTCCGACCGGAACCTGCCCCACGCCAGCGCCCTCTCGGCCGTCCTCGTCCTGGCCGTGCTGGCCCCGCTCGTCGCCGTGCTCGTCCTCCAGCGCAAGGGCAAGAAGTCCGAGATCATCATGGGGGAGGCGCCGTGAGGCGAAGCCGCTTCCCGATCGCCGTCACGGGGCTGGTCCTGGTCTTCCTCTACCTGCCGATCCTCATCCTCGTGGCCAACTCCTTCAATCCGGCCCGCTACTCCAGCCGCTGGGAGGGCTTCTCGCTCGTCTGGTACGCCAAACTCTTCCAATCGCCCGAGATCTGGCAGGCGGTGAGAGAACACGCTCCTCATCGCCGTCTCGGTCACGGCCGTGTCCGTCATATTGGGCACGCTGGCGGCTTACGCCCTCCACCGCTGGAGTTCGAGCCGGCTCCAGCGCCTCCACTTCACGCTGATCTACCAGCCGCTCGTCGTGCCGGAGATCCTGATGGGCATCAGCCTGCTCATGGCCTTCGTGGCCGTCGGCGTCCCGCTGGGCCTGTTCACGATCTTCCTGGCCCACGTCACCTTCTGCGTCAGCTTCGTGGCCATGACCGTGCTCGGCCGGCTCCAGGACTTCGACTTCTCCGTCATCGAGGCGGCCCGCGACCTGGGGGCCAGCCCGTGGCAGAGCACGCGCCGGGTCCTCATCCCCATGCTCATGCCCGGGATCGTCGCCGGCGGACTGCTCGCCTTCACCCTGTCGGTCGACGACTTCGTCATCACCTTCTTCGTCGCCGGGCCCGGCTCGACGACCCTGCCGCTACGGATCTACAGCATGATCAAGTACGGCGCGCCGCCGCTCATCAACGCCCTGTCGACGCTCCTCCTGGCCGTGACGCTGACGGCCGTCCTCCTGAGCCAGCGCCTGGCCGGCCGGCGCTCCGGCGCCCCATAATTCGGCATAATTCGGTGACACACAACTCAATACACTTAACTACCCCTCTGCTTGACGGCGACTTGCCGGCACAGGGATCAACAAACGAATCCGGACTTCCGCCGGTTGAAATGCCGGCCGAACTGGACTATAAAGGGACCTTCGGGACAAACCCATGAAGAAGGTAATGGCACTCGCCGGCGTCGCTGCGCTTCTCTCTTTCGCGGCCTGCGGCCGAGCCAAACCCGTCCTCAGCCTTTACACCTGGTCCGACTACATCAAGCCGGACCTCGTCCGCCGCTTCGAGCGCGAGCACGGCTGCCGCGTCGTCCTCGACACCTTCGAATCGAACGAGGCCATGTACGCCAAGCTCAAGGCCGGGGCGACGGGCTACGACCTGCTGACCCCGTCGAGCTACATGGTCAGCCTCATGCACGCTCAAGGCATGCTCCGGCCCATCGATCACAGCCTCGTCCCCAACCTCGTCAACGTCGATCCCGACTACCTGGCCATCGCCGTGGACCGGGCGATGGACCACTCCGTCCCCTATATGATCGTCGTCAGCGGCATCGCCTATCTCGAAGGCCGGGTCAAGGACGTCGTGCCGTCCTGGCGCATGTTCGGCCGGGCCGACCTGGCCGGCCGGATGACGATGTTCAACGACATGCGCGAGACGATCGGGGCCGCCCTCAAGACCCTGGGTTACAGCATCAACTCGACGAGCGAGCGCGAGCTGGCCGAGGCCGAGGCGCTCGCCCTCGAATGGAAAAAGAACATCGCCAAGTACGACAACGAGCAGTACAAGATCGGCCTGGCATCGGGCGAGTTCCTGCTCGTGCACGCCTGGAACGGCGACGTCTTCCAGGTCCGCAGGGAGAATCCCGCCGTCCGCTTCTTCGTCCCCGAAGAGGGCACGATCATCTCCTGCGACGACCTGGTCATCCCGGCCGACGCCCGCGAGCCGGCCCTGGCCCACGCCTTCATCGATTTCCTGCACGACCCCGCGGTCGCGGCCGAGAACACGGTGGCCATCTATTACCTCTGCCCGAACAGGGCCTCCTATCCCCTGCTGCCCGCCGAGATCCGCGACAACCCGGGCATCTTCCTGGCCCCGGGGATCCGGGCCAAGAGCGAGATGATCGCCGACATCGGCGCCGCCAACGCGCTTTATATCGGGGTCTGGGACCGCCTCAAAGCCGCCCGCTAAAGAAGACGGGGTCAAACCTAAACTTTTCCACTTCCCGCTGACCGTCATCTCCCTGGGAAGGCTGAAAAAGTGGAAAAGTTTAGGTTTGACCCCGTCTGGCTTTCTTCCGGAGGATCCGGGCGCCGCGCCGGAAGGCCAGGTTGACGGCCAGGCTGATGAAGAGCGGCCGCGGCCGCGAGAAGGGCACGCCCCGCAGGAACCGTGAGGCGATCCGCGGGTAAGCGCTGAAGCTCTCCCGGACCCGGAGATAATTCTCGAACAGGGCCTCGCGGGAGAGCTTGCGAGGCTCGAAACACACGTGGCTCGTCACGTAGCGGTTCCAATCCCGCTCGACCATCCGGCCCTCGCGTTCGAGCCTCTCGTGGAGCGGCGTCCCCGGATAGGGCACGAGGATGTTGATCTGGGCGACGTCGACGCGGCTGGCGATCGCGAATTCGAGCGTCCGCGCGAAGATCGATCGGTCATCGTTGTCGAAGCCGAAGATGAACCCGCCGATGACGCCGATCCGGCGGGCATGGAAACGCCGCACGGCCTCCGCGTACTGCGTCGTCCGGGACTCCGACCGGCCCCCCTTGATCAGCCCGTCCTGGGTCTCGAGGGACTCGAACCCGACGAAGACCCCGGTGCAGCCGCTGCGGGCCATCAGGTCCATCATCTCCGTGCTCTCCGTGACGTTCCACGAGGCGTTCCCGGCCCATAGCTTCTTGAGCGGGACGAGCCGCTCGAACAGCTCCTTGAAGTAGTCGTTCTCCTGGGAGACGTTGTCATCGTTGAGGACGAAGGCGGGGCCTTCGAGACGCCGGACCTCCTCGACGACCTCCTCGACCGGGCGGCAGCGCGTCTTGTGCCCCATGAGGGCGGTCATGGAGCAGAACTCGCAGTTGAAGGGGCAGCCGCGCGTCGCCTGCACGGTGTTGACCGTGATGTACTCGTTCTTACGCAGGAGGTCCCGCCGCGGCACGGGCAGCCCGGCGAGCGGGGCGTCGTTCGTCGAGCGGTAGATCTTCTGGAGCCGGCCCGCCTCGAAGTCCTTCACCAGCCGGGGCCAGGTGTCCTCGGCCTCGCCGATAACGACGGCGTCGGCCTCGCCGGCCGCCTCTTCGGGACAGGCGGTCGCGTGGATCCCGCCGAGGACGACCGGGACGCCCCGTTTCCGGTATTCGCGGGCGATCTGGTAGCCCCGCCGGGCGTTGGGCGTGAGGATCGAGATCCCGACCGAGATCGGTCGGCCGGTCGTAATCGATGGGCTCGCGCTCGTCGTCGACGATGGAGATCGCGGCGCCGGGCGGGGTCAGGGCGGCGACCATGGTCAGGCCCATGCCGGGATAGCGGTGGGCCCTGGCCTGCTTCTTCAGGGGCGCCCCGCTATCGAAGCGGCGGCCCGACGGATAGATCAGCCTGATGTCCATCTCCACCCTTCCGCCCACATATTAGGTAAATCCGGCGGGCCGAGATGTCAAGAAGCTGTCAAGATTCGGTCAAGAAGGTCCGCAACTAGAAATCGAAGGTGTAGTTGCACTTCAGGTAGATGGCCCGGCCGGTCGAGAGGGGCGGATACGGGGACCTGTCCGACCGGTCGATGTTGAGGCCGTCGTTGTAGACGAGGTAGACGTCGGTCCCCTCGCGGGGGTTATAGCGGAAGCGGATGTTGGCCCCGAAGGTGTCGTCGGCGCCGTTGTACTGGACCAGGGCGCTCATCGAGAACTTGACGCTCAGAGTGGCCAGGATGCGGAACTGGCCGATCGGGGCGACGAACGACTCGTCCCGCGTCGGGAACCGGACCAGGTTGTACTGGACCATGCCGCCGATCTCGATATCCGGGATGCCCGACCAGGTCGGCGTCACCCCGGCCGAGACCCGCCAGCCGTCGAAGAAGCCGCCGGCCTCTCCGGAGAACATCGCGTTCAGAAGGCGGCCCGGCGGCGTCGCAAGCTGGAACATCACGTCGGCGTATTCGTAATGCCCGACGGGCACGGTGACGTCGTCGGAGATCTCGAGCGGTTCGAGGAGATTGTCGACGTGGAAGATGGGACGGACCATTCCCGCCAGTCCGCTCTTGGCCGACCACTCCCAGCCCGGCCCGATCTCGGCGATCAGGAGCTCCTTGGTCGCGTTGTCCCAATAGAAACGGGCCTCCAGGAACGCGTCGTGGCTCGTCAGCGCCGAGTCCTTGTCCGGGAACCAGCCGTACAAGGTCCGGGTGTAGACAGGCCGTATAGTCGTCCATCATCACGAAGCCCATGGCCGGATCGAACATGTCTCCTGTCCGCGAGAAGCGCACCGTCGTCCCGAAGCCCTTGGTGGTCCGTCTTTCCCACATCACGGCGACGCGCCCCGACGCGAGGTCGAAGGCCCGGTTCGTCTGCCCGTCCTTGAATGTCTGGGCCCACTGCAGGGTGAAATAGTCGTCGCCGGCCATGCGCCAGATCCAGTCGAGGCCGTAGTCGACGCCGTAGCTCCCGTCGGCACCCGACCCGGCTGGTGAGCATCCCGCCGAAGTAGGAGTAGGGATTGATGACCTGGCGGCGGAGGCGCAGGACGCCGAAATTCTCCGAGGGATTGTCGTCGAGGGCGGCCGTCTGCATGTCGAGGAAGCCGACATCCCACGCCCCGAGCCGTCCGACCAAGCGCGCCCCGCCGTAGATGCGGACCGGCTCGACGTCGTCGCTGTCGACGTCGCCGACAGACCGATGCGGCGGCTGTAGAAGAGCGTGTTCGAGCCGCCCATGTTGTAGTCGAAGTTGCTCGACCGCTCCTGGAAGAAGAGCCGCTTCTCCGGGAAGAACAGCGAAAAGCGGGTCAGGTTGACCTGGACGTCGTCGGCCTCGACCTGGGCGAAATCGGGATTGACCGTCGCGTCGAAGGTCAGGTTGCCGGTCAGGCCGTACTTGAAGTCGAGGCCCAGCTCGAGCTTGGGGCCGCGGCCTTCGACATAGGCCGTCTCGTCGTCGTTGAGCTCGTAGGTCTGTTCGTAACCGGTGAGGACGTAGGGGGTGAGGTAGACCGGGCGGCGCGGCCGCAGGCCGGGCCAGACGGTCTCCTGGGCCTGCGAGGGCTTCCAAGCGCTCATGTCGCCCCAGTTCCTCGGGATGGCCGGGAAGACGTCGGTCTCGTTCCGGCGGGAGAGCCAGCGGAAGACGGTCACGCCCATGACCACGTCTCCGGCTTCCGCCTGGAAGCGGAGGCTCGAGAGCGGGATGCGCATCTCGACGAACCAGCCCTCCTCGGAGCGGGCGACGGCCACGTCCCAGAACGTGTTCCAGCTCAGGTTCATGGGCATATCCGTCGCGGTGCCGATCTGCCCGTCCCGAAACACGGCGGCGTCGAAGCGCAGCCCCGCCGGTGTCGTGAAAAAGGCCAGGGAGTTCTCCTTGTCGTTGAACGAATCGAAAAGGACGCCGAACCAGTCCGACGTGGCCACCATGGCGTCGCGTTTCTTGGTCGGTGATCTGGATCCGGTCCGGCTCCCGGTCGTAAAGGCGGCCGGCGGCGTAGACGAATTCGTCGTCGAAGCCGAGAAGCGCCTCGCTCCGCTCCGAGCAGGACTCGCCGTAGGTCGGGGTCTGCATGACCATGCACAGCGGCTAGATGTCCGCCCAGCCGGGCTCGTCGATCCGGCCGTCGAGCGTGATCGGCCCGGCGACGCGCCGGATGACGATGCGCTCCGTCCGGGGCAGCGCGAGGATGTCGAGGACGGCTGTCGGCGGATCCTGGGCGGAGAGCGGCCCGGCCGCCGTGAGCAGGATGGCCGTCGCGGCGGTCAGGGCCGTCCGGCGACCGTTTTCCCTGAAAAACATCCCCCGAGGATACCCGAATCAAATCGGGGACACAATACTATTTTCCGGATTTGACGAACCGGAAGCGATAGCCGCCGGCGTCGCTGAAGTCCGGGCCCGGGCCGAGGCCGCGCCGGGCCATGACGGCGGCCCAGGCCGACGGATCGTCGACCAGAAGATCGATCCGGACGGCCTTGCGCTCGGTGTAGGGATGAAGCCCCTCGGCCCCGTCGACGAGCCCGATGAACCCGGACGGCGAGGCCGTCATGACCTTGGCGAAGCCCTGGTCGACGAGCAGGCCGGCGCTGAGCTTGTCCACGTCGAACAGCCGGGCCGCCGTGAGGTCCCGGTAATAGAGCCAGAGGATGTTGCCCCTGATCCCCAGCTCTTTGGGCCGCTTCGACTCCCCGTCCGGGCGGGGGCCGAGCGGCCGGACCTTGGCCAAAGTGTCCCTCAAACGGGAGTTCTGCGGGTCGTCGAGGAAGGCCTCGAACTCGAGGAGGTGGCCCTCCGGGTCGACGGCGACGAAGCCGCGGGTCGGGTGCCGGGAGGCGTCCTTGAGCTCGTGTTCGATGGCCACGCCCGCGGACTTGAGATAGGCGTACCAGCCGTCGACCTCGTCGCTGACGAACGAGAGCGTGGCCGTCTTCGGGGCGCCCGGAGTCGGCTCCGGCTTCGGCGAGCGGCCCGACGTGCAGATAGGCCGTCTCCGAGAGCCGGAAGAGGCCCGGTCCGGCCTGGGGCAGGCCCAGCGTCCGTCCGTAGAACCGCTCGGCCGCGGCCGTGTCCCGGTAAAAATAGCGGACGACCAAACCGCGGATGAGCGGGAACGTTTCGACCGCGGACGCTGCGGCGCCCCGGGGCTCGATACGGGCCCGGCGGATGACGACGGGGTTCGACCGGCTTGTGCATGGCCATCGCGCGGTCGGCCCCCTCCCACTTCTCCTCGACCGGGACGACGGCGATCTTCTCGAGGACCGCGGCGCCTTCGACGAGCCGTCCGAAGACGGTGTACTTCCCGTCGAGGTAGGGCCGGGCCGCGACGCACACGTAGAATTCGGAATCGCCGCTCCATTCGTCGCCGGTCCGGCCCAGGCCGAGCGTGCCGAAGACGTGGGGCCGGGCGTTGAATTCGGGCGGCAGCTTGGGCGCGTCCCCTCCCCCGGTCTGGATGACGTGGCCGCGGACGACCCGGTAGAAGTCCTTGCCGTCGTAGAAGCCCTTCCGAACGAGGGACTTGAACTGGGCCGCCGTCTTCGGCGCGTCGGCCTCGAAGAGCTCGAAGGCCATGGTCCCGAGCGACGTCTCCAGGACGCAGCATTCGGAGGAGCCGGACCGGGCCGCCGGCTTCAGGTGCTCGGCGAGAAAGGCCTTCGTCAGCTCCGGGACCCTCGGATCGTTGAACCGGCCGTGGCCCGCGCCCGTCACGGTATAGAAGGTCACCGGCACCCCGGCCCGCCGCAGGGCGGCCTCGAGCAGCACGCTCTGGTGGTGCGGCACGAGCGGGTCGGCGTCTCCGTGGCAGATGAGGAAGGGAGGCGCATCACGAGTCACGTAGGTGATCGGATTGGCCCGGGCGGCCTTGTCCTTGTTCTGCTGGAGCGCGCCGCCGATGAGCTGGGACTCCGGCGAGTCGGCCGGGTCATGGACCTGGCCGTTGGCGAGGCGATGCGCGTCCATCTGCAGGAAGTCGGTCGGCCCGAAATAATCGACGACCGCCTGGACGCGGCTGGACACGCTCAGGTTCTCCCCCACCTCGAATTCCTTGACTCCGCCCGCCGTGCCGAGCATCGCCGCCAGGTGACCGCCGGCGGAAGCGCCCCAGGCGGCGAACCGGTCCGGATCGATCCCGTACGTCCGCGCGTTCGCCCGCAGCCAGCGGACCGCCGCCTTGCAGTCCTCGATCTGCGCGGGCCAGATGGCGTCGCCGCTCAGCCGGTAACCGATAGAAGCCACGGCGTAGCCGAGGGAGAGGTATTCGACGGGGACGCCGTCCTCCTTGCTGCCCATGCGGAAGGCGCCGCCGTGGATGTTGATGATGAGCGGAAGGGGCCCGCCCGCCTTGGGCAGATAGAGGTCCAGCTTCTGGCGGGCCTGGCCGCCTGCGACATAAGCGATATCGCGATGGACCGTGACGCCCTCGGGAACGACGGGCGCTCGATCCTGTTTTACGGGCGGCTTCTGCGGACGCGACTGCAGGGAGAAAGCGAAGATCGCGCCGATGCAGAGAACGGCCAGAGCGGGAAGGATGGTGTTTTTCATCGTGGGACGACTATAGCGTCTGACGCGGAACGAAGTCAACGGCCGGGACCGAGCACGACGTGCCGGATCCTCGTCCGTTTCCAGGTGTAGGTGATGTGGAGCCGGCCGTCGCGGGTCTCGACGACGGCGGGATAGGAGAACTCGGCCTCCGGCTCGTCCTCGAGCGTGAGGACCAGCATCCAGGTCCGCGCATCCTCCGACAACGCGAGGGCCAGAACGCCCCGGCCCTCGGTGAGGGGATTGTAGACGAGGACGTGGCGGCCGTCCTGAAGCGTCACGGCATCGAGGCCCGAGTTCGGGTTGGGAAGCCCCGTCACCGCGGGAGAGGTCCAGGTCGCGCCGCGGTCCGTGCTCCGGCTCTCGTAGATGAAGCCGGCGTCGCTCCTCATCAGGGCGATAAGCCCTTCGGCGCCGGACCGCAGGAGAGCCGGCTGGATGAGCCGCGGCGACCGGCCCTCGTTGATCGGCGCGGTCACGGCCCACGTGACACCATTGTCCTTGGTCGTCTCGAAATGGACGCGCCAGCCGTCGTGCTCGGTGGAGCTGCCGCAGAGGATGGTCCCGTCGGCGAGCTCGAGCGGATGGTTCTTGACCGGCCCGAGGATCCCGTCGGGCAGCGGCCATGGCTCGGCCCAGGTCCGCCCTTCATCGGTGGACCGGGTCATCATCCCCCGCCATCGCGAAGGGGACAGACCGACCTTATAAAAAAGGAGGAGCGGCCCGCCCGAGGGATTGAAGAGCACCGGATTCCAGCACGGTTCCCCCTCTCCCTGGGCGACCTCGACGGGCGGCGTCCAGGCCTGTCCCGGCTTGCGGGCGAGCCAGATACCGACGTCAGGATCCCCCTCGGCCGTCCCGCCGAACCACGCGGCGACGAGGCCCGAGCCCGTTTCGACGACCGTCGAGGCATGGCACTGGGCGAACGGCGCCTCGACGAAAATGTCCTCTCGGAGAACGACGCCGAAAGGGGCCCGTGAGGCCCCCCGGCAACCTGCCAGAAGGGCCGCCGCCAGGACAGCCCCCACGAAAGAAACGAACGGTCTACTTGAGCGTCGCAAGGTAGTTCCCTGCCCCGACGACGACCGTCGACAGGATGAGAACGACGATGCCGGCCGCGACCAGCCGGCGCGTCGGCCGCCCCGTGCCCTTCCACTCATGGAAAGCGATCCCCCACAGGCTGCTGAAGATGATGATGAAGGCCATGTGGATGGTCCAGCTGGAGAAGTCGTATTTCCCCATCTTCGTCGTGCCCATGCCGTAGAAGAAGAACTGGAAATACCAGGTCGTCCCGGCCAGGGCCGACCAGATGTAATTAGAGAGCAGCGACGGAGCAGGTTTTAACAAGCCGCCGATATCGTCCTTGGATGGCAGGATCGTTTTGACCCGGAGATAATCCCGCCCGGACCTGTTCTTGAGGCTCAGGGCCGCGCACCAGACGAAGTTCGTCGTGAAGCCCCCGAGCAGAGCGACGATCAGCACGGGGAAGTTCTGGAACAGGGGCCTGGCCCCGGCCCGGACCGCGGCTTCAGCGATGGGCTTGCCGGCGGCGAAGGCGAAGGCCATGCACGAGCTCATGACGCCGGCGAAGGCGGCCACCCAGGCGCCCTTGACGAAGCTGAACTCGGCGATCGAGGCCTTCTTTTGGGCGTCCGAGAGTTCCTTTTCCTTCCTCATCCCGGCCAGGCCGCAGGTGGCGATGCCGGCCAGGCAGACGAGGATGCCGAGCAGGACGACGCGTCCCGACGTCGTCGCCACTAGGCCGGCGATGCGCCCCTCGAAGACGGGCGGGACGAGCGTCCCGAAGACCGCGCAGAACCCGAGCGACAGGGCCATCCCCAGCGACAGCCCCAGGTAGCGCATGCTCAGGCCGAAGGTCAGCCCGCCGATCCCCCACAGGACGCCGAAGAGATAGGTCCAGAGGAGCGTCCTCCCCGAGGCCCACCGCAGGACGCCGATGAGGTCGGGGCAGGTCAGTAGCCCGACGACCCACGGCGCGATGATCCAGCTGAAGAAGCCACCGACGAGCCAGTAGACCTCCCAGGCCCAGCCGCGAACCTTCTTATAAGGGATGTAGAAGCTCCCGGCGGCGAACCCGCCCAACGCATGAAGGAAAACGCCGAGGAAGGGATTGGGATTCATCGGGCCTCCATAAGATTCGGACTATAGCATAGTTTGACCCCTTCTTTCATTTCCATTAGCATACCCGCGAAAGGCGGACCGATGCTGAAGAAACACCCCCGCGCCCTGGCCTTCATCTTCTTCACCGAGATGTGGGAACGGGTGGGTTTCTACACGCTCATGGCCATCCTCGTCCTGTACATGGACAAGGTGCTGGGCTGGTCCGACGCCCGCAAGGGCGACTTTTACGGGATCTTCCTGGCCCTCTGCTACTTCGTGCCGCTTCTCGGCGGCTGGCTGGGCGACAAGGTGGTCGGGCAGATCCGGACGGTCCGGGCCGGCGCCTTCCTCATGGCCCTCGGCTACGTCGGACTGGCCGTTTCCGGTCCCGGCCGCGTCGTCCCCTTCTACATCGGCCTTCTCCTCATCGGCCTGGGCACGGGCATCTTCAAGGTCAACATGGCCGTCCTGGTCGGCAAGCTCTACGCCGGCAGGCCCGAGCTCAAGGACGCCGGCTACAACATCTTCTACATGGGCGTCAACTTGGGGGCCATGGTCGCGCCGCTCGTGGCCACGGTCAACAACGTCGTCTTCCACAGCTACAATCTCTCGTTCTGGGTGGCCGCGGCCGGCATGGTCTTCGCGCTGATCATCTGGCGCGCCGGGGAGCCGCACCTCCGGCCCATGGACGGCAAGCTGGGCACGGACGGAGGGGCCGCGCCGAAACCGGCCGCCGGGACCGAAGGGCACCCCTCCTTCCTCCCGGCCGTCGACCGTCGGGAGGAGCGTCAGCGCATCGCCACCCTGGTCATCCTCTTCCTCATCGTCATCTTCTTCTGGGTGGCCTTCTACCAGAACTTCTTCGGCCTGACCCTGTTCGCGGAGCGCTCGACCGTCGTCCTGAAATGGCTCCGGCCCGAGACCTACCAGTTCTTCGAGCCGTTCTACATCCTGGCCCTGACCCCGGTCCTCCTGGCATTATTCGGTCGCCTTCACCGCGCCGGCCGGGAGCCCTCGACGCCGGTCAAGATCCTGCTCGGCATGCTCATCATGAGCCTGGCCATGATCGTCATGGTCTTCGCCTCGATCGCCGGCGGGAATCGGGACCAGAACATCATGTCCCCGGCCTGGCTCATCGGCACCTATTTCATCATCACCCTGGCCGAGATCCTGATCTCGCCCATGGGCCAATCGTTCGTCTCCAAGGTCGCCCCGCCCAGGATCGCCGGGCTGATGATGGGCGGCTGGTTCGCGGCCACGGCCGCCGGCAGCTACGGCAGCGGCCTGCTGGGGAAATCCTACGGCGCCCTCGCCCATCACCAGTTCTTCCTTCTCCTGACGGGGCTGATGCTGCTGGCCGCGGTCCTGGTCGCGCTCTTCCTCAAGAAACTCAATCGTTTCGCCTCATGATCCCGGGAGGACACCCATGACCCTCATCCAGGAAAAGGTCAAGCAGGCGGCCGGACTGCTCGGCGAGTTCGGCCTCGACTGCTGGATCACCTTCACCCGCGAGAGCGAGATCTGCGGCGACCCGACCCTGGTCTTCCTCGCCCCGGGGCCCGTCACCTGGCACTCGGCCTTCATCGTCTGCGCCGACGGCCGGACCCGGGCCATCGTCGGGCTCTACGACCAGAAAGGGATCGAGGAGACCGGCGCCTACGACAAGGTCGTCGGTTACGTCACCGGCATCAAAGAGCCGCTCCTCGAGTTCCTGCGCGAAGTGGATCCCAAGTCCATCGGGATCAACTTTTCCCCCGTCAGCGAGATCTGCGACGGCCTGACCCACGGCATGTACCTGACACTCCACGGCTTCCTCGCCGAGGCCGGGATGGCCGACCGTCTCGTCTCGGCCGAGAAGGTCGTCTCGGCCCTCCGCGAGCGCAAGTCCATGGCCGAGATCGGCTGGATGAAGCAGGCCGTCCGGGCGACCGAGGAGATCTTCGACCTCGTCGGCCGCTTCATCGCCCCGGGCCGGACCGAGAGCGAGATCGCCGCCTTCATCCTGGCCGAGGCGGCGCGCCGCGGTCTGCCCACGGCCTGGGGCCAGGCGACCTGCCCGGCCGTCTTCACCGGCCCCGACACGGCCCAAGCCCACTATTCGCCGACAGGCCGGACCGTCGAGCCTGGGCACGTCCTCAACATGGACTTCGGCGTCAAGATCGAAGGCTACTGCTCGGACATGCAGAGGACGTTCTACGTCCTGGCGCCGGGTGAAAAGACGGCCCCCGAAGACGTCATGAAAGGCTTCCGGACCATCGTCCGGGCGGTCGAGGAGTCGAAAAAGGCCATGAAGCCGGGCGTCGAGGGCCGGACGATCGACGCCGTCGCCCGCTCGATCATCGTCGAGGCCGGCTACGCCGAATTCCCCCACGCCCTCGGCCACCAGGTCGGCCGCTTCGCCCACGACGGGACGGCCCTGCTCGGCCCCGCTTGGGAGAAATATGCCCGGAAGCCCTTCCAGAAGCTCGAGGAGGGCATGGTCTTCACCATCGAGCCTCGCCTGACAGTCGCCGGCCGGGGCGTCGTCACCATCGAGGAGATGGTCGTCGTGACCCGCGACGGCGCCGAGTGGCTCGGCCGCCCGCAGAAGGACATCGTCCTGGTCAAGTAGGATGGAGAGCCGGGCGCAGGGACTTCGGAAGCTGGCCGGGTTCGTCCTCCCCGCGGCCGCCCTCGCCCTGATCGCGTCGTTCTTCCTGCGGAACCGGCTGCCCGACAAGAGCCTGATCCTCGAACCTCTCCTTCAGAACCCGATCCAGACGGCCGACGGCGTCCCCGAGCCGTTCGACGTTACGCGCAAGAACGTGACCTACACGGTCACACCGCTTTTCGGCTACGAGCTCTGGGGCATGATCGTCTCCTATCACCACTCCGCCTCGTTCATCGACATCTCCCACAAACAATGGCAGGATTTCGTCAACACCAAGGACATCTGCGTCATCTGGGGCCGGAACCTCGAGACCGGCGCCTATGAGCGGATGACGTTCAAGAACCGCGATTTCACCTGCTTCTACCGCTACCCGGACCGGGAGACGGGGCAGCTCTTCACCGAGAACGCGCTGTCCAACAACCACATCCTCCCAGCCGACCCGCTCGTCGGCGACACCGTCCTCAGGGCCCGCAAGGGCGATCAGATCCGGCTCAAGGGCTGGTTGGCCTCCTACGGTATCAAGGGTACGCCCTATGCCCGCCGCTCGAGCACCGTGCGCAACGACCGCGGCAACGGCGCCTGCGAGGTCGTCTACGTCACCGAGTTCGAGGTCCTGCGGGAAGCCAACGCCGCCTGGCGCACGCTCTTCAAGGCGTCGGCCGTTCTCATCGCTCTCTCTCTCGCCGTCCTCATCTTCCTCTGAGCGGAGGTTGTCCATGGCCAAACGCCTATTTCTCCCGGCCCTGGTCCTTCTGGCCCTATCATCCGGCATCGAAGCCGGCGGGCAAGATCCCTTTCCGCGACTGCAGGGCCCCTACCTGGGTCAGAAGCCGCCGGGAATGGTCCCCCGGCCTTTCGCGCCGGGGATCATCACGACGGATGGGGAAGAAGGGTGCACCGGCTTCGCCCTGAACGGCACGGTGTTCCTCTTCCAGAAGTTCCTCGACGGACGCTGCCACACCTACATCACGCGGTTGAAGGACGGCGTCTGGACCGCGCCCGAGCTAATCCCCTTCTGGGAGACCATGGACGACAACGGGGATTTCGTCTTCTCGAGCGATGACAAAACGATGCTCTATCAGGTCAAAACGGAAAAAGAGGGGCTGTTGCTTTCCGATATCTGGAGGGTGGAGCTTAAGGCCACGGGGTGGGGCAATCGGGCGCCACTGCCCCCGCCCATCAACGCCCTGGACGACAACGAGAGTTTCGCCTCTGACACGGCCAAAGGGATTGTCTATTTTTTCAGCAATCGTCGCGGCGGGAAAGGCCGGTTCGACCTTTACATGAGCTCTGTGAAGGACGGGTTCTACGTCGACGCCGTCAACCTGGGGCCCCTGAACACGGAATACAATGAATGGGACCCCTTCATCGCCCCGGACGGCAGCTTTCTTCTTTTCTGCTCAACGAAGCCGGGAGGATTGGGCGGGGACGACATCTACGTGTCCTTCAAGGAGAAGGACGGATCATGGGCCCCCCCCAGGAACATGGGCGCGGAGGTCAACTCCGCCGGCTCGGAGAACCGCCCCTATGTGACGCGCGACGGCAAGTACTTCTTCTTCACCTCGACCCGTAACGGCAGCCGCGACACGTTCTGGGTCCGGGCTGAGTACCTCGACCGGTTCAGGAAATAGCGCATCCGGGGCGCTGTCAACCGCTACCCTGGTGAGATAGAAAAACGGAAAGGTCCGTCTTTCCTGATGACATGACGAATGCCGCTTTCAGGCCTGGCCTTGACAATGAGAATACCATCATTCATACTAATGGTATGAAGATCGCCATCTCCATACCTGACAGCGTTTTCCGTGATGTCAAAAAGATCGCCGAAGAACAGAAGTGCTCGCGGAGCGAGGTCATCGTCGAGGCCGTGAAGGCCTATCTGGAAAAGCTCGAGTCCCTCCGGATCCTGCATGCTCTGGACGAAGCTTATGCCGCGCCGGAGACCGGGGAAGAGCGTGAGGCCCGGGGCGCCGCCCTGGATTCCTACATGCGTACGGTTCTCGAGAAGGAAGAATGGTGATCGTTCAAGGTGATATCTTCTGGCTCGACCCCGGGACACCGCAGGGATCCGGTCCGGGTTTCCGCCGGCCCCACGTCGTCGTCCAGAACGATGTCTTCAACGCCAGCCGCATCCAGACGACCGTCGTTTGCGCGATCACATCGAATCTGGAAAGAGCCAAGGCGCCCGGGAACGTGCTGCTTCGGAAGGACGAAGCCAATCTGTCGCGCCCGAGCGTCGTCAATGTTTCCCAGGTCATCACGGTCGACAAATCCGTTCTCCTTGAGAAGATCGGAACGCTGTCGCGCCCGAGGATCCGGGAGATCATCACGGGCCTTCACCTCCTTTTCCAGCCCAGGGAGCTTCCCCGGACCCCACGGCAAGAGTGAAGCCCAGGCCCGAAGGCTGGGTTTGACGAGAGGCGGGGATCTGGTCTAGAGTGCCGGGTGATGAAGGCCCGGCGATCTCCCCGCTTCGCGACGGCTCTCGTCATCTCCTCCCTCCTCGCCGCGACCGCCTGCGCTCCCGCAAACGCATCCCGCCCGGGCCAACGCCCCGTCCAGGTCAGCATGTGCGGGCGGGCCTTCGTGTTCGTCGACCACGGCCGGCCGGCGGCGCGCATCGAGATCCCGGAGGGCGCGGGGGACACGGAGCGGCGGGCGGCCGAGATCCTGCGGACGTCCGTCCTTAAGATGAGCGGCGTCGACCTCCCCGTTCTCGAGGTCAAGGTCCCCGACAAGCCCGGGGCGGCCGTCATCGGTTTCGCCGGGGTCGAGCTTCCTCCCCTCGTCGCGTCGTCCGTCCCGAAGCTCCGCGGGGACGGCTTCATCCTGGCCACCTCCACCGGGAACCTCTACATCGCCGGCGGTGGCGGAAAGGGTGTCATCTACGGCGTCGTCCATCTGCTCGAGAAATACTTCGGTTGCCGGAAGCTCAGCCCCTCGGCCGAGCTCTTCCCGCCCGGCGACGACCTCGCCCTCGGCTGCCTGTTCGACACCGAGAATCCCGTCAACGCGGTCCGCATCGTCAACGGCGACTTTGCCCTCGACCCCGACTATCTCGACTGGATGCGGCTCCAGCTCCACACGGACCTCTACGGCGCGGGCTATTACGTCCACACCTTCCAGAAGCTCATCCCCTGGCAGACCTATTTCGAGGCCGATCCCGAGTATTTCGCCCTGATGAACGGCAAGAGGATCATCGACCAGCCCTGCCTCTCCCGGCCCGAGGTCTTCGATATCGCCGCGGCCAGGCTGCGTGAGGAGATCGCTGCGCAACCCGGGAAGAAGATCTGGTCGGTCAGCCAGAACGACAACTCCTCCTACTGCCAGTGCCCCGATTGCCTCAAGGTCATCGAAGAGGAGGGCTCGCCCGCGGGCCCCATCCTCCGCTTCGTCAACCGGATGGCCGCCCTCTTCCCCGACAGGACGATCTCGACCCTGGCCTATCAGTATTCGCGCCCGGCGCCGCGCCTGACCCGGCCGGCCCCGAACGTGGAGGTCATGCTCTGCACGATCGAGCTGGACCGCAGCCGCCCCATCGCCGACGCTCCGTCGAGCGCTTCGTTCGTCCGCGACATCGAGGACTGGAGCCGGATCTGCGGCAGCCTCTATCTCTGGGATTACACGGTCAACTTCTCGCACCACGTCTCCCCCTTCCCCAACCTCCACGTCCTCCAGCCCAACATCCGCTTCTTCGTCGGCCACGGCGTCCGCAAGCATTTCCAGCAGACGAACACCGGACCGGGGCATGAATCGAGCGAGCTGAAGTCCTACATCCTGGCCCGCCTTCTCTGGGACCCGGAGGCGGACGTCGACGCCTGGACCGACGATTTCCTCGAGGGCTACTACGGCCGGGCCGGAAAGTCCATCCGCCGCTATATCGACGCCCTGACCGCGGCCCTCGCCCGGACCGGGACGCGGCTCGACATCTACGAGCCGCCGGCTGTCCACGCCGGGGACTACCTGTCCGCCGCCGATGTCGCCCGCTGCGACAAGCTTTTCGACCGGGCCGAGGCGGCCGTGGCCCGCGACCCGGAGCGCCTCATCCGGGTCCGGACGGCCCGCCTGCCTCTGATGTACGCGAAGCTCGAGATCGGCAAGGCCGACATGTTCGGGCCGCGCGGCTTTTATCAGGAGAAGGACGGGCGCTTCGCCGCCAAGCCGGGGATGACCCGGCTCGTCGACGATTTCTTCGAACGGTGCCGGGCCGGCGGCGTCCGGACGCTGAACGAATCGGGCCTCGCGCCCGAGGCCTATCGCGACGGCGTCCGGAGGTTCATCGACGTCCAGGTCGAGGGCAACCGGGCCTTCCGCCGGCCGGTCGCGGCCGACCCGCCTCCGTCACCGAAATACTCCCGAGGCGATCTCGCCGTGTTGACGAACGGCGTCCGCGGCGCCGGCGATTTCAAGGTCCACTGGCTGGGCTGGGAGGGCGTGGACCTCACGCTGACCCTCGACCTCGGCGGACCGGTCGCGGCCCGCGAGATCGCCCTGAGCACGCTGTCCGACGCGCGGAGCTGGATCCTCCATCCGGACAGGATCGTCTGCGCCGTTTCGGCGGACGGCGCGTCCTGGCGCGAGATCGGGACCAGGACCGTCACGGGCGATCATCAGGACGAGGAGCCCGTTCGCGCCTACTCCTGGCCGGAGGATATGATCGGCGCCGACTCCCTCGGTCCCATCCGCTTCATCCGCCTCCGCGTCGAGGGAACAAAGCACCTGCCCGCCTGGCACGCCTCCGCCGGAGGCCTGTCCTGGGTCTTCATCGACGAGATCGTCGTCCGCTGACGGCTAGCCATCTGGTCCTAGCCGGCCCAGGGGAAAACCTGATAGATCGTTAGACCGTCTCTGGCGCTGAAAAATCCGTCTGGTATAATGGTCCGCAACGACTAAAAGGATAGATGAAAGAGAAACTGAGCGCCTTCTTCAGCCCCGGGACCCCGGGCCGGCGGCGGTTCCTCGGCCTGGGGGCGGCCGCTCTCGCCCTGCCTTTCGCGTCGCGTCTCTCGGCCTTCGTGCCGCCCGAGCCGCTCCCCCCCGACCGGGACCTCGCCTTCTACAATACCCACACCGGGGAGTCCGCGGCCGTTGAATACTGCCAGTCGGGCTCGCTCGTCCCCGCGTCGCTCGAGACGATCAACCGCATTCTCCGGGACACGCGAACCGGCGAGGTCAAGGACGTCGACCTCGGCCTCCTCGATCTTCTCAATGTCCTTTCCCGGACGCTCGCGACAAAGGAGCCCTTCCACGTCATCTCCGCCTACCGCTCGGCCAGCACCAACGAATACCTGCGGACATACGGCAGCGGAGGGGTGGCGGCCAACAGCATGCATCTCGCCGCCAAAGCCATTGACATCCGCGTCCCGGGCGTCCGTCTCCGGGACCTCTACCGGTCGGCGGTCGGCCTGCGCGGCGGCGGCGTGGGGATCTACCCCGGATCGGATTTCGTCCACATCGACGTCGGCCGCGTCCGGACCTGGTAGACCGCCCTACCGGGGGGACGCCGCGGCGCGCTCATCCAAGGCCCTGACCAGGGCCGCGTCCCGGAGATAGATATCCTGCCGGAACTGGACCCGCCCGTCCTCTCCGAGCCAGGCCGTCCAATAAAGGACGTGGACCCTCAGGCGCTCCCGGAGCCAGATGACCTGGGTCGTCTGCGCGGCGACCGCCTCGGCGACTTTTTCCTTCGTCCAGTCGGGGTCATTCCTCAGCACATAGGCGGCCAGCTCGAAAGGCTTCTCGATCCGGATGCAGCCCGAGCTGAAATCCCGGACGGCCCGGCCGAAAAGCCAGCGCTCGGGCGTATCGTGGATGTAGACGTCGTACTTGTTGGGGAACAGGAACATGATCCGGCCGAGCGAGTTCTGGGGACCGGGATCCTGGCGGAACTTGTAGGACATCCGGGCCTCATCGAACAGGAGCCAATCGACGGCGGCGGTGTCGATCTCCCGGGCGTTCTCGGTCCAGTTCTCGAAGACCCGGAAGCCCTTTTTCTTTAGATAGGCCGGGTTCTCCCGGACCTTGGGCAGGATGTCCTCGCGGGCCAGCTTCGGCGGAACGTTCCAGGCGGGGTTGAGGGTGATCGTCGACATCACGCCGCTGAAGTCGGGCGTCTGACGATAGGCCCGGCCGACGATGGCCGGCCAGGACAGGACCTCCCGGCCCGCCTCGTAGACCGCGACGCGGTAATCGGCGACGTTGACCAGGACATACCGCTCGCCCAGGTCCTGGGTGATCCAGCGCCAGCGTTCGAGATTGGACCGGATCTGCTCCAGCCGCTCCGCCGCGGACACATTCAGGGCGAAGGCGGTGCCGGCGCCGACGACACCGTCGGGCTCGAGGCCGTGGCGGCGCTGGAATTTCCGGACCGCTGTCTCGAGATCGCCGTCGAAGAGGTCCGGACGTCCCGGCGTCCCCGCTCCGGAGAGCTCCCCCATGGCCGCCAGGGTGGTCCTGAGGGCCGCGACGCGGGCATCCCGGTCCCCTTTGACGAGCTTCGGTCCGGCCGGGAACCCCGGCCAGCCGCCGGCGGCCGCGACCGGTCCATATTCCCGAAAGGCTTTGCGGAGCCCTGTATACACGGCGTGCGCCGGACGCAGGGAGTCCAGCGCGCCAGCCACATCTCCGGCCGCCAGGCCCTTCTCCAGGGCGGCCGCCAGGTCCCCGGCCCGCCCCTTGATCGACCACTCCGACTGGATGGTCTCCGGATCGACCTGGCCGTGGACGAGATGAGAGGCGCACAGGAGAAAGCTGTCGGTCAGGAGCATTTCGAGGTCGGCCAAGGCGTCGGCCGGAACGCGCCGGAGGCCCTTCGAGGCCGCCTCGTCGATCCCGGCCAACAGCGACTCGAGAGTGGCCAAGTGATAATTCGCGGGATCGAGGCCGTCCTGCGCGACGAGGCGCAGGGCATCGAGAAAGGCGCGGGCCTGGCCGAGCGAGAGGCGGTCGTCGATCCAGGCCGGCCGGAAATCCCGGCCCTTGTAAAAAGCCGGCAGGACGTCGGAGCCGCAGACGCGGTCGCGTCGACAGTAGACAGGGCCGACGGCGGCCGCGGCCCCGATCCTCTCCTGCAGGGCCTTCCCGGCCGCTTCGGTCGGAGCGAGGGACGGCCGGCCGCACGCGGAAACGGCGGCGAGGACGGCCAGGACGGTCACGGCCGCGTTTCGGAGGGGCATCGATCGAAAGCCGTCCATCGTCATGCGATATAGGGGATGGTCTGCGGGCCCTCGGGCATGACGCAGATCGAGGCGCCGCGGCCGTACCGCCCGAGAAGCTCCACGATCGTCTCCTCGATGCGCCGGCACGGCTTCAGCAGGGCGGCCCGGATCTGGTCGTCCGTCAGGCCGTCCGAGCGGACGAAGACGTCGGCCCGGGACTGGATGAGCGCCTGGATATGGGCCTGCCACTGGTCCTGTTCGAGGAAGCCGGAGGCGCAGATCTTCTCCAGCAGCTCCCGCGGATCTCGCGACTCGCTCAGGATCCGGCCGTAAAGTCCGTGCTCGGGGAGGCCGTCGGAGCAGCGCGTGGCGATGATAATGGTGCCTCCGGTCTTGACGACCTGGTCGGCCGCGCGCAGGCCCTTGACCGACTGGTAGAGGTTGAGGTCGAGCGGGTAGCCGGAATTCGTCGTGACAACGATATCGAAAGGCCTGGGGACGGCGACCATGGCCGAGCTTTTAACGAAGGCGCAGCCGGCGTCGTGGGCCCGGTCGAGATCGCCGGCAAAGACGCCGGTCACGGCCTTGTCGCGGTTAAGGGTCACGTTGAGGAGGAACGAGCGGCCGGCCTGGCCGGCGACCTCGCGCACCTCCTCCCAGATGGGGTTGCCGTGGGTGACGCCCCAGATGGCCTGGGGGTGCCCGATCATCCCGGCATCGTGGTTGCCGAGGACGGTGCGCTGGCCGGCCATGCCCGGCATGATGGCCTTGCCGCCGCCGGAGAATCCGGCGAAGAGGTGGGGCTCGATGAAACCGGTCAGGACCTTGAGGTCGCAGCGCATGAGCTCGGCGTTGATCCAGGTCTCGTGGCCTTTGGAGGTCACGCCGACGCGGACCTGTGTGGCCGGATCGAAGGGTTCGTTCTGGACGATGCGGCGGCGCTCGAAGATGGCATCCCCCACCATCGTCCGGAGCTCGGCCTCGGTGTTGGGCCTATGCGTGCCCAAAGCGTTGAAGAGAGTCACTTCGACGCCGGGGACGGCGTCAAGGACTTCGAGGACGGCCCCGAGGAGGAGCGGATGGGGCGCCGGACGGGTGATGTCGCTGAAGACGACGCCGATGCGCGTTCCCGGGCGGACGACCTCCCGCAAGGGCGGAGAGCCGAGGGGCGCTTCGAGGGCCGCCCGGACGGCGGCCGCCGGGTCGGCCAGGGCGGGAACGAATTTCGGCTCGACGACGGTGACGTTGAGCGAAGCGTCGAGCTCGAGCGGCAGGCCCGACTTTCCGTAGGCGAGGTTGATGCGCATAACGGGGCTATTTTACTCTAAACAGGAGGGGGACATGTACCCTTGGTACGTGTCCCCATTCCTTCCCATTCCTTCACTTCGATCTGACCGGCTCCAGCCGATACAGTCCCGCTCCGTGGAACGGCACGACGGGAGCGTATTCGCCCTGGGCCGTTCCGGCGGAATGGCCGGTCCAGAGGTCGATGATCTCGACCCGGCCCGGAAGCCCGAGATCGGCCAGCCGGACGGGCACGGCGATCCCCGGCGCGAGGTCGTCCGCCGCGCGGTCGGCCATGTTGAAAACGGCGACATAAACGGCCCCGGTCTCGGGATCGTCGGCGGTCCAGGCCGCGAGCCTGTTGGCGTAGAAGAGCTGGCGGTTCCCACGGCTCGACTGATTGACGGCCAGGACCCCCGCGTTGGTGATGAGCGAGAGCGTCCAGGCGTCGCTCGCGGGCAGGTGCCCGCCGAACATGAGGGGACTGCGGGCGACGGCCCAGAGGGTCATGACCGCCCTCTGCTCGTCGCGGGTCAGGAAGTTGGCCACATCCTCCCGGCCGCCGTGGGAGACCATCTCGAAATAGCCCGGGTTCTTGGTGACGTTCTTCGACCAGCCTTCCGGCAGGGCCCGCAGGCGGCCGAGCGGCAGCATGTCCGGATCGGGCCAGTGGCCGGGCCCGGCGAAGGGCGTCCACTCGTGGAGCCTCCGGAACGCCGGCAGGACCTGGTCCCAGTAGTCCCAGAGGTCGCCGAGCAGCCGCCACATGTTGGCGCTCTTCGCCAGGGCGTCGCCGCGCTCGACGGGCATCGGCCCGTACGACAGGCTGAGCACGATGGGCCGGCCGGTCCGGTCGATGGCCCGGCGCAGCATGGCGATCTCCTCGCCCCGGTAGCAGAGGTCGTCGGCCTTGACGAAGTCGACGCCCCACGCGGCGAGCTGACGAAAGAGCGAATCGTACCAGGCCTGGGCGCCGGGCTTCTTGAGGTCGACGCCCCACTGGTCCTCGTTCCAGTCGCAGAAATCCGTCTTGTCGGCGATGTCGGCCGCGTGGAACGACGTGCCCTCGATGGGCGTGTTGCGTTCGACCGCGAGGCGCGGGATGCCGCGCACGATGTGGACGCCGAACTTGAGCCCCAGGCGATGAACATCGTCGGCCAGCGGCTTGAAGCCGCGCCCGCCCGCCGCCGAAGGGAACTTCGATGCGGCCGGAACGAAGCGTCCGAACACGTCGATCTCGGACCGCGAGCGGACGGGGTAGTCCGGGCCGAGCCGCTGCGGCTCCGACCATTCGATGTCGACGACAACGTAGCGCCAGCCGAACTTGGAGAGCCGGGCGGCCATGAAGTCGGCGTTGGCCTTGACCTCGTCCTCGGTCACGGCCTGGCCGAACGAGTCCCAGCTGTTCCAACCGAGCGGCGGGGTCAGGGCCCAGCCGTGGAACGGCTCGGCGACGGCGCCCGTCTTGGCGGTCCCCTCGCGTGCGGTCTTGCCGGCCATCTTTCTTATCAGCGCGGCCTCGGCCTCGATATACGGAGCGCCGTCGGGCCGGAAGACGTCGTGGAACCAGAGCTTCGGCTCCCGACTCCCCTCTTTCGAGCCCCAGGGAAAGATGGTCTGGGTTTTGCCCTTGACGAAGCCCCAGCTCATGGCCCCGACGTCCTCCCGCCTGAAGAAGGGCAGGATGTCCTCGAACCGGCTGCCGGCCGTCCGGGCCATGTATTCCGTGCAGATGAGCGGCCGGCCGTGGGCCTTGAGCCCGGCCACCCGCTTTTCGGCGTCGGGAAGCGCCTGATAGGAGTGGAAGGTGATGACGTCGGAGTGCTCGGCCTGGAAGCGGTTGAGCTCGGCCATCTCCTTCGATCCGTCCCAGATGCCCACGGTCAGAGGCTGGCTCGGGCCGGCCGCGCGGGCCCAGGCGAAGACGCTCTGGAGTAGCGGCAGCGACTTCGAGAAGTAGTCCGAATTCCCGGGCTCGTTGTAGAGGTCCCAGGCCAGGACGCGGCGGTCGCCGCGGAAGTAGCCGATGACGCCCCTGGTGTAGTCTTCCAGGACGCCCCAGCGGCCGGGGCTTTCGAGCAGGGCGGGCCCGGGGCACTGGACCCAGCCCGAGTTGTGGACGCCCGGGCGGGGGGGCGGCTGCGGGCCGAGGGCGAAGGTCTTGTTCCAGCAGTCGTCGAAGAGCACGAACATGGTCCCGATGTGATGCCGGTCGGCGATCTCGAGGAACCGGTCGAGGCGCTTCAGGAACCCGCCCGGGTCCTGCTCCCAGAGGAGATAGTGGGTGAAGACCCGGACGGCGTTGAAGCCCAGGTCCTCGGCCCAGCCGAGCTCCTGGTCGATGATCGCCGGATCGAAGGTCTCCGCCTGCCACATCTCCAGCGTGTTGACCGCGGTCCGCGGGATGTAGTTGCAGCCGAGCGTCCACGGCTGGCTCGCGGCCCAGGCGTTGGCCTTCTCGGCCGTCCAGCGGCCTGCGGAGGTTTTCACGACCGGGTTGTCCGCGGCCAGGGGAACAACGAAGACGGCCGAGGCGGCGAGAAAAAGCCGAAGAGCGAGGAAGCCCATTCGGATCCGTCCACGACAGATCTGTTCATTCATGCGTACTGCTCCCCTTTCGTCCCTTCCCGCTATCTCGCTCGCGGCGCGGAGACGATCACGGTCTTGCCGTGGGACATCGTGACCTCGACCCAGGAGATCGGACGGCCGGCCTCGTCCCGACCTGGCGTCGCGTTTCTAACGACGCCGTCGACCTCGAGCTCGTTCCATCGACCCTCGAAGACCGCCCGCCACACGACCGCACCGCCCGAGCTGACGGAAAAGGCCGTCCTCGTCCGCCCGTCGTGGCGGATGCCGATGAGCGCGTCGAAGACCGGCAGGCTTCGCAGCTCGGCCCAGTCCGTCGCGGCCGTGAGCCGGGAGCGCGTCTCGACGGTCCGCGTCCGGGCGTCCGGCGACACTCCCATGAGCCCGGTCGCGACCGCGCCGACGACGGCGAAGGGGACCTCGGGGTATTCGCGGCGCTCCTTGGCCGGGTCGGCGAGGGCCAGGATCCGGGCGTAGGCCGCCTCGTCCTCGCTGTAGCGGTAGAGGATCTCGGGGAGATACGACTCGATCTCGATGCCCTCGGGCTTGGCGTCCCGGATGCGCCTGAGAGTCGTGTCGCGCCGCGGGCCGGGCGGGACGAAGCCGAAGTAGAGCGGAAAGACCCCATTCCAGATCAGGTCCTGGAAGGCGAGCGCGCCGCCCTGGACGCGGCCGTCGGCGTACTGGCCTTTGGCTTCGCTCCACCAGCCCTCGTAGCTCTTCCGCAGGTCCTCCGCCCGCTCCCGGAGGGCCGCCGTCGCGGCCGGCTCGCCCCGGGCTTCGAGCAGCGCGGCGTAGTCGTCGAAGGCCCGGGCCATGGCAGCGATGAGGTCCGAGGCGTAGAGGGCCCGGTCCGAGAACGGGCCTTCGTCGTAGCCGCCGAGCCCCCGGGAGCCGTATTCCGGGCGGTGCTCGGGGATGCCGTCGCGGTCCTTGTCCCAGGCCTCGACGTACGCCCCGACCGAGAGGCGGTAGTAGTCGCGGAAGGCCGGGTCGTCGAGATACGTCCTATCGCCCGTCCAGAGGTATTGGCGCCAGCAGGCGTCGAGGACGTCGAAGTTGGCCGTCAGGTTGTACCAGAAATCCTGGTCGTTCTTGTAATCGACGGGGGCCGGCCGGTCCCACTTGTCGATCTCCCAGTAGGAGCAGAAATCGCGCGACGCGCTGATCCCGCGGGCGAACTTGCCGAGCATATTGCGATTGAAGGCGGCCAGACCCAAGACCTGGGCTCCGGTAGCCTGGTGCGAGACGTCGCGCATGCAGAAGGCGAAACGCGAGGGCAGGGCGGCCTCGTACCAGTCGCCGACCGGATCGTCGTAAAAGCTGGCCGGAAAGGCGTAATCGAGCGCCTGCCCCTTGGCCCAATCGAAGGCCGCCTTGAGCTTCGCGTCCGGCGTCTCCATCTCGAGCGAGCTCTGCGACCTTTTCGCGGGCTTGAAGCCGCTCGGCGGCACGAGATCGAGAGGGAACGGCGCGTCGCGGTCGCAAGTGAGCAGGCCGTCCTTGAGCTCGAGCCGGGCGACCTGGAGAGAGGAGCGGTGCTTGCCAGGCTCCGTGTGAGCCTTGGGCCCGAAGGGGTGGGTGAAGTAGAAGATGGTGGCTTCGGGGCCCTGGACGAGGACTTCGCCGTGGCGGCCGACGTCGCCGTCGTCGGTCCGTTTTCCTGGGACGCCCAGGATGGTCCCCGGCTGCTCGTTCCAATTGACGAGGTCGCTCGAGCGCAGGACGCCCATCCCCTGCCAGCGGTCGACGAGCATCCAGTAGGCGCCCTTCCACCAGAAGACCGCGGCGCCCTCCTGGGCCTGGCCGGTCACGACCGGTCCGGCCACGGTCCACTTGTAGAGGTCTTCGCTGTCGGCGGCGTAGATGTGCGAGCCGTTGGCTTCGTCCTTGTACCACATGCGCCAGCCGCCGGACGGCCTGGCGTACACGAAAGCGTCGATGACCCGCTCCGAGCTCAGGGGGACGATCCCCTCGTTCTTCCAGTCGACCAGGTTGCGGCTCGTGTAGTGGACGATGTGCCGGTCGCCGCTCCAATCGGCGGGAACGCCCCGGACGTATGCCAGGAACATGTGATAGGTGCGGCCATGCTCGACGAGACAGGGCGCCCAGAAGGTGTTGCGGCCCGTCTCGAACTCCAGTCCTTTGACCGTGCCGCGGTACGTCCAGATCCGTCCGCCGTCGGCCGACGAGGCGATGCCGATGTCGGTGCCGTGGCACCAGCGGACGCCGTCCTGGGCGTCGGGCGCGTTGGCCCTTCGGTTCGTGTAGAAGACCCACCAGGCCCGCTCCCGGTCGTTCCAAACGAGCGAGGGATCGGCCGCGCCGTCGAAGACCGGGTCGCGATAGAGCGGCGCGGGCGGCGTCCGGGGGTCGACCTTATTCGACGCACGCGGGCCACAGGCTGCGCCGGCAAGACAGGCCGCGGCGAGCGCGGCCAGGATGATCTTCCGGATCGACATTCAATCCTTGTTGAAGACGGACCAGTTGGGATTCTGGCGGAGCGTTTCCAGCCGGAAGGCGGTCGGCCAGGCGACCAGCCACTGGCTGACGGCGAACGGCTGGAGCCAGCGCGTGTGCAGGAAGCCCTCGTCCTGGCTGCCGTAGGGCCGCTTCTTGCCCATGACGACGAGGTCGCCGCCCGAGATGCCGATGGAGCCGTTGGCCCAGGCGGCGACGGCCCGCTCCCGCCAGACGGTCTTGCCGGTGAGCTGGGCCAGCTTGATCCATTCGTTGACGATGATCAGGGCGTAGGGGTCCTGGTGGTGATGCTGGGTCGAGACGGCCGTGCCGCCGTAGGTGTCGTAGCCCATCTCGCGCAGCACGGTCCCCTCGGCGAACGGCACGCTGTAGTGCCACTGCCATGTCGCCAGGTAATAGGAGACGTCCTCGGCCCACTTGAGATATTGGGGCTTGCCGGTGACATCGTAGAGCTCGAGGGCCGCCTTGAGGAGCGGCGTCGCCGACTCCTTGTCGATGCAGTAAGTGTCGAGGGCGCCGGCGGTCGTGAAGCCGTTCTTGATGAACTCCCCGATGTAGAAAGCGTAGGCTTTTTCGGCCCCCTCGAGATAGGCGGCCTTGTGGGTGGCCCGGAAAGCCGTGACCAGCGGCGGGATGAGGAAGGCGCCGATCGTCCCTTCCGGATCGACAACCTTGCCGTCGTTCCTCCAGGCCTTGCCGAGGCGCCCGTCGGCCCGCAGCGCCTTCAGGGCGAAGTCGCAGACGGCCAGCGCCGCCGTCCGGTACTCGGGCCGCTTCAGGCCGCACCGGGCGGCCAGGTCGTAGGCCTCGAAGTAGCCCTGGGCGGCGTGGCCGAGGTTACAGGCGTCCTGGACCTCGTTCTTGGGGTCTTCGAGCCCGATGAGGTAGTCGTAGTGGCAGCGGAAGAGACCGTTCGGGAGCCGGGCGTTCTTGAGCCAGGTGTCGAGGCACTGGATGCCCTTGTCGAGCGAGACGCGCTCCTTCGACAGGAGATAATCCTGGAGCATCGAATTGGCCAGCGAGACGTTCTGACCGGCCCAGCCGATCTCGTACTTCCAGGATTGCCGCTGGACCCAGCCCTGCTCCTGCGGGTCCCAGCGCAGGCCGATCGAAAAGCCCTTGAAGCCCTTCTCCTCGGCCCAGAGGCTGTCGCCGGCGAACTGGACGCCGAGCTCCCAGAGCTCCTCGGGCTCGAACCGCGGCTCGACCTGCCGGGCGTTGAGCGCCCAGGCCGCGTCGACCAGGGCGTGCCAGCCGTGCCGCGGCGTCGTGACCGCGCCGACGACGATCCAGGCCTTGAGCGTGAAGGTCTGGCCGCGCGAGACGCGGAGATCGCCGCGATAGGCCTCCTGGTAGGCGTCGCGCATGGAGTAGACCTGGGGCGTCTCCTCCTCGGGCCAGACGAGCCGGTGGACGGTCCTGTCCTTCTGCGGCTCGAGCGAGCCCGAGAATCCGCCGGGGATCTGTCCGGGCGCGCTGAAGAGCCCGACCGACCAGGCCTCCGATTCCGAGTAGGTCGCGCCGGGGATCGAGGCCCTGTGGAACGCGAACGTCCAGGGCTTCCCGTCCTTGACGAAGCCCTTGGGCTCGAGGCCGGTGCCCCAGGCGTTGCCGTCGTACATCACGGCCGGGATGAGGCTGTAGCGCGACGCGTAGAGGGCTTCGAGGGCCATGGTCAGGCGCGCCGGTCGGACGTAATCCTGCCCGTCGAAGCGGAAGGTCCGGGTCCACTCGAAGAGGCCGGGCCGGACTTCGCGGACCGCGTCCTCGGCCGTGAAGTCCTTTTCGGCGAAGGGGACGAGCGTCGCGAGGTCCCGGCCGCCGGCGGCGAGCGTCATGGACGCCCCGTCCCTGCGGACTTCGATGCGGGCCTGGGCCGCGCCGAAGGCGACGGCGTAGGCGAGGAGACAGACGGCGAGAACGGCGATGCGCTTGATCATGTTGATCGTCCCTTCACTTTCGTCCCGGGTTATACCAAAGCCCCCCCGAAAAGACAAGGCGGGGGGGCCTCCGCGGCGCCGCGGCCGGCCCGCTTTTGAAAAGCGCCGGTCGATGGGGTATCATGCCCGTGTCCCCATCAAGAACCCAGGAGGAGCGATCATGCCCATCTCTTATAAAGACCTCGGTCTCGCCAACACCAACGACATGTTCCGGCGCGCCTTTGCCGGGCGGTACGCGGTGCCGGCGTACAATTTCAACAACATGGAGCAGCTCCAGGCCATCATCACGGCCTGCGCCGAGACGCGCTCGCCGGTCATCCTCCAGATCTCGAGCGGCGCCAGGAAGTACGCCAACCAGACCCTCCTCCGCTACATGGCCGAAGGGGCGGTGCGCATGGTCCGGGAGATGGAGAAGGCCAAGGGCGCGGACCAGGCCATCCCCATCACCCTCCACCTCGACCACGGCGACACCTTCGAGCTGGCCAAGTCCTGCATCGACAACGGCTTCTCATCGGTCATGATCGACGGCTCGCACCTCCCCTATGAGGAGAATATCGCCCTGACACGCCAGGTCGTCGATCTCGCCCGTCCCCTCGGCGTGTCGGTCGAAGGCGAGCTCGGCCGCCTGGCCGGGATCGAGGACGAGGTCCAATCGGAGCACTCGTCCTACACCCCGCCTGAGCAGGTCGTCGACTTCGTCAAGCGGACAACGGTCGACTCGCTGGCCATCTCCATCGGCACCTCCCACGGCGCCTATAAATTCAAGCCCGAGCAGTGCACCCGCGACGCCCGCGGCATCCTCGTTCCGCCGCCCCTGCGGTTCGACATCCTGGCCGAGATCGAGCAGAAGCTGCGCGGCTTCCCCATCGTCCTGCACGGGGCCTCGTCGGTCATCCAGGAGGCCGTGACGACGATCAATACCTTCGGCGGCAAGATGAAGGACGCCGTCGGGGTCCCCGAGGACCAGCTGCGGCAGGCCGCCCGCTCGGCCGTCTGCAAGATCAACATCGACACGGACGGACGCATGGTCATGACGGCGGCGATCCGCAAGGTCTTCGCGGAATCGCCCGGCGAGTTCGACCCGCGCAAGTACCTCGGCCCGGCCCGTACGGCCCTCGTCGAGATGTACAAGCGGAAGAACCGCGAGGTGCTGGGCTCGGCCGGACGCTACGGACAGGAGTTCTGAGGCGGGCGGAGCCTTTGCCGGACCCTTTCGATGACCTTGGGGATCTCGTGTTTCGAGAGCGAGAGGGCCAGGCCCTTCATCCCCAACGGGACCCGCCCGGGATCGGTGTAGACGTGATAGACCGCGAGGAGCCGGCCTTCGTCGAAGCGGGTGATCTGCCAGTGGCCTGAGGTGTCGACGACCGAACGGCTCAGCGGCACTTCGGGCCAGGGCACCTTGACCCAATCGACCCGGAATCCGCCATCGCCCTTTCGATAGGCATATCGCAGCCGATAGCGCTTGTGGACGCCCAAGGGCAGCTTGAGATATTGCTCGACGATGGAGATGGCGTCGCTTTCGTCCGTGACGACCGTCCGCTCGGTGCGGGGCATGAATTCAGGATAGCGGCGATAGTCGGTGACGATCGCAAGAGCCTCATCCAAGGTCCCCGAGATGATCCCCACGGCCTCATAGGTCCGGCCTTTCAGTCCGGGCGCGGGGATCTCCCTCAAGACGATGCGGCCCGCCTGGATCTCGACCTGTTCGTCGGCCGTCAGGATCACGGCATCCAATTGAACCAGGCCTTCCGGCGCCGGTGAAGGGGCCTGTTGGCGAGCGGCGGGCCGGGCCGGGTGCCCGGCGAAGACAAGGAGGGCGGACGCGCTCCAAATCACGGTCGCGGCCAGCATCACCACGAGGGGCCCTCCTTGGGGCCCCATTTTGCCTCAAAGGGCGGCCAATGGCAACCGGATATCCCCCTGACCCCGACTTGCGTATAATGAAGGAGATCGGAGGTCGAACATGAAAGATCACGTCAAGGTCATCGGCATTCTCTGGATCGTCCTGGGAGCGTTCTCCCTCTGCATGGCGTTCTTCGCCTTTCTCGTCTTCTTCGGGGTCGCTCAGATCCCCAACTTGGATGTCGAGCCGGGCATCCTGCGCCTGATCGGCATCATCGCCAGCTCGTTCCTTGGCCTCATTGGACTGCCGCAGATCCTCGGCGGGTGGGGGCTCCTCCAGCACAAGGAATGGGCCCGCATCCTCATGCTGGTCATTTCGTTCCTCAACGTGTTCCACGTCCCCTTCGGGACGGCCCTCAGCGTCTACTCGATGATCATCCTGTTCAACGGCGAGACCGATCCGGCTTTTCCAGATGGGAGCGGCCGCGCCGCCCGCGGGCTCGAAATGACGATGGGCCGGACGGGCGTCCGGCCTACTTTTTGACCGAGGGATCGGGCTTGAGCCCGGCGCCCGGGCCGCCCGACTAGATCTAGATAAAGAGCTTGCCCAATCCGATCAAAAAGAGCAGCGCCCCGAGGCCGAGAATGTACTTGTACGGGACGGCCAGGCCCTCCTTCTCGTGGACGACCCAGACGTCCCGCTCGTAGCTGGCCCCGGTCTCGCCCCGGTAGGTCTCCTTGACCTCCTCGACGATCCGCTGCATCGTGTCGAGCTTGGCCTTGTGCTTGTCGATGGCCGCGCGGATCTCCTTCTGCTCGTCGACGGTCAGGGTCCGTTCGAAGACCTTGTCCGCGGTCGAAAACCTCACCGCCCCGTCGACCTGGATGAAGAAGGCGACGAGCGGGATGCCGATGGCCAGAAGCATCAGGACCAGGCCCTGATCTCTGCCGGCCCCCCGGACGCGCCGCGGCTTGCCGGGCGTTAGCCGCGCATCCCATTCGTCCTGCCTGGCGTCTTTTCGTGTCGGCATGGCTTCCTCCCTATCAATTTTTGTCGGGGAGAGGGGGGCGCGGGCCCAAAATATCTTTTTTACAGGGGGGAAGTCAACGCCCGGGGGCTATTTCCTGGCCCCGGCCTTGATGAGCAGCTCGGCGACGGCGGCCAGGCCGCCCGCCTCGGCGATCGTCAGGGCCGTCTTCTGGTCATCGGTCCGGGCGTTGACGTCGGCGCCGTTCTCGATCAGGAGGCGGACCAGGTCGCTCTGGTCCTTGGCGACCGCCACCATGAGAGGCGTCACCTGGCCGTCCTTGTGGAGGTTCACGTTCGCGCCGGAGGCGATGAGCATCCTCGCGATGTCGAACTTGTCACCCTCGAGAGCCTGGAGGAGGGCCGTCTGGCCGGTCGCGAAGACGTTGGCGTCCACGTCGGCGCCCGCGGCGATGAGCTCCCCGACGAGTCCGGCATCGCCCTGGAAGATGGCCACGAGGAGGCAGGACCAGCCTTCGTTGTCCTGGATACTGATCTCCGCGCCGTGCTCGAGGAGCAGGCGCATGATCTCGCTGCGGCCCCAGTCGACGGCCGTCAAGAGCGCGGTGCCGCCGTCTTCGGCCCGCAAGTCCAGGTCGGCGCCCGCCTTGATCAGGGCCTGAGCGCATTCGAGCGAACCCGACTCGCAGGCGAACATGAGGGGCGTCCTCCCGCCCACGGCCCGGACGTCGATATCCGCGCCGCGCTCGATAAGCCGGGAAACGACTCCCGGAGAGCCGAGGACGGCGGCCATCGAGAGGGGCGCCAACGCGCCTTCCTTCGCCTCGCCGTCGACGCGGGCCCCTTTTTCGAGGAGGACCGCCGCGATATCGGGCTGGCCGGCGACGAGCGCGAGAAGGAGCGGCGTGAGCGCCGTCCCCCAGCTGAAGGCCCCGGTCAGGCGCTCGTCCCGGACGAGCATCCCGGCCAAGTCCCGCCGGTCGCAGGCGGCCGCCGCCTCGAGCGGCGTCCAATCGGAGAGCGTGGCGTTGACACCCGCGCCTTCGTCGACGGACTTGAGCGCCGCCTCGCTGTCGCCTGCGACGATGGCCCGGGCCAGTGAGCCCGCCGGCCCTGGAATGTCGGCGAACGGCCCGTCGACCTCCAAACCCCGAACGAGGGCCTCGAACAGCCCGCGTTCCGGATCCTTGTGGAACCGGACAGCGGAATCGATGCAGGTGATCTGGACGCAGATCTCGAAGTACCTGTGCGAGCTCTCGAGGTCGGGCGGGAAAAAGAGGCCGTAGAGATTGCTTTCCCAGATGCCCATCTCTTCATCGTAGGACTCGACGCCTCTGAACCCCCCTGTCTCATCAAGGGGTCCCGCGCGCCGGAGGCGATGGACCGTCCGGCCGGCGTATTCCATGGTCTGCCAGGCCGTGGCCACGCCGAAGCCGAGATCCATGGCATATTCGCCTTTGAGGAGCGTCGTGAGTTCATCGCCGGTCGTCGACCAATAGCTGAGGGGCACCATGATGGCTGTCACGGAGAGATCGGCCCGCCTCTGCTCGTCGGTTATGAATCGCAGATATCCGCCCCATTTCTTCGAGAACGAGGCCGTCCGGATCGACCTCTCCGCCAGTCCCTGCCAGCCCTCTCCCGGCGGCGGGGCCACCCGGAATCCGGGCATGAGAAGGATGTTGCTTTTGGGGGGGGCCGTTTTCGAAGGGCCGGCCGTCGAGCACGTCCAGGAGGCCATCAAGGACGCCAGCACGAATCCCGCCGCCGCTTTCGAAGCCAGGCGTTTGCGGCGCTTCCCCTCATGAGTGTCCGGCACGGTCCTCATCTCCTCGATCATGATAGTCTTTTCCCCGCTGCGAGTTGTCAAACTTTTGTGAAAAATCCCCCATTTTTTTCGTGGATAGCCCGGCATCGCCCCGAGAAGCGGCCTCCTCCCGAAATGACATTTGGGAGGCGATAAACTAGAATGTCAACGCGACACCGGAAGCATTCGCCGGCACGGACAAGACCCCGGGGCGAGGGAACGATGAGGAAGGCAAACAGGAGACGGCGCTGCCGTCCCGCTCGCCTGGCCGCCATTGCCGGGCTCTCCATCCTCGTCATCGCGACCCTCCTTCTTGTTCTTGTGCGCCTCGGCACCTTCGACCGGCTCATCCTCGCCGAAGCCGCCCGCCGGCTCGAAGCCATGTCGGGCCTCGTCATGGAGGCGGAAAAGATCGACATCGATCCCTTCCGCCTGTCTTTGAGCCTGCGAAAGCCGGCCTTGCACGCCGGCGAAGGACGGGGCCCCGTCCTGAGGAGGTTCACCGCCGAATCGATCGATCTGGATATTCCCTTATCCGTGGTCTTCGGCGGCGGACTGAGATTCGAGAAGATTCGCATCGTCCGGCCCGAGGCCGGGCTCGCCCCGACGACGCCCGCCCCGGGACCGCCCGCGGCCACCCCGCAATCCCCATCCACACCGAAGGGCCCCGAGGCCTCCATTAAACCCGCGGCCTTCGCCCTGAGGATCGACGACTTCGAGCTCGAGACCGGCCGGGCGTCCTGGCAGGGATCCCCCGGATCGTTCAGCGCCTCACTCGAGGGCATCGACATCCGCATCGGCTACGACGCGCTCGCGCAAACCCACCTGGTCTCCCTGGCCGCCGGCGACGGACATCTCCATCTCATGAACAGGGACCTCTCCATCGACCGTCTCGAGGTCAAGGCCCGTATCAGTCCCAAAGAAGTCCGTATCGAGACATTCGAGGTGGCGACTCGGGAATCCATGATCCGTATCGAGGGGACCGTCAAGGATTATGCGAATTCACCGCAATTCGACGGACGGGCGAAGCTGGCTCTGTCGGTCCAGGAGCTCCCCGTGCCGGTTCCGCTGGCGGAAGGGGCCGAGGGCGTCGTTGGCGCCGACATCGAGGTCTCGGGAAAGGAAGGCGGCCTGGCCTATAGGGCCAACCTATCCGCCACCGGCCTCAGGACCCGGGATCTCGGAGCGGTCGAGATCGCGGCCGGGATCCGCGGGACCATCGACCTCGGTCCGGAGGGACAGTCCCCTTCGGGGACAGTCCCTCGAAACCCGTCCACAGCAAGGATGAGCTCAACTAACTCGCCTGCTGTGGGGTCAGTCCCCGGAGACCGTGCGGGGACCCCCGTGAGACTGGGCACGCTGGAGGTAACGGGCATTGACGTCCGGACGGAAGCCGGCGCCATCAAGGGAGCTCTCAGCGCGGACCTGAACAGGACGGCCCTCACCGCCGTCGATCTCGAGTGGAAGGCCCTCGATCTCGACCGGATCCCGGCCCTCCGGGCTGCGTTCGCCGGCCTCCCCGTATC
>CAVWFA010000011.1:0-18729 GCA_963754085.1 Candidatus Aminicenantota bacterium | reverse complement strand
GATCTCGACGGCCTTGCGGTCCTGCTCCCGTTGCTGCGAGAAGGCGATGATCTGCCTGACCAGGTCGCGGCCGCGGCGGGCCGCTTCCAGGACATGGGTAAGGCGCGCGGGCCGCCGGTTCGTCTTCCTCCTGCTCGAGCAGGGCCAACTCCGTGTTGATGATGATGGCCCCGAGGATATTGTTGAAATCGTGGGTGATGCCTCCGGCGAGCGTTCCCAGAGCCTCCATTTTCTGGGCTTGGCGGATTTCCCGTTGGAGGACGGTCTTCCTGGGTGACGTCCCGCTCGGTGATCAGACCGCCGAGAAGACGCCCCGACCGAGTCCTGGACCGGAGAGATCGTCACCTCGAGTTCGACCGGACGGTCTCCCGGCCGCGACCGGGTCAGGTGGCCGTGCCAGGCCTCCCCCCGAGCCACAGCGCCGCTCATCTCGCCAGGCGCGGGTCGCCGGCCACGAAATCGAAATAGTCCCGCCCACGGCCTCGGCTTTCGGGCGCCGGTTGATGGCCTCGAAGGCGGCGTTGACGTACTGGATCGCGGCCTTCCAGGTCGACCATGATGACCGCTTCCGACGCCTGTTCGACGGCCGCGCCCAGACGGAGGCGCTCCTGTTCGGCCAGGGCATGGCGCAGATCGTCCGCCCGCTTGCGCTCCGTGATGTCGTGGACCATCCCGATGGAGCGGACGATCCGGCCGGAGGCGTCCCGGAAATGCTCGCATTTCTCGTGGACGAAGCGGACCTCGCCGGTGTCCCGGCGGACGACCCGGTGCTCGATCTCGTAGGTGTCGCGCCCTCGCGCAGCGATCCGGCATAGGCGTCATCGACGGCCGCCCGGTCGTCGGGATGGACGGCTTCCAGGAAAGCCTCATAGGTGGCGGCGAACTCCTGGGGTTTGAGGCCGAAGATCCGGTAGACCTCGTCCGACCAGGTCAGCCGGTCGTCGACCAGTCGAGCTCCCAGCTCCCGAGGTGGGCGATCTCCTGCGTCCGTTCAAGCCGTTTCTCGCTCTCGCGCAGGGCCTCCTCGGCCCGCTTGCGCGGGTGATATCGATGAAGACGACGGCGAACTGGCCGGGGGCCGGGTCGATAGGCGTGGACCTCGTACCAGCGATTGAGCGGGGCGGGATAATAGCGTTCGAACGTGATCGGCTTCCCCGTCAAGGCCACGCGCCCGTAAGTCTCGATCCAGTACGGTTCGATGTCCTGGAGGACCTCCAGGACCCGCCGGCCCATGATATCCGGCCGGCTCAATCCCGTCAGGCGCTCGAAAGCCGGATTGACGTCGAGAAACCGATAATCGCAGGGGCGGCCCGTCTCGTCGGTGATGATCTCGTGCAGGGCGAACCCCTCGGTCATGTTGTCGAACAGGGACCGGTAGCGCTCCTCGCTGTCGCGGAGGGCGTCCTCGGCTTTTCGGCGCTCGGTGATATCCTCGATGATGTTGGCGAACCGGCGCCCGCCAGCCGGGAACGAGACGACGTGCTGATACCGGCCGACCGACTTGGCATACGTCTCGAAATCCAAGGGCACGCCCGTTTCGACGACGCCGGCGAAGCGGGGGAGATACTCCAGGACCGCGCCGGGGAAGACCTCGCTCATGCGACGGCCGACGATCTGCTTTCGGGGGACCCCGGTATGGCGGGTGTAGGCCTCGTTCACTTCGAGGACCCGCCAGTCGACCGGCCGTCCCCGGTCGTCCTCGACGAGCTCGTACAGGGCGAACCCTTCGGCCATGTTCTCGAAGAGCAGCCGGTATTTCTCCTCGCTTTCCCGCAGGCCCTCCCGGGCCCTCTTGTTGTCGGCGCTCTCGATGACCTCCCATGCGGTCTCCCGCCGGACGAGCGCGAAGCGGTGGTTGCGGATGACGTCCAGGACCTCGCTCGCCCCGCACCGATCGAGGGAATACGTGCACGCAGCCAGCATCCGGGACCGGCCGATCACCCGGTCTATCGCGGCCTCGTAATCGGTGAATACCGTCCAGTCCGCTTTTTCGAGCCAGAAGGTGTTGCCGCTCAGCCTCATTCCGTCGAAACCGGCGGCCCTGGCCCTCTCGAGCTTGTCGATCCAGGCGTCGAGGACCCGCTGCGGATCGAACTTCCCGTTCCTGAGATACCAGTCCGTGTACGGGACGATCTCGATCCGGCCTTCCCGGATATGGCGTTCGAACCCGGGCAGGGCTCCCGCATGGCCCGCTGCGCGGCCTCCCAGCCGAGGGGCTCGGAGGTGATCCACATGCAGAATTCGTTCGACTCGAGGCCCGCGCGAAAATAGGGGACGAGGATGTCCAGGAGGTCCTGGGCCGTCTGGTAGAATTGGCAGAAATGCGTCCCCCACGGGACGTCGCCGATGATGGCGATGCCCGATTTCCTGAGTTCCGCGCTCATGGCCGGAGTGTCTTTCATCAGCCTGGATACGTCCAAAATAAGGGAGGCGGCACAGGGAGTCAAGCCCTATGATCCAGGCGATCCGGCCCGGCCGGACGCGGCCAACCGTTCCAGCACTGAAACGATATCGGAGACTCCGTCGTCGACGTAACCGACATAGGCCGGCAGGACCTGATGGGCCAGGACGACCGTCTCCGCGTCCTCGTCGGGCAGGACCAGCAGGGTCCGGACTCCGGCCAGCAGGGGCTTCATGGCGGCGATCTCCCGCAGGTCTTCCCTGGTAGGGTCCCAGACGATAGCCACGGAGGACGGGTCCTTGGGCCGGCGGATCCCGGAGGCGAATCCCTCCAGATCGTGAAAGACCTCGAGGCGCCCCCCCGCGACCAGGGGGACCACGGCGTTCAGGAGCTCATGCCCTTCTTGCGGGCCGCGGGGAAAATAGGCGAATACGTTCAATGACATGCCCTGGCCTCGAGCGAATACTGTCCGCTCTCCGGTAATCCAAGAAACATGCCAATTTCGAAGCTCGGCGGAGAGTGGCGGCCCGGCCGGGGCCGGAGAGGTCAGACGGGCGGTACCCGGTATTTCTTGAGAAGCGTATAGAGCCGCGATCGGGAGAGGCCCGAGATCCTGCAGGCTTCGCCGATGTTGCCGGCTGCCTTCCTCAAGACGGCCGTCAAGTACTCCCGTTCCATGCGGGCCAGACCGGCTTCCCGGAAATCCTTGAGGCTGACGGAGGCCTCCCCGGAACCCGGGAGCGTGGGAGCCTCGGGATCGGGGCCCTTCCGCCTGAGCACGGACGTGCGGGCGAGGTGGATGCGGATATGTTCGGGAAGGTGTTTGGGGAAGAGCACGGGCTCGTCCTTGGCGCTCACGATCGCCTTCTCCAGCGCCTGGATGAGCTCCCTGACGTTCCCGGGCCAGTCATAGGCCATCAAGGCCTCCTGGAACTCGGGAGAGAAGCTCTTCATGGGAACGTCGTATTGCTCGCAGAACTTGACCACGTAGTGGACGACCAGGTCCCTGAGGTCCTCCTTGGTGTCCCGTAGGGGAGGCAATTCCAGGACGAGGGTCCGGATCCGGAAGAGTAGGTCCTCACGGAACGCTCCGGACCGGGCCATGTCGTCGAGGCGGCGGTTCGTGGCGGCGATGAGGCGAAAATCGCTCGAGACCTCCTGGCCGCCGCCGACCGGACGGAACCGCTTTTCCTGTAGGACGCGAAGGAACGCTTTCTGGATCGATGGCGAGAGCTCCCCGATCTCGTCCAGAAAGAGCGTTCCGCCGTCGGCCTGCTTGATCAGCCCGTCCCGGGGCTTGTCGGCCCCCGTGAAGGCGCCCCGGAGGTGGCCGAAGAGCGTGCTTTCGACGAGCGTCTCGGGCAGCGCGGCGCAGTCCACGACGACGAAGCTGCGGCCGGCCCGGGAGCTGTTCTTGTGGATGGCCCAGGCGAACAGCTCCTTTCCCGTTCCCGTCTCGCCCGTGATCAGGACGTTGGCGTCGCTTCCGGCGGCCTGGGCCAGAGTGTCCAGACAGGCGCCGAGCCTGGGGCTCGCTCCGACGATGCCCTCCGTCTTCAGAGCCACGGGCCGGGCGGCCGCCTGCTTCTTCTCCCGGTACTGGAGGGCCCGCTCGACGGCGAGCATGAGGTCCTTGACGGAGAGGGGTTTCTCGACATAGTCCCAAGCCCCTTGCTTGATGGCCAGCTCGGCCCCGTCGGGATCGCCGTAGCCGGTGATGATGATGACCTCGGGTCCGGTCTGGCCGGCGCGGATATCCGGAATGATGTCCAGACCGGAGCCGTCGGGCATGCGGACGTCGCAGAAGACGATGTCGAAGGGCTCGCGCCGGACGGCCTCTTTCGCCGCGGCCACGTTGGCGGCGACCGAAGGAGAGTGTCCCATCTTGAGGACGACCTGGCCGATGGAATCGGCGATGAGGGGTTCGTCGTCGACGATCAGTATCTTGGCCATGCTGCCCAAGTGGAGAAACGGATTATAGCCAAAGCCTTCGGCCGGTGTCAACGTCGCACCTTCGTCTTTCGACCCAGGAATTCGTCCCGCCGGGCAGGACAGGGCCTGGCGAACGAAGCCGGGTGCGGCCGCCCCGCTCCCGCTTCTCCCGGCCTTACCGGAAGCACCGGAACAGTGCCGGGGTATGGCACGATTCTCGCAATTTCGCCTTCAGGGCCCGAAGGCCGGGAGATGAACGGCATGGAGCTCTTATGCACGCGAAAATAACAAGGCAGGAGGTCTATCCGTGAAAGCCACCCGGATGCCGGTGCTTCTCATGGTCGCCCTGGCTTGGGGCTTCTTCGTCGGGAGCCGATCGCTGGCGGCCAAGTACCCTCCCTGGGGCAAATAGGGCATGCCTTTGCCTTGCCGGGAAGACAGGAGGACGCCATGAACCGCAGTTGTCCCTTTTGCTGGAATCCCCAGATCAGCCGCGTCGGCGAGACCGCTTCCGGCCGCGGGCCGAGCCTCCCCGGTCGGCTCATGGAATGCGGCGAATGCGAACGGTGGTTCTGGGCCGAGACCGGCGAGGAGGTCGTCAGGTTGTCCGAGATCTGCACCACGGCCCTGGTCGATCCCGCCCGCTGCCTCTCCGAGATCCGCGAGACCCTGAATGCGGGCGGCCGCGGCGTTCCCCGATATCGCCTGGGGGAATTCAACCGGCTCTGCAGTGATTGCCTGAGCGGCCGCTTCGCGCCCAGAAGGTCTGCGGCCCGCCTGTAAGTCCCGACCCCGGCGGATCTGTTCACGCGCCGGCCCCGATACCCTAGTCCCCGACGTTGAAGCGGATGTCCAGGACGGCGCCGGACCTCGCCACGGAGCCTTTCTTGGATTGAAAGTCGACGAAATCGAAGCCGTCGGGGCGGTCCGCCGTGACCTTGATGTAGGTGTCGAGGTTGGCCTTGAGATGGGCCAGGGCCGCGGCGGACGCAGCCGGCGTCGGGATAGGGAACGATCAGGCGGTCGAACGAGGCCCCATCGGGCATCCGGTAGTTCGCCAGCGCGCCGAAGACCCTGCCGCCGAGCGACAGGATGTCCCCTTCGCCGAACGTGAAGTAGGGCTGGAGTCCGTAGGGCCCCCGGATGAGACGCTCGGAGCCGGGCACCTTGCCCTCGGCCGGCAGCGCATCGAGAGGCGTCGGGGCTGATTCCGCCGCGACGCCGGCCAGGAAGGCGTTGGCCAGGGCCGCGGCCTCCGCCTTCGAAGCGGGGACGTCCCCGAGGTTGTCGACCTGGACGAAATAGCGGCCCTTGACGATGGTGACCTGGGCCTCTTCGCCGGAATTGCGGGCCGCGATCTCCGGGAACGGCGTTTCCCGGCCCATCTTCATCAGGTAGACGCCCAGGGCGGCCGCGGCGCTTTCCATCTCGTAGGCGCCGAGCGTCAGCTCCGACTTGTCCCGCGCGTACGCCTGCAGGCGCAGGGTGGCGAACCCGAACTCGAGGAAGAGCTCGGCCCCGCCGTCGATCTGGTTGAAGAGGTCCTGGCCGGTGAACGTCCGGAGCGCTCCGGCCATGGCCCAGCCGGGGGCGAACGTCGCCGCCGGGATCGCGGGCGTTCCCGGGACGGCCTGGCGCGCGGCGGGGGGGCCGCAGGCCGCGGACGGCCGCCGCGCCCGAGCAGACGAGGAACGCGGCGAGCGCCGACAGAGCGGCGATCCTGCCCGACCCCCGCTCCCGCCGCGGCCGGTCAGACCCGGACATGCGCGATCTTGGCCGGATCGGCGATCCCCAACCCCAGCCGTTCGGCGTAGCGCAGGTACTCGGTGAACCGGGGATTCTCGTTGACCGCCACGCCCATCTCCTTGCGCTTGGCCACGATCCTGTTGTGGCAGACCATGTCCAGTGCGAACGGGTCGGAGGCGAAATACAGCCGGTTGTCGATGTAGGCGAACTTGGCGTTCTTGTCCGGCCCGCCGTCGTACTGGGAGCGCAGGCCGTCGGTGACGTTGAGGACCATCTTGTCGCGCACCGGCCAGAAGGCCGGCACCTCGACGCAGACGTCCAGGAACAGCGGCGCGTGCAGGCGGTTCGTGTTGCAGACGGCGCCGTAGCCGATGTTCTTGGTGGCCATGGAGATGGCGTTGCCGGTGTTCTTGAACACGGGCAGGTTGACGATCTTGGTCAGCTTCTCGGTCAGGAGCTTCCCGAAATAGGAGTGCTTGCCGTTGAAGACGTGCTGGTTGAGGTAGGGCAGGTCCTTGGGCCCCTCGACGTCGGCCCAGTAGAAGACCTTCTGGTCGAAGTTGGGCACGCTGACGTGCGTTCCGTCGGCCTTGAGCCACTTGCTGTTGTCCTCGGTCTTGCCCTCGGCCGCCGCCTCGTCCATCGTCTGCAGGCCCTCCAGGGCGATGCCCGGGTAGCGCTCGGCGGTGAACCCGGCGTCCTTGAGCATGTAGTCGAAGCGGTCCCAGATGACGATGTTCTTCCGCGGCAGGCCGCTCGCCGTCAGCCAGTCGATGACGGCGTCGACGACCTCGAGCCGGGTGCTGATGAGGCCCGGCCCGACCGGATTGACCTTGAGGCCGACGACGTCCTTCTTGGTGAAGAACAGGCCGAAGCTCTTCTCCATGTTCTTCCCGGTGAGCTCCCGGATCCCCTTCTCGAACATGGCCTTGACCACGGCCGCGTCGACCTTGCCCTCGGGCATGGCCGCGGGGTCGTGGACCTCGACGACCCGGCCGGGGAACGGTCCGGGCAGGCTCCACTTGGTCCTGGGGACCTTGAGGGCCTCGTCGATGTTGGTCTTGGGCTTGGGGGGCGGTCCGGCCGGCTTGGCCGGGGGCTGCCGGTCCTGGGTCTGCTGGGCGGCGACGAGGCTGCGGCCGGTCATGATCAGGCCGGCCCCGATCGCCCCTCCGGCTTTCAGGAAATCGCGGCGTCCGACGGCGTCGTCGGGGGGCATCGAGCGGTAGGATCGTTTGTTCATGATGTCCTTCCTTTGCGATGAGAGTCCTTTCGCAGGATAGCGGCCGCCCCGCGAACTGTCAAGGACGGCGGGACGGCGACGGTCCGGCGCCTATTTCAGAAAGATCTCCAGAACGGGGATCTCGACCGGAGGCTTGCGCACGGGAAGCGAGAGCGCGAGGTCCGCGGCCGCCTCCCCGCTCCCCGCGCTCATCCGGATCTCGGAGGCGTCGTGGAGGAACTGCGCGTACTCGACCTTGCCGGCGGCGCCGGACAGGACCAGCCTGTCGAGCGGATACGCGAGCAGGTGGACGTAGAGGCGGTTTGTCGCCGGGTTCCAGGTCAGCAGCGTGTTCGGCGGCGCGACGAACCCGGCCGGGGCCTCGGTGCACCCGTAGACCGACCGGCCGTTGAGCCTCATCCAGTCGCCCATGGCCTTCAGGCTGGCCTGGGCCCGGTCGTCGAACGTCCCTCTCGCCGTGGGGCCGACGTTGAGCAGGAGGTTGCCCCCCTTGCTCACCGATTCGACGAGCAGCTCGATGAGCTGGGCCGGCGACTTCCAGGTGTACTCGTCCCGGTAGTAGCCCCACGACCCGGAGAAGGTCTGGCAGGTCTCCCAGGGGACCCGCTTGCCGTCGCGCTCGGGCCACTTGGCCACTTTTTCCTGTTCGGGCGTCGTGAAATCCCAGCCGCCCTCCACGTCGCCGAGGTCGAGCCGGTCGTCGACGATGATGCCGGGCTGCAGCGACCGGGCCAGCTTGAGCAGGTTCACGGAATCCCAGTCGTCGCGGCCCTTCCCGTTCTTCCCCGGGAACGAGAAATCGAACCAGATGATGCTGATCTCGCCGTAGTTCGTGAGCAGCTCCCGGACCTGGTTCTTGAGGTACTCGCGGTACCTGGCCATGTCCCGGCCCGCGTTGAGCTTCGCGTACTCCGCGTCGCTCTCCGTCCGCTGCGGATGGACGCGGTCGACCGTGTAGTCGGGATGGTGCCAGTCGATGAGCGAATAGTAGAAGCCGACCTTCAGGCCCTCGGCCCGGAACGCCTCCACGTACTCCTTGATCAGGTCCTTGCCGATCGGAGTGTTCGTCGCCTTGTAATCGGTGTATTTCGAATCCCACAGACAGAAGCCCTCGTGGTGCTTGGCCGTCAGAACGACGTACTTCATGCCGGCGGCCTTGGCCGTCTTCGCCCACTCTTTGGGATCGTAGAGATCGGGGTTGAACAGCTCGAAGTATTTCTGATACTGCTCGTTGGTCAACCGCTCCCGGTTCTTGACCCACTCGTGCCGGGCGGGCAGGGCGTAGAGCCCCCAGTGGATGAACATCCCGAACCGGGCCTCGGTCCACCATTTCAGCCGCTGGGCCTTCTGGGCCTCGGTCTCCTTCGGCAGTTGGGCCGTCGCGACCTGGGCCACCGTCGCCAGGACGAGCGCCAGGACCAGGAGTCTCAGGACGTTCTTTTTCATCGTGTCTCTCCCCGGAAGGCTCTCTCGAGCTCCGCGATGTCGACTTTCCGCATCTTCAGAAAGGCGTTCATGACGCGCGCCACCCGTTCGGGATCGGGGTCCCGCAGCATCTCGTCCAGCCCGGCGGGCTCGACCTGCCAGGAGACGCCGAACTTGTCCTTGAGCCAGCCGCACATGCTCTCCTCGCCGCCGTCGGCCGTGAGCTTTTCCCAGAACCGGTCGATCTCCTCCTGCGTCTCGCAGAGGCGCATGAGCGAGATCGCCTCGGTGAAGGTGAAGGCGTGGTCGTAGGCGCTTTCCTGGGCCGCGAGATCGAGGCCTTCGATCGTGAAGCCCGCGTGCTTGATCGTGCCCTCCTTGTCGGGCTCTTCGCCCGGGCCGTAGCGGAGGATGTCGCCGATCTTCGCCTTGTCGAACACCGAGGTGTACAGGCGGATCGCGGCTTCGGCCTTCCCGCACTGCGCGCCGACGTACATGAGCGTCGGGACGATCTTCTGCCGGATCTCGCGGTCCCCCATGGCCATGACCTGCCACGACAGGCCGTACTTGTCGGCGGTCCAGCCGTATCTTTCGCTGAAAGGGTAGGCGCCGAGGTCCATGAGGGCCGTGCCGCCTTCGGCGAGCTTCTCCCACAGGGCGTCGACCTCTCCCGCCGTCCGGCAGGCGACGAGGAACGAGATGGCCGGGGTGAAATGGAACAGGGGCCCGCCGTTCAAGGCCACGAACCTGAGCCCCTCGATCTCGAACTCGACGGTCAGGACGGCGCCTTCGGGCACGCCGTGCGTCTCGGTCCCCGTTTTGCCGGCGCGGACCACAGGACCGATCCCGGAGTTGGCGAAGATCGAGGCGTAATGGCGCGCGGCCTCCTCGGCCTGGCGGTCGAACCACAGGCAGGGGACGATCTTTTGGGTGATCATGGCGGACTCCTTTCTCAAGAAGCGCGCGGCAGCGATCACGGCCGTCCGGACGGCCGCGACCGCGCGGGCGACGGCACGCCCGACGGGTTGGGCCTGGCTGATCTCCTTGGCCCGCCGCCGGGCCTCCCGGCGCTCCCCCTTTTCGAAGAGGATGCCGACGATCTCGCACGCATGGAGGAGGCTGATCAGGGCGGCCGTGCGCTCCGGCGGCGGCGTGGATCCCCGGATCCCGGAGCGGACGCGCTCCCGGATCGCGTTCTCCGGCCTGGGATCGGACTGGGGGTAACGCGCATCGGGAAAGAACCACAGGAAACGGCGCTCCTCTTTGATCAAGATCCTTTTCTCGACGAGCCGGGCGAGAAGCTCTTTCTTGATCTTCCCCCCCGACCGGCCGACCTTGCCGACCCAGTGTTCGAGGCTGCGCACTTTCGCGGACGCGCGGACCGTCCCGAGGACACCGTCGAGAAGCCCGTCCCGGGCGGTAGCCGCGCGGCGCCGGAACGAGCTTCTTCCCTTCGACGCGGACGAGCCCGGCCTGGGCGAGCTCGATCAGGAGCGCCCCGGCCAGGCCGTAGGGCAGGGCCATCGAGGCCGCGAACACGACCGTCCCCTTCTCCTCGTTCAGGGCCAGGAGGAGGAACTCTTCCGCCAGGTTGAGGTTCTTGTCCATGCCGCGACTGTAGCCCAAGGGAGAAAGCGTTGTCAATCAGGGCCGGATGGCGCTCACAGCTTCCGGTATTCTTCCCTGACCGGATCGGCGCCGTACCGCCTCTCCAGGCGGCGGATGGAGAAATGGGCCTGGGCGACGTTCTGGAAATGATCCAGGAAGACCGTATTGATGAGGGCCCCGCCGATGGCGCCGATGCCGGGAACGGCCATGGCCACCATCTCCTCCGACACGATGACGCCGAAGCGCGAGGCGATCGAGGTGATCAGCCGGACCAGGACGGGAGTGCCCCGGACGGTCAGACCGCGGTTGGAGATGTATTTCACCGCGTCCGTGACCGCTTTGGACATGGCCGCCCGGACGGCGTAGTAGCCGGTCTCCGCGGCGTCGTCCTTCGTCGACCGCCCCCCGAGCGCGAACACCTGCAGGCAGTTCAACATCGTCTCCGGCGAGTTCAGGTCCTCGCCTTCGCTCCGGGCGATGTCCGAGATCGAGCGCATCATGATGATCGTGGAGACCGGCAGCTCGATCGGGAGCGCCGCCAGGCCGAAAGCGCCTCCCGTCGCGCCCGAGGTCATCACGGCGATCTTGTGCAGTCCCCTCGAGTGCTTGGACCGGCGCCGGCCCTTGATCGTCGCCACCGCGAACCTCAGCCCTGTCTCGATGGATTTCCGGGCCGCGAACTGGATGATCCTGTTCCACGCCCGCGGCATCCGGGCCAGGCCCTTCGCGATCGGCGACGCCAGCGCGTCGGTCAACCGGGCCGCCAGGCTGGGGTGCTCCAGGCTGGCTTTCGCCCATCTCAGCGTTTCGAGATCTTCAGGCGCGAGGATCATCCGTCACCGGTCGCCCAGGCCGAGGAGCCAGTCCGGCCGGGCCGGACGGGTCCCGCTCCGGCCCATCTCCTGCCACTTCTCGTCGGTGAGCCGGTCGTCTTGGGGATGCTTGAATTCGTAATAGGTGAAAACGCCGCCGCGGCAGAGGCGGTCGCCGCGGCCGTCGCGCACCAGAACATAGATGTTGGCCGGGGAGCCGACGGCCTCCTCCAGCACCTGGCCCGTGTTGGGATCGGTGTGCACGTCGACGACGACGTCCATGCGGGCGTCGGTCTCCGAGCTCACGCGCCGCATGAGCTCCGGCGGGAACCGGCCGAGAGATCCCAGCGTGTCTCCGAACCGGGCGATGAAGGCCTGGTCGTCGTCGCCCGGGACCTCCCCCGCGAGCTCCCGGACCGAGATACTCTCGAGACGCACAGGACGGCCTCGAACTCCTCGAGCTTTTGGGGGATGCCCTCGACGGCGAGACCCAGGCCGTCGAGGTCTCGTCCTCAGGTCGCGGAACATGGCCGCCAGGCGGGAGTAGACCTGCGGCGCGGGTTCGACGAAGCCGTAGACCGCATCGGGCTCGGGAAGGGCGCTCTTGGGTACGGCCGTGTAGCTCTGCTTGGCGTAGAGGACGGTGTCGTGACGGAGCTCCGTCCAGGACCCCAGCGCGGTCTGCAGTTCCTTGTCGCGCCAGGCCGGGCCGGCCTGGAAAGGCTGCGTAACGCCGTCCGGCCGCTCCCCGAGAAGCGGAAGAAGGGCGTGAAGCCATCGCCAGTAGAGGTTTTGACCCCACTCGTCGGGCGTCGTGGCCGCGTAAAGCCCGGAGAGCTTGTCGAACTGCGCCGGGTAATCCGTGTAGGACGTGTCGCCGGCCCGGCCGAGGATCTCCAGGGCCCGCCGGGAGCCCAGCACGGCCATGACGTCCAGGCCGCGGGGAAAGGCGCGGGCCGGGCCGATATTGGGCAGCACCTCCATCGTGAAGGGCTTGCCGGAACCGGTGAACAGGAAGGGGGCCGATCCGTGGACGAGCTCCTGGAAGATGTGCGAGTCGGGGATGAAGCGCTGGCCCATGAAGCGGAAGCCCCGGGTCTCATCCACGCCGCCGGCGGCGCCGGAGAGGATCCTGGGGGGCCGAAGCTCGCGGGCCCGCCGCATGAACCGGGCCTGACGCGTCCTGTCGGCCAGCCTGGCCAGCCCCGTGCCGGGAAAGACCTCCCGCATCAGGGCGGCATAGTCGTCCACGCTGAAGTCGTCCGTTTTGCCCGCGAAGTAGACCGTGGGCTCGTACACCCGCCGCCACAGGCGCATGGCCTCATCGTCGCGGGCCAGGGCCTCGGCCATGAGCAGGGCCTGGAGCGTCATCTTGCGGCCGGGCTCGGCGATAACGCCGTCCTCGGAGACGAGCAGCTTGAAATCGACGCGGCCGTACCACATCATGGCCTTGAAAAACCTTTGGAACGCCTCGTTCCGGGTGTAGTGGCCCCGGGGCACGTACTGGCTGTAGTCCTCGAACGCATAGGGGGTCCGCTCGAGGCTGGGGCGGGACACGTAAGGCAGAAGCTCGCGGAACGCGAAACCCCGGTGGGCTTCGATGTTGTCCAGCTCCTTCCCGACCAGGCCGTTCAGCCGGTGGCCCGGCCTGTAGCCCGGGGCGAACTGGGCCTTGGCCACGGCGAAGAAGCCGATGTTCAGGCGCGCGGCCTCCTTGAGCTCCCGGTTCCGGGCCTCCTTGTACTGCGCCTTGGACAGGACCAGCATCCTGTCGGTCAGGGCCTCGAGCAGGCCGGAGAGCTTGTCGATCTCCAGGACGCGCAGGACCGTGTCGAAGAAGACGTGCCCGGTGTGGAGCACAGCGTCCGTCGTGACGAAAACGCCCTGGCCGCGGCGGCGGGCATCGCCGTAGATCTCCGCGAAATCGGCCGCGTCCGAGAGCTCGACCGCGAAGCCGTTCTCGACGAGGAGCGCGCGGGCCGTCGCCGACAGATCGACCGCGTCGAGTCCGGCGACCCCGGCGAGGTCCGCCGGGGGCTCGGCGACGCCGGGGAGGACGGCGTCCGACCGCTCGATCTCCCGCACGATCATGGCGCAATGGACCGCCTGCCAGTTCCCTTGGCAGTCCAGCTTCCCCGCGACGACCACGTGCTTGCCGGCGAGGGCCTTCGCCTTCTTCTCCAGCCCGGAGGGGAGGCGGAGCTCGACGTCGCGCGTCGAGCCTTCGGACTTGCTGCCTTCGTTCACGACGAAATCCCGGTCCGCCACCAGGCAGAAGGGATACCACCTGTCGAGATGCAGGACGCCGCTGATCTTCGTTTCCTGCTGCGCCCGCAACGGGACCGCCGCGCACAACAGGGCCAGGAGGACGGCCGGAAGCCAGGGGATGGTTCTTCTCATGGTCGCCGGGAAGGATAGTCCGGCCCCGGCCGGGTGTCAATGAGGCCCGGGGGCGCGCAGCACCTGCGGCGATGCGGGCGGGCCGGCTCCTTGCCAAACGGCGCCGTCTGAATTACCCTGAGAGCGGGAATCCTCATACGGGAGATCAAAATGATCCTGGCGAAACCCGAGATCCTCCGGCAGATCCAGAACGGCAGGATCAGGATCGAACCCTACGACGAGAGCGCGATCGGCCCCGCCTCGATCGACCTGACGCTGGACGACAAGGTGCGGGTCTTCAACACCGACCAGGCCATCACCCGGGCCGACATCGACTACAGGACGCTCGCCGAGCTCACGGACATCTCCGGCGGCTACCTGCTGGAGCCGGGCGAGCTGGTTCTCGGCATCACGAAGGAGAAGATCACTCTCCCGGAAGACCTGTGCGGCTGGCTGAACTCCCGTTCGAGGTTCGCCCGGATCGGGCTCATGAGCCACATCGCGGCCCCTTTCCTGGCCCCGGGCATCTCGAACAGGCAGATCCTGGAGATCTTCAACGCCGGGCGGAACAAGATCGCCTTGACCCCGGGGATGAGGATCTGCCACCTCGTTCTTCAGCAATGCACCGGCAATGCGACGTACGCCGGGGCCTGGAAGGACCAGGAGCTCTAGTCCGCGCGCCGCCCCGCACCTTGACACGCGCGTCCGTTCCCCTACAACTCCCTTATGATCACGAAAAAGATGTCCCGGCCGTTCGTCGCCATCGTTACCCTCTTCCTTCTCGCCGCCCTCGTCGGTTGTGCCAGCGTCGAGCAGAAGTACAAGAAGGGCCAGAAGCTCGAGGACCAGGGCCGGCTGGAAGAGGCGGCCCAGCGCTACATCGCCGTGCTGACCAAGGATCCGGGCATGGAGGACGCGCGGCAAAGGCTGGCCGACGTCGGCTCCAAATTGGTCGACGACGACCTGGCCCGGGCCCGCGCGGACGAGGCGTCCGGCCGTTTCGAAAGAGCGGTCGATGCCCTCCTGCGCATCGACGGCCTGAGGGGCCGGGCGGGCCAGGTGGGCGTCGCGCTCCCCGTCCCGGACGATTACGAGAATTTCCGCCTGGACACGATCGACGCCGCCGTCGCTTCCCTTTTCCGGCAAGGGGAAGACATGGAGAACGCGGGGAACTGGGCCGAAGCGGCCGGCCGGTACGAACGGCTGCTCTCGTATCCGCTGGCTCCGGACCAGGCGCGCCGGGGAAACGAAGCCCGGGCCCGGGTCCTCATCCGGTGGGCCGAGGAGGACATGGCGCGCGGCTCCTTCCGGGCGGCCTACGGACACGCCCAAAGCGCCCTGTCCATCTACGGTCCCGAGAGCGAGTTGGGAGCAGCGGGGCGGGCCATCCAGCGGGCCGCCCTGGACGCCGGGACCCGGACGGTCGCCGTCCTCCCCTTCTGGATCGCGCCGGTGGCCGGAACCGGGACGCCCCGGGGGATGGAGACGAGCCTCTACGACACCCTCCTCTACGAGTACATGGACGACCCGGTCCTTTTCGTCGGCCCGATCGACCGCGGGGCGATCCACCGGGAGATGAGCCGTCTGCGGGTCCGGAGCGGCGATATCCCCGACCGGACGGCGGTCGCCGTCGGCCAGGCCCTGGGTGCGGACTTCATCGTGGTCGGCTGGATCGAATCCTTCCGTCAGGAGGACGGGGCCCCGCAGGAGACGCCGCGGACGGCCCCCCTGCGCCGGGACAAGACGAAGACCGCCTCGTATACGGAAAAGAAGTACACCGCCAAGCTGACGGGCGAAGCGAGATTCCGGATCATCGAAACGGTTTCGCGGCGGGTCGTGGAGGAGGAGACGGTCTCCGCCAACGCGTCGGCTCCGTTCCGCCGGGCCTATTTCGACGGGGACTACACCACCCTCGACCTCGGCCGCGACGAGCGGGCGCTCTTCGACCGGGAAGGCTGGCTCCGGGCCGAGGAGGAGCTTCAGGCGAACCTGGTCAGGAAGCTGGCCGAAAAGATCTCCTCGGGCGTTTTCGAGAAGGTCCTGCGCTACGTGAAGTGACGGTTCGCGGCCTTCACCGGATGGTCAGCTTCTGGACCGACTCGGCGGCGGCCCCCGTCGCCGGATCTTCGGCCTTCACCTTCAGGACATAGGAGCCGGGCCCCGGGGCCGGAAGCCCGACCCGGACGAGAACGGCCAGCCGACTCCTGCCCTCTCCGTCCTGCGAAGCCATCTGCGAGGAGACGACCTCGTGCGGGACCGGGAGCTCGGGCCCGGACAGGCTCTCCATCAACGAGAACGAGAGCGCCGGCCCGGATCCCCGGCCGCCGTCGAACCCGCAGATCACCATGGCGTGGACCTCGCGTGAGCCTGTCGCCAGCCCGCCGACCAGGGGCGAGAATCGTTCCGGGTCGAACGGAAAGAGAGCGGCCAGGGACGGGGCGCCGGCGCCCGCCGGGACCCCCGGCTTGGTCTGCACGCCGAAATAGTTGACGTCCGCCCCCGGCCGGAGCAAGAGCGGCGGGAGGAGGACGAGCGGGGCGGCGGACGCCTCCGGCACAAGGACGGACTCCTTGCCGACGGCGGTCGACCCGGTCTCGAGGTCCCGGACGACGACGCGGCAATCGTACTCGCCCGGCGGCAGGAGCGAGTACGTGAAGTGGCAGGATTCGGACTGGGCGAGGGCGGCCGGGCTCACGGTCGCCCGCTTGAAGCCGACGATGTTCTTCTGGCGGTCGAAGACGAGCGTCACCACCTCGCTCGGGCCCCTCCCCGCCGGAGCGAAGATGTCCTTGGGGATCCGGGAGAGGAGCATCAGCACGTTGTCTTTCCCGGCCGGGAAGGCGAGGGAGGCCGTGGCCAGGACCGCCGGGTTCTGGAACTGGGGATCGTCGGACAGGGCCACATCCATGAAATGGACGGTCTTCTCGAACTCGGTGAATTCCCGGAACGGCTTGGGATCGAAATAGCCGCCTTGGGCGCGGACCTCGCAGCCCTTCCGCCGGACCTTGACCTTGATGTCGTGGAACTTGCCGTCTTCCTTCTCCCCGATCGAGTAGCCGAGGACGTAGTAGGCGCCGGTCGTGTCTTCGATGCGGGCCAGGTTCTCCCGGTAATCGTCGACCCGGGGGAAATACTGGCCGCCCGAGGTCTTCGACAGCTTCTTCAGCGGATATTCCCCGGACATGGCCTTGAGCATCTGGGCGTCGAGCGATGGATCCTCGGTATTCAGGACGTAGACGGGGCAATTGGCCTGGGCCAGCTCCTTGACCATGTAGTCGTACTTCTTCTCCTCCCAGATGCCCGCGTCGAGGCTGTTGATGTTGTAGAGCGAGGCGTCGCCCCGGGCCCGCGCGGTCACGATCTTGCCCCGGTCGGCGGCGACGGGGGCCCCTTGGAAGACGGAGCCGGCGACGCCGGCGGAGAAGAGGACGATGTGCTTGTACCCGGGGACCAGGCGGAGCGTCTTGGCCAGGTCGGTCATCCTCTGGGTGAAATTGCGGACGTGGAGCTGGTAGTTCATCCGGTCGACGGTCAGCTCCTGGAGCATCTGGGCGGCCGTGCCGAACCGGCCGCCCGCCCGCGTCGAGTCGGCGGAAAGGCTGGTGTCGCCGCTGACGGCCTCCATGGCCTTCCAGTATTCCGCCTCGAAATACTGGGCCCGGCCGACGAGGTTCTTCTGGCTGAATCCCTCCACGACCTCCCGGACCTTGGCGTGGTCCGTGGTGAAATACTCGTGGAAGGTCAGGCCCTTGAAGAGCGCGTACGAGATGACCCCGACCTCGTCGGAGGGCCGGACCTCGTTCCCGAGGAAATGGAGGGCCGCTTTCCGGGCCTGTTCGAAGCCCCGCGGATTGTTGAAAGCGAAATCGAAAAAGAGCAGGAACTTGCGGTTCAGCCGGGAATCACCGGGAGACGCCTCGGCCCTATCGCCGGGCCCGCCCGGCGCGACGAGGGCGTGCGTCTCGAATTCGGTCACGGTCATGGGGCGGCCGTTATCGGACAACTCGAACTCCGAAGCCAGGAGGTCGGTCACGGGCCGCCCGGCCTTGTCCGTCACGTAGACCTGGACGAGCTTCAGCGTCACGGAGCGTTCGAGCCGGATGGGGGCGGCCTGCTCCCGAGGGGTTGGGACCTGGGCCGCTGCGCCCACCGAAACGGCCAGGACAAGGCAGGCGATCCGCGACGCACGCGGGGTTCCCGCGGCCTTGGCTCTGATCATGCCGGTCCCTCCATCGACCCGTCGGTCATTCCGCCGTGATGTCCGGATGAACAGCAAGAATCATACCACGGGACGGCCGGGGGAACATCGGCCGGCTCGGGCCGGAAAGTGCAAAGATTATTTACCAACCGGCTCCGCAGGGATCGCGCATTTGGTGGTATCATAGGCGTCATGACGGACATCCCCTTCGACAAATACCAGGGCGCCGGCAACGATTTCATCATCATAGACGATCGCGGGGGCGGTTTCGTTGCCGGCGACTCGGACCTCATCCGGAGGCTGTGCGACCGCCGCTTCGGCGTCGGCGCCGACGGCCTGATCCTCGTCTCCCGCCACGACCGGGCCGATTTCGAGATGAGGTATTTCAATGCCGACGGCCGGCTGGGCTCGATGTGCGGGAACGGGGCCCGGTGCGCCGCCCATTTCGCCCTGAAGAAGGGGATCGCCGGACCGAAGCCGCGGTTCCAGGCCTTCGACGGCATCCACGAAGCGGAAGTCTCGGGCGACACGGTCCGCCTCCGGATGGCCGACGTCGCGGGATACCGGATCCTCGAGGGCAATTATTTCATCGACACCGGGTCGCCGCATTACGTCGTGTTCACGGACGCGCTCGACGCCATGGACGTCGACGCCGAAGGGCGGAAACTCAGGTGGTCGCCGCTTTTCGCGCCGGGCGGGACCAACGTCAATTTCGTCGAGACGACCGCGGACGGCCTCTACGTCAGGACCTTCGAGCGGGGCGTCGAAGCGGAGACCTGGGCCTGCGGCACCGGGGTGACGGCCGCCGCCATCGCTTCGTCGCTGCTGGGCCTTTCCAGCAAGGGCCCTGTCGGCGTCAGGACCAGGGGCGGCCGCTTGAAAGTCGAATTCGAGATAAAGGCCGACCGGATCACGGATATCTGGCTAACGGGACCGGCGACCTTCGTCTTCGAGGGCACGATCGCGTCCTCCCGAGGTTCTTTCT
>CAVWFA010000010.1:0-17390 GCA_963754085.1 Candidatus Aminicenantota bacterium | reverse complement strand
CGGTCCCGGCCATCGCCGTCAGTCGGGCCCGTAGAAGTGGGGCCGGAGCTCTTCCTCGGGCAGGAATCGTAGGGCTTGGCGGTAGATGGCTTGAATGGTGCCGGGGGCGAGCTCCCGATGGAGGGGGATGGTCAGGACCTGAGTGGGCCCGCTCTCGACTTCGCGTTTCAGCTTGGCGTGACTGCCCCGGACCGACACGAGGGAGAAACCGAAGGTCCCGAGTATTTGCAGGATTTGCCGGGCCGAGAGACGCTTAAGTCTCGCCATCGTCGGACAGCTTCTCTTCGTAAGTCACCGCGAGGCGGGGCGAGGCTGAAAGGCCGAACGCGCTAGGACTTTCGCCTTCGAGATGGAGCCGGACCGCCTGCCTGAGATTCCTTAGGAGCTCGTCGAGCGAGCGTCCCTGTGTGACCAGGGCCAGCTCCAGGCTTTCGGCGACGTAGAATCCGGCCGACCGTCGAACAACGATGTGGATCGTGTCTTGCGCAGGGCCGGCCGGGGTGTAGGCGTCAGGGCTTTCCGCGACCCGGACCGGGGGTTTGCTTCTGACGTCGTAGGAGGAGAGGATCGCGTATTCGCCGCGCCCCACGCGCCGGAAATAGTCCCACTTGTGGGGATGGTTCTTGGGAGCATTGACACAGCACCGGCTGACGACGTGGGTGCGGACCGAGCTCGGATTGAGGTGGGGAAGGGCGTGGACAATGTCCCAAACCCGGAAGGTCCTTTCCGCGCGTTCTCGGCACATACGCCTGGCCGTCTCAAGCACTTCTTCGTGAATGGCCATAAGTCGCTACCTCTGAAGGATTGTATTACTTGACAAATAGGCGTGTCAAGTTGATATTATCATGACGACAAGTCAGGCGGCATGGGCGGCGTTGGGGATGGTCGGCCAACACGGCGGCCAGGGCCTTGACCCGGCTATCGAGGGATGATATCCTCCGGCCATAAAGGATCCCGTCAACGGGATTACATGTCTATGGAATGTGAGGGGGAAAACATGAAGAAAGTGGCTGTGGTCTGTGTGTGCGCCTTGTTTGCCCTGGCGTTCGTCCCGCGGAAGGCGGAAGCCGAAGTCACCTTTGACCTGGGTCTCAAGGGGGGGATCTCCTTCGCCAACACCTTGGAAGTGTATGAAGGAACGAAGTACCCGACGACGTCCGCGCTCACTGGGCCCGTCTTTGGGGTCTTTGTGTCCATTAACCTGAACAAGACATTCTCCTTCCAGCCCGAGGCCTACCTTCTGACCCAGGGGGGGATCTGGGAGGAGGTATTCGAGGATGTGGCCTACAAATGGGAACACGCGGTGAGGTACATCCAGGTCCCTCTTCTGGCCAAGATCCACCTGGTCCAGGACAAGTCGATGACTCCCGTCCTGTTCGCCGGGCCCGCCGTGGATATCCTCATCAGCGCCAACGAGAGAGCCTGGATCGACGGTGTGCTGGATTATGACGAAAGCTTCAAGGACTATGTCAAGGGGCTCCACGTCGGGGCCATTTTCGGGGGTGGCCTGGAATTCAAGTTGGAAACGCTCATGCTCTCCCTTGAAGTCCGCTACAACCTGGGACTGGTGAACACCATCAAGGACCCGGATCCCGGTCAGTCGTACAAATACCGGACCTTGATGATTCTGGCCGGAGTGGGGTTCTAGGCCCAGGCTAGTCGACGCGGCCGAGCTGGCCGCAGGCGGCCATGAGCGCGCGGCCCCGGGGGCTGCGCAGCTTGACGAACGCGCCGGCCGCCCGGAGGCGCCGGGCGAACGACTCGACCTCGGCTTCGGACGGGGCCCGGCCGATGGGGGCGGAGCCGGGATTGTAGGGAATGATGTTGACGACGGCCCGGCCGGTCGGTGCCGCCGCCCGCAGGAAGGTTGCCACCCCTTCGGCCGCTCCCTCGCCGTCGTTCCGGTCCGGGATGAGGCAGTAATTCACCGCGAGGGCGAAGTTTCGGCGCTGCGGATAATCGGCCAGCACGGCGGCCAGGGCTTCGAGGCCCACGCCGCGGCTCGCCGGCATGAGCTCGCCGCGGAGCCCCTCGTCCGGAGCGTTGAGGCTCACGGAGAGGTTGAGGCGCTTGAGCCCGAGACCCCGGAGACGGGCGATGCCCTCGGGCAGGCCGAGGGTGCAGACCGTGATATCGTCCTGCGAGAACGCGGGACCGGATTCATCGAGGAAGACGGCCAGCGCCCCCGCGAGGTTCTCGAAGTTGTCGAGCGGCTCGCCCATGCCCATGAAGACGATCTGACCGATCTCCCAGCCCAGGGTCAGGCGTGCCGCTGCGTACTGGCCCACGATCTCCTCGGGCCGGAGGTCGCGCACCAGGCCCCCGCGGCCGGATTCGCAGAAGACGCAGCCCATGCGGCAACCCACCTGGGAGGAGACACAGAGGGTGGCCGGTCCGGGTTCGGGGCCGCGGCGGGCCACGGGAATGCGCACGCATTCGACGCGCTGCCCGTCGTCGAGCCGGAGGAGGGCCTTGGCCGTCGTACCGAAGGGCCCTGCCTCCTCGACGACCTGTTCGACCGCGGGGATCTGAAGCTTGACGCGGGCGGCCAGGGCGGCGGCCGCCGCCTTGCCGACGGCCTCGGAACCGGGCTCGAAGCGTCCCTCGGCGAAAGCCCGCCGATACAGGCGGCCCAGGGCCCGCGAACTCCCGCCGCGGCCGGCCAGGGCCTCGAAGGCGGGCCGGGTCAAGCCCAATATGTTCGCGCGTCCGTCGGCTTCCGGCATGGGGCCACTGTAGTGGAATCCCGGCCCCGAATCAATTTGACATACTCCTATTCATTGTATAGGATATATCGTAATAGTAGGCATGAAAGCGAAAAGGATCTTCTTTTCGGTTTTTGTCCTGGTCGTTGCTGCAGCTGCCGCCCCGGTTTGGCGCGCGGGAGCGGGGGCGCAGGACGTCCCGGATCCCCTGAGCGCGTCCCACTCGTCCAAACCCGGGGATGCCGACTGCTCGGCGTGCCATGTCGCCCCGGGCGAAATTTCCCCCGGCAAGTGCCTGGCCTGTCATGTCGAGATCGCCTCCAGGATCGACGCCAAGAAGGGGTACCACAGGGACAAGGCCGAGGATTGCGCCGTCTGCCACGCCGAGCATCAGGGCCGGCAGGCGTCCATCGTCCCCCTCGATCCCGCTCGCTTCGACCATGGCGAGACCGGCGCCGGCCTCGAAGGGGCCCATCTCGGGACCAAGGATTGCGGGACCTGCCACACTCCCGCCAATTCTTATCCAAGGACCCACGGCCGGAGCTATCTGCTCAAGGTCCCGGGCTGCCGGGGCTGTCACAATCCTCCTCACCCGGGCCGGCAGGAGAACTGCCTGGCTTGTCATGGCCAACGGACGTGGGTCATCGACCGCAGCCGGGCAGGGGGCTGACGCATGATGCGGCCCGCGAGATCGAAGGTCGTCCTTTCAGCGGCGGCCATCCTCATCTTCGGGATGCAGATGGCCGCCCAATCCGGCGGCAGCGCCTTCTACCAGCGGGGGACGGTCTACCTCGATTGGTACGGTTCGCGCTATTCCGACGGAGTGCTGTTCAACCAGGTTTCGGCCCGGATCAAGTTCGACCTCATCGATCGGCCGGGCCAAGGTTGGACCCTGTCCGTGGACGCCCGTGATCGCGTCGGGATCCGCGGCGAGGCGACCAACCAGCTCATCCTCTACAACGCCCGCCTGACCTACGACAAACCCGGGTCCCGCTTCACTCTCGCGCTCGGCCAGATGAATCTCTATGAGACCGCGGGGATCGGCTCCCTGCTCGGTGGGATGGCCGGCATCAAGCTGAGCCGGGACGTCCTCATCGGAGCCTTCGGCGGGCTCGAATCCACGCCCTACATCAGCCGCCTCGATTCGCGATACCTCAAGGGCGGCGCCTTCTTCCGCTGGCTCGGGCCGCAAGGCCGCTCGATCGGACTTACCTTCAACCATCTCAGGTACGACGGCGACACGGAACGGCAGTACGCCTACGCCTCCGTATTTCTCCCCGTCAGAAAGGCCCTCGTCATCTACGGCGATGCGGAATATGAGCTGGGCGGCCATGTCGCCGGCGCGAACCGACTGTCGAGGCTCTTCGGGAACATCAGGACGGATCTCGGCCCCTGGGTCGATCTCACAGCCAGTTACAGCTCCGGCAAAGGCCTCGACTTCCATCGCTATATCGTCGAAGCCTCCCAGGATCCGACCCTATTCGACCGGGAGGTCGAGCGTTTCTACTATTCGACCTACTACGGCGTACGGCTGAGCGTCAAGCCGGCCCGGACGGTGCGCCTGTCCGTGAGCCGCCAGGAAAGCCGGCAGAAAGACCTCGCCATCAGCAACCATACTTGGCGGTTCGGCGCCTCCGCCTGGAACATCCTCGGGCAGGGCCTGTCCGTCATCGGGGACTACGCCCTCAATCGCGGCGACCTGTCGGAATCCGATACCTACTACATCTCGCTCGGCAAGGACTTCAGCCGCTTTTCCCTGACCGGCAGCTTTTCCAACTCTTTCAACGGGCTGCGCATCGACCCGGCCGGTGGCGATCCTCAGATCGTCCACCTCGACGATTTCCGCAACGTCTCGCTCGGAACGCTCATCCGGCTCGGGCGCGGTGTCTCGGCGTCAGTCGAATACGGCGGATTCCTCCAGTCCGGCCTCACCGAGCATTTCCTCTTCGTCAGACTGATCTACAGGAGCCGTTGAGAAAGCCATGGAACGACCGCGCCTCAAATCCCTCCTGATCGTCGTTCTGGCCGCGGGTCTCGTGCCGCTCCTTCTTATCATCGGCGTCCAGGCGGGCAGGGGACAGGAGAAGGTGGCCGGAAAGGCCCACAGTCGGGAAAGTCGCCTCCGAAGCGACGCTTGGAGCCCATGACCGGACGAACTTCCCGCTGACGGGAAAGCACCGAACGCTCAGCTGCCGGGAATGTCATGCCGATCTCGTCTTCGAGGGGACGCCGAAGGATTGCGAGGTCTGTCACTGGCAGCGGCGCCAGGACGACCGTTACGGTCTCCGCCTGGGCGCTCACTGCGCCGACTGTCACACCCCGGAATCCTGGAAGAAGGTGAATGCCGCCCTCTGGAACCACGAGAGGGATGCCGGTTTCCGCCTCGAGGGCGTGCATCGGACGCTCGACTGCGAGGCCTGCCACGGCAGCGGCGGCTTTGCGCCCCGGCCGACGGACTGCTACGCCTGCCACGAAGCCGACTTCCGGGGAACCCGGGAGCCGGATCATCTCGAGGCCGGCTTTTCGACGACCTGTGCAACCTGTCACGACCAGCGGGCCTGGGAGACCGCCTCTTTCAACCATTCGAGTTTTCCCCTCCAGGGGCGGCACGCTTCGGTCTCCTGTTCGGACTGCCACGAGAATGGGATCTACGCGGGAACGCCGGCGGATTGCGCTTCCTGCCACATCGACGATTACAATAGCACCGACGACCCCAACCATCGCGCCGCCGGATTCCCCCTGGATTGTGTTCAATGCCACGGGGTGTCGATCGGCGGCTGGTCCGGCGCGAATTTCGACCATCGTTTCCCCATCACTTCGGGGAGGCACGCCGGCGTGTCCTGTTCCGAATGCCACCAGACGAGCGACTTCAGGGTCTTCACCTGTCTCGGCTGCCACGAACAGGCGTCGACGAACAACAGGCACAGCGGGGTCACGGGATACTCCTACAGCTCCCAAGCCTGTTACGCCTGTCACCCCAACGGGAACGCTTCTCCGTCGCCCGGGCCGGAGCTTCTTTCGCGCGTGAAGGGAGATCGCCCATGACGCCGGCCGCTCGGATCGCCATCGTCCTTTGCGCGGCCGCATTTTCCCTGACGCCCGTCCCGGCCTTTTCTTCATCCTCCCCGCGCGCCGCCGAAGACCCCTGCCTGGCCTGTCATGCCGACGAGGATCTCGAGTCCTCGACCGGGTCCCGGGTCTTCGTCGATCCCGGCGTCATTTCGGGATCCGTCCACGGCCGGGCCGGGATCGACTGCACCGGCTGCCACGCCGATCTCGCCGGGGTCGAGGATTTCCCCCACGCCCCGAAGCTCGAGCCCGTGAGATGCGCCCAGTGCCACGGGGACGAGGCCCGGACCTCCCTCGCCAGTGTCCACAGTCTATCGAGTCCCCGCCTTGTCGCGAAGCCCGTCCTCTGCAAGGATTGCCACAGCTATCACGATGTCCTCTCACTGGCGGACGAACGCTCCCCCCTGAGCGTTCTCCGCCGGCCCGCGACCTGCGCCAAATGCCATGCGGGCGCGGGAGCGAACTACGCCCGGGGCCGGGTCCACGAGCTCGCGGCGGCGAGGCGGTCTTCGCCGGCCGGTATCGTCAGGACCCTCTATAAGGTCGTCATCGCCGTCATGACCGCTTTCTTTCTCGCCTACGTCTCGGCCGACTTCAGGCGTTCGCGGAGACGGTCGTGAACGCGCCGGCCCCCGTCGTCTTCATCCACGATGACGAGATCTTCGTCCGGATGACCCCGACCGAGCGCTGGCAGCACATCCTGCTTGCGGCCTCGTTCGTCGTCCTCCTGACCACCGGCCTGCCGGCCATGTTCGACCGCGGCGCGGGAGCACGCCTGGCGCGGCATCCTGCATCGTTCGGCCGCCCTCGTCCTCATCGGGAACTTCGCCTGGCACCTTTTCTATACCGCCCTGAACGAGAGGGGACGTCGTAATTTCCGGGACATGAGGCCGCGCCGGCAGGACGGCCGGGATGTCCTCTCCGTGTTCCGGCGCCACGCGCCTGATCCGGAATTCGGCCGCTTCGGCGTCGCCGAGAAGTTCGAGTATTGGTCCCTCATCTGGGGCTCGATCGTCATGATCGCCACGGGCTTTTTCATGTGGGTCCCCGGGCTTTCGCTGCGGCTGTTCCCGCTGGCGCTCCATCAGGTTTTCGTCGTCGTTCACGGCTACGAGGCCATCCTGGCCTTCCTGGCCGTGCTCATCTGGCACATGTACACCGTCCATCTCAAGCCGGGCGTCTTCCCGATGAGCCGCGTCTGGCTCGACGGCCGTATCACGGGCGCGGACCTGAAGAGATTCCACCCGCTCGAATACCGCCGCATCTGGGAAGACCGGGAACGGCTCTACATGGAGCTTCTGCTCCGCGAGGCCGGCCCGGACAGGCCTGCGCCGGACGGCCACGGGCCTCCGGCTGCCCTCTGATCGGCATTCTTGACTCTGCTTCGCCGCTGGCTTATTCTCGCTCTACCGAGGAAATAACCCATGAGCCGCATCCGCATTCTGGTCACCGGCGGGACGTTCGACAAGGAATACGACGAGCTCTCCGGCAACCTCTTCTTCCAGGATTCCCACGTGCCCGAGATGCTCCGGCTGGGACGTTCGGGCCTCGAGGTCGAGATCCGGACGCTGATGATGGTCGATTCGCTCGACATGTCCGACGCCGACCGCCAGAACATCCTCGAGCACTGCCGGAGCTGCCCCCGCGACCGGATCCTCATCACCCACGGGACCGATCGGATGGAGGTCACCGCCCGATTGCTCGGCCAGTCGATCCGGGACAAGACGGTCGTCCTCACCGGGGCGATGGTGCCCTACAAGTTCGGGTCCTCCGACGGGCTGTTCAATCTCGGCGCCGCCCTGGCCTTCGTCCAGGTGCTGCCGCCCGGCGTCTACGTGGCCATGAACGGCCGGGCCCTGCCGTGGGACAAGGTCCGCAAGAACAAGAAGACCGGGGTCTTCGAGGAGATCGAGACCTGAGCCGGTCCTAGAAGATGTATCCGACCGCGACGCCCGCCGCCCAGCGATCGGCCCGGTAGACGAGTTCGTATCCCGGAAGCGCCGAGGCGGAGCCGTCCCCGGCCGTGGCGTAGCGGACGTAGACGTCGAATACCAGCCGGCCGACGTTCTTATCTTCGTCCCAGATAGAGAACATCGGGCCCTCGTAGCCGGCGCCGCAGGAATAGACGCTGAGCCCGGGATCGGGATAGAGGGGGGTCCGCCCGGCCGTCGCAACGGAGCCTTCGAGCCGGGAGAAGCCAGCCCGGACGGCGAACCAGCGCCCCAGCCCATATTCCAGGCCGGTCTTGATCTGCTTCGTATCGCCCGCCGCCAGGTCCAGGCCTTGGATCCCGTAGTCCGGCGCGATGCCATAGAAGTCCCGGTAGTCCTCCGAGAACTCGGGGCTGAGGTCGCCGCCGGCGTTGACGGATCGGCACTCCCAGCGTCCGAGATCGCTCCACCTTTCCCATTGGACGTCCAGGCTGAGCGACAGACGGCGGACCGGTCTGACGGCGATCCCGAAAGCGATCTCACGGGGGATGGCCGTCTCGCCCCTCACGTTCTGGGTGACGTAGAACCTGTTGAGCACGTTGGTCAGCGGCGTCGCTCCGCCGTAGGGACCCGGGACCGAGGTGTACCAGCTTTCGGCGAAGGGCTGGAAGGTGTTCCACCCAACCAGGCCGCAAGAAATACTCTGCCGAAACCGCACCCCCGCTTGAAGCCAGGGGACGGCTTTCCACAGGAGACCGCCCGAAAATCCGAGGCCGTGACCGGTGAGCTCGTGGTGGCTTGTAACGGCGGTGTCGTCGGGGATCGGATAGGATGCCATCTCGAAGGGGAGCAGATGGTCCCACCACAGGTGCGCCGCAACGAGGTCGAGAGCGGCGCCGATAGCCAAGCCCTTCAGCGGCTCGACGGCGATGACGGGGCGCAATGTGCGCACCTTGTACTTCGCGGCGGTCGAGACTTGTTCACCGGGCCAAGCGTAGGGCCAGCCCGAATCGAAGTTCTCGGGCGAGTAGTAGCCGAGCCCGAAGCTGAGGCCTCGCACGGGCTGCCAGGACAGGAAGAAGTTCCCGTGCAGCTCGCGCGGGGAAGACCTGAAGGCTTCGCCGGTCTCCGGCCATACGGCGCTGAGCGACCGGGTGGAAAAGGTCAGGCTGGTTTGTATTCTCAGTCCATCGAGGAAGGCCAGCCCGGCGGGATTGTAGAAAATCGCCGTGGCGTCGTCCGCTCGGGCCGTGAACGCCCCGCCGAGGCCGGCCGCCCGGGCGCCGACGTCGTGAAAGGAGAGGTCCTGGCCCGGGAGGGCCGGAGTGAAGAGCAGGAGGCAAAGAACGAGGGTGAAGGGGATGACTGCCGGCGCCAAGCGTTTTTTCATGGGGAGGGTCCCTCCGATGGTTGATCGTCGCCCGCGTGCCTAATATTATTGTCATATCAGGGCAGAGATTACAATCGATCTGCGGCGGATCTCCTGTCTGGCGCAATTCCCTTGCATCGCGCCGATCGTGCGGAGATAATTAAACATCCCGGCCCGAGGAAAGGAGGCCCCATGTCGCCCCGTAAGATCGCGTCGAGATGCTTCGCCGTCCTCATGGCGGTATCCGCGGCCGCGTACCTGTCAGCGTTCCTCTTCGCCGCCGCCGACAGGCCCGACCTGGACGTGATGAACAGGATCCGTTTCGAGGGCCTGAAGCACAGCCAGGTCGGGAAGACCGCCGCGTACCTGTCCGACGTCATCGGGCCGCGCCCGACGGGCTCGCCCGAGATCGACCGGGCCAACAGGTGGGCGGCCGCCAAGATGAAGGAATGGGGCCTCGAGAACGTCGCTCTCGAGCCCTACGCGGATTTCGGCGTCGGCTGGGCCCTGCGCTACGTCTCGGCCCACCTCCTCGAGCCGCACTACGCCCCGCTTATCGCCATCTCGGTCGAGTGGGGATCGAGCACGAAGGGCAAGATCACCGGCGCGCCCGTTTGGGTCGACATCCGGTCGGAGCGCGACTTCGCCCGTTACAAGGGCAAGCTCGCTGGGAAAATCGTTCTCTATCAGCCGCCCAAGCCCGTTCCGACTTACTTTACGCCTGATGCGCGTCGGCACGACGCCGAGAGCCTCAGCGCGCTCCACGAAACGCCCATCCGGGCGGCGGAGCCTCCCGACCCCGACTACGTCCGCGCATTCGACGACGATCTCGAGGACTTCTTCCGTTCCGAGGGCGTCGGCGTTCTGGTGTCGTCGAGCGGGAACGCCCGTCGCGAGTACGGCACGGTGACGGCCCGGGGCGTCCGCCAGGCCCGCGATCCCAAGCGGCCGCGACCGCTCCCCGAGATCATCCTGGCCGCCGAGCACTACAACCGCGTCCACCGCATCGTCGAGGAGTTCAAGGAGCCGGCCAGGATGGAGGTCGAGGTCCGCGCGGAGTTTTACGACAAGGACCGGCGCGGCTACAACGTCGTCGGCGAGATCCGCGGCACGGACAAGGCCGACGAGGTGGTCATGCTCGGCGGGCACATCGACTCCTGGAGCCCGGGCACGGGCGCGGCCGACGATGCCGCCGGCTGCGCGGTCTCGCTCGAGGCGGTGCGCATCCTCAAGGCGTTGGGCATCAGGCCTCGCCGCACGATCCGGGTCGTCCTCTGGAGCGCGGAGGAGAAGGGCTGGGTCGGCTCCAAGGCCTACGTCGAGAAGCACTTCGGCGACACGACGACGATGACCCTCAAGCCCGAGCACGCCAAGGTCGCCGGCTACTTCAACTACGACAACGGCAGCGGGCGCATCCGGGGCATCTACGCCCAGTCGAACGCCGCGCTCAAGCCCGTCTTCGAGGCCTGGCTCGAGCCCTTCCACGATCTGGGCGCGACCGAGGTCGTCATGCGCGACACCGGGGGATCGGACCACGGCGCCCTCGACTACATCGGGCTCCCGGCTTTCCAGTTCATCCAGGACCCGCTCGACTACGGGACGCGCGTCCACCACACCAACATGGACGTCTTCGACCACGTCAGCGTCGAGGACCTGATGCAGGCCTCGGTCGTCATGGCCGCCTTCGTCCACAACACGGCCATGCGCGAGGAGATGCTGCCCCGCAAGCCCCTGCCCGACCCGATGACGTACCCGATAAGGAGGCTTCCCTGAGGATCCGAAAAGATGGGTTGAGTCGATCCGTCAGGCCGCGATCGTGCCCTCGAAGACGAAGGTCGCCGGTCCCGTGAGCCAGATATCCGTGATCCGGTCGGCCTGGATCTCGAATTCGACTTTCAAGTGGCCGCCCCTGGTCCTGACGCCGACAGGGCCCTTGCCGGAAAGGCCCAGCAGCGACGAGGCGATGGCGGCGGCCGTCACCCCGGTGCCGCAGGCCCAGGTCTCCGCTTCGACGCCCCGCTCGAAGGTCCTGACGTAGAGGCCGTCCTCGGTCTGTCTCGACGAAGTTGACGTTGGTCCCGCCCGGCGCGAAAAGCGGCGACCACCTGAGCTTCCGGCCTTCGGCGTCGACGTCCATGGCGTCGAGCGCGTCCGTGAACACGACGTAATGCGGCGACCCGGTGTCGATGAAATAATTGCCCTCGAGGATCCGGTATCCCGCGACGTCGGCCATCCGGAGGCGGACCGTGTCGCCCGAGACTTCCGCTTCGTGGATGCCGTCGAAGGCCTGGAACCGCGGCTTCGGTCCGGCGATCCCCTTCTTCAGGGCGAAATGGGCGGCGCACCGGGCCCCGTTCCCGCACATCGAGCCCAGCCGGCCGTCGGCATTGAAATACCTCATCTCGAAATCGGCCCGGTCGTGGCGGGAGACGAGGATCAGGCCGTCGGCGCCGACGCCGAAGCGGCGGTCGCACAGCCTCCGGATGAGGTCCGAGTCGCCGGCAACGAAACCGCCCCCGCGATCGTCTATGATGATGAAATCGTTGCCGGCGCCCTGGTATTTGTCGAAGGGGATGTCCGTCATGACGCCTATGATACCACCAAATGCGCGATCCCTGCGGAGCCGGTTGGTAAATATTCTTTGCACTTTCCGGCCCGAGCCGGCCGATGTTCCCCCGGGCGTCCCGTGGTATGATTCTTGCTGTTCATCCGGACATCACGGCGGAATGACCGACGGGTCGATGGAGGAACCGGCATGATCAGAGCCAAGGCCGTGGGAACCCCGCGTGCGTCGCGGATCGCCTGCCTTGTCCTGGCCGTTTCGGTGGGCGCAGCGGCCCAGGTCCCAACCCCTCGGGAGCAGGCCGCCCCCATCCGGCTCGAACGCTCCGTGACGCTGAAGCTCGTCCAGGTCTACGTGACCGACAAGGCGGGGCGGCCCGTGACCGACCTCCTGGCTTCGGAGTTCGAGTTGTCCGATAACGGCCGCCCCATGACCGTGACCGAATTCGAGACGCACGCCCTCGTCGCGCCGGGCGGGCCCGGCGATAGGGCCGAGGCGTCTCCCGGTGATTCCCGGCTGAACCGCAAGTTCCTGCTCTTTTTCGATTTCGCTTTCAACAATCCGCGGGGCTTCGAACAGGCCCGGAAAGCGGCCCTCCATTTCCTCGGGAACGAGGTCCGGCCTTCCGACGAGGTCGGGGTCATCTCGTACGCGCTCTTCAAGGGCCTGACCTTCCACGAGTATTTCACCACGGACCACGCCAAGGTCCGGGAGGTCGTGGAGGGATTCAGCCAGAAGAACCTCGTCGGCCGGGCCCAGTATTTCGAGGCGGAATACTGGAAGGCCATGGAGGCCGTCAGCGGCGACACCAGCCTTTCCGCCGACTCGACGCGGGCGGGCGGCCGGTTCGGCACGGCCGCCCAGATGCTCCAGGAGCTGACCGTCGACCGGATGAACTACCAGCTCCACGTCCGCAACTTCACCCAGCGGATGACCGACCTGGCCAAGACGCTCCGCCTGGTCCCCGGGTACAAGCACATCGTCCTCTTCTCCGCCGGCGTCGCCGGCTCCGTCTTCCAAGGGGCCCCCGTCGCCGCCGACCGGGGCAAGATCGTGACCGCGCGGGCCCGGGGCGACGCCTCGCTCTACAACATCAACAGCCTCGACGCGGGCATCTGGGAGGAGAAGAAGTACGACTACATGGTCAAGGAGCTGGCCCAGGCCAACTGCCCCGTCTACGTCCTGAATACCGAGGATCCATCGCTCGACGCCCAGATGCTCAAGGCCATGTCCGGGGAATATCCGCTGAAGAAGCTGTCGAAGACCTCGGGCGGCCAGTATTTCCCCCGGGTCGACGATTACCGGGAGAACCTGGCCCGCATCGAAGACACGACCGGCGCCTACTACGTCCTCGGCTACTCGATCGGGGAGAAGGAAGACGGCAAGTTCCACGACATCAAGGTCAAGGTCCGGCGGAAGGGCTGCGAGGTCCGCGCCCAAGGCGGCTATTTCGATCCCAAGCCGTTCCGGGAATTCACCGAGTTCGAGAAGACCGTCCATTTCATGGATGTGGCCCTGTCCGACGATCCCCAGTTCCAGAACCCGGCGGTCCTGGCCACGGCTTCCCTCGCCTTCCCGGCCGGGAAAGACAACGTGCTGATGCTCCTCTCCCGGATCCCCAAGGACATCTTCGCTCCGGCGGGGAGGGGCCCGAGCGAGGTGGTGACGCTCGTCTTCGACCGCCAGAAGAACATCGTCGGCTTCAAGCGGGCGACCGTGAGCCCGGCCGCCCTCGCCCAGTCCGAATCCTGCCACTTCACGTACTCGCTCCTGCCGCCGGGCGAGTACGATTGCCGCGTCGTCGTCCGGGACCTCGAGACCGGGTCGACCGCCGTCGGCAAGGAGTCCGTCCTTGTGCCGGAGGCGTCCGCCGCCCCGCTCGTCCTCCTCCCGCCGCTCTTGCTCCGGCCGGGAGCGGACGTCCACTATTTCGGCGTGCAGACCAAGCCGGGGGTCCCGGCGGGCGCCGGCGCCCCGTCCCTGGCCGCTCTCTTTCCGTTCGACCCGGAACGATTCTCGCCCCTGGTCGGCGGGCTGGCGGCGGGCTCGCGCGAGGTCCACGCCATGGTGATCTGCGGGTTCGACGGCGGCCGGGGATCCGGGCCGGCGCTCTCGTTCTCGTTGATGGAGAGCCTGTCCGGGCCCGAGCTCCCGGTCCCGCACGAGGTCGTCTCCTCGCAGATGGCTTCGCAGGACGGAGAGGGCAGGAGCCGGCTGGCCGTTCTCGTCCGGGTCGGGCTTCCGGCCCCGGGGCCCGGCTCCTATGTCCTGAAGGTGAAGGCCGAAGATCCGGCGACGGGGGCCGCCGCCGAGTCGGTCCAGAAGCTGGCCATCCGGTGAAGGCCGCGAACCGTCACTTCACGTAGCGCAGGACCCTCTCGAAAACGCCCGACGAGATCTTTTCGGCCAGCTTCCTGACCAGGCTCGCCTGAAGCTCCTCCTCGGCCCGGAGCCAGCCTTCCCGGTCGAACAGCGCCCGCTCGTCGCGGCCGAGGTCGAGCGTGGTGTAGTCCCCGTCGAAGTAGGCCCGGCGGAACGGGGCCGACGCGTTGGCGGAGACCGTCTCCTCCTCCACGACCCGCCGCGATACGGTTTCGATGATCCGGAATCTCGCTTCGCCCGTCAGCTTGGCGGTGTATCTCTTTTCCGTATACGAGGCGGTCTTCGTCTTGTCCCGGCGCAGGGGGGCCGTCCGCGGCGTCTCCTGCGGGGCGCCGTCCTCCTGGCGGAAGGATTCGATCCAGCCGACCACGACGAAGTCCGCGCCCAGGGCCTGGCCGACGGCCACCGCCGTCCGGTCGGGGATATCGCCGCTCCGGATCCGCAGACGGCTCAACTCCCGGTGGATCGCCCCGCGGTCGATCGGGCCGACGAAGAGGACGGGTTCGTCCATGTACTCGTAGAGGAGGGTATCGTAGAGGTTCGTCTCCATGCCCCCGGGGCGTCGCGGTGTCGGCCCCCGGCGCGACCCAGAAGGGGAGGACGGCGACCGTCCGGGTCCCGGCGTCGAGGGCGGCCCGCTGGATGGCCCGTCCCGCCGCTCCCATCTCGCTCTCGGGACCGTAGATGTCCAGGGCGCTCTGGGCGTGCCCGTAGGCCGCCCGGAAGGAGCCGCGCGTCATGTCCTCCTCGGCCCAGCGGATGAGGACCCGGGCCCGGGCTTCGTTCCCCCGGCGCGCCTGGTCCGGAGCCAGGGGGTACGAGAGCAGCCGTTCGTACCGGCCGGCCGCTTCGGCCCAGTTCCCGGCGTTCTCCAGGTCCTCGCCCTGCCGGAAAAGATAAGCGACGGCGGCATCGATCGTGTCCAGGCGGAAATCCTCGTAATCGTCCGGGACGGGGAGCGCGACGCCCACGTGCCCCGTCCGGCCCCTCAGCCCGTCGATGCGCATGATGGCCTCGACGGCTCTTTCGAAACGGCCGGACGCCTCGTCCGCGCGGGCCCGGGCCAGGTCGTCGTCGACCAATTTGGAGCCGACGTCGGCCAGCCTTTGCCGCGCGTCCTCCATGCCCGGATCCTTGGTCAGCACGGCGATGTAGCGCTGGGCCGCCTCTTCCAGCCGGCCTTGGTCCTCGAGCTTCTGGCCCTTTTTATACTTCTGCTCGACGCTGGCGCAGCCGACGAGGGCGGCGAGAAGGAAGAGGGCAACGATGGCGACGAACGGCCGGGACATCTTTTTCTTGATCATAAGGGAGTTGTAGGGGAACGGACCGTGCGTGTCAAGGTGCGGCGCGGCGCGCGGACTAGAGTTCCTGGTCCTTCCAGGCCCCGGCGTACGTCGCGTTGCCGGTGCATTGCTGGAGAACGAGGTGGCAGATCCTCATCCCCGGGGTCAAGGCGATCTTGTTCCGCCCGGCGTTGAAGATCTCCAGGATCTGCCTGTTCGAGATGCCCGGGGCCAGGAAAGGGGCCGCGATGTGGCTCATGAGCCCGATCCGGGCGAACCTCGAACGGGAGTTCAGCCACCCGCACAGGTCCTCCGGGAGAGTGATCTTCTCCTTCGTGATGCCGAGAACCAGCTCGCCCGGCTCCAGCAGGTAGCCGCCGGAGATGTCCGTGAGCTCGGCGAGCGTCCTGTAGTCGATGTCGGCCCGGGTGATGGCCTGGTCGGTGTTGAAGACCCGCACCTTGTCGTCCAGCGTCAGGTCGATCGAGGCGGGGCCGATCGCGCTCTCGTCGTAGGGTTCGATCCTGATCCTGCCGTTCTGGATCTGCCGGAGGATCTCGGGTTTCGCCAGGATCATTGTGATCTCCCGTATGAGGATTCCCGCACTCAGGGTAATTCAGACGGCGCCGTTTGGCAAGGAGCCGGCCCGGACCGCATCGCCGCAGGGGCTGCGCGGCCCGGGCCTCATTGACACCCGGCCGGGGCCGGACTATCCTTCCCGGCGACCATGAGAAGAACCATACCCTGGCTTCCGGCCGTCCTCCTGGCCCTGTTGTGCGCGGCGGTCCCGTTGAGGGCGCAGCAGGAAACGAAGATCAGCGGCGTCCTGCATCTCGACAGGTGGTATCCCTTCTGCCTGGTGGCAGATCGGGATTTTGTCGTGAACGAAGGCAGCAAGTCCGAAGGCTCGACGCGCGACGTCGAGCTCCGCCTCCCCTCCGGGCTGGAGAAGAAGGCGAAGGCCCTCGCCGGCAAGCACGTGGTCGTCGCGGGGAAGCTGGACTGCCAAGGGAACTGGCAGGCGGTCCATTGCGCCATGATCGTGCGGGAGATCGAGCGGTCGGACGCCGTCCTGCCCGGCGTCGCAGAGCCCCCGGCGGACCTCGCCGGGGTCGCCGGACTCGACGCGGTCGATCTGTCTGCGACGGCCCGCGCGCTCCTCGTCGAGAACGGCTTCGCGGTCGAGCTCTCGGACGCGGCCGATTTCGCGGAGATCTACGTCGATGCCCGCCGCCGCGGCCAGGGCGTTTTCGTCACGACGGACGCTGTGCTCCACACCGGGCACATCTTCTTCGACACGGTCCTGCGTGTCCTGGAGATCGACAAGCTCTCCGGCCTGCTCGAGGCCCTGACCGACAGGATGCTGGTCCTGTCCAAGGCGCAGTACAAGGCAACCCGGAACCGGGCGCTCAAGGAGGCCGCGCGCCTGAACATCGGCTTCTTCGCCGTGGCCAAAGCCCAGTTCGCCCCGGGCTACAGGCCGGGCCACCGGCTGAACGGCCTGGTCGGGAAGGAGCTGGACAACATCGAGTCCCACCGGGGTTTCGCGTTCCGCGAGCTTCTGCCTTACGTGTCCCGCCCCAGCCTCGAGCGGACCCCCTATGCGTTCGAGGACTACGGCCAGTACGTGCCCCGGGGCCACTACACCCGGAACGAGGCGTTCCAAAGATTTTTCAAGGCCATGATGTGGTACGGCCGCGTCGATTTCAAGCTGCTCGTCTCCGAGGACGGCGTTATCGCCGAGCCCGGCCGCAAGATGACGCTCCAGGCCCTGCTCATGGCCGAGGCCCTGGCCCGCGACGATGAGGCCATGCGCCTGTGGCGGCGGGTCTACGAGCCCACGGTCTACTTCGCGGGCAAAACGGACGACTTCAGCGTGGACGACTATGCCGCCCTGATGCGGGAGGTCTTTCCCGGCACGGGGCTGGCCAGGCTGGCCGACAGGACGCGTCAGGCCCGGTTCATGAGGCGGGCCCGCGAGCTTCGACCCCCCAGGATCCTCTCCGGCGCCGCCGGCGGCGTGGATGAGACCCGGGGCTTCCGGTTCATGGGCCAGCGCTTCATTCCCGACTCGCACATCTTCCAGGA
>CAVWFA010000009.1:0-123359 GCA_963754085.1 Candidatus Aminicenantota bacterium | reverse complement strand
TGAGGTTTCCGGTCAACGGCCGGCGACGTTCGGTGCGGCTAAAAGAATTTTTACTCGACCCTTGACAAGCCCCGGGTGAATCCCTATCATAGGTGAGCCTTTGAGGCTATCGTTCTGACAACCGTTACTGGTTGAAATAATCGTCAGGGCTCGATAGATATCGAGGTTTCTCTCTCGGGTTAGAGAGAATTTAGTTCTTTGAAATAAAAAGCGGAGCGACCAGTTGTTGATCTTTTTTGCCACGTCAAACTTCGATTAGAACTCGCAAGAGTTCTTATAATTGAAGAGTTTGATCCTGGCTCAGAGCGAACGCTGGCGGCGTGCTTAACACATGCAAGTCAAACGGCCCTTGTATAGCAATATGCGAGGGTAGTGGCGAACGGGTGAGTAACACGTGGGTAATCTTCCCCCGAGTGAGGAATAAGCTTGCGAAAGCGGGTCTAATACCGCATAACGCTTCGGGACTCAAGTCTTCGAAGTCAAAGCCGTAAGGCGCTTGGGGATGAGCCTGCGTCCTATTAGCTAGTTGGTAGGGTAATGGCCTACCAAGGCGATGATGGGTAGCCGGCCTGAGAGGGTGATCGGCCACACTGGGACTGAGACACGGCCCAGACTCCTACGGGAGGCAGCAGTGAGGAATTTTGCGCAATGGGCGAAAGCCTGACGCAGCGACGCCGCGTGGAGGAAGACGGCCTTCGGGTTGTAAACTCCTGTCAGAAGTGAAGAATGCCCGCAAGGGCTTGACGGTAACTTCAGAGGAAGCCCCGGCTAACTACGTGCCAGCAGCCGCGGTAATACGTAGGGGGCAAGCGTTGCTCGGAATTACTGGGCGTAAAGGGAGTGCAGGCGGCCGGTTAAGTCAAAGATGAAATCCCGAGGCTCAACTTCGGAACGGTCTTTGATACTGATCGGCTTGAGGCTGGTTGAGGCGAGCAGAATTCCCGGTGGAGCGGTGAAATGCGTAGATATCGGGAGGAATACCAGAGGCGAAGGCGGCTCGCTAAGCTAGTCCTGACGCTGAGACTCGAAAGCTAGGGGAGCAAACGGGATTAGATACCCCGGTAGTCCTAGCTGTAAACGATGGACACTAGATGTTCCCGCGTTCAAGCGGGAGTGTCGTAGCTAACGCGTTAAGTGTCCCGCCTGGGGAGTACGGTCGCAAGGCTGAAACTCAAAGGAATTGACGGGGGCCCGCACAAGCGGTGGAGCATGTGGTTTAATTCGACGCAACGCGAAGAACCTTACCTGGGCTTGAACGGCTGGTGGTACGGACCCGAAAGGGCGAGGACCCAGGTTTCCTGGGAGCCAGCAGAGGTGCTGCATGGCTGTCGTCAGCTCGTGTCGTGAGATGTTGGGTTAAGTCCCGCAACGAGCGCAACCCCTGTGTTTAGTTGCCAGCGAGTAATGTCGGGCACTCTAAGCAGACTGCCTCGGATAACGGGGAGGAAGGTGGGGATGACGTCAAGTCAGCATGGCCTTTATGTCCAGGGCTACACACGTGCTACAATGGGCGGTACAGAGGGATGCAAATCCGCAAGGTAGAGCTAATCCCTAAAACCGTTCTCAGTTCAGATTGGAGGCTGCAACTCGCCTCCATGAAGGCGGAATCGCTAGTAATCGCGGATCAGCTACGCCGCGGTGAATACGTTCTCGGGCCTTGTACACACCGCCCGTCACATCACGAAAGCTGGTTGTACCCGAAGTCGCTGTGCTAACTGCAAAGAGGCAGGCGCCTAAGGTATGGTCGGTGATTGGGGTGAAGTCGTAACAAGGTAGCCGTACGGGAACGTGCGGCTGGATCACCTCCTTTCAAGAGATTTTGCAAAAAAGAAAGACTTCTCGGTCGCTCCGCTTTTTTTTATGTTCGCTGGTGAGAGATCCCTCTCGGACCAGCTCGGGACTCGGTTCCGGAGTGGGCCTATAGCTCAGTTGGTTAGAGCGCCCGCCTGATAAGCGTGAGGTCAGTGGTTCAAGTCCACTTAGGCCCACCATTCTTCTTCCGGCGAGCGGCTTTTCTCGGCGGGGCTGTAGCTCAGTTGGGAGAGCGCCGGTTTTGCAAGCCGGAGGCCGCCGGTTCGATCCCGGCCAGCTCCACCACGACTCCGAGCCGGCGAACATCTTAAAACGAGAATCTCCCCCAGGTTGGGGGTGATCCTATAGAGTTTCACAAGATCTTTGACAATCGAACTTAGCGGCATTTTGTTTTTGTCTTGACTAAACTTTATGGTCAAGTTACTAAGAGCATGCAGGGGATGCCTAGGCGCAGGAAGGCGATGAAGGACGTGGCCAGCTGCGATAAGCCCCGGGGAGTCGCTCAACAGACTTTGATCCGGGGATGTCCGAATGGGGAAACCCGCCTCGTTGAAGACGAGGTATCATCATCTGAATCCATAGGGTGATGAAGCTAACCTAGGGAAGTGAACCATCTCAGTACCTAGAGGAATATAAAGCAACCGCGATCCCCCAAGTAGCGGCGAGCGAACGGGGAACAGCCCAAACCGTCGGCATGTAAGCGTGTGCGCGTTGTGTCGGCGGGGTTGTGGGACTCGACACGGTCCTTGCACATAAGGGCCAAAGAGTTACAAAAGGATCTCTCAGCCGAAGACCATGGGAAGGGTCTCCACAGAAGGTGACAGACCTGTAGGCGAAAAGCGATCCTCTCTTAGTCGGGCACCCAAGTACCACGGGACACGAGAAACCCTGTGGGAATCCGGGAGGACCATCTTCCAAGGCTAAATACTCATCTGCGACCGATAGTGAACTAGTACCGTGAGGGAAAGGTGAAAAGAACCCCTGTTAGGGGAGTGAAACAGTACCTGAAACTGCATGCTTACAAGCACTCGGAGCCCTCGCAAGGGGGTGACGGGGTGCCTTTTGCTTAATGAGCCGGCTAGTTATTCTGTGTGGCAAGGTTAAGCTCTTATGGAGCGGAGCCGTAGCGAAAGCGAGTCTGAATAGGGCGTTCAGTCGCACGGAATATACGCGAAGCTGAGTGATCTACCCTTGGCCAGGATGAACTCAGGGTAACACCTGAGGGAGGTCCGAACCATTGTCGGTTGAAAACGGCTTGGATGAGCTGAGGGTAGGGGTGAAAGGCTAATCAAACTCAGGAATAGCTCGTTCTCTCCGAAATAGCTTTAGGGCTAGCCTCGTATGAATGTCATGGGCGGTAGAGCACTGGATGGCCTAGGGGTTCGAAAGTTCTACCAAATCCAACCAAACTCCGAATTCCCATGAACAATGTACGGGAGTCAGACTGCGAGCACTAAGGTCCGTGGTCAAAAGGGAAACAGCCCAGACCGTCAGCTAAGGTCCCTAAATATTGGCTAAGTGGGCAAGGATGTGAGGATACTCAGACAACCAGGATGTTGGCTTAGAAGCAGCCATCATTTAAAGAAAGCGTAACAGCTCACTGGTCAAGCGTTCTTGCGCCGACAATGTAACGGGGCTCAAGCCAGTTACCGAAGCTGCGGACTGGCGGGTCTTCGGATCCGCCTTTGGTAGGAGAGCATTCTCACTCGGGCGAAGCCGTGGCGACAAGCCACGGTGGACGGCTGAGAAGAGACCCTGCCGGCATGAGTAGCGATAATTGGGGTAGAAACCCTCAACGCCGAAAATCTAAGGTTTCCTGGGGAAGGTCAGTCCGCCCAGGGTCAGTCGGTCCCTAAGGCGAGGCCGAAAGGCGTAGCTGATGGACAGCAGGTCAACATTCCTGCACCGCCTGAGACGCGTTATCACCAATGGGGAGACGCAGGAGGATAGGCATACGCGCGATCGGAAATGCGCGACCGCCAGGTAGAGGGAGTGTCTAGGCAAATCCGGACGCTCTTAACCTCGAGCACGGCGGGGAAGGTTGCCTTCGGGCTTCCGAACTTGTCGATTCCACGCTGCCGAGAAAATCCTCTAGGGAGTGTCTCAGGTGACCGTACCGCAAACCGACACAGGTAGATAAGAAGAGTATTCTAAGGCGCACGAGTGAGCCCTCTTTTAGGAACTAGGCAATTTAGCCCCGTAACTTCGGGAAAAGGGGCGCCTCATTAGGGTGAAGCCGTTCAGGTGGAGCCCGAGGAGGCCGCAGAGAAATGGCTCTAGCGACTGTTTAATAAAAACACAGGACTCTGCAAAGACATAAAATCGATGTATAGGGTCTGACGCCTGCCCGGTGCTGGAAGGTTAAGGGAAGCGGTTAGCCGCAAGGCGAAGCTGTGAACCGAAGCCCCAGTAAACGGCGGCCGTAACTATAACGGTCCTAAGGTAGCGAAATTCCTTGTCGGGTAAGTTCCGACCCGCACGAAAGGCGTAACGACTTGAGCGCTGTCTTAAAGAGGGGCTCGGCGAAATTGTGGTACCGGTGAAGACGCCGGTTACCTGCCGCTGGACGGAAAGACCCCGGCACCTTAACTGCATCCTAGCATTGGATTTCGGTCCATGATGCGCAGGATAGGTGGGAGACTTTGAAGCCGCGCCTCCGGGCGTGGTGGAGTCAACGGTGAGATACCACTCTTCCTGGTCTGAGATTCTAACCTCCGCCCCTGATCGGGGCGAGGAACAGTGTTAGGTGGGTAGTTTGACTGGGGCGGTCGCCTCCTAAAGTGTAACGGAGGCGCCCAAAGGTTCCCTCAGGTTGTTTGGAAATCAACCGTAGAGTGCAAAGGCATAAGGGAGCTTGACTGTGAGACCGACGGGTCGAACAGGTGGGAAACCAGGGCTTAGTGATCCGGTGGTCCTGTATGGAAGGGCCATCGCTCAACGGATAAAAGGTACGCCGGGGATAACAGGCTAATAGTGTCCAAGAGCTCACATCGACGACACTGTTTGGCACCTCGATGTCGGCTCATCTCATCCTGGGGCTGAAGCAGGTCCCAAGGGTCCGGCTGTTCGCCGGTTAAAGAGGTACGTGAGCTGGGTTTAGAACGTCGCGAGACAGTTCGGTCCCTATCCACGGTAGGCGCAGGAGATTTGAGGGGGGCTGTCCATAGTACGAAAGGACCTGGATGGACGAACCTCTAGTGTACCAGTTGTCCCGCCAGGGGCAGCGCTGGGTAGCTACGTTCGGTCGTGATAACCGCTGAAAGCATATAAGCGGGAAGCACGCCCCAAGATAAGATCTCCCTCCCGCAAGGGCTGAAGGTCCCTCGTAGACTACGAGGTTGATAGGCTGGAGGTGTAAGCGCAGTGATGCGTTCAGCTGACCAGTACTAATAGACCGTGAGGCTTGACCATAAAGTTTATCAAGACAAAAAAAGACGCTAAGTTTATTGACATCGCATCAAATCCCGGTGACTTTAACGGCGGGGCCACACCCGTTCCCATTCCGAACACGGAAGTTAAGCCCGTTCGTGCCGATGGTACTGCCTGGGCAGCTGGGTGGGAGAGTAGGTCGTTGCCGGGTTTTTTTATTTTCTTCGAATAAAGGCCAGAGGGGCACGGGCCCCCAGCAAAACGGTCGGTCACACTCCTCTCCTTTTATTCGGCAGGTCGGGCGCGGGCTCCGTTCATGGGCCAAGGGGTAACCACGGAATCCGAATAAGAGGGTCCGCGTCCAGGGCAAGGGCAAAATCGTAAGGAGAGATGTATGAACATCTACGTGGGAAACATTTCCCGCACGGCGACCGAGCAGGACCTCAAGGACGCTTTCGCGGCCTTCGGCGAGGTTTCCAGCTCTTCGATCATCAAGGACAAGTTCAGCGGTGAGAGCCGCGGTTTCGGCTTCGTCGAGATGCCGAACAAGGAAGAGGCCGACAAGGCCATTTCCGGGCTCAACGGCAAGGACCTCAAGGGACGGCCCCTGACGGTCAACGAAGCCCGGCCCCGCACCGACCGGCCCCGCACGGGCGGCGGCGGCGGCGGCAGAGGCGGCTTCGGCGGCGGCCGCGGCCGGTACTGATCGCTTAGCGACTTTATTCGAACGCAAGAGGGCGGAGGCTCGAAAGGGCCTCAGCCCTTTTTTATTTTCCGTGGGATTCCCTGGTCCGGTAATCGGGGAAGCGGATATCCTTGACTCTTCCCTAGAGCCTGGATATCCTTTTCTAAAAGGGGAAGGCATTGTTCCTGGGCAAAGGCGTCTCCCTATGCTGACCTGGTCACAGATCAAGCCCCTCATCCGCGAACTAGTATCTCCGGTATTCCTCGAAATGGGATTCGAGTCGCCAGGCGTCTGCATGTGGCGACACCGAGAAAAATTCATTGATGTCGTCGAATTCAGCGTTTCCCGGGCCTATCATATCGATGTTGTCTTTGGCTGCAGCCCCCGCACAAAAGGAAGCAATAATCCTCGTCCCTGGGAATGCTGCTTTAATTTCGCGCCCAGGATGCATCTTGGGCTGAATCCCGAGCTCCTCTCATTCGGAGCCGACGAGGAACGGCAGCGGGAAAATCTCGTCCGGCTGGCCGACCTGCTTCGCGAACCAGCCCTGCAATGGTTCGCCCATTTCGCCTCGGTCGCTACCGCCCGTTTTGCACTTGAGCGGAACGAGGTCTTTGGCCCCCACCATGTTCATGGTGGAATGCTTGGAAGCACGACGTATTCACAAGCAGTCGCCGCGCTCGATGCGATAGCAATGAATGAGTAATGAAGGGGTGTGGACAAGTCGAAGGAGAACGGAAAGCCAGGTGGCTTATACGCGCCGCCGCGCCTGACGGTCAACGAGTCCGGGGGAAAGACGCCCAGATCTCTTCCAAACCCAGCTTCTCGACCCAGCTTTCGATGTAAGTCAGGTCGATGGCGTCCGATGAGATCTTCAAAATGCCGGCGATATCGCGAAGGTGTTTTTCCGACCGGCCGTCGCGATAAAAGGCCATCTTCTTCAGGATGACGTCCTCCGGCGAGGCGAAGGCGACTTCCATGTCTTCCAGAGGGCGGAGCCGCCGGGCTCGCCGGAAACGGCTCTGGTCGAATTCGTCACCCCGGCTGATCATGACATCGATCTTCAGGCCGGACTCCGGGTGAATGATGTTGAATTGGGACCGGGAGATCAGGGCCCGCTTCGCCGAGTTCTCGTCGAAATAGAACTCAGGCTCGGGATAGCAGGCTTTGAGCTTCGGGATATCGTCTTCGCCGAGGTCCGCCACGATATCGATATCGTTGGTCAGCCTCGGCTCCCCGTAGGCGATCGCGGCGACCGCCCCCGTCACAAAATAGCGGATGCCGTGTTTATCGAAACACCGGGCCGCGTGCCGGAGAAGCTCATGTTGCTCCATGGGACATTCTCCTGGCGACTTCCGCCCGGACGCTCTGATCATCCCAGTCGGGGCGCTGGGCCCGGAGGATCCCCTTCAACATGATCCGGGTCGAGGTCCAGAGCCCGAAGGCGACGCGCAGTCTTTCGCCGGGCGTCTTCTTCTTATAGATGGCTACCATCGCGTCGTCGGGACTCTCAAAAACCAGGTGAGGAGCGGGCATGGCTGACGGCCTTATCTTCTCACAGGCGAGCACGACCGTCAATTCAAGAGCGGGAGGGCCCCTTCAGGCTCGCTTCCCCTTACGGGCCCTCCGGACAAGATCCCAGTCGATGACCGTCCCGCCGGACTCAAGATAGTACGGGCTCGCGAGGACGTTCATCCCGCCTTCCCTGGCCACCAGGAACTCGCGGACCCTGAACCGCTTTTCGGCGTGGATGTCCTCCATGATGTCGTCGAGAGATGGGACCGGCCTGAAGATGTAGAGCTGCTCGAGGATCGCTTCCTTTTGGTCGTCCGGGATGTCATAGAGCTGGACCGGCCCCGTCGCCGAGGGGACGACCTTGATCGGAAAGGGCAGGGGAGGATCGAAGAATGGGGAGGGCTGGCTCATGAGCGTCTCCTTTCATCCTAAGGGACGTCCCAAAGGCGCAGATCCTCTCAGTCGATCCCAAGGCCGACAAGGCCATTTCCGGGCTCAACGGCAAGGACCTCAAGGGCCGGCCCCTGACGGTCAACGAAGCCCGGCCCCGCACCGACCGGCCCCGCACGGGCGGCGGCTCGAAAGAGCCATCCGCCCTTTTTTATTTTCTGGGGGATTTCCATTATAATCGATCCGGAACGCGCCCCATGGAAAAGGCCCTTCAAGTCATCGAAGAAATGACCCGCCTGGGGATCATCAAGGCATACGCCATCGGCGGCGGCATCGCGGCAACGTATTACATCGAACCCATCCTGACCTATGACTTAGACATCTTCTTTACTCCGGTAAAAGAAGGGTTGGCCGAACTCGCTCCCATCTACGAATTCGCCCGTGGCCGCGGCTATGTCGAACAAGCCGAAGCCCTGCTCATCGAGGGCTTCCCAGTCCAGTTCATTCCGGCCTACAACGACCTTGTTGGCGAAGCCGTGGCGGACGCCGCTACCCTGAGATATCGCGATGTTGAGGCAAAGGTCGTCAAAGCGGAATATCTCGCTGCCATCGCCCTGCAGACGGGACGGGCGAAGGATAGGGAACGCGTCGCCCGGCTCCTGGAAAGCGAGGCGGTCGACCGGGCCGTGCTGGCCGGGATCCTCGAGAGGCATGGCCTGACGGATAAGCTGAACAAGCTGGAAGGCGGAGCCGATGAAAAGTAAAGCCGCGGCGTCCGTCTTCGAGAAGAAGCGCGAGCGTAGGCGCCAGTTGGCCAAGCTGCCGTTCGAGAAAAAGATCGAGATCGTCGTCGAGCTCCAGAAGGCGGCCGCCGGGATCCGCAAGGATCCTCGCCATTCTGTCTGGCAGCTTTAGACACGCCAGGCCCATGGGGGGTGGTGGCAGGGAAGGGTCATGAAACGAGGACTCCTCGCGCTTCTTTTATCAGCGTTGATCGGTTTTACGTACGGCTCGTCCCGGACATCTCAGGAAGAGCTGGCCCGAACGATCACGGATCCGGAGATCCGGGCCGGGGTCGAGGCGGCCGTGTTCAAGAACATGCTGCCCGCCGCGACCGAGAGCGATTATCCCGGCTACTTCAACATCAGCGCCGACGGCGGAGCGTTCGGCGGCGCGACCTGGCCCGGGCTGGACTCCTGGCAGATGGCCGGCGCGTATCTGCTGCTGGGCCGCACGCGGCTGGTCCTCGACTACTTCGACTTCGTGCGGGCCTCGCAGCGGAAGGACGGCAACATCCCCTTCGCCATCTTCCCGGGCGAGCAGAAGCCGGTCGGATGTCTGCGGGGCCTGAAGACCCCGGACGACATCTACGCCTACACGCCGCCGAAACGCGAAGGCCTGCCGGCGTCCAGCCGGGAGACGCGCCGGTGGATCGGCCTGTTCGAGCATTGGCAGACCAAGGGCTATCCGCTGGCGACCCTGGGACCGATCTGCTACGTCCTCACGGCCGCGGAGATCTTCGACGCGACCGGGTCCCTGCCCTGGCTGAAGGAGCGGCTGCCGTCGATCGAGGCGGCGGCCAAGTACCTGCTGACCCTGAAAAAGGACAACGGCCTCGTCGGCGGCTCCGGGTTCTATATCGAATCCCCTCCGCGCGAGGGCTGCGACGGGGTGACCCAGTGCTACACCGTCCAGGCGTTCCGCGAGCTGGCCAGGCTGTGCCGGTCGGCAGGGGAATCGTCCCGGGCGGATGAGTGGACCGGCCGGGCCGAGGGGCTCGCGAAGGTTTTCATCGAGGCTTTCTGGCGCGAAGACCATTTCGGCGAGTACGTCCATCCGGAGCGCGGGCTGGTCGATTCGCACGGGCTGTCCGACGTGAACTGGGCGGCGGTGGCGTTCGGCGTCGTGACAGGCCGGAAGCTCGAGCTCGTGTGGGCCCGGCTGATGAACGAGCCGGCGTTCTGGTGGGGCGGCATGCCCACTCAGAACGCGACCAAGCCGTTCAGCTACGAGGCCTGGGAAACCCAAGCCCAGCCGGAGTGCGGGGTCGACCCGCTCAATGACGTGGCCGCCATGGGCCGGGCCTGGTATCTCGAGGTCGTCGCCTGCCGGCGCATGAACGCCCGGGACCGGCTCGTCGAATCGGTCCGCCGGGTGTGCCGGGCCGCGAAGGCCGACGGCTTTTGGCGTGAGCGCTACCATCCCAAGGCCGACGGCACGGTGTCGGCCGACGGGGCCCGCAAGTACTGCGAATACCCTGCTGTACTGGTGCGGGCGGTCTACGGGAACCGGGACGTCTTTTGGAAATAGGCGATCTTCAGGCGTCCGGTATGGGGCTGTTGGGGGATCGCGCTCACCCCTTGAAGGTGATGCGGAAGCTGCACCTCGTCCCGCCGCGCAGAACCGATTCCTCGATCTCGACGGCGACCGGCTTGCCCGTTACGATCGAAAAGGCCGCCTCCGTCCATCCGAGCGAGCAGTCACAGAACTCGCCCGGGGTTCGTCCGGCTTTGACCAGGGGGCACGCGCAGGGAGCGGGCTTCCCGATGACGCGCAGAACGCCCGCTCTTTCGTCGTACTCGGCCCGTTCGACCCAAGCCGTCTGTATCTTGGCCAGATAGCCCTTGAGATCGCCGCGGTACTTGCTGAAGAACGGGCCATAGTCCTGGGAGCATTCGTGGCCCAGGCTCTGCAGGATCTTGAGACGGACGGCGGGGTCGAGATCGTTCCCCATGATGGACAGCAACTTGGCGAAGCGTTCCTGGGCCCCATCGAGCGCCGCCTTCGCGCGGGCGAGGTCGTCGGAGCCTGGCGTCGCCTGCCCGTTGGCGTTCGCGGACCTGGCTTCGCCCGGCGCCAACAGGCCCAGGACGCTGCAGCCGCAAATTCCGGCGGCGCAGGTCTTGAAGAAATCATTCCGCTTCATGGTCACCTCCGGAAAAGGCGTATCATCTTCATGGATCATAGCTGAAGCCGGACTGACGGGCAAGGATTTCGGGCGCCCGCTGCGCGAAGGCGGGTCCCCGAAGGTCGTCCGCTAGGACTCTTCGACGAGGGCCCGCTTGGCCCCAATGGAATCGTCGCGGTCCTTCCGTCGGCTTTCGAGCCTCCGGCGAAGATCGGCGACGAGGGCGGTCATCCGGGCATGCATCTCGCGGGCCGCGTCGAGCGACCGGCTGATCTTCGACTGGACGATCCAATCGAAGACCAGGCCGTCGAAGAGATAGTCCGCGAACTTCTCGAAGGAGCTGATCTCGACGCCCAGCGGGGCCTCGGGTCCGGTCCGGAGGTCCGCGAGCTCCCTCCGGAACCGCCCCAGACGGGTCTGGACCTCGTGGATCGCCGCCTTGGCCCGGTCGATCTTGGAGTGCTTGACCGCCGTGACGATGAGGCCCCCGCCGATGAGGTCGACGATCCCCCAATTCCCGGCGCTCTTGAAATAAGCGATGACGCTGTCGAGCCCGGCGATGGCCTCGTCGCCCGCCGCGACGGCCTCGCCGATCTCCCTGATGTCGGAGTTGACCTCGGCGATCCTTCTCCGTCAACCGGACCAGGTCGGCGCGGCCGGCCCCCTCGATCCGGGCTTCTTTACGTTCGAGAGCCCGGGCGTATTCGGCCTCGGGGTCCCCGATGGCGGCCCGTCGGCCCTCCATGTCCGCGATGTCGCGCTCGAGCGAAGCGACCTCGTGGGCGCTCTGGTCGTACTTCAGCTTGGCCGTCAAAACCTCTTGTCTTTCCTTGTTGAGCCGATCCTCCTTGTTCCCCAGGAATTGGTGGAACATCGCCGTCAGGCCCAATCCCTCGAGCCTCCGGACATCGGCCTCCTCTTTCTCGAGGACGGCGCCGAGCTCGGCCGATCGCGTTCTTTCGGCGGCCAGGCTTCGGCGGGCCTCGCGAAGGGAGCTCTCGAGCTTTTGCTTCTCCCGGGTCCTCTCCCGGGTTTCGATAATTATGTCGTCGGGTGCCTTTGACGTCATGGGATCCTCCACCTCATAATACTGGTTTTAGACCGAACGCGTTCAAGCCGAAAAGGCGCGGCTCGATATCCGGCGGTCAGGACAGGGCGGCCGATCTTCCATCACAGCACTGCCAGCACCTCTAGCAGCCCGCGGCGAGCGCCAGCAACGGCGCAGCTTGGGCGACATCGCAACCCGGGCCGCAGGATCTCGAGTGCTTGACTCTCGTCCCGGGGCCGGGATATCCTCCTTTTCGTGAGGGGAAGGGTTGTTGCCGAGTCCGGGACCGGGAAGTCCGAAGTCGGAGGAGGGAGCGGATGAAAGCAGGGCCTGCGAAGCGGATCCGGCGCGACACCAAGCGGCTGTTCCTGAAGAAGGGCACCTGCTCCCGCACCCTGTTTTTCATCCTGGACCGGGAATTCGGCCATCCCCAGGACGACGAAGAGCGCGCCGTCGAGCTTCTGGCCGGAGGGGTCGTCCAGCAGGGATACCAGTGCGGACTTCTCTGGGGCGCCGTCTTCGCCGTGGGCGCCGAGTCGTTCCGGCGCCGGCCCGACCGGGACCGCGCCATCGGCGCGGCCATCGAGGCCGCCCGGCACGTTTGCGCCTCTTTCGTCGCCCGGGCCGGGAGCCCCGATTGCTATGACATCACGAGCTGCGAATGGAAAAACAAGCTGAGCATCGCCAAATACATGCTCACCGGGAAGTTCCTCTCATGTTTCAAGCTCGCCGATGCGTGGGCGCCGGAAGCGATCCGGGCGGCGGAGGAAGGGCTCGCCCTCGACCCTTCCGATCTTCCGGCCCGGCCGCTCAGCTGCGCCTCCGAGGTCGTGCGGCTGTCGGGTGGAAGCGACGCCGAGATGGTCACAGCGGCCGGGCTGGCCGGCGGCATCGGCCTGAGCGGCGGGGGTTGCGGCGCGCTGGCCGCCGCGGTTTGGATGAACGCGCTGTCCCGGATCCGGGACAAGACCTACAAGACGTCGATGTCCGACCCCGTGGCCGAGCGCATCCTGCGGACGTTCTTCGAGGCCGCCGGTTCCGAGCTGGATTGCCGCGTCATCGCCGGCCGCTCTTTCCCGACTGTCGCCGATCACACCGAGTTCATTGGAGCCGGCGGCTGCGGCAGCTTGATCCAAGCTCTGGCCGGCGCCGTCTCTTTGCGCTAAAATGAGAATTCCCCGAATTCGGACCAGGCAACAGGAGGAGGTCCGCAAATGAAGTCCCCACGCCCTTTGCTCGCTTTATTCGCCCGCGCACTCTGGGCCCTTCTTTTCGTCGCCGGGATCTCACAGGCCGGCCAAGTCCAGCCGCAGGTGCCGCTGCCATCGTCCCAGAGTGACGCTTCGGCTGCGGTCTTGCCGTTGACAGAGCCGGTCGACATCGAGAAGATGACCGAGCAAGATTGGTTTATGCTTCAGCTGCGGTTGCCAAAGGGCGTGACCTATGCGGGGGCCAAACGACTCCTGCCGGCTTTAAGCGAACTGAAGAGGAACGATCAAAAGAACATGTTCAGCAATGACTGGCTATTCACCGCGACATTATCGTCCAAGATCGACGGTGCGCGGATCGACATGAGACTTATCTTCAAGGGAGAAGCGGATTCGACGTGCACACTCGACAGGACTCAATCCCGGATGGATTCTTTCGACGCAGCCGCCGGCAAGTCGACCTACGGGCGGATGACCGAGTGCTTTACCGCTCTTTTTGGGCCATATAAGGAAGACCTGACAACGGGGGCGTCTGGATCCCTGACGCGCAAATGGTACTCTGGCCCGCGTGTGAGGGTCGTCGCCGCGCTGGTCGTTTCCAGCGCTGAAGAAGCTATGATCACCTGGTAAGCTGACGTGCGACCCGAACGCCTAGTCATGATGCGCCGAGCTCTGCTGACGTTACTCATCGCGGGCTGTCTCGCGCCTGCCCTTATCCGGGCGGAAGACGCCGTGTTCGACTCGAACGGCGTCAAGATCCGGTATGTCACGGAAGGCACGGGCGAGGCCGTCGTCCTCATCCACGGCTGGATGGCCGATTCCAGCATGTGGGGCCGGGATCCGTCCGGCAACACCAGGCTCAACACGAAGAACACGGAGGGATTTCGCCTGATCGCCCTGGATTGCCGGGGGCACGGTCAGAGCGATAAGCCGCACGACCCGGCGGCGTACGGCCCCGAAATGGCGGCCGACGTGGTGCGCCTCCTCGACCACCTCAAGATCGAGAAGGCCCACCTGGTCGGCTACTCGAGCGGGGCGTTCATCGCCGGCAAGGTGGCCGCGACCCATCCCAAGCGCGTCCTCAGCGTGGTCTATGCCGGGCAGGCTCCCCTGGTCGCGGGGACCAAAGCGCCCAGCTCCTCCGAAGTCGAAGTCTTTGCCAAGGCGGTGGACGAGGGCCAAGACCTGGGGTCGTACATCATCGCGGTGACGCCGCCCGGCAGGCCCAAGCCGACCGAGGCCCAGGCGAAGGCGATGGCCAAGTTCATGTTTGGCGGCAAGGATGTCAAGGCCTTCGCGGCGGCTGGGCGAAGCTTCGGAAACCTGGAAGTCACCCGCAGGCAGCTGAGGAAGTGCAAGGCTCCGGTCCTGTTCATACACGGCGGGAACGAATCCGACTATGTGAAGGACAGGGTCGCGGCTGTGCGAAAGCTGCTCGGACGGGGCGAGCTCAAGATCGTGGAAGGCGCGAACCACATGACGACGCTCATCGATCCGGCGTTCGGAGCCACGGTCATCGAGTTCCTGCGCACCGGCCAGCTGAAATAGGCCGGCGGCCGGGGCTCAGTCGGTTCCGAAAAAATGGGGACGGAGATCCGCTTCGGGGACGAATCGGAGGGCCTGCCGGTAGATGGCCTGGACCGTGCCGGGGGCGAGCTCCCGGTGGAGAGGCACCGTCAGGACCTGGGAGGGCCCGCCTTCGACCTCGCGCTTCAGCTTGGCGTGGCTGCCCCGCACGGAGACGACCGAGAAACCGAACTTCCCGAGGATCCCCAGGATCTGCCGGGCCGCAAGACGCTTAAGCCTCGCCATCGCCGGACAGTCTTTCCTCGTAGGTCACCGCGATCCGGGGCGAGGTCGACAGGCCGAACAGGGCCGGGTCCTCGCTTTCGAGGTGGAGCCGGATCGCCTGCCGCAGGTTGCGCAGGAGCTCGTCGAGCAACCGCCCCTGAGTGACCAGGGCCAGCTCCAGGCCCTCGGCGACGTAGAAACCGGCCGAGCGGCGGACAACGACATGGATCGTGTCGCGCGCCGGGCCGGCCGAGGCGTAGACGGACAGGCTTTCCGCGACCCGGTCTGGCGGTCCGCTTTTGCTCGCGTAGGGGGACAGGACCACGTATTCACCGCGTCCGACCCGCCGGAAATAATCCCACTTGTGGGGATGGTTCTTGGGAGCGTTGACGCAGCACCGGCTGACGACGTGGGTGCGGACCGAGCTCGGGTTCAGGTGGGGCAGGGCGTGGACGATGTCCGCGACCCGGAAGGCCTTCTCCCCGCGTTCCCGGCAGATCCGCCGGGCCGTCGATAGCACCTCTTCATGAATGGCCATTCGGGTTTTGACCTCAAGCCCATGTTAAAACTTGATATATATAAATGTCAAGTTGATAAGGCTGCGAAGACTTTCGGGGCCGTCAGCCGATCGACATGCCCGAAGGTCGGGCGGGCAGGCGGTCAGCGGGACCGGGTCGGCAGCACGATCCTCGAGGGGTAGCGGCGGTTCCGTTCGATCCGGATCGTCGGAGCCTTGGCCCGGGCGGCCGGGTACTCGGCGAAGTTATCCTTGTCGGCGCCGGCGATGGCGATCCGGATCCGATGCCCTTTCCGGATGAGGACCGATGTCGCCCATAGGTCGAACGTCAGATCGACCGTCTTCCCGGGGACCATCTTCTCGGCGTCGCGGCGCTCGAACGTCCGGTAGGGGCCGAAAACATGGTAGGGCGGCTCGGCCCTCGAGATCTGCCGTCCCGCCGCCCTGATCTCGCCTTCGGTGAGATAGGTCACCCGGCCCGTCTCATCGACGTCCTCGAGATAGGCGAAGAACGCGCCGTCGGCCGCGTCCGAGCTGGCGAACAGAGTGACTAGGGGATGCCCGGTGATCTCCGTATCGCTATCCAGGGGCCGGCTCGTATAGACGAGCAGCTTCCGGTCCTCGGCGGCCCGGTCGGGATAGACGACATCGCCGCCGCCGATATTGGTGTGCCAGCGGTTGGCGGTGCCGGTCGTCGCGCTGTAGTCGACGGTGTAAGCGTCACCGTCTTGCCGGCCGGCAGGCGCCTGTCCCGTCAGCGTCCCGCCGGCCCCGAAATAGAGAGCCGTGGCCTTGAATCCCTGGGGCGGCCAGACCTTGGTCTCCGACCAGGTCCCGGCGCCCATCGTGTAATACCGGACCCGGGAGATCGATGCGGGCGGCGTTGTCGCCTTCAGGTACCCGTCGAAGAACCGGATCAACTCGGTCCTGGTGACGTCGGGGCCGGGCTCAACCGCCCGGTCGGGCGGGTTGAACGGGTCCGTATCGTTGAAGCCGCCGTGGCTCCAGGGCCCGATGACGACATCCTGAGGGTTGGGCAGGGTCAGGAACCGGGCCAGGGCGCCGCTGGCGGTGGCCGCGTCCAGCCATCCGACGCGAACGAACAGGGGCGTTCTCAGGGCCGCGATCTCCCGGATGTGGCCCGAAGGATTGGCGAGCCGGGAAAGGTCGCGGATCCCCGCGGGCCCGAAGGGGTCGTCCCGGAACTCCACGGCCTTCGCCGCCGCGGCCACGTCGACGTTGGCCCGATGCTGGGCCACGGCCTCTCCGAGGAGTACGCGCTCGGGGTCGGCATCGACCGGCTTGACGCCGCGGACGCGGGTCTTCAGCCCCTCGCACGGTTGGCCCGAGACACCCGACAGGGCGCAGATATCGTTGGCGTCCATGGCCCCGATCATCCGGCCCCACATGTCCGTGTAGAAGTCGAGAAAGAGACCGCCGGGGTAGGCCAGGTGGTCGAGGTAGTTGAAGTCGTTGAACAGAGGCGCGACCGCCGCGACGGCGGGACGGCGCGCGGCCAGGAGCATCTCGGCCGTATTGCCGACATACGAAACCCCGTAGGCCCCGACCTTGCCGTTGGACCACAACTGGGCCACGATCCAGTCGACGATCTCGCCGTAGTCGGCGACCTCGTCGGCGGTCATCTCGTAGGCCCGGCTGCCGAACGAGGCGCCCGTGCCGCGGGCGTCGACGAAGACCAGCGCATAGCCCGCGCAGTTGTAGATCCGGGCCATCCGGAAGTTCGAGTCGCGCTCCGGCTCGCGGCGGATGTTGTCCTGGGACCGCCAGTAGCGCGTGGCGTTCATGAGGGTCGGCACCTTTTCGTCCTGCCCGAGGCCTTCGGGAAGCCAGACGTCGATGGCGATGCGAATCCCGTCGCGCATCGGCACGTAGAGCGAGCGGAGCCGGGGGAGCGGGGACGCCCCCGGGACGGGGAGCCGGAGGAGAAGTCCGAGGAGCAGGAGTCCGGCGATCCGGCGGGGCCGGAGGCGGTCGGTTCTCATCGATTCCTCCCTTATCCGAGCTCGGCCTCGGCCCGGAACATCTCGGCCACGGCCACGGGATCCAGGCCCGGGAAGATGCTGTTGCAGGACGAGATCATGAAGCGCCCGCCCGGAGCGCCCTGCTCCAGGCTCCGCGAGACGTCGGCGCGCACAGGGCCCGGGTCCGGACAGCCGAGAAGCCGGACGTCGACGTTCCCGACCAGGACCAGGTCCCGGCCGAACTCCCGTTTGACCTTGGCCAGGTCCATCCCGGCGCCGGGCTCCAGGCCGTGCACGCCCGCGAACCCCGCCTCTATGGCCAGGGGCAGGAACGCCTCGATGTTGCCGTCGCTGTGCCAGATGACAGGCGCCCCGGCCTCCTCCACGATCCTCCGGTGATGGGGCCAGACCAGGCTCCGCCACAGGCCCGGCGAGATCATCGGGCCGTCCTTGGACCCGGCGTCATCGCCGAGCACCAGGACCTCGGCGCCGTGGCGGACCGCCTCGCGGAACAGGGCCAGGCACCAGTCCGTGCGGGCGGCCAGGAGCCTCTTGATGAAGGCCATATCGTCGGCCAGGCGCAGAAAGAAATTCGGCAGGCCCATCGAAAGATAAGCGGCGGTGAAGGGGCCGCAATGGGACCCGTAAATCAGCGCCTGATCGGGATAGCGCGCCTTGACGGCGGCGATGCGGCCGGGGTCGAAGAAGGCCGCGGCCCGCCCGAGCGGCGGGCTGAACCGGGACACGTCCTCGTCCGTGTCGACGGCCCCGGCCCGGTAGAAGCCGGCGCTCCAGATCCGGCCGAACTCGTCGACGCCGTCGCGCTCGCCGATCTGCGGCGAGGTCGGCATCATGATGGCATCCTGGCCGAGACCGGCATAGGCGTCGACCGGGTCGCCGAACCCGAGCTCCCGCCAGAGGGCATCGATCCAGACCTCGAATCGGGGCACCCGGTCGGGGATCCGGCCGGCCAGCGCAGCCAGGACGCGCTCCCTGGGCCTCATATCGTCCGCCTTGGCGCCGGCCTGCGGTCAGACCTTCCTCAGGGTCCTGAGGAAGGCCGGGTCCACGTCCACGCCCAGGCCCGGCTTCTCGGGCATGACGATCATCCCGTCCTTGATGGTGAAGCCGTCCACCACGGGATCCGAGGTGTGCTCCTCGTTCCCGTCGAGGTCCGAGAAGACGATGTTGCCCTGCGAGGCCACGCAGTGGGCGGCGGCCGTCAAGGCGATCCGGCTCTCGTTCATGCAGCCGACCATGCAGCGGATGTTCGCGCTGTCCGCGATGTGGGCGATGCGGACGGATCTGGCGATGCCGCCCGCCTTCATGAGCTTGATGTTCATGTATCGGCAGGCCTCGGCCCTGACGAGCTTCAGCGCGTCCTCCGGCTGGAAGACCGCTTCGTCGGCCATGATAGGGATCGGGCTCTCGTCGTTGACCGCCTTGAGCCCGGCGATGTCGGAGGCGACGACCGGCTGTTCCGCGAACTGGACGCGGAACCTCTCCAGCCGCTTCAGCGTCGAGATGGCCTGGGGCACGGTCCAGCCCTGGTTGGCGTCGATCCGGATCGTGGCCCCGGCGCCGACCGCGTCGCGGACGGCCTCCACCCGGGCCACGTCCGTGTCGGGGTCCTGGCCGACCTTGACCTTGATGGTGCGGAAGCCCCGCGCCAGGAATCCCTTGGCCTTGGCGGCCATGGCTTCCGGCGTCTCGATGCTGACGGTCCGGTCGGTCTCGAACGTGGTTTTGTCGCCGCCGAGGAGACGGAAGACGGGCAGACCGGCCAGCTTCCCGACGATGTCGTAGAGGGCCATGTCGTAGGCGGCGGCGACGCTCGGCGCGGAATGGACGAACGGTCCGAGCGATTGGAGAAGGCTCTGGATGGCGGTCGCTTCACGGCCCACCACGAGCTGCCGGACGTCCCGGGCGACGGCCACGCCCTGGGCCTGCGTCTCGCCCGTGATGGGGAGCGCGGGGCAGGCCTCGCCGATGCCCGTGATCCCGGCGTCCGTATGGACCTTGATGAGGATGTCGTTGGCCGCGGTGATCGTGCCGATGGCGATCGTGAACGGCTGCTTGAGCGCGAGGTCCAGCAGATAGATGTCGACGCCCGTGATCTTGACGCCCTTGTATGGGGTCGCCTGTCCCGTCGCCGCGGTCCCCTCCGGGGCCGGGCCGCCGGCCGCGCGGCCGAACGCCGGCGCGGCGAGGACGCCCCACCCGATCGCTTTCAGGAAATCTTTGCGTGATAGCACGGCATCACCCCACTTTGACGGCTTTAGTCTCCCGCTTGCCCTGGAGGAGAACGAAGTGCGTGACCCGGCCCGCCGCGTCCTTCACGAACGTCACCTCGAAGCCGACGTTCTTCAGGAAGAACTTCGTTTCGGATTCGGCGAGCAGGCGCACCTTGGGCTGGTTCGGGATCTGCGCGAAGAGGCCGTCCCCCTCGTGCGTGATCGAGAAGACCACCGGGGCGCCCTCCAGCTGGTACTGGCCTTGATAGGACTCGAGGACGGCCGCGGGCGGCGCGACGACCGTCTTTTCCTTCGGCAGGTCGACGGCCTGGCCGAACAGGATCTTGGCCAGGGCGTCGCTGATCTCCTGGGTGTAGCCGGTGCTGAAGTTGTTGAGGACGATGACGCAGGCGTCGTCGTCGGGGAAGCGGGAGATGTCGGAGGTGAACCCGTTGACCCCGCCGCTGTGGCGGATGTTCTTATGGCCGGCCAAGGACCCGGTCATCCAGCCGTAGGCGTAGCCCGACTTGAACGGCGTGAACATCCGGGCCAGATCCGCCTTGGGGATCAGGCGGTCCGTGTAGAGGGCCCGGTCCCACTTGTAGAGGTCGTCGACGGTCGAATAGAGGGCCCCGGCCGCGTGCGGGACGGACATGTCGACATAGGCGGCGTTGACCAGCGTGTCCCCGTCGAACTCGTAGCCCGCCGCCCGGCCCTTGAGGATGGCCCCGGCGTGATCGTAGCCGCTGTCGGCCATGCCGAGGGGCTTGAAGATGTGATTTTGGACATAAGCCTCGTAGGGCGCGCCGGTGACCTTCTCGATGATGGCGCCGAGGAGGATGTAGCCCGAGTTGCTGTAGCTGAACTTCTCGCCGGGGCGGAACTCGAGGGGCAGGTTCTTGAAGCGGTCGACCGTCTGCAGCACAGGCGAGGGCAGGGCCATGGTCTTGAGATAGTCCGGGAACTCTGTCAGGTTGGGAATGCCGGCTGTGTGCGTCAGAAGGTGGCGGATCGTGATCGTGTCGCCGGCCGGATAGTCGGGGAAGAACGTCTTGACGGTGTCCGTGACCTTGAGCTTCCCGCTCGCTTCGAGCTGGAGGATCGCCATGGCCGTGAACTGCTTGGTCACGGAGCCCAGGCGGAACTTGGTGCTCGGGGTGTTGGGCACGCCGAGCTCGTAGTTCGCCTGGCCGTAGCCCTTCCTCAGGACGATCGAGCCGCCGCGGGCCACGAGGACGTTGCCGCTGAACCTCTCGAGCTTGTTCGCGACGGCCAGATAGGCGTCCAGGGCCGCCGCGGCGTCGGGGGCCGCCCCCGGCCGCAGGGCCCGGGCGGGCCCGGCGGCGAGCCCGATCAGAACGAGGATCGCGACGAGGACGTGGGCTCGTGATGTCCGCATATGGCGCTCCTGATGCCTAGAATCCGAACTTGAAGCCGAGGCGGAACGTCCGCGGGTCGACGATCCGGGTCATCTGCTCGAAGACCAACGTGGGGCTGTCGCTCCGGTTCTGGACCTCGGCCGCGGTGCTCGCGTTGAACAGGTTGAAGGCGTCGGCGAAGAGGCTGATGGCGAAGGTTCGGACCTGGAAGGTCTTTTCGAGCCGCAGATCGACGTTGAACTGGGCCGGCAGCTCGCGGGAGCCCTTCTTTTCGGCGTTGATGATGACCTGGCCTTGGGGCAGCATGACGCCCAAGTCGGTGTTGGCCACCGTCCGGGTGTAGTGCTGTCCGGAATAGTAATGGAGGAAGCCGCTGAAGTTGAGGCCCCAAGGACCGGCGACCGTGCTCAGGAGCTTGACTTGGTGGCGGCGGGACAGGGGATTGGTGCCGATGGCCTCGATGTGGGCGTTCGGGTCGTTATAAAGGGTCGAGCCGGCGTAGGAGGCGCCCCAGTCGGTCCCGATGAGGCCGCGCGAGTCCTGCCAGACGTAGCTGGCCATGAGGGACCAGCCCCGGCTGAAGCGCTTGTTGAGCGTCGCTTCCACGGCGTCGTAATCGCGCCCGGCGCCCGCCGGATTGACCAGATAGAGGTTCGACGCGAGGATGGCGTTCTGGCTCCAGAAATATCTCTCGAGCCCGTCGTAGGGGTCAGTGAACGCGACCTGGGTCCAGTTCGTCCAGGCCAGCTCGCCGGTGGTCATCAAGGTGTCGAGATCGAGCTGGTTGGCGTCGACGTCCTCGACCAGGTCCCGGTCCCACTTCTTGATATAGCGGACGCCCAGCGACCAGTCGGCGACGAGTTCGCGTTCCAGGGAAACCGTGAACTCGTCGGTGTGGGGGGCCCTAAGCTTCTGCCCGTTGTAGCCGACGGTGGCCCCCGAGGGGGTGCTGGCGAACATGTAGGCGTTCGGGATGGGCGTGCCGTCCGGGAAGAGGGCCTGGGCGTAGACGAAGAAGCCGTTCGGATTGGCCTTGGAATAGAAGTCGGTGATGTTGGCCTGGATGTAGCGGGCGTAGCTGGCCTTGAAGAGCGTCTTGTTGTCGCCGGTCAGGTCGAAGGTGAGCCCCAGCCGGGGGGCCAGGCTGGTCCGGTTGATCGGCGTGAATGATTGCGTAACGCTCCGGTTGAAGGTGATCCCCAGGAACGTCTGCTCACCCTCGTCCTGGTTCTGGGCCGGGACGCGGCCTTCCTGGTGGGTGAGGCGAAGGCCGAGGTTGAGGGTCAGCCGCTTCATGGGCGTCCAGGTGTCCTGGACGTAGCCGTGGAGGTTCGTCGTCGCTAGCTCGGAATGGACGGGCGCGAAGACCAGGCCGAAGGCCGGCGTGCCCATGGCCGTCATGATCTGGGCCATGCCGTTGACCGGGTCCGGGCAGGGGTCGAAATTCCGGGTCGAGCCGGTGATCTGCAGCTCGGCGCCGGCCTTGAACTCGTGGACGCCGGCCCAGTCGTCGACGAAGTAGGTGCCGTTCAGATTGGACTGGAACCGGGTGGCCGTATAGAGGTCGTTGACCCCGTAGCCGCCGGAGATGAGGCCGGTGACGAGGTCGACCGTGGCCGGCTCGCCGGTCTTGTCCCTCAGGTTGATGTGGCTGTTGACGTAGCCGACCTTGAAGTCGGTGTAGAAGCGCGAATTGAACATCCGGGTCCACTGGAGGTTGAAGATGTGGGACGGCTGCGTCCAGTCGATCGTGCTGGACTCCGTGTTGAACATGGTCGCGCCGGCGTTGTCCTGGCGATAGTCCGAGAAGTTGTAGGACAGGGTGAACTTGTCGGCCTGGCTCGGCTGGAACGTCAGCTTGATGAACGGGAACGGCCGGGTCTGCTTGGCCGGGACCTGGGTCGGGGTGTCGTAGGGGAATCCCGCGATGTTCTGGGCCCGGGTGCTGAAGCTCAGGTTGGTGAAGAACCACAGCTTGTTCTGGACGATCGGGCCGCCCAGGGTGAGGCCGGGTTCCCAGACGTATTGGTAGCCGCTCTTCGAGCCCTCCAGGGGGGTCCCCGTGGTGTTGTCGGCCTGCAGGTGCTCGCTCGTGTAGTAGAGGCTGGCGGTGCCGCTGAACCGGTTGCCGCCCGAGCGGGTCACGACGTTGATCATGGCCCCGGCGACGTCGCCGTATTCGGCCGACAGTCCGCCCGACCGGATCGAGACCTCGTCGATGACGTCCATGCCGAACTCGATCAGCTGGGTGCCGACGTCGGGAGCGGTCATGTTCACGCCGTCGACGTTGAAGGAATTGTCGCGGACGCTGCTGCCGTTGGCCGAGGACATGAGGCCGTTGGCGTTGTTTTCCTCGGCGATGACGCCCGGCGCCATGTTGAAGTAGCTGTTGAGGTTCCGGGCGGCGGGCAGGTTGCTCATGAGGTTCTGGTCGAGGTTGGTCGCCTGGGTCGTCGACTTGAGGTCCATGGTCGGGGCCTGGCCGACCACCACGATGCTCTCCGAGAGGGACTTCATCTGCAGGACGGCGTCGATCGTCGTCGTCTGGCCGACGCTGATCTTGACGTCCTTGCGGACGAGGGTGTCCATGCCGTCGAGCGCGAAGGTGATCTCGTAGAGGCCCGGCGGAAGGGACAGGAAGCGATAGAGCCCCTTGTCGTTGGTGACCGTGGCCATCTGGGCTAGGATGATGGCCGGGGACTTGATGGTGACCGAGACGCCGGGCAGGGGCTGGCCCTGGGCATCCAGGACGGCGCCGGCCAGGGTCCCGGTCTGGTTGAGCTGGGCCCAGGACCAGGGGGCGAGGACGGCCGCGAAGGCCAGGGCGATGAGGATTCCGATCGTCCGATTTTTCACGCCTTCTCTCCTTTGTCGCATATCGTTGAGCGAAGTCTCCTGAGCTTTAAAGGGGCAGCAGGGACTGGATCTCTTTGGCTAGGGCGACGACGGCCGGGGCGAAGAGCTTCTCGGCCTCGTCGATCGTATGCTGGACCGTGGTGGTGTCGAACGAGACGGCCCCCAGGACGTCGCCGTCCTTGTTGACGAGGGGCGCCCCGATCGAGATCAAGCCGAGGATGTATTCCTCATTATTGACGGAATAGCCGCGGGCGCGCGTGCGGCGCAGGTCGGCCAGGACGGCCGCTTGCGAGGTCAGCGAACGCACCGTTCGCCGGACGAAGGTCATCCCGTCCAGGAGGGCGCGGAGCTCCTTGTCGGGGAGCGCCGCGAGGTAGGCCTTGCCGAGGGCGCTGCACTGGAGGTCGGACGAGACGAACGGCAAGGTGAAGGTCAGCGTGTCCTTGACCTCGCGGCGGTAGAGGAGGACGAGCCGTCCGTGCTCGGTGACGGCCGTGTCGATCGAAACGTTGTGGCGTTCGAACGCCTCGTCGACGGCCGGCTTGACGATCTGGAGGACGTCGAAGCTCTTGATGATATTGTAGCTCAGGGCCAGGGCCATGGGCCCGAGCTTGATGAGCTTGGCCCGGGCGTCCTTGCGGAGGTAGCCGAGCTGAACGAGCGTCTCCACGAACCGGAAGGTCGAGGTCGGGTTGATCCGCGTCTGGCGGGCGATGTCGGTCAGGCTCAGGCTGGTCGTTTCGGGGGTGAAGAGGCCGAGGATGCGGAAGCCCTTTTCGATGATCTTGGAAAAATAGGGGCCTTCCCGCCGGCCCGCGGCCGCCTTCGGATCCTTCGCGCTCGCTTTGCTTAACATTTCTATTATAGAAAGTGGATTTCGATAATAGAAAATGCGAAGGGACTTGTCAAGAAATAAAATATCGGTCCCGGGAGCCGCCAGCCCGGATCAAACGAGCGTCTTGATCTCGTCCAGGAGCCTCTGGATCTGAGCCTCCGAGTGGGCCGAGAAGATGGTGGCCCGGAGGACGCCGCCCGCCGGGGCGCCGACGTACTTCGTGTAGGGCAAGGCGATGCCGCGCTCGAGGAGCGCTTTCTGCAGCTTCTGCATGTCCTGGGCCGACTTGTACGCCCACGTCACGATCGGCATCGGGCTGTCGTTGACCTCGAAGCCCATCTTACGGACGCCGTCCTTGGCCTGGGCCGTGTTGCGGCGGAGCCGGTCGCGCCACTCGGGATGGGACCTGACGAGATCGAGCCCCTTGGCGGACGCGGCCGCCGCCGGGTTCGGGGTCGGGCTGGCTCCCGAATAGACCCCCACGTTCTGGCGGATGTGGGTGATGAGCGCCTTGGTCGCGGGGATGAAGCCGCCGTGCCCTCCGAACGCCTTGCTCAGCGTCCCCGCGTAATAAACCCGGTCCGACGTGAGACCGAAGTGATCGACCGTGCCGCGGCCGTGGGGGCCGAGGACGCCGACGCCGTGCGAGTCATCGAGGGCCACGATACCGTCGTAGGCCTCGACGGCCTTGAGGTAATCCGGCACGGGCGCGAGGACCCCGAAGGTCGGGAAGACCCCGTCCGTCATGACCAGCGGCCTCTCGCCCGGTTTGAGGATCTTCTTGAGCTGGCGGGCCAGGTCGTCGGGGTCGCGGTGTTTGTAGGTCCAGACCGGCTTGTGGGTGGTGGCGACGCCGTCCCGGACGCTGTAATGGGCGTTCTCGTCGATGAAGACGGCCTCGTACGCCTTCGCCAGGCCTTGGGCGAGAATGAGATTGTCGAGGTAGCCGGAGACGAAGTAGACGGAATCCTCGGTGCCGAAATAGTCGGCGATCTTGCGCTCCGCGTCGAGCAGGACGGGATTGTTGCCGAAGCCCGAGCGGCTGGTGCCGCTCTGCATGCCGTACCGTTCGAACGCTTCGATGCCGGCCCGGATGACCTCGGGGTGGCCGTGGAGCGCGTAATAGCCGGTGCCGCCGAAGTAGAGATACCGCTTGCCGTTGATGGTGACCTCGGGCCCGGGCTTGCTCTCCATGACGAACGGACCGGCCGGGCCGGTGGGGGATGGGGCCGATGCGGCCTGCCCGTCGTCGAAGCCCAGGTCGGCCAGGCGGAAGTCCGCCAGGAGGAAGCCGGCGCCGGCCGCGGTGGCCTTTATGAAATCCCGACGATCCCATCTCGAGCTCTTCATCGGCGCGTCTCCTTGTCCGTGGGCGTTCCGCGCGACCGTCCGTCGCGCGGAGTCCGGAGTATGGCGAAAACAGCGATACAAGTCAAAGCTAGCGCGCGCCGGACACGCCGCGCCTTGATGGATGATCACCCGGGGAGCCCCGTCCCCGGCAGGGTCAATCGACGCGCCCGAGCTGGCCGCAGGCCGCCATGAGAGCCCGGCCCCGGGGGCTTCGCAGCTTGACGAACGCGCCGGCCGCCTCGAGGCGTTTCGCAAACGACTCGATCTCGGCCTCGGTGGGCGCGCGGCCGATGGGGGAGGAGCCGGGATTGTAGGGGATGAGGTTGAGGACGGCCCGGCCGGACGGCGCCGCGGCCCGAAGAAAGGCTGCCACCCCTTCCGCCGCGCCGGGGCCGTCGTTCCGGCCCGGGATGAGGCAATAGTTCACGGCGAGCGCGAAATTGCGGCGCTGGGGATAAAGGGCCAGGACGGCGGCCAGGGCCTCGAGGCCCACGCCCCGGCTGGCCGGCATGAGCTCGCCGCGGAGCCCGTCGTCCGGAGCGTTGAGGCTCACCGAGAGATTGAGGCGCTTGAGCCCGAGGTCCCGGAGACGGGCGATGCCCTCGGGCAGGCCGATGGTGCAGACCGTGAGATCGTCCTGCGAAAAGGCCGGGCCCGATCCGTCGAGAAAGATGGCCAGGGCTCCCGCGAGGCCCTCGAAGTTGTCGAGCGGCTCGCCCATGCCCATGAAGACGATCTGGCCGATGTCCCAGCCCAGTGTCAGGCGGGCCGCCATGTACTGGCCCACGATCTCCTCGGGCCGGAGGTCCCGGACGAATCCCCGCCGGCCGGACTCGCAGAAGACGCAGCCCATGCGGCAGCCCACCTGGGAAGAGACGCAGAGGGTGGCCGGCCCGGGTTCGGGGACGCGGCGGGCCACGGGGATGCGCACGCATTCGACACGCTGGCCGTCGTCGAGCCGGAGGAGGGCCTTGGCCGTCGTCCCGAAGGGCCCCTCCTCCTCGACGACGCTCTCGACGGCGGGCAGCCGGAGCGTGACGCGGTCGGCCAGGTCGGCGGCGGTCCTCTTCGCGATGGCCTCCGAACCGGGCTCGAAGCGGCCCTCGGCGAAGGCCCGCCGATAAACACGGCCCAAGGCCCGCGAACGTCCGCCGCGGCTGGCCAACGCCTCGAAGGCCGGACGGGTCAGGCCCAGGATGTTCACACGCCCGTCGGTCTCCGGCATGGGGCCACTGTAGTGGAATCCCGGCTTCGAATCAATTCGAGACGGATCCCGGAGCTCGACCGGCCCCGAACAGAAGACCCGCGCCGGCGATGGGAAGGCATACCAGCACGGCCGGCGCCGGGCCGGGCGTGGCCCCGGCGGCCTTTTCCAGGTTCGCCCGCAGGGCGGGCACGGCTTCACGGCGAGCGAGAACCATCAGGCATCCTCCCAGCCCCGCCCCGGCAAGCTGCGCTCCGGCGACGCCTTCCGTCGCCGCGGCGATGTCCACCATCCGGTCGAGGACGGGGAGACTGCAGGCGTAGCGTCCCGGCTGCCAGGCGAGTCGGGCCTGCTCGATCCTGTCCGGTTCCCGGCTGTCCAGGTCCTCGACGAGCTGAAGGAGATGCGTGTCCGACGTCGGCGCCCCGAACGGCTCGGCCTCGCCCCTCGCGTTCCAGACGGCCACCCGGTCGCCGTCATGGGACGCTTTCATCATCCGCCCGATCTCCCCGATCCGTCCCGCGCGCAGGCAGTCCGCATAGAGCCGGGCCCGCTCGCATTCGGCCAGGCCGAACAGGACCACGCCTCGGATCGGATAAAGGCCGTCCTCGGGCTCCCTGTGGCTCGCCCAGAGCGGCCGGAGGTCTTCCTCGTAGAGAAGAGCCTCGAGCTCGGCCCGCGTCGCCTGCTCGGGCAGGCCGAGCAGGATCCGGTAGATCCCGCCGAGCGGCAGGCCGAGGGTCCGGACATTGACGTCGCGCAAGTGGTGGAGGACCGGAGCGAAGGCCGGATGGGATCTCCGGATCAGCCGAAAGCCCAGCCGGTAGCAGGCGATCCGGTGATTGAACTGGTCCCTGGCGTTCCCGCTCTTTTGGGCCCGCAGGCCCGAATCGACGACGGCCATCACATGATCGTCGGGGAAGGGCACGGCGTCTTCGACGGCGAAATCGAAGAAGGCCACCTTGAGGACGCTGCCCTTGCGCCCCAGCCGGATCGCGGCGTGGTCCGCGCTGCCGCCGCGCGTGCCGGCGAACCACTCGCCCTCGCCGCAGAGGTCGACGAACTGGGCCGGGAAGGTCTCGAGGCGGTTGACGGCGATCGTCGCCTCGGCCGCCGCCACGACCAGGCTCGACGACGAGCTCAGGCCCGCGGCCGGCGGGATGTTGCCCGAGACGACGATGTCCATGCCCCGCAGCCGGCGATGGGAGAACTTCTTCTGGAGGCGGAGGACCGCCGCTTTGACGTACTGCGACCAGTCGCCGCCCGCCTCCCGGGCCATCTCCCGGGCCTTGTCGCTGTCGACGAGGGACAACCAGTCGTTCCAGGGCAGGCCGGCGACCATCTCCGAGATCGAGAACGTGCGGTCGGGGAAGCGGTCGCAGTCGACGTTGAACAAGCGGATGAGATCGTCCCGCCGCGGCCGGACGGCGAGAAGCGTCTCGAAGCCGATAGTCATCAGGTTGCAGGTCCCGCCCTGGTGGTCGATGTGGCGGCCCATGACGTTGAGCCGGCCGGGGGAGCGGACGATGAGCATCCGGCTCGCCGGGTCCATGACCGTCGCCGCTTTGGCGAGAAGCGTCCGGACGGCCGACCGCCGCTCCTCGAGGATCGCGGGATCCTCGCCGTATAGCGTCCGGAGCTCCATCTCGAGAGCGGGCGATCCTCCGCCCGGCTCGCTGAACATGTCGATCCAGTCGCGGAGCGGCCGGAAGGACGGGCCCTCCGGGAGGCTCGATGCTTCTCCGCCAGACCGCCGTTCCTGAAGGACGGTTTCGACGGCCAGGAGCTCGGCCGGGTTGTTGTAGCCGAGGATGGCGTCCGGCCGCTCGACCCTGAGGGCCCCGACCTTGAACCGCGCCCCGGCCCCGCTCAGGACTTCGACGATCCCTGAGAGATACTCCTCTTTTTGGGCGTTGTCGCGGTCGAGCCGGTCCAGGGCATAACGCAAGGCTGAAGCCTTGGCCACATAGATCGAGTTGTTCAGCCAGCGGCTGCGGCGGACTTCGTCCGGCCGGAGCTCGAGCCCGGCCCCGCCGGCCGTCCGGAACCGGAAGCTCTCCCGTCCCTCGGGGACGAGCGGCAGAAGCGCCTCCGCCGGCCGCCCATCCTTGACGGCCGTCCAGAGCTCGCCGAAAGCGGCGGCGAGCTTATGTTCCGGGGCCAGTGGCGGTGAGAATTCCGATTCGATGATCTTCTTCATCGCGGCCGCCGACAGGGTCCCCTCCGCAGCCCGCGCCTCCAGCTCCCGGAAGACCTGGCGCTGGCGGATATCGGCGTCTTCGACGACCGCCAGGAGGCCGCCTTCCGCCGATTCAACCAGGCGACCCCGGTCGGATCCGGGCGGCCCGGGTGAGACGGCGAGGGCCAAGTCGAGCCCTTGGCCCGAGAACAGGTCGAAGAGCCGCTCGAGGACGTCCGGGTCGACGATCCGGTCGCCGGCCGCCAGCAGCAGAGAGGCGTCGGGGTCGATCGCTTCGAGCGCCAGGAGGCCGGCCCGGGCCGCGTCGGCCGTGCCCGAGGCCTCCGCCTGGCGGGCGAAGACGACGTCCGGGAAGGCCCCTCGGACCGTCTCGATCACCTGGCCGGCCATCGCCCCGACGACGACGATGTGCCGCTGGATGCCGGACGCGGCGTAGATGCCGAGGGCGCGGTTAATGGCCGGAACGCCGTCGACTGGGAAGCAGACCTTGTGGCAGGTCGCCGAGAGCATGCGCGAGCCCTTGCCCGCCGCCAGGATGATGCTGAACCGGGGACCCGTCAACGGCCCCTCTTCGCCGCTTCGGCCCGGGCCTCGGCCAGCACGTCCGCGATGAGGACCGGCCGGCCGCCCTGCGCCCTGCTCTGTTCGGCGGCGGTCATGAAGGCATAGATCTCGATCGTCTCATCCGGGGAGACCGGCGGCCGGGCGGTGGCGAAGAACCGGGCGATCGCTTTCAGCATGGGGACATAGTCGCTGCCCATCGGCAGGTAGGCGATCTTTTTTTCGGCGAAGACCGTTCCGCCGTAGCTGTGATCGCTCGAGCGAAGCCCGCGGAACGTCCCGATGCGTCCCCCCTCCCATTGACCCACGCAGAATTCGGTGTCTTCCGTCCGGAAGCGGCTGACCGACAGGCAACCGGTCCCCATGACGGTGAAGAGGATCTCGACGCCGTGGATGCCGTACCAATAAAGGTCGGGGTGGGTCGGCTCCAGAGCGGCCCAGCTGAAGGCGTCGGCGCCCTCGACCGGCCCCTGGGCGCCGTCGCGGAGATCCAGGGCGCCTGGGATCCAGCGGAGGGATGAGGCGCTGAACAGGGGAACGTTCTTCGCCCGGGCCGCTTCGAAGAGCGTGATGACGTCCGCGAGGGAGGCGGCCATCGGCTTGTCGATATAGAGAGGCTTGCCCGCTTCGAGGACCGGCCGGGCCTGCTCGAGATGGACGCGGCCGTCGTTCGACGTGAGCAGGACGAAATCGACCTTCTTGACGAGCGTCGGGATCGAATCGACGATCTCCACTCCCATGTCCCGCATCTCCCGGACATATTCGGGCACCCGGGAGGTGCTGGATTCGATGTCTCGACTGCCCTGGGGATAGGCGGCCACGACGCGGAACCCCCGGAAATCCTCGACCGGGGCGTCCGCGGCGTTGAACGTGCGCGCGAAAGCCGGGGCGTGCGAGGTATCGAGGCCGATGATGCCGATCCGCTTTCCGGGCCCGGCCGTACTGATCGGGCCCGCGAGCGGGGGGACCATTCCGGATGCTGCCGGCTTCGTCGCCGGAGCGGCGGGGTCCGGCCGGAGTTCGCGGACCCGCAGGTTGCGAAAGGCGTAAGACCCGTTATGGTCCTGCAGGGCGAGGTGGCCTTTCCTTTTTCGGGCGAACCCGTCGATCTTGGCAAACTTGCTTTCGGATAGGCTCATCATGAACGACGGCGAGGCCGTATCGACGGCGACGACCTCGACGCCGTTCAGCCAATGTTCGATCCGCGTTCCCTGGAAGAGGATGCGCGACCTGTTCCATTCGCCCGCCGGACGTGCGGCGTTCCCGGGTGTCGCCGGAACCAGGTCATAGAGGCTCCCCGCGGTCTGCTTGGCTGTCAGCGGCTCGGCGGCGCCGATGTTGTCGATCAGCTGGTATTCGAACCCGAGCGTCCCGCGTGAAGGCCGGCCGTCGCTCGTCAGGTTTTCGTCGACGTTGTATTTGACCCCGCTGTTGGCGCCCGTGGACACTCGCCATTCGAAGGCGAATTCGAAATCCAGGAAGGTCTCGCGGGTGATGATATCGCCGCCGAGGACGGGCTGTCCGTCCGGCAGCGTCGCCCCGCTCGGCATGTCCTCCTTCAAGATCGTGCCCTCTTTCACGCTCCAGAGGCCTTCGGGGACCGTCTCGCTCCCGACGCCGCGCCAATCCGCAAGATCCCGACCGTCGAAAAGCGACCGCCAGCCCTGGGCTTTCTCCTCCGGGGTCAAGGTGTTGGGAGCCGCGGCCTTTTGCTCCGCCGGGGCCTCCTCCGCCGGAGCTTTCCAGGCGCCCGCCGAAAGCATGAGGGATAGCGCCCAGATCCCCAGGGTTCCCAGAAAAACCAATGCCTTCCTGTTGATGCTGACGCCCTTTCCGGCCATGGCCATCTCCTTTTCCCGGCGGTCCAATCAGAGCCGTATTCTACGGGATGAGGATATTTCCGGCCGCGCCCCTAGTCAAGGACGGATAGGATTCTCCCGCGCTAGGGCGTGCGGCTCGAGACGGCCAGGCTGGCCGCTGTCGGATCGCCGGGCCGGACGAGGACGAGATCCGAAGCCGGGTATGGCCGGAGGGCCACCGCGAGATCGGTGTTCCCCGGAGTCCAGCCCGGCTGGCTGAACGACGAAATGAACAGCTTTTCCCGATATCTCCCGATGCAGGAGAGGACGCCTTGGAGCGGCTCCCCGGGTCCCGCGCCGGGGATGTCCACGAGCGTGTAGTGCCTCTCCTTGGTGAACAGGGGCTCCTTGACGTTCGGGTCCAGGAAATTCCGTTGGCCGCCGCCGCCCGTGATGACCATCAGGCTGCCGTCGTAGACCAGCGTGGCATGGACATGCCGGTGGCCGAATGCCGCCAGGACGACGTGATGGCGGGACAGGATGGCCAGGAACTCCTTCTCGTTCTCGATGGCCGGCGTGAGCAGGGAAGCCAGGCCCGGGTCGATCCTCTTGAACGGGGCCCGCGGCGGGACGTGGGCGAAGAAGAACTTCCGGGCCGGGGCGGAGGGGCCGAGCGCGCCCTCGAGCCAGTCCAGCTGCTCGCGGCTGAAGCCGTGCGCCCCGCGGGGCCGTGAGTTGCCCATGAACACGAAGCGCTTGTCGTCCAGGTCGAAGTAGAAGTCCCGGTCGCCGAAGAAGGCCCGGGCGAGCCGCTCGCCTTCCTCCCGGACGTCATGGTTGCCGTCGATATGGAGGATGGGGCAGGGCGGATCCTCGATGTCCTTCAGGTAGGCGCCGAAGGACTTGACGACGGGCGAAACGGCCCGGTCCCCCAGATGGACGATGAATGCGGGCGGCGGGTCGAGCGCCGCGATCTCGCGGAGGAAACCCTTGAAAGTCTTGTTATGGTCGGAGACCGTGTCCCCGATGATGACGAACCTCAGGTCACGGCCGGCGGGCCCGGCCTGGATCGCCCGCGCGGCCTCGCCGTTCGTGCGCACGAGCCCCCGCATCTCCTCCGGCGCCGTGACGAGGGTCGCGTCCTCGCGGAACCGGGACAGGTCAAATCCGCCGTCTTCGACGCTATAGCGGCAACGGCCCGTCAGCAGGGCCAAGGCCAGCGATATCAACACAGCTCTCCTTCGGAACATCTATCCATTATAGCGGAAGACCCAAACCTGCCTCCCCCTTCCCCGCGCGGGCGGCTTCGTCGGCGTGCTGAGCTTCGAGCTCAAGGCCTGAAACCCATCGCCCTCGTCATCTTGACTCCTGCCCGGGGCCGGGATATCTTGACCTAATGAGCGGTTGATGCAGAGCATCAACGACGTCCGCGAGCGGACGGCCGTGTGCCCACCCGGCAAGGAGGAATGATGGATAAAGCACGGAAGTGGCGGATGCGGCCGGGGGAGATCCTCGGACAGGGGCCGGTGATACCGGTCATCGTCATCCCCCGGCTCGAGCAAGCCGTGCCGCTGGCGCGGGCGCTCACCGCCGGCGGCATCCGTGTGCTCGAGATCACGCTGCGGACCCCCGCGGCGATGGAGGCCATCTCCGTCATCCGCCGGGAGGTGCCCGAGGCCATCGTCGGAGCCGGGACGGTGACGAACGCCGCAGAGCTCGCGGCGGTCACCGCGGCCGGGGCGGTCTTCGCGATCAGCCCGGGGCTGACCGCGGAGCTGCTCGAGGCGGCCAACCGGGGCCCGATCCCGCTCGTCCCCGGCATCGCCACGGTCTCGGAGCTGATGACCGGGCTCGACCGGGGCTACGACCACTTCAAGTTCTTCCCGGCCGGGCCGGCTGGCGGCGTGAAGATGCTCCAGTCCTTCGCCGGGCCCTTCTCCCAGGTCACCTTCTGCCCGACCGGGGGCATCGGCGCGGAGAACTACCGGGAGTACCTGGCCCTGCCCAACGTCGCCTGCGTCGGCGGCTCGTGGGTCGCGCCGGGCGGGGCGATCGAGCGGGGAGAATGGGGGCTGATCACGGAACTCGCCCGGACAGCCGTCGCCGCCGCCGGGCCGAAGGGGCGATCATGATCCTCGCGGGCGATATCGGCGGCACCAACACCAGGCTGGCGCTCTTCGCGGCTGGCGCCGAAGGCTGTCGCATCCGCTTCGAGAAGACCTTCCCGAGCCGCGAGCGGCCGAGCCTCGAGGCGACGCTCGAGGAATTCCTCTCGATGCACCCGGCCAAGATCACCGGGGCCTCCTTCGGCATCGCCGGCCCGGTGCGAAGCGGGCGCTGCGAAGCCACCAACCTCCCCTGGGTGGTCGACGCGAAGAACGTGGCCAAGCGTCTGCGCCTGCCGCGCGTCGGCCTCGTCAACGACCTGGTCGCGAACGCCCACGGCATCGTCCTGCTCGGGAGCCGCGACCTCGTGACCCTGAACAAGGGAGCCCGGAACGCCTGCGGCAACCGCGCGCTCATCTCGGCGGGTACCGGCCTCGGCGAGGCAGGCCTGCTCTGGGACGGCAAGGCGCACCTGCCATTCGCGTCGGAAGGAGGGCACGCGGACTTCGCCCCCCGCAACCGCCTCGAGATGGAGCTGCTCGATTACCTGATGGCGCGCCACGGACGGGTCAGCTACGAACGGGTCCTCTCCGGGCCGGGGCTGGCGAACATCTACCGGTTCCTGAGGGACTCGGGGAAAGGCAAGGAACCGGCTTGGCTCGCGGAACAGCTCGGCCAGGGAGACCCGGCGCCGGTCATCTCGCGGCTCGCCCTGGAAGGGAAGAGCCCGCTTTGCTCCCAAGCGCTCGACCTCTTCGTGGCCATTTACGGCGCCGAAGCCGGGAATCTGGCCCTGAAGGTCATGGCGACGGGGGGCGTGTACCTGGGCGGCGGCATCGCCCCGAAGATCGTCGCCCGGCTGAAAGAGGCGGTCTTCCTCAACGCCTTCAAGGCGAAAGGGCGCCTCGGTCCCTTGCTCCTCGACATCCCCGTCCGCGTCATCATGAACCCGAAGACCGCCCTCTTCGGCGCTGCGCGGCACGCCGCGCTGGGGCTGAAGGACTGAGCGAAAGGCGGGAATCGGCCGGGGCCGTCAGTCGGTTCCGTAAAAGTGAGGATGGAGATCCTGTTCGGGAATGAAGCGGAGGGCTTGACGGTAGATCGCCTGAACCGTTCCGGGAGCAAGCTCCCGATGGAGGGGGACCGTCAGGACCTGCGACGGACCTCCTTCGACTTCGCGCTTCAGCTTGGCGTGGCTGCCCCGGGTCGAGACGACCGGGAAGCCGAAGGCCTGGAAGATCCGGAGGACCTGCCGGGCCGACAGACGTCTAAGCCTCGCCATCGCCGGAAAGGCCTTCCTCGTAGGTCACTGCGATCCGGGGAGATGCCGTCAGGCCGAACACTCCCGGGTCCTCGCCTTCGAGATGGAGCCGGATGGCCTGTTTGAGATTCCTCAGGAGCTCGTCGAGCGATCGTCCCTGCGTGACCAGGGCCAGCTCCAGGCTTTCGGCGACATAGAATCCGGCCGAGCGCCGCACGACGACATGGATCGTGTCACGCGCGGGGCCGGCCGGGCTGTAGGTGGATGGGCTTTCCGCGACCCGGCTCGGCGGCTCCCTTTTGACGTTATAGGGGGAAAGGATCACATACTCGCCCCGCCCCGTGCGCCGGAAATAGTCCCATTTGTGCGGATGGTTCTTGGGGGCGTTAACGCAGCAACGGCTGACGACATGGGTGCGGACCGAGCTCGGGTTCAAGTGGGGCAGGGCGTGGACGATGTCCGCGACCCGGAAGGACTTTTCCCCGCGCTCCCGGCAGATCCGGCGGGCCGTCTCGAGTACTTCCTCATGAATGGCCATGGCTTGTTTCCTCGAGGAAAGTGTAACACTTGATATTTCATGATGTCAAGTTGATTCTGTTCCTTGACTCCCCTCCACGGCTGGACTATCCTCGCCTTACCAAGGTAGAGAGCCTATGAGCAGCATCCGCATCCTGGTCACCGGCGGGACGTTCGACAAGGAGTACGACGAGCTCTCCGGCAACCTCTACTTCCAGGACACGCACGTGCCCGAGATGCTCCGGCTGGGGCGGTCGGGCCTCGCGGTCGAGATCCGGACCTTGATGATGGTCGATTCGCTCGACATGTCCGATGCCGACCGGGCCAACATCCTCGAACACTGCCGGAGCTGTCCCCGCAAGCGGATCCTCATCACCCACGGGACCGACCGGATGGAGATCACCGCCCGGCTGCTGGGGCCGTCGATCCGGGACAAGACCGTCGTCCTCACGGGCGCGATGGTGCCCTACAAATTCGGCTCCTCCGACGGGCTTTTCAACCTCGGCTCGGCCCTGGCCTTCGTCCAGGTGCTGCCGCCCGGCGTCTACGTCGTCATGAACGGCCGGGCCCTGCCCTGGGACCGGGTCCGCAAGAACAGGAAGACGGGGATGTTCGAGGAGATCGATGCTTGAATCCGACGGGAGGAGGAACGCAATGGCGTCCAATATCTATCAGGACGTTTCCTACGCCGCCATGAGGGTCTTTGCCGGCGGCCTCTTCGCCTTCCACGGCGCTCAGAAGCTCTTCGGACTGTTCGGGGGAAAGGCCATGACGGGAAACCCGAAGATGCTGGCGGCGGGCCTCATCGAGCTCGGAGGCGGGCTGCTCATCGCCTTCGGCCTGTTCACGATCGTCGCGGCGTTCGTCGCCAGCGGCGAGATGGCCGTGGCCTATTTCACCGTCCACGCCAAGGGCGGCTTCTGGCCCATCCTCAACGGCGGGGAGCTCGCCGTCCTCTACTGCTTCGTCTTCTTCTTTATCGTCTGGCAGGGTTCGGGACGGTTCAGTCTGGACCGACTGATCCGGCGGAAGAAATAGCGGTCTACTTTTTCAGCAGCTTGAAGGCGTAGTCCCAGGTCCCGTGCGGATGGCGTGCCGGATATAGACCAGGGCCAGCGGTTCGATCAGCCTGGCCGCCTCGAGCCCGCCCAGGTCGACGACGCCCCAGCCGAACGCGCGGCAGATCGCAGCGACCTCCTTCCTGGCCGCCTCGTCGTCACCGCACAGGAACATGTCGGGCGGGCCGCCGGGGAGCGAGGGGTGGATCATGAAGGCGTGGTTGACGGAGTTGAAGGCCTTGACCACCCGCGCCCCGGGGAGCCAGCGCTGGACCTGCTCGCCGGCGGAATCGTCCCCTCCGATGGCCAGGGCGGGCGGAGCGTCCGGCAGGAAGAGAAGTGGATTCGTGGCGTCGATGACCACCTTGCCGGCCAGGTTCGTCGGTGCCGGCCAGCTTATCGCGTTCTCCGTCCCCGACCACTGGGTCGCCAAGACGGCCAGGTCCCCGAAGGAGGCCGCCTCGCCGAAGCTCCCGGCCGAAGCTTTCTTCCCGGCCTTGGCCAGCCACTCTTGGATCTCCTTCTTATTCGGATCACGGGAACCCATCTCGACCTGGTGGCCGAGCTCATGAAACCGAGCCCAAGGTCTTGGCCGACTCCGCCCGAGCCGAGGATCGCAACGTTCATGATTCCCTCCCTTCCGACGACGGCCATTATCGCCTGCGTCCGCCGGCCCGTCAAACGGGTTGGAATCCGCGATGGGCCTCACCTGACGAAGCGCAGGACCCGGTCGAACACCACCGCAGCGGTCTTTTCGGCCAGGATGTCGACCAGGCGCTTCTGCAGGTCCTCCTCGGCCCTGAGCCAGGCCTCGCGGTCGAAGAGCGCCCGCTCCTCCCGGGACAGGTCGAGCGTCGTGTAGTCCCCGTCGTAAGCGGCGCGGCGGAACTGGGCGGAGGCCTGGGCGGAGACCGTCGCCTCGTCCAGCGCCTTCCGGGTCACCGGATCGACGAGGCGGATCATGACCTCGGCGGTCAGCTTGACCGTGTATCTCTTCTCGGTGTAGGTCGCGGGCGTCACCCGGTCCCGGCGCAGGACGGCCTTCCGGGCGATCTCTTCGGGGGCGGCGTCCTCCTGCCGGTATGACTCGAGCCAGCCGGTCACGACGAGATCCGCCCGGAGCGCCAGGCCCACCTCCGCGGCTGTCCGGTCCGAGAGGGCGCCGCTTCGAACGCGCAGCCGGACCATCTCCCGGTGGATCGCCCCGCGGTCGATCGGGCCGACGAAGAGCGGCGGCGCGTCCATGCGCTCGTAGAGGAGCGCGTCATAGAGCTTCACCTCCAGCCCCCGCGGCATCCCCTCTCCGGCGCCCGGGTCGGCCCAAAAGGGGAGGACGGCCACCGTCTGCGTCCCGGCGTCGAGGGCGGCTTTCTGGATGGCCCGGCCCTCCGCGCCCGTCGGGCTGTCGGGGCCGAAAACGTCCAGGGCGGTCTGGGCGTGGCCGTAGGCCGCCCGGAAGGTCCCGAGGGACATGTCCTGCTCGGCCCAGCGGAGAAAGACCCGGGCCCGCCCTTCGTCGGCCCTGAAGGCCTGGTCGCGGGTCAGGGGATAGGCGTGCAGCTTGTCGTAGGTCCGGGCCGCGTCGGGCCAGCGGCCGGCGCTCTCGAGGTCCTCGCCCCGCCTGAATAGGGCGGCGGCGGCGGCATCGACCGTGTCTCGGCGGAAGGCCGCGTAATCGTCCGGCACGGCCAGTGCGACGCCCACCTGGCCGGCGCGGTCCCTCAAGCCGTCCACGTAGACGAGCGCCTCGGCGGCCTCTTCGGTGCGGCCCTCCGCGACATCGGCGCGCGCGCCGGCCAGATATTTATCCACCAGCTCGGCGCCCACCTCGGCCAGCCTCTGGCGGGCGTCCTCGCGGCCCGGCTCTTTAGCCAGCACGGCGATGTAGCGCTGGGCGGCTTCCTCCAGCCGGCCCTCGGACTCGAGCTCGACGCCTTTCTTGTAGCGTTTCTCGGTGCTGACACAGCCGACGGCGGACGCAAGGAGCAGCAGGGACAAAACCGCGATGAACGGTCCGGACTTGGCTTTCATATTCATAGGCGAGTTGTAAGGGAACCGGGCCGTTCTGTCAACTCGCCTGTCGTTCCGCCGCCGCTGCCTCCCGCCCGGTTGTCACGCCTTGACACCGTTCGCCGTCAGAGGCTAAGATGCCTCAATCAGGCCCCCCAATGATCCTCCGGGAACCGTCGCTGCCGGATCGGCGTCCTTATTATTGAGGTGATGCCCATGCCCGACCAGCGAAAGCCATGGAGAGGCGTTTTGTCGTTCGGGGCCGGGCTGCTGGCCCTGGCCTTCATCGTCGCGGCCCAGACGGCCCCGAAGCCGCCCGACCAGAAGCACGACGTCACCGTCCGGCTCGTCCTCGTCGACCTCATCGCGTTCGACCGGAACGGCCGCTTCGTGACGGACCTGGCGACGTCCGATTTCGAGCTCTTCGAGGACGGGAAGAAGATGGACCTGGCTTCGGCCGAGCTCATCCGCCTCGATCGGGGCCGGACGGAGGCCGATCCGGCCGCCGTCGCGCCGGAAGCCATGCCCGGGCCGTTCCGGACGAGCCCCTTCGTTGTCGTGTTCGATTCCATCAACACGATCCGTCGGATGCTCGACCGGAGCAAGCCGGAGATCCTGGCCAAGCTCAACGCGCTGCTCGAGGTCGGCCGGGACATCGTCGTTTTCGAGCTGGCCGAGGACGGTCGGATGCTCCTGCTCCAGTCCCTGACGAGGGACCGGGCCCTCATCGCCCGGGCCGTCGACAAGGCGACCGGGAGCATCTGGGTCGAGAAGGCGTCCGATGCGCTGATCGTGCCGTCCATCATGGACGGCGGGGAACCGATCCGGGTCGACGGCATGGGGACCGTGGGCTATCAGCAGTCGAGCATGCTCGCCTACGAGGCCGAGACGAGGCGGCGCTTCGAGAAGACCGTCAACGGCCTTCTCGGGGTCATGAACATCGTCAAGGATTATGAAGGCCGCAAGTCGCTGCTCTTCGTCAGCGGCGGCGTCCCGACGCTCTCCTTCACCCGCTTCTTCGAGGGCGGAGCGGTCTCGGACACCACGGCCGTCCAGTCCCAGGTCGAGGCGGCCAAGGTCAACGATCCTTTCAAGGTGCTCGGTCCCAAGAGCTTCCGGACCGGCTCGGAGATCTTCGACGACCTGATCCGGTTCGCCAATTCCCACAACATCAGCTTCTACGCCCTGGATCCCGACAACTACCTCCGCTACGTCCTGGGCGACATCGCCTACGATAATTTCCCGCGGGCGGTCGGGCGCAGCTCCTTCGGCACGGCGGGCGTCAAGCGCCCCGACGAGATGGCCGAGATCAAGAAGATGGAGCTGGCCGGCCTCAAGACCCTGTCCGGAGACACCGGCGGGGCCTCCTTCTTGGGCGGCAGCAAGTTCGAGGAATTCGCCGGCCTCATCGAGCGCGACTTCGCCCAGTATTACGAGCTGAGCTACGCGCCGAAGGGGAAGAAGTCCGACGGCAAGTACCACAAGATCTCCGTCAAGGTCCTCCGGCCCGGATTGGACGTCCGCTTCCGCCAGGGCTACCTGGACTTTACCGACGAGCAGCGGGAGTCCCTGGCCTTCGCCTCGGCCGCCTACAATCCCTCCCTGTTCAAGGACATCCCCTTCGAGGCCCGCATCGTGCCCTTCGCCATGGGCCGGAACAAGTTCGTCCTCTGGATCCAAACCGCCCTGTCGGCCCGCAAGCTCCTGGGCGAGGGAGCGGCCGTCGACAAGACGGTCGTCTTCAGGTTCAAGCTCACCCTCGACGATCCCTCCGGCACGTCCGGCTTCCTGTCCGAGACCGCCGTTCCCATCGTGCTCGTTCCGTCTTTGCTGCAGCGGGTCCGCAACGCCCAGTTCTTCGGCTGGAACTGCGCGTCCCAGGAGACCGAGCTCAAGCCCAAGACCTACCGGGCTATCTTCGCCATCTACGACAAGGCGCTGGACCGGATGGGGACCGTGGAGAGCGCCCTCGAGATCCCCGAGATCGCGGAAGGGGGAGCGCCGAAGCTCCTGACGACGACCGTCGGTCAGCTCGTGCCGACCGACAAGGCCTTGGTCCTGCCGTTCATCATCACCAGCGACGACGGTACGTTCGAGGTCCCCAACCGCAAGTTCTACCCGATGGCGGTCGCCCGCGTCCAGCGCGGCAAGCGGGCCGGGCTTGTCGTCCAGATCCACTCCGCCCAGAACCCGGGCCAGATGGCCGTGACCGTCTCGGCGTCGCGAGCCGGGGGCGAGGCGGCGGCGATCCCTCTCAAGGCCGCGGTCGTCCTCGACGAATGGAGCAAGAAGACGGGGATCTGGAACGTCCTGTACGAGCTCGAGCTCGAGACCCTGCCTCCGGGCGATTACAGCGTCGCTTTCCGCTGGGCCGACGCGGCCGGCATCGCCCCGGTCGAAACGACGCTTCCGTTCCGGATCCTCTAGACCGGAGAGACCGGGGACACGGGCCCTCCGGGCCCCGAGGAAACCAAAATCCGCTTCAGAACGTCTATACAAATGGATATTCTTATTCCAAGGGAGGAATCCATGCCGTTTTCCCGCCGTTCCGCTCTGAAAACCGTCGCTCTGTCCCTTCTCCTGACCGCCGTCCTGGCCGGGGCGATCCCGCTCGCGGCCCAGGACCATCCGCTCTGGCTGCGGTATCCGGCCGTCTCGCCCGACGGCGGGACGATCCTGTTCTGTTACAAGGGCGATATCTACAAGGTCCCGGCCGCGGGCGGCCAGGCCTTCCCCCTGACCATCAGTGAAGCCTACGACTATACCCCAGTCTGGAGCCACGACGGGAAATGGATCGCCTTCGCCTCCGACCGCTTCGGCAACTTCGATGTCTTCGTCATGCCGGCCGAGGGCGGAGAGGCGCGGCGCCTGACCTATCATTCGGCGTCCGATATCCCCAGCAGCTTCAGCGCGGACGACCGGAGCGTCCTCTTCAGCTCGGCCCGCCAGGACACGGCGGCCAACGTCCAGTACCCCATGGGTCTCTTCTCCGAGCTCTACAGCGTTCCGGCGACGGGGGGAGAGGCCGCCCTCGTCCTGACCCAGCCGGCCATCGCGGCCACGGTCGATCCGGCCGGGACCAAGATCATCTACCACGACCAGAAGGGCTACGAAAGCGAGTGGCGCAAGCACCACACTTCGGCCGTGACCCGCGACATCTGGGTCTACGACGTCAAGGCGAAGAAGAACACCCAGCTGACAACCTTCAAGGGCGAGGACCGCAATCCCGTCTTCGACGCGAACGGCGACGATTTCTATTACCTGAGCGAGCAGAGCGGCTCCTTCAACGTCTACAAGAGCTCGCTGAGCTAAGCCGGCGGTCTCGGTCGCCCTGACCACGTTCACCAAGAACCCGGTCCGCTTCCTGACCCGGGCCAAGACCGGACTTTCCTGCTTCGGCTATGACGGCGAGATCTATACCATGGCCGGCTCGGCGGCCCCCAAGAAGGTCGAGATCCGCATCGCCGAGGACGGGCGCCAGGTGCTCGAGCGGACGGTGCCCACGAGCGGCGGCCTCACCGAGATGCGGCTCTCGCCCAACGGCAAGGAGCTGGCCTACGTCTTCCGCGGCGAGATCTTCGTCGGCAGCGTGGAGGGCGGCCTGACCAAGCGCGTCACGAATACGCCGGGTCAGGAGCGCAGCGTCAGCTTCAGCCCCGACGGCCGGACCCTCGTCTATGCCGCCGAGCGCGAGAACAACTGGAACGTCTACACGGCCTCGATCGTGCGCAAGGAAGAGCCCTATTTCTTCGCCTCGACCGTCCTCAAGGAAGAGCCGGTCGTGGCCACCGCGGCCGAGGAATTCCAGCCGGAATTCTCGCCCGACGGCAAGGAGATCGCCTACCTGGAGGACCGGGTCGTCCTGAAGGTCGTCAACCTGGCCTCCAAAGCGACCCGGAAGATCCTGCCCGCCGAGGTCAACTATTCCTACGCCGACGGGGACCAGAGCTACAAGTGGAGCCCGGACGGCAAGTGGTTCCTGGTCCAGTTCGCCTTCGTCCGCCTGTTCTCCCCGCAGGTCGGGCTCGTCTCGAGCGACGGCAAGGGCCAGGTGGTCGACCTGACCAAGAACGGCTTCGGCGTCTTCCTGGCTCGCTGGGGGATGGACGGGACGATGATGACCTACGCCAATCCCCGGGAGGGCGCCGTCAATACCGACGGCTCGTCCAGGGAGTTCGATGTCTTCGGCATGTTCTTCACCCGGGCCGCCTACGACCGGTTCCGCCTGTCCAAGGAGGAATTGGCCCTCGTCAAGGAGCAGGAGGACAAGGCCAAGGAGGATAAAGCCAAAGAGGACAAGGCTAAGGCCGAGAAGGACAAGCCCGCCGCAAAAGACGCGGCGGTCAAGCCGGAGGAAACGAAGAAGGATCTCGTCTTCGAGCTCGAAGGCATCGACCGGCGCAAGGTCCGCCTGACCATCCATTCCGCCGATATCGCCGACATGGCCCTGACCAAGAACGGCGAGAAGCTCTTCTACCTGGCCCGCTTCGAGAAGGGCTACGACCTGTGGATGACCGAAACCCGGACGCGCGACACCAAGCTCTTCGCCAAGCTGGGCGCCAATCAGGCCGGCATGGAGCTCACGGCCGACGGAAAAGCCCTGTTCGTCGGCGTCGACGGACGGGTCATGAAGATCGATCCCGAGAGCGGCAAGTCCGAGCCGGTGGCCATCGGAGGCGAGATGGTCCTCGACCAGACCGCCGAGAAGGCCTACATGTACGACCACATGTGGCGCCAGATGAAGCAGAAGATGCTGGTGGCCGACCTGTACGGGGCCGATTGGGACTCGTATTACGGCGTCTACAAGAAATTCCTGCCCTACATCGCCAACAATTACGACTACGCCGAGATGGTCAGCGAGCTCCTGGGCGAGATGAACGTCTCGCACACGGGCTGCTACTATTCCGGGCAGCGGCCGCCGACGGCGGACGCCACCGCCTCGCTCGGCCTCTTCATGGACTACGATTTCGCCGGGCCCGGCCTCAAAGTGGCCGAGGTCCTCTCCGGAGGCCCCCTGGACAAGGCCGAGCTCAAGATCCGGGCCGGTCACGTCATCGAGAAGATCGACGGCCTGGCCCTGGACCGGACGGTCGACCACTACAAGCTCCTCAACCGCAAGGCCGGCAAGCTGACCCTGCTCTCCGTGCTCGATCCGGCCTCCGGCAGCCGCTGGGAGGAGGCGGTCAAGCCGATCTCCGCGGGCGAGGAGAACGGCCTCCTCTACCGGCGCTGGGTCCGCAACCGCCGGGCCGAGGTCGACCGCCTGTCCGGCGGGCGCCTCGGCTACGTCCACGTCCAGAGCATGAACGATGCCAGCTACCGGACCGTCATCGAAGAAGTCCTGGGACTGAGCCCGGACAAGGAGGCCCTGATCGTCGACACCCGCTTCAACGGCGGCGGCAACCTCCACGACACCCTGGCCGATTTCCTGAGCGGCAAGAAGGTCTTCGACATCGTGCCCCGGGGCCAGCTCGTCGGGGTCGAGCCGTACAACAAGTGGATCAAGCCGTCCATCGTCCTGATGGGCGAGTGCAACTACTCCGACGCCCATCTCTTCCCCGTCGAATACAAGGTCCGGGGCCTCGGCCAGACCCTGGGCATGCCGGTTCCCGGCACGGGGACCTTCGTCTGGTGGGAATCCCAGATCGACCCCACCCTGCGCTTCGGCATCCCCCAGGGCGGCTGGCGGACGCCGGACGGGAAGCTCTGCGAGAACAACCAGCTCGAGCCGGACATCCTGGTCAAGAACGACCCGGACGTCATGTCGGCCGGCCGCGACATGCAGATCGAGGCCGCGGTCAAGGAGCTGCTGAAAAAGAAGTGACGCGATGAAAGGGACCGTTGCGCTCGCGATAGCGGCCGGCCTCTTCGCGTCGGCGTGTGTCTCCGATCGATCGAAGCCGCCGCAGGCACCCGGTTTTTCCTGGATCGTCCAGGCGAGCGGCACGAACGCGAGTCTGCGGGGCGTTTCGGTCGTGGACGATCGGACGGCCTGGGCCAGCGGATCGAAAGGAACGGTCTTGAGGACCCTCGACGGCGGGGCGACGTGGACCGTCAGGCCCGTTCCGGGAGCGGAAACCACGGATTTCCGGGACATCGAGGCGTTCAGCCCCGATGAAGCGGTCATTATGGGCATCGACCGCCCGGCCAAGATCTTCCGGACGACGGACGGAGGGGAGACCTGGACGCAGACCTTCGCCGACGATTCGCCGGGAGTCTTCCTGGACGGGCTCGCCTTCTTCGACGAAAAGAACGGGCTGGCGGTCGGCGATCCGATGGACGGGCGGTTCTTTGTCATCTCCACGACGGACGGAGGGGCCTCCTGGGCCCTCTTGCCGCCGGATTCGCGGCCGGCCGCGCTCGCCGGCGAAGCGGCCTTCGCCGCCTCCGGGACGAGCCTGGCCGTCCTGAAAGACGGCCGGGTCTGGCTCAGCACGGGCGGTCCCGTCTCGCGCGTTTGGCGATCGGAGGACCGGGGGCGTCATTGGGAGCCCGTCTCGTCCGCCTTGCTGGAAGGCTCACCGTCGGCGGGCGGATTCTCGGTCGCTTTCCTCGACGCGCGGACGGGCCTGACGGTCGGGGGCGACTACAAGGCGGAAGCCGCGGCCGTCGGGAACGCCGCTGTCTCCGCCGACGGCGGAAAAACGTGGCGGGCCGTCGAAGACCGGCGGCCCGGCGGCTTCCGGGAGGCCGTGGCCTTTGTCCCCGGAACGAGGCCGCCGGCCGCGATCACGGTCGGACCTTCGGGCTCGGATCTTTCTCTCGATCTGGGCCGAACGTGGACGCCGATCGTCACCCCGGCGGGATTCCATGCCCTCGATTTCGCCGGGCGGGGCGGTCGGGCTGGGCGGTCGGCCGGAACGGCCTGATCGCCAAGTTGAAGATCGGCGCGTCCGGGTCAAACTGAAAGCTCGTCTCTGACCGGCCCGCGGATCAGAGCTCCTGGTCTTTCCAGGCCCCGTCATAGACCGCGGCGCCCTTGCATTCCTGAAGAACGACGTGGCAGATCCTCATGCCCGGCGTCAGCAGGATCTTGTTCCGCCCGGCGTTGTAGATCTCCAGGATCTGCCGGTTCGAGATGCCCGGAGCCAGGAACGGGGCCGCGATGTGGCTCATGAGCCCGATCCGGGCGAATCTCGAGCGCGAGTTCAGCCAGCCGCAGACATCCTCGGGGAGAGTGAGCCTCTCCTTCGTGATGCCCAGAACGAGCTCCCCCGGCGCCAGCAGATAGCCGCCGGTGATATCCGTGAGCCGGGCCAGCGTTTTGTAGTCGACGTCCGCCCGGGTGATGGGCTGGTCGGTGTCGAAGACCCGGAGCTTGTCATCCAGCATCAGATCGATCGAGGCGGGGCCGACGGCCTCCTCGTCGAAGGGCTCGATCTTGATCCGGCCCTCGCGGATCTGCCGGAGTATTTCGGGTTTTGCCAGGATCATTTTGAACGCTCCCGCTTCGAAGTCCGGCTACCAGACTAATCCAGCCGCCGTCAATTGGCAAGGGTCGCGCGCGGGAGGGCCTCTTGACATTTACACCGATATGTGTAGATTAGAGATGTGAAACGCCGCGAGCTCCAAGATCGCCTCCGGAAGCTCGGCTGGCGCCTCGCCCGCCGCGGCCGGCGCCACGACATCTGGGCCTCGGGCGATCGCGAGATCGCCGTCCCGAGGCACGGCGAGATCAATGAGTACACGGCCAGGTCGATCATCAAGTCGGCCGGAGGAGGATCCCTATGAGATTCAAGGGCCGGGTTTTCAAGTCGGGGAAGTTCTGGGCGATCGAGATCCCCATTCTCGACGTCGTTACCCAGGGCAGGACCAAGAAGGAGGCCTATGAGATGATCGCCGACGCGGTCGAGTCCCTCGCCAACCGCAAGGGCTTCAAGGTCCGCCTCTTTGGGATGAGAGGGGGGGAGTTTGAGATCGGCGCTTCTGACCAGGGGGCTCTGGCCGCGCTGCTTTTGCGGCGCGCCCGTCTGAGAGCAGGGCTGAGCCTGGAAGAGGTTGCTGCGCGCCTCGGCTCGAGGTCCCCGAACAGCTACGCCCGGTATGAGCAGGGCCGCTCCGTACCGAGCATCGAAAAGCTCACCGAACTCTTTTCGGCCGTTGCCCGGAACAGGGAATTCGTCGTGATGGAGAGTCGCGTACCTTATAGAAAATAAAGCCCGCTTTCTCTGTCCATGACCGTCACCCTCCCGGGGCCTATTTCTTGAGGAGGTCGGCCAGCTTCTTGTTGAGGGCGTCGAGGTCGAGACCGACGGCTTCGAGGCCCTTCAGGCCCGTCCCGAGCTTCCCGAGAGGACCGTCGACCTCACCGGCGATCGCCTTCTGGATGTCGCTCTCGAAGCCGGCCAATTGGTCGCGGACGAGGCCGCCGACGGCCGACTTCAGGACCTCGTCGAGATCCGAGCGGACCTTCAGGTCGAAGTCCTCCGGCGTTCCTGTGATCTCGGCCGTCAGGCTTAAGCTCGTGATGCCCGCGAGGGCGCTCCGGATGGCGCCGTCCACGCGTCCGGCCAGGCCCTGACGCTCCTCGCCCTTCCCGACGAGGAGCCGCGCCGACCGCACGCCCGCCGTGATCCGGGCCGTCAGCGCCCCCTTCTCCAGGCTCGCGCTGATGTCGAGGTCGGCCAGACCTTCGGCCAGATCGACCGGGAGGGATTTGCTCGCGACGAGCTTGACGTCGTGGGCCTCATAGCCCCGGAGCCGCAGGTTCAGGACGTCTCTTCGTGCGGCCGGGTCGACCCGGTCGAACGTCCCTTCGAGCGAGGCCGATCGGAGCCCCTTGAGCTTCTCGGCCGAGAAGGCGAACTTGAGCGGCTGGCCCAGGATGTCCGGGTCCGAGGTCATGTTCTCGATCCGGCCGGCGAAGTCCCCCTGCGGCAGGCTGATCGAGACCTTGGCCAGGCGGGTCAGGAAGTCCGGCAGGGGCCGGTCCTCCCGGAACCGGACGTTCCGGCCCTCGGCCCGGATCGGCTTGACCACGTCCTTGCCGTTGACCTTCTCCTTGATCCGATCGATGAAAGGCGTGAGCCGCTCGTTCCACTGCAGGGCGGAGCGGACGTTCGCCGCGATCTTCGGGCCGAAGAGCAGCCGGCTGATGTTCGAGAGGCCGGACGGCGTGAGGGAGTACTTGTCGATGATGCGGCGGGCGTCCTCCCGGACCGCGGCCGGGGCGTCGGCGGCGACCTTCTGCAGGGCGGAGAAGTCGGCGGTGAACAGCTTCTTGGCCTCGGTGACGGTCTGGATGTCGGCCCGGACCTCCTTCTGGAGGGCGATGAGGTCCGCGGACCCGCCGAGCAGGTTGCCGACCGTGACCTTGCCGGTCTTGGCCTTGAGCTCCGCGTAGCGCTTTTGATATTTCTCGACGTCGGCCGCGGCCTCGAGCTCCTTGAGCTTCGCCTCCCAGCGGGTGCGCGCCGTCTCCGCGTCGGCCGCGGCCCCGGCCACGAGCTTGAGCGAACGGAGGTCGGCCTTCTCCTTCTCGAAGGCCTCCTTGACGTTCGGGATGACGAACGACGGCAGCTCGGCCAGCTGCTCGAGCGGTGTCTTCCCCGTCGAAACCACGGCGCCCGACGTCTTCCGGGGGGTGTTCAGCCGGACGTCCTCGACGCTCATCTCCTCGATGATGACCTTGCGCCGAAGGGCGTTCGGGCCGTCCATGTGGAAAGCGATCCGGCCGGCCTCGAAAGCGTTGGTCATGGGCGCGTCGGGATTGGTGACCTTGAGCCCGACGAGCGTCAGGCCGAGCGGCGAGAGCGACACGTCCGCCTTGTCGAGCTCGACCTTGGCCCCGACGACGGACGTTCCGGCCGATTCGATGGTCCGCTCGGCGTAGCGGTCGACGAAGAGCAGCCACAGGCCGGCGGCCAGAGCGCCGAGGACGACGAAGATCAGCAGGCCCTGCCAGCGGACGACCTTCGATCTCTTGCGGGCGCCCGCCCCGCCCCGGTCCTTGTCCGCCCGGCCGGTCATGACAGGCCTCCCCAGTCCTTCAGGCTCTGATACTTTTGATAGAAGTCGTTGGCCTTGATGGCCTTGACGATCTTGAGCTTTTGGACGTGGGCGTAGACGTTCTTGCGGTAGTAGAGGACGGCCCGGTTGAACAGGAAATACAGAGGCACGAAAAGGACCAGGCCGGAGACCAGGCTGCCCATGACGACCGTGTTGTTGAAGTTCTCGACCCGCCACATGGTCGCGTTGTAGAAGGCGGTCCAGAGCCGTTCGAGCCAGGGCGCGGTCAGCAGGGCCAGGCCGATCCGGTGGAACAGGGGATCGAGGAGGGCGCCCACGCCCATGAAGAGGAAGCCGCCGAGCAGGAAGGCCGAGAGGTTGATGCGGAAGAACAGGATCAGGAAGTAGATGACGATGTTGTGGAGGCTGAACTTCGGGGTGAAGGCGACGATGACCGAGAAGCACAGGCCGAGCGAGATCTGGGCCGGATGCGTCTCGGAGTTGAGGACCTTGAGGATCTTGATGACGGATTGGATCATGCGGGCGACCTCCGGGCCTTTCCAAGATTACCGGGTTGCCGGGCCCGAGTCAATGAGGGGCCGCCCCTGCTCGTGACCCGCGGGCCGGTTTTCGGATATAATCCGGGATCATCCGCGGCGAGGAGGTTCTGGCCATGACCGGACAGAAGATCATCCCCAACCTGTGGTTCGACCGGCAGGCCGAAGAGGCCGCGGCCTTCTACATCTCGGCCTTCGGCGGCGGCCGACTCGGACGGGTCGTCCGGGCCGGGAAGGCGGGGCAGGAAACCCACGGCCTCCCCGAAGGCGCCGTGCTGAACGTCGAGTTCGAGGTCCGGGGCCACTCGTTCATCGGCATCAACGGCGGGCCGCTGTTCACCTTCAATCCCTCCGTCTCCTTCCTCGTCGCCTGCCGGAGCGCCGCCGAGGTCGACGCGCTGTGGGCGAAGCTCGCCGACGGAGGCCTGCCGCTCATGGATCTCGGCGCCTACCCTTTCAGCGAGCGCTACGGCTGGACGGCCGACCGGTACGGCCTGTCGTGGCAGGTCATGGCCATGGGCGACCGGCCGGTCCGTCAGGGGATCGTCCCGACGCTCATGTTCGTCGGTGCGCAGGCCGGGCGGTGCGAAGAAGCGGTCCGAACTTACACTTCGCTCTTCGACGGCGCCGCGGTCGGGGAGATCGATCGCTATCGCAAGGGCGAGGAGCCCGACCGGGAGGGGACGGTGAGGCACGCGGGCTTCCGGCTCGAGGGCCAGGAGTTCGCGGCTATGGACAGCGCTCACGACCACAAGTTCGCCTTCAACGAAGCCGTCTCCCTTATGGTCGTCTGCGGGACCCAGGCCGAGATCGACCGCCGCTGGGCGGGCCTCATCGCCGGCGGCGGCGAAGAGAGCATGTGCGGCTGGCTCAAGGACAGGTTCGGCGTGTCGTGGCAGGTCACCCCGGCCGCCCTCGAAGAAATGCTGCGCGACCCCGACCCCAACAAGGTAGCCCGGGTCACGAACGCGTTCCTGAAAATGCGGAAATTCGACATCGCGGCCCTCGAGCGGGCCTACAGAGGAGAATGACAATGACGAGACGAAGCGTCCCGGTGATCCTGATCCTGGCGGCCGTCCTGGCGGCGTTCGCCCCGTTCGCTAAAGCCCAGCTCCCGATGGAGACCGAGGCCCAAAAGGCCCAACGCCTGAAATGGTGGACCGAGGCCCGCTTCGGGATGTTCATCCACTGGGGCCTGTACGCCCTGCCGGCCCGCCACGAGTGGGTCAAGAATCACGAGCGGCTGACGAACGAGCAGTACCGGAAGTACTTCGAGCTTTTCGATCCCGACCTTTACAATCCCCGTGAGTGGGCCCGCATGGCCAAGGCCGCGGGCATGAAGTACGTCGTCCTGACCGCCAAGCATCACGAGGGCTTCTGCCAGTGGGACTCCAAATACACCGACTACAAGGTGACCAACACGCCTTTCGGCCGGGACGTGATCAAGGAATACGTCGAGGCCTTCCGGGCCGAGGGCCTGAAGGTCGGCTTCTACTATTCGCTCATCGACTGGCACCACCCCGACTATACGGTCGACCGGATGCACCCCCAGCGCCCGGCGAATGAGGCGGACTATGCGAAGCTCAACGCCGGCAAGGACATGGCCCGCTACCGCGAGTACATCAAGAACCAGGTCCGGGAGCTGCTCACGAACTACGGCGAGATCAGCGTCATCTGGTTCGACTTCTCGTTCCCGGGGAAGAACGGCAAAGGCCGCGACGATTGGGATTCCGTGAACTTGCTCAAGCTGGCCCGCTCGCTCCAGCCGGGCATCATCGTCGACGACCGGCTGAACCTCGAGGACGTCGAGGGCGGCTGGGACTTCACGACGCCCGAACAGGTCAAGGTCGCCAAGTGGCCCGAGAAGAACGGGAAACGGATCGCCTGGGAGACTTGCCAGACCTTTTCCGGGTCGTGGGGCTACTACCGCGACGAGACCACCTGGAAGAGCCCGGCCCAGCTCATCGAGCTCCTGGCCGAATCGGTCGGCAAGGGCGGCAACCTCCTGCTCAATGTCGGGCCGACGGCCCGCGGCACGTTCGACGAGCGAGCCCAGGCCAGCCTGAAGGCCATGGGCGAATGGACGAAGGTCAACGGCCGATCGATCTACGGCTGCACCGAGGCCCCGGCCGGGGTCGTCGCCCCGCCGAACACCGTCCTGACTTGGAACCCCGTGACCAACCGGCTCTATGTCCACCTGCTCGTCTACCCGCTCGACCAGATCGTCCTGCCCGGGATGGCCGGCAAGGTCAAATACGTCCAGTTCCTTCACGATGCCTCAGAGATCGGGATGGCTCCGGGCCGCGGCGAGGCGGCCGCGGACCTCGTGCTTTCGCTCCCAGTGTGGAAGCCCGCGGTCGAGATCCCGGTCCTGGAAGTCTTTCTGAAATAGGCCCGGGGGCGGGGGGGAGCGGCGAGCTCTTCATGGGCGGGTGACCGCGCTTCCTTGACAGGTAGAGCCGGGGCCGCTATCCTGCGAGAGGAACCCTTTCAGAGAGGACAACGCCCATGCCAAAGAAGACCTACCGCTCGATGCCCCCCGAGAACGCCGTCGGCCGCCGCGATTTCCTGAAGGCCGGCGGGGCGATCGGTGCCGGCCTGGTCCTCACCGGCCGCAGCCTCCTCGCCGCCCAGCAGACCCAGGGCCAGCAGCCGCCGGCCAAGCCGGCCGGGCCGCCGCCCAAGCCCAAGACCAACATCGAGGACGCTCTCAAGGTCCCCCGGACCAAGTGGAGCCTGCCGGGACCGTTCCCAGGCCGGGTGGTCGAGGTCCACGATGCCGCAGCCATGCCCGAGGGCCAGGTCAACGGGGCCGTCGTCGAGGCCATGTTCGAAAAGGGCATCCGGGAGCTGACAGGAAAGAGCCTCAAGAAGAGCTTCGGGCTGTTCTTCACCAAGACGGACGTCGTCGGGCTCAAGGTCAATCCGGTCGGGCCGGGCCTCATCAGCACCCGGCTCGAGGTCGTCGACGCGGTCATCAAGTGGCTGACCGCCGGCGGGCTGCCTCGCAAGAACATCATCATCTGGGACCGCTTCGACTACATGCTCGCCGACGCCGGCTTCACCGCCGAGCGCTATCCGGGCATCGGCATCGAGGGCCTGCAGACGATGGACGAGGCGGCGGCCGAGGGCAAGACCCAGGACAACAGCAAGTGGCTCCGGGCCGACGGCAGCCATGTCAGCGTGCCCAACTTCGACCAGGAGGTCTTCTACTGGGCCGACGTCGAGGGGCCCAAGGACCTGCCTTACCTCAACCAGCACGTCTTCAACGGCAAGCACTCCTACTTTGGCAACCTCCTGACCAAGAAGCTGACCAAGATCGTCAACCTGCCCGTGTTCAAGAACACCGGCAACGCCATCTCCATGGCCACCAAGAACATCGGCTACGGCGCCGTCTGCAACACGAACCGGCTCCACGCGCCCCTGTTCCTGGACGTCTGCGTCGAGGTGCCGGCCTTCTGGCCCGTGCGCGACAAGATGGTCCTCAACGTCACCGACGGCCTGCGGTCGCAGTACGACGGCGGCCCGGACAAGAACGCCAAGTTCGCCTACATCGACAACCGGCTCTATTTCGCCTCCGACCCGTTCGCACTGGACCTGGTCTGCCATACCAAGATCGTGGCCAAGCGCAAGGAGATGGGCGTCGCGGTTAACGAGAATCCCCGCTTCACGAATTACCTGCGCTACGCGGAGAAGCTGGGCCTGGGGATCGCCGACCCGGCCAAGATCACGCATGTCAAGGTCTGACGGGCCGCGCGAGGGGACCGGGAGATTCGCCGTTCTCTCAGTATTGGCCTGTCTATCGAGCGGCCTGTTCGCGACGGCCCAGACGCCGCCGGGCCCGCCCGCCGTTCCCGAGGCGATGTTCGCCGCCGGCTGGGCCAAGGCCGGGGCGTTGCGGACGTTCACCGGCCAGGACCTCTTCAACCAGATCGACGGCGGGGCCGAGCTCTTTCTCGAGTTCGGATTCGTCCGCCTGCGCCTCCAGGCCTACGCCCGCGGCCGGGCCGAGCTGACGCTCAACGCCTACGAGATGGAGAGCGCCGCGTCCGCTCTCGGCGTTTATCTGATGAAGATGGGCCGAGAAGCCCCGTTCGCCGGGATCGCGGCCCGCAACTCTTCCGAAGAGATCCAGCTGACCATCCTCAAGGGCCGCTATTTCATCCAGGTCGACAACCTCGGCGAGGTCGCCGCATCGCGGACCGAGACGGTCGCCCTGGCCAACGCCTTCCTGGCCGGCGTCGCCCAGGAAGCGGCGCCGACGCCGCTCGACCTCCTTCCCGCCGAGGGAAAGATGCCGGGTTCCGAGCGCCTGATCCGGGGACCCTACGGGCTCCAACCCTACTTCACGTTCGGGGAAGGGGATTCCCTCTCGCTCGGCGGCCGGGTCTTCGGGGGCTTGGCCGCCTACAAGACGGCCGGCGGATCGACCTTCCATAGGCTCCTCGTGCCTTATCCCGACCCGGCCGCTTCGGCGGAAGCCTTGGCCCATCTCAAGGCCGATCTCGACCCCTATCTCAAGGTCACGCGTGAACGGCCCGACGGGTTCGATTTCGTCGACTTCCAGGCGAAGAAAGGCTCCGTCACCCGGCGCGGCGCCGTCCTGGATATCCGGTTCAACAGCTCGAATGAGGTTTCGGAGCGTCGCCCATGAAGAAGCTCTGCGGATATCCCGGACTCATCGCGGCCCTGGCTTTCGCGGTCGTCTCGTCTTCCGCCTGCGCCAAGCAGGAGCCGGCGGCGGTGACGATCCAGCTGACCAACGCCCCGGCGATCGTGACGGTCAACCAGACGGTCCGTTTGGCCGCGAACGTCGGCAACGACGAATCGGGGGCCGGGATCGACTGGTCGTGCGGCGGCGGGTCCTGCGGCGCCTTCGCGCCGGCCCATACGGCCAACGGCGGTGTCACGTCCTTCACGGCCCCCGCGTCGCCGGGCACCGTCACGGTCACGGTGACCGCGGCCGCGGACGTCAGCGCCACGGCCAGCGCGACCGTCACCGTCGTCCCGGAGGGTTCGAACGTCCGCCTCAACGGCGCCTATGTCTTCGCCGTCCAGGGGGCGGACAACTCCGGAGGCTACGCGGCCGCGGGAACGATCGTCGCCGACGGCAACGGCACGATCACCGGGGGAGAACAGGATTACTCCGACGAGACGCTCCAGGCCGGGCCCGATCTCGTCACCGGGACCTATGCCGTCGGCCCGGACGGCCGGGGCAGCATCACGCTCGTCGTGGACAACGCGGAGCTTCCGAACAACGGCGTCGAGACCTTCAGCGTCGTCCTGACCTCGAACGCCCACGCGCTCATCACCCAGTTCGACGGGACCGCGACCTCGAGCGGGAGCCTCGACGCTCAGGCCCCGGGAGCCCTCGACGCCGCGGCCCTGAGCGGCGCCTTCGCCTTCACGACCCAGGGCGTCGACGTTTCCTACAACCAGCCGATCGCCCGCGGCGGCGCCCTCATCATGAGCGCCCTGTCCGGGGCGGTCTCGAGCGGCACCTACTTCGAGAACGACGGGGGGTTCACGTTCCTGTCTGAGACCACGGGATCGGTGACGGCCCCGGACCAGTTCGGCCGGGGCACGATCGCGCTCGACGTCAACGTCGACTTCGCTTATTACGCCGTCGAGGGCCGGGTGCTGAGGCTCGTCGAAAAGGGCTATCCGTCCTTCATGACCGGCGGCAGCATGTACGGGCAGGGGGACGCGGGGATGAGCGCGACGTTCTCGGCCGCGTCCCTGACCGGGGACTATGTCTTCTCCCACTCCGGGGGGACGTCGAACGGGCCCCTGGCCATGGCCGGGCAGTTCACCTCCGACGGGGCCGGCAATTTCACGGCCGGCGCCTCCGACCTGAACAACGCGGGGACGGGCGCCTTTGCCTCGCTCGAGGGCCAGGCCCGGTACACCATCGCCGCCGACGGGGTCGGCACCCTGGACTTCCCCCCCGCCGTCGACGAGCGAAGGAACGTGTCCGCGCAGCTGATCTTCGCCGTCGACCCAACCCTGAACCTCTTCGATCCCTCGAGCGCCGAAGGGGGCGGCGGGGCCCTGCTCTTTGATTGGGACGCCGGCGCGGTCGCCACGGGATTCATCGTGCCCCGGATCCCGGGATCCTTCGAGGGTGATTACGCCGTCAACCTGCAGTTCATCGCCACTCCCGGTGAGATCGATTGGATCGGACGGGCGGACGCTTCGGCCGGCGCGCTGGCCGGGACCATTGATGCCAACCAGGCCGGGCGGACGGCGGCCGGCGCCGTGTTCGCCGGCACGTTCGACGCCGACGCGGGCCGTCCCGGCCGATGGACGGGCACTTTCACGGCGGGCGGCGGCAGCCTCAACATCGTCTACTATCAGGCGAGCGGGTCGCTCCTTGTGGTCGTCGATATGGACGGGACCGAAGTCGGGATCGGCGTCCTGGAGAAGAAGTAGGTCCCGATGCAGATCGCCCGATGCCTGACCCTCGCGGTCATACCCGCCTTACTTGCCGTCGTCGGAGGTGCCGTGAAGGATTTCGGACCCAAGATCCCCAAGCAGGTCCTGGACTGGAAGGCGTCCGGCGAGGACGCGGTCTATGACCGGAAGACGCTCTACGATTACATGGACGGGGGCGCGGAAGTCTACCTGGCCTTCGATTTCCGCGAGGTCTTCGTCCGCAAGTACGCCGACGCCGCCGGGAACGAGATCGCCCTGGACATCTACGACATGGGCTCGCCGGCCGAAGCTTTCGGTATGTTCTCCTGCGACCGGCAGGACCCGGAGGCCGGGATCGGCCAGGGCTCGGAGTACGGCCCGGGGCTGCTGCGGTTCTGGCGCGGCCGCTATTTCGTGTCGATCACGGTCTCTGGCAACGAGGACAAGGCGGAGATGGCCGTCCTCGACCTGGGGAAGGCGGTCGCGCCGCTCCTCGTCCCCGACGGCGCCCCGCCGGACATGATCAAGGTCCTGCCTACGGCCGGATTGAAGCCGAGAAAGACCGCTTATTTCCACAACCACGTCCATCTCAGCAACCGCTATTTCGTCTCCGCCGAGAACGTCTTGGACCTCGACGAGAAGACCGAATGCCTGTTCGCCGAATACGACCCGGTCGTCGCGGACAACCCGGTTGGCGCGGCCGGCCCGGTCGGCGGCGATTCCGCGCGGCTGCTCGTCGTCCGGTACCCCGACGCCGCGAGAGCTGGCGCCGCGGCCGCGTCGTTCCTGAGAACGCTTCTGCCCCAGGCGGACGCCGACGGGGCCGCCCTGACCGAGAAGAAGGGATGGTCGATGATCAGGACGCGGGACTGCGTCCTGGCCGTCGTTTTCGAAGCGTCGTCGAAAGAATTCGCCGGGCGGCTGGCCGAGACGGCCACCCGTCCGCCCCGATGAGGTGACCATGACATCCTTCATGACCCGCCGCGATTTCATCCGAGGCACCGCGGCCGCCGTGCTGGGCGCGTCCGCCGCTTCCACCGCGTTCGGCCAGACCGGCGCCGCGCCGGCCGGGAAGACCCGGGTGGTCCTCGTCCGCCACCCCGACGCGCTCGACGCCGATTCGGCATTCAACGAGCCTGTCATCCAACAGATGCTCGACGACGCCGTCTCGAAGCTCCTCGACGTGAGCGATCCGGTCGAAGCGTTCAAGCGGCTGGTCAAGCCCGAGGACGTCGTCGGCATCAAGACCAACGTCTGGTCCTTCCTGCCGACGCCCGCCCCGGTCGAGAAGGCCATCAAGCGCCGGCTCCTGGACGCCGGCGTCGCCGAGCCGAACATCGGGCTCGACGACCACACCGTGCGGACGAACCCGCTCTTCGTCAAGGCCACGGCCCTGATCAACGTCCGGCCCGTCCGGACGCACTATCTGGCCGGCATGTCGGGCTGCCTCAAGAACTACATCATGTTCGCCGAGTCCCAGCCGGACCACCATCCCGACAGCTGCGCTTCGCTCGGCTCGCTCTTCCTCCTGCCCCAGGTCAAGGGCAAGACGCGGCTGAACGTCCTCTGCGCCCTGACCCCGCAGTTCCACGGCCGCGGCCCGCACAATTTCAGCCGCAGATACGTCTGGAACTACAAGGGCCTCATCGTCGGCGAGGATCCGGTGGCCGTCGATTCGGTCGGCCTCCGGCTGATCATGGCCAAGCGGCGGATCGAATTGGGCCCGGACCAGGAGATCCCGCCGGTCCCCAAGCACATCCAGATCGCCGACACCAAGTACGGGATCGGCACGGCCGACCCCGCCCGGATCGAGCTGGTCAAGCTAGGCTGGCCCGACGACGTCCTGATCTAGCCTGGACTATTCATGAAAACGCCGCTCTTGGTTCTTTATCTTTGATGGAGAATAACGGCGTTTTCATGAATAATCCAGGCGAGTCGCCGCAGCGGAGGGCGAACATGATTAAACCGAGATCCGTCTTGGGGATGCTTCCTGTTCTTGCGTTCTTGGCGGTCGCCGGGTCGTCCTCGACAACCGGGTTGTCCGCGACGACCGGGTCGGCCGGCGTCGGGCCGGACGAGGGACAGCTGGCCTTCCTCGGCTCGTCCCTGTGGACGAAAGCCCACGACGTCGAGGTCCGGGACGGGCGGGCCTACTGCGCGTTCCTCGACGGACTGCAGATCCTGGACCTGTCCGATCCGAAGAAGCCGCAGGCGCTTTCCAGCCTTCATCTCGGCGGCGGCTTCGCCGTCTCGTTGGCGGGGAACCTGGCGCTGGTCGCGGCGTCCGACAAGGGCCTGGCCGTGATCGATATCACCGATCCGAAGGCTCCGGTCCTGAAGAGCCTCCTGGACACACCGGGCCAGGCCCGCGACGTCGCGGTCGACGGCTCCGTCGCCCTGGTCGCCGACGGGACCGGCGGCGTGCTGGCGGTCGATATCGCCAGGCCGGCCGCGCCGAAGCTCCTCGGCGCCTGGGATTCGCCCGGCGAGGCGACCGGGCTCGCGCTCAAAGGCAAGTCCCTCTTCGTCGCCGACGGCAGCGGCGGCCTCGCGATCGTCGACGTCTCGGCGCCGGCGAAGCTCAAGCCCGTCGGGGCCCTCGACACGGACGGGACGGCCGAGGGGGTCGCGCTGGCAGGTGACTATGCCTATATCGCCGACGGGGCCGGCGGGCTCAAGGTCGTGGACGCGTCCGCACCGGCCGCGCCGAAACTGGCCGCCTCCCTGGTCGCGTCGGGATATGCCCGGAGCGTCTCGGTGAGCGGGAAGCTGCTTGGCGTCGGCAGCCTCTACGACGGCGGCTACCAGGTCCTGGACATCACGAACCCGGCCGCTCCAGCCGTCCTCTCGACCAACAAGTACACCATGTACAACGAGGGCTGGCGGGTCGTCCTCGACGGAGACGCCGGCGTCGTTATCGACTACTTTTCCGGGATCTTCTTCGTCGACTTCGCCGATCCGGCCAAGCCGAAGGTCACGGCACGCTTGGCCGCTCCGAGCTCCGTCATCGCCGTCTGCGGCCGCGACCGCCACGCCTACGCGGTCGGGGAGCTCTCGGGGGTCATGGCCGTCAACGTCGGCGACCCGGCCCGGCCCGCCCTCGTCGGCGGGACCAGCATCTTCCGCGGCGTCCAAGGGATCGCGGCGGGCGGGAACTTCGTCTACGTCACCGACCGCTGGTCGATCAAGGTCTTCGATGTCACCGACCCGGCCAAGCCCAGGGCGGGCAAGCCCCTGACCTTCACCGAGGGCATCCCCAGGACCCTGGTCGTCCGGGGGACCGCCGGCTATCTCACCGCCGACAACTTCGGCTTCTATACTCTCGACTTCACCGACCCGGCCCTGCCGAAGATCGTCGGCTCGTTCAAGCTGTCCGGATTCACCTACGGACTGGCCGTCTCCGGCGACATCGCCTTCCTGGCCAACAGCGACACGGGGCTCCATGTCATCGATATCAAGAAGCCCGAAGCGCCGGTCCAGATCGCCGCCTTCAAGTTGGCGGGGGAGCCGACCGGTCTTGCCGTCCGCGGTCCGCTCGCCTTCGTGGCCGCCGGGGCCGACGGTCTGATCGTCGTTGACGTCGGGCGGCCCGACGCGCCGAAGGTCCTGGGCACGGCCGCCGTCGACGATTTCGCCAGCGCCGTCGTCCTGGACGGGGACTTCGCCTTCGTCGCCGACGGGTTGGCGGGGGTCAAGAAATTCGATGTCTCCGATCCAAAAGCCCCCCGGCTCGTTTCGTCCTATGACACGCCCGGAGAGGCCCAGAACCTCTGTCTCCTCGGCAAGACCATCCTCGTCGCCGACACCTATTCGCTCATCCTGCTCAAATAGGCGGTCCGGTCACGAATAGGAATCATTGAGCTTGTCGAGGTCCTTTTGGGCCGGAGCGAGGAGCAGGATCTCATACACGGCGTTTCTTGACGTAGCGGTCAAGGGGGACCGCCTTATCCTCGAGCTCGCGCAAGCTCTTCAAGTCGACAAGGTCCTCCTTGAGCTCCTCCAGGGCGATCTTCTCGACCACGGCCTTTTCGACGAAGAACCCGTACTTCAAGCCCCGCTCGCGGCAGAATAGCCTGACCCGTTCCGCCACGGCGGGATCGACCTTCACGGCCAGAAGGGCTTTCTGTTCTTTCATGATAAGGCCAGTCTACGATGAAAAGTTAAATTAATAAATATAAAGTTAACTAAAATCAACTCGCTCATCCTGCTCAAGTAGGCCGGCCGGGCGCGTCCGCTACCTGACGACGCGGACCCGCCAGCGCTCGTCGACCCAGAGCTTGACGATCCTCTACGTCTCGAAGCCCCAGGCCCGGACCTCGTCCACCGACCTGTCCATCTGTCGCAATGATAGGACATTGTTTGAGTTCGAGGACACCAGGGCCATGTAAAAATAAATTACATCGGGAGATGCGTTCCTCCGTCCCATAGGGGAGTTCCTTTGTCCACCCTGGTGGCACAAAATATGCTGCTTGTATAGTCGGCTCCTGAAAGAGGCGGAAATGAAAACCCGGTCGATTTTCAAGGGAGTCCTGTTTGTGCCGGCGATGCCGGCGCTCGCACTCGCGGTCGCATGGAGTTTCGTTTTCCTCTGGGGCTGCAGCCCCGAGCCGCAGAGCTTCTCTCCTCCCGTCATTTCGCCGGGCCGGGCCGGCCACGCGGCAATCACTCTGCTGGACGGACGGATCCTGGTCATCGGCGGCCGGGTCCCGGCTCCCCCGGATCCGGAGGGGTCCGAGGCGACGGCCACTGCGCTGATCATCTCTCCGGTCTCCGGCCGGGTCCGGCCGGCCGGGTCCATGGCCTTGAAAAGGACCGAGTTCACGGCGACCCTCCTGCGCGACGGACGCGTCCTCGTCGCGGGGGGGCAGTCGCTGGACCCCTACCTGATCGCGACGGACCAGGCCGAGGTCTTTGACCCGGCGACGAACCGGTTCGAGCCGGCCAGCGGGCCCATGATCACCGCCCGCCGTGACCATACGGCGACGCTCCTGGCGGACGGCCGGGTGCTATTGGCCGGCGGGGATGGCCGATATATCGACAGCGTGAACAAGGAATGCGAGCTGTTCGATCCGGCGACCGGGACTTTCGCCCCTGCCGGAGAGATGTGGCATTGCCGGACCGGTCACACCGCCGCGCTGCTGGATTCGGGCCTCGTGCTCATCGCCGGCGGCGCGAGCTGGTACGGCGGCCTGACGTTCTACCCGGTCGATCTTGAGCTGTTCGATCCGGTCACCGCGACCTTTGGATTGGGCGACGCCCCCTATCCGATCCCTCTCGGCTATGGGCATAAGGCCGTGGAGCTGCCATCGGGGAAGATCCTGTATCTCGATATGGTGCACAATTTCGCAGCGCTCTACGATCCCGGGACGGGCCTCTTCGAAAGCCGGGCCGGACTGATCCACCCCCGGGCGGCCGCAAGCCTCACGCTCCTCGAAGAAACAGGCGAGATCCTGGTCATCGGCGGCTACGCGTGGCCGCACCCATCCGATCTCGTCCCGGAGATCGAAAAATACGATCCCCTCGTCGGGAGCTCCACCGAGTGCGGCCGCCTTCTCCAAGGCCGGTTCTGGCATAGCGCCACGCGCCTGCCCGACGGCCGGATCCTGGTCGCGGGAGGCATAGGGCCCGGGAACGTGATGATCGAGCCGAGCGAATTGGTGGAGACGAGTCCGGCGGCGCGCCGCTGAATGCTCCGGCCCCGGAATGACGGCTACCTGACGACGCGGACCCGCCAGCGCTCGTCGATCGATCCCTCCGGCGGCGGTTGACGCCGGCGCGGGGGCCCGAGTATCATGCGAACACCTTCCTGAACAACCGGCTCCGGCATGAGAGGAGACGTGATGACCAAGACGGCGAAGACCCTGCTGGCCCTGTTCGCGATCGCCCTTTCGCTCGGCGCCACCCAGCCCGTGGATATGGCCAAGCGCGCCGAAGAGTTGAAGAACCTGCGCTGGGGGATGTTCATCTGCTGGAGCTTCAGCACGTTCTCCGGCAAGGAATGGACGCCGGGCGTCACGGACGTGTCCTTCTTCAGGGCCGCCGCCGTCGACACGGACCAGTGGGCGCGCACCGCCAAGGACGCCGGCATGGGCTACATCCTGTTCCTGACCAAGCACCACGACGGCTTCTGTCTCTGGGACACGAAGACCACCGCGCGCAAGGTCACCAACGCCCCCCTCGGCCGGGACGTCCTGGCCGAGCTCAGGAAAAGCTGCGACAAGTTCGGCATCAAGCTGGCGCTTTATTTCTCGGAAGGGGATTGGACCTGGCCCGGCGCGGTCGACGGGAAGATCGCTGAGGGCGGTTCCAACCCCGAAATGAAGAAAGCCCAGCTGAAGGAGCTGCTGACGGAGTACGGTCCCATCGAATACATCTGGTTCGACCACGCCGTGGGCACGGGCGGCCTGAGCCACAGGGAGACCGCCGCCTGGTGCAAATCTCTCCAGCCGGGCTGCTTCGTCGGCTTCAACCACGGCGACCAGGACGGGGCCGACATCCGCCTCGGCGAGATGGGCCGGCCGGGCCCCCTCACCGACAGCGCGGCCGCGGGGCCGTTCATGAAGGATGTGCCGAGCGCGGGCTACCGGCTGGCCGAGTTCACCTACCCCATCCTGCCCGAACACGAGGGCGGGGCGAACTGGTTCTACTCCCTGCCGAAGCACGACCGCCTTGTCCTTCCCGTCGAGAAGATCTATGCGGATTATCTGGGGGCGGTGAAGTACGGCAACATCTTCTCGATCGATGTCGGCCCGGGCACCGATGGCCGGCTCCGGCCCATCGACGTCGAAACGCTGGCCAAGGTCGGCCGGCTGATCCGCGGCGAAGGGTAAGACCGCTCGTTGCTTTGGAGGCTGCGGGCGATCAGAAGCCGATCACCCCGTAGATCTGGAAGCTGCTGCTCCTGTTCGAGATCATGCCCGTAAATTCTTCCGTGCTCCGGTCCATCGACGTCTTGATGTATTCGTAGGTCACGCCGACCCCGAGCGACTTCCAGATGTAGTAATCCATGCTGACGTCGAAGCGCGTGGAATCGAGCTTCAGGCCCGAATCCTGGACCTTGAAGAAAAAATACCCGGCCTTGCCGTAGAGGTACCACCGCGGTCCGAGCGTGTAGCTGAAGGTCGCGCCGAGGGAGGGGATGGGATACCAGGGATTCTTCACGACGGAGCGGCCCGACGGCTGGGCGTCCAGAGTCAGCTCCATAAAATGGATGTTGGCCCCGACGAACAGGCCCAGGTCCAGCCGGGGCTTGTGGACGAGATAGAATTTCAGGAATGTGTCCAGGAAAGACCGGTTGAAACCCGTCGTGACCGTCTCGTTGATGTCGAAGATCTCGTCACCGACGATGAGCTGGCGATCGATGACCGTGGTCGCGGAGTCGGCGATCCGATAGAATTCGGCCTCGATGCCGAACCATTTGGCGATCCGAAAGTCCCCTTTGGCCCGGAACGCGGTCCCGTTCTTGGGGATGTTCAGGACGTCTTGCGCGTCGATCAACGTCCCTTCGCCGTCCGCACTGTCGACCCGGAATTGGCTGCTGACATCGCTGAAGATGGACCCGAGGCGGATGGAGAAATTGGGTTTCTTCGGCCAGACCTTGGCCGTTTGCTCCGATCCCTCCTGGCTCCAGGCCGCGCCGGCCAGCCCCAGGACAGCCAAGAAAACACCCGTCAGCAAAAGGCTTTTATTCAATTTCATCGGAATTCCCCTTTCCTCCAGATCTCGCTCTCCGGTTTCCGGGGAGCTGTTCTCTTCCAGACATATGCCTCCCGTGAAGGTCTAATTCCCGCCGCAGCAGGGAGACCATAGCCTACTCAAGGACTTATACCAGACCCCCGAGCGGGATTCAATCGGACCTTAGTCCTATACGCCTCGAGGACCGACCGCGGGCCCTCCCTCCGGCCCCTCTTCAGCGTTTGGGGGTCATCTTCTGCCAGTTCCCCGAGGACAGGGTGTTCGGGTTGAAGCTGGAGCTGTCGCTGAAGACGTAATCCGTGCCGTTCGTCCAGGCGTTGCCGTAGCCCGTCGGCAGCTCGACGTTCCAGTTGTTGACCGGGTCGACATAGGTGTCGACACCCCGCAGCGCCTGACTGTAGCTGTCGAACATCCGGTCCTGGGCGGCGCTCTTGTTCTGATAGGTCTGCCAGATGATGTCGTTGCATTCCTCGAGCGTCTTGTGGATCTGCTGGTAGCGGGCGAAGATCGCCTGCTGCTGGCGGAGCTGTTCGCGAGTGACCAGGGCGCAGAGCCGCGTATAGCTCACCTGCCAGACCGGATTGTCGAAGCGGGACATCAGGGCGATCTGGAACGTTCGGATCTTGGCCGGCATCTCCTCGGCCGGGCAGCGGAAGCTGACGACGGTGGGCGACCAGCTGACGCTCGGGACGACCATGCCCGAGAGCGTCGGACTGTTGGTGATGTAATAGGTGACGATCACCCCGAAATCTTCGATGATCCGGCGCCCGTTCACCGTGTATTCGACCTTGACCCGCCCGGCGTCGGCCTGCGTCTGATAGGGGGCGTTGGGCGGCGAGATCTGGCCGAATAGATTGAGCGTCAGGTTGGTGACGGCCAAGGCCTGCTGGGCCACGGCCGGGAGCGGCTGGGTTTCGAGGACCTTGATGCCGCTCACTCCCTGGCGGACCTGGGGAATGAAGGCGCGCTGGAGGAAATCGAGCGCGCCCATGGTCTGCATGATCGTGCTCCCCATATGGGCGAACGAATACTGGAGCTGCTGGTCCGGCGACCAGTACAAGTTCGCGTAGGGGAATTGCTGGATGACCGAGCTGCCGTCCGGGCTTGCGACGGTATAGACCAGGAACGCTTCGGGCGGGTTCTTGGCGAAATTCCAGGTGAGGCCGCCGTTGAAGGCCCAATCCTTGGGGACGAGCATCCGGAGGTATTCCAGGCCGAGCCCTTGCTGGTCGAAAACGACCTGGTTGCGGAAGACGAGCGGGGCTCCGCCCGGGGCAGGGGAGGGCTGCGCCGGCCGGGCTTGAGCCGAATCTCGGGGCGGCGCGGACGCGGCCCGGATGACGATGGAAAGGCCGAGAATAATGATCGTCGCAAGGCGCTTCATAGTGTCCCTCCCGGGGCGGACTCTTGGGTCAACTATAGGCGCGGCCGGAAGCGCTTGTCAACGGGCCTCCCGGCCGGGGCCTCCTTCGTCATTGACACCCGCCCGGGGCCGTGAATATCATGGGCCTGTAACTTGGAGGACCGACCTGCCCTCAACAGGAAGGAGATCCCGATGTCCCGACCCTGGCCGCGACCGCAGACCCTCATACTCACCGTTTTGACCGTCGCCTTGTCGGTTCTGCCGGCCTGCCGCCGGAGCCAGTCGCCGGCCGCCCCGGCCGCCCCGGACAGACCTGCCAACCGCGGCGTCCGGACGGCCGTGCCGTTCGAGACGATCCGGGCCTCCTTCGCGGAACCGGACATGACCTATGCGCCCTTCATCTTCTGGTTCTGGGACGAGCCGCTCGACCCGGCCAAGATGGCGGAGATGTCGCGGACGATGCTGAGCCAGCGCTTCAGCCCCGGCTACGCCCACGCCCGGCGGTCCATGGTCGGGACGCCCGACCTGCCCGACTCGGAGTGGCTGGGCGACGCGTGGTTCGCCTCGTTCGACGCCGCCCTGAAAGAGGCCGAGGCCCGGCAGAACTATCTTGGCTATTGCGACGAATACTGGTGGCCGAGCTTCCAGGCCAACGGCCGCATTCTCAAGGCCAATCCCGATCTTCAGGCCGCGTCCCTGAGCTGGGCGACCGTCGAAGTCCCGGGCGGAGCTGAGGCGACCGTCCCCGCCTCGTTCTTCGCCGCGGCCGCCGAATTGGACCCGGCCTCGGGCCTCATCCTGAGCAAGACTCTGCGGACGATCGGCGCCGGGGCGCCGTTCAACTGGACGGCGCCGGCCGGCGGCGGTCCGTGGCGCGTCTATGTCTTCAACACCTACAGCCACGCCGGCGCCGACGGCTCGAAAGTCAATTATCTCGACGCCCGGCTCGCTCCGGCCTTCATCGACATCGCGCTCGAGCCCTATGCCCGCCGCCTCTCCGACAGGCTGGGCCGCTCCATCCCCGGCGACTTCATCGACAACGAAGGCGATTACGGCTGGGGCCTGGCCTGGTCGGGGACGCTCGACCAGCGCTACAGAGAGCGGTACGGCCGTGATATCCGCCTCTGGCTCCCGCTTTCGGTCGACCGCGACGCCGAGGGCGTCTTTGCCCGGGCCCGCTGGGAGTGGTTCGACCTCGTCTCCGACATCTACGCCGAGGGTTTCCAGGCCGTAACCGACTGGCACGAGAAGCGGGGAATGTACACGACGATCCATTTCTGGGAGGAGGGGATCCAGCCGCAGGTCTCGGCCGTCGGCGACCACCTGAAGCTCCTCCGCAGCGTGACCATGCCGGGCCAGGACTGCCTCGGCCGCAAGCCCCTGCGCGTCCACGACTTCAAGGAGATCGAGTCGGTCGCGGAGTTCGAGGGCCGGCGGGCCGTGACCGAGCTCATGGGGGCCGGCGCGTTCGAAGGGACCCCCTGGGGCACGTTCAATCCGCCCTTCCTGAAGCAGGCCGCCAACGCCGTGACCGCCTGGGGCATGAGCCACGTCATCCCCCACGGCGTCTTCACGGCCCGCAAGCTCACCGGCAACCCCTGGCCCCCCGACTGGTACTCCGAGAACCCGATGTTCCCGTACCTCCACCTCTGGACCGACTTCGTCCGGCGGGCGAGCTTTGTCAATTCTCAGGGCCAGGCCGCGGCCGACGTGCTGCTCTACAATCCGATCGAGTCCGCCTGGATGCAGGCCGACGCCGGCCTGCTCGACGTCGATATGTGGAACTTCCCGGAGAAGGACCCGGCCGGCCGTCGCGTCAACGCCCTCGACAAGATCTACGCCCGGGCCATCGACGACCTGACCGAGGCCGGGATCGAGTTCCTCGTCGGTGACCGTCATTATCTCGGCCAGATGACGGTCGGGAAGGGGAGCCTCGTCCGCGGCGAGCTGGCCTTCCGGACGCTCGTCCTGCCGGCCCTCGACATCCTGCCGCTCGAAGCGGCCCGGAAGATGGTCGATTTCGCCAAGGCCGGCGGCCGGGTCTATGCGCTGGCCGAGCTGCCGGCCGCTTCGGCGGAGCAGGGGCTGGGCGACCCGCGCATGAAAGAGCTGATGGACACGCTTCGCGCGCAGCCGACGTACACGGCCTGTCCCGAGGACGGCTTGAAAGCCCTCTTTGACGCCTCGAGCGCGCTGGCCGGCCTGGAAAGCCAGGTCGTTTTCTCCTCGGGGGCCTTCCCGATGCTGCGGCACCACCGCCGCATCGACGGCCGGGAGTTCTTCTGGCTGGCTAACAATACCGATGCGTGGCAGTCGGGACAGGTCTCGCTCAAGGGCGGGCGCGGCGCCGCCTCGATCTGGGATTGCGAGACCGGGACGATCCGGCCGATCGCCTCGGCCGACGGGGAGACGGGGGCAGAGGTCACCGTGGTCTTCAAGCCCTACGAAGCTTATTGGCTGGTCTTCGATCCCGCGCAGACGGCTCTGGCCGGGCCTCCGGAACAGCAACCCGATATCGAGGTGGTCGCCGCCGTCGAAGGGCCCTGGAAGGTCAGTTTCGATCCGGCCGTTCAGCCGGTGATGGAGTTCCCGATGGTCCCTCCGGCGCCCTTCGCCGCGGGCGTCGGGAAGCCGCTCGAGGACTGGGGCGCCTGGGGGCTCGAGAAGTTCAGCGGGCTGCTCGATTACACCAAGACGGTCACGGTCGAGGCGGCCGACAAGGGCCTCCTCCTCGACCTCGGCAAGGTCGCCCACGTCGCCGAGGTCTGGGTGAACGGCGCGAGCTGCGGCGCCCGTCTCTGGGGCCCGCACGTCTATGCGATCGGTCAGGCGCTGCGGCCCGGTCCGAACGAGATCCGGGTCCGCGTCGCCAATCTGATCAGCAACAGCTACGGCGAAGCCGCGGCGTCCGGCCTCTTCGGACCCGTGCGGATCCTGCTTCCCCGCGGGCCGGCCGCAAGAGGAGACTAGGAGCGCATTTTTCCGTTCGACGGGCCGAAGGAGCCATGATGACGAAAAAGGCGAAGATCCTGAAGAGCCTGGCCGGGGCGGCCCGAAAGGCGCCATCTCGACCTCCGTCGGGCGTGCCCCCGGCTTTTCACGTCATGGCCAAGCCGACGGGTTCGGCCTGCAACCTGGCCTGCGACTACTGCTTTTTCCTGAAGAAAGAGGCTCTTTACCCCGGCAGCCGCTTCCGGATGCCGGATGAGGTCCACGAGGCCTATATCCGGCAGCTTCTCGAGGCTCACCAGGTCCCGCAGGTGACGATCGCGTGGCAGGGCGGGGAGCCGACCCTCATGGGCCTCGATTTCTTCAGGCGGTCGGTCGAGTTCCAGCAGAAATACCGGAAGCCGGGCACACGGATCGAGAACACGTTCCAGACCAACGGCATTCTCCTCGACGACGATTGGTGCCGGTTCTTTCACGACAACGCCTTCCTCGTCGGCCTGAGCCTCGACGGTCCCCAGGAGCTTCACGATGTCCACCGCAAGGACAGGGGCGGCCGGGGGACCTTCGACCGGGTCCTGGCGGCGGCCCGCCGGCTCCAGGCGCATCAGGTGGAATTCAACATCCTCTGCACCGTTAACTCTGACAACTCCCGCCGTCCCCTGGATGTCTACCGGTTCTTCCGGGACGAGCTGGGGGCCCGCTACATCCAGTTCATCCCCATCGTTGAGCGCGACAATGACACCGGTTATCAGGAAGGCCGGACGGTCACGGACCGGTCCGTGGGGCCCGAAGAATTCGGCCGCTTCCTGATCGCGATCTTCGACGAGTGGGTGAGCCAGGACGTCGGAGAGACCTTCGTCCTCAACTTCGACGGCGCCCTGGCCGGCTGGCTCGACATGGCCGGGACGGTCTGCATCTTCGGGCCCACCTGCGGTCTGGGCCTGGCCCTCGAGCATAACGGCGATCTCTATTCCTGCGATCACTTCGTCGAGCCGAAGTTCCTCCTCGGGAACATCATGGAGACGCCCCTGATCGACCTCGTGGCCTCGGAGAAACAGACCAAGTTCGGGCGCGACAAGAAAGAGACCCTGCCCCGATACTGCCGGGAATGCGAATTCCTGCGCGTCTGCCACGGCGAATGCCCCAAGAACCGCTTCGTCGAGGCGCCCGGCGGAGGGTCCGGGCTCAATTATCTCTGCGCCGGGTACAAGGCCTTCTTCAAGCACGCCGACCGGGCCATGCGCATCATGGCCGACCTGCTGCGGCAGGACCGGCCCGCCTCCGAGGTCATGGCCATCCTGCGCCAACAGGATACTTCACCGCCGTAGAGCGTTTCAGGTGGTCCTGGTGATCCTATAAGGAGAACAGGATCTCCGCGGGATACGTGACGCCGTCGGCGATCTTGCAGCCCCTTCGGCATCTTTTCCGCCCCTGGAGCGAAGCCCCGCCCGAGACGCTGCCGCCGAGCGTGTAGCTGTTGATGACGGACGCGACGTCCAGGAACATGGGCGCGTCCCCGTATCGCATCCGCACGATGTTCAGGAGCGTCTGGCGCTTCCAGGATTGCTGGATGACCTGCCCGAAATCCATGCGGTCGGTGTTGATCCGCCCGGCGGGCACCCTGACGCAACCGGTCAAAACCAGCACGCCCAGCCCGACGAAGGACCCGAACCGTCTCACGCGAGATCTTCCCATGATCGTCCCTCCTATCGACTTGCCGGTCTTCGACGGCCGGCGATCGAGGTCTGGCATGTCCGACGGGTTAGCCCCATGTCAGGGTTCGGCTTTCCGCAGCGTCGCGGCCGCGGCGTGGACCGAGGAGAACATGCGGTCCGCCCCGATCCGGCCGGCAAAGCCGGTCCGTTCGAGCATGCCGCGGACAGGGCTCTTGGCCGCCGCGACGGCCATCGCGATCCCGGCCGCCTCGAGATCGTTCCGGAGGTCGTCCAGAACCGCGGCGCCGGTGGTATCCAGGTTGGGCATGCTCTCGGCATCGAGCACGAACTCCCGGACCGGCGCCGGGTCATCCCGGATCACGGATTTGGCGCGCGCCTTGAAGTGGTCGGCGTTGAAGAAGACCAGGGACGCGTCGAAACGGTAGATGACGAGGCCCGGGACCGGCTCGGCTCCGGGGTATTTCGTCAGGTCGCCGTAATCGTTCGTCCCCGGGATGCGTCCGAGGACCGCGTCGTGCGGCTTGGACGCCCGGGCCAGGAGCTGCCCCAGGGCCGCGAGAACAGCGACGATCACGCCGGGCAGCACGCCGACGGTGACAACGCCGAGCAGGGTCAGGAGACAGAGCCGGAATTCGTGGGGGCTGACGCGCCGCAGCGCGCCCAGGGCGCGCAGATCGAACAAACCCAAGGCCGACTTGATGAGGACCGCCGAGAGCACGGCCATGGGCAGTCCGCCGAGGGGCTTCGTGAGGAAGATCAGGGTCAGGGCCAATCCGGCCGCCGCCACCAGCCCCGTCACCTGGCTCTTGCCTCCCATCGAATCGTTGACGGCGGTGCGGGAATCGGCCCCGCTGACGGCGAAGCCCTGCAGGAGGCCGGCCCCGATGTCGGCAACGCCCAAGGCGATGAACTCCCGATTCGGATCGATCTCGTAGCGGTTCCTGGCCGCGAACCCCCGGGCGGTGACCATGGCGCTGTTGTAGCTGATGAGCGCCAACCCGACCGCGCCCACCGCCAGCGGCTGCCAATCGAGCCCGGTGACGGCCGGGATCCTGGGGGCCGGAAGCCCGGCGGGGATCTCGCCCAGAAGCTTGATGCCGAGCTTGGCGAACCCGAAGACGGCCGAACCGGCCGCGCCGAGCACGATGGCGACCAGGGGCCCCGGCACCTTTGGGGCCGCCCGGGAGAGCACCAGCAGCAGGGCCAGGATCGCCGCGCCGACCACGAGCGTCGGGGCGTGGGTCTCGCCCAGCTTCGAGAAGAACCTCCAGAGCAGACGGAAGACCCCGGCGGGCTCCAACCGGAACCCGAACAGGGTACCGAGCTGGCCGGCGATGATCGAGATGGCGATGCCGTTGATGTAACCCGTCAGGATGGGCCGGGCCAGGAAATTGGCCAGGAATCCCAGCCGGGCCAGGCCGGCCGCGATGCAGAAGACGCCGGTGATGATCGCCAGCGCCGCCGTCAGCGACACGTATCGCATCAGGTCCTGGCCGGCCAGGGGCGCCACTACGGCGGCGACGATGGCGCAGGTCGCGGCATCGGGCGCGACGATCAGCTGGCGGGACGAGCCCAGAAAGGCGTAAGCGACGAGCGGCAGGAGGCTGGCGTACAACCCGTAGACCGGGGGAACGCCGGCCAGCTGCGAGTAGGCGATGGCGATCGGCACGGCCACCGCGGCCACCGATACGCCCGCCAGGAGATCGTAGCGGAGCCAGCTCTTCCGATATCCCGACAGCGGCCTGATCATGGGGCGCCTTTTTCGACGTGGCTGCGGACCGGGTCCAGGGGACGGCGATCTCAGACCTCTTATAGTGCAGAACGGCTGCCCATTTCAATAGTCCGGATGCCCGGCGGCCGGTCGAGGTTGACAAGGCTTTCCTCCTTGGATTACATTCGCGACATGGAACCGAGACTCTCTTTGGCCGAAGAGCTTCTGCTCTTGGCCCTGAACGACGAGAAGGGGACCGTCCTGATGGCGGGATCGATGGCCCTGCCCTACGGGCTGGCCGGCGCGCTCCTCATCGAGCTCGTCGACGCCGGCCTCGTTCGCATCGAGGGGAAGAACCTCGTCGCGGCGCCGGCCGGCGCGGCGCGGGACGAAGTCCTGGACGAGGTCCTCGGCCTTATTCGCGCCTCCGCGAAGATTCGCGACCTCAAGCATTGGGTCGGCAAGATCGGCCGCTCGGCCGGCAAGATCCGGGGGAAGCTCGCGGATCGCCTGGTCGACAAGAGGATCCTGCAGAAGGAGGACCACCGCGTGCTCCTGATCTTCCCGACGAAGCGCTATCCGCAGACCAATCCCATGCCGGAGTACGGCATCCGGGAGCGGGTCCGCCAGGCCCTCCGCGGCATGACCCCGCCCGACGAGCGGACGGCCGCCCTGATCAGCCTCGTCCACGCCTGTGAGCTGACGGGGACCCTCTTCGACAAGGGGGAGCGCAGGGAAGCGAAGAAGAGGGCCAAGGAGATCAGCGCGAGCCAGCCGGTCGGGAGCGTCGTCGCCCGGGTCATCGAAGCGGCCAAAGCGGCCGTGGTCGCCGCCGCCGCCGGGGCAGGCACTTAATCCGCCGCCAACGTTCCCGGATTCGCGGGATCATCGAGACCGGGGCACGTCGCGCACATGCCCCCCGTCAGGCGATCCGGTCGCGGTACACGGCGCGGACGTTGTCGAAGTACCCGTAGGCGTCTCCCTCGTATCCGTCGCGGTTGACGACGAGGCTGCGGTGGGGACCGAGCCCGGTCCGGGCCGGATCGATGAGGATGGCGCTGTCCTCGGGGATCCTGGAGGCCTTGAGCTCGCCGTCGAGGTAATAGTCGAGACGGAGGTCCTGGGCGCCGAGCCGGGGATCGTCGGCCCCGGTCACGATGTCGAGCCGGAGGGCGTGCCACTCGTCGAGCGCGACCGCTCCGAGCAGGTCGTTCTGGACGAGGCCCAGGTTGATGTTGCCGTACTGGCCGACGACGAACGCGCCGGGCCCGCCGAGGTCCTTGAAGAGGCCGAGGTTGACCCACCAGCTCTTCCCGGGCGGCTGCTCGGGGATGGTCGTGTGGAAATTCAGGAAGGCGCCAGGGTGGGGGGCCGTGGACCGGGAGGAGAGCCTGACGTCGGCGCGGAGCGAGCCGAAATCGGCGAAGGTGATCTCCCGGGGGCTGTTGAGCCAGGCATAGGTCATCGTCTGCCCGACACAGCCGATCTCGAGGACGTCATTCGGGACCGGGGCCAGGCCCGATGCAGAGACCGGACGGGTCGGCGACGACCTGCGACCCGCCATCCTGGACCCAGATCCGCTCGTAGAGCGCGCCGGCCGTGGCCAAGTCGCGGCCCTCGTAGGTTTGGAAGCACCCGTGACCGTCGAAGTCGTCGTAGAGCGAGTCGCCCGGAGTGAGCGCGTAGACGGGCTCGTCGCCGGGCGGCGGCTCGGGAGGCTCGGGCGGCTTCGATCCCGTCTGGCAGGCCCGGCCCAAACAGGCCAGCGCGCCGCCCGCGAGTCCGAGGCGGAGGGCTTCGCGGCGGGTCAGAGGGAGAGAACCCGTCAAGCCGGGTCCGGCGCGTCTCCGTCCACCGTTCATGGCGAGAGCCCCTCTTTCTCTCGTCCCGATTATGGGGACTTCAGAGGGCCGGAGTCAAGGCTGTCCGCCGTTCAGCGAGGCGCTATCTTTTTGGGGCTGATCGAGCCTTCGCCTTCTTCGCGTTCTCGGCCGCCCGGAACTTGACGATCCGGGCGATGAGCTTGAGCGGCAGCGGTCTGTCGATCGGGAACCTGACCGCGCCTTTTGAAGTCTCGTAGTCCGCGAGCTCGCTCTTGAACGCCGCGATCCCGCTCGACGTCGGATAGAAGCCGATGTGGTTCTTCAGGCCCGAGCGGACTCAGCCGTTGATGGTGACGCTGACCACGGTCGTCGGCGTCAGATCCGCGACGATCTTGCTCACCGAAAGGGAGCTGGCGAGGACGCCGAATCCGGCCAGCGACATGACGGCGGCGACGAGAAGAATGGCTAACTTCGTGCTGATCTTCATGATATTTACCTCTTTCTCTTGTTCTTTTCTTTTTTCTTTCCATCCATTTAGACGCAACGTCGCGCCGAAAGGTTTCATTTCCTAGAAAATAAGTAGGGATTATCAGGGGGCGGCTCAGGCCGGTGTTCAGGGCTTCTCTCGAGGGAACGCCGAGGGGCCAGGATAGGGAAGAAATAATTGCGCCGGCGACCCCGGTTGTCAGGTCCGGAGAGCCCTGGATGAGGGGCGGATCAGTCGGTCGCGAGCCAGGTCCGGGCCTTGGCCTCGTCGGCCGGGAGAGAAGTGCTCGATCGGGAAGGGGCGGAGCCCCTTGCCCGTGAACATGAGGATCAGGTCCTCCCAATTCTCTTCGGCGACGACGGCCATCTTGGCGATGTGCTTGTCGTTGTCCATCTGGAAGGACAGGTCGCCCCAGTCCCCGCCCTTGGCCCAGCCGCGGAAATCCTCGCTCAGGACGAGAATGCGGACGGGGCCGTGTTTCCGGATGGCCTCCGTCGCCAGCCTCTGCGCTTCCGCGAGCTCGGTCCGCTCGAGCCGGCCGGTGACCTTGATCGTCAGGACGTCCCCCTCGATGCCCAGGAATTGTGCGCCCATGTCGCTCTCTCCTTCCGCCCCGGACTGTCCTTTCGTTCCGGATGTTACCATCGGGTCGCCGCACCGTCAATGCCATCGGCCCCCGGCCGGAGAACGCGCTCAACGGCCGACGCGGGAACGAGAAAAAGAAAAGCCCGGGGAGGACCCGGCGCTTCCGCCGGCCCGCCCCGGGCTCTTGAATACGAAAACCTGATCCGCGCCGACCCTACTTCTTCGCCGCGTACGGGTTGCCGCCGAGCGCGTTGGAGATGTCGGCGATGGCCTTCTGGGCCCGAATGCTGTTGCCGGCGTCGTCGAGAGGCGGCGAAATGACCGCGATGCCGAACTTGCCGGGGGAGACGGCGATGATGCCGCCGCCGACGCCGCTCTTGCCGGGCAGGCCCGTGCGGTAGAGCCACTTGCCCGAATCGTCATAGAGGCCGGCGATGGCCATGACCGCCAGGATGCCGGGGACGTTCGTGGGCTTGATGACCTGCTTGCCGGTCACGGGGTTCTTTCCGCCGTTGGCCAGCGTGCCGGCCATCATGGCCAGGTCCTTGGCGTTGACGTTGACCGAGCAGGCCTCGGTGTAGATGTCGGTGGCCCGCATGGGCTCCGACTTGATCCACTCGTAGGCGTACATCAGGTAGCCGATGGCCTGGTTGCGCTGGTTCGTGTCGCTCTCGGACTTGAAGACTTCCTGGTTGACGCCGAGCGGCCGGGCCGCGCAATCCGAATAGAAGCCCAGGAGGCTCTTCCAGATCTCGGCCCGGTTCTTGCCCTTGACCATGCTGGCGGCCACGATCGCGCCCGGATTGACGAGCGGGTTGATCTCGGGGTTCTTCAGCAGCTTCTGGGACCATTCGACCGCCACGATCGAATTGAAGCGCATGCCGGTCGGGTCGACGCCGATCGTTTCGATGATGGCGTCCGGCCCCTGCTCCTCCATGACCTTGGCCATGGTGAAGACCTTGCAGATGGACTGGATGGAGACCTCGGACTTGATGTCGCCGGCGGTGTAGACCTTGCCGTCGGGGGTCACGAGGGCGATGCCGAAGATCTTGGAGTCGACCTTGGCCAGGGCCGGGATGTAGTCGGCGTTCTTGCCTTCCTGGAGGTCCTTGTACTTGGCGTACGCGGCCTGCAGGGCGGCGTTGATCTCGGATTCCGTTTGGGCGGCCACGGTGCCGGCGAGAAGCGCCACACCGAGGAAGACCGCGCAGATGGCCGTGAGGGTCTTGCGATTCATCAGTTGCCTCCTATGGAAGTTTTGAAGCTGTATTTGGCCGAGAACTGGATGCGGAAATCGTCCACGTTCCAGCCGTCGGAGAAGTTCTCGCGCCGGGCCCACTGGAGCTCGGGGCCCAGGAAGACGTTCGAGGTCGGGTAGTAGAGCAGATTGACCAGGGCGTAGTAGCCCCGGCTGTAAGGCGTCGGACGCCTGGCCGTCCGAGTTGGTGATGTCGACCATCGAGCCTCCGACGGTGCTGGTCCACTTGTCGTTCCAGTTGACGTCGAAGAAGGCGACGAGGCCGAGGACGGGGAGCGCCACGCCGAGGATGGGCTTGTCCGGGTCGGAGAAATTGTTCTTGATGCCGATGTCCACGGGGGCGTCGTTCATGTAGTTCTGGATGCCTTCGCCGTAGACGACCGAGCCGCGGAACGTCCCCTTGCCGGCCTTGAGGTTGGTGCTGAGGTTGAAGCCCCAGCCCGTGGCGCTGCCGGACAGGTCGTATTCCTCTTCGCCCATGTCGTCCCACTGCATCCGGCGCAGGATCCCGGCCAGCTGGACGTGGCCCCACTTGCCGCTCCGGCGGATGTTCGCCGTGATGTCCGGCAGGGGGAAGCGGGCCTTGACATCGCCGAGCTCGACGCGGTTCGCGTAGACGCCCTGGTCGCCGCTGGCGCCCGGACGCTCGATGGCGATGGTCACGCTCGTGGCGCCCATCAGCGGCATCCAGCGGAACTGGACGTTGCGGAAGAAGACCATGCCGTTCGGCCCCCAGTACTCGATCGAGTTGGGGAAGACGTCCGCGTCCATGAACGGGCTCCAGGTCTGGCCGGCCCCGAAGTGGCCGAGCTCGCCGTAGGCGTGGCGCAGCCGGAACGTCGTCTGGCCGGCGTCCACGCCCGTGCCGAAGAGCTCGAACTCGAAGATCGTCTTGATCTCGCCGAGGCTCGAGGGGATGTAGGCCCTGAAGCCGAGGCGGCTCTGCCGGACGCCGGAGAAGAAGCTGCCGTCCTTGCCGTACTGGCCCTCGTAAGCGGGCAGCTTGGTCGGGCGGACCACGTCGAACCAGTTCGGATCGCTCGAGCCGGACTGATACCCCATGTCCAGCATGGCGGCGCCGTTGATGTCCAGCCGGAACTTGGTTTCGGTGTCCTGCGCCGCGGCGGCGGCCTTGGCTTCCTCGGCCTTCTTAGCCGCGGTCGTCTCGGCCGTATCCTCGGCCCGCAGCGCGGGCAGGGCGGCGACCACGAGCAGCGCGACCAGCAGCAGCCGCAGGGCCGTGTGACGAATGTGCTTCGGTGTGTGTCTCATCTTAGATCCTGACTCCTTTCTTGACTGTGTTGATCGGTCCCATCTATTTGAGATTCGCTTTCTCCCAGGCCCGGACCCGGCGCCGGGCCTCGTCGAAGATGCGCTCGTAATTGCCCTTCAGGAGCTTCTCCCGTGCCGCCGGGGTGAGCTTGGCGAAGAGGGGCGCGTAGATGTCGTAGGTCTTCAGGTACTTGGCCTGATCGGTCGGCCCGACCTCGTCCGTGCCGAACAGGAACCGGTCGGGAAAGCGGTTGATGAGGTCGGCGCCGCGCTGGATCGTCTCCGGCGTCGCCACCAGGTACTTGGCCGCCTCGTCCCAGGAGATGTCGAAGTAGAGGTGGCTTGAGGGCGGGGTTGTTGAGGGCCTTCTCGACGATGCCGATCTGGTCCTCCACGGGACGGACGACGCGCCCGACGCCGATATGGGCCCAGATGATGGTCGTCTTGGGGTGGCGCAGGAAGAGGTCCCGCATCTGGAGGATCTGCCAGGGCTCCTGGTTGGGCTTCGGGAACGGCACGTCCGCGTCGCTGTGGATGATCGTGACCAGGCCGGCCTCGCCGGCGAAGTCGAAGATCCGGTCGAGCGCCGGATCCGTGAGCGAGGCGGGCCCGCCGGCCGTCTTGGCGGACACGAATTCCTTATGGATCGTGAACTCGCCGATCCCGACGAAGACCCCGGGGAAGGTCCTGAGCACCCGTTTGATGTGGTCCGTCGCGTACATGTCGGCCGGATTGAAGCCGGTGATCATGGGATCGAACCGCGCCTGTTCCTTCGGTGTCAAAGACTTGTACTGCATGGCGATCCAGGCGTCGGTGAAGGAATAATAGTAGAGGGGCGCGTCCGTCTGCAGGTAGTAGGTCGGGGCGTAGTCGCCCGTGTTGCCGTGGGCCCACATCTGCTGCAAGGGCAGGCCGAACAGCGTCGCCCGGCCGACCTTGTCGCCCATGACCTTCAGGAATTCGCGGGCGGTCGGGCCCTCCTGGATGTAATTGGTCAGATGGACGTGGCCGTCGTGGCATGCAGGTATCCGGCCCACGCTGTCGTCGCGGCCGGCGCCGTCGCGGTCAGGACGGCGGTTCCGGCCAGGGCGAGGGCCGGCACGCCCGCCAGCGCCGCGAGAAGCCGCGTTTTCCTGTGATGCGTCATGATAGGCCTCCCGATCCTTTCCTTTAAAAGAAGACCGACGCCGCCATGGAGACCGTCGTCCCCTTCTGGCCGCCGACGTAGTAGCCGAAGGTGCTGCTGACCGGCGAACGGTTCACGTCGATGACCTGGAGGTTGACGCGGTAATTGCGCGAATCAAAGGGATAGTAGTTGGCGCCGGCCAGGTATTCGTTGCTGTTGCTGAATCCCGCGGCCTTGTCGCCGTAGACCTGCGAGGTCGCGGCGTAGAGCTCGAGCTTTTTCGGGATCGGGAAGAAGGCCGCCTGGACGTAGAAGCCCAGATCGTGGATCTGGGTCACCGGCAGCGGCCCGTCCGCCACGAATTTGTCGAGCCAGCGGTTGTAGAGCTCGGCCTGGAGGAAGATCCCCCGGAGCTTGATCCCGGCGTCGACCGAGACAACCTGATAGTCGGCCGACTGGACCGTGACCCCCGTCGCCAGGGAGTCGGTGTCGAACAGGTTGAGGCTGTCCGCCAGTCTCAGAGGTGGTGTTGTTCGAGGGGCCCGTGGTGGCGCTGGTCTGGCGGTTCTCCGGGCTCATCGCATAACCCACGCCGAACCGCGTGGCCAGCTTGTCGTGCCACTCCCAATCGCCGTAGCCCCCGCGCGGGCCGAACTCGTGCGTCGTCGGCATCCACCAGACGGAGGCGCCGTACGAGAACTTGCGGTCCAGGTCCGCGGCCTTGACGCCGAGGGCGCTGTTGTTGTTGCCGACGCACGACGTTGTACCAGAAGCCCGGCAGAGCCTCGCCCTGGGCCCAGACGGAATAGGTGAAGAAGGGGCGGAAGAACTCGTCGGTCATGACCCGGTCGGTGCCGAGCCAGAAGGGGTGCGAGCCCATGATCGAACGGGTGCCGGGAATGCCGTTGATGCCCGCGTACAGGCTGAATTTCCGGCTGAACTGGTAGCCGATGGTCGGGAAGATCCCTTTCTGGTCGGTCGTATTCACCGTCCAGAGGAGGATGTTGTAGACCAGCTTGGGAGTGCCGAGCCACCCCTTGAGAAAGATCATCGCCCGGTGGGGGAAGATGTCATTCCGCCCGTCGACCTGCGTGCTCGTTGCCGAGGTGGTCGGTGAACGTCTGTTGACCGGGCATCTGGTTGATGTAACGCACCAGCGCGTAGCCGCTGATGTCCAGCTCTCCGAAGCTGGTTCTGGCAACGAGAAAACCGTTGCCGGGCATGAACTCTCCCCAGATCTCCAGAGTCGGGGTGGGCCCGTCCTTCTTCGGAGCCGTATCCGCCGCCTTCTGCCCGGACTCGGCCTGCACGGAAGACGGCTCCTCCTGAGGCGCGGCGACGTTCGGGGCAGACGGGGCATCCGCCGGTCCGTGGGGCAGCGCTCCGATCTCCGAAACGATCGCCATAGATGCGCCGGGTGTCCGAGGGCCGGGCGAGGCTGCCGGGGCGAGGAACTGGGCCAGACACAACACGGAACAGATGATCATCGATCCCATGAGCAAACTCCTTTCGCTCCAGGCCTTCGAACCCGAGGGCTGGCCTCTCGATAGCCCAATAATGAACCGTACATCATTTTAACGGGAGGCCGGGAAACCCGACAACTCGGGAAACTACCTGATTGCAGAGAGAAAATCTCCCTGCCGCCTGAAGCGATCGGTCTTTCCCCTGCCCCTATCGGCAGACTAAACGCCCCCGGCCCGCCCGTCAATGGGACCTTGGTCCCAAGCGCACCCGGGCGCCGACCGCCCGCCCCGCCCCCCGGCCGAAGTCCATTTACTCACTTCCCGTTCCTTTGATATGATGGGCCCGGCATGAAGAGGGTCCCTACCGATCCGGAAATGGCCCCAGAGTCCCTCGACGCCCTGCGGGCCGAATTGGAGGAACGGCTCCGATTCGAGACGTTCCTGGCCGAAACATCGGCGCGCTTCGTCCACCTGCCGCCGGACCGGATCGAATCCGAAATCGTCGACGCCCAGCGCCAAGTGTGCGAATTCCTGGATCTCGATCGCTCCGCCCTCTGGCTCCTTTCCGACCTGGAACCCAGGACGCTGCGCCTGAAACATCTTAATCAGCCAGGCGGAGGTCCGCCAGTTCCCAAGGGGGTCGATGCGAGCGATCTCTTCCCGTGGACGGAAAAGAGGATCATGTCCGGGCAGATGGTCGCGGTCCAGAAGCTCTCCGAGCTCCCGCAGGAAGCCGGCCGCGATCGGGAAAGCTACACCCTCTTCGGAACCAAGTCCACGGTGGTGTTTCCCTTTTCGGTGGGAGGCGGGCCGGTCTTTGGCGGGATGTCATTCGCCGTCATCCGGGAAGAGAGGGCCTGGCCGGAGTCGGTCCTGAAAGGCTTCCAGCTGATCGCCCAGGTGTTCAGCAACGCGCTGGAGCGTAAGCAGGCCCGGCTCGAGATCCAGGAACGTCTCAGATTCGAGAAGCTGATCTCCGATCTTTCGGCCGGCTTCGTGTACGTAGCGTTCGACCAGATCGGCCGCGAGATCCAAAAAGGGATCCGCAGCATGGCCGAGTTCTTCGACGCAGACCGGTGCAGCATCGGATTGTTCTCCGAGGATAGGACCCGACTGACGCTCGCTTTTGACCATCATGCCGCAGGGACCGGCCCCGGCCCGGGATCCATATCCAAGGACCAAATGCCTTGGTATCTGGAGCAATTGATCCAGGGGAAACCGGTGGTCGTGAACCGCCTGGAGGATCTGCCGCCCGAAGCGGAGTGCGAGCGCCGGGTTTGCCGGGGCCTGGGCATGAAATCGTTTCTTTCGATCCCGCTGGTGAGCGGCGGGATGACGCAGGGATCCTGTGCCCTCGTGGCGACCCGGAGGGAGCGGACCTGGCCGAACGGATTCATCCCGCGGCTGCGCTTGCTGGGGGATATCCTGGTCAATGCCATGGCCCGGAAGGGAGCCGAGGAGGCCTCACGGGAAAGCGAGAGGATCCTGAGACAGAATGAGCACGATCTCCGGCGGCTCGCCGGACGGCTGATCGACGCTCACGAGGAAGAGCGGAGCCGCATCGCCCGGGAGCTTCATGACGATCTGGCGCAGCGCCTGGCGGTTCTGGCCATCGAGGTCGGCGCGCTCGAGAAACGGTGGGTGGATCCGGCGGGTCCCGTCAAAGAGGAACTGCGAGAGATCAAGAAGGGGATCGTCGGCCTCTCCCAGGATGTCCATAGCCTGTCGCGCCAGCTTCACCCCTCGATCCTGGACGATCTGGGGCTGATCAAGGCGGTCGAATCGGAATGCGCCGGCGTCTCGAAGCGGGAAGGCCTCGAGGTCGTCTTCCGCCACGAGAACATGCCCCGGGTCATCCCGCAAGACGTGTCGCTTCATCTTTACCGGATCGTCCAGGAGGGGTTGCGGAACATCTCCAAACACGCCTGCGCGGAGCATGCGTCCGTTTCCCTGAGGGGCCTGGATCGCGACGTTCTCCTGTCCATCGAGGATGACGGCATCGGATTCGACGGGGCGGAGGCCCGGGACCGGCCGGGGCTGGGATTCCTGAGCATGCGCGAACGGGCCCGGCTGATCCACGGCGACCTGGCCATTCAGTCCGGGCCCGAACGGGGAACGGTGATCACCCTGAGGGCGCCGTTGGCGGGGAGGGAGAATGCGTAAGACGAGCGTCCTGCTGGCCGATGATCACCGCATCGTGCTCGAGGGCCTGAAAGGGCTCCTGGGGGACGAGTTCGAGGTCGTCGGGACCGCGGAGAACGGGCGGGTCCTCGTCGAGCAGGCCGCCAAGCTCCGTCCCGACGTGATCGTGGCCGACATCTCGATGCCCCAGCTCAACGGCATCGAAGCGGCCCGGCAGATCAAAAAAGCGAACAAGCGGGTCAAGATCGTGTTCCTGACCATGCACCCGGACGCGACCTATGCGGCGGACGCGTTCGAGGCCGGTGCTTCGGGCTTCGTCCTGAAACACGCGGCGCCCTCCGAGCTCGTCACCGCGATCCATGAGGCGATGAAGGGACGGACCTATATCACCCCCCTGGTCGCAGGAGACCTTCTCCGCACTTATCGGGAGGGAGGCTCGCCGGAAAAGGAGCTTCTCCGGAAAACGAGCCCCCGGGAGCGGGAGATCCTCCAGCTCCTGGCCGAAGGGCGGTCCGGCAAGGAGATCGCGTCCATCCTGAATATATCGCCGCGGACCGTGGAATTCCACAAGTACCGGATGATGGAAAAGCTCAATATCAAGACCAGCGCCGAGCTGGTCCAGTACGCCGTAAGACACGGCATCATCTCCTTGTGACCCTGCGGATTCCGCGGCCTCTTTCGAGAATAGGGGCTTTTTTTCTCCTCCGCAGGTAGTTTTCCCAGTTGTGTCGTTCCCCGCCCTGACGCACCATACGCCAGGGCGATCGTACGCGCCCGGAAAGGACCGGCCATGGGACAAGGGCGGATCATACTTGTCGATAAGAATCCAACGGCGCTGTGCGGGATCCGTCGCCTTCTGGAAGACGAGGTCGAATCGGTCCTGATGGTCGGCGACGAGATCTCCCTCTTTCATGTCCTGGAGAATTTCTCCCCCGATCTGGTTTTGGCGGACCTCTCCTTCCCCATCTCCGCGAAAACGAACATCGGCCGCGAGATCAAGAAGGGCTATCCCAAGATCAAGGTCATCATCCTGAGCCTTCACGACGAACGGTCCGTGGTCGACGAGGTGATGGCGTCCGGAGTCGAAGGATTCGTCTTGAAGCGAAGAGCGGTGATCGATCTGATCCCGGCCATCCGCGAAGTGAGCCAGGGCGGCACCTATGTCTCGCCGGATATCAACGCGTCGCTGTGACGCCCCGTCGAGCCCTCCTGGGGCCGGCCGGCCCGATTTACCGCCTCCGCCCCCTATGGTAATATGGCGCCATGACAGCCTGCAGCAGCCGATCCGAGTGGGGGCCCTCCGCCCTGCTCCTCGCTGCTTTTCTTTTCGCGCTCGGGCCGCAGGCCGCCGCCGCCGAAAAGACCGACATCATCGTCCTCGCGAACAGCGACCGGGTCACGGGCGAGATCCGGAACCTTAAAGACGGCCTCCTCACGTACAAAACGGACGACATGGGGACCCTGTCCGTCGAGTGGGAACGGATCAAGCGGATCTCCAGCCAGTGGCCGTTCATCCTCGAGGACAAGAACGGCCTGCGCTACACCGGTGCCCTCCACGAGACCCCCGAGGACGGCGAGGTCATGGTCCTCACGGATTCCGGTCCGGTCACCCTCAAGCTCGTCGACATCGTCGGCATCGTCCGGTTCGGGAAACGCCCGGTCCAGCGGTTCCAAGGCTACCTGGATCTCGGGTTCTCCCTGCAAAAGGCCCAGAAGTACACCCAGCTGAACCTGGCCGCCAACCTCAGCTACCTGTCTCAGAAATGGGAGGTCAAGAGCGACGCCAGCTCCTATTTCACCAGCCAGGAGAACGTCCAGGACATCAAGAAGAACCTCCTGGCGTTCGACGTCATGAGGCTTTTCAAGAAGCGGTGGACTGCGGCGGCTTTCGTTCAGCTCGAGCAGAACACCGAGCTGAACCTGGCCCTGCGGGTGCTGGCCGGCGGGGGCATCGGGAGGTACTTCATCCGGACCAACCGCAACAGCCTGAGCGCGGTGGCGGCCATCGACGTGACCCGGGAGAACTACATCGACGCGACGGAGTCCCAGACGAACATGGAAGCCGTGCTGGGGGCGAGCTTCGACGCCTTCCGGTATTGGTTCCCAAACATGAGCATCACCTCCAGCTTCTTTGCCTACCCGAGCCTGACCGAGAAAGGTCGGGTCCGTCTCAAGTTCCAGACGTCGATCCGCTACGAGGTCTTCCGCCGGTTCTATGTCTCGCTCGGGTTCCTCGACTCGTACGACAGCAAGCCGGGCGGGGAGACGACGACCAAGAACGATTACAGCTTGACCTTCGGGATCAGCTGGTCGCTGCAATGACCGGGGCCGGCCCTCGCCCGGACGATCCCTTCAGAGGCCATGGTACTATTGACCCCGGCCGGCACTTTTGATAAATGACGGGGGAGTGATCCGAGCGATGAGGAATGACCGAAGATCGACCGTGAGAGGCCTGCTCCGCCTCGTTTGCCTAGCCCTCATGGCCTGGACCGGAGCGGCCGGAGCCGCCTTCGCCCAGGAGGCCTCGACCTCGTCGACGGAATTCTGGCCCGAGACGGACATCTGGTTGCGCCTTAGCCCGGCCTGGCGCCTTTCGTCGTTCATAGCCCTATCCCAGAACGTCGACACCAAGTACCGCGAAGGAAGCCTGATCCTGCAGGCGGATGTCGCTTTCGGGAAGTTCAAGAACGTGCTCAAGAGACGGATGATGGACGAGGACCGGGCCAGGGACATGCGCCGCTTCCTCTTTCGCGCCGGGTATCTCGGAGGGAAGAGCCTCGACGACCAGGGCGAGGCGTACAGCGAGGACACGGCCCTGGTCGAGCTGCACATGAGGACCCCGCTGAAGGGCAAGGTCCTCGTGTCCCATCGGCTGCGGACCGATCTCCGCTGGCTGGGCGTCGACCGTGATTTCTCCGCCCGCTTCCGCTATCGCCTGATGATCGAGAGGGAGTTCCTGGCCGGGCGCGTGTCGATCGTCCCCTATCTGAACGTCGAGCCCTATTATGACACCCGCTACGACACCGTCAACCGCGTCCGGTTGATCGGAGGGGCCACGGTGGCCTGGAAAACGTTCTTCGCGATCGAGACGAACCTCACCTATCAAAACGACACGAAGACCTCGGTCACGAACACCTACGCCCTGAACGCGATCCTGCACGTGTTCTTCTGATGTTCCTCGGCATCGATATCGGCTCGTCGGCGGTCAAAGCCGTCCTGCTCGACGAAGCTCTCGCTCTCCTGGGATCCTGGGAGCGCCCGAACCGCGGCCGCTCCGCGGACGCGTTCCGGGCCGTCGTGGGGGATATCTTCGAGGTGTCCGGCCGCAGGATCCGGGCGCTCGGCATCACGGGGGCCGGGAGGGAGATCGTCGAAGCCCCTCCGGAGGTCTTTCAGCCGAACGAAGTCGTCTCGCTGGCTCTCGGCGCAGCTCATGCGTATCCCGAGACCCGGTCCGTCATCGAGATCGGCGCCCAAACGTCCCGCTGGGTGCTGTTCGACCGGGCGGGGGACCTCTCGGCCGAGCCCGGGATCCTCGATTTCGCCCTCAACGACGTGTGCGCCGCCGGTTCGGGGAGCTTCCTCGAGCAGCAGGCCGCCCGTTTGAAGATGCCGATCGAGGAATTCGCCCGGCTGGCCGCGACGGCCAAGCGCGGGGCGGCCATCGCCGGCCGCTGCAGCGTCTTCGCCAAGACGGACATGATCCATCTCCAGCAGAAGGGCACGCCCGTCGAGGAGATCGCCTACGGCCTTTGCCTCGCCCTGGCCAGGAACTTCGTGGCCACCGTCCTCAAGGGACGCGAGTCCCTTGCGCCCGTGCTCCTCGCGGGAGGCGGGTTCCGGAACGAAGGCCTGATCAACGCCTTCCGCGAAGTCCTGCGTCTCGGCGAAGGGGAGTGCCTGCTGGCCGAGCTGCCCCACATGCTCGGCGCGCTGGGGGCCGCGGCCGGCGCTGCCAAAGGCCCGGGCGGCCTCGAGATCGGCGAGCCCGGGGACCTCCTCCGGTTCCTTAAACCCCGGAAGCTCCGCCCGAAAGTCCGGGCCGCGGCGTTGGGCGAGCTCGAAGTCCGCGAGTCCGAGGAACCCTCGCCCCGGCCCGGGGAGTTCCTCGAGGCCACGCTCGGAGTCGATATCGGCTCAGTGAGCACCAACCTCGTCCTGGTCGACGCGGAGGGTCGAGTCCGGGCGGGCGTCTACCTTCCGACCCGGGGACGGCCGCTCGAGGTCTTGAAAGAAGGCTATCGGGAGCTCCTGCGGAAATGCCCCGGCGGCTTCGATCTCCTCGGCATCGGCACGACGGGCAGCGGCCGCCATCTCGCCGGCGCGCTCCTCCAGGCCGACGTCGTCCACAACGAGATCACCTGCCAGCTCCGGAGCGCGGCCCACTATGTCCCGGACGTGGACACGGTCTTCGAGATCGGCGGCCAGGATTCCAAGTACATCAGCGCCCGCCGCGGCAAGATCGTGGACTTCGCCATGAACAAAATCTGCGCCGCCGGGACGGGCTCCTTCCTCGAGGAACAGGCGGAGATCCTGGGCATCCGGATCGAGGACGAGTTCTCGCGCCTGGCCGCCGGCTCCGCGACGCCGGCCGACCTGGGCAGCCGGTGCACGGTCTTCATGGAATCGGAGCTGGCCGACTCGCTCGGCCGCGGCGTCGCGGCGGCCGACATCTCGGCCGGGCTGGCTTTTTCGATCGCCAGGAACTATCTCGAGAAGGTCGTGGCCGGACGTCCCGTCGGCGAAACGGTCGTCTTCCAGGGCGGCGTCGCCTCCAATCCGTCGGTCGTGAGGGCCCTGGCCCTCGAGACGGGCCGGGAGGTCCGCGTCCATCCCTACAACCGGATCTCGGGCGCCATCGGCGCCGCGCTTATGGCCCGCGAGCGGGTCCGCGAAGCCGGGAAGACCTCGCCAGACACGGCCGCCGTCGGCCGCCGGCTCGCTCAGGAGTACGCCGTCACGAGCTTTACCTGCCATGAGTGCACGAACTGCTGCCAGGTCAACCGGATCTCCTTCGAAGACGGCGCGGTCTTCTTCGGCGATACCTGCGAGCGGTACACGGCCGGCCAGGGCCTCAAGCCGGCCGGAGGAGAAACCGTGAAGCGCTCCGGCCCGAAAGCGCGCTACGACCTCTTCAGAGAGCGCGCTGAACGTTTGGACAGCTACATCCGGAATCCGGAGCGGCCGTCCCGGCGGATCGGCCTCCCCCGGGCTTCGCTCCTCTGCGAAGACCTGCCCTTCTGGTCGGTCTTCTTCAACCGGCTGGGGGCCGAGGTCGTCGTCTCGCCGGAGAACAGTCCTGAGATCCTCGAGAAGGGCCTGCGGAAGCTCGCGGCCGAGACCTGCGTGCCCGTCAAGGCCGCCTTCGGCCACATCGAATGGTTCAAGGACAAGGCCGTGGACCTGATCTTCTTTCCGGCCGTCCTCGACCTCCGCAAGGAGGCCCGCGATTCCGCATCGTACTGTCCCTACACGGAGAGCTTCCCCTTCATGGCCCGGGCCGCGACCTCGGCGGACATCCTCGCGCCGTTCGTGGCCTTCAACGGCACGCGGGAGGATTTCCTGAGGTCCATGGCTGCGGTCCGGGACGTCCTGGAGCAGACGGATGATGCGATGGGGGAGGCCTATGAGGCCGCGGTCCGGGCTCAAGCGGATTTCCGGGCCCGGCTTCAAGCCCTCGGGCGGGAGGCGATCGCCCGCTCCCGGGAGGACGGCGGCCTTGTCTGGGCCGTCATCGGCCGTCCCTACACTGTCCACGATCCGTTCATGAACCTCAATCTGGGCCGTCACCTGGCCAAGCTCGGGGTCACCGCCCTGCCCGTCGATTTCCTGCCGCTGGACGGGATCGAGGGACTCGAATGGCCCGGGGCCCCGCACTGGCGATACAACCGGCAGGCTCTGCGGGCCGCGCTGTGGACCGCCGGGCAAGAGGGGATCGAACCGGTCGTCCTGACCAATTTCGGCTGCGGCCTGGACTCCTTCAATCTGAGGCACATCGAGCGGATCCTGGCCGGGAAGCCTCACCTGGTCCTCGAGTTCGACGAGCACCGGGCCGAGGCCGGGCTGATCACGAGGATCGAGGCGTTCCTGGACGAGGTCCGCGAGTCCCGCCAGGGCGGCCGGCGGACCGAGCCGTCCCCGCCGCCCGCCCCGCTCCGTCCGAAGGACGTCGGGTCCTTCCGGACGCGCCGCTTCGTCCTGCCCTATTTCGCCGACCATGCCTACGCCTTCTCCGGCGCCTTGAAGGCCGCGGGCGTCGAAGCCGAAGTCCTGCCCCTGACCGATGCCGCGACCGTGGCCTTGGGCGAGAAGCACAGCTCGGGAAAAGAGTGCCATGCCTATTCCATCATCGCCGGAGACTTCGCCAAGCTGGCCCTGTCGGCGCGGCGGGGGAACGAGGTCTTTTTCTTCCCCGGCTCCAAGTACACCTGCGTTCTGGCCCAGTACGACAAGGCCCTGGCCTACCTGGCGGAGGACTTGGGGATCGCCGATATCGACGTGTTCGCCCCGGTCGGCGACCAGCTCAACCGGATCCTGACCCTCAAAGGCATGACTCGCCCTCTATCAGGGCCTGGTGGCCATCGACCTCCTCGTCCAGGCCCTGTGCTCGCTCCGGCCCTACGAGGTCCGGAAGGGAGCGACGGACGAAGCCCACGCCGCCAACATCAAGGACGTCGAAGCCGGGCTCGCGGCCCGGGACCTCGGCCCCGCCCTCGGTCGCTGCGCGGAGAGGCTCAGGTCGATCGCCGTGAAGCGGGAGCGCCGCCCGGTCGTCGGCGTGGCGGGGGACCTCTTCACCCGCATCAATCCGGCGGCCAATCACGACCTCTTCCTCAAGCTGGAAGCGCTCGGCTGCGAGGTCCTGCCGCCGTCGTTCTTCATCGACGAAGTGGATTTCAATCTCGGCAAGGGCCTGCGGACCCAGCTCGTCGGGCGCAAGTACGGCCAGTCGTCCGTCCTGGCCCTCCTGTACCTGCGCAAGGAACTGGAGAAAGCCAAGGTCCGCCGCCGCCTGGGCCGGGCCGTCCCCTTCGCCAAGGACCCGGCCTACTCCGACATCGTCAAGTCCACGACCCCCTACCTGGGGATCGACGCCAACCGGTTCCTCTTCCTCAATATGGCCAAGATCGTCGATTTCGCCCGCCGCGGCGCGGACGGCGTCATCAACGCCGTCTGCTTCAACTGCATGATCGGCGCGGCCTCCGCGGTCCTTTCGGCCTCCGTCCGGACCGACTACTCGAATATCCCCATCCCGACGTTCATCTACGCCGGGTCCGAGCTGGCCTCGGAGCGGACCCGGCTCGAGGCCTTCGTCTACCAGGTCCGCCAATACGCCGACCGCAAGAAGAGCCGGCCGGATGGTCCGGCCGGGTCCCCGGAACGGCCCCGGAGGGGCGGCCCGCCGCTTGCCCGTCAGAGGGCGCGGTGATATGATGGAGGACCGGTGAAAGAAATCCGGCCGGATTCCGTCTAATAGAATGCGAGATCAAGGTGGAGGAATAGATATGAAAAAACAGATCTTTATCGCGGCTCTTCTTCTCGGGCTCGGCCTGAATGCGATCGCGGTCGCGGCGGAGACCCCCCAGACGGAAATCCCCAAGAAGTTCTGGGTCATGCCGACCATCGGCGTCCGCGGCAGCGGCAATTTCGACGTCAATAGCGAAGAGCAGCCCTATACCAGCATCAAGTTCGGCTCCGGCGTCTCCTACGGCTTGGCCCTTGGCTACAGGATCTCGGACATCCTTGCGGTTGAAGTGGCTTGGAATCGCAGCACGCCCGACATCTTCGGCTTGGCCGACGCCACCGAAACCGACCCCGCCGTGAATGACCTGCTGTTCGGGGCCACCGAGGACCAGCTGCACGCGAACCTCCTCCTGTCCACCGGATACAAGATGGGCCAGGTCAAGCCCTTCTTCCTGCTGGCCGTGGGCATGACGGGTCTCAATCCGCAGACGAACAACTCCAGCTTCAACCGGTTCTCCTGGGGCCTCGGCCTGGGTCTCGACGTCCCGATCAAGGGCCAGTTCGGGTTCCGGGCCCAGGGGAATTTCGTCACGACCTACATCAACAACATCGACGAAGTCCTGGTCGATTGGGAGGGCGGCTCCCAGACCGCCTCGATGCGCAACACGATGACCCAGTGGGAGTTCAAGACGGGCCTGTTCTTCCGCTTCTGAGGCCAACGGAACCTCCCCGGGGCGCCGCAGCGCCGCCGGACCTCTTCCGCACGATGGGGCCTTGGACTTTGGTCCCATTGACCCTACCCGGGGGCACCTGCTACTAATATCTGGACTTATGACCCGGAAAGGTGTAATTAGAATAGAAGAAAGTGGATGGGTTCGCTAGTTACCTCCGGCGGGGGGCCGTAGGTGGTTCGATCCATAGCGCCCGACCCGTCCAGACGCTTCTAACGGAGGCTCGATCATGGACAATAAAGAGAACACTTCAGATCGGCCCCAGGCCGATCCCGGCACTCTCATGCCGGACCAGACGAAGAAGCTGAACCTTCGGAAGATCTTCCTCTCGGCCAGTCTGAAGATCTTCGCCTGGGCGGCCCCGGTCCTGGCCAGGATCGGCTTCGTCCGCAAGGCCCTGCTCCGGACGATGGAGAAGAACCTGCGCCGGGGCAGCATCCGCCTGGCCGAAGAGGGCCGGCGCCCGCCCCGGATCGTCGAGGACCGGATGGAGCTCACCCTGGCCATCTTCGCGACCCTCGACCGGGCCCTGGCCCGCAACAGCCTCAGCAAGGCCTCGATGCGCCGGGTCATCAAGAACCTGGCCCATGACATCATCCTCAAGAAGGGCGATCCCACGGCCCGGGCCAAGTTCATCGCCGAACACGGCGTCCGGCCGCCGGAGGTCATTCTCGTCAGCCCGACCAAGTTCTGCAATCTCAACTGCAAGGGCTGCTACGCCGACTCGACCGCGATCAACGAGAAGCTGTCCTGGCCCGTCCTGGACCACCTCGTCAGCGACATCCGGACGCTCTGGGGCAGCCGCTTCGTCGCCTTCAGCGGCGGCGAGCCGTTGGCCTACCGGGACCAGGGCTACGGGGTCCTGGACCTGGCCGAGCGCTATCCCGACGTCTTCTTCATGATGTATACGAACGGGACGCTCATCGACGATGCGACCGCCCGCCGGATGTCCCGGCTGGGGAACGTCATGCCGTGCATCTCGGTCGAGGGCCTGAAGGAGAGCACCGACGCCCGTCGCGGCGACGGCGTCTTCGACCGCATCGTCGAGGCCATGGGCCGGCTCCGCCGGGAGAAGGTCCTGTTCGGCCTGTCCATCACGGCGACCAAGAGCAATGTCGAGGAGATCCTCTCGGACAAGGTCATCGACTTCTACTTCAACGAGATGGGCGCCCACTTCGCCTGGGTGTTCCAGTACATGCCCATCGGGCGGGCCATCACCCTGGACTACCTGCCCACGCCCCAGCAGCGGCTGTGGATGTGGAAGCGGACCTGGGAGCTCATCAAGGAGCGCCGCCTCTACGTCTCCGATTTCTGGAACGGCGGTACGACCGCCCTGGGCTGCATCGGCGCCGGCCGGTCCGGCGGGTACTTTGCGGTCGTCTGGAACGGGGACGTCGTGCCCTGCGTCTTCATGCCCTATTCGCCGGTCAACATCAACCAGGTCTATGCCGAGGGCAAGAACCTCATCGACGTCTGGCAGACCCCGTTCTTCAAGAAGATCAGGGAGTGGCAGGTCGACTACGGCTACAGCAAGAACTACCTGGAAAGCGCGAAGATCAAGAACTGGATGATGCCCTGTCCGATCCGCGACCATTTCAAGGAATTCAGGCCCATCCTCGACGAGTTCAAGCCCAAGCCGCTCGACGAGAACGCCGGCATCGCCATGGCCGATCCGGAGTACCAGAAGGGCTTGATCGCCTACAACGAGGCCGTGGCCGCCCTCATGGACCCCATCTGGAAAGAGCATTATCTGGATCCGAACTACAAGATCGCCCCCAAGGGAGGCGCGTGACATCCGGGAGGGGGCCGTCGGGTCCGCGATCGGCGCCAACGGCCCGTTGTGACGGGGCTCGTGTCTCGCCGTCGCCTTCCTCTTCGCCGCCTCCGGCGGCCGGGAGCTTCAGGAACGGGCTTCCGCGCCCGCCCCGGTGTCCGCGGTCCCGGCGACGGAAAGTCAGCAGGCCGGCCAGTACGGCATCAGCGCCCACGTCTTCTTCCTCGGCAACCTGGGTGACGCCGGGTCCATGACCATCGAGTCGACGCTGCAGAAGAAGGACGGCCGTCTCGAAAAGACGCTGCGCATGGCCGGAGGGACCAACGCCGAACAGGTCAAGAAGAACAGGGACTACGGCGGCGAGTTCAAGGTCCTCAAGACCTATCCGCTCCGGTCCGACGGTTCCGTGGACGACCAAGCGGTGGCCGAAGGGCGGGGCGTCGGGAGCTCCTCCTCGGGTTTCCTGAAGACCAACAAGAAGACCCAGGCCGAACGGATGACCTTCTTCCCGGACCACGCCGTCGTTGTCCGCAACGACGGCCCGGAGACGAGGGTCGAGGGGAGCTACGGCTGCATCCTCGCGCCGCTCGAGTATCTGATGGAGCACGACATCAAGGTCGGGGAAGTCATCGACACCCCGTTCATCCTCAAGGGGATCCCGCGGATCTTCCGCATGGAGGTCGAGGATCTCGAGACCTACTCGCCGCTCAAGGCTCGGGTTTACGAGATCGTCCTCTACGCCATCGAGAAGACAGCCGGGCCGGACCGGGCCCCCAAAGACGTTTGGAGGAAGAAGGGCAATCTCCGGATCTGGTTCTGCAAGGAAGGGCCCTACCGGAACCAGATGGTCCGGATGAAGATCAAGTTCCGCTGGTACCTCTCGATCCTCTTCGACCTGAAAAAGCCCGCATCGAGATAAGGAGATGATCATGTCCGGAACCCTCTCCTATCGCGCGGGCCGTGTGCTCTTAAGCTTGGCGCTCCTGGGCCTGGCGGGGACCATGTTCGGCCAGGACCTCGAGCCGCGGGCTTATTCGGCGGTGCCGATCAAAGCGAATTTCCTCGTCCTGGGCACGGCCTACTCGTATGGAGATGTCCTGCTCGACCCTTCAGTGCCGGTCACCGATGTCACGGCCGACCTCGGCATGTTCGTCCCGGGCTACTCCGGGACCTTTGCCCTGGCGGGGCGCACGGCCAGCCTGGCCGTGCTCATCCCCTATGCCTTCGGCAAGATGAGCGGGATGGTCGGCGAGGATTTCACGGAGATCACGCGATCGGGCTTCGGAGATCTCCGGCTGCGCCTCGCCGTGAACCTGATGGGCGGCCGCGCGCTCACGCCGCGGGAATTCGCCCTGCGCAAGCCGGGCCCCTCGCTCGGCGCCAGCCTGGTGGTCGTGGCGCCGGTGGGTCAGTACTATCCCGACAAGCTGGTCAATATCGGGGCCAACCGTTGGGCCTTCAAGCCGGAGCTCGGATTCTCGTTCCCGACGGGAAAATGGACCCTGGACGTGGCCATGGCCGTCTGGCTCTTCACCGACAACCCGGATTTCTACGGCGGGCAGCTGCGCGCCCAAACCCCGCTCTGGTCGGGCCAGGCCCACGCGAGCTACACTTTCCGTCCCGGACTCTGGCTCGCCGCCGACGGAACCCTGTACGCCGGGGGCGAGACGACCATCGACGGAGTCGTCAAAGACGACCGGCAGGAGAACTCCCGGATCGGCTTCACATTCTCCGTCCCGATCGGGCGGGCCTATTCCCTGAAATTCAGCGGCTCGACCGGGGTGATCACGCGCATCGGGGGAAAGTTCACCGTCTTCGGCCTGGCATTCCAATACCGGTGGTTCGGCCGGTAGCCCGGATACACGGAATCGTCAAAGGAGGCCCCCCATGCCGTTCGAGATCGGGCCGCTGGCCGCAGCCCTCGTGTTCTCGGCCATCTTCCTTCTCGGCAGCCATGTCCTGATCCCCGAGGCCATCCGCCGCCATCGGAGGAGGATCCTGTCGTTCGGAGCCGGGGTGACGATCGCTTACGTTTTCGTCCACCTTCTGCCCGAGCTCGAGGCCGCGAGAGAGGCCCTCGGCCATAACGAAGCCCGGATGGCCCTGCCCGTCTTCTCCTTGAGGGTCTATTTGGCCGCCCTGGTCGGATTCATGGCCTTCTACGCGCTCAAGCAGATGATCGCGAAGGCCCATCGGCCTGCCGATCCCGGGACGCCCACGGCGGAGAGGACCGTTTCCGCCGGGCGGTCCACGCCGCGGGTTTCCTGGCCTATGTCTGGCTGGCCGGATATCTGGCGGTCCGGAGCTTCGAGGAAGGGGCGACGCCGATCGCCCTCTACGCCGCCGCCCTGGGGCTCCACTTCCTCTCGTTGGACTATTCGTTCTTGCAGGAATACGGTTCCTGGTACGATCGCACGGTCCGTTATGTTTTCGCCCTCGCCCCGCTGGCCGGATGGGCGGTGGGGATTTTCGTGGAATTCAGCCCGTTCTTCGCGGCGGCCCTCCTGGGGTTCCTCTCAGGAGGGATCATCCTGAACGCCATGGTCTCGGAACTGCCGAAAGAGAACGACGCGCGGCCCCTGGCCTTTCTTTGCGGCGGGGCCCTCTATACGGCCCTCCTCATCATCCTGCTGTGAGCGGGTGAGCCGGCCGGCCGCCTTAGCCCAAGGTCCCATTGACGCGCCACATTGCTTCAGGATACAGATAGCCCGTGTAGGTTTGTTTGATAAAGGAGGGAATCATGGCCGTTCTAAAAGAGTACAAGCCCGGTGCCGCCTTCAACGGCGTGATCGGAAGGACTTTTGATGTGTCCAGCCCGGCCTGGCCCCAGCCGCTGCGGGCCAAGGAGGGCGCGCCGAACGTCCTGTTCATCGTCCAGGACGACACCGGCTTCGGCCAGATGGGCTGCTACGGCAGCCCGATCAAGACGCCGAACATCGACGCGCTGGCCAAGAACGGCCTGCTCTTCAACAACATGCACACCACCGCGCTGTGCTCGCCGACGCGCTCGTGCATCCTGACGGGGCGCAACCACCACTCCAACGCCATGTCGTGCATCACCGAGGGCTCGACCGGATACCCCGGCGGCAACGGCTACATGCCGTTCGAGAACGGGATGCTCTCCGAGATCCTGCTCCAGCACGGCTACAACACCTTCGCGATCGGCAAGTGGCATCTGACCCCCGCGGACCAGATCTCGGCGGCCGGTCCGTACGATCGCTGGCCCCTGGGCCGCGGGTTCGAGCGCTACTACGGATTCCTCGGCGGCGACACGCACCAGTACTATCCGGAGCTGGTGTACGACAACCACAGCGTCGAGCCCGAAAAGACGCCGGACGAAGGCTATCACCTGACCGAGGACCTGACCGACAAAGCGATCAGCTTCATCGCCGACTCCAAGCAGGTCGCGCCGAACAAGCCCTTTTTCATGTATTTCTGTCCCGGGGCGATGCACGCCCCTCACCACGTCCCCAAGGAGTGGGCCGACAAGTACAAGGGCCAGTTCGACGACGGCTGGGACGCCTACCGCGAGCGGACGTTCAAGCGCCAGAAGGAGCTGGGGATCATCCCGCCCGACGCCGAGCTGTCGCGCCACGATCCCGACGTGCAGGACTGGAACAAGCTCTCGGCCGACGAGAGGAAGCTGTATGCCCGGATGATGGAGGTGTTCGCCGGGTTCCTGAGCCACACGGACTACCATTACGGCCGCCTGTTCGAATTCCTCAAGTCGATCGGCGAATGGGACAACACGATCATCATGTTCATCTCCGACAACGGCGCCAGCTCGGAAGGCGGGCCGAACGGATCGGTCAACGAGAACAAGTTCTTCAACAACGTGCCCGACGACCTGAAGCAGAACCTGGCCATGATCGACCAGCTGGGCGGGCCGAACACCTTCAACCACTATGCCTGGGGCTGGACCTTCGCGGGCAACACCCCGTTCCGCCGCTGGAAGCGGGAGACCTACCGCGGCGGCATCAGCGACCCGTTCATCGTCCATTGGCCCAAGGGCATCAAGGCGAAGGGCGAAGTCCGCACCCAGTACGCCCATGCGATCGACATGGTCCCCTCGGTGCTCGAGATGCTCGGCCTCGAAACCCCGGCCGCCGTCAAGGGCGTCACGCAGGCGCCCATCGAGGGGTTGAGCTTCGCCCACGCCCTCGACGAGGCCAAGGCGCCCAGCAAGCACGTCACCCAGTACTTCGAGATGATGGGCCACCGGTCCATTTATCATGACGGCTGGCGCGCCGTCTGCCCGTGGCCGGGGACGTCCTTCACGGAAGCGGGCCTGTTCTTCGGAGCGCCGATCGACAAGGACAAGCTGACCGAGCTGGACGCGAAAGGCTGGGAGCTCTACCACATCGAGAAGGACTGGGCCGAGAACCACAACCTCGCCTCCGAGAACAGGGCCAAGCTGATCGAGATGATCGCGACCTGGTACGTCGAGGCCGGCAAGTACAAGGTCCTGCCGGTCGACTCGCGCGGCACGCTGCGGTTCGCCGACCCCCGGCCGCAGATCGCCGTCGCCCGCAACAGCTACACCTACTATCCCGGCACGCAGGCGGTCCCGATCAACGCCTGCCCCACCGTGCTGAACCGGCCCCACAGCATCACGGCGGACGCCGAGATCCCCAAGGGGGGCGCCGAAGGAGTCCTGTTGTCCGCCGGCGATGTCCAAGGCGGCTTCGCCGTCTACGTGCAGGACGGCAAGCTCCACTATGTCTACAACTACGTGGGCAGCCAGTTCTATCACGCGGAATCGAACGTTCCCGTTCCCGAGGGGCGCCACAAGCTGCGGTTCGAGTTCGAGGTGACCGGCAAGCCCGACGTCAAGAGCGGCAAGGGCGCGCCGGGCCGCGGCCAGCTCTATATCGACGGCCGGCTGGTCGGGCAGGTCGACATCCCGCTCACCATGCCCCTGTCGCTCGGACTGGGCGGGGGCTTCGTCTGCGGCGCCGACGGCGGTTCGCCGGTGTGGGACAAGTACGACCCTCCGTTCAAGTTCACCGGCAAGCTCCACGGCGTCACGGTCGATGTGAGCGGCGAGATGATCAAGGATGACGAGGCCGCGCTGAAGGCCATCATGATGAGGCAATAAGGCTTGTCTGACCACGTACGGGCGGCCACATTTAGACAAGAGGAGAAAGAACCATGTCAGACGAAAAAGACCGAACACATCTTCCCATGCGGAACACGAAGCGTCCCACGCTGATCACCTACGACGCAAAGGACCCGGACACGAAGATGGTGCCGATCGAGCAGCTGCGGCCGCCCCATGGCGCGCCCAACGTGCTCATCGTGCTGATCGACGACGCGGGCTTCGGCGCGGCCAGCGCCTTCGGCGGCCCCTGCCAGGCGCCCAACGCGGAGAGGCTGGCGGCAAGCGGCCTGAAATACAACCGCTTCCACACCACTGCGATCTGTTCGGCGACGCGCCAGGCGCTGCTGACCGGCCGCAACCACCACTCGGCGGGTATGGCCGGCATCACCGAGATCGCGACCGGCGCGCCGGGCTATTCCTCGGTCCTGCCCAACAGCATGTCGCCGCTGGCGAAGACGCTCAAGCTCAACGGCTACAACACGGCCCAGTTCGGCAAGTGCCACGAGGTGCCGGTGTGGGAGACGAGCCCGGCGGGGCCTTTCAACCAATGGCCCACGGGCGGCGGCGGCTTCGAGTACTTCTACGGCTTTATCGGCGGCGAGGCCAACCAGTGGTATCCGACCTTGTACGAGGGCACCAACCCGGTCGAACCGAAGAAGACGCCCGAAGAGGGCTACCACCTTATAGAGGATATGACCGATAAGGCCATCGCCTGGATCAGCCAACAGAAGGCCCTCGCGCCCGACAAGCCTTTCTTCGTTTATTTCGCTCCCGGCGCCACCCACGCGCCCCACCATGTGCCCAAGGAGTGGGCCGACAAGTACAAGGGCAAGTTCGACGCCGGCTGGGACAAGCTGCGCGAGGAGATCTTCGCCCGGCAGAAGAAGCTCGGGGTCGTCCCGGCGGACTGTCAGCTCACGGTGCGCCCCAAGGAGGTCCCGGCTTGGGACGAAATGCCGGAGGCGTTAAAGCCGGTGCTGCGCCGGGAGATGGAGGTCTACGCGGGCTACCTGGAGTATACCGACCACCACGTGGGCAGGCTCTTCGACGGTCTCGACAAGCTGGGTATCGCCGACGACACGCTCGTCTACTACATCATCGGCGACAACGGCGCCTCGGCCGAGGGATCGCTCAACGGCTGCTTCAACGAGATGAGCTACTTCAACGGCCTGCAGTCCCTCGAGACTCCCGAGTATCTCTCGGCCCGGCTCGACAAGCTCGGCGGGCCTGAGTCCTACAATCACTATGCCGTGGGCTGGGCTCACGCCCTGAATACGCCCTACCAGTGGACCAAGCAGGTCGCCTCGCACTGGGGCGGGACGCGCAACGGGACCATCGTCCATTGGCCGAAGGGGATCAAGGCCAAGGGCGAGATCCGCTCCCAGTTCAGCCACGTCATCGACGTGGCGCCGACGGTCCTCGAGGCGGCGGGCATTCCCGAGCCCCTATCCGTGGACGGCATCGAGCAGGACCCGATCGAAGGGGTCAGCATGCTCTACTCGTTCAACGACGCCAAGGCGGCGGAGCGGCACGAGACGCAGTACTTCGAGGTCATGGGCAACCGCGCGCATCTACCACAAGGGCTGGAGCGCCGTGACGAAGCACTACACGCCCTGGATCATGGCCCCGAGGCCGGCGCTCGACGACGACGTCTGGGAGCTCTACGACACGGCCAAGGACTGGAGCCAGTCCAAGGACCTCTCCAAGGATATGCCGCAGAAGCTCCACGAGCTGCAGCGGCTCTGGCTGATCGAGGCGGTGCGCTACAAGGTGCTGCCCCTCGACGACCGGATGATGGAGAAGATCAACCCGGACACGGCCGGACGGCCGGTGCTCGTCAAGGGCAAGACCCAGCTCCTCTTCGGCGGCATGGGGCACCTGTCGGAGAACTGCGTCCTCAACCTCAAGAACAAGTCCCACTCCGTCACCGCCGAGATCGTCGTGCCGGACGAAGGGCGCCGAGGGCGTCATCATCGCCCAGGGCGCGAACATCGGCGGCTGGAGCCTCTACGCCAAGGGCGGCAAGCTCAAGTACTGTTACAACTGGGGCGGCTACAAGCACTTCTTTGTCGAGGGGACCGCCCCGATTCCCGCGGGAGAGCACCAGGTCCGCATGGAATTTGCCTACGCCGGCGGCGGCCTGGGCAAGGGCGGCAAGGTCACCCTTTACACCGACGGAAAGAAGGTCGGCGAGGGCGACATCCCGGCGACGCTGGCGACGATCTTCTCCGCCGACGACGGCTGCGACGTCGGCGAGGACACCGGCGCGCCGGTCTCCCCGGACTACGGCCCGCAAGGCAACGCGTTCAACGGCCGGGTCAAGGGAGTCCAGCTGGCCATCGCCGAGGCGGCCGAGGACGCCGATCACCTGATCTCGCCGGAGGACGCCATCCGCATGGCGCTGGCGCGGCAGTAGATATCGTTACGAAGCGGACCTGACGGCGGCGGGCAGCCGCCTTCAGGTCCTGCGAATAGTTCCGTGAGCGGCCCGGACGGGGAATTCCCGGGTCCCCGGGGCCAGGCGGTAGGTTCGATGGGGGAGGAACGATTATGCGACTGGTCACTTGCCAAAGGATGAAGTATTCCGGCGTGTTGTTGTTGCTGGTCTTGGCCGGCTGCGTCCGCGTCCCCGCGGCGCGGGTCACGGTGGACCGCATGGACTACGGGCAGGTGATCGCCGAATCCTGGAAGCGCCAGACGCTCCTCAACGTCGTGCGCCTTCGCTATGCCGACGCGCCGGTGTTCCTGGACGTCGCCTCCGTCATCAACAGCTATTCGGTCGCCGGCACCGCGTCGGGAGGCGCCCAGGTGTCGAATGGCCAGCTCGGAGACGGGTTCACGCTGGGCGCGGGGGGGGCCTGGTCCAACACGCCGACCGTGACCTACCAACCGCTGCTGGGAGACCGGTTCACCAGGTCTTTGCTCCAACCCATTCCGCCGTCGGCCGTCATGCAATTGATGCAGGGCGGCTGGCCGACGGACCTGGTCATGGGGACCGCGGTCCGGTCGATCAATGGGTTGCGCAACGATTCCTTCGGGGTCGGCGGCGATCCCGGTTTCCGCGAGATCGTCGATCTCCTGTCCCGTCTTCAACGCGCCGGCGGCCTCGGCAACCGGGTCGAAGCCCGCAAAGACGGCAGCGCGGTCATTCTGGTGCTCCGGCCGGAAGGCCGGCAGTCCGGGCCGCTCGAAGACGTCCGCCGTCTGGCGGAACTCCTGGGGTTGGAGCCGGGTGCGACGGAGATCGAGATCGTTTACGGCTTGGCGCCGCGCGGCGGCCAGCAGGTGGCCATGATCACCCGTTCGATGCTGGAGATCATTCTGGACATGGGGACGGGCATCGATCTGCCCGCGGGCCACGGAACGAGCGGCCGTGTCCTGCCCGGCCTGTGGAGGCCCGGCGATGCAAAGGCGGCACCCCTCGTGGAGATCCGTTCGGGAACGAGCGTGCCGGAGACCACCTATGCTTCGGTGCCCTACAAGGGCCACTGGTACTGGATCGAGGATACCGACCTGGCCAGCAAGCGCACCTTCACCTTCCTGTTGATCCTGTTCTCGCTGGCCGAGACCGGCCAGAGCCCGGCCGCGCCGGTCGTGACCGTGCCCACACGCTGACCCGGCGGCACCCGCCAGAGGTCCGATTCCGTCCGTCGGACTGCCGGGAAACTTGAAAAATCCGGGGGCCGGTGGTATCGTTATTGTCCTCTCCTTTTTAGGGATACTCGAGGACCATAATGTTGAAGACGCCGGCTAAACCTCGGGCGGCCAGGCCGCGAAAGCTCCCGCAGCGGCGGGAGGGGTTCGAGCGGCTGCTGTCCGAGCTTTCCGCGCGATTCATCAACCTGCCCACCGAGCCGGATCGACAACGGCCTTCGAGACGCCCAGCGGCGCCTCTGCGAGCTCCTCGATCTCGACCGCTCGTCCCTCTGGCAGGCTCCGGAGGGTGAACCCGGAGCGATGTTCCTGACGCACTGGTATCTTCCTCCGGGAAGCCCCGCCTCCTCCCGAGACGATGTCCGGCATCCGTTTCTTCCCCTGGACGGTACGCGAGGATCCTGGCCGGTGAGGCGGTCATCCTTTCGAGCTTGTCCGACTTCCCGCCGGAAGCCGGCCGAGACCTGGAGACCCACCGCGCGTTCGGCACGAAGTCCACCGCGACCCTTCCCCTTTCGGTCGGAGACGGGCCGGTCTTCGGCCTGCTCGCTTTCGGGACCACGGGCGAAAAAAGCGTTGGACGGAGACGGACATCACCCGGTTCGGGCTCGTCGCGCAGATGTTCGCCAACGCGCTGAACCGGAAGCGCGTCGAGGAAGACCTGCGGGCGAGCGAGGAACGCTTCCGGGTCACGTTCGAGCAGGCCGGGGTCGGCATCGCCCACGTTTCACCGGACGGGAAATTCCTTCGCATCAACCGCAAGTTCTGCGATATCGTGGGGTACTCGCCCGCCGAGATGCTCGAGCGCACATTCCAGGACATCACGCATCCCGACGACCTCGAGGCCGACCTCGCCCTGGCCGGCCGGCTCTTGTCCGGACAGGCCGACTCCTACGCCATGGAGAAGCGCTACCTCCGCAAGGACGGCGAGCCGGTCTGGGTCAGGCTGACGGTCGCCCTGGTCCGCGACGTGACCGGCCGTCCGGGCTGGTTCGTTTCGATCGTCGAGGACATCAGCGACCGGAAACGGATGGACGAACAGCTGGAAGAGCGGTCCAATTTCCAGAAATTGGTGACGGCCATATCGACGAAGCTGATCGGCCTGCCGATCGATCAGCTGGATGGCGAGATCCTGGCCGCGCAGCGGCAGATCTGCGAATGCCTGAAGCTGGACGTCTGCGCCCTGTGGCAGTTCACGCCGTTCGGGAATTTCGTGATGTCCCATATCTATGTCCCCCCGGAGTTCCCGGTGGTCACCGACGAAAGCCGGGACGCCCAGGTCACGTTCCCCTGGTGTTTCGAAAAGTCGAAACAAAAGGAGATGATCGTGTTGTCCCGGGTCGCCGACGCTCCTCCGGAGGCCGCCCGCGACCTGGAGGGCTGGAGGTATTTCGGCCTCAAGTCCGTCCTGACGATCCCGCTCTATGTGGGCGACGGCCCGGCGTTCGGGGCCATCAACTTCAATGCCGTGAAGGAGGAGCGGGAGTGGACGGAGGACCTGCGGGACAAGCTGCGGATCGTGGCCCAGATCTTCGCCAACGCCCTGAACCGGAAGTTCACCGAGGGCGACCTGCGGGAGAGCGAAGCGCGGCTGCAGCTGGCCGCCGACGCGGCCCGCGCCGGACTGTGGTCCTGGGATTATCGGACCGGAAAGATCTGGGTGACGGACAAGACCCGGCTGCTCTACGGGTTCGCGCCCGACGAGGAGATCACGGCCGATCGATACGAGCGGACGCTTCACCCGGATGATCTCGAACGGGTCCGTCTGGTCGCGGAACAGGGGTTCCGCCAGGGCGCGATCGTCCAGACCGAATACCGGGTCGTGCTGCCCGACGGGCGCATTCGGTGGGTCGGCGTCCGGGCCCAGGGGTTCCTCGATCCCTCGGGCCAGCCGGCGAGCATGAAGGGGGTGTCCCTGGACGTCACGGAGCGCAAGGAGGGGGAGCTGGCGCTGGCCGATTCGGAGCGGCGCTACCGGACGTTGTTCGAATCGGCCCCGGCGGGCATCGTGTTGATCGGACCGGACGGTCATGTCCGGGCCGCGAATTCCCTCCAGGCCCGCCTGTACGGCTACGATTCTCCGGAGCAGCTCGTCGGCCTCTACACCCCCCTGTTCATCGCCGAAAAAGACCGCGAACGCGGCGCCCGGACGATGCGGGAGATCCTGGAAGGCCGGGACGTGCCGCCCCGGATCTACACCGGCCTGCGGCGGGATGGGTCCGAGTTCACTGTCGAGGTCTCGTCCATGGCGCTTCGGGGGCCGGACGAAGAGCACCGGGGATACCTCTGCCTGACGCGCGATATCACCAAAGACCTGCTGGACGAGAGCGAAAGGATCGAGATGCGCCACGAGCTCGCTCATCTGGCCCGGGTCATGACGATGAACGAGCTCTCGACCTCCCTGGCCCACGAGATCAACCAGCCGCTGGGCGCGATCCTCAACAACGCCGAGGCCGCGAAGTCGCTGTTGGGCCGGGTCGAGGGAGGGGGCGGGGAGATCGGCGAGATCGTCGAGGATATCATCCAGGACGCTCTTCGCGCCGGGGATGTCGTCCGCAAGATCCGGGGGATCGTGAAAAAGGGCGAGGCGAAATTCGAGCCGCTGAACGTCAATGCCCTGATCGAGGAGGTCCTCCGGCTTGTGAGCAACAGCTTGGCCATGAACAACATAACGCTCCGGTTAGACCTGGCGACGGGCCTGCCGGATGTCCGCGGCGACCGGGTCCGGCTGGAGCAGGTCCTGCTGAATCTGATGGCGAACGCCGTCGACGCCATAAAAGGGGCGCCCCGGAGGGTATTGGAAGTCCGCTCCGCCGCGGCGGCGGCGGACACCGTCGTCGTCAGCGTCAGCGACACGGGGCCGGGGTTCGGCCAGGTGGGCCAGGACAATTTGTTCAAACCCTTCTTTACGACCAAGAAGGACGGCCTCGGGATGGGGTTGACCATCTGCCAATCGATCCTCGACGAACATGGCGGCCGGATCTGGGCGGAGACCAATGCCGCGGGGGGCGCGATCTTCCATTTTGCCTTGAAAGCCGGGTCGGGGAGCCCGGAGAAGGATGATAACGAACGCCGGCGCTTCGCCCGGCCCGGGCGGCCGCTTCGCGGCACTTAGCCCAAGGTCCAATAGACAACTCCTCCGGCCCTGTGAGAGACTGCCCGCGGAAAGGGCCGAACGGACTTGGAACAGCTATCCTTTTGCATCGTCGACGACGACCTGTCGTTCGGCAAGTCGCTCAAGCGAATGCTGAACGCCCGAGGGATCCCCGCAGAGTTCTTCGCGTCGGCCCAGTCGTTCCTTGACTCGGTGCCGACAGGGCAGACCGGGTATGCCATCGTCGATATCCACATGCCGGTCTGCGACGGGTTCGGACTGATGAAGAAGATGCGGGAGCTGCGCCACGGCATGCCGGTGATCGTGGTCACGGGGAATGCCGACATCCAGGCGCGGGAGTTCGCCCTGCAGAACGGCGCGATCGGGTATCTTCAGAAGCCGTTCTCCGGGGAGTCCCTGCTGGAACTGGTCCGGAAACAGGAGCTGAACGGGTCGATCCCGTAGTTTTCGCGCGCCGCCCGTCGGTCCGGCCAGCCCCGGAGAAGAAAGGAAAGATCATGTTCATCCTGGATCCTTTGACCAGGGCCCTGTTCTATGTCTTTCTCGTGGGATCGATGCTGGGCATCGGCCTGAAGGTCGGCAAGGACGAGATCCTGTCCGTCGTCCGGGACAGAAGCTGGCTCGTGCGGGTCTTCATCGCCAATTTCATCCTGATCCCCGCCGTGGGGGTCCTGGCGGCCAAGGCGTTCGCGCTCAAGCCGGAGAACGCCCTGGCGCTGATCCTCCTGTCCTGCGCCCCGGGCGGTCTCGGCGCGCTCCAGTTCCTGACGAAGACGAAGGAAGAGAGGATGCTCGCTTACGCCGGGGCGACGGCTTTCCTGCTCTCGCTCCTCTCGGTCATCATCTCCCCGATCCTCATCTCGCTCGTCCTGCCCCGGGGCTTGACGATCAACGTCCCCTACGTGAACGCTGTCCTGTATCTGGCGCTCTTTTCGATCCTCCCGCTGGTCCTGGGGATCGCCGTTCACGACCGGGCCGCGGCCGTCGCCCGCAAGCTCGGCGGACCGGTCTCCCTCATCGCGACCCTGGCCTTTATCGTCGTCATCGTCAGGACCCGGTCTCTGTCCAGCTGGGCGAAGAGCGGGGGCGGCCCGAGGGTGCTCGTCGGCGTCATCGTCCTCATCCTCGTCTCGATGCTCATCGGCTGGATCGTCGGAGGGCCGCGGACGCGGACGCGGGGGATCCTGGCCACCGCCAGCAGCATGCGCAACGTCGCCCTGTGCATCGCCATCGCGGGCCGGAGCTTTCCCGATCTGCCCGTGCTGGCTCCGCTCGTTGTCTTCGGCGCCATCATGGCTCCCGCCAACCTGCTGCTGATGCTCGTCTTGAAGGTGGCCGGAAGGAAAGACGCTGAAGAGCGAGCCGGCCCGTTAGCGGGCCGCGACATCTCGCCAGGAGGTCGATAACATGAACGCCAAGTCCCACGGAAGACCGAAGGCCGTCCTGGCGGCGGCGATCCTGCTTCTCGTGTTCTCCGGGGCCCCGGCCCTTCAGGCGGCCACGGCCAAGGAGATCGACGCCAAGGTCGACGCGGCGCTGGACCGGTTCCAGAAGGAAGTGAAGGGCTCGGCCGAATTCCTCAAGAGCGCCAAGGGCGTCTGCGTCTTCGCCGGCGTCATCAAGGCGGGCCTCGGGATCGGCGGCGAGCACGGGGAAGGGGCGCTCCGCGTCGGCGGCCAGACCGTCGATTACTACAGCATCTCCTCGGCCTCGATCGGCCTGCAGTTCGGGGCCCAGAAAAAGGACGTCATCATCGTCTTCCTGGCCGAGGAGGCCCTGAAGAAGTTCCGGGAGAGCAGCGGCTGGAAGGCCGGCGTGGACGGCTCCGTGGTCCTCATCGACATCGGGGCCGGGAAGTCCATCGACACCACGAACATCAAAGCCCCGATCGTCGGGTTCATCGTCGGCCAGAAGGGGCTGATGTACAACCTGACCCTGGAAGGCTCGAAGATCAGCAAGCTGAACAAGTCCAAATAGATCAGAGAAGAAAACGGAGGAACAACCATGAAAGTCGTCATTGTCGGCGGAGTGGCCGGCGGAGCGTCGTGCGCGGCGCGCCTGCGCCGGTTGGACGAGAAGGCCGAGATCCTCATGGTGGAGCGCGGGCCGTACGTTTCGTACGCGAACTGCGGGCTGCCCTACCATGTCAGCGGCGTCATCGAAAAGGAGGCCAGCCTGCTCGTGTCCAACGAGCAGACCTTCCGCGCCGTGTTCGGCATCGATTGCCGGACGCGCTGCGAGGCGGTCGGGATCTCGCCGAAAGAGAAGACCGTGGCCCTCAAGAACCACGTGACGGGCGAAGTCACGACCGAAAAGTACGACAAGCTGGTGCTGTCGCCCGGGGCGGCCCCGATCCGTCCGCCCCTGCCCGGGATCGACCTGCCGGGCATCTTCTCGGTCCGGACCGTGCCGGACGCCCGGGAGATCCGGGAATGGATCGACCGGGGTTCGAGCGCCTGGACCGGCGAGGGCTCGGCCACGGGCTTCCGGCCGCTGGACAAGGTCAAGCGGGCGGTCGTGGTCGGCGGCGGGTACATCGGCCTGGAGATGGCCGAGAACCTGGTCCACCGCGGCCTCGAAGTGACGCTGGTCGAGATGCTCGATCACGTCATGGCGCCGCTCGACCCGGAGTGCGCCAGCCTCGTCGAGCGCCACATGGAAGAGAACGGCGTCCGCCTCGCGCTCAACGACGCGGTGGCCGGATTCAAGCAGACGGCCGACGGCGCGCTCGAGGTGCTCACGAAGTCCGGCAAGACCTATCCGGCGGACATGGTCATCCTGGCCATCGGCGTGCGTCCGGAGACCGAGCTGGCCAAGGCGGCCGGGCTCGAGATCGGCAAGCGCGGCGGGATCCGGGTCGACGACCAGATGCACACGAGCGACCCGGACATCTTCGCCGTCGGGGACGCGGTCGAGGTCAAGGACTTCGTCACCGGCGAATGGACGCTCATCCCCCTCGCCGGGCCGGCCAACCGGCAGGGCCGGATCGCGGCCGACGTCATCGCCGGGCGCGACTCCCGCTTCCGCGGCACCCAGGGCACCTCGGTCATCGGGATCTTCGGGGCCACGGTGGCCACGACCGGCGCCAACGAGAAGCAGCTGGTCCGGCAAGGCCAGAAGGATTACGAAAAGATCTACCTCTTCCCGAACTCGCACGCCGGGTATTACCCGGGCGCCAAGACGATCGTCCTGAAGGTCCTCTTCCGGAAATCCGACGGGCGCCTCCTCGGGGCCCAGGCGCTGGGCAAGGACGGCGTCGAGAAGCGGATCGACGCCCTGGCCATGGCCGTCCAGATGGGGGCGACGGTGTACGACCTGGAGGAATCCGAGCTCTGCTACGCGCCGCCGTTCGGCAGCGCCAAGGATCCCGTCAACTTCGCGGGCATGGTCTCGGCCGACGTCCTGCGGGGCGACATGCCGCTCAGCCACTGGGACTCCCTGGGCGACGGGTTCCTCCTCGACGTGCGCAACCCGCCGGAGATCGCCGTGGCCGCCGTGCCGGGCGCGGTCAACATCCCCCTGCCGCAGCTCCGGGCGCGCCTGGCCGAACTTCCCCGCGACCGCGAGATCCACGTCATCTGCCGCTCGGCCCAGCGCGCCTACTACGCGACGCGCATCCTTCTGCAGAACGGGTTCAAGGCCCGGAACATCTCCGGCGGCATGATGTCCCGGTCGATGCTTGCAGCTAAATGAAAATGAATTTGAACCGGAAAGGAGGGGAATATCGGGAGAAGAGGAAAACGCCTTCTGACGTTTCAGGTTGGTCGGGGCGGCCGGGCCTGGGTTTCGGACAGATCGCCATCACCGCCGGTCCGGTGATGAGACAACGTATCAAAGGAGAGACAGAACATGGCTGAGACAAAAATCAAAGAAACGACGTTCGAGAACACGAAATTGAAGGTCGTTCCCTTGAACTGGAAAGAGGTCTACTACACCAATTGCCCGCTTGTGTCCGCCAGCAACGTGGATGAAGGCTTGGGCTTGACCAAGAAGGAGTTTAAGAAGATCGGGGTGAAGTTTGCCTACATGCGGTCGACCGCTGAGACCGACTGGTATCCCCACTACATCCACAACCAGGAAAATCTCATCCGCTTCGGCGGTTTGTTTCCGCCCATCGAAGTTCATGCAGATATCCGCCGGACCAAACTGCTTGGGGTGACGCAGATGCCGGCCGAAGGCGGCGTTATGATGGTGCGCGCCAAGGACGATATTTACCGGATGTCCGATTTGAAAGGTAAGAAAATCGGCATTTCCAAGAGCATGAACAAGATCAAGAACGACTGGTGGCGCATTCAGGAGCACCAGGGGATCGAGCTGATGCTCCGGATGAACGGCATGACCATGGACGACATCGAACTTGTCGAGTTCCCCTACGCGGATGACTGGTATAACGCGCCGGCAATGGTGAAAGCGACCATGGAGCTTTCGATTGATCTGTGGTTAGCTCGTGATCATAAGCGCGATTTGGCCTTCCGTCCATTGGAGTCGGCGCTGGAAAAAGGGGTCATCGATGCGTTGTACTTGCAGACCAAGCCGCTTCAACAGGTTTGCGAGGCGACGGGCAAGTTCGCGGCGATCGAGGATCTCTCCCGCTATCCGGACTGGCGCCTGCAGGTGGCCAACATTCCTGCAGCCATCACATGCACCGACGTCATGGCCAAGGAGCATCCCGAACTCGCCGTCACGTTCATGAAGGGCATGATCCGGGCCGGTCGCTGGGCCAATCAGAACAAGTATGCCGCGGCGGAAATTCTCGACCAACAGACGTTCTACCGTGACGTCGAGGCCACTTACCAAGGTATCAGAGATGTTGACTTGGTGCCCAACCTTTCACCTCTGAATCTTGCCGCCGTCGAGGTCGGGAAGAACTTCATGCTGAGCCACGGCTACATCAAGAACGACTTCGATGTGAAGAAGTGGGCCGCGCCGGAATTCCTCGAACAGGCGGCGAAGGAGCTGCTCGAGTTTGAGTGGACCAAGAAGACTGCGGCCAAGCTCCCCGATGTGACCAAGCTGTTCGCGGAGAACAAGCGGGTCGGATAACCGGGAGGACGCTCAGCCCGAGGCGGCCCGGGCAATCAGGCCGCAGCTGAAATGAAGTAAAGTACGGGCGCCAGGCGGCAGAACGTTGCCGCCTGGCGCCTTCCCGAAATCTCCGCTGGCGCTGCCCGCTGACATCGAATCATCGCTGAAGGAGGAATCTGCAATGAACGATCCCCAAACACGCATGAGGAAAATGGGCTACCGTCCGCCGACCTCTGATAGAGAGCCCGATCAGCTCGTGCTCGTCGAGTACGTCTCCGGCGGGCGCGTGGCGATCATCACACTCAACCGGCCGCATGCCGACAACGCGATCACGACGGAATTGGCGGAACAGCTGATCGAGGTTCTCGAGACGATCGCCGCCCGCGCCACCGTGCGCGCCGCCATCATCACCGGAGCCGGGGACAGAGCCTTCTCCGTCGGCGGCGACCTGTACCAGCGCAAGAACATGACGAAGGAGCAATGGCTGCGCCAGCGCCTGGTCTTCGACCGCGTTCTCTACACGCTGCGCCAGCTGCGCCGGCCGATCATCGCCGCTGTCCATGGGATGGCCTTTGGCGGCGGCTGCGAGATCGCCATCAGCACGGACTTTATCATCGCCTCCGACGACGCCGTTTTCGGGCAACCCGAAGCGCTGGTCGGCCTGAGCGCCGGCGGCGGCGGGCCGATCTTCCTCCCCCGTGTCCTCCCTCCGGGGAAGGCCATGCAGATGCTCATGACGGGCGAACCGATCACGGCTCAAGAGGCGCACCGGCTTGGCATGGTCAACGAAATCTATCCCCGAACAGAGTTGATGGCCGGAGCGCTCAGCATTGCGGAGAAGATCGCGGCCAACTCCCCAACGGCGGTCCAGTCGGTCAAGCGCGCCGTTCAGAACGGGCAAGGCGAGCCTGTCGAGCAGGCCGCCGCGATCATGATGGACGAGCACTGGCGCTCGGTCGTGCACCCCGACCGGGTCGAGGGGATCCTGGCTTTCACCGAAGGCCGGGAGCCGACCTTCAAGGACCCCGACTTCTGAGGAAATCCGGGCCTGCCCCGGGGGGCTGATCACCATTGACCGGCACCCCGTCCCCATCCCGGAAGGCTATATGGCGTATGGAACGTTCGTGATCGGGTATCCGGCCGAGAAGGACCAGCGGATCCCCGCTACGGAGGCCCGTCGACGTGGCTTGGCGTTGATAACTCGGGGAAGAAAAGGAGATCACCTGTGAGCGAGCCCCAGCCCCGCCCGCGCTTCTCCCGAAGAACGCTGGTCCAGGCCTTCGCCATAGCCTTGCTGGCCGATGCGCTCTCTGTCGTCCTGACCTTCACACCGCCGGTGCAATGGACGGTCGACCTCGCGACGGCGGCGCTGCTGTTCGTCGTGCTGGGCTTTCAGTGGGTCCTGCTGCCCGGCCTGATCATGGAGGCCATCCCCGGCTTCTACGTTTTCCCGTTCTGGGTGCTCGTCGTGGCGGCCGTGGTCATCGGGGGGACGGCGCGGAAGAAGCTGAACGCGTGAGTTCCCGGTCTACGCTTCGTCACCGCGATAAGCCAGAACGCGTCCATTGATTTTTTCTAACTTCTTTATTAAATTAGCCATATCGGGGATCGGTCGTTCTGTGTCACAAGCGGTCCTGAGAAAACGACGCCATGAATAAGCCCGGTCAAACGGCGACATCGGAGCAAAGCCTCGAGGAACGGCTGCGGTTCGAGACGCTGCTGTCCGAGATCTCCACCCGCTTCATCGATCTACCCACCGGCCAGATTGATAGCGGCCTTCGAGACGCCCAGCGGCGCGTCTGCGAGCTCCTCGGTGTCGATCGCTCCTCCCTCTGGCAGGTTCCGGAGGGAAATCCGAGAGACCTGTTCCTGACGCATTGGCACTTTCCCCCGGAGTCCCCTTCCCCCCCCGAGGACATGTCGGCCCGCCGCTTCTTCCCCTGGACGATGCGGAAGGTCCTGGCCGGGGAGCCCGTCATCGTCTCGAGAATGGCCGACTTCCCGCCGGAAGCCAGTCGCGACTTGGAGACCCACCGCGCGTTTACCACCAAGTCCACGGCGTCTCTTCCCCTGTCGGTTGGAAACGGGCCGGTCTTCGGCCTGCTCGCTTTCGCATCCGTGCGCGAAGAGAGAATTTGGACGGAGACGGACGCGACCCGGTTCGGACTCGTCGCGCAGGTGTTCGCCAACGCGCTGAACCGGAAACGCATCGAGGATGACCTGCGGGCGAGCGAGGAACGGTTCCGGATCACGTTCGAGCAGGCCGCCGCCGGCATCGCCCATGTTTCCCCCAGGGGCAAATTCCTCCGCGTCAACCGGAGATACTGCGAGATCGTGGGCTACTCGTGCGAGGAGATGCTGGAGCTCAGGTTCCAGGACATCACGCATGCCGACGACCTCGAGGTTGATCTCGCGCAAGCCGGCCGGCTGTTGTCCGGAAAGATCGATTCCTACTCCATGGAGAAGCGGTACATCCGCAAGGACGGCGGGCTGGTGTGGATCGAGCTGACGGTCGCCCTGGTCCGCGACGAGACCGGCCGGCCGCAGTGGTTCGTTTCGATCGTCGAGGACATCGGGGACCGCAAGCGGGCGCAACAGCAGCTGTTGGACCGCGCGAAAGTCGAGAAACTGCTGGCCGAAATTTCTACGCGGTTCATCAATATCCCCATCGACCGACTGGACGGCGAGATCAATGCCGCGCAGAAAGAGATATGCGAAGGCCTGGGATTCGACCGCTGTTTGCTCTGGCAGTTCTCTCCGGAAGCATCAGGGACCTTCTTGATAACGCATTACCATATCTCTCCGGGCTTTTCCGCAGAGACGATGGGTGTCGATGACGCCCGGGTCCATTTTCCGTGGGCGATGAAGCGGGCCTTGGCAAAAGAGCCCGTTATCGTCTCCCGGATCGCCGACCTGCCCGTCGAAGCCGCCGATGATCTCGAGGCCATCCGGCGCTCGGGGGCCAAATCGTTGGCCGTCCTGCCGCTATACGTTGGCGATGGCCCGGCCTTTGGGGTGCTGGCGTTCAACACTTTGAAGGGAGAGCGGAATTGGCCGGGTGAACTCGTCGATACGCTCAAAATGATCTCGCAGATCTTTGCCAACGCGCTCGCCCGCAAGCAGATGGAGGAGAAGCTTAAAGCACGTCTCAAAGAGATCGAGGGCCTCAGGCAGCGGCTCGAAATCGAGAACATCTATCTGCAGGAGGAGATCAAGCTCCTGGCCGAGCATTCGGACATCGTGGGGCGAAGCGCTCCGATGAAGAAGGTCCTCAGCCAGGCAGAGCAGGTTGCCCGAACGGACTCCACGGTCCTCCTCCTGGGGGAAACCGGAACAGGGAAGGAGCTGCTGGCCCGGGCCATCCACGGCCTGAGCTCCCGAAAAGACCGGCCGCTGGTGACGGTCAACTGCGCCTCTCTGCCGCCCACGCTGATCGAGAGCGAGCTGTTCGGCCGGGAAAAGGGGGCTTACACCGGCGCGCTGACGCGGATGGTGGGCCGCTTCGAGATGGCCGACGGATCGACCCTCTTTCTCGACGAGATCGGCGAGCTGCCCCTCGAGCTCCAGAGCAAATTGCTTCGCTTTCTCGAAGAGGGCAGCTTCGAGCGCTTGGGCTCGTCGACGTCCGTTCGCGTGAACGTCCGCATCATCGCCGCCACCAACCGGGACATCGGGCGGGAGGTGGAGGAGGGCAAGTTCCGCCGGGACCTCTTCTACCGGCTGAACGTGTTCCCGATCCTTATCCCGCCCCTCCGCGAGCATCCCGAAGATATCCCCCTCTTGGTCCGGGCGATCGTCAAGGAATTCCAGAAGAAGATGGGAAAAGAGATCGAGAGCATCCCCAAGAAGACGATGGCGGCCCTCCAATCCTATTCCTGGCCGGGCAACGTCAGGGAGCTGAGGAACCTCGTCGAACACGCCATGATCCTGAGCAGGGGAAAGACACTGGACATGGAGGTGCCCCAGCGTGCGTCTTCCGAAGCCCTTATGGCCGGCAACCTCAAAGACATGGAGCGGATACATCTGGCGGCCGTTCTGAAGAAGACCGGCTGGCGCATCTCCGGGCCGGGCGGAGCCGCCGAGATCCTGGGCCTGAAAAGGACGACGCTCCTATCGAAAATGAAAAAGCTGGGCATCACGCGGTCCGGCCAGGGCCTGTCGAAATGAAGACAAATGTCGATATACCGACACGATAGCTCAGCCGTCTCGATTTGATCTCATTCCTTCTTCCCCACGGAAGTCAACTGGTAAGAGCGGCTTAACAAGATCGTTGTCCTCCGTCCCTTCACTGGCACGGTTTCGGCAATAGGGGACGGCATGACCCTGCTAGCAGCGGCTGAAACCGAGAACCCCATGATCCAGGCGACCATCCGGATGACCGTGCCTCCTTCGAAGATCCAGGCGGTCTTGGAGATCCTCAGGCCTGTGGCGGAATTGTCGAGAGACGATCCCGGGTGCCTCAGCTGCCACGTCTACGCGGACCTGCAGGATAAGAACGTCCTCATGCTGGAGCAAGTCTGGGGGAACGGTGAAGATATGGACCGTCATCTCCGTTCGGACGAATACCGCAACCTGCTCCTCGCCTTGGAGTTTGCGGCCAAACGGCCGGAGATCAGATTCGATACCATATCGAGCTCGGCGGGCCTCGAGACCGTCGAGAAGGCCCGGGGCCAGGCCGGATGAGGAGGGAGCCTCGGATGCGTTTGGACCAAGGTCTCATTGACGGCCTCGCGTCCCGGGCTTAGAGTTCAGATGCGAATGGAGGAATAACCATGAAAGTCGGCGCGGTCAACATCCCCCTGCCGCAGCTGCGGGCGCGCCTGGCCGAACTTCCCCGCGACCGCGAGATCCACGTCATCTGCCGCTCGGCCCAGCGCGCCTACTACGCGACGCGCATCCTTCTCCAGAACGGGTTCAAGGCCCGGAACATCTCCGGCGGCATGATGGCCCGGTCGATGTCGATGTCCAAGTGAAGACCATGAAATTGACCGAAGAAGGAGGCGAAATACGGATAGCTTCGGGCGTCGGGTCAGAGTTTGAGTCTTACAGGCAACAATAATCGGATCAAAGGAGAATACGAATGGAACAAACAACGAACAAGGCGGTCACCACGGGCCGCGTCAAGGTCGACAACGCCAGGGTCGATCGGCTGAAGGAACAGTACCTGAGCACGCCTCAGGCGATCGACAACGAGCGCATCCGGATCATGGCCGAGGTCTACGAGAGCACCGTCGGCGACCAGCAGATCCTCCGGAGAGCCAAGTTCTTCGCCACCCTGATCGAGCGGAAGAAGCTGTACATCGACGACAATCTCCTCGTGGGCAGCATGGCCAGCACCGTCAACGGCATCTACACCTATCCGGAGTGGAACGTGGAGTGGATGAAGGAAGAGAAGACGGTGGAAAAATCGAAGACCCCGGAAGACCGCAAGGCCAATGCCTGGGCGCTCGATTACTGGGACAAGCGGGCCCTGCGGCCGCGGGCCGACGAGATCTTCATCAAGAAGTACGGCTATGACCCCTCGCCTGTCTATAAGACCGGGCTGGTCGCGGAGTTCATGTCCTGGCCCGGCGGCGGCGGCAACCTGAACTACCCCCGGGTCTACAACGAAGGGCTGGCCAGCGTGATCAAGGACGTCCAGGAGAGGGAGGCCGCCCTCGAGATGAGGCTGCCGAACGCCCCCAAGTTCTATTTCTACGAATCCTGCCTCATCACCATGAAGGCCGTCATCCGCCTGGCGCACCGTTATGCCGAGCTGGCCAGGGACATGGCGGCCAAAGAGACGAATCCCGTCCGGAAGCAGGAGCTGATCGACATCGCCGAAACCTGCGAGTGGGTGCCCGAGCATCCTGCCCGGAACCTGAGAGAAGCCATCCAGGCCCATTTCTTCTGCCACATCTGCGCGGAGATCGAGCAGGTGGGCTGCGGCTATTCCGAGGCATACCTGGGCCAGAACCTCGAGCCGTACTACCAGCGCGACAAGGCGGCCGGGATCGTCGGGCCGGAAGAAGCCGTCTTCATGCTCGAGAACCTGTTCATCAAGCTGAACGAGATCGGGTATTACTACGGAGAGATGGTCTCCAAGCAGAACTCGGCCGACCTGGGTCAGAGCATCACCCTCGGAGGCTTCACCCCGGAAGGCGAGGATGCCACCGCGGAAATGGACTACAATGTCCTCGACGCCGCGGCCTATCTGCACCTGCCGCAGCCTCCGCTGACCTGCGCCTACACCGAACGGATGAGCGGCAAGTTCCTGGAAAAGGTGCTGGACGTCATCGGCACCGGCATCGGCATGCCCCAGATCACGAACGGCGACGTGATGGTCAAGCGGGCCCTGAACCTGTTCGGCGACTCCAAGACGGGCATAACGCTCGAAAAGGCCCGGCGGACCTGCATCGGCGCCTGCGTCGGCAGCTACATTCCCTATGAGACCGGTCACCCCGTGGAAGGCCAGCCCAACCTCGGCAAGGTCATTTCCCTGACGCTGAACGACGGCTACGACGTCATGTTCAAGCAGCAGATCGGGCCCAAGACCGGCAATCCCGAAACCTTCAAGGATTTCGAGGAGCTGTACGCGGCCTTCGAGAAGCAGCTGCAGTTCTGCGAGGACACCCTGCGCAAGGAAGCCTGGATCGCCAGCATTCTCTGCGCCGAATACCTGCCCGTCGCCTGGCGCTCGATCCTGACCAAGGGCTGCATCGAGAGCGGCACCGAGGTCTGGAACGGCGGCGCCAACTACTACACGGTCGCCCAGATCGTCGTGGGCGGCATCGACGCCGCCAACAGCCTGATGGCCGTGAAGCACCTGGTCTATGACACCAAGAAGCTGACCATGGCCGAGCTGCGGAAAGCCCTGGAGGCCGATTTTACGGGGGACTACGAGCGGATCGGGAAGCTGTGTTACGAGGCTCCCAAGCACGGCAACGACATTCCGGAGGTGAACAAGCTGACGCACCGGGTGTACGAAAGCATCTTCCAGGCCTTCCAGAACGTCCTCGGAGGCGGGAACTATATCAGCAAGGACATCAAGTCGGCGCCCGACGCCTACACCAAGAGCATCCACAACCTGATGGGCCTGGTGACCGGGGCGCTGCCGAACGGCAAGAAGGCCGGCGTGGCGCTCACCGACGGATCCCTGTCGGCCATGCCGGGCACCGACGTCAACGGACCGACCGCGCTGGTGATGTCCGCCGCCAAGAGCCAGGACGCGATCAAGTTCACCGCGACGCACATGAACATGAAGCTCCCGCCCGATCAGCTGAAGACGCGCAAGGGCCGGGACAACGTGCTGAGGCTGGTCAAGACCTATTTCGACAACGACGGCTACCACATCCAGTTCAACGTGCTGGACACCAACATCCTGCGGGACGCGCAGAAGCACCCGGAAAAGTACCGCGACCTGGTGGTCCGGGTGGCCGGGTTCAGCGCGTTCTTCACCAAGCTGCACAAGGGCGTGCAGGACGAGATCATCGCCCGCACGGAACAGACTTTCGAGGGCAAGAGCTAGCGCTGAAATACGACGGAACCGGTGCCGCGCGGCCGAAAGCCGCGCGGTACCGGAGGTTCTATAACGCACGAACAAGAGAGGTCCATTATGAGCAGAGACGCAGGCCATGCCGGCTTCCTCAGACGCATCGCCATCAATGTGGGCGGCGGTTTCGTCCCGGGGATGAATGCCGTGGTCATGGGGGCGGCCCTCGCGGCCGGAAAACTGGGATGGGAGATGATCGGCATCCGGGACGGATTTAGCGGGTTGCTGCGCCCGGAACGCTACCCCGATGGCGGGCTGGTGCCCCTCAGCCCCCAACTGGTCGAGAATCTGGATCCGGCCGGCGGAGGCATCCTCGGCCAAGCGGCCAGGGTCGATCCGTTCCATGTCCGCACGGTCAATGAAAACAAGATGGTCGAGGAATTGGACTTGTCCGATGAGCTTTTGAAAAGGCTGAAGGCGGAGCGGATCGATGCCTTGATCTCCGTCGTCGGCGGCCGGGGGCTGAGCATTTTCTACAAGCTCCATCGCAAAGGGCTCAATACGGTCTGCATCCCCCGGTCGATCGAGAACGACATCGCCGCCACCGCGGTGTCCTTCGGTTTCAACAGCGCCCTCAGCGTCACCATCGAAATGCTCGACAAGGCCCGTCAGGCGGCCCAATCGGCCCGCAAGATCGCCGTGGTGGAGGTCCTGGGAGAGCAGGCCGGATGGCTGGCCCTGCAGGCCGGCATTGCGGTTGGCGCGGACGCCGTGCTGATCCCCGAGATCCCCTGCGATCTGAAGATGCTGGCGGCCAGGTTGGAGGAAAAGATATCAGCCAGGCGGCCCTACGGGCTGGTGGTGGTGGCCGAAGGGGCGAGGATCGTCGATCGCCCGCAAGCGCCAGGCGGATAAGCCGGCCGCCGATCCCCTCAAAGCCACGCTGTCGCCGCTGGCCACGGGTGAGGCCAGCGATCACGTCATCAAGCGGTCGGGCCAGGCCGCCGAAGCCGTGGCGACCGGGCTGCAGCTGCTGGTCGCCGAGGAGACCTTTCCCCTCGTCCTGGGTCTCTGGACCAGGGGCGGCGCTCCCACGGCCGTCGACCGCCAATTGGGGATGGCTTACGGGGTCGGGGCGTTACGGGCCATAAGCTCCGGCAAGTATGGGACGATGGTCGCCTTTGTCCCCCCCGACATTGAAGCTCGTGCCCCTCGCGGAAGCGATCAACAAGGTCAGGACGGTGCCCGCGGACAGCGAATTCGTGCAGATCGCCCGGTCCCTCAACATCTATCTCGGGAGCGCACTGTGAACAACCAACCGACCAACCCATCCGATCTCAAGGGAACCGTGCTGAACATCCAGCGATATTGCAGCCATGACGGTCCGGGCATCCGCACGACCGTCTTCCTCAAGGGCTGCTCGCTGCGCTGCAAATGGTGCGGCAATCCCGAGAGCATCGCCTTCAAGCCGGAGCTGTCCTACGACCCCCAAAAGTGCACCGGCAAGACGTGCGGCCTGTGTCTCAAGCCCCCCTTCCCTGAAGGTGCCTTCTATTTCGTGGAGGGCGACGATGAACGCGTCAAAGTCAACTGGGATCTGGCCGCGGACTGCGACCAGGCCTTGGCTTCGCTCTGCCCGACAGGCGCGCTCGAAATGTTCGGCAAGCTGATGACCGTCAACGAGGTGCTGGACGAGGTGGAGAAGGACGCCTCCTTCTACCGGAATACCGGCGGCGGCATGACGATCAGCGGCGGCGAGGTCATGCTTCAACCCGACTTCGCTGCGGCCCTGCTGAAAGGGGCCCACGAGCGCGGCTTCAATACGGCCGTGGAAACAGCGTGCAATGTGCCCTGGTCGTTCATCGAAAAAGTCCTTCCCCACGTCGATACGATGCTGCACGACCACAAGCTGACGATCCCGGAACGGCACAAGAAGTGGACCGGCGTGGACAACAAGCGGATCCTGGAGAACTTCAAGAAAGCCTACGAAACGTTTCCCGACGTCGTCTTCATCGCCCGCACGCCGCTGATCCCCGGCGTGAATGCCGACGAGGAGCACATCCGGGCGGTCCTGGCGTTCATTCGCCCGCACAAGAACGTGATCGACTATGAGCTGCTGCCGTATCACCGCTTCGGCCTGGGCAAGTACGAGCTCCTGGGCGAGGTGTACGAGCTGGACGATTACAAAACGCCGTCCGCCGACCTGGTCGCGCAGCCTCCAGGCCATCATCGACGAAGCCTTCGGCCGCAGCGGCGAGAAAGAGCAAGGCGGGAAATGACTCGCGTCCGGGGGGACGAGCAGGAGGTTGTCCATGAGCAAGCCTGACAAACGGTGGATATCTACGAACGACTGGCGAACGCGCTGGAGGCGCTTCCGCATGGCTTCGCCCGGACGGCATCCGGCGTGGAGATCAAGCTGATGAAGAAGGCCTTCACGCCGGAGGAGGTCTGGCTGGCCGGCCAACTGACGCCGCATCCCCGAAACGGCGGCCGAGATCGCCAAGCGGGTCGGCCGCGATGTGGCCGAGGTCACCGCGCTGCTCGAGAGCCTGATTCCGCGGGGTCTGGTCGCGTCGCCCGGAAACACGGCGGGGGGCGGCGTTCTGAAAGAGGAAATGAAGGGCGAGAAGAAGTACCGGCTGCGCCCGTTCATGGTCGGCTGGTACGAGGCCGGCATGCGCCGCCTGGACAAGGAGTTCGCCGAGCTGTTCGAGCAGTTCATCACCGAAGGCGGGGGCGAGCGCGTCTTCGCCCCGCGGCCGGGGCTGCTCGGGCGTGGTGCCGTACCGGGGCTCGCTCAAGCCCGAGTAGGTCGAGCGCGAGCCCCATATCGACATCGACGCCCACTTCCAGCGGCACGAGCGCTTCCTCGTCATCCCGTGCGTGTGCAAGAGGGAGCAGGAGATCCTGGACGAGCACAGCTGCAAGCAGCCCGATGAAGCGCTGCGGGTTCGTGGGGCTGCCGCCCCAGACCCCGCTGGGCGAGACCGTGCTCGACCGCGAGGAGGCGATGAAGCTCTTCGACCGAGCTCGAGAAGCAGGGGCACGTCCACCTGGCCTTCTACGGCTTCACCATGTTCGCGGACGCGCCGCAGTTCATGGGCACGTGCAACTGCTGCTCCTGCTGCTGCGGGATCTTCCACGGCCCGAAGCTGGCGGGCCTGGACCTGTCCACGGAAGGCCCGCAGAAGTCGAACTACCGCGCCGTCATCGATCCGGAGAAGTGCACCGCCTGCGGCGCCTGCATCAAGCGGTGCCCGGTGGAGTGCCATTCCGAGGCCCGAAGCGCATGCCGTTGGCCTATCCGTGCGGAGTATGCCGAAATGCGGCCCGGCAAGTCGGTGGTAGACCGGGACAAGTGCATCGGCTGCGGCGTCTGCGTGATCGGGCTGCCCCGCGGATGCGATCGTGATGGAGCCGGTCTCCGAAGAGGAGTGGTTCCACGTTCCCTCCAGCATGGCGGAATGGGAAGAGATGCGCCTGGCAGTATCTGGCGGCGGAGAAGTAAGCGCGCGCGGCAGAAAACGAGCATGGCCGCCCGATGTGAAATTCATCAGAGAATCCCTGACCGGCAGGTGGGATATCGATGTCATTGTCGGTGGCCAGAAGTGTCCCACCTCATCTATTTTGGCGTGAAAGGGACCAAGGAGCTCCACGCCAAGCGAATTAAATGATGAATTATAGAGCTGTTGCATGAACAGACCGGGAGCTCCGGGATGTCTACGAACGGCTGGCGGACGCGCTGGACGCGCTGCCGGCCGGGTTCACCCGAACGCCCTCCGAGCTGGAGATCCGAGCTGATCAAGACTGGTGTTCACGCCGGAAGAGGCCCGGGTGGCCAGCCCGTTGAGCCGCAAGCTCGAGACGCGCGGCCGAGATCGCGGCCGCGGGTCGGCCTTCCCGAGGATGAGGTCAGCGCGCTCCTCGAGAGCATGATCCCCCGGCGCATGGTCAACGCGGACACGCTGGCCTTGAAACCGGCGTCAAAGGACTTGGCAAAGTCGAGGCCACGCCGGGCCGGAAGGCCAGGCGGAGAGCGTGAAAAGATACCGGCTCTTCCCTTTCCTGGTCGGCTGGTATGAATCCTATCTGCAGGAGCACAAGCCGACGAGCCACGAATTCGCCCGGCTCTACGAGCAGTACGTGATCGAGGGCGGAGGCGAGAAGATCTTTGCGCCGCGGCCCGGCTCCCAGGGCGTCATTCCGTACCGGGGCTCGCTCAAGCCCGAGTGGCTCAAACGGGAGCCCCACAACGACATCGATGCCCACTTCCAGAGGCATGACCGTTTCCTGGTGATCGATTGCGTGTGCAAGAAGGAGAAAGTGGCCCTGCATGGCCACAGTTGCGAGTTGCCCATCAAGCGTTGCGGCTTCGTCGGCCTGCCGCCTCAGACGCCCCTCTCCGAGAACGTGTTGACCAGGGAGGAGGCCGTCAAGCGCTGGGAAGAGCTCGACGCCATGGGGACCATGATCATCGAGGGGTTCTATGGGTTCACCATGGGAGCGGAGGAGCCTCAGTTCGTCGGCGGTTGCCACTGCTGCGGCTGCTGCTGCACGATCTTGCAAGGCGGGCGCATGGGCCACTTGACGGAAACGGTCCAGCGATCGAACTACCGCGCCGTCAAGGATCCGGAGAAATGCACGTCCTGCGGGGAGTGCGTCCGGCGTTGCCAGTTCTTTGCCCATACCTTTGACCGGGCCACGGATGCCCAGCCGGTCTATCACCGGGACAAGTGCGTCGGATGCGGCGCGTGCGTCATGGGGTGCAAGTTCGACGCGCTTCACCTGGAGCCGGTATCCGAAGAAGAGTGGTTCCACGTTCCCTCCAGCTTTACGGAGTGGGAAGACCGGCGCCTGGAGTTTCTGGCCGCCCAGAAAAAATAGGAGGCTTCGAAACCATGTCCATGTATCCGAAGAACATGTTCTTCACGTCGGAATCGGTGACCGAGGGGCATCCGGACAAGTTCTGCGACAAGATCTCGGACGCGGTGCTGGACGAGTGCCTGAGGCACGATCCCCTGTCTCGCGTGGCGTGCGAGACCTACGTCACGATGGGTCTGGTGAACGTCGGCGGCGAGATCACGACCAAGGCGCTCTTCGACGTCGCCAAGGTGGCGCGGGAGATCGGGAACGAGATCGGCTACGTCTCGCCGGAGTACGGCTTCGACATCAACACCGCCGCCATCATCAGGACCATCCACGCGCAGTCGCCGGACATCAGCATGGGCGTCTCGAAGAAGGGCAAGGAGATCGGCGCCGGCGACCAGGGCATCATGTTCGGCTACGCCTGCGACCAGACGGAAGAGCTGATGCCGCTGCCCATCATGCTGGCGCACAAGCTGGCGATGAAGCTGACCGAGGTCCGCAAGAAAAGGGTGTTGCCGTACCTCGGTCCGGACGGGAAGACGCAGGTGACGGTCGAGTATCGCGACGGCAAGCCGGCGCGCGTCGACTACGTCGTGATCGCCGCCTCGCACACCGCGGCGGCCGTGACCCGCGACGGCAAGTTCACGACCGATGCCGCCAAGCAGGAGATCGTCGCCAAGGTGGTGCGCCCCGTCGTCGGGGACCTGCTGGACAAGAAGACCAAGATCACGGTCAACGGCACGGGCAAGTTCCTGGTCAGCGGGCCCCAGGCGGACACCGGGCTGACGGGCCGCAAGATCATCGTCGACACCTACGGCGGCTGGGCCGTGCACGGCGGCGGGGCCTTCAGCGGCAAGGACCCGACGAAGGTGGACCGCTCGGCCGGCTACATGGCGCGGTATGTGGCCAAGAACGTCGTCGCCGCCGGCCTGGCCGAGGAGTGCCTGGTGCAGCTCGGATACTGCATCGGCCTGGTCGACCCTGTTTCCGTGATGACGAACACCTACGGGACCGGGAAGCTCCCCGACGAGGCCCTGGCGAAGCTGGTGCGCCGGGTCTTCCCGCTGTCGCCGCACGGGATCATCGAGCACCTGAAGCTGAGGCGGCCCGTGTACTGCCCGACAGCCGCGTACGGGCACTTTGGCCGCAAGGAGTTCGCGTGGGAGCGCGTCGACGCCGCGGCGGAGCTGTTGTCCAAGGCGAAGAAGGCGTGATCCGACTGAGCCATTCGAATTGAGCGGCAATGCCGATTAGGTTGAAAGGAGACAGGCCATGAGCACTGTCATGCATTTTCTGCAGTCCACATTTGGCCCCTTGGTGTTGATCTTCACCGTGTCGAACCTGGCGACCATGGGCCTCCAGGTCAGGATGCCTCAAGTGGCCGCCGCGCTGCGGAATAAGAAATCCCTGGCGCTCATCCTCGTGTGGGGCTGGGTGTTGGGGCCGGCCTTGGGCCTTCTCATCACCAAGGTCCTTCCCCTGGCGGAGCCGTACGTCGTTGTGGTGCTCCTCGCCAGCCTGGCGCCATGCGCGCCCTTCCTCCAGCAGATGGTGAGCAAAGCCCGCGGGGACATTGGCTTCGCGGGAGCCCTCATCCCGCTGGTGGCGGTCGGCACGGTGGTGTTGATGCCATTGATGGCGCCCGTGCTGATCAAGGGGCTGACGATCAGCACCCCGGCGCTCGCGAAACCGCTCCTCCTGACCATCCTCCTGCCGCTGATCATCGGAGCGGCGATCCGGCACTACGCCGAAAAAGGGGCGACCAAGGTCTTCCCGGCGGTCAAGGGGCTGGCCCTGGTCTCCACATTGCTGACGATCGTGTGGTGCCTGGTGATCTACGGCCGGGGAATGCTCAACACCGCCGGCGAGTTCGCCCTCCTTTCAATGACCATTTTCATGGTCGTGATGGGCCTGATCACATATCGCTTCGGCTTCGGCATGAAACAGGACCAGCGAAGCGTCATGTCATTGGGGATGGGCACGCGCAACGTCGCCGCGGTGCTGGCGGCGGCGCTGGCCATTCCTAACGCGGACCCGCGCATCGTAGTGATGACCGTCATGTGGACTTTGTGGTCTGTCGTCCTCTCCGCCATTGGCGCCAAAATATTCGCCAAGCAGGCCGGCAAGTCCGTCGCCTAGCCCTTGCGGCCGAAGAAAGAGAGAAACCGTGAACAAGATCATGACCGAGGCCAGGAGCCATCGGCTCGGAGCGGCCGTCGTCGTCGCCGTCCTCTTCGGCCTTGCGGGCGCGGCGGCCGCGCAGGAGAAGACACCGGGATCCGATGTCGCCGCCCAGGCCAACAATCCCCTGGCCAAGTTTCAGGCCTTCAACCTTCATAACTACTACGTCCCGGCGATGTCCGAGGCCGCCGACCAGACCGCCAACACGTTCTGGCTCCGGTACGCCCAGCCGGTCGGGAGGTGGCTGGTCCGGCTCTCGCTCCCCGTGTCGCGGCTGCCGGCGGGCGATGGCACGACGGCGTCCGGGCTCGGGGACTTCAACGCCTTCGCCGCTTACCTGTTCAAGACCAAGCCCGGGGTGAGCGTCGGCGTGGGGCCGCAGATCACCGCCCCCACCGCCAGCCTGGACGCGACCGGGACCGGGAAGTGGCAAGGTGGCCTCGCCGCCATCTACTTCAATGCCACCTCGCCGGCGATGCAGTGGGGCGGGCTCGTCACCTGGCAGGCGGACTTCGCCGGCGACGCCGAACGCAACGGGACGAGCGTCCTGGCCGCGCAGCCGTTCTATATCCTCCAAATGGGCAAAGGGCTGTATGCCAGGAGTACGGCGATCGCGGTGTTCGACCTGGAGAACGACACCTACAACGTGCCGGTCGGTATCGGCATCGGCCAGGTCGTGCCGACCAAGGGGGCCATCTTCAACGTCTTTGCGGAAGCGCAATTCACTGTGCTTTCCCACGGCCCCCGGCAGCCGGAGCTGCAGATCTTCATCGGGTTCAACACGCAGTTCGTGAAGAGGTAGCGGTCGAGGGGAATATGCAGACCGCGGGCGCCCGCGACCTAGCCTAATGTCCAATTGACCGCATCTCCGGAAGCCCTATTATGGGAGTGAAGGCCAGGAAGGAGAAAGTCGA
>CAVWFA010000008.1:0-17387 GCA_963754085.1 Candidatus Aminicenantota bacterium | reverse complement strand
ATAAAGGCCGCGCTCGCCGCCCTCGGACCAGAGCGGCCCTTCGGCCGCGACGTAGACGACGTCGGAGTCGCGCGGGTCGACGAGGATCCGGCCGATGTGCTCGGACTTGGGCAGGCCCATATTCGTCCAGGTCTTGCCGCCGTTGAGGCTCTTGTAGACGCCGTCGCCGAAGCCGACATGGCGGCCGCTGACGTTCTCACCGGTGCCCACCCAGACGGTCTCGGGATTGGACGGGTCGAGGGTGATGCAGCCGATCGAATAGGACGCCTGGCTGTCGAAGATGGGCGTCCAGGTCGTGCCGGCGTTCTCGGTCTTCCAGACGCCGCCCGAGCCGACGGCGATATACCAAGTGTGCCGCTTCTGCGGATGGATGGCGATGTCGCTGATGCGGCCGGACATGATGGCCGGGCCGATGTTGCGGAAAGCGAGGCCCGAGAGGAGCTCGGAGGTGAGAAGCGGCGCAGGCGCCGCTTTAGCGGCCGGCTTCGCGGCCGTTTGGGCCGGGGTAGGTGCGGGCCGGATCATGGTTACGGCAAGAGCAAGCAGGATGGCGGCGACGAGCGTTCTTTTCATGTGGACCTCCTCTTGGGCGGAAAGCGATTATGGCCTGTCCGAGGGGCCAAATTCAAGAGAAAAAGGGGGATTGGGTATCATGTCCCCAACGGATTCCCCGAGAGGACCGACTCTTTCGGTCCCGGCTGAACCCGTCGGGCCGGCGTACGTATTTCTCTATAGCGAAATTTGTCCATTATCGCCGGGCCCCCGGCCTTGATTTTTCGGCCGCGCCCCCGTATCGTTAAGAACGGACCTCAGGTCCGAAGGAGGAACAAATGGGTGCTTTCATTCTCTTGCTTCTCATCATCGGCGGCCTCGCCGTTATGGCCATCGGCATGTACAACAGCCTGGTCACGCTGCGCAACCGCTGCGACAACGGCTGGTCCCAGATCGACGTCCAGCTCCGCCGGCGCTACGACCTCATCCCCAACCTGGTGGAGACCGTCAAGGGCTATGCCAAGCACGAAAGCGGGGTCTTCGAGAAGGTGACGCTGGCCCGGGCCGCGGCCGTCAACGCCCAGACCGTCAAGGACCAGGGCCAGGCCGACAACGTGCTCACCGGCGCCCTGAAGTCCCTCTTCGCCGTGGCCGAGAACTACCCCGACCTCAAGGCCAACCAGAACTTCCTCATGCTCCAGGAGGAGCTGGCCGGGACCGAGAGCAAGGTCGCCTACGCCCGGCAGTTCTACAACGACACGGTCATGAAGTTCAACATGCGCCAGCAGGTCTTTCCCTCGAACATCATCGCCAACATGTTCGGCTTCAAGCCCCGGGAGTACTACCAGATCGAAGAGGAAGTGGCCAAGGGACCGGTCAAGGTCCAGTTCTGATCGCGGCCGCAAAGGGCGGGGACACGTACCTGAGGGACATGTCCCCTAGAGGCGGGCCATGTACGAACAGATCTCGCGCAACAAGTGGAAATCCGCCGCCCTCATCGTCTTTTTCATGGCCTTCATCTTTGTCCTGACCTGGTTCTTCGAGTACGTGACGGGCTGGGGCAAAGGCGGGCTCGTCCTGGCCGTCGTCGTGGCCATGGGCATGGCCGCCGTCGGCTACTACTCGAGCGACAAGATCGTCCTCGGCATCAGCCGGGCCCGGCCCGTAACCAAGGACGAATACCCCTATCTTTATAACGTCGTCGAAGGCTTGGCCATCGCCGCCGGAATCCCCACGCCTAGGTGCTACGTCATCGATGATACGGCCCCGAACGCCTTCGCCGCGGGGCGCAAGCCCGAGACGGCCGTCATCTGCGTCACGACCGGCATCCTTTCGAAGCTCGACCGGGTCGAGCTCGAGGGCGTCATCGCCCACGAGATGTCCCACATCAAGAACTACGACGTCCGGCTCCAGACGCTCGTCGTCGTGATGGCCGGCATCGTGGCCCTGCTCAGCGATTGGATGCTCAGGTCGTTCTGGTGGGGCGGCGGCCGGCGCCGCAGCCGCGGTCGCGGCGGCTCGGGCGGCGGCGAAGGCATCATGGTCCTCGTCGGCCTGGCCCTGGCCATCCTCTCGCCCTTCATCGCCACGATCATCCAGCTGGCCGTCTCGCGCAAGCGCGAGTTCCTGGCCGACGCGAGCGGCGCCATGCTGACCCGTTACCCGGCCGGCCTGGCTTCGGCCCTGCGCAAGATCTCGGCCGACACCGAGCCCCTCGAGGCGGCCAACAAGGCCACGGCGCATCTCTACATCGTCAACCCGCTCAAGGACATCAAGGGGGGCGGCGGCCTCAACAAGCTCTTCAGCACCCACCCGCCCATCGAGGAGCGCATCGCCGCCCTCGAGAAGATGTAGGCTCGCCTCGACTCGTTTTGGCCACGACCAGGCGGCGAGTCCTCGAAACCCAGGCTAAACTCAGGGAGGGCCTTATTAAAGGGAAAGCCGTTTTCCTTTATTAAGGCCGGTCCCAATTAAACTTTCTTTAAGAAAACACTTGCATTACCTATGTAAATGTATAGAATTACATAGGAAATGCAATTATGGAGAAAAGCCGGGCTTCAGGCAGAACTACCAAGAAGGTCCTCGATCTTCTAAGCAAGAGGGGGAGTCTGCGCCCCCGGGACCTCGCTGAAATGGGAATTTCCCGGGAAATGCTTCGTTATCTTTATAAGAGGCAGCTCATCGAGAGGGCCGGACGCGGTCTTTATCGGCTCGCCGGCCAAATGGAAGAGCACCGCTCACTGCTCGAAGCCTCGAAACTGGCGCCAAAAGGGGTCATATGCCTTCTATCGGCTCTTCGCTTTCACGAAATCGGCACGCAAGAGCCATATGATGTCTGGATGGCCCTCCCCAATAGCGCCTGGCGGCCGAGGATCAAAACCCTCCGTCTGCGATTTGTCTACACGTCCGGGAGAGCCTTCAGCGAGGGGATCGAAGTCCGCGAGCTTCCGGGAGGGAAGATACGCATTTATGATCCGGCCAAGACCGTTGCCGATACGTTCAAGTTCCGCAACAAGGTCGGCCTGGACGTAGCCATCGAAGCGCTCAGAGATTGCCTCCGTTCGCGCAAGGCCAGCCGCGATGAGCTGTGGCGCTACGCCGCGATTTGCCGGGTCCAGAAGATCATAAAGCCTTACATGGAAGCCCTGTCGTGACCAAGGATGCCATAACGGATCTTCCGGCGTCGATCCATCAACGCTTGCTCGACCTCGACCCGGGGAGAAACTACGATTTCACTCCGGTCCTGAGAAGATACGCCTTCGAAAGATGGCTCTATCGGTTGGGGAAATCACAGTATGCCTCGCAATTTGTCGTCAAGGGCGCCATGTTGTTTGTGGTATGGACAGGCGATCTGGCCCGCAAGACTATGGACCTTGACCTTTGGGGAGCGGGGGACCTGACGGAGGCCGGCCTCAGGAAAGCGTTCTCGACGATTGGCGGAGCGGACGTGGAGCCTGACGGCCTGAACTTCGTTACAGACGCCATGGAGGTCGAACCGATCCGCGACGAAGCGGAATTCCATGGACTCCGCGCCAAGTTCTCAGCCCGCTTGGGCAATGTCCGAATTCCCATGCAGATCGATATTGGGATCGGCGACGATATATGGCCCGAACCGGAAACTATCAGTTATCCCACGCTCCTGAATATGCCGGCTCCGCGTGTTCAGGCATGCCGCAAAGAAACGACCATCGCTGAGAAGTTCGATGCCATGCTTGTACTGGGGATAATGAATAGCCGGATGAAGGACTTTTATGATATCGCTGTCCTGGGCGACCGGTTCTCTTTTGCGGGGCAGGACCTTCAGAAGGCCATTGGGACCGCCGTAGACAAAAAGATGTTGGCGGCTCTGCCCGATTTGCCGGTTGCCTTCACGGACGATTTCGCGCAAAACGCGGACAAAAATATCCAATGGGCGGCTTTTCTGCGCAGGATCGGGAAGAACCCCAAGGATTTGCCGTTCCCGCAAGTCGTTGAGAAGACCAGAGATTTCCTGCTCCCGGTCCTCCAAAGCCTCAGAGCGGGAAACGAACTTAATGCGGTTTGGCCGGCCGGGGGTCCGTGGCAGGCTCGGGGGAATGAACCATGACGGTTGAAGTTCCCCAGAAACCTCTGCGGATCGCCCTCGTCATCACCGCGGCCGTCTTCGCCGTCGAGGTCGCCGGCGGCTTCCTCAGCCGCAGCTTGGCCCTCCTCGCCGACGCCGGGCACATGCTCACCGACGTGGCGGCCATCGGCCTCGGCCTCTTCGCCTTCTGGCTCTCGGGACGCCCGGCCTCCTCGCGCCAGACGTTCGGCTGGCGCCGCTTCGAGATCTTCGCCGCGTTCCTGAACGGCGTCGCCCTCTGGGTCATCGCCGCCGTGATCGGCTACCAGGCGTTCCAGCGCCTCAGGTCGCCCCAGCCGGTCGATGGCGGCCTGATGCTCGCGGTCGCGGTCTTCGGCCTCGCGGCCAACATCGCCGTCGGGGCCATTCTCTTCCGGAGCCGCGGCCGGAACCTCAACATCCGCGGCGCGTTCCTTCACGTCGCGGCCGACGCGATCGGCAGCGTCGGCGTCCTCGTCGCGGCCGTGCTCATTGCGGCGACCGGCTCGACCGTCTGGGACCCCATCGTCAGCGCGGCCGTCTGCCTCCTTATCCTCTGGAGCTCGGCCCGGCTCATCCGCGATTCTTTCCGCATCTTCATGGAGAGCGCCCCGGCCCACCTCGACCTCGGCGCCGTCCGCGCGGCCCTGGCCTCGATCGATGGTGTCGTCGACGTCCACGACCTCCACGTCTGGACGATCACCTCCGAGTTCGTGTCGTTGAGCGCCCACCTGACGGTGCGGACCGGCACCGAGGCCAAGGACGTCCTCCGTCGGGCCAACGAGGCTATGTCGGCGGGGTTCCAGGTCCTCCACTCGACCTTCCAGATCGAGACCGAAGAGGACACTTCATGCGCCACCGGCTCCTGCGACGTCAAGCCGACTAAGCCCGCTTGAGCAGCTTCCGCAGCTCCGGCAAGCTCCGCGTATTGATCACGTCGTCCGCCTCGATCCAGCCGCGCCTCGCCTGGCCGACGCCGAACCGCATCAGGTCGAGGTCGTCGGTGCTGTGGGCGTCGGTCGACAGGGCCAGCTTCAGGCGCATCTCCTTGGCCATCCGGCAGTGGACGTCGTCGAGGTCGAGCCGGTCCGGATGCCCGTTGACCTCGAGGAAGCAGCCTCGCTCGACGGCCGCCTTCATGACCTTCTCGAGGTCGATCTCGTAGGGAGGCCGCTCGTTGATGAGCCGTCCGGACGGGTGGCCGAAGATGTTGACGCAGGGGTTGTCGAGGGCCCGGATGACCCGTTCCGTCTGCTTCTCCCTCGGCAGCCTGAAGTTGTAATGGACGGAGCAGACGACGAGGTCGAGGTCCGCAAGGATACTGTCGGGCAGGTCCAGCGAGCCGTCGGCCAGGATGTCGAGCTCGATCGACTTCAACAGGGTGAAGCCTTTGAGCTTGGCGTTGAGCCGGTCGATCTCCTTGATGGACTTCGCCAGCCGCTTCTCGTCGAGCCCCCGGGCCACGGTCACGTGTTGCGAGTGGTCGGTGATGGCCAGGTATTCGTAGCCGCGCGCCTTCGCGGCCTCGGCCATCTCGAGCGCGGTGTAGCGGCCGTCGGTGGCCTTGGTGTGGGCGTGGAGGTCGCCCTTGAGGTCCTTGAGCTCGACGAGGCGCGGCAGCCGGCCCTCGGCCGCCGCCTGGAGCTCGCCCCGGTCCTCCCGGAGCTCCGGCTCGATATAGGGGAGGCCTACGGTCTTGTAGACCTCCTCTTCGGTCCGCCCGGCGATCATCTGTTTGCCCTTGTAGACCCCGTACTCGTTGATCTTGAGCTTGCGCTTGACGCCCATCGTCCGGACGGCGATGTTGTGGGACTTTGAGCCGGTGAAGTAATGGAGGGCGGCCCCGAACGAGGCGAGCGGCACGACCCTCAGGTCGACCTGCAGCCCGCCGCGCAGCACGACCGCGGATTTCGTCTCGCCCTCGGCCAGGACCTTCTCGACGTCGTCGTAGCCGACGAATCGGGCCATGACCTCGGCGCTCTTCTCGGCCGCGGCCAGGATGTCGACGTCGCCCACGGTCTCGGCCTTGCGCCGGTAGCTCCCGGCGATGGCGATCTCCTCGATCCCCCGGGCCTTCTTCAATACCCCGAAGAGCGGCGTCACGATCTGCTCCGCAAGGGCCCGCTTGAACCTCTCGGGCGCGCCGCCGCCGGCCGCGGTCCGGCCGATCTCCTCGAGGAGCGCCTGCTCGGTCTTGACGCTGAAGCCGGGCAGCTCGCGGATCTTCCCCCCGGCCGCGGCCCTCTTCAGGTCAGCGATCGAGGTGACCGCAAGCTCCTTGTAGAGGGCCGCTGTCCGCTTCGGCCCGAGGCCGCGGACCTTCATCAGGGTGCTGAGGCCTTCGGGGAGCTCCTTCTTCAGGTCTTCGAGGAAGGGCACCTTCTTCGTGGCGACGAAGGTCCGGATCTTCTCCGCGAGGTCCTTGCCGATGCCGGGGATGCCCTCGAGGCCCTTGGGTTCGGCCGCGAGCTCTGCGACGCTCCTCGACATGCCGCCCACGGTCCGGGCGGCGTTGCGGTAAGCCCGGACGCGGAAGGGATTGTCGCCCTTGATCTCGAGCAGATCGGCGATCTCGTCGAAGACGGAGGCGACGTCGTTGTTGTGGATGGGCATGGGCCGGCGCGGCCGCTCGCCGGGCGGCTACTTCAGGCGCGAAGCAGCGTCGTCGACGGCCTTCTTGAGCTCCTTGGCGGCCCGCTCGAGCCCCTTCTTCATGTCCGCGGTGGCCTTTTCGCCGGCCTTGGCCCATTCGGCCATGCGGACCTTGAGATCCGCCTGCGTCTTCTCGAGGGACTGCAGGCTCTTCTCGAGGTCCAGGCGCGCCTCGAGGCCGAGCTGGCGGCCCTTGGCCTTGAGCTCGATCGTCTTGGCCTTGATGTGCTCCATCTCTATGGCCAGCCTCTCCCGGAGTTCGTCTTTTTTTGACAGTTTCTGCATATTCTCCCTCCTTGCCCCCAATTTACCAGAAATCCCTCGGCGGTACGAGGCCTGTAGGGACTAGCCCCGAAGGGGACTGTCCCTCTGGTCTTCGGGGGCCTGTCCCTCTTCTCCGAGACGCGTCTTGAAACTAACGGGCCGTTTCTCTATAATAGGCGGGCCCTCGCGGGGTCGTAGTTCAGTTGGTTAGAACGCCGGCCTGTCACGCCGGAGGTCGCGAGTTCGAGTCTCGTCGGCCCCGCCATTCCTTATTCCCCGGTTTTCCCCATGTGATTCCCTTCCATCCGAGACGTTGACCATATCGCCCCCTCCTCGCAATTCACCGCCTATGAGTTAGTCCCCGAGGGCTAGATTGTCAACAACCGGTCCCGATGTCATGACCCTATCGGCAATCTTCTCCGATGCGGGCCGGGGGATCGAGGCCCTCCAGGAGTTTTATGCCCATGAAGTGAAATCCGTCAAGATCTTTGAAGATAGAATTGACGGAAACTTGACAACTCCGGCCCGGCCTTTCCCGAACATAGGGGTGTCAATACGAGGAGAAGATCGAGAAGGGAGGCGGCCGATGACAACGAGGAGTCGGATAAAGGAGACAAGACGGGGAAGGCTCGGGATCATCGCCGCAGCGTTCCTGGTCGCGTGCCTGCCGGCCGTGCCGCTCACGGCCCAGGATGACGCAGGAGCCCAGGCGCCCTCGCCGATCACCGCGGAATCCCTCGGCTTGCCCAAGGAGAAAACGGCCTTCACCTTGTCGCTCACGGGGACCCTGGCCTCTTGGGGCCTGATGCTGGCCTATTCGGTGGCGGCGGGCGAGGAGGGGGAGAGTCAACGATCTCCTCCGTGCTGGGCTGGGTCGGTGGCGCCGGGATCATGATCGGTCCATCCCTGGGCAACTTTTATAGCGGCTTATGGGGACGGGGACTGCTGTTGACCGGCCTCCGGGTGGGGGCCTCCGTGGCGGTGATAGCCTACGCCATTATCACGACGAATCGGACAATACGGCCGTCGTGGCCCTTTGGCTGGGTACGCTGATCGGCTCGACCATTTACGAATGCGCGACGGTCAAGTCCGCGGTCCGGAAGCATAACGCCGCGCGGCTCGCGAAACGGAACCTGAAGGTCGCCGTAGCCCCGTTCCCGGTCCGCAGGGGGGCGGGCCTCAGCGTTCAGCTCAGTTTCTAGCGGGCGACTTTCGCGCCAGCGAGTCGGGGGTTCGAGTCTCGTCGGCCCCGCCATTCTTAATACAAGCGCCCCCTTCCTCGTTGCCATTTTTCCTGCCGGGGGCCAAGTTTGCTTTTTGGCGTGATTGTCCGCTATGCTTGAGGCGCGAAACGGACAGCTCCATGGGGCCCGAAAAGCGTAGCCAGGTCGTCGATCCCCCCCTCAACATCCTCGTCGTCGACGACGAGCTCAACATCCGGAAAACGCTGACGGTCTGCCTCGAAACGGAAGGCCACAAGGTGACCGCCGTCAGCAACTTCCAGGACGCCCTGGCGGAGGCCTCGCGCCGGTCCTTCGAGCTCGGCTTCGTCGACCTCCGGTTGGGCACGGACGACGGCCTCGACCTCATCCCGGCGCTCCTGGCCGCTTCGCCATGGCTCAAGATCATCGTCATCACGGCCTACGCGTCCGTCGATACGGCCGTCGAGGCCATTCGGCGAGGCGCCACCGATTACATCCCCAAGCCGTTCACGCCGGCCCAGATCAACCTGGCGGTCCGCAAGGTGTTCGAGGTCCGGTTCCTGGAGCAGAAAGTCGCGTCCCTGCAAGAGGATCTGGGGCGTCAGCATCCCGAGATCGATTTCTCCAGCTCGAGCCCCGCGATGCTGAGGGCCGTGAACGTGACCCGCCAAGCGGCGGCCGCCGAGGCCACGATCCTTCTCACCGGGGAGAGCGGAACGGGAAAAACCGTCCTGGCGCGGGCGATCCACGCCTGGAGCGGCCGGGCGGCCAAGCCGTTCAGCCTCATCTCCTGCCCATCGTTCCCTCCCGAGCTCCTGGAAAGCGAGCTCTTCGGGCACATGAAGGGAGCCTTCACGGGGGCCGTCCGCGACAATCCGGGCCGGATCGCCGCGACCGACGGGGGGACGCTTCTCCTGGACGAGATCGGCGACCTGCCTCTCCCCCTTCAGCCGAAGCTGCTGCGTTTCGTCCAGGACAGGGAATACGAGCGCATCGGCGATACGGTCACGCGGAAGGCCGATGTGCGGTTGATCGCTGCCACGAACATGGACCTGGCGGAGGCCGTCAAGAAAGGCCGGTTCCGGGAGGACCTCTATTTCCGTCTCAGCGTGATCCCGATCGAGATCCCTCCCCTCCGGGAGAGACCGGAGGATGTGCCCGTCCTCGCGGAGCGCCTGCTGGCCTTCCACGCCCGGAACAATCACCGGGCCTTCCTGGGGTTCAGGGACGAGGCGCTCCAAGCGCTGACCGCTTACGGCTGGCCCGGGAACGTCCGGGAATTGAGCAACGCCATCGAGCGCGCCGCCATCCTCTGCCCGTCCGACCGCATCGGCCTGGAGTGCCTCCCGGCGAATCTCCTTCCGGGCGGCGCCGAGGTCAAGATCGGCGACCCCGTCAGCCTCGACAAGATCGAGGAATCCCATATCCGGCGGGTCCTGGCCGGCGCCAAGTCCCTTCAGGAAGCGGCCGCGATCCTCGGCATCGACCAAGCCACCCTCTGGCGGCGGCGAAAACAGTACGGCATCTAGACGCATTGCATTATTCAATGGACTATCTGGAGGTCTGTTGATATATGCAAGTTCCGCCTCCGGCAGGACCAGCATATAATGTTCTTTATGAGTTACTTATGTGTCTATTGACCTTGGCATGGGTCTTGCTTAAATAGGGCACAGAAGGAAAAAACCAATGCTCGGACTTCGCCAAAAGATCTCCCTGGGATTCGGCGCGCTTCTCGTCATCATCATCGTCATCGGAACCCAGAGCATCCTCCATCTCTCCAGGCTGGGAGCTTCGATCGACGTGATCCTGCGCGAAAATTACCGGAGCGTCATCGCCTGCCAGCAGATGAAGGAAGCGCTGGAACGCATCGACAGCGGGACCCTTTTCGTCCTTCTCGGCCATACCCGCGAGGGGGGCGAACTCATCCGTGACAATCAGGCCGCCTTTGAAGAGGCCCTTCAAGTCGAGCTCAGCAACATCACCCTTCCGGCGGAAGGCGAAAAAGCAGCCCGGCTGCGGGACCTTTTCAGACAGTATCAAGCCCGTTTAGCTGGCGTCGTCGACCCGGACCGGCCCGTCGATCTCCGGAATCAAGCCTATTTTACGGAGCTCCTGCCGCTGTTCGGCCAGATCAAGAACCAAGCCGACGACATCCTGCAGCTGAACCAGCAGAACATGAGCGACGCCAACAACCGCGCCCGACGGAGCGCCGCCGCCGCCAGAGAGCAGATGTTTGTCCTTCTGTCCGTCGGGACAGCTCTGGCCGTTGTCTTCATTTTCTTCACCAGGAGATGGGTCCTCCGGCCGATCCACCGCCTGATCCGATCGGCGGACGAGATCCGGCGCGGCAACTTGGACCTTGTCGTGGCCGGCGATTCCCGGGACGAGATCGGGCACCTGTCGGAAGCGTTCAACGCCATGGCCGCGAGTCTAAGGGAGTTCCGGAGGACGGACCAGGCCAAGCTCCTTCGCATCCAGCAGGCCACACAGCAGGCCTTTGACAGCCTGCCCGATGCGATCGCGGTCGTTGACATGGAGGGGAGGGTCGAGGTCGCCACGGAATCGGCGCGGACCGTCTTTGGGCTGAAACCGGGGGTTCTCGTCGGGGACCTGCCGTTCGGGTGGATGGCCGATCTCTGCCGCGATGCGCGCCGGGACGGCCGCCCCGCATATCTCGAAGGCCAGAGGTCCATCCAACAGTTCGCAGGGGGGGAAGAGCGCTACTATCGCCCCGAGGCGGTGCCGATCCTGGATGGCGAACGCTTGACGACCGGGGTGATCCTCGTCCTCAAGGATGTCACCCAGCTCCGGCAGCAGGACGAGATCAAGAGGGGCGTCGTTCGGACCGTTTCGCACCAATTGAACACGCCTCTCACTTCGGTGCGCATGGCCATCCATCTCCTTCTGGGCGAGAAGGTCGGTGCCCTGAACGAGAAACAGGCGGAGCTGCTGACGTCGGCCCGCGAGGACAGCGACCGCCTTCACGAGATCCTCAACAGCCTTCTCGACCTCAGCCGCTTCGAATCGGGAAAGGCCCAAATGGAATTCCGGGCCCTCTCCCCGCGATCGATCGTCCTGGACGCCGTCGAATCATTCCGGCGGACGGCCCAGGACCGCGGGGTGGTTCTTCACGCGGACATCCCGAACGACTTCCCCGACGTCTGGGTGGACACGACCCGGATCGGCCACGTCTTCGGCAATCTCCTTTCGAACGCGCTGAACCACACCTCTCCCGGCGGCCGGATCGCCCTGACCGCCGACATCGACGAGGCCTGGGTTCGCTTTCGTGTCTCCGACACGGGCGAAGGCATTCCGGCGGCGTTCCTCACCAGGGTCTTCGAGCCCTTCTTCCGGGTTCCCGGCCGCAGGAACGAGAGCGGCGCCGGGCTCGGGCTGGCCATCGTCAAGGAGATCGTCGAAGCCCACGGCGGCACGGTGGGGGCGCAGAGCAGCGAGGGGAAGGGATCCAGCTTCACCTTCACTCTGAGAAGGGTCGACCGGTTCCCGAAAGACAGGGCCGACGGATGATCAACATCCTGGGCTTCGTCATCGGGATCCTGCTGATCGGCTATCTGCTGTTGAGCGTCCTGCGGCCCGAAAAGTTCTGATGAGGTGATGGCGATGGACCTTTCCGGCTGGCTGCAACTGGCCCTCTTCGTCGGCCTCCTGTTCGCGGCCACGAAGCCTGTGGGCCTCTACCTTGTCCGGGTCCTCGAGCCCGAGGGCAAGACCTGGTTGGACCGGCCGGTCAAGCCGGTCGAACGCCTCCTCTATCGGATCCTCGGCGTCGACCCTGGAACGGAACAGGACTGGCGGCGCTATACGCGATCCCTGATCGTCTTCAGCCTGGCCGGATTGCTGTTCACGTACGCCGTGCTCCGGTTCCAGCACCTCCTCCCGCTCAATCCTCAGAAGTTCGGGCCGGTCCGGCCGGACCTGGCCTTCAACACCGCCGCCAGCTTCGCCTCCAATACGAACTGGCAGAACTATGCGGGAGAAACGACCCTGTCCTATTTTTCTCAGATGGTCGGGCTCGTCTTCCAAAATTTCGTCTCGGCGGCCGCGGGCATCGCCGCGGCCGCGGCCCTCGTCCGCGGCATCGCCCGGCATTCGGCCAAAACCCTGGGGAACTTCTGGGTCGATCTCGTCCGGATCAACCTCTACCTTCTTCTGCCCCTTTCGATCGTCTTCTCGCTCTTCTTGACGTCGCAGGGGATGATCCAGAACTTCAAGCCTTCCGTCACGGCCGCCGCGGTCGAAAACGCGGGCCTTCAGACCATCGCCCAGGGGCCGGTGGCGTCCCAGGCCGCGATCAAGATGCTGGGGACCAACGGCGGCGGCTTCTTCAACGCCAACGCCGCGCACCCTTACGAGAATCCCACGCCTCTTTCGAACCTCCTCCAGATGCTGGCCATCTTTCTCATCCCGAGCGGCCTGACGTATTACCTCGGGCGAACGGTCAAGAACCGGAAGCACGGCTGGGCCGTTTGGAGCGCCATGGCTGTGCTTTTTCTGGCCGCGGCGCTGGTCTGCTGGAAGGCCGAAACCGCCGGCAATGCCCGACTGCAGGCCCTGGGCGTCGACCCGGCCGGGGGGAACATGGAGGGCAAAGAGGTCCGGTTCGGCGTCGCGGGCTCGAGCCTTTTTGCCGCCGTCACCACGGCGGCCTCCTGCGGCGCGGTCAATGCCATGCACGATTCGTTCACCCCGCTCGGGGGCTTGGTCCCGTTGTTCAACATTCAGCTCGGCGAGGTGGTCTTCGGCGGCGTCGGCTCGGGTCTTTACGGGATGCTCGTCTTTGTCATCCTGGCCGTTTTTCTCACCGGCCTGATGGTCGGACGGACCCCGGAGTACATGGGCAAGAAGATCGAGGCCTACGACGTGAAAGTCTCTGTCCTGGCCGTGCTCGTCCTGGTTTTCTCGATCCTTGGCTTCTCGGCCTGGGCCGCAGCCAGCCGGTGGGGCCTGGCCGGGCCGGCCAATGCCGGGCCGCACGGGCTGAGCGAGATCCTCTACGCCTTCTCTTCGGGCGCGGGCAACAACGGCAGCGCTTTCGCCGGATTGAACGGCAACACGGTCCCCTACAACATATCCCTCGCGTTGGCCATGCTTATCGGCCGCTTCCTGGTGATCGTGCCTGTCCTGGCCCTGGCCGGAAACCTGGCGGGGAAGAAGATCCTCCCGCCGAACGAAGCGAGCTTTCCCGCGAGCGGTCCGACCTTCGTCATCATCCTCATCGGGACGGTTCTCGTCGTCGGGGCCCTGACGTTCCTGCCCGCCTTGGCCCTCGGCCCCATCGTCGAGCATTTCCTCATGACCGGATCAGGGATCCTGTATTAAGCGAGGATGACCGTGCGCTCCCGAACCCGCTCCCTTTTCGACAAGGCCATCGTCGGTCGGGCGGCCCTCGCCGCGATCAGGAAGCTCGATCCGCGCCACCTGCTCAAGAACCCCGTCATCTTCGTCACCGAGGTCGGGGCGCTGCTGACGACGGCCGGCCTGATGATGAGATCGAAGGGCGAGCCGGCGGGCTTCGCGCTCCAAGTGTCCCTCTGGCTCTGGTTCACGGTCCTGTTCGCCAATTTCGCCGAAGCGATGGCCGAAGGCCGGGGAAAGGCCCAGGCCGACGAGCTCCGCAAGACGCGAGCTTCCACGGAAGCCCGCCTCCTCCGGGCCGACGGGTCCGTCGAGTCCGTCCCTTCCGAACGCCTGCGCAAGGGCGACCTGGTCATCGTCTCCGCCCGCGAGATCATCCCGGCCGACGGGGAGATCGTCGAGGGCGCGGCCATGGTGGACGAATCCGCCATCACGGGCGAGTCCGCCCCGGTCATCCGCGAGGCGGGCGGCGACCGGAGCGCGGTCACCGGCGGGACCCGCGTCCTTTCCGATCGCATCAAGGTCCGTGTGACTTCCGACCCCGGGAAGAGCTTTCTCGACCGGATGATCGGCCTTGTCGAGGGGGCCCGGCGCCAGAAGACACCCAACGAGATCGCGTTGACCATCCTGCTTTCGGCCCTGACGATCATCTTTCTCGTCGTCATCATGTCCTTGAAGCCCTTCGGCATGTATTCGGGGGTCACCTTGACGACGACCGTGCTCGTCGCCCTCCTCGTTTGCCTGATCCCGACGACGATCGGCGGCCTGCTGAACGCCATCGGGATCGCCGGCATCGACCGGATGGTCCAGAAGAACGTTCTGGCCATGAGCGGGCGCGCCGTGGAGGCGGCGGGCGATGTCGACGTGCTGCTCCTCGACAAGACCGGGACGATCACCCTGGGCGACCGCCAGGCCGCCGCCTTCCTGCCGGCTCCGGGGGTCACGGTCGAGGAGATGGCCAACGCCGCCCAGCTCGCATCCCTGGCCGACGAAACGCCCGAGGGGCGAAGCATCGTCGTCCTGGCCAAGAAATTCGGACTGCGCGGGCGCTCCGTCACCGACATGCCCGGCGCGGCCTTTATCGCCTTCTCCGCGCAGACCCGCATGAGCGGCGTGGATTTCGAGACGCACCGCATCAGAAAAGGGGCCCCGGACGCGATCCGTGAATTCACCGGCGGCAGCATTCCCCTCGAGGTCGGCGATTCGGTCAGTCAAATCGCCCTCCAGGGAGGAACGCCGCTGCTCGTGGCCGACGGAAACAGGGTCCTGGGCGTCGTTCATCTCAAGGACATCGTCAAGGGCGGCCTCAAGGACCGTTTCGAGCGGTTCCGGGCCATGGGCATCAGGACGGTCATGATCACCGGCGACAATCCCCTCACGGCGGCGGCGATCGCCCGGGAAGCGGGCGTCGACGATTTTATCGCCGAGGCCAAGCCCGAAGACAAGATGACGCTCATCCGCAAGGAGCAGGCCGCCGGCCACCTCGTGGCCATGACCGGCGACGGCACGAACGACGCCCCCGCCCTGGCTCAGGCGGACGTGGGCGTGGCGATGAATACGGGGACCCAGGCGGCCAAGGAGGCCGGCAACATGGTCGACCTCGATTCCAATCCGACGAAGTTGATCGAGGTCGTCGAGATCGGCAAGCAGATGCTCATCACCCGCGGCGCGCTGACGACCTTCAGCGTCGCCAACGATGTCGCCAAGTACTTCGCCATCATCCCGGCCATGCTGGTCGGCGTCTTCCCCGTCATCGCGCCCCTCAACATCATGGGGCTCCGTTCGCCGGCGAGCGCCATCCTGAGCGCGGTCATCTTCAACGCCCTGATCATCATCGCCCTCGTCCCGTTGGCGCTCCGCGGCGTGCGCTTCCGACCCCTGGGAGCGGCGGCCCTCCTCCGGCGCAATCTCCTGATCTACGGCTTGGGCGGGCTCATCGTCCCCTTCCCCGGGATCAAGCTCATCGATATCATTGTCAATGCCCTGCATCTTGTCTAACATGAGAAAGGACGCGCGGAAATGAAAAGCGGACTGGCCGATCTCCGGCGGTCGTTCCTGGCCGTGGCCGCCCTGTCCGTCATTCTGTGCGGCCTCTACCCGCTCATCTCCTGGTCCCTCGCCCAGGGCCTTTTTCCGGGCCGGGCCAACGGTTCGCTGATCGTGAGGGATGGGGACGTCGCCGGCTCGAACCTCATCGGCCAACGGTTCTCGGGGCCGGCGTATTTCCACCCGCGTCCCTCGGCCGCCGGACAGGGATACGACGCCGGGCGGTCGGGGGGGACGAATCTCGGGCCCCTCTCGAAAGAACTCGTCGAAACCGTCCTCCGGCGGGTCGCCGAATACAGGGATGAAAACGGGCTGGCTGCCGCGACGCCGGTTCCGGCCGATGCCGTCACGGCCTCGGGAAGCGGTCTCGATCCCCATATCTCTCCGGCGAACGCCGGGCTTCAGGCCCCTCGCGTGGCCAAGGTCCGAGGCTTGACCGAGGCCGCCGTTCGGGCGCAGATCGAGGCCTGCACCGAAGGACGCACGCTGGGCATCCTGGGCGATCCCCGGGTGAACGTCATGCGTCTGAATCTCGCCCTCGACGGAGTCCGCGATGCCGGAAGATAGGGCCGACGCGTTTCTCCGGATGATCCGCCGGGCCCAGCGGGGACGGCTGAAGATCTACCTCGGGTACTCGGCCGGCGTCGGCAAGACCTACCAGATGCTCCAGGAAGGCCATCGGCTCAAGAGCGAGGGCATCGACGTCGTCATCGGCCTTCTCGAAACGCATGGCCGGGCGGACATCGTCCGGCTGGCCGAGGGCCTCGAAGTCGTTCCCCGCCGCATCCAAGAATACCACGGCATCGCGATCGAGGAGATGAACGCGGAGGCCGTCATGGCCCGCAAGCCGCAGGTGGCCCTCGTCGACGAGCTCGCTCACACGAACGTCCCGGGCAGCCGGAACGCCAAGAGGTACGAGGACGTCCAGGACATCCTGGCCGCGGGGATCCACGTCGTCAGCACGCTCAACCTCCAACACCTCGAAAGTCTCTACAACATCGTGGAAACGACCGTCGGGATCAAGGTCCGCGAGCGTCTTCCGGATTCCGTCCTGGCCGAGGCGGACGAGATCGTCGATGTCGACCTGGCGACCGCGGACCTCCGGAAGCGCCTCGAAGAGGGGAAGGTCTACCCGGCCGAGCGCATCGAGACCGCGCTGGCCAACTTCTTCACCCGGTCCAACCTGGAGAAGCTGCGCGAGCTGACGCTCCGCGAGCTCGCGGCCCAGATCGACCTGCGCCGGCGCGAGGCTCAGGGCGCGGATGGCAGCGCCGCCTCGGACCAGGTCATGGTCTGCCTGAGCTCGCACGGGCCGAACAGCGAGAAGCTGCTGCGCTACGGTTCGCGCCTGGCCGGGAAGTTCAACCGGAACTGGTACGCCGTCTACGTCCAGACGCCGGCCGAGGAGGCCACGGTCATCGACGCTCAAGTCCAGCGCCAGCTCTCGGAAACGCTGACGCTGGCCAAGCAGTTGGGGGCCATGGTCTTCACCTACAAGGGCGAAGACATCGCCGACACCATCCTCCGATTCGCCGCGGAATACCGGGTCGGTCACATCGTCGCCGGAAAGTCCTACGCCAAGCCCTTCTGGAAGAAGATAGGCCGGAACAGGAAGGTCGTCGAGGACCTGATCAAGAACGCCCGGGAGGTCACGGTCATCGTCATTGATACCTGCGAGGCCTTGGCGGTCTCCGCCAAGCCTTTGCCGGAGATACCGGAAGAAACTCCGCCGTCCGCGCCGGCCGAGCGGCCGGGCGTTCCGCCAGTCGACC
>CAVWFA010000007.1:0-6931 GCA_963754085.1 Candidatus Aminicenantota bacterium | reverse complement strand
CTATACTTTTCCAGTTTTCCGCAAAAAGGCGGATCCTGAGAAAACTTGAAAAGTATAGGTTTGACCCCTGTCCCGTCCTAAAGCTCGCTCCAAATCCGCAGCCCGGGGACCGGAAATATCCTGAGAGAGCGACCTTCTCTTAGCAGAGCCCGTCCCAGATTCTGAGCCCGGGAACGGCGGCGAAATGCGTATCGTAAGTCGCGAGGACGGAGCCCGTTTCGAGCGCGTGGGCGGCGATCCAGACATCGTTGACGGGGAGCGGTTGGCCGGCCTTCTTGAGCGAGGACTTTATCAGGCCGAAATAGTCGGCCGTCTCGCGGGTCGCCTCGAGGACCTTGACCGCCGGTTTGCCGAGGAACGCCTCCAGGGTCTGCCGATTTGTTTTTTCCATCGATCCGTACCGGAAGCCTGCGCAGAGCTCGCCCAGGACGAAGACCGACATGTAAACGAGGCCGGCCCCGGCCAGGGCGTCGAGGACCCGCGGATCGCCTCTCAGGTACTTCGCATAGGCGTTGGTATCAAGCAAAAGGGCTCTCATGTCCAGTCCTCTTCATCCGTCGTCTCCAGGTCGGCAATGGAGTCCATGAATTCCCGCTCCTGGGCTTCCGTCCAGACGCCGCTGAGGTCCTCGAACATGGCCCGGTTGTCGGGCGGTTTATCACCCAAACCGAGCGCTTTTGAGATCAGTTCCTTCACGATCTTATTGACGCTCTTGCCTTCGGCTTTTGCTCGCTCCCTTATTTTTTCTTCAGTTTTATCTTCAATGCCGTGAACGCTGATCGATTTCAAGAGAGCCTCCCGGTCAACAATCAAAATGAATCATTCTTCTATTCGTATTGACTCATTATATGATTCATCAATTTTATTGTCAAGATGACCGGGCGCCAGATAAGGAAGGGCGAAAAAATGGGCTGGAAACGTGGAGGTTTGACCCTTTCTAGCGGGCGAAGGCGTCGAGGTCGAGGTCCGTCGAGAGCTCGGGACGGCGGGCGAAGCGCTTGAGAGCCGCGGCCCCGACCATGGCGGCGTTATCGGTGCAAAGCTTCGGCGAGGGGACATAGGCGTCGAGTCCGGCCCGGCGGGCGTAGTCCTGGAAGCGTGTCCGCAGTCTCGTGTTGCGGGCGACGCCGCCGCATAAGATCAGCGATTTCGGCTGGACCTGGTCGGCCGCCGCCCGGACCTGGTCGACCAGCGTACGGGCCACGATCTCCTCGAAGCTGGCCAGGAAGTCGGCGAGCCGCGGGTTATCCTTCGTGAGGCCGTTCTCGCGGATGGTCTTGATGGCCGCCGTTTTGAGGCCGCTGAAGCTGAAGTCGAGACTGCGGTCCTTCGTCCGCGGCACGCCGAAGGGGAACGACTTGGCATCACCGTTCTTCCCCAGCTTTTCGATGACCGGGCCGCCGGGATAGCCCAGGCCCAGGAACTTGGCGATCTTGTCCAGGGCCTCCCCCGCCGCGTCGTCGCGCGTCCTGCCGAGGAGCTTGTACGACAGCGGTTCGTCCATGAGATAGAGCGCGGTGTGGCCGCCCGAGACGAGCAAGCCCAGCACCGGATAGCCAATGGCCGGATTCTCGAGGAAGCAGGCTTCGAGGTGGGCTTCGAGGTGGTCGACTCCTATGAGGGGCTTCTTGTGGTAATAAGCGAGACCTTTGGCAAAAGAGAGGCCGACGAGGAGCGAGCCGATGAGCCCCGGCCCCTGGGTCACGGCGTAGAGGTCGATCTCCGAGGTCCCGACCTCGGCCCGCGTCAGGGCCTCATCGACGATGGCCGTGATCGTCTTGATGTGCTGGCGGGAGGCGAGCTCCGGGACGACCCCCCCGTACGGCGCATGGACCTCGTCCTGGGATAAGACGATATTGCTGAGGATCTCGGGCGCCGCGGCCGAGGCAAGAGGGACAGTCCGCTCTCGGGGACAGTCCCCGGGCGTGCGCAGGACGGCCGCAGAGGTCTCGTCACAGGACGTTTCGATGGCAAGTACGAGCACGGGCAGGCGGCCTTTCCCCCGTATCTTATCAGAAAAAGCCCCAGGCCGTTAGCCAAGAAGGGCTCCAGGAAGGGGCCATGCGCCGGAGGGACGTGGCCAGGCGCGCAGATGGGGACACGTACCTACGGTCATGTCCCCAAAATATGCCCAAATATGCTAATAATTTAGCATCCGGCGCAACGCCCGGCGCGGGCCGGGCGTAATTACTTCGAGGGACCTGGGAATTTTCCGGTCCGCCGGGTGTCTTGATGAATGAGAGTCTCTGAAAGCGAAGTCGGGTCGCCGATTGCTTATTTCAGGCCCGGGAAGTAAAATTCCGTCAGTTTGGGCCCACCGGAGCCGAGATCTTACTTGCGTTCGGACGTGAGCGGAGGTGGTCGATGCGCATCCCCAAGGCCGTCCTGGGCGGATTCCTGATCCTGATCCTGGTCGCCGCCGGCGTCTACTTCCTGGTCCTCGACAAGCGCCCGGCCAAGCCCGCTGACAAGGCCGGAGCCGCCTCCTCCGCCGAACCCTCGCCCGATCAGAAGGTCGAGGCCGCCCCTCTCCCGGTGAAGGTCTCCAAGGCCTTTCTCGGCGATCTGGTCATGACCCTCAAATCGCCCGGCGAGGCCTACACGGAGAAGCGCATCGCCATGAAGGCCGAGGTCGGCGGGACCGTCAAGAACCTCACCGCCTCCGAGGGCCGTCACGTCCGCGAAGGCGACCTCCTGGTCGAGCTCGACGACCGGGAATACCGCCTCAACCTCGAGCGGCTCGAAGCCCAGCGCCTGCGCTATCTCTCCGAGCTCTTCCTCGACCGGCAGTTCTCGATCACCGAGGAGAAGCCCTCCCAGACGGTGGTCGACAAGCTGGCCAAGGCCCAGGCCGATTACGATCGTATCGCCGAGGGCTTCAAGGCCGGGGTCGCCTCCCAGGCCGACCTCGAGAAGGCCCAGGCCGCGCTCGAGCTGGCCCTGATCGAAGCCGGCCGCAAGAAGGACGAGGTCCAGGCCGCCACCAAGGGCCTGACCCAGGCCGAGGTCGACGTCAAGATCGCCCGGCTCAACCTCGAGAAGACCCGCATCCGGGCCCCCTTCGCCGGCGTCGTCACCGACGTCAAGATCTCGCCCAAGGAGCGGATCGATCCGGGCCGCGAGCTCTTCACCCTCGTCGACATCAGCCGCATCAAGGTCAAGGCCAAGGTCCTCGAAAGCGAGGTCGGCAAGGTCGTCGCCGGCCGCGAGGTCGACCTCCGCTTCAGCGCCTTCCCCGGCCGGACCTTTAAGGGCCGTATCGAGGCCGTGAGCCCGGTCATCAGCGCCGAGGACAAGACCTGCGGCGTTTACGTCACCATGGACAACCCGTCCGAGGAGATCAAGCCGGGTATGCACGCCGAAGTCGAGTTCCCGACCGAGATCTTCGCCGGGCGCCTGCTCGTCCCGCAGCAGGCCATCCTCGTCCGCGGCGGCCGCAAGCTGGTCTTCGCCGTCGAGGGCGACACGGCCAAGTGGCGCTACATCGAGGTCGGCCTCGAGAACGAGCGCTTCGCCGAGGTCCTGCCCGGCAAGGAGCCGGGCTGGGGCGTCTCCGCGGGCGACACCGTCATCGTCGAAGGCCACATCACCCTGGCCCACGACACCAAGGTCAGCATCGTCCAGTGACCCCTGGACCGAGGAGGCTGCCGTGAAGGATCTTCTCCGCTTCACCGTCCTCGCCGTCGTTCCGCTCCTCGCCCTCGTCGCCGCGCCCGCGGCTCAGAAGATCGAGACGGTCGACGGCGTCCGCGTCGTCCACAACGTCAAAGGCGGCCTGTGGGGCAAAACCCCCCGGATCTCGCTCGAGCTCGTCCGCAAGATCGGGGACATCGACACCGAGGACGAGCACCTCGCGTTCAACTATCCCTCCGACGTCGCCGTGGACAAGGACGGCGCCATTTACGTCCTCGACGCCGGCAACACCCGCATCCAGAAGTTCGGCCCCGACGGGAAATACCTGGCCACGATCGGCCGCAAGGGACAGGGCCCGGGCGAATTCATCCTGCCGGACGGTCTCGATATCGATCGCGACGGCAATATCGTCGTCGGCGATTCCGCCCAGTCCCGCCTCCACATCATCATCGGCGGAGGCCAGGACTCGAAAGCCGTGATCCTCAAGGACGAACGGCTCTACGGCCTGCGCTGCCTGGCCGGAGGGGGCTATGTCGGCCGGGCCTCGACCTGGGTCTATCCCATGCGCGGGCAGCCGGCTCCGAAGGTCGCCGAGATGCGCTTGTTCCGGCACCTGGGGCCGGATGGACGCGCCACGGCCTCGTTCGGGACGCTGACCGATTTCGGGGAGGCCATGACCAACGCCATGGGCAACACGACCGAGACCACCGTCGGCGCCGGGGACGCGCTCCTCGTGACCTACACCGCCCAGAACCGGATCGAGAAGTACGGCCCCGACGGCAAGATCCTCTGGCGGGCCGACCGCCCCCTGGATTACGGCACCGAGGTGAAGAAAAAGGGCAAGATCGACACGTCGGGCGGCGGGATCTCGATGTCTTCGCCCGAGATGAACAACTGCTCGGCCGGCATCGCGGTCGACGCCAAGGGCCGGATCTGGGTCCTGACCTACGCCCGTCAGCTCCGCAAGGACGAGCAGGTCCAGACCTCGATGACGAGCGTCGGGGGGCCGGCCGGCGTCAACAACGTCTCCATCAAGACCGAGGGCAACACGGACGTGAGGACGACCGACGCCTACCGGCTCGACGTCTTCGACCCGGACGGCGCCGTCCTCGGCGAGGTCCCCCTCACCCACTTCGCCGACGTCATCCGCATCGCCGGGGACAGCCTGTTCCTCATCGACCGCGAGCGCGGCGTCACCATCTATCAGTATCGGATCGTGGAAAAATAAGGAAGGCTGGCGTGAAGAATCCCTTTCGCCCTTTCGCCACGGCCGTCGTGCCGCTTCTCGCCGTTCTCGCGCTCACCCTCTCCTTCTTGACGGCGGCGCCTGAACCTCAAAAGATCGAGACCATCGACGGCGTCCGCGTCGTCCACAACGTCAAAGGCGGCCTGTGGGGCAAAACCCCCCGGACCTCGCTCGAGCTCGTCCGCAAGATCGGGGACATCGACACCGAGGACGAGCACTTCGCCTTCAATTACCCGTCCGACGTCGCGGTCGACAAGGAAGGAAATATTTACGTCCTCGATGCCTCCAATGCCCGCGTCCAGAAGTTCGGACCCGACGGCAAATACCTGGCCACGATCGGCCGCAAGGGCCAGGGGCCCGGGGAATTCATTTTCCCGGATACGATCTCCTTCGATAAGGATGGTAACCTCGTCGTCGCCGATTCGGCCCAGAACCGCGTCCACATCCTCATTGGCAGCGGCAAGGACGTCCGGTCCGTGGTCGTCAAGGAAGGGCCCCTCCGCGGCGTGAGGCCCCTGCCCTCGGGGGACCTCGCCGGCAGAGCCTCGACCAATTCTTTCTCCAGGCCCGGCCAGCCGGCCACGGCCGTTTCGGAGATGCGCCTCTTCCGCCGCATCGGCGCGGACGGGCGGAGCACGGAGTCGTTCGGCCTCCTTGCCGATTTCGGCGAGACCATGACCACCGCCATGGCGAACGCCAATACGTTCGACGTCGACGCCGCGGGCGCGATCCTGGTCAGCTTCAACGCCCAGAACCGCGTCGAAAAATATGCGCCTGACGGGACGCTACACTGGCGAGCCGACCGGCCGCTCGCTTACAGCACAGAGGTCAAGAAGAAAGGAAAGATGGAACAGCATGAGGGCGGGATCTCGTCTTCGCCCCCCGAGATGAACAGCTGCTCGACGGGGATCGCCGTCGACAGCAAGGGCCGGGCCTGGGTCGTGACCTACGCTCGCCAGCTCAAGGAGAATGAGAAGGTCCAGACCATGATGATGTCGTCCGACGTCGCAGGTGGCGTCTCCAACGTCTCCATCAAGACGGAGGGCAACACCGACCTGAGGACGACCGACGCCTTCAAGCTCGAGATCTTCGACGCGGACGGCGTCCTCCTCGGAGAGATCCCGCTCACCCACTTCGCCGACGTCCTGCGCGTCGCCGGCGACCGGCTCTTTCTCATCGACCGCGAGCGCGGTGTCACGGTCTACGAATACCGGATCGTCGAGAAATGAACGCAAAGCCGATCGCAAAAGCGAAAGAAGACGACGCATGATCCGGCCGCGGCGCAGGGCCTTGATCGCTGGCGCGGGGCTGGTCGTCCTCCTCTTTGCGACCGGCGCCGCGCCGGCCCAGACTATCATCGAGAACCCGGCCAAGCCGCTCGCGAAGGACGCCGGCCGCGTCTTGAAGCTGGCCGAGGTCTGGAGGATCACCGACGACGGAGGGGAGTTCTTCTTCAAGTATCCCCACAACCTTCAGATCGCGGAGGACGGCACGATCTTCCTGGCCGAAGACGAACAGTTCCTGAAATTCACGCCGGACGGGAAATTCGTGCGTAACCTCTACAAAAAGGGACAAGGCCCCGGCGAAATCGGCCGCGAGTTCGGTTATTTCGTCCAGGGTCAAGACCTGTTCATCCAGGATATGAACTCCCAGCGTTTCTGGCGGGCCGACCTCGACGGGGTTTTCCAGGAGCAGATCACCCTTGCGAACAAAGATTATCGGGGTTTCGAAGGAGCGCTTCCGGACGGCTTCCTGTTCCTGAAAAGCGTCTGGCCCCCGTTCGAGGAGAGGACGGGGAAGCTCATGGAGATCCTCGAGACCGTCGCCCTCGTCGCCCGGGATGGCACGGAGCGGAGGGCCATTGCGACGTTCCGGCCAAGGGAGTTCCTGGCGCCGCAGGCGGGCATGTCCTGGGACTCTTCGATCACGACTCTGAGCCCGGACGGAAGCCTTCTTTACGCCTACCATGGCCGGGATTACCTCATCGAGGTCGTCGACGTCGCCTCGGGAGCAACCGTGAGGAGATTCACACGGATATATCATAAAGTCCTC
>CAVWFA010000006.1:0-11418 GCA_963754085.1 Candidatus Aminicenantota bacterium | reverse complement strand
GACTACACCTTCGTCTTCCAGGAGAAAAGCTGATCGTTTCATGAAATGAGTTGAAAACCCGCCCGCGAGGTGCTTTAATTCGCGGCGGAGTTTTCATGAAAAAGCGACCGGCTTCCGTTTTCTTCCTGATCGGCGCGTTCAGCGCCGCCCTGATCGCCTGCCCCGGCTGCCAATCATCCGGCGGCGGCGAGCCTGACGGCGTGACGCCCGCGGAGAGCTTCGCGAACGTCATCCCGCCGCTCATGTCGAAGTGGAATATCCCCGGCGGTGCCGTGGCCTTGGCCCGCAACGAGACGGTCGTGCTCACGGACGCCTACGGGATCGCCGACAAGACCGGCAGCGTCCCCGTGACCGACGGTTCCCTGTTCAGGCTGGCCAGCCTGTCGAAACCGGTCACAGCGGCGGCCGTGCTCAAGCTCCATGAAGCGGGCCTGCTCGACCTCGAGGCCAAGGTCTTCGACATCCTGAGCGACGTCGAACCGCCGCCGGGCGCGACCGTGGACGCCCGTCTCGCCGACATCACCGTCCTCGACCTGCTCCGCCATTCGGGCGGCTGGGACCGCAACGCGAGCTTCGACCCGATGTTCCGCTCCCGCGAGATCGCGGCCGCGATGGGAGTCGCGACGCCGGCCGACGCGGCGACCATCATCCGTTACATGAAGGGGCAACCGCTCGACCTCGATCCGGGGACGACGTACGCGTACTCGAATTTCGGTTACTGCCTGCTCGGCCGGATCATTGAAAAGATCACCGGCCAGAGCTATGGCGAGTACGTCGGGACGGCGGTCCTCGCGCCCGCCGGCGCGGCCGGGCTGCGCCTGGGCCGCTCCCTCGAAGCCGACCGGGCCGCCGCCGAGGTCGTCTATTATGATTACGCCGGCGCGCCGTTGGCCCCGTCCGTTTTCGATTCCGGCCCGGGCTTCGTGCCCTGGCCCTACGGCGGATTCGCCATCGAGCCCATGGACGCCCACGGCGGGTGGCTGGCCTCGGCCGCCGATCTGCTCCGGTTCATCCTGGTCGTGGACGGCCGTGCCGGCAGGGCCGACATCCTCCAAAGGGCCACGGTGGACCTGATGGTCGCCCGGCCGCCGCTCGCCGAATATCAGGGCTCGGCCACCTACTACGCCCTCGGGTGGCAGATCCGGCCGACGGGCGGCGACGCTAACTGGTGGCACACCGGGTCCCTCCCGGGCACGTCGACGATCATGGTCCGGGCGGCGAACGACATGTGCTGGGTGGCGCTGTTCAACTCGCGTCCGGCCAACGCCGACGCCTTCTTCAGCGAGCTCGACAGCGCCCTGTGGCAGGCCGTCAACGGGATCACGGACTGGCCGGTCGCGGCCGGCGCCATCCGGTGAGGGCGGTTGACTTCCGCCGCCGGCGAATGATAAGAGCATGCCCATGACGACGTTCACGAAGCCCGCGCTCGTCCTCGACGAGGACCGGGCGCGCCGCAATATTTCCCGCATGGCTTCGCGGGCCCGGCGCTTCGGCGTCCGGTTTCGGCCGCACTTCAAGACGCACCAGTCGCGCGAGGTCGGACGCATCTTCCGCGAGTACGGCGTGGAGGCGATCACGGTGTCGTCGGTCGACATGGCCTCCTACTTCGTCGAGGACGGCTGGGCCGACGTCCTCATCGCCTTTCCGCTCAACATCCTCGAGGCCGCCGAGATCGGCCGGCTGGCCGCCCGGTGCCGGCTGGGGCTGCTGGTCGAATCCGCCGAGGGCCTGCCGGCCCTGGCCCGCGCCGTCCGGACTTCGGTCGACATCTGGATCAAGATCAACGTCGGGGCCAACCGGGCCGGCGCCGAATGGAACGACCGGGCGCTCCTGGGCGCGATCGCCCGGGAGTCTGAACGGCATCCGGGGCTGCACCTGCGCGGTCTCCTGACCCACAACGGCCGGACGTACGCGGCCCGGACGCAGGCCGCCCTGTCTCGCGTCCACGCGGACGCGATGAGCAAGATGCTCAAAGCCCGGAGCGCGCTGGCGGCGTCCGGCCATCCGGGGCTCGAGATTTCCGTGGGGGACACGCCCGCGTGCAGCCGGCTGGACGATTTTACCGGCGCCGACGAGATCCGGCCCGGGAACTTCGTGCTCAACGACGTGACCCAGCTCGAGCTCGGAACGTGCCAGGCTGGGGACATCGCGGCGGCCGTGGCCTGCCCTGTCGTGTCCAGGCATCCGGCCCGGAACGAAGCCGTCATATACGGCGGCGCCATCCATCTCTCCAAGGACGACTTTCGCCTTGGCGGGAACGGCCGGATCTACGGCCGCGTCTGCCGTCCGCGCAGCAACGGGTGGGGCCCGGTCCTGCCCGATACGGCGGTGACAGCCTTATCCCAGGAGCATGGGGTCATCAAGACGACCTCCGCCGAGATGCGGCGGATCAATGCCGGCGACATCCTGTTCATCCTGCCTGTCCACTCCTGCTTGACGGTCAACCTTTGGGACTATTTTGTTAGATTGGACGGGAAGCGGGTCCCGACGATCCGCGAAATGACGACCTAACATATTCAATATAAACGAATAAAAAAAATTATCTTGATCCAAGTCAAATCCTTGACAAGTGACGATATATTTTATATCCTGCGGTGGAAAAATGAAGATTGATTGGAAACCCTCCGATTTTCAAGTCCCGGCGACTCTATCCGAAACCATCTTTCAGTCCCTTAAGAAGGCCCTCATCGAAGGCGAGATCAAGCCCGGCCAAAGACTCCAGGAGAAGGAGATCGCGGCCCTGTTCAATACGTCTTCGACTCCCGTCCGGGAGGCTTTTTTCCGCCTGGCCGCCGAAAAGTACCTGGTCATCAACGCCCGCAAAGAAGTCCTGGCCCAGGATACGACCTTGGAGGAGGTCAGCGAGCTCTACGAGATCGTCCGGGCCCTGGATATCCTGGCCCTGGGCAAGGTCCTGGCCACGATCGGCGACGAGGATGTCGACGCGCTCCGGGCGATGACGGAGGAACTCGGCCGCTTCTACGATGCGGACGACCACCAGGCCTATCTCGAACAGAACCTTCGCATCCATGATTCGATCTGGCGCCTTTGCGGCAGCACGGCGCTTTACGAGACCCTCAGCGAATTGATGGCCAAGATCTCCATCTACCGCCGCAAGACGGATTTCGCGCCCTTCACCGACCCGCCGTCACTGGAAAAATCCTATCGCGACCACCGCGAGATCGTCCGGCTCATCGAATGCCGCGACAAGGCCGGCCTGGAGAGGCTGATCGAAGCCCATTGGGGCGAGGAGTTCATCGCCGATACGCCCGCCGAGACGAAATCCTGAAGGAGCGATGAGGAGGTGAGAATCACGCCAAAAACCGCCAAGCATCGAAGGGTCACGAAAATCTTCGCAAAACCACTGCGATACACACAATTCACCGAGGAGGTCTTCATCATGCGATTCCTGAAGGGCCTTTGCATCGCCGTGCTGGCCGTCGCGACGGCCGCTGCGGCCTTCGGCCAGACCATTCCGACCGGACAGCTCACAGGCACGGTCACCACGGACGACAAGGCGCCGCTTCCGGGCGTCAGCGTCTCCATCAGCAGCCCGTCCCTGATGCTGCCCCAGCTCGCGACCGTGACGAACGAGAAGGGCCTCTACCGCTTCTTCTCGCTCCCGTCCGGGACCTACAAGATCACGTTCGAGCTCCAGGGCTTCAAGAGCGTCATCCGCGAGGGCATCATCATCGCCGCGTCGCGGACCGTGGGCATCGACATCGCCCTCGAGCCCGGCACGATCGAGCAGTCCATCGTCGTGACCGGGCAGTCCCCGACGGTCGATTTGAAGATGACCCAGACGGGGACGACTTTCACGAAGGAGCTCATCCAGAGCCTGCCCCTGCAGCGCGACCTCATCTCGATCTACAATTCAGCGCCGGGCATGTTCTCCCGGACGTCGCACGGCAGCGACGCCCGGTCAAACAACTTCATCGTCGACGGCGTCAAGATGCAGGACCCGGTCACCGGCGATCCTTACCAGACGGTCCCCTGGAACGCCATCGACGAAGTCGAGATCGCGACGACGGGCCAGAAGGCCGAATACGGCGCCGTCAAGGGCGCCCTCGTCAGCGTCGTCACCAAGGCCGGCGGCAACGAGTTCTCCGGCAGCCTCAACTTCTATTACCGGAACAACGACCTGCAGTCGGACAACACGCAGGGCACGCCCTTCGAGGGCCAGTTCGTCGGCTTCCGCTGGCAGTACCTGCCCGGCTTCTCGCTGGGCGGCCCGATCAAGAAGGACAAGGTCTGGTTCTTCACCAGCCTCGACGTCGACAAGTCCTCCTCCTACGTCCAGGGCTTCCCGGCCCCGGATTCCTACGGCGGTCCCCAGCCGGCCAGCGCCCCCGTCGGCCAGGACACCATCGCGCCCTTCGGCAAGGTCACCTGGCAGCTCGGCGAGAAGGACAAGATCGTCGCCTCCGGCTACTGGCGCGGCTATCAGTGGGACCACCGCGGCGCCAGCCGCTGGACCGTCCTTGACGCCAACGTGACCGAGGACAGCGCCGTGACCATCGCCACCGCCCAGTGGACCCGGACCATGTCCAAGGACGTCCTGTTCAACCTCAAGGGCTCGTGGTACTCCCTCCACCAGTACCTGCTGGCCAATGACAGCTTGGCCCCGCTCGTCGACGAAGCCACCGACAACGTCAACCGCGGCGGCGCCGGCTCCGATTGGTGGTACACCCGCCGGCGCGCCCAGTTCAACACCGACGTGACCTGGTTCAAGGACAACTGGGGCGGCAGCCACGAGTTCAAGGCCGGCATCGACAGCGAGTTCGCCTTCGACGGCACCGAGGCCCAGTACTACCAAGACCCTCACTTCGAGGGGGTTTTCCCCGACGGGTTCAAGGCCGTCGACATCTATCTTTGGGACGGCGTGCCCAACTGGGCCTGGGTCGGGACGGAGTTCCAGCAGAAGAACAACCTTCTGCAGATCGGCGGATTCCTCCAGGACACCTGGACGCCGGTCTCACGGCTGACCCTCAATCTGGGTCTCCGCTACGACTACTCCCAAGGCAGCTATCCGCCCCAGAAGGTGTATGGCTCCGACACCGAGTGGGTCAACCAGGAAACGATCCGCGCGATGAGCTTCAGCATGCTCTCTCCGCGGCTGGGGCTGACCTACAACATCACGGGCGACGCCAAGACCGTCTTTCGGGCCAGCTACGGCCGCTACTACGCGCCCCTGCTCATGATCTACTACTACTTCAACAATCCCAGCCAGCGGTCCTCCTTCTGGGCCCAGCTGAACGCCGACTGGTCCGTCAACTACACGACCCCGGTCTACTCGCCGGGATCGACGGCCGTCGATCCCGACATCAGCTCGCCCTACGCCGACGAGATCAACTTCGGCGTCGAGCGCGAGCTCTTCGAGGATTTCTCGGCGTCGGCGACCTTCCTGGCCAAGTGGGAGCAGAACCTCATCGATGACGTCGACCGTGCCCACCTCGACTGGGACCAGTACCTGGCCACGGGCGACCTCGTCTGGACCGGCTATCATGAGGTCCAGGGGACCGACCCGTTCACGGGCGATCCGGCCACGTTCTACGAGATGAACGACGATTTCGGCGACTACGGCTTCCTCTTCCAGAACGTTCCCGGGACGGCCCGCAAGTACACCGGCTTCGAGTTCAAGCTGACCAAGCGCATGTCGCACCACTGGGCTACGCAGGCGAGCTATGTCTATTCGCACGGCACGGGCATCCTGAACACCTCCCGCGACCAGAGCACGGGCTTCAGCGGTTTCTACGACGATCCGAACACGATGATCAATGCCTACGGCCGCCTCGACTATCAGCGCGAGCACATGGTCAAGGTCCAGGGCACTTACATCGGCCCCTGGGGCCTCACCGTCAGCGGCTATTATCAGTTCGGCTCCGGCGTTCCCTACACCCGCATCCTCCGGACGTATGAAGCCGGCTTGGGCAGCCTCTATCAGGGCGGCGTGTCCATCTTCGCCGAGCCGCGCGGCACGAACGAGCTCCCGGACCAGCACCTGCTCGACCTCCGGATCGAGAAGGCCTTCAACCTCGGCAAGGGACAGATCGCCGCGCAGATCGACATCTACAACGTCTTCAACAACAACCAGGCGACGAGCGTCGGCGTCACCTCGAACTACGACTGGTTCCTCGACGACCGCGGCCAGTCCGTCTATGGTATCATGGGGCCGCGCTACATCCAGTTCGGGATCGTCTACAGATTCTGACGCGCATCTTTCAGGTTCCCGACACTACGGAGGCCGGCGCCCTCGGGGGCGCCGGCCTCGTCCGATCCCTCGAAGGAGGCCCGACATGAACGAGCAACACTCTTCGGACGGCCGGACGGCCGAGATGCCGGGCCGGCGGGAATTCCTGGCGAAGTCCCTGGCCGGGCTGTTCGTCCTCAACCATTCCTTCGGCCGTCTCTTCGCCGACGAGGAGCCTCCCCTCGGCCAGGCCCCGCCGCCGCCCGGCGGCTGGATCATGGAGAGCGCCCCGGGCCCCGAGACGGTCCTCAACGGCAAGCGGGTGCTCTATTTCGGCGGCACGGGCTATTTCGCCCTGCACGGGCATCCCGAGGTCATCGAGGCGGGCGTCGCGGCCTTCCGGAAGTACGGCACCCACAGCGCCACGTCGCGGACCGGCTTCGGCAACACGCCCGTCCAGCTCGAGCTCGAGCGGAAGATCGCCCAGTTCTTCGGGACCGAGGATTCGATCCACTTCGTCTCGGGCTACCTCGACAACCTCTTCCTCGTCCAGGCCCTCAAGGCCCAGGTAGGGGCCATCTTCATCGACGAGACCTCGCATTTCAGCATCCGCGACGCCGTCTACTCGGCCCTGAAGCCGGTCCACACGTTCAAGCACCGCGACCCCGAGGACCTGGCCCGCCAGCTCAAGGCCAACCTCAAGGCCGGCCACGTCCCCCTGGTCATGACGGACGGCATCTTCCCGACATTCGGGGTCATCGCGCCGGTCCCCGAGTATGTCAAGATCCTCGAGCCGTACCAGGGCTACCTCTGCCTCGACGATTCCCACGCCGTCGGCCACCTCGGCCCGAACGGCCGCGGCACCTACGACTACTACGGCGTCCAGAGCGACCGCTGCTTTTACGCCGGCACGATGAGCAAGGCCTTCGGCGGGCACGGCGGCTTCATCCCGGCCAGCAAGGCCTTCATCGACCACATCAAAGCGACCTGCGGCGCCTATCCCGGCGCGACGCCCAGCCCGACCCCGGCCATGGCCGCGTCCGCCAAGGGCCTGGAGATCGCCCAGCGCGAGCCCGAGCGGCGCGAGCGCCTGCGGCGCAATGTCACCCGGATCAAGACCGGGATGAAGAAGCTCGGCTACGACATGAACGACACGCCGGTGCCCATCGTCACCTGGGTCCTGAAGTCGGCCGACGACATGAAGAAGGTCCAGAAGGAGCTCTTCGACCGGGGCATCGCCGTCGCCCTGCTGAAGTACGTCGGCGCGCCCGCCGGCGGGGTCCTGCGGGCGTCCATCTTCTCGGAGCACACCACGGAGCAGATCGACCGTCTGCTCGCGGAAATGAAGCGGCTGGGCTAGAATGCGCACGCCATCCTTCCGGAACGCTCTCCTGGCGATCCTGATCCTCATCTTTGCCGCCGGCCCGGCCGCAGCGGCGACCCTCGACAGGGCGGCCCTCCACGACCAGCTTGCGGCCGCCCTCAAGGCCCGCAGCCTCGTCGGCCTCAACGCGGCCGTCGTCGAGAACGGCGCGACCGTCCTGGCCGAAGGCTTCGGCGCGCGGTCGCTCCTGACCGGGGAGCCCGTCACTCCGGACACGATGTTCGCCATCGGCTCGATCACCAAACAGTTCACGGCCGCCTGCATCCTTCTCCTGGCGGAAGACGGCAAGCTGGCCGTCACCGACAAGGTCGCCAAGTATTATCCCGGGCTGACCCGGGCCGCGGACATCACCCTGCTCGACCTGATGAACCACGTCTCGGGCTACCCCGATTACTATCCTCTCGATTTCGTCGACCGGCCCATGGCCCGGCCCACGCCGAGCGACGAGGTCATCCGCCGCTTCGGGACGCGGTCGCTCGATTTCGAACCCGGCTCCCGGTACTCCTACTCGAACACCGGCTATCTCATCCTGGGCCGCGTCATCGAGAAGGTCAGCGGCGAATCCTACGAGGCCTTTCTTTCGCGGCGCGTCCTGAAGCCGCTCGGCCTGATCCATACGGTCTACGAACCCGACTCCGCGACGCCCGCCTGCGCCCGGGGCCACTTGTCGTTCTGGTTGGGAACTCCCGAGGTCGTGCCCCTGGAGGGCAAGGGCTGGGTGGCCGCCGCCGGGGCGCTTTTCTCGACCCCCACGGACCTCGCGGCCTGGGACCTGGCCCTCATCGGCGGCAGGGTCCTGAAGCCGGAGTCGTTCAAGCTCATGACCTCGCCGCGCCGGCTGAACGACGGCAGCCTCTCGAACTACGGCTGCGGCCTGGCTATCGGCGAGCGGGGCGGGACGGTCGTGCTGTCCCACAGCGGGGCGGTCAACGGCTTCTATGCGCTGAACGTCGTCGTCCCGGCGACCCGCTCGGCCGCGGTCCTTTTCTCGAACCTGTCGTCCTACAGCGATGTCAATGCCGTCTGGAATCCGCTCGTGGCCGCGATCCTGCCCAAGGTGGAGCCGAAGCCGGCTCCCGTCGCCAAGGATAAGCCTGCGTCCCCGGTCCTGCCCAAGGGTCTCCCGGCCATCCCCGGACTCGCCGCGGCCGAGCAGGCCAAGGCTTTCGTGAAGGCCCTGCAGGAAGGTCGGGTGGACCGGTCGGCGCTCGGCGAGGAGTTCGATGCCTTCCTGAGGGAGAACGCCATCGCCCCGGCCGCCGCCCGGCTCAAGCCCTACGGCGAGCCGACAGCCGCGGTCGTCGAATCGATCGGAGAGCGCGGCGGCATGGAAGTCTCGACGACCCGCCTGGAGTTCAAGACCGGCGTCCTCAAAATCCTCATGTACCGGACCCCGGACGGCAAGATCCAGCAGTTCTTTATCCAGAAGGGCTGACGCGGGTCAGCTCTTGGCCGGCTTTTTGTTCTTTTGCAGAAAATAGTCGTACGCCGCCCGGGCCATCAGGCCCATCTTGTGCTTGAGCTCGTAGTGGACCTCCCGAAGGCCGTTCCCGAAGAGGCAGATGATCAGGGTCCCGGCCTTCTCCGGCAGCCAGACGACGCCGGAGTCGAGCAGGGCCGTGTTCTCGCCGTCCCGGGCCAGGCTCCCGCCTTTGCGGGCGATAGCGGTCTCCATGGGCAGGTAGCGCAGGATGAGCTCCGCTCCGGTGTGGCTCTTCATCGTCTCCAGCACCCGGTCGCTCGTCTCCCGGTCGACGAACTCCCCCTTGACGCACTTCTCCAGGAGAAAACCTATCTCCCGGGGCGTCGACGTGTTGTGGGTCGTGGTCTCGAAGGCCTTTTCCGCCGCCAGGCGGTCCTTGTCCGTCCAAGTCGACGCGGGGAGCAGGTCAAGCTCGGCGACCGTCAGCCGCTTGGCCGGATCGAGGCCGAGATAGGCCAGGATGAGCGCGCGCGTGTCGTAGTCGATCGTGGTGTCCCTGAGCCCCAGCTCGGCCATCGCGGCCGCGATGGCCTCGGGCGTCACCAGGTGATAGAGGATGTCCGTAGCCGTGTTGTCGGACCGGGCCATCATCAGCAGCTGGAGGTCCTGGACCGAGATGTTGAGCCCCGGCTTCATGGAGCCCATCAGGCCACTGCCGTAGGTCTTCATCCTCTCCTCGAACAGGATCCTGTCGTCGAGGGAGATCCGGCCCAGATGGATCTGCTTGTGAAGGGTCATCAGGACGGGGATCTTGAAGACCGAGGCCAGCTGGAAGCGCTCGCCGTCGCGGAGGCCGACGGTTTCGCCTGATTCGACGTGCTTGATATAGACGCCGACGCGGCCTTTGATCGTCGAGACCTGGGCGGCCAGGGCCTTTTCGAGATCGGCCCGGGTCCCGGGAACGGGGAAGGCCGCCTCCTGGGGGGCCAGGGGGGCGGACAGGGCCAGAAGGAAGACCAGGGCTGCGGCCAGGGGTCGTGCGGACTTGATCATGACACCTCCTCAGACCTTGACCATCTTCTTCAGGAAGGCCGGGTCGATGTCGCAGCCCAGGCCCGGCTTCTCGGGCATGGTCACGATCCCGGCCTTTGTCGTCATGCCTCCGACGACCGGGTCGATCGTGTGCTCGGCGTTGCCGTCGAGATCGGCATAGACGATATTGGCCTGGGAAGCCACGACGTGGGCGGCGGCGGTCAGGGCGATCCGCGTCTCGAGCATGCAGCCGACCATGCAGCGCATGTTGGCCGCGTCGGCGATGTGGGCGATGCGGACGGAGTTGAGGATGCCCCCGGCCTTCATGATCTTGATGTTCATGAAGTCGCAGGCCTCGGCCCGGATGAGCTTGACGGCGTCGGCCGGGCCGAAGAGGGCCTCGTCGGCCATGATCGGGATGGGGCTTTCCTCGCGGACAGCCCTGAGGCCGTTCGTGTCCGAGGCCAGGACGGGCTGCTCGGCGAACTGAATGCGCAGCCGGTCGATCTTCTTCAACGCGTAGATCGCCTGGGGAACGGTGTAGCCCTGGTTGGCGTCGATGCGCAGAGCGATGGCGTCGCCGATCGCCTCGCGGACGGCGCGGAGGCGTTCGAAATCCTGATCGGGATCGAGCCCGATCTTGACCTTGAGCGTCTTGTAGCCCATATCGGCGTGCCCTTTGGCGTTGGCGGCCATGGCCGCGGGGGTGTCGATCCCCGTCGTGATGTCGCTCTCGAAGGTGGATTTGTTCCCGCCGAGGAGCCGGAAGAGCGGCAGGCCAGCGGCCTGGCCGAGGATGTCGAAGCAGGCCATGTCGTACGCCGCGACCGTGCTCGGGTTGGAGTGGACGATGGGTCCGATCAGGCGAAGGATGTCGTCGATGGCCAGCGGGTCCTTGCCGATGAGCATGTCCCGGATGGCCTTGGCGGCCGCGATGTTGGTCGCCTGGGTTTCGCCGGTGATTGGCGGGAAGGGGCAGGCTTCGCCGATGCCGACGAGGCCGCTGTCCGTGCGGATGCGGACCAGCACGTCGTTGGCGGCTCTGACCTCGCCGATGGAGATGCGGAACGGGGCGACAAGGGGTACGTCGAAGGCGTAGATCTCGATATCCTTGATTTTGTGCTTTGACAACGCGGTCGTCGCGGCGCCAGTCCCGACGGCGCCGGCAAGGCGCCCCGGTCCGAACGTGCCCGCGGCCAGGCCCCCGAACCCGAGAAACTTCAGGAATTGCTTGCGTGAAAGGCTCATGACGTCTCCTTCCAATTAAGTGAGCATAAGGCGGATATATTTTATATCTTCCAGCGGGTCAACGACAAGAAAAAATGTCCTCAAGGCAAAAGATCGGGCTCCCTGGTCCCATCCGGAGGACAGGAGAGGCCCTTTTAGTCT
>CAVWFA010000005.1:0-28403 GCA_963754085.1 Candidatus Aminicenantota bacterium | reverse complement strand
TCACACCCTGCCGGCGACCCTCAACGCCTATCGTCCCGGCGGCCGGCCCTCGACGAGTCACGTCCGCGTCCTGCGCCGCTTCCCCGAAAAGAACGCTTCGCTCCTTGAAGTGACCATCCCGACCGGACGGCCGCACCAGATCCGGATCCACCTGGCCTATGCCGGTTTCCCCCTCGTCGGCGACCCGCTTTATCAGGCCGGCGGTATTCCCCGCACCGACGGCCTCGACGACGAGTGGAGCACAACTCCCGGAGCGACCGGTTATCTCCTGCACTCCTGGAAGATCCGCTTCCCCCATCCGACCCGAGGCGAGGATGTCGAGGTGATCTGCCCGCCCCCGGCCGCCCTTCGACCCGAATAAGCGAAGCCTAACGCGGGCGGTCAGATTGGCCGCTTGAACCGCAGCCGGCACTCGCTGGCGCGATAGCCCTCGTTCCCGTACTCGATCTCGAGCGTCCATCCCGCGGCCCGGGCCCGGTCCTGCCAGATGGTCTCGAAGATCCTCGTGTAGTCCTCGAACGGGATCTGCTGACGCAGATGGGCCGTAACGTGATAGAGCTTGAAGAAGAAGGTCGACAGATTGACCACGGCCTCTCCGTCGTCGAGCTTCTCCAGCGTGACGGTGTTCCCTCTCAGGTTGGCCTGCTCCCAGCAGGCGTAGAGAACGAGCGCCTGGCGAGGTTCGATGAAGGGCACCCAGGTCTTGGCGGCCAGAAAGTAGCCTTCGCCGTCCTTGAAGAAGTCGAAGGCGAAGGTCTTCCCTTGGAGATCCGCGAGCTGGTTGAAAACCCGGATCTCGCGCGACCACAGCGTCTCCTCGCGGATGTGGGCCTTGGTCGGTTCGTCGACGTCGGGGAAGGTCGAGGTCGGGAGCGGGCCGGTCTTGTCGAGGCGGATGTTGATGGCCTCGATGTGCCGGAAGTACCAGGTGTTCCCTTCGTCGAGGAAAGTCAGACAGTAGCTCGCGGTCCGGCCGTCGAAGGTCAGAGGGATCAGGAAATGGACGTGCTCGCCGACGCGATGGACCTCGGGCGTCTTCTCCCATTCCGCCCAGGCCGCCTTCGCGCTCATCTCCTTGAGCCAGCCGAGGATGGGCTCCTTGAGGTTCTCGTAATAGGGCCGCAACTTGGCGGATGGAAGGCCACCGGTCTTCATCGCCGTGACGAACTCTCTCCAGATGGCGAGATCGTCGCCGCGATCCGTTGCGGCGGTGGCGGCGGGATTTTGAGCGGCGGCCGCAGGAGCGCCATCGTTCCGGTCTCCGCACGCCGCTCCCAGCAGGACGGCGGCGGCCAGGATCGCCGCGGAGCGCAGAAGGGCCGATCCCGGAACGGAGGTCGGTGAGCGGTGCATTCTGTTCATCCGGCCCTCCTCGAAGCCGAATCGTCAGCCCGGGTCGGCGGGCGTGCCGGGGGCCCCGGGCTATTTGATCTTCTTGGCCTCGTGCTCGAGGCCCTCGGAGTAGAGGACGAAGCCCGTCACGGCGCCCGAGGCCTCCTTGTGGAATGTCAGCTCCCGGCCGCCGAGCCGGAAGAACTCGGTCGGGCTCCAGGCCTCGTAGACCGCCTCGGTCTGCCCGGGCGATTTCACATGCAGCTTGCCGCCGGACACTGTGATGACCGCCGTGATGCCCTGTTCAAGCTCGTATTCGCCGGCGTAGGCTTGAAGGGTTTTTTCGTCGACCGCGATCGCCGTGCGCGCAACCGGCGGCTTGAACCGGGCCACGGGCCACTTCGGCTCGAGCGTCCAGCAGCCGAGGTCGTCGACGCCGAAGGAGGTGTTGCACAGGACGACAACGCCAGCCTTCTTGGCGGGGTCGAAGCCCGCCCAGGACCTATAGCCGCCGGTGCCGCCGTTGTGCCAGACGATCTCCGTCCCGTATTTCCGCCAGATGTGCCAGGCCATGCCGATCGTGAGATCGGCCAGGCCGGTCGGACGCTCCGTTTTCAGCATCAGGTCGAAGGCCGCCGCGCAGAGGAGAATCTCACGCAGACCCGCCGCCGCGGTCAGGAACTTCAGCATGTCCCGGGCGGTCGAGCGGAGGGCCCCGGCCCCCGCGAGCGCGTCGAAGCCCCAGTTCTTGACCGGGCTGAGGTTGGGACCGCTGCCCGGCGCGAGGCGGGCCTTTTGGCGCTCGGAGAGGGTCATGGCCGTATCGTTCATTCCCAGCGGTTCGAGGACCCGGCGGCGGACGAGCTCCTCGTAGCTCATCCCGGCCCTCAGGGCCAGGGCGTGACCGAGCAATCCGACGCCCAGGTTGGAGTACTCGTATTTTTCGCCGATGCCCCGCGGCAGCTGGACCTTGGCCAGAAACTCGTACATCAAGGCGGGGCTGTAGTCGATGTAGGGGTCGCCCATATCGGCCGGCTTGAAGTTGTCGGGCATGCGCGGCAGCCCCGAAACCTGGTTCGACAGGTCGAGCAGGGTAATCTTCTTGCCGTCGCGCTCCGGCACCTTGACCGTCGAGGGCAGGAACTTGGCCACTGGATCGTCGAGCTTGACCTCGCCGCGCACGACCATGTCCGCGAGAACGAGGGACGTGAAGACCTTGGTGATCGAGCCGATCTCGAAGACCGTATCGGCGTCCGGTGCGACGCTCCCGCCGGGCGCCGTCGCCCCCGCCGCGAGGAACCGTTCGCCAGTCGCGTCGACCAGGCCCACGACGATCCCGACAGCCTTGTGGTTCTCGCCCGTCCGGTTGAGGAGGAGGGCCTTCAGCCCGCCGAGGTCCTGGGCGCCGAACAGGACCGCCGCGACGACGAACGATCCGATGACGCCGTTTCGCAAGCTCTTCATGTCTCTGCCTTTCATCCCGATCCGGGCCGATCGCCTTCTCATCGATCGCCCGGAAATATAGCATAGCTTGGGCGAGGTCTCAAAAGGGCGCCGGCGGCGCCAGAGCGTCCTTCGCCACCGGCATCGGGGCGGCAACAACGCCGGTTGCATTTGCCCCGGCGGAGGAAGAAAATACCCTCCGCGGCGTCTCAAATGCGGAATATCTTCGGCCAAGGAGGCCCGGTGAAGGAGATGAGGCTTCTCAAGATCATCGGGCTCGCCCTCGCCCTGGTCCTGATGTTCTCCTGCGTCCGCTACCACCCCCTGCCCCTCGAGCCCGCCAAGGTCATGGACGATTTCGAGGCCCGGCGGCTCGATGCGCCCGAGCTCGGAGCGTTCCTCCTCGCGAACAAAGAAGCCGAGCGCTGGCCCCCCGACGCCTGGGACCTCAAGGCGATGACCCTGGCCGCGCTCTATTATCATCCCGACATGGATGTCGCCAGGGCCCAATGGGGCGTGGCCAACGGCGGCCGGATCACCGCCGGCCAACGGCCGAATCCGTCCCTCAATCCGCTTCTCGGATACAACGCCACGTCCCCGAAGGACGAGGTCAATCCCTGGATCCCGGAGATCTCTCTGGATCTGACCATCGAGACGGCCGGCAAGCGCGGCATTCGGATCGCCCAGGCCGGGCATCAGTCCGAAGCGGCCCGCTGGAACATCATCGCCGCGGCCTGGGACGTCCGCAGCCGCCTCCGGGCCGCGCTGCTGGACGTCCACGCGGCCTCGGAAAGGGGATCGCTTCTCGCCGCCGAGGCGAAGCTCCAGGCCGAGACGGTCCGTCTCCTCGGGCTCCAAAAGGACGCGGGCGAGGTCTCGGTGTACGACCTGACCCAGGCGCGCGTCGCTCTCGATGCCAGCCGGCTGTCGTCCATCGAAGCGGCCCGATCCAAAGAGGACGCCACGGCCCGGCTGGCCGGGGCCCTCGGCGTGCCCCGCCGGGCGCTGGACGGCCTGGCGCTCTCATTCGACGCGTTCCAGCGATCTGCTCCCGACATTCCCGCCGCGGAGATCCGTCGCCAGGCCGTCCTCAACCGTTCGGATATCCTTTCGGCCCTGTCGGAATACGCGGCCAGCGAATCCGCTCTCCGCCTCGAGATCGCCAATCAGTATCCGGACCTGCATATCGGCCCGAACTACCAGTTCGATCAAACCGACAGCAAGTGGACCATCGGACTGGCCTTCGACCTGCCTCTCCTCAACCGCAACAAGGGCCCGATCGCCGAGGCCATGGCCCGGCGCGAGGAGAGCGCCTCGCGTTTCCTGGCCTTGCAGGCCGCGGCCATCGGTGAGCTCGACGCCGCCGTCGAGGACTGCCGGGCCGCGCTGCTCAAAGCCAAGACAGCCGACGACCTCTTGGCCGACCTGACCGGCCAGGAGCGGGCCGCCAAGTCCCAGCTCGAGCTCGGCGAGATCTCCAGGGCCGAGTACGTCGGCATCCAGCTCGAGCTCAACGCCGGCGCCCTGGCCCGTCTCGAGGCGCTGGTCCAGGCCCAGGAAGCGGTCGGGAGGCTCGAGAACGCGGCCCAGAGCCCCCTCGATGTCAAGGACTGGATCACGACGATGTCCCGGACTCCCGAAAGCCCGGAGAAGGAGCGCAAGGATGACTAAACGCCAGGTGACGACCGGACTGATCGTGCTGGCCGCCGCCGCCGCGGCCCTCCTCCTTTTCAGGGTCTTCGGACCCAAGGGCGGCGAGGACGAGGAGATCGTTACGGACGTCGGCGTCCACGTCGGCCAGATCGTCCGCGCGACCCTCCACCGCTATGTTACGGCCTACGGCACGGTCGAGCCCGAGCCTCCGGGCGGAGGAAAGCCGGCGGCCGGGGCCGTGATCTCTGCTCCCGTAGGGGGGATCTTGGCCGAGATCGCCTGCACGGAAGGGCACGCCGTTGAACGCGGCGCGCTCCTTTTCCGGCTCGATACGCGGCTGGCCGAAGTCGCGGTCGCCAGGGCCGAGAAAGCGTTGGCGACCGCCGGGCAGACCTACGAACGTCAGAAGAAGCTCCTGGCAGCCGAAGGAACATCGCAGAAGAGCTTCCAGCAAGCGGAGCTCGAGCTCAACACGGCCAACAGCGATCTTGCCGCCGCCCGGACGGAGCTCGCGCTCCTCGAGATCCGTGCGCCTCTCGCGGGGACGGTCGTCCGGATCGACGCCCGGCTGGGCCAGGCCGTCGAGCCCAATGCGGTCCTGGCCGAGGTCATCGCCCTCGACCGTCTCGTCGTGACGGCCCACGTCCCCAGCCGTGACGCCGTTCAGCTCAAGACGGGTCAGCCGGTCGTATGGAGCGACGGGAGCGCACCCGCCGGATCCGTCACCGTCGTGGGGCGTGACGTCGATCCCAAGACCGATACCGTGCTCGTCCGGGCCACCCTCCCCGCGGGAGCGGGCATTCGTCCGGGCCAGTTCTTGAACATCCGGATCGTCTCCGAAGAACGCCGCGACGTCCTGGCCGTTCCCGAAGAAAGCGTCGTCCCGGGCCCCGAGGGCGGGACCGTGCTGATGGTCGTCGAAGGGGACAGGGCCGTGCCGAAACCGGTCCGGGCGGGCCTCCGCGACGCCGGCCTGGTCGAGATCGAGGGAGAGGGCTTGACGGAAGGCCTGGTCATCGTCACAACGGACGCATACAACATGGCCGGCGAAACGAAGATCCACATCATCGACGGCAAATAGGGCCCATGAGCAAAGATTCCGCCCTCGGCCGTTTCGCCACCCGCCATGCCCTGCCGATCGTCTTCATCAGCGTCGCCCTCTGCCTGGCCGGGATCTACGCGGCCCTGACCATCCCGTCGTCCGTGTTCCCGCAGACGAATTTCCCCCGGGTCGTCATCCTCGTCGACAACGGGGTCATGCCGGCCGACGAGATGATGGCGATCATCACCCGGCCCATCGAAGAGGGCATGAAGGACATCCCCGGCGTGCGCATGATCCGCTCGGCCACGGGACGGGGCTCGGCGGAGGTCAACGTCTTCTTCAACTGGAAAGTCGACATGATCCAGTCCGAGCTCTATGTCCTCGGACGTCTGTCCCAGATCCGGGCCACGCTGCCGTCCACGGCCGAGGCCGAGGTCTACCGGGTGACCTTTTCGAATTTCCCCATCATCGGGGTCAGCCTGACCAGCCCGAAGCGCAGCCTCATCGATCTCTGGGAGACGGCCCGCTACGAGCTCAAGCCCCGGTTCCTCCAGATCCCGGGCATCGCCCGGGTCGACCTCGTCGGCGGCCGGACGCCGGAATACCACATCGTCGTCGATCCGATCCGTCTCCAGGCCGCCGGGCTGACCATGGCCGAGGTGACGGAGGCCCTCAACCGGAACAACCTCGTGACCTCGACCGGGCTCCACGAGGAGAACCGCATGCTCTACCTGGCCGTCGTCGACGGCCGCGTCCACTCGATCGCCGACATCGAGAGCTTCCCGGTCGCCGTGGCCGGCCGGCATCCCGTCCTGGTTCGCGATTTCGCCCGGGTCGTGCGCGGCCCGGAGCCGGTGTTCAATTACGTCACGGCCGAGGGCCAGGAGGCCGTGCTCATCAACATCTACAGCCAGCCCGACGGCAGCACCCTCGACATCGCCAAGCGGCTGACCGATGACCTCAAGGTCCTGAAGCGCGAGCTGCCGCCCGACTTGAAGCTGGCCTTCTTTTATGATCAGTCCCTCCTCGTCCGGGCCTCCGTCCGGAGCGTCTGGGAGGCCATCCTGTTCGGGCTCGTCCTGTCCGTCCTCATCCTGTTCTTCTTCCTGAAAGACTGGCGGACGACTTTCGTGGCCATCCTGGTCATCCCGGTGACGGTCCTGGTGACGCTCCTGTCGATCAAAGCCGCCGGGATGTCGTTCAACCTGATGACCCTGGGAGGCATCGCCGCCGCCATCGGCCTGGTCATCGACGACGCCATCGTCGTCGTGGAGGCCATCCACGCCAAGCGCCGGGCGGCGGGGGACCGCCTGGCGGCCGTCCGGGCGGCCCTCGGCGAGATCGTCCGTCCCCTCATCGGCTCGACCCTGACCCCCGTCGTGGTGTTCATCCCCCTGGCCTTCCTGGGGGGCATCACCGGGGTCTTCTTCCGCGCCCTGGCTTTGACCATGGTCGTCGCCCTGCTGACCTCGCTCGTCCTGGCCGTGACACTGACGCCGTCGCTGGCCGCCTGGCTGCTTCGCCCCCCCAAGGACGGGCCCGGCCCGCTTCGGGAAGACCACGGCGGACCGCTCCTGCAGAAGGTCATCCGCATCTACGAAACGGGGGTCCGGGCGGCCCTCAAAAGGCGCTGGCGGACGATCGCGGCGTGTGCCGGCATCATCGTGCTGGCCGTCGCCCTCACGGGGGGGCTCGAGAGCGAGTTCCTGCCGCCCATGGACGAGGGCGGGTTCGTCATCGACTATCTCACGCCGCCGGGGACCAGCCTGGCGGAGACCCACCGTCAGCTCCGGTACGCGGAGGACATCATCCGCTCCGTCCCCGAGCTCGAGAGCTACTCCCGCCGGACCGGGGCCCAGCTGGGGCTGTTCATCACCGAGCCGAACAACGGGGATTTCCTCCTCAAGCTCAAGCCCGGCCGCCAGCGGTCGACCGAGGAGGTCCTGAGCGAGCTCCGGCACCGGCTGAACGCCGCCCTGCCCGACATCATCTGGGAATTCCCCGGCATCCTCGGCGACCTCATCGGCGACCTGATGTACGCGCCCGAGCCGATCGAGGTCCGTCTCTTTTCGACCGATACGGCTTATTTGAAGACGAAAGCCCCGCAGGTGGCGGCCGAGCTCGAGAAGATCCCGGGCGTCGTGGACGTCTTCGACGGGCTCATCTATACCGGGCCCACCATCAGCTTCCGGGTCCGCTCCGTCGACGCCGAGCGGTTCGGGCTCAGCGCCGAGGCGATCGGCGCCGCGGTGAATGCGGCCATGCTGGGGGAACAGGCTTCGACCGTCCTCGAAGGCGACCGGGTCGTGGAGATCCGGGTCAAGGCCGAGCCGGGAGCCATCGACAGGCTCGAGAAGCTCCGGGTCCTGCCGCTTCGGACCGCGGACGGCATGCTCGTCCAGCTCGCGCAGGTCGCGGACGTCGTCGAGGAGCCGGGTCAGCTCGAGCTCCGGCGAGACGACTTCCGTCAGGACGTCGCCGTGACGGCCCGGCTCGAAGGCCGGGACATGGGCAGCGCCATGGCCGAGATCCGGAGGGTGCTCAAAAAGGATCCGACCATCCCGGCCGGCACGGTCGAGTACGGCGGCCTCTACGAGCAGCAGCAGGAGTCGTTCCGCAATCTCGTCGTCGTCCTGCTCATGGCCGTCTTCCTCGTCTTCACCGTCCTCCTCCTCGAATTCGGCTCATTCGCGGAGCCGTTGGCCATCGTGTTCGGCGCCGTGCTGGCCATGTTCGGGACGGTCCTGGCCCTCTGGATCACGGGCACGTCCCTGAATGTCGTCTCTCTGCTCGGGGCCATCATCGGGGTGGGTATCGTGGCCAAGAACGGCATCTTGATGCTCGATTTCGTCAAGGAGCTCATGGCCCAGGGGACGGACGTGGCTGAAGCGCTGGTCCGGTCGGGCCGGCGCCGGCTTAGGCCCGTCCTGATGACGTCGATGGCGGCGGCCCTCGGGATGCTGCCGCTGGCCTACGGCATCGGCTCGGGCGCCGATATGTTGAAGCCGCTGGCCATCGCGGTCATCGGGGCCCTCTGCATCTCCGTGCTGCTCTCGCTCATCGCCACGCCGACGATCTACTACCTGATGGTTGGCCGGCGCAAGTCGGGCTGACCCTATTTCCCGAACTCCAGCACCATGAAGGAACCCGGGATGACCGTGGGGCGAGGCCTCGGCTGCTCCGTCGTGGGCGCAGGAGCGGGGCCGTATTCCGCCGTCACCACGAAGACGTGGTGCGTCTTGGGATCGAGCTCCATGGTCCGGCCGCCGCGGGCCGTCGGAACCGTTTCGAGCACGGCGTACGAGTCGGCGGATCCCTGTTTGATCACGGTCAGGGTGCCCCCGCCGTTCGAGGCGAAGATGAGCCCGGTCCCGGGATCGTAACGGACGGCGTCGGGGCCGTCGCCGATCGGGACCGTCGTCACCGCCTTCCCGTTCTCATAATCCGACACGACCATGACCTTGTCGCAGACGCTGAACAGGCGCTTGTGCTTGAGATCGATGGCCAGTCCGCTGGGACCTTCGCCCGGAGCGATCGACCATCTCTTCTTGATCTCGAGGGACTTGGCGTCGAAGGCGACGACCTCGCTGGTGTCCTCGTTGTTGACATAGATCGTGCCCTGTCCGTCCGTGACGGCGAATTCGGGCTTGCCGCCGATATCGACCGTCCCGACGACCTTGTCCGTGGCGGCGTCGATGGCCGTGGCGTTGGCCGTGCGGCCGTTGAAGGTGAAGACGCGGCCGGAGAAGGCGTCGTACATGACCGAGTCGGGGTTCTGGCCGGAGGAGGGGACCTCGCCGAGGATCTTATGGGTTTCGAGGTCGAAGACGGTGACGCTGTTCCCGCGCCCGTTGGAGATGTAGCCCCGGTTCCTGTCCGGCGCGAAGGCCACCCCGTGGACGCCCTGGAGCCCGCTGATCGCCTCGCCCTTGGCCCCGGTGTCGATGTTCAGGATCTCGACGGCGTTGCCGTGCGTCACGTAAAGTAGACGCGTCCGGCCGTCCAGGGCCATGTAGTCCCAGCCGCCCTCGCCGCCGAGGACGTGCTTCTTGAGGAGGTGATATCCGGCCGGCGCGGCGAAGCTCGAGGAGACAGCGAGGGCGATCAAGATCATGACGGCCGCTTTGAGATGCTTCACGGGGACCTCTCTTTCCGGGAACCCAAGATATCACTTTGCGCCGGTAGGCGCTAATACCCGTCGGGCCATGGCTCCCGCATACGCTCCGACCAAAGCCGGGGCCAGCGCCAGGAGCGAGCCGGAATTGTGATGAAGGGCGATCCCGAAGAACGGTATCCAGGCGCCTGCGGCCAGAGCCCAAATCCACGGGCGAACAGGACGGATCGCGCTAAAGAACGCCGCCGTCAAGAAAACCACCCCGGCCGTGATGCCGGCATCATCCCAGGTGGGCCGGGAATCCACCCAGGCGATCAGGAGGCCCACCGCGATGGCCGCGGACAAAAGGCCGATCGAGGAAGCCTTATGCATCCGGCGACTCCATTCATCTCTTCCGGTCGGTCACGACGCGGCCGGCGGCATCAGATCCTGGCGAGGAAGCCATTTCTTGGCGAAGAAGCCGACCCAGGGGATGAGGATGAGCGTGGCCAGGCCGTAGCCGAAGACGACGACGTAAAGCGCCCAAAGTCCGGCCGGCAGGGAGTCCCAGGAGGACGTGAGCGGCCCCCCGAAAACGTTGATGAGCCAGTGGATGACCATGGCCGGGACGAGGCTGTCGGTCTTGATGACGAGCGTCGCATAGAACAGGCCGAAAATGGACGCCCAGACGACCTGGCCCGCGGTCCGGACGAAGGCATGCCCGAACAGCGCGGCCGGAAGGTGGGCCAGCCCGAAGGCCAGCGCCGAGTAGAGGATGGCCCGCCGGGCCGGGTGCCGGCGCAAGAGCATCCGTAGCAGCACGCCGCGGAAGGCCACTTCCTCGAGCATGGTATAGAGGAAGGCGAAGATAAGGAGCGAACGCGGCGGGAAGACCCGGCCGAGGTCGAAGACGCCCCTCAAGAAATCGGCCGTTACGGGCTGGCCCTGGGTCAGGCGGTAGACGACCGAGCCGCCGGCCTGGCACAGGACCAGAACCAGGAGACACGAGACCGTGAGCGCCAGGAGTTTGAAGAACGGCCGGAGCCGGGTCAGGCGGATATCGTCCAGGTACTCGCGAAACGACAGCCGCGCGAACGGGACACGGAGGAGGTAGGGCGCGACGAGGTAGGCGAGTATCTCGCTCAACGTGAACGCCAGCACGGTCGTCAGCACCCTCAGGTCGGCCAGGCTGAACGGCTTCCGGAGGACGGCCTGGAGGACGAACCCGAAGAGGTAGAGCAGGCCGGCCTGGATGCCCAGGATGATGAGCAGGGTCCGCCAGGGATGGGCGGACAGCCGGGACTCGGGACCGGCGATCGAGATCGTGGCCATGCCGGTCTCAGCTCTTCCAGTCGGCCATGACCTGGGCGAAACAGGCCAGTCCGCTCGGGATGCAGGCGCCGTAGCCGTGGCCGGGGAAGGTCCAGGCCCCCGAAAGGTAGAGGTTCTTGACCGGCGTCTTCTGCGGGAAGCGCCGCTGGCCCGAGTTATCGACGGTCTGGTTCCAGCCGTAAATGGCGCCGCGCGGATTGGACGTGAAGCGCAGGTTGGTCAACGGCGTCGCCACCTCCTTGATCTCGATGGCCTTGCGCAGGCCGGGCAGGAACTTCTTCTCGATCTTGTCGATCAGCATGTCGGCCAGACGCAGCTTTTCCTTGTTGTAGGCGTCCTTGTTGCCGTAGAAGTAATCGGTCTCGTACTTCTTCCAATAATCGTAGCCCTGCATGGCGATGATGTTGAGGGTGTTCTTGCCCTTGGGGGAGCAGCCGGGGGTGACGTTGTCATAGATGGTCAGCCCGAAGCCCAGGTCATCTTGGAGGCCGCCGGCCAGGGACGCCGTATACTCGGCCTCGATGTCGTAGTTCGGGTAGTAGAAGATCTCGCTGTCCTTGAGCCCGACCTTGCGGACGAGATCGGTCTTGAGACCCATCCAGACCAGAAGCGTCGAGAAGCTGACCGAGAGCTTGTCCATCCGGGCCAGGGTGGTTTTGAGGAACTCCCCTTCGTCCATCATCCGGCCCAAGGTGTCGATGGCGTTGGCGTTGGAGATGACGGCCCGGGCCTTGAACTCGGCGCCGTCGGACGTCCTGACGCCGTAGGCGGCGTGTTCGCGGGCCAGGATCTTGTCGACCTTGGTGTTCAGCTTGACCTCGCCGCCGTTCTTCTTGATGAGGCCGACGAACGCGTCGCTGATCTTCTGCGAGGTCCCGACGGGATAGAAGCCGCCGCCTTGGAGATAGCCCATCAGAGGCATGGCATAGTAGAAGGTGGAGAGCTTGGACGGCGGCAGTCCGAAATAGCCCCAGAGCCCCGAGATAACGGCCTTGAGCTTGGGGTTCTGGACTCTCTCGTCGAGCATGGCCCCCCATGTCCGGTTGAAGTTCTTGAAGAGCAGGGGGAACTTCGCCGGGAAGCTGGCCATGTCGACCTGCCCGCCCGCGCCCGAGAGACGGCCCACGTCGTCGGCGAGCCCTTGCATGTCGGCGAAGATCCCGTCGATGGCCGGCGCGTCGTCGGGGAAGCTCTTCTTGAGGATGGCGATATAGCCCGCGACGTTCATGTGAGGCACCCGGATGTCATGATCCGGGTAGACGGCCCGGTAGAGCGGTTTGTGCGGCGCGAAGACGACGTCCTGGATCTCCGGGAAGCCCTGGATCAGGTTCGGGATCCCGCTCCGGAGGCCGACCGTCGTCGAGTGGAGGGAAACGTCGAAAGTGAAGCCGCCCGGGCGCGTAAAGGCCGATGCATATCCGCCCGGCACGCTGTGCTGTTCGAGGACCAGGACCTTGAATCCCTGCCGGGCGAAGGCCGCGGCCGCGCTGAGGCCGCCGAGGCCCGCGCCGATGACGACCGCGTCATACGTTCCGGGAGGAGCCTGGTCCCTGCGGTCCCCGCGGGGGAACGCGCTCCAATCCCAGGCGACAAGCGGCATCCCGGCCAGCAGCGTCTTGAGGAAATCCCGTCTCTCCCAGGCGTTCGGCGACATGGTGGCCTCCTTGATCAGGGGATGAGGATATGTCCGATCACATGCCGCGAGTTTACGCTCGGTTGAGGAGTGAGTCAACGCGCCGGCCGACGGCCCGAGGGCCGGCCGGTTGACAAGTTCAGGGCCTGGCCCTACGATTGAGCCGGATAGCCATAGCCGGTCTTTCGTGATGTCCTCATTTTGATGAAGAAGTTTGTCCGTTCAGTCGCGTGGCCTCTGGCCGTCGCCCTCGTCGTCTGCGGGCTCCTGGCCGCCGCGGCCGCTGTCCCCGGCGCCGCACCGGCGGGCGGCGGGCGCTCGGCGCTGCGGTTCGCCTGGCTGAGCGACCTGCACATCGGCTCGGACCGGGGCGAGGCCGACCTTCGGGCTTCGGTCGCGGACATCAACGCCCTGCCGGGCCTTTCGTTCGTCCTTGTGACCGGGGACATCACCGAAATGGGCTCCTTTGAGAACCTCAGCCTGGCCAAGGAGATCCTCGACGGGCTCGCCGTCCCCTATCACATCATCCCCGGCAATCACGACACCAAGTGGTCGGGGTCGGGCGGATCGGATTTCGCCCGGCTCTGGGGGGCCGACCGGTTTGCGTTCGATAGCGGCAGCTTCCGTTTCATCGGGCTCTCCCAGGGGCCCGTCCTGAGGATGGGCGACGGGAACTGGGCGCCCCAGGACGTCCGCTGGCTCGAGGGCGTGCTGTCTGAGCGAGGGGCTGCGGCCAAGCCGACCATCTTCGTCAGCCACTATCCGCTCGACCCGAGCATCTCCAATTGGTACGTCGTCCTCGACAAGCTGAAGACCATCCCGACCGTCGCCGTGCTCGTCGGCCATGGCCATAAGAGCCAGGCCATGGATTTCGAGGGGCTGCGGGGGGTCATGGGCCGGGCCAATGTGGGCACGAAAGACAAGGCCCCCGGCTACACCGTCGTCGAGATCAGCGCCCAGGCCGTGACCTTCGCCGAGCGGACGGCGAAGAAGACGCTCCCGGCCTGGCATCGGATCGAGCTCAAGAAGGGCGGGCTGCCGGTCGTCGCGGCCGGGAGGCCGGCGGGCGGTCCGAACGCGACATCGGGTGGCGTCCCGCCGCGGCCCGACTTCGGCGTCAACGGCCAGTATCCCCAGGTCAAGGAGCGCTGGCGGTTCGCCGCCGGCTGGACGATCGCCTCCTCCGCGGCCGTCTTCGGCGATACGGTCGTCGTCGGCGACGCGTCGGGCTCCGTCCGGGCCCTGCGCATCGCCAACGGCAGCGTCGCCTGGGAGTACAAGACCGACGATCCGGTCTACTCGACGCCCGACGTCGCCGGCGGACGGGTCGTCTTCGGCTGCACGAACGGGACGATCTACTGCCTGGACGGCCGGATCGGAACGGTGGTCTGGAAAGTCCCGGCCGCCGGCCCTGTCGTCGCCTGCCCGCGCATCCTCGACGGGATCGTCTACATCGGCTCGAGCGATCACATCTTCCGGGCCATCGAGCTGGCCACGGGACAGGTCGTCTGGAGCGAGGACGGCATCGACGGATTCATCGAGGCGAAGCCGCTCGTGGCCGGCGGTCTGGTCGTCTTCGGCGCCTGGGACGGACGCCTGTACGCCCTCGACGCGGCGACGGGCCGGCCCGTCTGGACGTGGCAGGGGGAAAAGGAAAGCCCGTTCTATTCGCCGGCCGCCTGTTGGCCGGTCGCCGGGAACGGGAAGGTCTTCGTCGTCGCCCCGAATCCCTGGATGACGGCCCTCGAGCTCGGGACGGGCCGCGAGCTCTGGGGTACGGACAACTGGGCTGTCCGCGAATCGCTCGGCCTCTCGGCGGACGGCCGGCGCGTCTATGTCCGGACGACCGAGGACGTCATCGCCGCGATCTCCACCGAGGCCGAGGACGCCGAAGCCGTCTGGGAGACGGACGCCGGCGTCGGCCGCGACATCAACTCGGCCCAGCTCGTCGAGAAGGACGGCGTCGTTTTCTACGGGACGAAGGACGGTCTGCTCCTGGCCCTCGACGCCGCGACGGGCGCGGTCAAGTGGAAGCACCGGGTCGGCGTCACGCTCATCAACACGGTGACGCCCCTCAGCGCTCGCGAGGTGGTCGTCACCGACTTCGACGGCCACGTCACCCTCGTCGTCTCTGATAAATAAGAAGGGGTCAAACCTTAATTCTTATAATTTCCCATTCGTCATACGGTGCCGCCTGCTCTGCTCGCACAGAAATTATAAGAATTAAGGTTTGACCCCTTCCGGGAAGCGGCGGTGGCGAAGGATGCTATAATTGGCATAACACATTATGAATAAGATGCTGCGGAGGACGCTCAAGATCTCGGGCGCCCTTCTCGGGGCCCTTGTCTTTCTGGCCCTGGCCGCGTCCCTTCTTGTCCTCTTCGACAAGCCTCTCGTCAGGAGTCTCCTCCGGCGGGAGCTCGTCCGGGCCGTCGGGCCGGGCGCCCGGTTCGCCAAGCTCGACTATTCGGTCTTTCCCTTCCGCGTCATCGTCGAAGGGCTCGAGATCGGCTCCGAGGACGCGTTCGAGAAGCTGGACGCGACCGTGACCCGGCTCGAGGCCAGGGGGTCGTTCGGGAAGCTCATCCGCGGCGTCAAACCGGCCCTCGAGACGTTCGAGGCCGGCGGCGTCTCCTTTCGCATCGAAGAGAAGGCCCGGACCGAGGCGCCCGTCGACATCGAAAAGGTCCTCCTCCGGGTCTCCGATACTCTGGCCTGGGCCCGGCGCATCGCCGTCACCGACGCCCGCCTGTCCTTCGCGCTCCTCTCCGGCCCTATCGAGGTGGAGCATCTCGATCTGACCTTGACCGAGGGGCCGACCCGGGACGTCGTCACCTATTCGATCGGCCGCGGCGACGTCAGCGTCAAGAACGGGTCCGGCGCGCTCGTCTGCGCCGCCGGCGTGAAGTCGTCCGGCCGGCTCGGACTGGTCTCGCCGTTCAGCGTCGACGCCGAGTTCGGCCTGAACGCGCCGCGGTTCAAGGCGGCCGGACTGGGCGGTTCTCTCAGCAGCCTCACCCTGGCCTTGACCGGCCGCTTGGACCGGCCCGCCCAGGAGCTCAAGGTCTCCCATCTGAAGATCGACGTCCCCGGCCTGCTCGGCCTTGAAGGGAAGATGACGGGGCGAATGGGCCACGGGATCTTCCTGGAAGCCGAGGCCCGGGCGCGTTTCGATGATCTTGCGGCCGCGGCCGGCCTCCTGGGCCCCCTGTTGCCCGCCGAAGTCCGGACCGCCGCGCCGCGCGGCCAGGCCGAGCTCAGCGGAACGTACGTCCTCCAGAGATCGGACCAGGGCGCGAAGGACAGCCTCACGGCCTCGCTCTCGCTCGAGAGCGTCGAGCTCGATCCCCGGCTCGACGGACGCCCCGTCCACGTCCGCGCCGCCGGGCGGATCAACGCCGCCGGCCCGTCGAGCGATCCGAGATTCTCTGCCGATATCCGGGCCTCCACCGGGCCCGTCGCCGCCGCGGGGATCAGCGTCAAGGGCGCCGACCTCCGCATCGTCGGCTCGGGAACGCGAACGGCCGCGAACATCTCCCTTCTCGAGGCCCGCTTGGCCGAATTCGTCTTCGACGCGGCCGAGGGCCGGAGGATCGCCCTCGACAAGACCTCTTTCACGGCCAAGGGGACCGTCGACCTGGCCCGGAAGGAGGGCGTCCTGACCTCGCTCGAGGCCCGGCTTCCGGGCCTCGCCCCGCTCCGTCTGGCGGGCCGCTACGGATCGGGAAAAAGCGCCTCCTCCGAACTTCGGCTCGACGCCCGCGGTCTCGATGTCCCGGCCCTGCGGGCCCTGGCCGCGCCATTCATTCCGGCGGACTTCGCCGGCTGGGACCTCGGCGGCGCGTTGGACCTCTCCCTCTCCGTCCGCCGCCCCTCGGCCGCGCGCGACGATTGGAGGGTTTCAGGAACGGTCGCCCTGGCCGCCGCCAAGTTCAACGACCCCTCGTTCACCGTCGCCGGAGAGGGGCTCAACCCCGTCCTCAGGATCGAGGCCTCCGGCTCGGCTTCGAAAGGGCTGGCCTTCAAGGGACGCCTCGGCATCAGCCGCGGCGAATCGCTGTGGAAATCGGCCTACATCGCTTGGACCAAGCATCCGCTCGAGCTCGAGGCCGCGGGCCGCTACCTCCCCGGCACCGGCGTCCTCGACGGACTGACCGCGCGGATCCTCGTGCCCGAGGTCGGCTCGATCGACATCGCGGGCTCGGCCGCGCTCGGGCCCGCCCCCGCTTTCGACCTGAGCGCCGAGGCCCGGCTGAGCCTGGGGCCGCTCTACTCCCTTTACACCCAGGCCGGCGTTTCCGAGGAGGCCCGGATGAAGCTCGAGGGGGTCCTCGGGGCGACCGTGCTCGTCCGCAAGAGCGGCCAAGGCCTCTCGGCCGCGGGACGGATCCGTCTCGCCGACGCCAACGTCGAAAGCCCGACGAGCAAGACGCTTCTCGTCGGTATCACGGCCGACCTGCCGTTCCATTACGAGTCCGCGCCCGCTCATCAAGAGGGGCAGTCCCGCCTTGCGGGCAGTCCCGATCCGCCAAGCTTACCCAAGAGGGGCAGTCCCGCCTTGCGGGCAGTCCCGATCCAGCCAAGCTGACCCAAGAGGGACAGCTTCCTGCGGGGACGGTCCCCGAGGCGCTCCTCCCCGAGCAAGGCTTCCTGCGCATCGGTGAATTCCAGAACCCCCTCCTGACCCTCAAGCCGGTCGATATCGCCGTCCGGGCCGGAGCTAACGCCCTGTCCATCGAGCCCCTCAGCCTGCCCGTCTTCGGCGGCCGGCTCGAGCTCGGCCGGACGACCTTCCGCCTCGACCCCGCCTCCGGCGCCATCGCCGGCGTCGGCTCCCTCGTCCTTCGCGACCTCGACATCGGGCGATTCCCCGTCCAGTCGCCCCAGTTCAAGCTGACCGGGAAGATCCAAGCCGATTTCCCACGCCTCGATATCAGCTCCGAGAAGATCGCCCTCTCCGGCCAGGGTGCGGCCAGCGTCTTCGGCGGCCAGATCGTCCTCCGGGACCTCGGCGTCGCCAAGCCGTTCGATCCGGGCCGCTCCATCTCGCTCAACGTCGACCTCGTCGACCTCGACCTGAAGAAGCTCACCGACGAGGTCCCGTTCGGCGAGGTGACCGGCATCGTGCGCGGTGAGATCCGCGGCCTGGTCATCACCTATGGCCAGCCGGAGAGCTTCCATTTCCGCCTCGAGTCCGTGCCCGTCAAGGGCGTGCCGCAGACCTTCAGTCTCAAGGCCGTGGACAATCTGACCGTCCTCAGCTCGGGCCAGCAGGCCTCGGGCGGGATAGGCGGCTTCTGGATGAGCCTGGCCCGAGGCTTTCGCTATTCCAAGCTCGGGATCGTCAGCACCCTCCGCAACGATACCTTCACGCTCAACGGGACGATCCACGAGGGCGGGATCGAGTACCTGGTGAAGAAACCGTCGCTTTTTGGTATAAGTGTAGTGAACCGCGAACCCGGCAAATCGATCAGCTTCAAGGAAATGACCGGCCGGCTCAAGCGGGTCGGCCAGTCCGATAAGTAGCGACGCGTCGCGAGGAGGATGACACCATGAGAAAACGATACGCGCTGGGAACGGCCGCGGCCGTGGGCCTCGTCTTCGTCCTGGCCTGCATCACGGTCAACATCTACTTCCCCGAAGCCACGGTCAAGCAGGCCGCGGCCGAGATCGTCGACGAGATCCGCAAGACGGACGCGGCGAAGAAGGCCCCCGACACCGTCGCCGGGATGCCGGCCCTCTCCGGTCCCTCGGCCTTCTCGCTGGTCCCCGCCGCTTACGCCCAGGAGGCGACGAACGTCTCGACGCCGGCCATCCGGGCCCTCAAGGAATCCATGAAGGCCCGCTTCGCCGCGCTCAAGCCGTACTTCGACGCGGGCAACATCGGCGAATCGAACAAGGGCTTCCTCGAGGTCCGGGACGAGGCCGGCCTCGCCCTCCAGGCCAAGGGAGCCCTGAGGAACCTGGTCAAGGACGAGAACGGCGATCGGACCAAGCTCTACGCCGAGGTGGCCAAGGCCCTCGCTATCGAAGCCAGCCAGATCGAGAAGATCCAGAAGATCTTCGCCGAAGAGTGGGCCAAGAGCGCCGCGGCGGGCTGGTGGGTCCAGAACGAGGCCGGCGCCTGGGCCAAGAAGGTCTGACCTCGGGGACGGAGCGTCTGTAACGTCCCGCAGGATCGGCCGTAGAACAGGGCGGGGGCGGTTCTTCGGCCGCCGCCAGATTCGCTGCAAGGAGTGCCCCATGACCCTGATCGTTCCCAAGCCCGCCGTGGGGACGGCACTGGCCGCCGCCCTTCTCGTCGCCTCGATCGTCGTGTCCGCCCAGGAGCGTCCCGGTCTGGCGCAATTCGTCATCCATCCCAAGCTCGAGGTCGCCGTGCCCGATTTCCCGGCCGAGGGGCTCATCCTCGACATCGGGGGCGGGGGCGAGGGCGTCATCGGCCAGCTCAAGGGCCGGCAGGTCGTCGCCATCGACCTCATCAAGCAGGAGCTCGAGGACGCCCCCGGCGGGCCCCTGCTCAAGATCGTCATGGACGCCCGCGCGCTCGGGTTCCTCGACGGCTCGTTCGACACGGCCACCGTCTTCTTCACCTTCATGTACATCATGCCGGCCGATCACGCCAAGGTCTTCGCCGAGCTCCACCGGGTGCTCCGGCCCGGCGGCCGCCTCCTCGTCTGGGACCCCGTGTTCCCGGAAAAGGCGGCGCCCGAAAAGCCGAAGATCATGTATCCCCTCCACGTCCGCCTGCCCGGCCAGGAGATCAACACCGGTTACGGCGTCGGCATCCGCGAGGGGCAGGGAGCGGCCCACTTCCTGGAGCTGGCCAAGGCCGCGGGCTTCGAGGTCGTGACGCACAAGGACGAGACTGGCTGGTTCTACCTCGAACTCAAGAAGGCCGGCTGAAGGCCGCGAGCTCACCGCGCCCTTGACACGGGTCGGCGCGGGCGCCTATCATCGGCGCTGAGGAGGGGGACGGCTTCGGGAGCCGCTCGATGCGAAGAACCCCGCTTTCGGTCGTGGCCTTCGCGGCGGTCTGCGCGCTCGTTCTGATGTCCCTCGCCTCCTGGACGGCCCTCTTGCCCCAGAAGCGGCCGCTGCCCGCCGTACCCGAGCCTCTCAAGTCGTCCCTCGCCGGATTTCTCCGGGACCACGCCGTGACCCCCGAGGAGTATGTCATCGGCAAGTTCAGGGACCACGACATCGTCATCCTCGGCGAGCACCACTTCATCAAGCACAACGTCGAGTTCGTCCAGTCGCTTATTCCCCGGCTTTACGAGGCCGGCGTCAGGGACCTTGGCATCGAGTTCGGCTGCCGCGAGCTCCAAGACCGGGCCGACGCGCTGGTCACGGCGGACACCTACGACGAGGCGCTGGCCCGCTGGATCATGTTCCAATGGGGCAGTTACTGGCCCTACGTCGAGTACCTGGAGTTGTATCGGAAAGCCTGGGAGCTGAACAGGTCCCTGCCCCCGGGCGCCCCCAAGTTCCGGATCGTCGGCCTGGATTACAGGGCCCGCTTCGATCTGGCGAGAGAGAACATGCCTCCCGCGCAATTGAAGGCCGTGTGGCACAAGGGCCCGCGGGACGAATACATGGCCCGGACGATCGTCGACGAATTCGTCAAGAAGCGGAAGAAGGCGCTCGTCTACATGGGCCAGCACCACGCCTTCACCCGGTTCATGATCCCCGAATACGACTTCGAAAAAAAGAGGTTCAGCGGGCTGTTCGCCGGTTCGACCGGGAACTTCGTCTGGCGGAAGATCGGCGACAAGGTCTTTCAGATCTGCCTGCACTACCCCTGGACGACGACAGCGGGCGCCCGGACCTACGATTATCCTGTCGACGGCGTCGTCGACAGCCTCATGGAGGAGTCCCCGGTGGAGCGGCTGGGCTTCGACGTCGCCGGCACGCCGTTCGGCCCGCTCGGCGACGAGGGGACGTTCTACGCCCTGGGGCACAAGAAATTCGCCTTCGGCGATTTCTGCGACGGCTACATCTGGGAGAAACCCTTCGGCGAGTACGAAGGCTGCACGATTGACCCGCTCTACATCACGGCCGAGAACCTGGCCGAAGCCATCGCCAACCTTCCCAGCGCCGCCGTCAAGGCCAAGATCAAGACCCGCGCCCAGTTCCTCGAGAAGATGCGCTGGGACGCCGATTTTCGCAGGCTCTATCCCGACCTCGAATAGCCGCCGGGGGCTGTCCTATGACGGGGGCAACCAGGAGAACAGCCATGCCGCATCGTCATCCGTGTGCTCCCGGCCTGCTCGGCCCGGGAAGGGTTCTGGACATAATAAATTGGCGCCGTCTTGACTGCTCGGTCTTCTTGACACGATACTGTCCTTAAGCCGGATCGATCTTCGGCATGGGGAGGACGTCATGAAAAAGATGATCCTGGGTTTCATCCTGATGGCCCTCGTCGTGAGCGCGGGTCTGGGCGCGCCCGCAGCGGAGGAAAAGCCGATCCAATTCAGCCTCGGGGGGGATCTGTTGATGCTGACGATGGAAGGCGGCGATTCCACCTTCCTTGTCGGCGCAGCCCTGCGCGTCGACTTCAACCTGGGGAAGTCGTTCATCCTCGCACCCGAGCTTTCCGCCGGGATCGGGGGCTGGACCGCGGGCGGCACGTTCAACTTTCGCTCCGGGAAGTTCTTCGCCGGCGCGGGCGCCTTGGCCGTGGGAGCATTTGAAGGAGGAGGCTCAGGGGAATGGGGGACCAACGCCTTCCTCAAGGTCCACATCGGGACCAAGGGGGCGAAAAGCCTCCTCGCCGCATCGGTTCTCGTCGGGGATTACATCTGGGGCTTCGGCCTGACAGCCGCCTACGTCTTTTGATCCGCCCCGGCGGAGCGGCCCGGTCTTACCTGGCTTTTTTCTTGATCAAGCCGTAGACAAAGAGCAGGACCAGGGCGCCGACGATGGCGCCGATGAAACCGGCCCTTTCCCCCGCTTTGTAGAAATGGAGCCATTGGCCGAGGTAGGTGGCGGTAAAGGACCCGGCGATGCCCAGCAGGGTGGTCACTATCCAACCCATGTTCTCTTTGCCGGGATAGAGGGCCTTGGCGATAAAACCGGCCGCCAATCCGGCCAGGATCGTCCACAGGATATGCATGTTGACCCCTCCGTTTCATGTCCATTCTGTCAGCAATGGGGTGGGCGTGTCAACGCGATACGCCTCCGGGTCCGGCCCCGGCCGTCCTCCGGCCGCTTCGCCTTCGCCACCTGGAAGCACTACGCGAAGGATTCGCCCCTGCAGCCGTCCGGCCTGCTCGGCCCTGTCCGTCTCCTAGGTTTGAAAAATTGACGGCGTCTTGACAACTCGATCCCGGCGCCGTACATTTCGGCTAGGATATCGGTGACCCGAGCCGGGGAGGGAGCCATAAACAAGATCGTGGCCGGCGGCCCCCTCAACGTCCACTTGGGAACGCTCTTCGCAGGCGCGGGGCCCTGGTCTTGGGCGCGACGAAAGGTGGCGGCAGCGGGGAATGGGGCACGAACGCGTTCCTCAAGATCCACGTCGGCACCCGGATCTCGAGCACCTGCCCGGCTTTGTCGGCCCTGTTCGGGGACCATATCAAAGGGTTCTGCGCGACCATCGGCGACGTCTTCTAAAGGGGGATTGGAACGATGAAAAAAACCGCCGTCATCCTGCTCCTGGCCGGCTTGTCGGCCGGCCTCCTGGCCGGCGCGGAAGCTCCGCGCGAGAGAACGGTCCAGTTCTCGCTGCTCTTCAATCTGACGTCCCTGACCAACCGGGGCGACGAGACGAAGATCAGCGTTGGGGCCGAGGGCCTGGTCATCTTCAACCTGGGCCGTCATGTCATGATCATGCCCGAGGTCTTCGCCGGATCGGAGACCTTCTCAGTGGGTCTCACGTTCAATCTCAGGTTCGACCGGTTCTTCATCGGGGCCGGCGGCACGGCCGGCGGGCTCTACCACGATATGCACGAGTGGAATCCCATCGGTCTGCTGAAGGTCCAAGCCGGCGTCAAGGGGCCCCATTTCCTTGTGACCGCCGCCTACGTCAACAATCTCAACCCTGGCAACTGGCCCACGCTGTCGGGCTTTTCTCTGGCGGCCGGCCTCGTCTTCTAGCTCGGGCCCTCAAGGCCGGATGCTGAGGGTGATCTTGAACACGCCGCGCTCCTCGAGCGGATAGAAGCGGCTGGCCGGGTCCCACCGCCGTTCCCAGTTCTTCGAGTAGACGAAATAGACGAAGTTGCCGGGCTTGAGCTCCCAGCGGAAACGGAGGTTGAAGCCCAGCTCGTTGGAGATGTCGTCGTACTGGACGTAGTTCATCAGGCCGAGCCGCGGCGAGAGGAAGAAGTCGGCCTTGAGCTGGTAGACGTTCTCGGCGAAGTCCCCCTCCGCGAGGCGGCCCCGGACGAAGTTGGCGTCGAGATCGAACGAGGCGTAGCCCTTGAGATTGAAACGAAACCCGGCCTCGACGTTGTCCAGGTGCCCCGAGTAGAACGAGCCGAAGGCCCATTCGACCCGCCCGCCCCAGGGCCGGTGGGACGCGGTCTCGAACTGCACCGCGTAGTTCGTGAACGTGTAGGCGCCCGCCGGCAGGACGATTCCGTCGGCGACCTCCCAGTCCACGGGCAGCCGGTCGTAGGTCGGGACGATGTTGAACTCGAAATGCTCGCCGCTCTCGGTCCGCAGATTGAGCGGGGCCGTGAAGATGCGGCGGGTCTCGAGGACGCCGCCGAGGTCCCAGGTGAAGCTGGAGGAAAACTCGTAGAAGAACTGGCGCACGAGGCGCCCGACAAATCCCTTCTCGGGCCTCGGCTGGTAGCTGGCGCTGAGACTGAAGACCTGGACGCCGGGCCGCGGCAGGAAGCCGACGCCGGGCTCGAGGGCGTCGCCGTAGGAATTGTAGGAGGCGGCGATGTCCCAGAGGTCGTTGGGGTAATCGATCTTGAAGCCGAAGCCTTCGCGGCGCCCCTCGGTCCGGTCGTTCCAATTGTAGACGAACCAGCCGCCGGCCAGGAAGTTCTTGTCGCCGAAAAGCCGTGATGTCTGATAGACAGCGTCGAAACCGGCCAGCGAGTTCTTCGCCCCGGTCGGGCTGCCGTCCGTGAAGATGACCCCGACCTTGCTCTCGGCCAGGATGTTCTGGGAGACGCGGGCGACGAGGAAGTTCTCGGCCGGCAGGCTGATGTCCTCATAGGCCCCCGTCCGGACGTCGAGGACCTGGAGGTTGGTCCGGCCGATCTTGCCGAAGACCTTGGCGCCGTAGGAGATCGGGATCTGCTCGCCTTCGAAGAGGCCGATCTTGCGGCTGAAGAACGGCGCGAAGCCGGACCCGTTGCCGGGGCTCGTCGTCCCGAAGTTGAAGATCTCCGAGCCCTCCAGGAAAAATGTCCGCTTCTCGGGGAAGTAGAGGGGGAAACGGGTCAGGTTGACCTGGCGCTCGTCGACCTCGGTCTCGGCGAAATCGGTGTTGTAGCTGAAGGCCCCGACCAGATTGGGCGTGAAATTCTTGTAGAGGTCGAACCCGCCGTCCCAGCGCCAGTCGGTCGGCGTGCCCGCGACGTGGTCCTTGGACGGACTGACCAGGCCGTACGGCTTGAAGGTCAATCCCCATCCCTGCCGGACTTGGCCGAGTCCCGAGAGCGGGGCGGCCTCGGCGGGATTGGTGAGAAAGGCGTCGGTCCGGGCGCCGGACAGGCGGATGACCTCCTGCCGCCGGGCGATGACCCGCTCGACGTTGAGGCCCCAGCTTTCGAGATCGGGCTTGAAGGAGATGGACTTGAAGGGGATGGCGATCTCGGCCGACCAGCCGTCCGGGCCGATGACGCTCCGGGCGTCCCAAAGCCCGTCCCAATCCAGGCTCGAATGCTCACCGGTGGCCAGACCCTCGCTCTTGGCGCCGCGCGGGTTGACCGAGAAGAAGTAGGCGTTGCGGCGGTCCTGGAAGGGATCGAGGACGATCCGCACGGCGTCCTCGCCCGCGTCTTCGACCTCGTCCGTATCGTGGGCCATGGTGTTGGTCGAGATGCGGCCCGGTTCGCGGTCGAAGCAGACAACGCCGATATACAGACTGGATCCGTCCAGGATGACGCGCAGCTCGGTTCTCTCCGACGGCTCGTCCCCGGAGCGGGGCACGGCCATCCGGAAGCCCGTGAACACGGGGGCCTTCTGCCAGACTTCGTCGTCGAGGCGGCCGTCGAGTTTGGGGCCCTTCTCGACCCGGACGGCCCGGATCTCCGTCGCTTGGCCGGCGGCGGGGGCGCTTGAGGGACTCTCGCCGTGAGGGACCGTCCCTCCTGTCTCTTGAGACGCCAGGACCCCCGGAATGAGGACCGCGGCCAGCACGGCGAGACCAGCGGCTGTTTTCATCGAGTCATCTTCCTCTGCATAAGGTGGGGCATTATACCAGAATGGGCGCGGCGGTGAAGAGCCTGCGGTCCGATCAGTCCCGGCCCGCCGTCAGCCGCCGGAGCCGCAGCAGGAAGAGAAAGGCGACCGCGTTGAGGCCGGTCGCGGCCAGGGCGACGGCCGGGAACCCGAGCGCGTAGAGCCGGGGTGAGGCCAGCGACCCGAGGGCCCGGCCGAGCGAGAACGACGCGGCATAGCAGGCCAGCAGCGTGGCCCGGGCCCGGGGCAGGATCTCGCTCATGACCGGGAGCATGCTGACGACGGTGTACTCGAAGGTCAGGTAGAACAGGGCCAGCCCGCCGATCGCGGTGAGCGTCGTCCGGCCGGTCAGGGGCAGCACCGCGGCCGCAGCGGTGTTGGCCGCGAGGCCGATCAGGAGCGCGTTCGTCTTGCCGAGGCGGTCGACCGTGGCCACGACCAGCCCTTCGCCGCCGAACTCGGCGATGCCGATCGCCGCGGCCGCGGCACCGAGGGCGGCCAGCTTGAGCCCGAACGAGTCCTCGAGCCAGACGCCGAAGACAAAGTTGACCAGCTCGTTCGACATGGCCACGGCCAGTATGACGGCGATCCCGGACAGGGCGGCGGGCGAGCCCAGCACCGCCCGATAGGATTCGCGATGACCGGCCGGGGCGTCGGACCGAAGCGCTTCGGCCGAGCTCGTTCCGCCGGGCGCCGGCCCGACCCGCCGGACGGTCCGAACGACGACGAGGCCGGCCAGGCCCAGGCCGGCCAGGGCCAGGAAGGGCGAGCGCCAGCCGAAGCGTCCGACCAGGAAACCGGCCGCCGGGACGCCCAGGAAAAAGGCCAGCGACCAGCTCAGCTCGGTCAGGGCCAGGGTCCGTCCGCGCCTCTCGTAGGGAACAAGGTCGCTCAGGTGGGCCAGGACGGCGGGGTCGATGACGTACTTGCCGACCGTCATGAGGACGAGGGCGACGGCGAAGGCGGCCAGGCCGGGCCCGACGAAAGCGACGAGGGCCCCGGCCGTGAACAGGCCGAGGCCGAGCGACAGGCCGAACCGGCGCCCCCGGCGGTCGGTCAGCGGCGCGATGAGGGGGCCGACGGCCCCCGACGCGGATCGGGCCGAAAGCGCCAGGGACATGGTCGCCAGGTCGACCCCGAAAGCGCGGGCGAAGACGGGCAGAAAAGGATAAACCATCCGGTAGGCGGTGTTCGAGACCGTCCGGGCGGCGACGAAGAACGCCAGCGAGGCGCGGTGCCTCCGCCCGGACGGGACCGTGCTCACGGGCCTCAGGCGCCGGCCGATTTCTTCTTGCCGAAGCGCAGCTTCATGGTCAGGACCTTGTCGGTCGAGAAGACCCGGGCCGCGAAGAGCGTCAGGGCGACGAAGACGACGAGCATGTAGGCCAGCCCGCCGGCGATCATGCCCCAATTGCCGAGATAGATGTTCTGCGGCACGAGGAACGGGTGCGAGAACGGGATGAGCAGGATGAAGATCTTGACCGGCAGCGCGACCGTGTTGATGTCCGCCAGAAGCGAGATGAAGTAGGGGATCATGACCATAAAGATGAGCGGCATGATCATCGCCTGGGCGCTGCGGAAATCTTCGGCCAGGACGCCGAGGATCATGGCCAGGGCCAGGGCGACCAGGATGGACAGGAACAAGGCCAGGGCCAGGACGGCGTAGCCCGTCGTGCTGAAGGACAGGCCGAGCTTCTGCATCAGGGCGGAGCCGCCGGCCTGGGAGCCGATCCGGGCGGCCTCCTTGCCTAACCCGCCAAGCATGCCTCGGTATCCGAACATGTAAACGCCGGCCGAGATCAGGCCGACGAGGCCGGCGGCGAGCATCTTGGCAGTGATGATCGACGTCCGCTTGATGGGCACGGTCAGGAGAGTCTCGAGGGTCTTGTCCTGCTTTTCCATGGCCACGGCCGAGATGACCATCTGCGACGAGTACATGACGATCATCATCAGGACGATCGGGATGAGCAAAGACTGTTGTGTCATCAGAAAGGCGACCATGCCGGCCTGGCCCTCGGCGATCCGGTCGCGGACGACGACGAAATCGCGGGTTTTGACCGGCTTTTTAAGGTTGGCCAGATCGACGTCCGGGAGCTTCTGCCGGAGGATCTTGTCGGATTGGGCTTCGTTGAGCCTATCGATGACGCTCTGCACGACGAACTGACGCCGGGCGCCCATCAGGGAGAAGGTGCGCATGAACGAGTAGGTCTCGATCTCGCTCGGCTTGAGCGAGGTCAGAGCCTCGCCGTATCCGGCCGGGATGAAGAGCAGAAGCTTCGAGTCGCCGGCCTTGGCCGCCTCGATGGCCTGCTCCTTGGTCTTGCCCGACTGGTCGACGAGCTTGAACTGGGCCGATTCGAGGCGCTTCAGCAGATCCCGGGAATCAGCCGATCCATCGAGGTCGAGGGTCGAGATCGTCTGGACGCCGCTGGCCTTCTCCTCCTCTTTCTCGGTGATCTTGCCGATATAGCTGAAAAGAACGACGAATAAGGCCAGCGAGATGATGAGCTGTTTGGTGACCAGATCCTTGATCTCTTTTTTGAGCAGGTTGTTGAATCTTCTCATCACAGGGATCTCCTGACCTCTTCCCGGAAGACCTCTTCGAGGTTCTGGGCGGAATGCTTGGCCTTGAGCTCGGCCGGCGTGCCGGTGTCGAGGATGCGGCCGTCGTCGATCAGGGCCACCCGGTCGGACACGAACTCGATCTCGAGCATGTTATGGGACGAGAGGAGGACCGATGTCCCCTCTTTGACATAGCGGCGGATGACCTCCCGGACCTCGAGGGCGTTGATGACGTCGAGGCCGGAGGTCGGCTCGTCCAGAATGGCCAGTGCGGGCCGGGTCATGAGGGCCCGGGCCAGGAGGAGCTTGCGCATCATGCCTTTGCTGTAAGTGCCGACCTTGGTCGGCAGCCGATCGCCGAGCTCGGCGATGGCCACGGCCCGGTCGACGAACTCCTTTTCCTGCGCAGGGGTCTGGGCGTAGAAGTTGGCCATGAAGTGAAGGTACTCTAGCCCCTTCATCTTCTTGTAGGCCCCGGCCTCGTCAGGAAGGTAGCTGACCTTTTCCCGGACGAAGTCGGGCTCCTTGCGGTGGTCGTGATCGAGGAAGCGGATCTCGCCTTCGGTGGCGGTCAGGAGGGTGGCGATGATCCGGAGCGTCGTCGTCTTGCCGGCCCCGTTCGGGCCGATCAGGGCGAAGACCTCTCCGGCCCGGACATCGAAGTCGATGCCGGCCAAGGCGGTCTTTTGCCCGTAGGATTTCTTCAATCCCCGGACGGTCAGGACATTGGGCATGTGTGACTCCCTAAGGAAAAGCAAAAATATCGGGCCTTATTCTAGTGGATACGAGGGGGGAAGTAAACGGTTCAGCCCGGAGGGACAGTCCCTCTTGGGATGGGGACATGTAGCTCAGGTACGTGTCCCCAGTCTGCGGGTCATTCCAGGCTGACGTCTTCCCGGTAATCCACCGACACCCGCGCCCTCGATCCCGGCCGGGGCTTGAGCAGA
>CAVWFA010000004.1:0-241451 GCA_963754085.1 Candidatus Aminicenantota bacterium | reverse complement strand
GGCTGACGGGAGTTGGCCATGAGCAAGAAGAGCGTCGAGGCGGCCCTGGCCCGGGGCGTCGAGCTCCTGGACAAGTTCCTGCCGCTCAAGTCGTGGCTCTATTTCCCCATCCTCTACGCGGCCTCGGTCTGGGCCGTCCGCCGCGTCTTCGATTATCGCGACCGGATCCTGGCCTGGCAGGTCTGGCTCGATCCCGAGTTCGTGCGGACGAAGCCCGACGGCTTCGTCCTCGACTTCTTCGCCGGGAATGAGGGCCTCGGCCGCGAGTATGCCGAGGAGATCGCCCGCGGCGACCTGCGGACCCTCCGGGCCGCCTTCCCGGCCCTCTACAGCGTCATCGGGCTCGAGGACGCCTTCCTCAAGGCGCTCTTCAAGGCCGAGCTCGACGCGGCCGATTACCGGGCCGTCGTCGTCGAGTTCGCCGCCCGGACGGCCCGGGCCCGCGACGCCATCGGTCCGGCCGCGGCCGACCCGTCGTTCTGGTCCGCGCTCGAGCGCATCGGCCGCGAGGCGGCTTCGCTCGGGCTCCACCTCCTCAAGGACGAGGAGGTCCAGGGCCTGATCCTCTCGCTCATCAAGGGTCCGGCCGCCCTCGGCCCGGCCGTTCCCCCCGAGGCGTGAAAATGGGGGACATGATACCCGTTTCCCATTTTTCCGGCCGGGTCAGGTCCGCCGTCCTCGTCCTCAGCGCGGCCGTCCTCCTTTCGGCCGCCTGCCTCACCGACCTCCATCGGGCCAAGCGATCTTACGCCGAGGGGCAGGACCTGGCCCGCGCGTCACGAACGGACCTGGCGGTGGCGTCCTGGACGAAGTCCCTCGAAGAAGCCGGCCGGGCCTGCCGCCGGGATCCTTCGGCCCAGTCCTTCACCGTCAAGGGCCTGGCCGAAGCGAACCTCGGCCGCTGGCGCGAAGCCGAGGCCTCGTTTCTTCAGGCCTTCAGCTTCGGCTTCGGCCCGGGCGAGACCTGGGCCTCCGATTCGGCCCTGGCCGGTCTGGCCGTCTCGTTCGAGAACGTGGGGCTCGAAACGCCGGCCCTCCGCATCTACGCCCTGCTCGCCGACCGGTCCGACTTCAAGCCGGCGCTCATGGTCGCGGCGGAGAGGCGGACGAATCTTGTGCTGGCCGGGATCGCGGACCTCGGGCCTGACGAGAGGGCCCGGACGCTCGGCTCGCTGAACAAGTCCCTCGACCGGCTCATCGACCGCGATTTCGCCTGCGGGCTCTTCCATTACCTGCGGGCCCAGGTCGACGCGCATCTCGGCGACCTCCGGCGCTCCTACGAGGAGGCGGTCATGGCCCGCGAGCTCGGCCTGCCTTCGGAGAAGATCCGGCGAGACAACGACAACCAGCTCGTGTATTGTTATGTCCGGCTGTGCGATTCCCTGCCGCCCGCCGAGAGGGCCGCCCTGACCGCGGCCCAGGCCCGCTGGGCGGCCAAGTGGGGCTGGCGCGACGTCCGGACGCCGGCCTGGAAGAAGGAGTGACCCATGCTGCCGACGATCGCCTGGCGAGGCCGTTCCGTCGTCATGATCGACCAGCGCAAGCTTCCCGGACAGGAGACCTACGTGCGCTGCCGGACCTACATCCAGGTGGCCCAGGCCATCGAGAAGATGGTCATCCGGGGCGCCCCGGCCATCGGCATCGCCGCCGCCTACGGGCTCGTCCTGGGCGTGATGTCCCTGAGCGCGGAGACGGGACGGTCCCTCGAGCGCGATTTCGAGAAGGTCTACAAGCGCCTCGAGCGGACCCGGCCGACGGCCCGGAACCTCTTCTGGGCCCTCGAGCGGATGCGGGCGGTCTACGATAGGACACGGGCCGAAGGACTGAGGGCCATCCGCGCGGCGCTCTTGGCCGAAGCCAAGGCCATCGAGCAGGAGGACGCCGATGTGAATCGGGCCATCGGCCGTCACGGGCAGGCCCTGCTGCGGGACGGCTGGACCGTGCTGACGCACTGCAACGCCGGCGCGCTGGCCACCGCGGAGTACGGCACGGCGCTCGGCATCGTCCGGGCCGCGGTCGCCGAGGGCAAGCGGATCAAGGTCTTTGCCGACGAAACGCGCCCCTTCCTCCAGGGCGCACGGCTGACCGTCTGGGAGCTCGACCGGGACGGCATCCCCGTCGTCCTCATCACCGACAGCATGGCCGGCTGGTTCATGCGCCGGGGCGAGATCAAGGCCGTCGTGGTCGGGGCCGACCGCATCGCCCGCAACGGCGACACGGCCAACAAGATCGGAACGTACTCCGTGGCCGTCCTGGCCAGGGAGAACGGCATCCCGTTCTATGTCGCGGCGCCGACGAGCACCATCGACTTCTCGCTCCCGGACGGAGCCGGCATCCCCATCGAAGAACGGAACCCGGACGAGGTCCGCGAGGTCGGCGGGCGTCTCCTCACCGTGCCCTGCGTCGAGGTGCGCAACCCGGCCTTCGATGTCACGCCGGCCGCTTACATCTCGGCCATCGTCACCGAGCGCGGCGTCCACCGCCCGCCTTACGAAAAGAGCCTCGGGGGGCGGTGAGCATGGAGCGGGCGAGGGGGCCGGCCGGCGGCGGAGCTGCCGTTCTCGCGCTGGCGCTCGCCGTCACGGCCGCGGGCGGACGCGGCGGCCAGGATCAGGCCCTGATCGGATTCATCGCCCGGGACCGGGTCATCGAGATGGCCGCGGCCGCCGACCCCTCCGTCGCGTCCTTCGAGCCTTCCGCGTCGGCCCTGGCCTCGTTCGTCGCGCTCGTCGACCCGGTCCATGTCCGGATGTTCATCCGGCCGTCGCAGCCCGCCGACCTCGTGCTCGCCGCCAAGATCGGCAAGGCCGTCGAAGCCGCCGCCAACCAGGCCCTGTCCCTCGAGCTCATCGCCGTCGCGGACGATCTGTCCGAGCCGAAGGCCCTGCTCTCCGAAAACGCCGTCACCGCGGCTCCCGAGATCATCGTCTACTGGCTGAACCAAGAGGTGGGCCGGATGCATCCCGAGGCCGGGTCCCCGGTCGAGACGGAGCTGGCCGACTACATCTTCCAGGCCCGGGTCCAGATCGCCCAGGAGATGATCCTCGACCACGAGTTCTTCAAGTTCACGTTCCACAAGGACCTTCTCCCCCTCGACTGCAAGCGCTGCCACGGGCCGGATTAGCCCGGCCTTTTCCTGAACAGATCCCGGGCTTCGCGGGCTTTTTCCGCGCCCCAGGCCCGCAATCCGTCCCCGTGGTAATAGAGGACGGGGATGACGACCATGATGAGTAGCGTCGACGTCGTCAATCCTCCGACCGTGCACAGGGCGAGCGATGACCAGATCTGCCGCTTGTTGGCCTCCGCCCCGATGAGGAGAAGCGGCAGCATCCCGAAGACCGTCGTGGCGGTCGTCATGAAGATGGGCCGGACCCGGTCCCGAGTGCCGCGGACGACGGCCTCGAGGAGGCCCAGCCCCTGCTTGCGCCTGGCGTTGATGTGGTCGACGAGCAGGATGGCGTTGTTGACGACGATGCCCGAAAGCAGGATGACCCCGATGTAGGCCGTCGGGTCGAAGGGCGCCTTGGCCACGACGAAGGCGACGAAGACGCCGATGAGCGAGAGGGGCACGGCGAGGAGGATGAAGAAGGGCAGGACGAAGGACTCATAGAGCGCCGCCAGGATCATGAAAATGATGACCAGGGCGACGGCGATGGCGAAGTTGATCTGCTTCTGCTCCTCCTCGGTCACGTACCATTGCTCGTCGAGCGTCGCCGAGAAGCCCGGCTGGAGGTGGAGCGAGGCAAAAACCGTCTTGCGATAGCGCTCCTCGGCCTTGGACGGGCCGCGGAACTCCCACATGATCGTCTGCTGGAACTGCTGGTTCTCGCGGTCGATCGAGCCGGGGATGGGCGCCTCGGTGAAGGCGGCGATCTCGCCGATCCGGAGGTACTCGCCGCCGCGGGTCATGATGAGGGACTCGCGGAGGCCGCGCATGTCGAGCGCCGCCGCGTCGGGAGACTTGACCGAGACGGCGATGTCCTTTCCCTCCGTCCGGATCCGGGCCGGCTGCCCGAACGTCCCCTGGATCATCGTCTGGAGAGCGAAGTAGAGGTAGGCCGGGTCGACGTCGTAGCGCTTGAGCGCCGCCTTGTCGATCTTGAGGATGTCCTCGACCGTGTCGCCCCGCCACCAGCCGTAGCGGCTGGAGACGGTCCGGACCTCCTTGATGCGTGGATTGCGGCGGAGGGTCTTCTCGAGATCGCCCGTGATCTCCTTCAATTTCCTGAGGTTGTAGCCGAAGAACTTGATCCGCGAGCTGTAGTAGGTGCCGGCGCCCATGCTCGACGCATAGGACTGCGGATCGAAGCCCGAGACGCTGATGTCGATGCCGGCGAACTGGGTGGCCAGCTGGATGAGATCTTCTTTCAAGGCGTACGGGCGGTACGACTTCTCGATCTCCGGCGGGAAACCGATGATGGCCTGGGCATTCTCCGGGAGGATGCGGACGTTCATCTCCTTCTCGAAGCCCTGGGCCATGACCTTCTCTTCGAAAGCCCGGATGGTCTCGTCGGTGCGGGCGATGTCCGTCCCGGGCGGCATGCCGACCCGGACGTAGAGGTACTCCTTCGAGTACCACGGGTACCAGCGGCCGAGGGTGACCTCGGCCCGGAACCACTTGTAGGCGCCGAACAGGAGCGCCGCGACGACGAGGAGGACCTCGACGGGATGGCGGATGAGGGCGCCGAGCGCCTTCTCCAAGCGGGGGCTCCGCCGCTCCCCGACCGGCCCGGCCGTCCCCCTCTTCTCGAGCAGGCGAGGGCTGAGGGCCGGGACGAGGGTGAAGGAAACCAGGAGCGAGGCGGCCATGGCCGAGGCGATGACGATGGCCAGGGGCAGGTAGTAGATCTTGAGCTTGCCCTGGAAGAAGGGGAAGCTGAAGAAGACGGCCATGGTCGTCAGGGTCGAGGCCAGGACGGCGACGAAGACCTCCCGCGGGCCCTGCAGGGCCGCTTCCCGGGCCTCCATTCCGCCCTCGCGCAGCCGCAGGATGTTCTCGAAGACGACGATGGAGTTGTCGACGAACATGCCGAAGCCGAGGGCCAGGGCCCCCAGGGTCAGCATGTTGAGCGAGATCTTGAAGGCGTAGATGAGGTTGAAGGTGATGACGATGGAGAAGGCGATCGAGGACAGGATGAGCAGCGACGGCTTGATCCGCCGCAGGACGACGAAGACCATGACGAAGACGATCGCCGTAATCAGCCCGGCCAGAAGATAGAGATCGTTGAGGTTCTTGCGGATCTCCTGGCTCTCGTCGTCGACGCTCTTGAAGGCGAGGTCGGGCGGGAGCTCCGCCCGGATGGCCTCGAGCTTGCGCTTGACGTCGGCGGCGACGCGCAGGGTGTTCGCCCCGCGCTCCTTGGAGACCGTCAGGCTGACCGTGGGCTGCCCGTTGATGCGGTGGATCTGGCGGATGTCGGCGTAGGTCACTTCGACCCGGGCCACGTCCTTGACCAGGATGGGGTTCTCGCCGGAATGGGCGACGACGGTCTCCCGGAGCTCGTCGAGGCTGTCGATGCGGTCAGCGAACTTGAACAGGAACTCCTGGTTGCCGCGCCGGACCCGCCCCGTCGGGTAGGTCCCGAGCCGGGCGCCGATGGCCGCGTTGACGGTGTAGGGGTGGAGGCCGAGGGCCTTGATCCGGTCCTCGTCGAGGGTGACCCGGATCTCGGGCTCGGAGCCTCCCGCGACCTCGACGTCCGAGACGCCCCGGACCGCGCCCAGGCCGATCTCGAGCTTCTCCTTGACCAGCTCCTGGAGCTCCTGGAGGCCGTAGCGGCCCGAGACCGTGTAGGCCAGGAACGGCCGGACGCGGAAATCGTCCGGGACGTACGGCTGGACGAAGGGCCGGACCCGCGGCGGCAGGAGCGGGCGGGCCTTGGTCAGCTCCTCGCGCAGGGCCAGCGTCGCGAACTCCATGTTCGTCTTGGGATCGAACTCCAGGGTGATGCGCGACTGGCCGATCTCGGAGGACGACGTCATCTTGGTGACGCCCTTGACCGTGGCGCAAGCCTCCTCGAGAGGGGCCGTCACCTGGGTCTGGATGACCTCGGGCGGCACGCCGTACCAGCTGGTGTAGATGTCGACCGAAGGGAAGCTCTCCTTCGGAGCCAGCTCGATCGGGGTGTTCAGGAACGAGTAGATGCCCGTCGCGAGCAGGGCCAGGAAGGCCATGGCCGTGGCCACGGGGCGGTCGATGAAGAGCTTCATCCCTTGCGCCGCTCCGCCCACTCGTAGAGGACGGGAATGAGGATGAGAGTCATGAAGGTCGAGAAGAGCAGGCCGCCGATGACGACGACGGCCAGCGGCTGCATGAGCTCGGCGCCGCGCTCCAGGGCCAGAGCCATGGGGATGAGCCCGACGAGCGTGCTGCCGGTGGACATGAGGATGGGCCGCAGCCGGACGTGGCTGCCCTCCTCGACGGCCTCCCGGAGCGGCATCCCGCCGCGGCGGAGCTGGTTCGTGTAGTCGATCTTGACGGTGGCGTTGTCGACGACGATGCCGACGAGGACGACCAGGCCGATGATGGAGATGACGTTGAACGTCCCGCCGGTCAGGAGCAGGGCGACGATGGCCCCGGCCGCGCCCATGGGCAGGGTGGCCATGACGATGAAGGGGTGGACGAGCGATTCGAATTGGGCGGCCATGATCATATAGGTCAGGAGGGCCGCGAGGAGCAGGGCCAGAACGAGCGATCGGAATGATCGCGTCATCTCTTCGCGCTCGCCGCTCCAGGCGACGCGGTAGTCGGTCGGCAGGCGCAGTCCGGCGATGGCCCGGTCGATGGCCGGGGTGACCTGGCTGAGCTTCCGCCCCTTGAGGTTGGCCGTGACCAGGACCTCGCGCTGCTGGTTCTCGCGGCGGATCTCGCGGGGCCCGCGGACGACCTCGTAGGAGACGAGGTCGCGGAGGGGCACGGCCCGGCCTTCGAACGGCAGGGTCTCGCCGAGCAGGGCCTCGATGTTCTCGCGCGAGGCATCCTCGAGACGGACCAGGATGTCGTATTTCTTCTCCATCTCCCGGAACTGGGTGGCCACCCGGCCGCGCACGGCGCTGACGAGGAAGTCGCCGATCGCCGAAGGCGACAGGCCCGGGTACTTCTTGAGGGCGTCCTTGTCGACGGTGACCTTGAACTCGGGCTTGCCCTCGCCGACGTTCGTCGTGACGTCGGCGACGCCCGGGATGGAGGCCAAGCGGGTCGTGAGGTCGGCGGCGATCTCCTTGAGGCGGTCGAGGTCCTTGCCCTTGACCTGGAGCCCGATCTCGGCCCCCGTGAGCGCCAGGAACTGGCCGATCGTCGACTGCTCGCGGACGACCGTATAGGCGACGTCGGGGAATTGGGCCAGGCGCGAGCGGGCCGCGTCGAGGACGCTCCCGAGCTGCTTGGGTTTCCGGACCTCGATGAAGAGACGGGCCGAGTTGACCGAGATATTGGGATCGGCGCTCTCCATGCCGCTGACGATGCCGACCTGGGAGAGGACGGTCTTGACCGGCGCGAGGCCGCGAATGTGTCTCTCGAACATGACCGCCATCTCGGTCGTCTGCTCGAACGAGAAGTCGACGGGCATCTTCAGATCGAGCTCGAAGGCGGTCGTCTCCATGGGCGGCATGAGCTCGCGGCGGATGAGGCCGCCCAGGGCGAACGTGACAGCGAAGAAGATGAGCGTCGAGGCCACGACCCGGCCCTTGTGGTCGAGGCTCCAGCTGAGGAAGCGCTGGTAGCCGTCGATGAACCGGCCGTAGATCTTATTGAAGGCCGCGAACACGACCTTGAGAAGGGGCCGGAAGGGGAGAGAGAGAAAATGGGCGATGAACGCGAAGAGCTGGACGAAGAAGCTGACGAGGAGATTCAGGATGAAGCCGACACCCTTGAAAAGGGCGTAGAAGAGAACGCGGACGGCCCGGACAGGGATGGCGAAGAGGGACAGCCGTCGCTCCTTCGGCGCTTCGGGCTCGCCGCTGCCGGAGGATGCGGCAGGGTCAGTTCCGGTCCCCGCGCTTCCCGCCGGCCGCGGGTTCCAGACCTTGCCGAGGCCCCATTTCCAACGCCAGCGCCCCTCCTGGCCGATGCCGAAGTCGAACTCGCGCGACTCGAGCGTGGCGATGAGGGTCAGAGAGACGAGGAGCGAGGCCAGCAGCGCGAAAGTGACGGTCAGGGCGGTATCCTTGAAGAGCTGGCCGGCGACGCCGTGGACGTAGATGACGGGGAGGAAGACCACGATCGTCGTCAGCGCCGTGGACACGACCGCCGGCCCGACTTCCTTGGTCCCGATATAGGCCGCCTCCTTGAGGCCCTTCCCGAGCGAGCGGTGGCGGAAGATATTCTCCGAGACGACGACGGCGCAGTCGTCGAGCATGCCCACCGCCAGGGCCAGGCCTCCGAGCGACATGATGTTGAGGGTGATGTTGCCGAAGAAGAGCAGGCTGAACGCGCCGATGACCGAGACGGGGATGACCGTCCCGATGATCAGCGGCGTCTTCCACTCCTGAAGGAAGATGAGCAGGGTCAGGAAGGCCAGGATCGCGCCCTGGATGAGCTCGTCCTTGACCGCGCCGATGGCGTCCTCGATCGTCTTGGCCTGCTCGTTGACGATGCTCAGGGTGATGCCGGGATTCTCGGCGCGGATCTGGCCGATGACCTCGCGGACCAGCTTGGTCACCTTGACCGTGTTGGCCCCGGACTCCTTGCGCACCAGGAGCCCGATGCTTTCGGCGCCGTCGAGACGGGTCATGCCCTGCCGCTCCTTGATCGAGTCGTGAACGGTGGCCACGTCGCGCAGCCGGACGACGCCGCCCTCCCCGGTGACGAGGAGGCCGATCTCGCCGATCTCGTCGAGCGACTCGAACTCGCCGACGACGCGCAGGGCGTACTTGAACGTCCCCTTGCGGATCGTCCCGCCCTGGAGGTTGCGGTTGAAGGCGTCGACCCGGGCCGCGACCTGCTCGACGGTCAGGCCGTACAGGGCGAGCTTGGCGGGATCGGCTTCGACCTGGATCTCGCGCTCGACGCCGCCGGTGATCTCGGCCGAGCCGACGCCCTCGATCTGTTCCAGGCGCGGCTTGATGAGCTCTTCGGAGAGCTCCTTGAGCTCGAGGAGTGTCCGGTCGCCGCTCAGGGCCAGGGTCATGATGGGCCGGCTCTGCGGGTCGAGGGGGATGATGATCGGGCTCTCGGCGTCCTCGGGGAAGCGGTCCTTGGCGTTGTCGAGCTGCTCCCGGGTGTGGAGCATGGTGAAGTCCATGTCCGTGCCCCAGTCGAATTCGAGGGTCAGGAGGGATAGGCCTTCTTTCGAGACCGATTCGACGCGCCGCAGGCCGGGGATGCGGCTGACGGCGGATTCGAGGGGGGCCGTGATCAGAGTCTCAATCTCCTCGGGGGCGACGCCGGGGTAGTTGGTGATGACCGACAGGCGCGGGTAGCTGATGTCGGGCAGGAGGTCGACCGAGAGCTCCCGGAGCGAGACGACGCCGAGGAGGATGACGGCGAAGTAGAACATGTACATCGTCACCGGCCGGTCGACGGCCATGCGGGCGAGCTTCATCGTGTCCTCTCCCTGCGCGGGCTCATTTATCTGACCTTCCAGGTCACCGCGTAGCGCTTGACGTACTGATAGCCCTCTTCGTCCTCTTCGAGGGCATAATACTTTCCTTTGAGGATCTCGAGGCCGATGCCTTTGAGCGGGACGCGGCCGATGAACCGGCCCTCGGCGTCGAAGACGTCGTGGACGATCTTCCCGCCGTCGGCCTTCTCGTAGGTCTGGACGAAGAGGTGGCCGAGATCGCTCAGGAAGAAGCGGAGATAGGCGGGATGATCCTTGGGGTAGTCGATCTCGACCTTCATCCCCGGGGGGATGTCCTTCTCGAGCGCGGCCTTTTCTTCGCCCGTGACCGGGACGCCATCGTACTCGCGCCGGATCTTCCGGAGGACCTTGGCGTCCGCCGGGCCGTAGAATTGGATCTCGTAGGTTTCGGGGTAGCCATAGACGAAGCGATCGTCCCGGTCGATCAGGAAATAGGCGACCGGGAGGAAAGGCCGGACCCTACGGACTCCCGTGCCCCCCTTGCCCCCCGGGGCCGGCGTCTCGCTGATCGTCGCCAGCAACGATCCGTCCGCGGCCAGCTTCTTCGTCGCGTAAGACGACCCGTTGTCGCCGAGGACGATCTCCAGGACGTAGATGTTGCCCCGGGAATCGACCCGGCCGCGGCCCGAGATCAGGCCATGGAGGGACTGCTGGCGGAGGAACATCCCGTCCGTCTTGAAGACGGCCAGGCCTCGCGTCTGCTGTTGGACCGTGAGCTCGCCCGCGGCCCGGTTGAGCGAGAGGGTCATCGGGAACTCGAGCTCGCCGGGCCCCTGGCCCTTCCGGCCGATCGTCCGAAGATATTTTCCCGACGCATCGAAGACCTTGACGTCCGAAGCCTGCTCGTCGAGGACGTAGATGGTCCCCGCGTCATCCGCGACGACCTGGCGGGCCTGGCCGAAGGCGTCGTCACCCTGGGCCTCGGGGCCGCCGATGGAGAGGTCCTCTTTGAGCTCGAGGACGGGCGTCGTGAAGAGCGGCTCTTTGGGATTCTTCACGATCGTGACGTCGCCGTCCTTGACGATCGTGCCTTTCCACGTGTCCCGCGAGCATCCGGCTCCGATCGCCAGGAAGACCAGAAGAGCCGTGAGGAGGCCGTTTCGGATCTTCTTGTTTTCTATCATGCCCGGCCTCCTCGCTCCGTCGCGCGATTCCTTCGTGGGCCTCTAGATCACGGCCCGGTATTTCTTGATCGAAAACGTCTCGTCCTCCGCCCGCTCGACGACCCAGAGGAACTCGCCGTCGAGGGCGGATTGGCCCGGCGAGAACGATGCTCGCCAGGGCCCGCTCGGGGAGCTTGAGCCAGAAGCAGTCCCTATAGGCGCCTTCGCCGTCGAACACGTCGATGAGAACCCCCTTGGTCCTTGTCCTTCGTTGACGTTACGGCCCAGATCTCGGCGTTCCGGACGAGAATGTTCTTGACGTCGTTCTCGAACTTCCGCTCCGGCCGGGTGTAGTGCTTGTTGCCGATGAGGATACCGCCCTTTTTTTGGGCCTCTGTCAGGGGCAGGCCCTTGACCCGTTCATAGGGCCGCCGGAATTCCCTGACGACCGCGTTCGCCGCGGGATCAAAGAGCTTGATCAGGTACTCCTCGGTGTGTGTCAGGGCTAAGCGGTTGTCGTCAAAAGGGACGGCGATGAGACTCGTGACGGGGAACATCCCGCCCCCCCCGCCCGGGGAGGTGACGACCCAGGCCCGGGTCACAAACGTGGAAAGCATCTTGATCGTGCCGTCCGATACGTTCATGGCGACGATCGTCCGGGGATTGTCCACGACATCGGGGTCACCCGCCGTCTTGGGGAACTCCCCCGATTCGAAGTAGAACCGGTCGCCAAGGCAGCCGATCAAAGTCAAGTCGGAGCGAACGTCCCGGACCGCGACTTCCCGCTCGTACGTTCCCGCAGGGCCGAAAAAGATCAGCTTGGCCGGGGCGGGGGAATAGACGACGATATTCTTGCCCGCCGCCACCGGGCTCCCCAGCCACGGTATTTCGCCGGGTCCCTGGCCCTTCTTGAAAAGGTTGCGCACGAATCGGCCCTTGGCATCGAATTCCAGCACCTGATCCTCGTCGGTCAAAAGGAGCGAGCCCCCCGGCGCGGCCCTCAGCTCGCGCGGCCACTTGAAGTAGTAGTCGCCCGTCCCTTCGTCGGAAATGGCCAGGACCTCTTCGGGCGCGACGACCCGCCCGGCATTCGCCGCCTTCGGCTTGGCCGGATTCTCGATCACTTGGCCGGAACCGGCCCCTGGGAAGGCGATTGAATTAAAAAGGAAGATCAGGACGAAGCCCGGGACGATCGGCCATCCGCGCCTCTTTTGCGGGATTCGCTTTCCTCATCGACTCTATCCCTTTCCCTTATTTATCGATCCGGTATTTCACGATCACGATCGTTTCGTCTTCGCTCTTCTGCTGGCAAAAAACAGCGTCCTTCCCGACGGCCATCAAAGATCCGGCCTGCCCCGAGATAGAAGCTGTCGACGAAACGGCCGTCCTTGTCGAAGACGTCGATGAGCCGGCCCTTGGCCTTATCGTTCGTTGACGTGGCGACCCAGAGACGGTCGCCGACGGGGAAAAGCTCATCGATGTCCGGTTCGAATTCGATCTTCGGCGCGCCGGTTCTCTTGCGAAAATCCGGCTCCCAGTCGCTCTCGACATGGAGGACCTTATGATAGATCCGTGTGAATCTCCTCGACCGTCGCTCCCGAGGCGAGGTCGACGACCTCGATGAGGTAATCCCGGCCATGGTAGGCGTAAAGAAGGCTTCCGTCCGGGCTCAGAGTCGTGATCGAAGAGTCCCAGGACATGCCCGCCTGCGGCGCCAGGAACTCCCTTGGCCGGAACGTGGCAATGGCCCTCCGCTCCGTGCCGTCCCGGGCGACGAGGGCGACGGTCTCGAGGATCTCCATGAGCTTCCCCGTCCTCTCTTCGAACGGGGGCCAGACGGCTTTCAGGAACAGGAAGCCTTCCGGAAGCACTCCCTCGAAACCCCGATAATCCTTGTTCGCGAGGGTGATCTGCTCCTGGAAGATCCCGTTGAGATCGGCCCTCCAGAAACGCTGGGAGTTCATGTCTTGGATGAACAGGTCATGGCCCTGGACGAAATAAGTGAACTCGCGGCCGATTTCTCCCGGCCCCTGACCCTTCTTATACAGGTTTTTAAGGAACTTGCCGTCTGCCGCGAACTTCAAGAACTGCTCGCCTTCGGCCAGGAAGATCGTGCCGTCCTCCGCGATCTGAAGGTTGTGGGGATACTTGAAGAAGAACTCCCCTCCGTCGTCGGTGATCCGCCAGACCTCGGCCAGCTTCAAGACGCGGCCGGCGTCTTTAGCGAGCGGCTTGGCCGGGTTCTCGATGACGGTCTGGCCCGGCGCTGCGCCAATCGCAGAGAGGAGAACGGCCAGCCCCGCGCCGGCGATCCAGGCCCTTCGCCGTTGCCGGGTCATACGTCGTCTTCTTTCGCTTTTGCGATCGGCTTCGCGTTCATTTCTCGACGATCCGGTACTCGTAGACCGTGACGCCGCGCTCGCGGTCGATGAGGAAGAGACGGTCGCCGTCGACGCGCAGGACGTCGGCGAAGTGGGTGAGAGGGATCTCGCCGAGGAGGACGCCGTCCGGGTCGAAGATCTCGAGCTTGAAGGCGTCGGTCGTCCGCAGGTCGGTGTTGCCCTCCGTCTTGATGGAGACGTTGTTGACGCCGGCCTGCCCGCCGACGCTCGTCATCGAGGTCTGGACCTGCTCGTCCTTTCTTAGCTGGCGGGCGTAGGTCAGGACCCAGCTGCGGCCCTTCCCGTCGACGTCGATGCCGGCCGAGCAGTTATTCATCTCGGGGGAGGACATCGAGACGCCGCCTCCCGAGGTGTCGATCTTGCCCTTCTTCTTGACCTCCGTGCCGTAGCCGAGGGGCCGGTCGGCCCGCCAGAGGAGACGCCCGTCGGGGCCGTACTTTTCGACCCGGTTCTGGGCGGTGTAGGTCACGAGGAGCGCGTCCCCGGGGCCGACGGCGGTCTCGGTCGTGTTGCCCACCGCGTTGGTCATGGTCTCCCCGAAATCGGTCAGTGTCCCGAACGAGCCGGTGATCCGCCCGTCCGGCGCCAGGTGCCGGAACAGGCGCATGTCGGTGACCTTCGGGGTGTGCTGGCCGCGCATCGGGATAGACCCAGGTCGAGGCCCGGCCGACGTAACCGCCGGCGGCCAGGCATCGCACGCCGTAGAGCCGCTCGCCCTTGAGGATGATGGACCGCGCGTCCTTGCCGTCGCCGATGATGACGTGGAGGCGGGACTGGGCCGAATCGCCGACGACGAGATTGCCGTCGCGGTCGATGTCGAGACCGTCCGGCAGGATGAATTCGCCCGGGCCCTGCCCCTTGCGGCCGATCGTGGCCTGGAACTTGCCGTCGGGCCCGAACTTCTGGATGCGGGTGTTGCCCGTGTCCAGAACGTAGACGCTCCCGTCGCGGTCGACGGCCACGTCGGAGGGAAAGTTGAAGGCGACGTGCTCGTCCTCGGTGTCGATGTCCCCGATCTTGCGGACGAGCTCGAGCGAGATCCGGGGGGTTTTGCCCCACAGGCCGCCTTTGACGTTGTGGACGACGCGGACGCCGTCGACCGTCTCGATCTTCTGAGCCGCGGGCGCCGCGGACGAGGGCGAGAAGCGGAACGACGGCGAGGACGGTGAAGCGAAGAAGATTCTTCACGGCAGCCTCCTCGGTCCAGGGGTCACTGGACGATGCTGACCTTGGTGTCGTGGGCCAGGGTGATGTGACCTTCGACGATGACGGTGTCGCCCGCGGAGACGCCCCAGCCCGGCTCCTTGCCGGGCAGGACCTCGGCGAAGCGCTCGTTCTCGAGGCCGACCTCGATGTAGCGCCACTTGGCCGTGTCGCCTTCGACGGCGAAGACCAGCTTGCGGCCGCCGCGGACGAGGATGGCCTGCTGCGGGACGAGCAGGCGCCCGGCGAAGATCTCGGTCGGGAACTCGACTTCGGCGTGCATGCCCGGCTTGATCTCCTCGGACGGGTTGTCCATGGCGACGTAAACGCCGCAGGTCTTGTCCTCGGCGCTGATGACCGGGCTCACGGCTTCGATACGGCCCTTGAAGGTCCGGCCGGGGAAGGCGCTGAAGCGGAGGTCGACCTCGCGGCCGGCGACGACCTTGCCGACCTCGCTTTCGAGGACCTTGGCCTTGACCTTGATGCGGCTGATGTCGACGAGGGTGAAGAGCTCGCGGCCCGGATCGATCCGCTCCTTGGGCGAGAGCTTGACGTCGGTGACGACGCCGGCGAAGGGGGCCCGGATGCGGGTCTTCTCGAGGTCGAGCCGGGCGATCTTGACGTCGACCTCGGCCTGGGTCAGGCCCTTGGTGGCGGCCTGGACCTCGTCCTTCTTGCGGCCCGCTTCGATCAGGGCCAGCTCGAGCGCGGCCTGGGCCTTCTCGAGATCGGCCTGGGAGGCGACCCCGGCCTTGAAGCCCTCGGCGGCGCGGTCGTAATCGGCCTGGGCCCTGGCGACCTTATCGGCGACGGCCTGGGAGGGGGGCTCCTCGGTGACCGAGAACTGCCGGTCGAGGAAGAGCTCGGAGAGATAGCGCAGGCGCTGGGCTTCGAGCCGCTCGAGGTTGAGACGGTATTCCCGGTCGTCGAGCTCGACGAGGAGGTCGCCTTCGCGGACGTGACGGCCCTCGGAGGCGGCGAGGTTCTTGACGGTCCCGCCGACCTCGGCCTTCATGGCGATGCGCTTTTCCGTGTAGGCCTCGCCGGGCGATTTGAGGGTCATGACCAGGTCGCCGAGGAAGGCCTTGTCGACCTTGACCGGGAGCGGGGCGGCTTCGACCTTCTGGTCGGGCGATGATTCGGCGGAGGAGGCTGCGGGGGCGGCTCCGGCCTCGCCGGCGGGCTTGGCCGGGCGCTTGTCGAGGATCAGGAAGTAGACGCCGGCGGCGACCAGGATCAGGACCAGGAATCCGCCCAGGACGGCCTTGGGAATGCGCATCGACCACCTCCGTGTCAGACCGCTCACGCGCGATGTCGGCTTCGCGAGGCTCTATTGAGCCGTATTCTACCGCCGGACGCCCGGCGGAGGCAACCGGCGACTCGCGGAACCTCCGCAGGACCTCTCATTGGACAAGACAACCGGGAGGGCCGAAAATTCCCACGGTCCTCGAGATAATTACGCCGGACCGGCTCCGGGCGTTGCGAAAATTGCTAAAAAATTAGCATCCCCGGCCTGTCCGGCGCGGTGGGGACGCGTCCTTTTTGTGCATGTCACCGACCATTTCCGATGAGGGACTGTCCCCGGGGCGGGAATGTCCCTCCAACAACCCTGACGCCGCGTGGCTTTTCTGGTAATATGAGCGGGAAAGGCCGTATTTACCTTCCAGTTTTGATTCTCAAGACATAATTAACCTCAGACAACACTTGGAAGTCGATCATGACATGCAAGTCGCAGATCGATCATTGGGTTGAAATGGGAAACAAGAAGATATTAATGCGAGATCATATTCTACGTTCTGGCCTCATCGTTGTCTTTGCATTTTCGATATGCGTTGGATATCCGGCTTATGAAGCCCCGAGGCCAGCTACGCCACAAAAAGACCAGGCCTGGGTTAGAGAACTTGGAGAATATCCGATAACAAAGGGTGCTCTCAAATTAGATCTCGACCTATCGATCCCAAACGAGGACGCTGAAAATAATGGCATCTACCTCAACAGAAGTTCGGATTTTTGCATTACAGATGACGGTTCAATATTTGTGGCAAACTCGGGAGAGAATTGTATAGATAAATTCGACCTAAAAGGTAGCTTGGTTAATCGTTTTGGAACAAGGGGGCAAGGCCCAAATGACTTTCTTACGCCGAGGTCGATAGATGTCGATGGGCTTCGTCGGCTTTGGATAGACGACAAAGGGAATGGGCGGATCAAGGTCGTAGACGAGGGAGGAAAGGTCTTCAATACGTTCAAGTACCTTATAAGTGCCAATCTTATTAAAGTAAACAAAAACAGTAACGAGGCCTATGTCCACATCAGAGATATGGACCCCAAAGGCCCGCTTTTCCATGTCATGAACGAGAGAGGGGAAATTCTTCGTTCTTTCGGGCATAAGATGGACTTCACGAATAGCACTCCATTTCATAACACCGTCGGCTTTTCGATCAAACGAAGCGGCGGACTTGTTGTTGCAGCATGGAAGTTCTTTGATACCTGCCGGATTTATCGAAATGATGGCACTCTCGTGTCAGAGTTTAAGATCGTTCATGAAGCGATCAACAAACAAGCCAAACTGAACATGCAGTCTAACACAGTAGATAATACCGTCACTTTTAGGTCTCTTGTCGAAGCCGTCTTTGCAGGAGAGGGGGCAATATACATCCTAACATGTAGTCCGAGAATGCAAATTCTTGAGCTGGATTATTCAGGCCATACTAAGAATGTCTATTGGTATGACACCCCGGCCGAGTATGTTGCCAATGAACTTCATGTGTTTGAAGATGGCAGACAGAAAAGATTCGTGGTACTGCAAAATGTTCCTGAATATAGGATCGACGTATTCTCTCTTAAAATAAACAATAAAAACTAGGACGGAAGAACGATGAGCCTGTCTTGGCTAACGGCCAGGGGTTTTTTCTGATAAGATACGGTGGAAAGGCCGCCCGCCCGTGCTCGTACTTGCCATCGAAACGTCCTGCGACGAGACCTCCGCGGCCGTCCTGCGCACGCCCGGGGACTGTCCCCGAGAGGGGACTGTCCCTCTTGCCTCGGCCGCCGCACCGGAGATCCTCAGCAATATCGTCTTATCCCAGGACGAGGTCCATGCGCCGTACGGGGGCGTCGTCCCGGAGCTCGCCTCCCGCCAGCACATCAAGACGATCGCCGCCATCGTCGGCGAGGCCCTGACGCGGGCCGGGGTCGGCCCTCCCGGCGATCGATCTCTTCGCCGTCACCCAGGGGCCCGGGCTCATCGGCTCGCTCCTCGTCGGCCTGTCGTTCGCCAAAGGTCTCGCCTATTACCACAAGAAGCCGCTTCTCGGGGTCGACCACCTCGAGGCCCACCTCGAAGCCTGCTTCCTCGAGAATGCGGCCATCGCCTATCCGGTCGTTGGGACTGCTCGTCTCCGGCGGGCACACAGCCCTCTACTTCATGGAGGAACCGCTGTCGTACAAGCTCCTCGGCAAGACCCGCGACGACGCGGCCGGCGAGGCCCTGGACAAGATCGCCAAGTTCCTCGGCCTCGGCTATCCCGGCGGCCCGGTCATCGAGAAGCTCGGGAAGAACGGCGATCCCAAGGCTTTTCCTTTCGTGCGTGCCGCGGACGAAGGACCGCAGCCTCGACTTCAGCTTCAGCGGCCTCAAGACGGCGGCCCTGAAGACTGATCCGCGAGAACGGGATCGCCAAGGACGGTCCGCGGCTAGTCGATTTCCTGGCCAGCTTCGAAGAGATCGTCGCCCGGGCGCTCGTCGACCAGGTCCGGGCGGCGGCCGACCAGGTCCAGCCGAAGTCGCTTGTCTTATGCGGCGGCGTCGCCCGCAACACGAGGCTGCGGACACGCTTCCAGGACTACGCCCGCCGGGCCGGACTCGACGCCTATGTGCCCTCGCCCAAGCTCTGCACCGACAACGCCGCCATGGTCGGCGCCGCGGCCCTCAAGCGCTTCGCCCGCCGTCCCGAGCTCGCGACGGACCTCGACCTCGACGCCTTCGCCCGCTAACGGGGTCAAACCTATACTTTTCAAGTTTTCTCGTTGAGCCGCTTGCGGAAAACTGGAAAAGTATAGGTTTGACCCCGTCTTAGCGGACGTCGTAGCGGACGAACAGGATGAAGGTCAGGAAGTAGACCGCGCTCAACATGAAGATATTGATGATCAGGTATTTCAGGGCCGGCCCGACGCGGTCCGCGAGCGACATCGGCCTTTCCTCGAACTGAGGGACCTTCTCGAAAGCGACGGGCTTGCGGGTCGTCGAGACGTTTTCGCTGGGATTGAACCAGTGGGGGCTTCCTTTATCCGCGGCGTCGAGGGCCTTGAAGAAAGCCAGGAACTGCTCCTGGTAGACGTGCATGTCCGCCCAGGCCTTCCGGAACCGCAGGTAGCCCCCGCCGGCCACCGCCTCGGTCAGGTATTCGAAGAGCGAGACCGGCGAGATCGCGGTCACGAGGCGCGTTCGCTCGAATTGGCGGAACATGGCCTGATGATACGCGTCGCGAATGCCCTTTTCGGCCGCGAGCCGTTTCATCTGGAGGTTGGCCCGGAGCTCGTGCTGGGGCAGGAACGGATTCCCCGAATTCATCATCCAGCTCCCCGGCGGAGCATTCTTGTTCAGGTCGTCGAAGGCCGCGTTCACGTTCTTCTGGACCGTTTCCGAGCGGTCGATCGGATAGAGGCCTTTGGCCGCGAATGTGCTGGAGTTGGGGATGACGACGGCGAAGACGAGCCAGAACGACAAGGCCGCGAGCAGACTGACGTTGGAGCTGCGGGCGACGACCGAGGCCAGCAGGCCGAACGCGGCGAACGTCCCGGCCAGGAGGCCGGTCACCGCAAGATAACCGAGGACCTCGCCGGCCAGGGCGGCCGATATCCCCTCGGGGCCGAGAACGGCCACGATGACGAGGCTCGTCAGGACCCCGGCCAGGACGATGGCCATCACCGAAAGGACGGCGCTCGCGAACTTGCCCATAAGAAGCGTCCCACGCGAGACGGGGTTGGCCAGCGACAGGGCCAGGGTCTTCGATTCCTTTTCCCCCGAAACGGCGTCGAAGGTGAAGAGCAGGGCGATGAAGCTGACGATCAGGGCGGTGATGAAGGTCCAGCTCAGCTCGTCGAACTTCTTGAGGAAGGGATTGGCGCTGCCGCTCTTGTTCTGGAAGGAGAAGACGTCCCAAGCGCTGAAGACGATGGTGTTCGGCAGGTATCTCTCCTTGGCGTCGCTGATGAAGGCGTTGGCCCGGGGCTTCAGGGAGAAGGTCTGCCGGCCGACGGCCAGCTCGGTGGCGCTCGCCGCCGCCAGATCCCGCATGTTCTCGACATACTGCCCCTGGGTCTCCCGGTACTTCTCGAGGCTGGCCGCCTGGCTGCGGACGAACGATACGGCCCCCGCGGCGAAGACGGCGAGAAGGAGGGCGAGAGAAATGAGGAAGCGAAGGCTGTAGAGGTTGTGGAGGAGCTCGCGCCTGAGGACGGTTCGGAACACGGCTTACCTCACGTCATAGCGGATGAAAGCGACATAGCCCAGGTAGAAAAGAAGCACCGCTTCGATCAGCAGGAACCCCACCCAGAGCACCGATGACTCAAGCCCGGAGAAGAGCGCTGCGGCCCGGACCTCGAAGCGGGGCATGTCGGAGACATCGAGGTAGGGGAAACCATCCGGGCTGTCTCCGGCGACCTCCGCCTGGCCGAGCTTGAGCCAGCGGGTCCGGGCGTCCGTCTGCCGGGAAGCCCAGGCCTCGAACTCGGCCTCGGTCTTGAATTCGCCGCCCGTCCGCAACGCGACGAGCTCGTCCTCGGTCTTGAAGGAGGCCGGGTCGACCGGGGTGATCCAGCGGTACGACTCGAAGATGTCCTTGCCCCGGAGCCAGCGGACGAACGTCTCCCGGTATTGCCGGGTCCGGTCCATGTGGCGCTCGTGGGTGGGCAGGTCGGTCCGGCAGACGGCCGAGGCCACGGCCCGGAAGAGCCCCGCGGGGGACAGGAAGGAGATCCGATCCGCCGCCCGCGCCTGCCGGGCAAGGCTATCGAGATAGGCCTTCGCCGGGGCCCATTTCCGCTCGGCGCAATCGATCCGGATGGGCTCGGAGATCGAAGCCCGCCGGCGGAATTGTTCGAACCCGTCACGGGGGTTGCCGTAAGTTTCCATGTAGCCGTCTTCCCCCGACGAGCACCACATGCAGCTCCAGCCTTCGGGAATGCCCTGCGCCTTGAAGGCCGCGCTGGTGGCCGCTTCGCGCTCCTTGTCGAGGTCCCGGAGGACCCGGTCGAGGTTATCCCGCGACGCGACGCCGACGAAGCTTTCGGCGAAGTTGGCCGCGACGACGGGGATGACGAAGACGAGGAGGACCCAGAGAAAGAGACAGACGACGAGGCTCGTCACCGAGCTTCGCGACCGGGTCGAGACGAGGAGCCCGATGAAGACGAAGACGGCCAGGTAGACAAGACTCGCCGCGAAGAGCAGAACGATCCGGCCCCAGTCCCCGGCCGAAAAGGCGATGTCGCGGGAAAAGAGGATGAGCAAGGCGCTCAGCAGGAACGAAAAGACGAGGATCGGCAGGAGCGTCGTCAGGATGCCGACGAGCTTCCCGGCCAGGGCCGTCGAGCGGCTGAGCGCATTGGACATCTGGAGCTTCAAAGTGCCGTCCTCCTTCTCCCGGCTGAAGGCGTCGTAGCTGAAGAGCAGGGCCAGGAGCGAGAAGACGATGGCCGCGATGTCGACGAAATCGACCGAGAAAAAGGAGCCCAGGAAGGGATTGTCGCCGGCGGCCGTTTTTCCCGTCGCGAGCAGGGGCTTGTCGCCCAGCCAGATCCGGACCCGGTTGCCGACCTGGTCGGAAACGCCCTTCCCGAAGACGCTCAGGGGCTCGGGCGGCAGGACGATCTCGGGCCGGAGCGCGGAAAAGACGCGGACTTCGGTCGCGGACCTTTCCGCTGCGTCACGGTCGATCCGGTACTGGGCGGCGCGCTCGCGGAAGCTGTTGATGTTGATGAGGATGCTGAAGGGGATGAGGATGAGGCAAAGGACGAAGCCGATGACGAAGCGGGGCGCGACGAGGTTGGTCAGGAAGTCCTTTTTGATCAGGGTCCCGATCACAGTGGCACCGTTTCACGGCCTGTCATGCTAGCCTCATGCCGGGGCCACAGCCCCGATATCCGAATTTTCTCAAATGCGGATATCGGGGTGGCGACCATGGGTTATCTCACGTCGTAGCGGATGAAGGACACATAGGCCGCGGCGAAGAGGAGGATGCCGCAGCCGAGCAGGACGGCGAACGGCGGCAAGGCGGCCCGGACGCGGCCGGCGAGCCCTTCTTCCGTGTAGCGGAACCGCGGCGCGTCGGACATGTCGATGGGCGTGTTCCAGGCGTCCGCGGTCGGGTCCTTGGCCCGCAGCTCCTGGATCTTCTTCGGCTGATAGTCCCGGTAGAAGGCCTGCCCCCAGAGCCGGCCCAGCTGCCCGAAGTGCTCCTGGTTCCGCGTTCCGGTCGACGACAGGTCCGTCGCCAGGTAGCTCATATTGGCCAGCGGCGAGATCATCGAGAGCAGGCGCGCCAGTTCCGTCTGGGCGGCCTCCTTCCTTTCCAGGTCCTCGTTGAGCGTATCGGCCTTCTCGTTCTGGATGCGGTTGGCCTCGGCCCAGGCCCTCTCGACGGCCGCGCGGGCCGCCTCGTAGGCCTTCTGGTACTCGGGGTCCTCGGCGACCCGCTCCTTGACCTCGGCTTCGGTCAGCCTCTCCGCAAGCACGGGGTACTCCTTGAGGACCTGGCCCCGGTACTCGGCCAGGAGCTTGCGTCCGAGGTCGTCCCGATCGACGTCGGTCAGGCGGGCCGTCTCCCGGGCGACCTTGATCCGCGACGGCGCGGGCGAGAGGAACGAAGCCACGTAAGGACTGAGGTTGGGCACGACGAGGACGAGGAGCGTCCAGACGAAGAGCGAGGTCATGATCGACGAGGCGCTCGAGCGGTGGGCCGACGAGACGAGGATCCCGATGAGCGAGAAGACGACGCTGTAGATGACGGCCCCGACGAGGATGAGCCCGAGGGCGCCCCAGTCCGCGCCCGTCCAGTCGACCCGCGGGTGGAGCAGGACGACGAGCATCCCGGCCGCGAGCGAGACGACCAGCGGGCCGACGAGGGTCAGGCCGGCCCCGGCGACCTTGGCCAGGATGAGCTTGGAGCGCGGCAGGCTGTTGGCCAGCATCAGCTTGAGCGTCCCCTCCTCCTTCTCTCCGCTGACGGCGTCGTAGGTCAGGATGAGGGCGACGAGGCTCATGAGGATCGTGACGATGAAGGTCAGATCGATGAGCGGGAACATGACCGGCAGCGGGTCGTCGTCGAAGGCCTCCATGTTGACGTCCGCTGTGAGGCCCCGGACGAGCGACTGGAAGGGGATGGGCGGCTGGGCCGGCTGCAGGACGTTCTGGATCCGGTTGAAGTGGGCGTAGCTCCGGACGTAGCGGTCGATCTCGGCCTGGCGCGCGGAATACTCGTCGAGCTTGGCGACGTAGTCGGCCGTCAAGACGGCGGCCGTCACGGCCACGACGACGAACAGGATGACGAAGCTGGCCAGGAACCGGAACGACACGAGGTGGGCCCGCATCTCCTTGGCGACGAGCGTCCTCCACATGGCGTCACCTCACGTCGTATCGGACGAATCCGGCGTAGGCCAGGCCGAAGACGAGGATATTGAGGACGGCCAGCCAGGCCAGGTCGACGAGGGCCCCGGCGGCGAAGATCTCGGCCAGCGGCCGCGGCCGGTCGACGAACGCCTGGTATTGGGCGCCTCTCTTGCCGGCGGCCTGGTCGGCGATGAGCGGATCGATGATAGCGTTCTTGTAGCGGACGACGTCGGCCTTGAGACGGCTCTCTTCGCCGATGCCCGTGCCGGCGATCTCGGTCGCGGCGTCGAGGAGGCTGGCCGCCGGCGAGAGCCGGTTGATCGTCCGCGAGAGCCGGACCAGGCGGTCGAACTTGAGCCGGTAGTCCTCTTCCATGCGGTCGTTCTCCCGGCTGATCGTCCGCATATGCTCGGCCCAGTCCCCGCCCTTGCCGATCCCGAGCAGGACCTCGCGCGTCCACGTCTGCTCCCGCTTCTCGCTCAGGGCCCGGACCGAGGGGACACGGACGAACCGTCGGGCCGCGAGGGTGCCCAGGTTGGGCAGGACGAAGACGAGCAGGACCCAGACGAAAAGGAGCACGATGACGGACGTGGCCGCGCGCCGGGTCAGGGCCGAGACGAGCATCCCCAGGCTCAGGAAGAGGGCCAGGTAGAGGAGGGACAGGAACAGGATGAGGCCGAGGCGCCCGATCCGGTCGGGCGTGAGGCGCACGTTCGGGTCGAAGAGCAGGAGGGTCGCGCCGAGGAGCGTCACCAGGAGGAAGGGGACGGCCAGGCTGAGGAAATTGCCGATCCACTTCCCGGCCAGGACCTGGGCCCGGGAGACCGGGCCGCCGAGCAGAAGCTTGAGCGTGCCCTGCTCGCGCTCGCGGCTGATCTGGTCGAAGCCGAAGAGCAGGGCGACGAGCGACAGGACGACCCGGACGACGTAGAGGAAGTCCGGAGCCGGGAAGAACGAATAGACGATGTTGCCGGACGATTGGCCGGCCCGGACCTCGACCCCGGTGACCCCGATCTCGAAGGACCGGGTCATGGCGTTCTCGAGGCCCTTGGCGAAAATGGACAGGGGGTTCGGGGGCGCGACCGCGATGGGTGTCCCGGGCTCGGGGCGGATGACCTGGTAGTCGGCCACCCGGGCGGAGAAATCGCGGTGCATGATGAACAGGCTCGTGGCCACGAGCAGGACCATGAGCAGGAGGACGATGGAAAACTTGTAGCTGAGGAGGTTGGACAGGATCTCCTTGCGGGCGACGGTCCGGGTCACAGCGTCCCCCCAGGTCGCCGTGTCGCGGCCTCATGTTCAAGCCGTCGTCTGGCCGGCGGACTCCATGTAGTCGATGTAGATGCGGTTCAGGTCCTCGTGCCGGAGCTCCTCGCGGGTCCGTTCCATGACCAGGCGCCCTTCCCGCATGATGCCGACGCGGTCGCCGATCTCCTTGGCCCGGAAGATGTCGTGGGTCGACATCAGGACGGCCTTGCCCTCGGAGCGGAGCTCGGTCATGATCTCCAGGAACTCGGCCGCGGCCTTGGGGTCGAGGCCCGAGGTCGGCTCGTCGAGGAGCACAGCGGGGGCGTCCTTGACGATGGCGATGGCGATGCCGAGCTTCTGGCGCATGCCCTTGGAGAAGTTCTTGACCCGCTGGTCGAAGGCCTTCTCCTGGAGCGAGACCCGGCCCATGGCCCGGTAGTAATCGCTCTTCGTCAGCGTGGTCCGGCCGCCGAGCTTGGCGAAGAAGTCGAGGTTCTGGCGGGCCGTGAAATTGCCGTAGAGCATGACGTTCTCGGAAACGAACGAGACGTGCTTCTTGGCCTCGAGGGGGTCCCGGTTGACGTCGATGCCGTTGATGAGGCAGGTCCCGGCCGTCGGCGGGATGAAGCCCAGGAAAAGGTTGATCGTCGTCGTCTTGCCTGCCCCGTTGGCCCCGAGCAGGCAGTAGATCTCGCCCGGCCGGACTTCCAGGTTGAGGTTGTCGAGGGCCAGGACGCCGTCCTCGTAGCGTTTTGACAGGCCGTCGGCCTTCAGGATTGCTGGGGTGTCGGTCATATCAGCCTCCGAATACGGTGACATACAACTCAATACACCTAATTACGGGCGCGGGCCAGGCGGATCGCAAAGACCTGGCGGTCCGCCACGGCCGTCATCAATCTATACCGAAGTTTGGTGCATTGAGTTGTGTGTCACCGAAATAGAATGATCAGCGCCGGGTCAGCTTGATGCCGAAGACGACGATGCCGACGAGCAGCCCGACGAGGAGCAGCACCAGGGCCCCGATGCCGATGACGTTGGCCTTGGACGAGATGTGGATGCGGACGATCTTGTCCTCCGACTCGACGCGCCGGTTGTCGGCCAGGGCGTCCGTCCGGATCTTCGGCTCGTAGTCGCCGACCGAGACGCCGTCGGGCGGCAGGAACTTGATCTTGACCACCTCGTCCTTGTTCTGCTCCAGCCCGGCGATGAGGTCGGGCGTGATCTCGACGCGCCAGTTGAGCGGCAGGTCGCAGAAGACCCGGATGTTGTTGAGCTTGCGCGTGCCGGTGTTGCGGATGGTCACGTCCATGCCGATCGTTTCGCCGACCTTGATCTCGTGGTAGAGGTTGACGGCCTGGACCTCGACTTTAGGCACGCCGCGGGGGATGAGCTCGAGCTTGACCAGGCCGGCCTTGAGGCCGTCGACGGCCTCCGCCCCGAGCCCGGCGCCCCCGGCGGCGCCCTCGAGTGCGCGGAGCTTCTCCGTCTGGTCGTTGTCGAGGGCCAGGACGAAGAACTCGAGCGGCTTGTCGAGGACGACCCGGTCGTCCGGGTTCTTGGGGAGGTACAGCTTGAGCTGGAGCTTCAGGCTGGTGACGCCCTCGCTGAACTTGATCTGCGACAGGCGGGCGCTCGTCGTCGGGTCGCTGAACTCGTAGGTGATCTGCGTCGGCAGGTTGACCGCCTCGAGCTTGAAGACGTTCGCTTCGCCGCTGAACTTCTCGAGCGACAGGTCGTAGGTCGCCGTGCTCTCGAGGTCGGCCTCCTGGGAGAACTGGGCCGAGTTGACGGTGACCATGTTGGCGCTGACGCCCTTCTGGAGATAGACGGAGGTCTTCTCGGTCTTGCCCGAATAGGAGATGCTGATGTCGAGGTTCTCGACGTCCTTGAGGAGCTGGAAGGTGACGTCGCGCAGGGACTCGATGGGCAGGGTGGCGATGGTCTTTTCGTACGGGTCGGAAATGACCTTCCCCTCCGAAAGGAGCGAGACGTAGACGTCCTTGAGCTCCTTCATGAAGTCGAGCGGGAAGAGGTCTTCGGCGTTGATCTTGAGATTGGCCAGCTCCTTGAGCTCCTTGGAGGCGTAGCGCAAACCGACGCGGACGAATTTTTTGCCGCTCCGGTCCTGGTACTTGACCGCGCTGGCGACCGAGATGCGGGCCTCGCTGCCCATGAAGCTGATGAGGGCCTGCTGGTAGTCGACCTGGGCCTGGAGGTAGGCCGTTTGGCGCTGGGCGAAGTCGGCCTCGGAGGCGAGCCCGTCCTCCTTGAGCTTGAGGTAGCGCTCGAAATCGGCCTTCTTGAGCTCGAGGGTGAGCTGGGCGCTCTTCAGGCGCAGGAGCTTCATGTTCTGGGATTCCTGGACCTGGGCGGCCGCGGCGGACAAGACGAGCAGGACCGCGAGGGGGATGCCGAGGAGCCGGAGAACTTTCATGAGCGAGCCTCCAATAATGGGCCTATCATAGCGCAAACGCGCCCCTGAAAACGACCCCCGGGGCCAAAATCCAGCCCGGGCGTCACTTTATTATACGTCCGGGGCCGGCCAGGGTTGTGGCGAGGAACGAAATTCTTGCGAAAGCGTAATATAATAGGCGGTAGTATTCTACGATTCGGAGGATGATCATGATCAAGCGAGGAATTTCCGGCGCGGTCGTCGCCCTGACCCTCATCGCCCTCTTCTCCGGTTCCGGCTTCGGCCAGGAGAAGAAGGAGCTCAGCCTGACCCTGGAGGATTCGATCGTCCGGGCCCTCAAGAACAACCTCAACGTGGCCGCCGAGGTCATCAACCCCGGCCTGGCCGAGGCGAACGTCGCGTACGCCAAGCAGATGTTCTCGCCGACCATGCAGGTCGGCTTGCAGGGCGACCGGTTCGAGCAGCTCTCGACGTGGTCCCTCCAGAGCGCCGGCACTTACATCAACCGGAGCACCAGCGCCACGACTTCCATTACCCAGAAGATCCCGTACGGCGGCACCATGACGGCGTCCCTGAGCTATGACTACACGAAGAACAACCAGCTCTACCAGAGCTACAATCCCTCCTACGGCAGCCGTCTGAATTTCACCTTGACCCAGCCGCTGCTCAAGAACTTCGGCTATGACGTCAGCCGCCGCGAGATCATCGTCGCCCAGAACAACTTCGCCATCTCCCAGAGCCAATTCAAGGACGTTCTCATCAGCACGGTCTACACCGTGGAGGAGTCCTACTGGAACCTCGTCTACAGCATCGAGAACCTGAAGACCCTCCGCATGTCGCTCGAGAGCGGGCGCGACCTCCTGGCCAAGACCAAGAGGGAGGTCCAAGTCGGCACGAAGGCCTCGATCGAGGTCCTCAACGCCGAAGCCACCGTGGCCCGCCGCGAGGCCGACATCCTCCAGGCCGAGGCGCTGGTCAGGCGCAACCAGGACCAGCTCCGGACGCTCCTCAACCTGGGCGTTGATCCGGAGGCCCTGGGCCAGAACATCGTTCCGGCCGACAAGCCCGAATTCCGGCCCTACTCGATCACCTTCGACGAGGCCTTCGCCAAGGCCATGGTCCGCCGGCCCGACCTCGAATCGGCCAAGTCGACCATCGAGACCAAGTCCCTGAACTTCCGTTTCGCCAAGAACCAGCGCCTGCCCCAGCTCGACCTCCAGCTGGTCAAGGCCAGTCCCGGCATCTCCGGACAGCAGTTCATCTACGATCCCAACGATCCCTTCGGTCAGCCCATCCCGGGCGCGCCGGGCAGCGCCGGCAAGGCCTTCAACGACGCGTTCCGGTTCGTCTATGACAACTGGACCGCCGGGGTGACCCTGACCATCCCGTTCGGGGACGTCTTCGGCAAGGCCAATTACGCCTACGCCAAGCTCGACCTCGAGCAGGCCCAGGCCCGCCTCAAGACCCAGGAGCAGCAGATCTTCCTCGAGGTCAGCGACGCCGTCCGGGTGCTCGAGACGGCGGCCAAGAGCGTCGATGCCTACCGCATCGCCCGCGAACTGGCCGAAAAGCAGCTCGAGGCCGAGATGAAGAAGCTCAACGTCGGGATGTCGACGAACTACTTCGTCCTGACCTACCAGGACGCCCTGGCCAGCGCCCGGTCGATGGAGATGCAGGCCCTGGTCGCCTACAACGTCGCCGTCGCCACCATCGCCAAGGTGACCGGATCGACCCTCGAGGACCGGAACATCACCCTGAGTGAATACATCAAGTAAGCGGTCGCTGCTCTGTGCTAAAATGACCCCATGAGCGTTGTCCTCCTCGACGCGGGCCGCGAGTGGCGCGACAGTCAGCGCCAGGTCCTCGACGTCGCCCGCGAGCTCGGCCGGAAGGGGATCAGGGCCCATCTCGTCGTCGAGCCCGGGAGCGAGCTCTTTCGCCGGGCTTCGGCGGAAGGCCTGCCGACGCTGACCGTCCGGATGCACGGCCGGATGGGCTGGCTCGTCCGCCGGCATCTCGTCGCCCTCCTTCGTGACCGCGCCTGCAAGCTCCTCCACGTCCACGAGACGTTCGGGGCAGCCCTCGGCCTTGCGGCGGCGGCCTCGGCCGAGGTGCCGCTCCGCATCCTCTCCCGCGCCGCGGATTCCTCGCCCCTCGAGGGAAAGCTGCCGTTCGCCTCGATCGACGCGATCATCGCCGGCACGGACGGGGTCAAGTCCATCCTGGTCCGCGGCGGCGTCGCCGAGACGAAGATCGAGGTCGTTCCCCCGGGCGTCGATTTCTCGCCCTTCACCGCCCAGGCGCGCGACGACCTCGTCCGCCGGGAGCTCGGACTCGAGGCGGACGATTTCCTCGTCGGCGTGGTCCTGCCGCTCGAGGACGAACGGGGCCAGATGGCGCTCCTCGAGGCCGCGGCCCTCGCCCGCGGCCAAGCGCCCAAGGTCAAGATCGTCGTCCTCGGCGAGGGCTCGCTCCGCCTCGACGCGGGGGAGGGCGCCGACGTCCCGGCCATGGACGGCGTCCGCTATCACCTCGGCTTCCGCAAGGAGACCCCGCGGGTCCTGGCTTCGCTCGACATGTTCGCCGTCTTCTCCCACCTCGACGGCCTCGGCGGCTCGCTCATCGAGGCCATGGCCAGCGGGCTGCCGGTCGCGGCCGCCGACGTCGGGACGGCCCGCGACCTCATCATCCATCGGGAGAGCGGGTTTCTCGTGCCTCCCCGGAACGCCAAAGCCCTGGCCGATGCCATCCTCAAGGTCCATTTCGACCGGAACCTGGCCGCCCGACTGGCCGCCCGCGGCCGGGAGACCGTCCTCGAGAAGTATTCGGTCGAAGCCATGGCCCGCCGCATCGTCGGCGTCTACGAGTGGCGGGCCCACCGCAAGGGCGTCAAGCTCGCCTGACGGACGCTCCCATCTTTCACGGGGACCCTCAGTTCTTCTCCAGGAATTTCTTGAAGCGGGCCCGGTAGGCCTTGTAGGCCGCGGCGCCCGCGTCGGTCAGGCGGACCAGGGTCAGGGGGATCCGTCCGCGGTAGGTCTTCTCGATAGCCACGTAGCCGGCCTCCTCCATCTTGGCCAGGTGGGACGAGAGGTTGCCCTTGGTCAGACCGGTCTCGCGCTGGAGATAGAGGAAATCGGCGCTCTCGACGACCGAGAGGATGGCGGCCAGCGCCAGGCGGGCCGGCTCGTGGATGATCCGGTCGAGGTCGGAGAGGAGGCGGACGTCAGTGGGCATCGGGACCCTCCGCGGCTCCCGGCGCGGGGCGGGGGGACCGCTTGAGGTAGACGATCAGGGCGGCCAGGCCCGAGATGATGACCGCGGCGCCGAAGAGCCCGTAGAAGAGGCCGGTGCCCTTGAGGTCCCCGGCGCCGGCCGCGGTGAGGCCGACGCCGATGACCGCCGAGGCCGCGGCGAGGACGTGGAAGCGCAGGACGCCGACCTTGTTGGCGATGAGCAGCACGGCGACGGCGAACAGGAGCCCGTTCACGGCGGGGAGCATGGTCCTGGCCGAAGGCGAGAGGCCGTAGAGGACGGCGAGCGAAGCGCCGATCAGCCCGCCGGCGAGCGCCGCTGCGGCCCGGCGCTTCGGGCTCGGCTCCTTCTTCTTGAAGGCCACGTAGCCGGTGCGAGGATAGGTGATCCGCTGCTTGAGGAACCGGACGACGCGGCCGACGACGACACCGGCCGAAACGATGACCAGGACGAAGAGGGCGGCGAGCGCCGATCCGAGACCGGAGCCTTCCGGGGCGGCGGCTTGGGCGAAGAGCCAGCCGCCGAGGAGCAGCAAAAAGGCGCCGAAGGCGATCTCCAGGATCCCGTCGTCGTAGAAGCTCCGGACCGTCCGCTTTTCGATCTTCTCGATGTCGATCATGCGATGTCTCCTTTGTGGTTTGCTATGCAAACCAGTCTGTATAATAGCACATATTCCGACGGTGTCAAGCCCTCAGGAAAAAATTTTGCCCATCTCCCGTTGACGGGTCGCTCCCCGGAGCCCTCTCCCTGCCGGCCCTGCCTTGAACTCGGGGACGTCCTGGAATATGTTAGGCGGGAATCACCGACCCGGAGGACCGTCCATGGCCATCGAAAGGATCGAGATCGACCTCCTCAAGCTCCCCTACGTCCACTTTTTCGAAACGAGCTTCGGCCGGTCCTACGACCGGGCCTTCAGCCTCGTCCGGGTCTTCGAGGACGGCGTCTGCGGCTGGGGCGAGTGCGTCGCCGAGGAGGCGCCGCTCTACAGCGGCGAGACCACGGAAACGGCCTGGCACGTCATGAAGGACTTCCTCATTCCGCTCGTCATGCGCAAGGGCCTGGTCGAGCCCGAGGATTACGCCCGCGAGACCGCCGTCTTCCGGGGCAACCGCATGGCCAAGGCCGGGATCGAGCTGGCCCTCTGGGACCTCAAAGCGAAGAAGGCGGGGCTGCCTCTCCACCAGCTTTACGGCGGGGTGCGCACGGAGATCGCCGCCGGGGTGAGCTGCGGCATCGAGGATTCGATCCCCGACCTCGTCAAGGGCGTCGGGCGCTATCTCGACGATGGCTACAGGAGGATCAAGATCAAGATCAAGCCGGGCTGGGACGTCCAGGCCTGCGCCGCCCTGCGCGACCGCTTCCCCGACATCATGCTCCAGGCCGACGCCAACGGCGCTTACGGACTGAAGGACATGGAGACGCTCAAGGCCCTCGACGCTTTCGACCTGCTCATGATCGAACAGCCCTTCGCGCCCTATGACCTCTGGGACCATGCCAAGCTTCAGCGGGAGATCAGGACACCGCTCTGCCTCGACGAGAGCGTCCTGTCGTTCGACACGGCCCGCGCGGCGCTGGAGATGGGCAGCTGCCGCGTCATCAACATCAAGGTCGGGCGGGTCGGCGGCTTCGTCGAGACGCGCCGGATCCACGACCTCTGCGAATCGAGCGGCGTGCCGGTCTGGTGCGGCGGCATGCTCGAGTCGGGCATCGGCCGGGCCCACAACCTCCACATCGCCACTCTGTCGGATTTCAAGTACCCGAACGACCTCAGCGCCAGCCGCCGCTATTACCGGGAAGACCTGATCGATCCGTTCATCGAGCTCAGCGGGCCGGGGACCATCCGCGTGCCCGACGGACCCGGCATCGGCGTCAATCCGGTCGAGGAGCGCATCGCCAAGGCCTCATTCCGCCGGGAAGATGTTTAAAATCAGAAGGGGTCAAACCTAAACTTTTCCAATTTTTCGGCTCGGGCCTTGATCTTTAGCCGGTCAATAATTAGAAAAGTTTAGGTTTGACCCCTTCTTAGCCTTGCCGGACGCTGCCGGGGTCGATCCCCGCGCCGCAGGCCGGGCAGACCTTCCAATCGTCCTGGACCGGTTTGCCGCAGGCCGGGCAGGTCTTCTTCAGGGCCTTCCCGCAATAAGGGCAGAATCCGAAGCCGGGGCTCAGGGGCTTGCCGCAGCCGCCGCACTTCTCGAGCGGGCTGACCGGCGCCGGCGGGGCCGGCTCACCCCGGTCCTGCCGCCGCATCGGCGTTTCGGAGCGGACGATGGCGTAGATGAGCAGGCCGATGACGTTGCCGATGAGGACCAGCAACAGCCACAGGATGCCGCTCATGCCCCGCTTCTCGGCGTCCCGGTAGACCCAGATGAGGACCGCACCCCAGAGGATGATGAACGCGGCCGGGAGCAGGAAGAGCGCCAGCCGGCCGATCGCCCCGAATCCGTGGAAGAACCCGCTGACGGACGGGCCCGCCTCACCGGCCGACCGGGCGATACCGGGGAGCACGCCGAACGGGAGCAGGAAGAAGACCGACCTGAAGGCGAAGAGAGCCAGGACGACGATGATGATCACGAGGGCGATCGTTTTTCCGTTGTTCGAGTTTGTCATATCAGCCTCCTTTTGATCATGCGCTCTCGGATGAATCCCGCCGCGCCCGGACCGTCCGCAGGACGACCGGCGCGAAGAGAAGCACGAGCGCGTTCTGGATGATGATGAAAACGGCCGCCAGCCCGGCGACGGGCAGATCGGCCAAGGTCATGTCGGGGGTGACGCCGGCCAGGGAAACGGCCAGCCAGAGGCCGGTCGCGACGGCGAACACGGCCATCGCGGCCAGGACCCATGCGGGCAGGGCCGCCGTCCGGGCTTCCGGCTCGTTTTCGAGGAGCCTCTCCCGGGTCTGCCGGACGAGCCGGTCCGGAGGCTCCGGCCAGCGCAGGGCCGCGGTCGCTTCGCGGATCTCGAGCCGGTCGGCGGAGAAGGCCCGGCAGCCTTCGCAGCCGCCGAGGTGGTCTTCGATGAGGCTCCGCTCCGCCCTTGCGAGCTCGCGGTCCTCGCCCTCGAGCATCAGGCGCTCGATATCCGGGCAGCTCACTCTGGGTGTCATGTCCGGCCCTCCTCGAAGATCGGTCCGGTCTCCTTGGCCGGCCTGAACTCGGCCATGTCCTTCCGCAGTCGCTTGACCGCCCGATGGAGAATCGTCCGGACGGTGGCTTCGGGGATGCCGAGGACGCTGGCGATCTCGTCGTGCTTGAAGCCCTCGATGTCCTTGAGGACGAAGACCCGGCGCTCCTTGCCGGGCAGCCGGGCCATCGCCCGGCGCAGACAGAGGCGGATGTCCGACCGGGCCGCGCCGTCCTCACCGGCCCGCCCCGGGCTGTCCCAGCCCAGGTCGGCGTCGGCGGGGCCGACCTCCAGGGATCTCTTTCTCTCGCTGAGGAAGAGCCGCCGGACCCGCTTTTTCCGGAGCTGGTCCCGGTGCGCGTTGGCGGCGATGGCGAAGAGCCAGGACTTGGCCTCGCTCCCCCGCGGCTCGACCCCCTCCGAGGCCGCCCGATAGGCCCGAAGCCAGGTCTCCTGGAACAGGTCCTCGGCGTCCCCGGCGTCCCGGGTGAGGGCGCGGGCGAATCGGTAGACGTGCGGCGTGTACATATCGTAGATCTCGTCGAAGATGGTCATGTCTTTGTCCGTCTTCGCTCCATAGGACGCGCGGCCGGCAGGAACGTTTCAGGCGCACTTCACCGCCGGCGGGGGGGCGGCCCCCGTCACACGGCTTCCGGCGGCGGTTCCTCTAGGCTTCGGCCGTGAAATGCTCGGCCAGGATGTCCTGGGCTTCCGTGGCCCGGTCTCGCGGGGACGAGAAGGGACGCGACGCCCAACCCGTCGACGGTCATCCCGAGAACCTTGCCATAGGCTTCGGCGCTGACCCTGGCCGGGATGCCGAAGGACTCGAGCATGTTCTTGAGGATCTCCGCCTCCGTGACTCCGTTCGACCTGTGGATGATGACCCAGTTCATGCCTTCATCATAGCACTTTGGCCGGGCGGCTTGAACTCCCCCCGGCGCTGGGGTATCTTGGCCCCGTGAAGTACGGCGCCCACTGCTATCTCTTCACCCGGAGCTGGTCGGACGCCGACGTCCGCTTCCTCGATCTCGCCCGCGAGCTGGGCCTCGACATGTTCGAGCTCTCGGTCGGCGACGACGTCGTCTTCGACCCGCGCCTGACCGCCCGGCGGGCCGCCGCGCTCGGCCTCGACCTCGTCATCGGGCCCGGCGGCCTCTGGCCGCTCGACGCCGACCTGGCCTCGGATGACGCCGCCGACCGGGCCCGCGGCCTGGCCTGGCACAAGCGCCAGGTCGACCTGGCCGCCGAGCTCGGCGCCTGGGCCTACGCCGGCTGCCTCTACGGGCATCCGGGCGTCGTCAAGCGCCGCCGGCCCCCCGCCGACGAGCTGCCGCGCGCCGCCGAGGGCCTGCACGCCCTGGCCGAATACGCCGCCCCGCGCCGCGTCACCCTGGTCCTCGAGCCCATGAGCCGCTTCCGGACCCACCTCGTCAACACGCCGGACCGGCTCATGCGGCTCATCGGCCTGGCCGACCACCCCGCTCTCCGGGCCACGTTCGACACCTACCACGCCGCGACCGAGGTCCGCGATTACGCCGCAGGCCTGCGCGCGCTCGGCCCGCGCCTGGCCCTCCTCCACGCCTGCGAGAACGACCGGGGCGTCCCCGGCGGCGGGCTCGTCCCGTGGGAGACCGTCTTCCGGACGCTCGCCGAGATCGGCTTCGCCGGCACGATCGGCCTGGAGACCTACAACACCGGGTTGGGGGATTTCGCCTTCGAGCGCGGCATCTTCCAGGACCTCTGCCCGGACGGCCGCGCCTTCGTCGAAAAGGGGACGGCCTTCCTGCGCGGTCTGGAGCGGCGCTTCGCCGCCCCTACTTCCCGGCGTCCTTGATGGCCTTGATGTAGTCCTCGACCTGCTTGCGCAGCGTATCCTGCTCGATCTTGGGCAGAACGGCCTCGAAGACGCCCCTGGCCTTGGTCGGCTCGCCGCTGTTGAGCAGGGCGATGCCCAGGTTGATCTGGAGATTGACGTCGCCGGGCGTGAGGACCAGGCCGGCCTGAAAGCTCCCGGCCGCCTCGGCGAAGCGGCTGAGCTGGTTCAGGACGACGCCCTTGAGGTTGTACGCGCCGGCGTTCTTGCCGTTCTTCCGGATGGCCTTGAGGGCGTAGTCCAGGGCTTCGTCGTACCGGCGCTCGTTGTAGCAGAGCTTGCCGAGATAGAAGGCGGACTCGTAGGCGCCGTCCAGGGCGAACGACTTCTTCAAGGCCTCCTCAGCCCTGGCCGTCTCTTTGATCTCGACCAAGGACAGGCCGAGGGCCCGCTGGACGTCCGCGTTATCCGGCTTGAGCGCGGCGGCCTTCGTGTAGGCCTCCGCGGACTGGGCGAAATCGGCCTTGGCATAATAGGCGTTGCCGAGCAGGTTCCAACCGCCGAAAAAGTTCGGGTCGAGGGCGACGGCCTGGTTGCCGTAGCGGACGGCCTCGTCGGGCAGTCCGTAGCGCAGGGCGATGAGGCCCATCTCGTATTGGGCCTGGGGGTCCTTGTCTTCGGAGGTCTTTTTTTTCTTCTGCGGCTCGCCCGGTGAGGCGGCGGCCAGGACCGCGGCCGTCATCAGGAAGACGGCGAATCCGGCCAGCAGGGCCTTGGCGGGTCGTGGGCGGGTTCTCATTAGACCTCGATGAACTATGATGGCACATCGTCCCCGGACGGTCAAACCGCCCCCGGGGCCGGGGCCTTTACGCCCCCGGCCTCGCGTGCTAGATTAGCCCCGCGGCCCGGCGGACGTCGCGGCCAGCCCCCTGGGAAGGAGAACGATCCATGAACCTCCGGAAAGCGATGTCCTTGGCCCTCCTCCTGGCGGCGGGCGCCGGATCCGCCCTCGCCGCGCCCCAGGCTCCGCCGGCGGCCGCCGCGGCCGGCCAGCCGACGCTCGAGGCCGTCCCGACCGCGCTCCTCGTCCGTGACGGGGCGGCGGTGAAGAGGCTCGTCCGGCTCGTCGTCGACATGCCGGCGGGCGGCCGGGCCGAGGCCGCGGTCAAGGCTTGGGTCGGCGGCAAGGCCGTCGTTCCGGACCCGGGGGCCTTCCCCCTCGGGCCGGGCAAGAACGGCTTCGACGTGAAGCTCCCGGAGGCCGCCAAACCGGTCAAGGCCCGCTTCGAGGTCCGCTTCGCCTCCGCTTCCGGGCCGGTGGCGCTCAGCCGAGAGATCACGATCACGCCCGCCCGTCACTGGAGCGTCTATCTCTTCCACCATTCCCACACGGACATCGGCTACACCGAGCTCCAGTCGCGCGTCGCCAGGAACCACGTCGAATACCTCGATTCCGTCGTCAAGTACTGCCGGGAGACGGACGGCTATCCCGACGAGGCCAAGTTCCGCTGGAACATCGAGGTCACCTGGGCCCTGGAGAACTTCGTCCGGACGCGGCCGGAGGCCGATGTCAAAGCCCTCGTCGACCTCATCCGCTCGGGGCGGATCGAGCTTTCGGCCCTCTATCTCCAGCTCTCGGATTGTTTCGCGCACGAAGAGATCGTCCGGACGGTCGACGCGGCCAAAGCGTTCGCCCGGCGCTACGGCTTCGACATCCGCTCGGCCATGAACAACGACGTCAACGGCTTCGCCTGGTCCCTGCCGCAGATCTTCAAGCAGGCCGGCGTGCGCTATTTCGCCACGGGCATCAACGAGACCCGGTCCAAGGCCCCGCTCCGCCGGCCCAACGCCTTCTGGTGGGAATCGCCCGACGGCAGCCGCATCCTCCACTGGAACGGCGAGCACTATCTCTTCGGCAATTACGATCTGCTTCTTCATGAGGCCGTCGACCGCAGCGCCCCGAAGGTGGGCGAGTACCTGGCCAAGCTCGAGGCCCGCGGCGACTATCCTCAGGACATCATCGCCTTCAACGTCGGGGCCTGGACGACGGACAACTGCCCGCCCGGCCGGGCCCTGTCCGACCGGGTCAAGGAGTGGAACGAGCGCTTCGAATCGCCGAAGCTGCGGCTGGCCACGATGCGGGAGTTCTTCGAGCGGATGGAGAAGGAGTACGGCGCGAAGCTCCCGGTCCACAAGCTCGGCTGGCCCGACTACTGGACCGACGGCGTGGGCTCGACGGCCTTCGAGACCGGGCTCAACCGGATCGCCCACAACGAGATCCTGACGGCGGAGAAGGTCGCGGCGATCGCGGCCAAGCTCGATCCGGCCGGGGCGTTCCGCTTTCCGGCCGACGAGATCCGGGCCGGCCACGCCGCGGCCATGCTCTACGACGAGCACACCTGGGGCGCCTACAATTCGATCGACGCGCCCTGGTCGGAGCTGGCCCGCGGCCAGTGGGCGGCCAAAAGCGGCTTCGCCTACGACGCCCGGGAGACGTCGCGGACCCTGCTCGGCCGCGGGACCGAGGCCCTGTCCGGGCTCATCGCCGCCGGCGGCCCGAATGAATTCGGCGTTTTCAACCCGCTCTCCTGGACGCGGACGGATGTCGTCCGCGTCGCGCTTCCGGCGGGCCCGCTGCGCGAGGCCAAGGGCCGGCTCCGGGTCATCGACCGCCGGACGGGAAAGGACGCGAAGTTCCAGATGCAGGGGGAGGATGCCCTGATCGTTCTCGCCCCGGACATCCCGGCCCTGGGATTCGCCCTCTTCGCCGTGGAGGCCGACGGAGCCGCCGCGGCCTCCGGAGCGGCGCCGAGCCCGGCGACCGCGGGCCCCGGGGGGACCATCGAGAACAGGTTCTACCGCGTCGAGGTCGATCCCAAGACGGGCGGCATCACGAGCCTCTTCGACAAGGAGCTCGGCCGCGAGCTGGTCGACCCGGCTTGCCCCTGGCCGCTCAATACCTATATCTATGAGCAGCCCGAGGGCGGCCGCGCGGCCGTCGACGATATGACCAAGCGGGCCACGTTCCATCGCTGGGCCGCGGAGACGGCCAAGGTCGAAGCGGGGGAGCGCGGCCCGGTCTCCGCGAGCCTCGTCGTCAAGAGCGCGCCGAAGATGTGCGCGTCGCTGGAGCAGCGGATCGTGCTCTACGACGACGTCAAGCGCATCGACCTCATCAACGTCCTGGACAAGGAGGAGACCTTCCACCCCGAGGCCGTCTATTTCGCCTTCCCGTTCAAGGTCGGCCCGGGGTCGCTCGAAGGGGCGGCCCCGCCGGCGGGACAGAAGGGACTGTCCCCGAAGGGGACTGTCCCTCTGGCGTACGGTTCGAAATCGCCGGCGCCGACATGGCCCCGGGCACGGAGCAGCTCCCGGGCACGACGCTCGACTGGCAGACCGCCCAGCACTGGGTCGAGTTCTCCGGCCGGGACGCCCGTGTGGTCTGGTCGCCGGTCGAGGCGCCGCTCGTCCAGTTCGGCGACATCAACACGGGCAAGTGGCAGAAGATCGTTCAGCCCGGCCAACGCCTGGGTCTTCTCCTACGCCATGAACAACTATTGGATGACCAACTTCAAGGCCAGCCAGGAGGGGCGGGTCGAGTTCCGCTACAGCCTGACGAGCACGGCGCCCGTCCCGGCCGCCGCCGGCGCGGGACCCGCGTCCGACCGCGTCGGGTCGACGCGCTTCGGTTGGGAGGTCCACACGCCGCTCGTCGCGGCCTGGATCCCGGCCGGCAACAAGGGCCCGATCACGACCCCGGAGGCCTCCGCCCTGACCGTGGACGTGCCCAACGTCATCGTCCAGGCGCTCTGGCTCGACGAGGACGGCACGGCGGTCGTCCGGCTCCGCGAGATCGCCGGCCAGCCCGCGGACGGCCGTTTGTCGAGCGCCGTCTTTCTCGGGATCACGCTTAAGACCGCGGGGGGGCAAGAAACGACCGAGATCGGGTCCATCCCCATCCGCCTCAAGCCGTTCGAAATGCAGACCGTGAGATTAAGAAGATAGGAAGGGGTCAAACCTAAACTTTTCCACTTTTTCGTGCGGATCGATCATTCATCAGAGAAGGCCTGGGCATGAAAAGTGGAAAAGTTTAGGTTTGACCCCTTCTTGCTTGCCGGGAGGGGGCGTTCGGCCTACAATAAAGGCCCGCGAAAGGAATTCATGGACAAGATGCCGCTGACCGACGGGGAGATCGCCCAGCTGCGCCGGCGCGAAGCCGCGATCCTCGCCCGCCTCGACCTCCTCAAGAGAACGATGAGCGAAACCAAGGCGCTCGATACCCTGGCGTTCAAGTCGAAGCTGTTCAAGGAGGCCCAGGAAGAGCTGCGGCGCGTCCAGGACAAGCTGGCCGGACTCGACGAAGACTGAGCCCCGCCGTCCGCCGCCGCTCGCCTACTTCACCGTGAACACCGCCGTCGAGGCGTTGGCCTGGGCCCCCGACGTGTCCTTCGCCGCGACCGTCAGGGTGTGGGTTCCGGGCTTGAGGTCCCCGAACGTGAGCTCGATGACGCACCACCGGACCGATTTCTCCTGGCGCGTCTCGAGCACGGTGACCGGGACCTCGGTCTTGGCCGCCTCCAGCGTGTCCGTCGCGGCGAAGTTGAGCTGCATCTGCGGGACGCCCAGCGAGAGGCGGACCGCCGCCAGGACCGTCTGCGGGCCGGGCGCAAGCGGCCCGATGTGCGGCGCGTACTTGGCCGGGTCGTACCCGAAGAGCCCCGACAGCGTCGATTCGGGCGCCGCGCCGAGATCCGCCCATCCGGCCGCGGCCTTGAGCAAGAGCGGCGGGTCGAGCCAGACGGCCGCGGCCACCGGATTGGCGAAGCTGAGAGAGGCCGAACCGCGCGCGGCGGCGCCCGTCTCCGCGTTCTGGACGATGAGGCGGCACGAGTAGCGGCCCGCCTTGGTGGGGACGGCGAAGACGGCCACGGAATCCTTGGGGCCGTCGGCCGGCGCTTTGATCCGGAAGCTCTTGACGGCCGATTTGCCCGTCTCCTCGTCGAAGATCAGGAAATAGGCGTCCGACCTTTTCCCGACGACCGCGGCGGTCGTTTCCTTTGGCAACTCGGCGTAGGCGACGACGTGCGGCCAGCCGCCGACGACGACCGGCATCAGGGCCAGAGGGGCCTCGATCGGCGTCTGGGTCGTGGGATTCTCGCTCAGCGCCAGGTCCGTCATCTGGAGCAGCCGCTCGAACGCCGCTGTATTCCCGGAACGGCCTGGGATTGTAGTAGCCGTTCTGGCTGTAGACCTTGAGGCCCGGCCGGAGGGCCCGGACCTTGATCTTGTGGTACGCGCCGTCCCAGACGGAGGGCACGGTATAGCCGAGGACGTAGTACGAGCTGGTGATGTCCTCGACCGCGGCCAGGGCGTTCTTGTAGTCCATCGTGTTGCGAAGTACCGCCCGCCGGACTCTCCGGCCAGCTGCATGAGCGAGTCCTTGCCCCGGACCTCCCGGCTGGCGAAGGACGTCCCCACGGGATTGTCGATGTCCGCCTCGCCCAGGGGCGCGGTGCAGTCGATGGCGAAGATCGGGCTGTTGGCGGTCTTGAGCTCCTTCAGCGCCGCCGCGAATTCCGTCCGGACGACCGTGTTGGACTGGGCCCCGTCGTAGGCGTTGAGCTCGGCCATCATCGCGTCGGGATTGTTCGCGTTCATGTTGGGAACGTCGAGGCCACGGGTCTGGCCGTAGATGAGGGCCCGGCTGATGCCGGCCGAGAACAGGATGAGGTTCTTCCAGCCTGGAACGTAGCGCATGGCCCGGGCCAGGTTGGCGAACGCCTGGGAGAACTGCTTGGCCTCCTCGACGTAGCCCTGCTTGCGGCCCTCATCGACGACGCCGCCCGTCTGGGCCTTGGCCTGTTCGGTGAAGAAGCTGTCCATGGAGCTGTTCGGGTTTATCCCGGACGACTTCTCGCCCGGCGACGACGCCTGCGCCCGGCGCCGTCGTCGTCGCCGAATCCTGCATGTGCCGGAGCTCGTCGGCATACAGGAAGTTGGTCAGGCTCTCTCCTCGGCCCGTGGCCGCCCGCAGGCCGAAGGCTTCGACGATATTGCGCACCCGGGCGTGGTCCGCGGTCAGGTACTCGTGGATGGTCAGGCCCCGCACGGGCGAGTAGGACAGGACCCCGAGCCGGTCGTCGGGCCGGACGTTCTGATCGATGAACGCGAGGGCGGCGTCCCGGGCCTTGCGCGAGCTGCGGTAGTCGGTGAAGGCGAAGTCGAAGAAGAGGAAGAACTGCCGGTCGAGCTTGGCGCTCTCGACCGGGGCGCCCGGGGCGAGGTCGTCCCCGCCGAGGACGTGGTTCTCGAAGTGGGTCACCGGCATGACCTTGCCGTTGTCCGTGACTTCGAAATCGGCCGCCGTCAGGTCGGTGACGGGCTTGCCGTCCTTGGTCGTGACGTAAGCCTGGAGGAGCTTGAGCGTGACCGTGACCTCCTCGCGGATCTGCCCGGCCTGCCGGCCACTCCCGGCCGCGCGGCCGGGTTCGCCGAACAGGACGAGCCCCAGCGCGACGGCTCCCGCGACGACGCCCGCACCCGCTCTCTTCGTCCCCTTGGCGTTCGATCTCATGGTCAACCTCCCCGCCGGACCTCGGTCCGGACCTTGACCTCGAAGAACTTATAATCCTTATAGGCGACGGAGGTCTTGGACGCGGTGACCGTCCGGCTCGACGTCCGGTAAGCCTCCACGACCTCGTAAGAGCTGGGGAAGCGCAGGCCGTTCTTCTCGACGGCGTACTCGGACGTGAACGTGATCCGGGGCTTGGCCCGCATGTCCCTCGCGAACGCCTCGATGGCCGCGTAGTTGCCCATCGAGGCCGGCTCCCACTCGATCTTCAGCACGGCCCCGTCGCGCGGCCGGACCCAGGCCTTCCCGAAGAGCGACGAGACATCCATCCCTTTCGGCCGCACGTCGACGACGAGGACCAGCTCGCCCTCCATCTCCGTCTCCCGGGCGACCGTGTAATCGTGCCGGCTTTGAGCGTCCTCGCCGAACAAGCCGACCGGGCCGAGGACGACGAGCTTGTGGACGAACCGTTCGGTCTGCAGGGCGGCGCGCTCCTCGCGGCGCGGCTTCCCGCCCTCCTCGAGCAGGACCCGCGTCTCGGCGGTCCAGCCCTCCTTGCGGGCGAGCTGGTAGTCGTAGACCCAATCACGGGCCCTGTCCTCGGCGGCCAGAGGGGGCTTGACCCCGGTCTGAAAACCGTCAAGAGGCGGTCCCACGGACTTCGCTGTGTTGCCCACCAGCCAGGCCGAGAGCCGCTCCCGGACGTCCTCCCGGCAGACGAAATCGAGCGACGCTCCGGCGAGGTCGCGGCAATAGCGGGCGGCGGCTTCGAGGACGCTCGGCGGGACGGGGTCGCCCTTCGAAGGCAAAGGCTTCGAGAGGTCGATGTCCTCGACCGCCGCGGCCGCGGCGCCGGCGCCCGCTCCGGGATCAGCCTTCACCGCCGCGGCGTCCTCCGCGACGTAGCCTTCCCGGTGGCTGACCCGGACCCCGCTCCGCTTGACCGTGACCCCGATCTTGTGGAACTTGCCGTCGGCCTTGAAATCCTGGGGCCGGTAATAAAGAAGGTAATACTCCTCAGACGCGGCTCGGCGGCCTGGCGCAGGAGCGCGGCCGGGTTGGCCGAGGCCGCGGCCGTGCCGCCCGTGGCCGCCGCGATCTCCCGGAAGACGCGGTAGATGTCGGACGACGATTCGGACATGCGGATGTCCTCGGAAGGAGCGGCGTTGTCGATGTCCCGTTGGGGATCGCGCCGGTTCCGCGTGACATAGAGGAAGTGAACGTCCGTCTCGGCGTCCGAAAAAGCCCGCCGGATGGCGTCCTGGTCGACTCGGAGGTCGTGGTTGTAGGCCACCATGAGCTCCTGGGCCTTGAGGGCCGTCTCGGAGTTGGAGCTGTTCAGGAGGTCTCTGATGAGCGCGCGATCGCTGAGCTTCGGCACCTGCTCCCGCTGATAGAACAGGAAGGCGTGTTTGGACCCGGTCCGGGCCTTGAGGTCGGCGGCGAAGGCGGCCATCGTCGCGTTATCGATCGACCGAAGCTCTTCGAGCCGGTCCAGATCCGTCCTGTAGCCGTTGAGGTTGTATTCCCCGTCCTCGTCTTTCTGGAGATGGCTGAACATGTCCTCGATGATCGACCGGTAGGACCCGCTGAGGATCAAGGCGTCGTTCTTGAGCTTGGCCTTGACCTCGGTCTGGGCCTTGATCACCCTTTCCGGCGTGTCGAGGCGGCCCCTCAGCCGGAGGGTCCGGAGCGGCGTGACGACGTCCACGGCATCCCCGGGCCTGCAAACCTCGGCAAAGAACAGGTCGATGGCCTTGTCGATCTCGGGCAGATGCTCGACGACCTGGAAGAGCAGGACGTAGTTCCGCCGCGTCTCCGGCGCGGGCGCTCCCGGCGCGCCCTCCTGCCGCTTCACCGCCCCGCCGCGGATGAGGTAGACGGCCTCGACGGGCTGCGGCTTGCCGTCTTCGCTGACCTCGAAGTCGTCCAGCCCGAGCGTGTCCACGAACTTGGCCCCGTCGTAGACGCGGACCGGCACGCTGATGTTGACGACCGAGACCTGGTGCTGGATCTGGGCGAAGCCCCCCGCCGCCCCCAGCAGGGCCAAAAGAATCCGGCCCGCCGATCTGCCCATGGGATATCTTTAATGATTATTGTCCAAAAAGCCGCGATGGTCAAACCTATGGCCGGGCCCCTCCCAATCGCGAATGAGGGAATGTAAACGGGCTTAACATCGCCGAGCGGTATCCGGGCGTGCGCCGGCCCCGCGCACTCGTCGTGCCGGTGTCCCCATTAAACGATCACGGGTCGCTTTTCCCCGAGACTGGACTTCTGCACGAAGGCGGCAGCCTCGCCTTGCCGGCGCACTTTCGGATTGGCCCGGAGTTTGCTGCAAGTATCGATGAGAGAGTTGAACCTCATCGAGGAGGCCCCGCCAATGAAGGGCTGGAAAGTCGTCATTTTTATGGTCCTTGCTCTTATCGTGTTTGTCCTTGCCGCCTTCGGCCAGGCGCCCCCGATGAAGGGCCCGTCTTTCAGTCCCGCCCTGGAGGACCCGCCGCCCGGCGGGGCGTTCGTCTGGTACCTCGGCCATTGCGGCTACGCCGTCCGGACGCGCGATCACCTCCTCATCTTCGACTATCAGGAGCAGAGTGACGGGCGACAGCCCAAGACGAAACCTGCGCATCCCTCCCTCGCCTCCGGCTGGATCGATCCGGAGGAGATCAAAGGCCTCAAGGTCAGGGTCTTCGCGTCCCATTCGCACGGCGATCATTTCGATCCGGTCATCTTCTCCTGGAAGAAAACCGTGCCCGACATCCTCCATTATTTCGGCTGGAAGGCCGCGGACGACCCCGCCGACGCCTATCTCATCGGGCCCCGGGCCGAGCTCGAGTCCGGCGGGCTGGAGATCGCCACCATCAATTCCCATCACTCCGGCGTTCCCGAAGTGGCCTGGCTCATCAAGGTGGACGGCCTGGTCGTCTATCACAACGGCGATTGCCTGCCCGACGACCCGGTCGCGGCGCACGAGTATCTTCGAACGAAAACGGCGGCCGTCGACCTCGCCTTCGTCTTTCCCGTCATCGAGGCGGGCGAGAAGTACGCGATCCAGGAGCGGGACTTCTTCAGAAAATTCAAGGTCCGGACCGCTTTCCCCATGCATGCCAAGGCCGGCGACGCGATGTACCTCGATTTCCAGAGGGTCTTCCAAGCCGAATTCCCGGGTCTCGTCATCCGCGTTCCCACGGCCATGGGCCAGAGGTTCGTCTACAAGCCGTGAAGAAGATCCCGGCGGCCGCGGCGGCCTTCGCCCTCCTGGGCGCGCTGGCCGGCGCGTCCGGCCGGCCGAAGACCGACCTGGAGCGGCTGGCCCGGCTCTATGAAGACAGCCGCTACTTCGAGCTTCGAGACGCCCTGGCCCCTCTCAAGGACGATCCGTCGCCCGACCTGGAGTTCTTCCGGGGAGCGGTCGACCAGGTCTTCAACCGGCTCGGGCCCGCCGTGTCCAGTCTGCAGCGGTTCCTGGCCGCCGCCGAGAACGGTCCGGCCCGCATGCTGACAAAGGAGGCCTGGGCCCTCCTCGGCGACGCCTACCGCCGGCTCGGCCGCTATCGTCAGGCGGCCGCCGCCTTCCGAACCGCCCTCGATCGCTTCGGGCCCGTTCTCGACGACGCCGAGCGGTCCAACATGGAGGACCAGGCGAGCCTCTGGTCGTCCCTGGCCGGCGTCCCGCCGCAGAGCGTCGAGGTCGCGGCGGACACCGCGATCCGGATGACGTACCGTCATCTTCCGGTGCGCGTCGGCGGGCGGCAGTTCTTTGTCGGGTACGACACGGGGGCCAACCTCTCGGTGCTCTACGAGTCGATGGCCGGCGAGCTGGGCGTCCCGCTCCACGGTCCGGCGATCAAGGTCCTGACCGGCACCGGCCGGTGGGTCGAAGGCCGGGCGGGCGTGCTGCCGGAGTTGCGGCTCGGCCCGATCCTCATCCGCCATATGGTGGTCCTTGTCCTGCCGGACCGGCTCTTTCCGCCCGCCGGGGGCCGATCCGGCGTCGACCGCCGCGGAATTCTGGGCGCGCCGGTCCTCGAAGCGCTCGGAGAATTCGCGGAAACGGCCGAAGGGGAATTCCTCGTTCCGGCCCGGCCGCGCTCGCGTCACCCGGAGAACATGTGCCTGGTCGGGTTCATGCCCGTCGTGGAGGCCGTCCACCGCGGCAACCGGATCCGCCTCTGTCTCGACACGGGCGCCACGACGACGGTGCTGTACCTGCCGTTCTACAATCGCCATCGGGGAGAGATCAACGCCCGCTCCCGGCCGCGCGAGGCGACGGTCGGCGGCGTCGGCGCCACCCGGAAGGTGACGGTCCGCGTGCTGGACGAATTCGACCTCCGGTCCGGCGGCAAGGACCTGGCCATGCGGAAGGTCATGGTCCAGACCGAGAAGACCCACTCGGACACGGGCTATTTCCACGGCACGCTCGGCGTCGACCTGCTCTCGCATTGCTCGCGCATGACGCTGAATTTCGTCTCGATGAGCTTTATCCTGGAATGACGGCTGGAACGGCGCGGGGCCGTGGTATAATCATCGGCCAGGCGAGAACAGGACATGAGCGGAATGGCCCGGCCGATGAAGCGCAAGACGGCGAAGGGGCCGAGTCCGGCCGCCGGCGTCTCCGCCAAGCCTGACCCGGCGCACCGCCGGCCGGCCCGCCCGGGAGCCCGCCTGCGCCGGGCCGCCGATATCGTCCTGATCACGCTGGGCCTCGCCGCGGTCGGCCTCTTCATCGCCGTTAAGATCATCGGCGGCCGCGCGGAGGGACCCGCGGGTCCGAACGGGAGGAATGGATCCGGCGTCCCCACATCCTCCGTCGGCCCGGAGACGACATCGAGCCCGAGCGCCGAATTCGCCGACCTCGAGGCGGGCCCGGACGAGTTCGAGGGCGGCGCCGACGACGAGCCCATGGCCGGCCCGGCCATCGTCTCCGACCCGTACGCGGCCCGGCCGTTCTCGCCGGTCGACGATCCGCGGCTGGCCGCCGTCCTCGACCCCGAGATCGAGCGCTCGCTCAAGGTCGGCCGGATCCCCTCGATGGCCGTCGTCTGCGTCTCCGGCGACAAGATCGTCTGGACGCGGTCGGCGGGCCTGTCCAACGTCCGGGTCAAGACGCCCGCCGCCTGCGACACGGTCTATCTCATCGCCTCGACCTTCAAGACGATGTCGGCGACGGCCCTGCTGCAGCAGATGGAGCAGGGCAAGTTCAAGCTCGACGACCGGGTCAACGACTATCTCGGCGACCTCAGGATCGAAGGCGAGAACAAGCGCTATCCCGTGACCTTCCGGCACCTCCTGACGCACACGTCGGGCCTGCCGACCGATTTCGGGCGGCACGCCGTTTGGGAGGATCAGAGCACGCCGCCGCTCCACGACTACCTCCGCGGCCGTCTCCGGCTGGCCCGGCGCCCCGGGACGCGGGTCCTCTACTCCAACATCGCCTTCACGCTCGTCGCCTATCTCGTCGAAAAGTTCTCGGGGATGCCGTTCAAAGAGTACATGCGCAAGAACGTTTTCGGCCCGGTCGAGATGCGTGACACGGCCTTCGAGCCGCGGGCCGACATGGCCGAGCGCCTGGCCATCCCCTACATGCCGGTCCGGCGCAGGACCGGGGTCTTCCGGCCGGTGGATTGGGTCAAGGCCGACGCGTGGCCGGCCGGCGTCGTCTACGGGACGGCCGTTGACCAGGCCCGCTGGCTCATGGCCGCCGTCAACCGCGGGGTCTACAAGGGCCGGCGCTTTCTCCTGGAGTCGACCTTTCAGGAGATGACGCGGCGCCAGTTCGACCGCTTCGCCGGCCCCATCAACGGCGGCTGGCTCAACGAGACGTCCGGCTACGGCCTGGCCTGGTGGGTCTCGACCCTCAACGGCGAGACGATCATCGCCCACAGCGGCAGCGTCAACGGCTACACGGCCTTTCTGGCGGGCAACCTCAACCGGAGGACCGGCGTGGCCATCCTGACCAACGGCAACAAGTCCCACCGCTGGCTGTACAGCCTGGCCCTCAAGGCCCTCGCCGCGCTCTAAGAGGGACAGCCCCTCCCGGGACAGGGCCAGCCAGCAGACCTAGCCCCCTTTATTCGTCGGGCTCCCGCCGGGGCCCGCCCCCAAGGCGCATGGCGAAGGACATGCCGACGACGACGTGCTGGGTCTCGTTCAGGTAGTAGATGGACAGGCCCAGCCGGGTCGGGCCGGCCATATAGCCGAACTGGAACTTGGGCACGAGAGATCCGGCCGCGGCTTCACCCCAATCGTCGATCTTTAGGGCGGCGCCGACGCCGAAGATGAACCGGTTCAGCCGGACGTTCAGTGTCGCGGCCGGCACGAAATCGACGTTGGAGCCGGCCGTCTCCCGGATCCAGAGCATCACCTCGGGATTGAAGGAGACGACCCGGCCGAGACGGAACTCGACCTCGGGACCGAGGGTGATCCACTTGGGGTAGTCGAAGAGATTGACGTAGCCGAGGTCGGCATAGAAGCGGACGGGCGCCCGGTCCGGCCCCCGGTACTGGGCCAGGGCCGGCGTTGAGGCGGCCGCGAGGATGATCCCTGTCAGGAACAGCAAGCAGGCCGGTCTTCGAGTCATGGGCGACGCTCCGTCTTCGGCGTTTCGACCTTGATATTATACCCCAGCGGGCCAAGCGCCGTTGCGCCGGGGAGGGGCCCGGGCCGGCCGTCCCTCAGGGCCGGGGCCGTTCGCCGACGACCGTGAGGCTCAGGACGGCGGCGCCGGAGGCGCGATAGCGGGCCAGCGCCGCGGCGTCGATGTGATCGAGCAGGACCTTGTCGGGGAGATCGAGCCGCTTCGAGGACTTGACCTCGATCCCGGTGAAGCCCGTCTTGCGGATGATGTCCAGATAGCGGTCCCGTTCGAGCGCCCCGGCCACGCAGCCGACGTAGAGCTCGGCCGCCCGGCGCATCTCCGCTGGGAGCTCGCCCTCGAGAACGATATCCGAGACGCAGAACCGGCCGCCCGGCCTGAGGATGCGGAAGATCTCGGCGAAGGCCTTCGCTTTATCGGGAACGAGGTTGAGGACGCAGTTGCTGACGACGACGTCGGCGGCCGCGGCGTCCACCGGCAGCGCCTCGATCTCGCCGAGGCGGAACTCGACGTTGCCGAAGCCGCGGCGGGCGGCGTTCTCCCGGGCCTTGGCGACCATCTCGGTCGTCATGTCGATGCCGATGACCCGGCCCGTCTCGCCGACGGCGGCGCGGGCGATGAAGACGTCGTTGCCGGCCCCGGAGCCGAGGTCGACGACCGTCTGCCCCGGCGCGAGCCCGGCATGCTGGGTGGGCAGGCCGCAGCCGAGCCCGAGGTCGGCCTCCTCGACGTGGCCCTCGATCTTGCCGTAGGCGTCCTTGAGGCCGGCGACGTCCTCGCTGTAGTAGGTGTCGGCCGAGAGCTCGGGCGCCGGGGCGCAGCAGGGGCCCGCTTTCGGGGCGCAGCAGCAGCTCGAGACCGCGGCGGGCGTCGACGGCGGCGCGCCCGGGGGCGGGGCGTCCTTGGCGATCCGGCCGTATTTCTCCCGGACGAGCGCTTTGAGGCGCTCGGCCTCCCGGTCTTTCTTCTTGAAGATCTTCATGGCTTCTCCTTCTTTATGGGTGCTGCGAGGCGGCGGAAGACGTCGGCGAAGGCCCGGCCGGCTTCGGCGACCGCCTTCGGATTGAGACAATAGCAGGTCCGGGGCCCGTCGACGTCGCCGCGGATGAGACCGGCGTCCCGGAGCTCCTTGAGGTGTTGCGAGACCGTCGACTGGGCCAATGGCAGGAGCTCGACCAAACCGCCGCAGACGCAGCCGCGCCGGCCGGCCAGGATCTCGAGGATGCGGATGCGGACCGGGTGGGCAAGGGCCTTGGCCAGGACGGCCGCGCGGACGAGGGCGGGATCGAAGGGTGCGGTCTTCGCTTGGGCCATGTTCGCTCCTGCTTTATTATCGTATATCGTAAATATACGATTAATGGAACGGATTGTCAAGCGGTTTTTTTCGGGAGGCGTTCGGTGGTCAGTAGATCCAGGCGATCCCGGCCCCGAAGTAGTCGGCGTGGGCCGTCTCGCGTACCGGGGGGTTATTGCTCGAATCGTGCTGATACGTGTATTTCCTGTATTCGGCGATGAGACCGAACTTCTTCTTCAGCCGGACCTTGATGCCGCAGCCGTAGTACGTAAGGCCGCCGGTGGTCAGGGTGGTCCCGGCCCCGGCGCAGACGAAAGGAACGGCGTAGGGAATGGGCGCGTTCAGGGCGACGCCCACCGAGATCGGCATGGCCTCGTAGACGTAGTCGAAGCTCAAGCCCAGGGCGACGACCTTCGGCAGGGCGTACCACCAGAACGACTTGACGAGGCCGATGCGTCCGTTGCTGACCGAGCCGCCGGACAGGTTCGATTCCCAACGCTGGGCCTCCGCCGCAGAGGGCGCGGCCGCGGCGTCCTGGCTCGCGGCGAAGGCCGGAAGGACGAAGGCCAACATGAGGGCGAGGGCGATGGTTCGTGGCGGGGTGCGCATGACTGTTCTCCTCCGGGGTCGACCGCTATCGTCGATAGAGGACCTTGCCGCCGATGATCGTGTAAAGGGCCTCGGTCGCAGGGATATCGTCCTCCGGACAGGTCAGGATGTCGCGGGACAGAACGGTGATGTCGGCCAGCTTGCCGGGCGCGAGCGAGCCCTTGAGCCCGGTTTCGAACGCGGCGTAGGCGCCGTTGACGGTGTAGGCGCGGAGGGCCTCCTCGCGGGTCATCTTCTGGTCCGGGAAGAACGCCGTGCCGTCCTTGAGCTTGCGGGTGACGGCGGCGTAGAAATTGGCCATGGGATCGATAGGCTCGACCGGGACGTCCGTGCCGATGGGGATCGTCGAGCCGGCGTCCATGAGCTTGCGCCAGACGTAGGCGCCCTCGGCGGCCCGCTTCTCACCCAGGCGCTTGAAGACCCACGGCGCGTCCGACGTGCAGTGGATGGCCTGCATGGCCGGGATGACCCCGAGCTTGGCGAAGCGCGGGATGTCGGCGGGATCGAGGTGCTGGGCGTGCTCGATCCGCCAGCGGAGGTCGGTCTTGTCGGGGTGGGCCTTGAAGGCCGCCTCGTAGATGTCGAGCGTCTCGCGGTTGGCCCGGTCGCCGATGGCGTGGGTCGCGACCTGGAAGCCGTTCTCGACGGCGAACGCGGCCGTCGCCTTCATCTCCTCGATCGATTCGGTGTTGAGGCCGGTCGAGCCGGGCAGGTCCGCGTAGGGCTCGAGCAGCCAGGCCCCGTGGGCGCCGAGCGCCCCGTCGATGAGACGCTTGATCGTCCGCACGGTCAGGTGGTTGTCGACGGCCCCGATCATCCGGTAGGCCGCGCCGCGCGCGGCCAGGGCCTTGCTGTCGGCGCCGAGCATGACGTAGAGGCGGACGGGGAGGGCGCCCTCCTCGGCCATCTTCTTGTAGAGGTCGACCGTGCCGAAGGAGGCCCCGGCGTCGTGGAAGGTCGTGACGCCGTGGGCGAGGCACTCCTTCGAGGCGAGCTCGACGAGCTTGCGGGTCCTCGCGGCGGCCTCCTCGGGCGTGAAATGCCCGGCTTGGTAGCGGACCAGGCTTTGCGCGGTCTCGAGGAAGGCGCCGATGGCCCGGCCCTTGGCGTCCCGGACGATCTCCCCCCCGTCGGGATCGGTCGTCTTGTCGGTGATCTTGGACAGCTCCATGGCCTTGGCGTTGACCAGGCAGGAATGCCCGCTGGCGTGGGTGAGCAGGACCGGGTTGTCGGGGGTGACCCTGCTCAGGGCATCGTGGACGGGCAGGCCCTGGACGCCGGGCTCGGGCGCCCGGTCCCACTTGTCCTGGTGCCAGCCCCGCCCCTGGATCCACTCGCCGGGTTTGGCCGACTTGGCGGCCTCGGCGACCATGGCCACGATATCCTCCCAGGAGCGGGCCGTGGTCAGGTCGAGGATCGTCTTTGACTGGCCGAGGCCGGTGAAGTGGCCGTGGCTCTCGATGAGCCCCGGGACGGCCAGGGCGCCGCCGAGGTCGATGATCTCGGTGCCGTCGCCGACGTGGCGGTTGAAGCCTTTGGGGTTCGAGCCGAGGGCGGCGATGCGGTCGCCGCTCAGGGCGATCCAGGAGGCCGTCGGGAACCGGTCGTCGACGGTCACGATCTTGCCGTTGATGAGGATGAGGTCGGCGGTCTCGGCGGCCTGCTTCTGGCGGCGGTTGACGAGGAAGAGGACGGTGAAGACGGCGACCAGGACGACGACGAATCCCAGGCGGCGGTTTCTTTTTGCCATGTTGATGGGCCCTCCCCGACAAACGATATCGCGTGAGCCAATTATAGTCGCGACCCCCCATCTGTCAATCGGCCCGGCCGCGCGGAGAAGAACCAAAAAAAAGGGGACACGTACCCCGGGTACGTGTCCCCTTGGGGACTCGCGAGCGCGGCCCTACTTCTTCTTGCGGATGTAGATGTCGCCGCCGAACGTGTTGAACGAGAACTCCGGGCCGCCGCCGTTGACGACGCCGTAGAGGGACTTGTCGAAGGCGATGCGGTATGTGCCCGACTCGGTCTTCTCGCCCACTTGGGCCTTGGCGGCCTGGCGGGTCATGTTGATTTCGAAGTCGCTGTAGATCTCGCCCTGCTCGGACTTCATCTTGAAGTTGGCCTTGACGTCGGGCGGCAGGGTGATGTCGACGTCGCCCTGCATGGTGCTGAAGGACATCGGCTTGTCGGTGGCGACCCGGGACAGGACGACGGTGATGTCGCCGTTGACCGTGTGGACGAGCGTGCTGCCCGCGACGTTGGTCATTTTCACCGGGCCGTTGATGTTGTTGATGTCGATCTCGCCGTTGACGCCTTCGACGACGACGGCGCCGTCCATGGACGACCGGATCTCGAGGGAGGTCGCCCGCGGCACCTGGATGACGAGGTCGGTCGCCGCTTTCCAGGATTGGGTGCTGATCTGGACGACGTTTTCCTCCTCTTCGACCTCGAGGCCCGAGGACGATCCGGACAGCCGCGTCATCCCGGCGATCTTCTTCTGCTTCTCTTCCTGGGCCTTCTTTTCGTCCGGCATCGCCTGGGCGTAATAGTCCACGGCCCGGGCGTAGTCGCGCTCGATCCTCTTGGCCAGCCTCTCCTGCTCGGCCAGCTGGCGCTCGGCGAGCTCGGCCTCGGTGTGCGCCCGGACCTCGGCCTCTCCGGCCGACTTGGCCACGGGCGCGGGCGCCGGTACCGGAGTCGGCTTGCCGGGGGGAGCCGGGGCGGCGGGGGGCGGGACCGGGGCGTAGCGGTCCGCGTAATAGTCGCCCCACTCGTCGGCGAGGGCCTTCTCCCGGATCCGGGCCTCGACGATGACCTCCTTGCCGTCGTAGGCCTTGACCGTGATGCTGCCCCGCATGACCGTGACCTCGACCTTGGCCGGCTTGGCCGGGTTCGAGAGCGGCACGACGGCCCGCTCGGGGGCCTGTTCCTTGGCGACCTGGGTTGTGGCCCGGGCGGGGGCCTCCTGCTTGGCGGCCTGGGCGAGGGCCCAGCCGCACGTCCCGGCCGCGAGCAGGGCCAGGACCGTGATGTTCGCGATTCTCTTCTTGTTCATGTTCTCCTCCTCGTCCGTCTAGGACGTTGATTTCGATCTCTTGGCGATCAGGATGTCGCCGCTGAGGGTTTCGAGCTTGATCTCGGGTCCGCCCTTGCCGGCGCGGACGCCGTTGAAGCCGTCGCTCCGGTAGACGTAACCGCCTTCCTCGCCCTTGCGGTCTTCGCGGACCGGGGCCGCATTGGCCAGGCGGGTGACCTCGAAGTCGGAATAGACCTCGCCGGTCATGGTCTTGAACCTGAAATCGGCCGCGGCCTGGCCGGGGAAGTCGACCTCGACGTCCCCGCTGACCGACTTGAAGGAACAGGGGCCGTCGGGGTGGCGCCGGAAGGCGACGGTCACGCTGCCGGCGACCGACTGGGCCTCGCCGGAGCCGGCGGTGTCGACGAGACGGACCGGGTTGGTGACGTTGCGGACGTCGAAGACGCCCTCGACGCCGCGGACGTCGATGTCGCCGTCGATGACCGTGGTCAGGACCAGGTTCGTTCGGGCCGGGACCTTGAGGGTGAAGCCGTAGTAGACCAAGTAGCCGGGATCGCCGTGCATATGGATGCCGCGGCTCCGGCGCTCGGCCTCGGTCTCCCGGAACGGGCCGTCGACGTAAGCCTCGACGGTATTGCCCTCGGCGGTAATGTCCAGCCGGACCTCGGACTCGGCCTTCGCCGCCCGGGCTTCGTCGCGGGCGTAGACGATTCTCTTGGCCTCGAGGACGACCTCCCGGCCAGAGTACGCTTCGACCTTGATCGGGCCGTAGAGGTTGTCGACGACGAGCTCGCCGGGCTTGGCCGGGTCGGCGAAGGCCAGCGTCTTGGCGATGGTCTCCGACTTGAAGGACCTCATGTCCCGGTCGAGATGGCTCCGCCCCTGAGGCGCGCCGGCGACGTCGGCCGCGGCGGAGGCCAGAACGAAGACCGCGGCGGCCAGGGCGACGGTCCCGGGGGGGAGTTTCATGGCGTTCCTCAGACCGTGATCTGCTTCAGGCCGTCTTCGGCCCGCTTCTTGACTTCCGGCGTGAGCTCGCCGCCGTCGATGAGCTTCTTGAGCGCCGCGGCCGCGCGCGCCTCGCGGACCTCGACCAGGAAGTCGATGAGGGCGACCTGGACGAGGGGATAGCTCTGGATCGCGAGCGATCGGACCAGGCTCTCGCGGACGCCCGGGCGGTCCCGGAAGAGATAGAGGGCGTCCACGGCGGCCAGCCGGACGTTGGGGTTCGGATCGGTATCGACGGCCTTGAAGAGCGCTGCGAGCGTCGCGTCGTTCGGGGCCTTGATCTCGGCGGTATAGCCGACGCCCTGGATGCGCTCCGAGGCGGAGGGACGGGCCAGGAGCGACAGGGCGACCTGCTGGCGCATGTCCTGGACCTCGCGCGACAGGCTGGCGTAACGTTCGCCGCCGGTCCGGCCGCCGTTCAGGAGCCAGCCGGCGCCGAGTCCGACGAGCAGCAGGAAGGACGAGAAGGCGGCGGCGAAGGCGGGCCGGCGGAAAGTGAACCAGTCCGAGAACCGGGGCCGGCGCGCGGCATGAGCCGCCGCCTTCCTCTCGGCCTCGAGGGTGGTCTTGTAGTCGTCGAGCATGGCGTAGAAGCGGCTGCGGACGGCGCCGCCCGGTTGCTCCTCCGGCAGGACGCCCAGCTTGGCCCAGATGACGGTCAGGTTCTCCAGGTCCTCGCGGCAGGCCGGCAGCCGCGGATGTGCGTCCGCACATCGGAGCGCCCGGTCTCGTCGAGGTCCCCGGTCAGGTAATCGGCGAACTTCTCTTGGATCTTTTCACAGGTCATGACACATCTCCCCGTTGTAGCTCGAGGTAGGCCCGGCTGAGGTCCTTGAGGGCCCGGTGGACCTGGGCCTTGACCGTTCCCACCTGGACGCCCATAAGCTCCGCGATCTCCCGGAGTTTGAGGTTTTGAAAGCGGAAGAGGACCAGGATCTCCCGTTTATGGACGGGGAGCCGGTCGAGGGCCCGGCGGACGAGCTCCGCCTCCCGGTCGGTTTCGTAGGCGGCCTCGGGAAGGGGCTCGCGGCTGGGCGTCTCGGCGAACTGCTCGTCGAGAGAGAGGGCCGGCTTCTGCTTCCTCAGGTGATCGATGTGGGCGTTTCGCGCGATCTGAAAGAGCCAGACGTTGAACCGGCTTTCGCTCAGGTAGCCGGCCCGGTACTTGAGGACGCGGACGAAGACCTCCTGGACGAGGTCCTCGCTGGCGGCCCGGTTGCCGGTCAGGCGGAGGAAAAAGTTGTAGAGCATGGTCTGGTATCTCTCGAACAGGACGGCCAGCTTCTCGACGCGGCCGTCCCTGACGTCTTCCATGAGCTCGTTGTCGGTCGGTGACATGCGTCCGGTCGTCTCTTTCTCGGTTGGATCGGCGTTCATGGGTAAATACCGCCCCTCCGGGAAAAGGTTACACCCGGATATAGAGGGGGTCAAACCTAAATTCTTATAATTTTCTCCCGGAGCGACGGTCCGAAGAAATTCGGTGGGGAGGCGTGGGCTCTGAATATTATAAGAATTTAGGTTTGACCCCCTCCTGTTTGACTTGCCCGGGGGGCGATGCTATAAAAAGGACGGCTTTTCCCCTGGAGAACGCACATGCCCCGAATGACCTATAAGAAAGCCGGTGTCGATATCGACGCCGCCGACCGCTTCATCGCCAAGATCAAGCCGCTCGTCCGGTCGACGCGGCGCCCCGAAGTGATCGGCGGTCTCGGCGGCTTTTCGGGCCTTTTCCGGCCCCGCCTGGCCGGGATGAAAAGGCCCCTGCTGGTCTCCTCGACCGACGGCGTCGGGACCAAGCTCCTCATCGCCGACATGGTCAAGAAATATGACACCGTGGGCGTCGACCTGGTGGCCATGTCCGTCGACGATGTCGTCGTCCTCGGGGCCGAGCCGCTTTTCTTCCTCGATTACATCGCCGTCGGCAAGGTCGCGCCGGACATGCTCGTCGACATCGTCAAAGGCGTCGTCCGCGGCTGCCGCGAGGCCCGCTGCGCCCTGGTCGGCGGCGAGACGGCCGAGCTGCCCGGGCTCTACGGGCCCGGCAAATGGGACCTGGCCGGTTTCTGCGTCGGTCTCGTCGACGAGCCGAAGATCATCGACGGCCGGACCTGCCGGGCCGGCGACGCGGTCATCGGCCTGGCCTCGAGCGGGCTCCACAGCAACGGCTATTCCCTGGCCCGCAAGGTCTTTTCGGAGCGGGCGATCAAGGCCGGCCTCTGGCGGGAGCTCCTCCGGCCGACGCGGATCTACTGCGCGGCCATCCTCGAGGTCCTCAAGACGGTCCGGATCAAGTCCATGGCCCACATCACCGGGGGCGGCTTCTACGACAACATCCCCCGGGTCATTCCCGAGGGCTTCGGCGTCCGTGTCGAGAAGGGCTCCTGGCCCGTTCCGGCCATCTTCCACAAGATCCAGAGGGCCGGCGAGGTCGACGACCGCGAGATGTACCGGACCCTGAACATGGGCATCGGCATGGCCCTGGTGGTCCGGCCCGGGGACGTGGACCGGGCCATTTCCGGCTTCGCCCGGCTCGGCTTCAAGGCCTGGCCCATCGGCCAGGTGGTCCGGGGCCGGCACGAAGTCGTCCTCCTTTGAGGCGGCCGCTAGCCGACCTTCCTCTGACATATAGTGACATAATCGGACACGGCCCGAAATCCTATTGACATCCCCCCCCGTTGGGCTATGTTCGTACGTGCGGGAACAGGAAGGTGCGGCCCAGGGCGTCCAATCAGGTGCGGATTTGAGCCAAAGGGGGCTCTATATGCCGCGCCTCCCCCTGACAGGGCCTTGGCCTGATCACCCGCCACCCCCCAGACAGGCCGACCCGGCCGTCCGCCGGGCCGGGCTAGAGTAGGATCGCCGAACGCGGCGGGATCGTCCGCCCTCGGATCGTCCGCGCCTCATCAGAGAGGTTGGCGGCCAGGGCGATATCGCCCTTCAGGCGTCCGTCGCCCCGCCCCTCGATGAGATAGGCTTCTTCGCCGTATTCCCCCAGGAGCCCGCTCACCCGTGCCGTTCGGCCCCGGAGCGCCAGCGCCCTCCTCAGCAAGTCCTTTTCGGGACGGCCCAGGATCGACAGCCGGTCGCTGTCGATGATCATGTTGTCGAGGGCCCCGGCGGCCAGGGCGTAGAGCTCCCGCTCGCTCCGCCCGAGCTCGATATCCCGGTCCCGGACGAGCAGGCAGTCGGGATCGTTGAGCCAGAAGGCCCGATGCATGAACTGCCGCATCAGGGCGTTCTTGAGGGCGAAAAAGGCGTTCGGGCCCTGGAAACCGGACGGCTTGGTCTTCCAGTACGGCGCCGTGTCCTCGCCGATGCGCATGCCGTCGACGAGCCCGACCGAGGGCAGGAGGGGCGCCCCGCAGCCGAGGACGAAATCCCGGCCGGCCGCCCGCCGGATCACGCGCAGGCCCTCCCGATAGGCCTGGATCGGCGTGACGTGCTTGCGCCGCGCGCCCGCCATGGCCGCCGCGAACAGGAAGTCGATCTTGAGATAGGTGAAGCCCGCCCGCCGCAGCGTTCGGAACGTCGCGTCGAGCCAGCTCTTGACGTCCGGGTGCGTCGTGTCCAGGGCGTAGATCGTCCGGCCCCAGCCCTTGTAGCAGGGCTTGGGCCGGCCGTCCTCGGCGACCATCCATTCGGGATGCTCGGCGAAGAGCCGCGACGTTTCCGCGGCGCTGAACGGGGCCGCCCAGATCCCGGCCCGGAACCCACGGTCGGTGATGGCCCGGGCCAGCCCGCCGATGTCCGGATAGCCCGGCTTGGGCGACAGCCAGTCGCCGATCTCGGTCTCGTACCCGTCGTCGACCTGGAAGACGTCGAAGGGGAAGGCCTTCCGGTCGGCGGCCGCCGCGTCGAGGTTCTCGAGGACGTCCGGCCAGCCGAGCTGGCCGAAATAGTGGTACCAGCTGCACCAGCCGACGGGATTCCAGGGGTTGACGGTCACGCGGTTGGCCCGCTTGACGAGACGGGCGTAGGCTTCGAGCAGGTCCCCGGCCGAGCCTCCGTCGAGGACGGCCAGGGGCTCGAGGGGAACAGGATCCTCGAAGGCGGCTTCGAAGTAGTCGACCCACCCGACGAGGTCCCCGCCTTCGATGGTAAAGAACGGGTGCCCGACGCGCGAGGTCAGGAAACCGGCCAGACCGCCTTCCCAGGCCGCGAAATAGTCGCTGACCGGCCCGCGCAGGAGCTCTCCGGGGACCGGCGAGAAGAGATACGGACTGTAGTCGCGGACGATGGCTTCGAGCTCGGGGAAGCGCGTCGCCGGGGTCGCCCGCTCCATCGGACCCCAGGACTGCCAGTTGTTGAGGAGGAAGGCGGAAGGCGCCGGGGCCCTGTAGACTTCGATCCTTCCCGGCCGGCCGGAGACAGTCCCCTTGACGAGATAGCCCCGCGCGGTCCTCTCGATGACGGCCTCGAGGTGCGCGCCGCCGGCGTTCGGCGGACGAGGCGGCCGGCGCGGGCGGGTCTGCCGAAGAGCCGGAGGATCAAGGCCCGAGGATCTCGTTCTTCTTGCAGAACTGCTCGATCTTGTCCGAGAGCTCGCCGGCCTTGCCGATGGCCTTGTCTTCGGTCAGCTTCCGCCGCAGCCTCGGCCAGCTCGGCCCGGAGCTTCTTGACCTGCGTGACGGCCGAATCGATGTCGAAGGTCGTGTCCATCCCGATGGCCCCGGACCGGCCCGCGGCGCTCGTGAACTTATTGACGAGGACGGCGTAGCGCTCGCGGAGGTGCGTCGACGAGCTGATCCTCTTCCGTCGTCGGTTGGTTCATCCGCTGATAGACGAAGTAGGCGGCCCCGGCGATGAGCGCCAGAACGATGATCTTCCTCATCATGGGAATGCCTCCGCCCGCATTCTATGCCACGCCCGGGGCCGCGGCAATAGAAAAAAAGCCGATTACCGGATCGTCCCTATCCGTCCCCAATCGTCTCGGTTCTTCCGTTGGTTTGGTCAAGATTTGGCCAAGTTGTATTTTCCTCCTTTTATGAGGATTGATTGCGTCGCCCGCTGGACTTATCATAACCTCATGGTCTTTTCAACGCGGAGGGGATGCTAATGAAGAAAGGGCTTGGGACCGGTCTTATCATCCTCATGGGCTTGCTCTCGGTGTGGGATTCAGGATTCGGACAGATCATTGAGAATACGGCCAAGCCCAAGGCAGCGAACGCCGGAAGAGTCGTCGTGGCCGAGGAGGTTCTAGCTATCTCCGATGAAGGAACCAGAGATTACTACTTTGATGTCCCCCGCGACCTCGTGATCGCCCCCGATGGCTCACTCTTCTTGATTGATAAGTCCCAAGTCCTGCACTTTAACAAGGACGGAAAGTTCGTGCGCAACCTGTTAAAGAGGGGTCAAGGGCCGGGCGAAATGGCCTTGGCCAGAGCGTGCCTTCCAATTGAGGAGAGCATCATCGTCCATGCGGATTCTCCCCCTAGGCTCGTATTTTTCGATTATGGCGGGAAGTACGAAAAGGAAATCCCGATCCGCTCCTTGGCAGGCCCGAAGTTCATGCCGAGGACTCTGCTGGCATATGGAGAGAAATTCTATATTCAGTCCGCCGATTGGCCACGGGCTAACGGTGACCCGGAATTCATCGAAGTACCGCACTCCATCATCGCCCTGGATGCAAAAACATCCGAGAGTCGGGTGCTCTCATCTTTCCCGACCATATCCTATGTGATTTCAGGGCCCGAGGGAGAATCGGGTCTTTATGAAATCAGCTCGTTTCTTGCGGTCCCTTTTAAAGGGAGATACCTCGCCATCAGTCATACGAACGAATACAATATCAAGGTCTACGATCCATCGGCGGATAAAGTCATTCGGGAGTTCCGTCGGGTCTACGAGAGGGTTAAGCCCGAGCCTCCGACCGAAATTGATAAGATTGGCATGAAGGTAGGCGGAAAGCGCTATCCTCGCCCTGCCCAAAAATACCAGAGTGATATTAGGGTCATCCTGACTCGCAGCGACCAGATCTGGGCCGTGACTTCGACCCAAGACAAGTCAAAGGGCGTGCTTATCGACATCTTCAACGGCGAAGGGGTCTTTCTGGACAGCTTCTATCTCAAGTTACCCGAAGGAGCGCTCCGAAATCTCCGTTGGTCAAAATACTGTGTTCTCGACGGAGATTCCCTCTGGGTGGCTGAAAGTGACGAGGACGACACCTTTACGATCAGGAAGTACAGGCTGGGTATGTAGAAGCCAACCCCTCGAGAAAAGTTGAGGCGGTGCCAGCGCCGATTATGTAGCGAGGCGGTCGCGGATCGCCTTCAGGATCTCGCGGGAAGTCGTCTATAGGGGACACGGCTCTCCATGATCACGAACTCCTTATTGGGGGCGACCGCCGAGAAGAGCTGTGCGAACTTTTCGACGCTCGGCACGGACCGGCCCTGCTCGTACCGGGCATAGCTGTTCGGGGACTTCGAGCCCAAGCGCGCCGCGACTTCTTCCAGGCTCAGCCCGGCTCTTTGTCTCATCCGCCGGAGCAATAGGGCTGTGAGGGCGCCTTGGTCGGAGGCTCCGATCTCGAAGACCCCCCCCCTCGCCCCGAACACGCGGACCTTGAACCCCTTCTTGTTAACGAGAGATTCGACGGCATCGGCGATCATGTCGTACGCCTCCTTCTTGGTCCTGCCCTGCGTGGCGATGTCGAGGAGGGGGATTTCGATCGCCCAGGACTTCCCGACCCTGAATACCTGGCCTGCGAATCTCATGACTTGGCTCCTTTGGCTGTGCGCAAGATCGCGCTCGCCGTATATTCGTTGATCTCGACGTGCCTCGGGACGGCGACCTCGCGTTCGCCGTAGGCCCAAACGTCGTGGCGGCGGCCGCGGCGGACGAGGCCCCAGCCGAGGGCCCGAAGGCGGCTCTCGAGCTCCCGGCGCTTCATGGATCTAATATACACATATACGTGTAATTGTCAAGCGACCTGTGGCGAACTTCTTCTCTACAAGTCCTTCGGTTGAAGGCAAGAGTCCGTTCTGTTATTATGAAGGGGCTTTCCAAGGGCTTGGAATGGTAAAGGGCTTCAGCACAAGCATTGGAAAGCCGAGATAATAAATAGCTTACAAGCGCAGACCGTGGGCGGTTAGCTCATTCAGCGCGTTTTTCGGCCCTCCCTGAAAATCCCATTTAAGGCCCTTCTACAGGGAAAAACCGCTTACCGATTCGTCCCTAGTCGTCCCGGCTCGTCACGGTTTTTCCGTTGGATTGGTCAAGATTTGGTCAAGGCAACAAGACAGGGCGAATCAGAAAGCTAGGATGGATGGCTCGTGTGCCAATATGGTATTCTAAACGCTCGATAGTTGCAGATCGTACTCATGGATGGAGAGATATTTCGGGGGAGGCCCGTGGATCGTGCTGTCGTTCCGATCCTGTTCCTAGCCGTCCTGACAGTCACGGCTTGTTCCCGGCAAGACAAGATTGACCGGGTTCGGGAGGACGGCGTCGAAGTCGTCCTCAACCACCGGGAACCCTATAAGAGGGCCGGCCGGCCCTCGACGTTCGACCTGAAGAGGGTCTATTCCATTGACACCGAGAACGAGGCCCTGGCCCAGGCGGGCTTGGGCTCGGCGGGAGAATACGGGGTCGACGCCCAGGGCAACGTCACCATCGTCGCCTTCAAGAACAAGAGGGACTTCATCTACCGCTTCGATCCACGGGGGCGGCTGATCGGCTCTTTCGGGCGGTACGGGCAGGGGCCGGGGGAGATCGAGTGGCCGTTCCTCGACCGCGTCTTCGACGACGGCCGGATCGCCATCACGGACCGGATGCACAAGTACATCGTCTACGACCGGGACGCGAACGTCGTCCGGGAATTCCGGCCGGGCATTTCGTTCGGCTATATCGATCCCCTCGACGACGGGCGTTTGATCGTCCATATCCCCCATTACGGGGTCGGAACGGGCGACACCTATGCCCATCCGGTTTCCTTGAGCCTCTGCCGTGCGGATTTCGAGGAAATCAAGGAGCTGGATCACCGTCAATATCCGCCCGACGGGGGCAACGAGAAGCTCCTGCCCTTCTTCTCCTGGCGGGTCTCGGCCGGCCATATCTACATCGCCAACCAGGAGCGCGGCTACGAGATCCTCGACTATGATTTACAGGGGAACTTGCGCCGCAAGATCCGCAAGGAATACACGCCCGTAAGCCCGACGAGGGAGATCCGGGAGGCCTTCCTCGGGTCCGCCGTCGATCAGCCGGGAGTGGCCCATTATCTGCCCGATCCGCTTCCGCCCATCGCCGCCATCTTTACGGACGACGAGGGTCGGCTCTTCGCGATGTCCTATGAGGCTGGGCGAAGACCCGGGGAATTCCTTTGGGACATCTTCGATTCGGACGGTGTCTTCATCAGCCGTAAGAGCCTGGAAGTCTCCCGCTGGCGGGGGCTCAACAACGGATCCCGGTACACTATGATCAAGAACGGGCTCTTCTACGATTACGCGGAGAAGGAGTCCGGATACGTGGAGCTGATCGTCTCGGCCGTCACATGGCGCTGAGGCAGCCGGCCTCAAGACGATTCGCGTCCGGTGCCCCCCCGCGCCGGATCAGGCTCCGTTCGGCCCCCCGCTCCGGCCGAAGGCCTCATCGATGAGGGCCCGCAACCGGGCCAGGGTCTCGGGTGCCGGCGGCTCGAAGTCCTTCATCTCGTAGACCCTGCCCAAGAATCCGTACTTGCTTTCCCCGAAGCGCATGTAGGGCAGCAGCTCGTAGTCGATCACGTTCTTGTGGGGCCGGATGAAGGCCAGCATGGCCCGGATGTGCTCCTCGTCGTCGTTGACACCCGGGATGAGCGGCGTGCGGGCGATGAACGTCTTGTCGGGAAAGGTCTCATAGGCTCGTTTGAGGTTGTCCAGGATCCGCTTGTTGTCGGCACACCGGTCCACTTCTTGTGGCGCTCCGAATCGGTCAGCTTGAGGTCGTGGAGCACGATATCGACATGGGGCAGGACCTTCTCCACGAAGGCCCAGGGCACGTTGAACGCCGTCTCGATCGCCGTATTGATCCCGCGCCGATGCGCCCCGGTCAGGAGCGCCGCCGCGAAATCGGGCTGCAGCTGGCATTCGCCGCCGCTCAGCGTCATCCCGCCGCCGGATTGCGCGGTAGAAGGAGCTGTCCTGCTCCACCTCGTCGAGCACCTGATCGACGGTCATCTCCTGTCCGAACAGGTAGAGCGCGTTGCTGGGGCAGACGGGAACGCACTTGCCGCAGTTCGTGCACAGGTCCCAGTTGATCCGCACCTTGTCGTCGGGCCGATCGCCCTGAACCGACGACGTAGATGGCCGACTCCGGGCAGACATCCTTCAGGCAGAAGCCGCACTGTTTTTCGCCGATGCACTGCGTTGCCTTGTAGGCGAGTTCCGGCTTCGGGTCGATGCTCTCGGGATTGGAGCACCACTTGCAGCGAAGCGAGCAGCCTTTGAGGAAGACATTCGTCCGGATGCCGGGACCGTCGTGGGTGCAGAAATGCTGGATGTTCAGGACCAGTCCGGTCGGTACTGTGGAATCCGTCGCTGGGTTGCTCATGGCGTTCTCCTCAGTCCCCCAGAGAGATGCCCAGCGCCCGGGCGATCTGGATGAACTCGCTCTCCGGGGGCACCGTCCTGAACTTGTTGATGGCCTCGGCCATGGGCACGAACTTCAGGTCCGGCGGCTGGAAGACCACCATGACGCCGCTCTGATCGTTCTTCAGGGCGCGCACCGCGCCGGCGCCGTAGGCCAACCCCAGCTGGCGATCGACGACGGTCGGCGTCCCGCCTTTGGCCAGCTGCCCCAGGACGAAGCGGGAAGGTCTCCTGGTCGGTCAACCGCTGGATCCCGAGGGCCACCTCCGCGGCGACCTGGCCGGATCGTTCGATGACATAAGGACCCTTCGCCGCCCGTGGCTCCGGGAGAGAGTGCGGCTTTCATGTTCGGGTCCGAGGTCCTGGACGGATGCATCGAGCCCGGCCGACGGCCTCGCGCCTTCGGCCACCACCACCAGTCCGAACTTGCGGCCCGACTTCGCCTTCTCCCGCAGCTTCGCCGCGACTTGCGCAGGTCATAAGGAATCTCGGGGATGAGCACGGCATCGGCGCACACGGCCATCCCCGCCTGCAGCGCCAGCCATCCCGCGTGCTCGCCCAGGACTTCGACGACCCCGATCCGCCGGGCGGACTGGGCCGCCTGGCGACACGCGTTCGAGCATCTCGGCCACGAAGCTCAGGGTGCTGTTGAACCCGAAAGACAGCGCCGTAGCGGCCACATCGTTCTCGACCGACTTCGGCACGCAGACCGTCCGGAGCCCTTTCCGGCTGAGCTTCCAGAGGATGCTGAGCGCCCGGGAGCCGACGACGGAGATGACCGCATCGATCTTCTCCTTCTTGATCGTCTGCCAGAAGCTCGTCGGACCGGTCCAGCTCCTCGACCTGGTCCTCCGCGTTGAGCGTCCGGACGTGGAAGGGGTCGCTCTGGGCCGCCGTGCCCACGATGCAGCCGGTCGTGCCGGCGAGGTTCTCCACGACTTGGGGAGTGAGCTTCACCAATCCGCCGTCCGGGTACCGGTCGGGGAAGAGCAGCCCCTCGTAGCCGTCGCGGATGCCGACGGTTTCCCAGCCCAGCTCGCTCGCCGCCAGGACCGCGCCCGTGATCACGGCGTTGAGTCCGGGGACATAGCCCCCGCCGACATTGATGGCAATGCGTTTCGTTTGGTCGGTCATCACCCGGCTCCTTTCCGGACTTTCCGCTCGCGCCGCGCCTTTCCCGGGCTCGACAGGGCCGGGCCTTTTCAGGCGTTTACATCTTCTTGGCCTCGCGGGCGGCCTTCAGGTCTTCCATTCTCTGCCGCACCACGGAGCGCATGTCCTCTCCGAAACCGGTCAGCAGGCCGCCGTCCACGGCGAGCATCTGGCCGGTGATCATGGCGGCGCGGTCGCTCGCGAGGAAGCTCACCGCTTCGCCGATCTCCTCGATGGTCGTGAAACGTCCGAGCGGGACCAGCCTCTTGATCGTCATCGCCCGGTACTCGGGCGTGGTCGTCTGCGTCCATGAGCGGCGTTTGGACCCCGCCGGGGCAGACCGTATTGACCGTGATATTGGAATCCGCCAGCTCCCAGGCCAGGTGCTGGGCCAGCCCGGCCACGCCGTGCTTGGACGCGGTGTATTCCACGCTTCCGAAGAAGGTCATCCGGAGGAGGCCGTGGAGCCGATGTTGATGATGCGGCCCTTGTTCTGCTTCATCATCTGCGGGATCACCGCCTGGCAGCAGAGAAAGACGCCCTTCAGGTTGACGTTGATGACCCGGTCCCACGACTCTTCGGCGAGATCCTTGGTCAGGACCGGATGGCTCTCGATGCCGGCGTTGTTGACCAGGATGTCGATGGCGCCGAAGTGTCTTGACGGCCTCCTCCGCCATCGCGGTCGACCTGGTCCTTCTTGCTCACGTCGGCCCCGACGCCGATGGCTTTCCGGCCCAGGGCCTCGATCTTCGCGACGGTGTCCCGGCAGTTCTCCGCCTTGAGGTCATTGACGACGATATTGGCGCCTTCCCGGGCCAGGACGAGGGCGATCCCCTCGCCGATGCCGCGCCCTGAGCCGGTCACGATGGCCGTTTTGCCTTTGAGTTCCATGATGTTCCTCCTCGTTCACGGTATCGTCATGCTTCACAGTGAACCGGGTGAAGCCGTTACCGGCTTCGCCCAGCCCACGCTCATGTTTTACAGCGCAGCTTCGTTTCTGGCGATGATCTCGTCCTGCAGGGCTGGCGAGAGATCAACGAAGAACGCGGAGTAACCGGCGATACGCACGATCAGACTCCTGTACTTTTCAGGATCTTTCCTCGCCGCCAGCAGCGTCTCCTTGTTCAGGACATTGAACTGGATATGCCAGTGCTTCAGTTGACTCCAGGTTCGTATGAGCTGCATAAGCCGCGTGGTGCCTTCTTCCCCCGCCACATTGGCCGGGCTGACCTTCACGTTGATCAGGTCTCCACCCTTCTCTCGATAGCTCCGGTTTCGGCCGCGAGCCTGGGAAGCCAGCAGCACGGTAGGACCCTTGACGTCCATTCCGTGAGAGGCCGATATTCCCTCCGCAAGATACTCCTGTGCCGGTCGTCCGTTTGGCGTAGCCCAAGTCACTTTGCCCATCGGAATATGGAACGTGACCGGGATCTGGCGCAGAATAAAATACTGATTATGCGGCTTGGGGTTCTCATGCAGAAACTCAAGGATGCATGTTTCGATGTCATAAGCGAGGGCATCGACCCATTCGATGCCGTTTCCGTATTTGGGAGCGTTCAGACACATCTGCCGGACTGCTTCGTGTCCCTTCCAGTTCTCCTCCATGGCAGTCAGGAGCTGGTCCCATGTCAGCTTCTTCGTGTCAAAGATAAGATGCTTGACGGCCGCCAGACTGTCGACAGCCGTCCCCTTGCCAATGGCCTCAAAAGTAGGAATGGTCGATTCCGCCAGGAAGGTGTTCACCGTGCGTTGTCAGGTCACGGCAATGCTCCATGGCCACGTCGTGCAGCATCGATGACATCGGCGCGGCAAAATATTTCGCCGCTGTTTTTTCTGAAACGTATTGCTGAACCAATACATGTTTTCCCATGTATCTGACTTGCGTCCGGAAGGCGTTCCATACCTCATCCCAGGTTTTCCAGTTTCTCGGATCGCCGGTTGCCGCGCCGAACTGGATGTCTTTTAACACCTTCATCTTCCCGTTTCGGAAGGTCATTTCCGTGAGCGCGCCATAATTCAAACCGCCATTGGGCGTCCGATGGGTCTCACGGTTAGGCAGCCGGTTCTCGCAGCAACCGGAGATGTTCCAGTCGAGCGCTTCTTTCATAGAAACGCCGGCGGCAAGGTAGAATGGGATGACCGTCTCGTCATTCACGAGCTTTGGCATCCCTTTTCCGTCCTTGATCATCTCGGCCACATAATGGAGGAGGCGATCGGGCGTATTGGCGTGATACCGAACACAAGGTTCCGGACACGTGATGGGCAGCCCTCGACATGACTCCAGGATCACATAGGTCAGATCATTGGTCGCATCCAAGCCGTCGCGGGTTTGTCCGCCCAGACAGATGTCCTCAAACTTTGAGAATCCTTCCGTGCCGGCTGCGGCAACCGGGTTCATCTTGATCTCAACACACTGGTTCATATTGAGATAAACACAGTGCAGCAATTCGATGGCGGACTCTTTGGTAATCCTGCCTTCGGCGATGTCTTTCTGATAATAGGGGAACAGGTACTGGTCCCAACGTCCCTGACCCAGGGCGCTCGATGTCGCCTCGACGCGGTTGAACATCTGGCCCCACCACTGCGCCTGCAGTGCATCCCGGAAGTTACGGGCAGGATGCTCAGGCACCCTTTCGCACACATCGGCAATTTCAAGCAGTTCGTTCTTTCGTTCAGGGCTCGTTGCCTTCGCAGCAAGTTCCCTGGCTAGAGCGGCATAACGCTTTGACCACGTGATCATGGCATCACAGGTAATCATCACGGCTTCCAGGAACGGTCCCTTCTGGGCAAGCTCTCTGGGCGTCAAAGCATCCCGTTTTCCCTGCGCTTCTTCGCGAATGCTCTTAACGCCCCGTGTCAGGATCTTGCTGTAGTCCGGCGTCCAGTTATGATGATGCCGCATCGTGGAAGTCGCTATCATGGCCAGCGTCCACATGAGCGTGTTTTTGCGGTCAGGCCCGTAGAGCTTGAATCGCGTCTCTTCCGGCAGCGCCTGGCTGAAGCCGGTGGTATAGTCTTTGCCGGTCCAATAGGGAACCAGGTTCTCCTGGAGGAGCTTTTCATCCTCTTCCGTAACGATGACCTCGCCTGATTTCCCCTTGTTCTTGCGGAACATTTCCATTCCGGCAATCATGACTGCGCCGTCGAGTTCCGGATAGACCATTCCCCATTTGCCCAGCCATGTGCATGGCCGGCCCACGATAAGCTCATCGTCGAAAATCGCGATCGGCGCCGTCTCGGCATAACGCTTCAACGCATTTGCCCAACGCAACACAATTGGCTGACCTTCGGTCTCCTTAAACGATTCAGTGAATGCTACTGCCCTGTCAAATGAGGCTCTTGGCGGACCGAATGCATTGATTCTTTCGAGTATCCGAAGGACCCGGTCGCTCGCTCTCCCGTGCATAACTTTCTTGCCGCTTTCAATGGCCTGTTCTTGCGTCGATAGGGCCCGTTCAGTCGCTGCGCTCATGCGAACCTCCCAGTTCGAATTTGGTGTCGCGTGACGACAAAGGTCATTCTCAGACAGGCCGATCATAGAGTTGAGCTACGCACCCCGTCAATGGGACCTTGGTCCATTGACGGTCGTCGACCGCCTCTTAGGGGACGGGTTGATTCCGCGTTCGCGACAAGCGATCTCGGGCCGAGCGAAAAAAGGAAATTCCTATCGAATCAAATCCCTTGAAAATTTCAAAAGGTTCGCAGAAGATACATAAACGCAACTCCCACTGTCCCCATTTATGAAATATGAAAAAAGGACCCCTGAGATCATCGAAAGGGCGATGATCGCCCCCTGCGGGATGGATTGCGCCCTCTGCATGGCGATATCCAGGAAGAAGGACCAATGTCCCGGATGCCGGGGGCCCGAAGAGGGGAAGCCAAAGTATTGTGTCTCTTGCAAGATGGTGACCTGCGACCTTGCTCCCGAGGGACCGGACGGGAAGTTCTGCTTCACTTGCAACTCCTTCCCCTGCAGGAGGCTCAAGGATCTGGATAAGCGATACCGGACCAAGTATTCCATGAGCATGCTCGAGAACCTCGCAACGATCCGGGACGAGGGGTTGGATCACTTCATCGAGATAGAGAGAAAACGGTGGATCTGTAAAGGTTGCGGAGGTATCGTCTCTGTTCACCGGGACAACTGCCTTTCCTGCGGATATAAATGGAGATAGGTGGTGAGATCAGGCATGGTCGAGACGGTCTACTTTCCTGATAGGAAAGGGTGGAGAAAATGGCTCTCCGAGAACTTCAACAAGAAAGGCGAGATCTGGCTTATTATTCCCAAGCAATCCTCCAATGAAAAGAAGATCCCCTACAACGAGACAGTAGAGGAAGCGCTCTGCTTCGGGTGGATCGACTCGGTCCAGAGACCCTATGACGAGCATCATACGATCCAGAGGTTCTCCCCGAGGAGGAAGAACAGCAACTGGGCGCAGACGAACATCGAGAGATTGAATTGGTTGGACAAGCAGGGATTGCTCCATCCGACCGTCAAGGAAAGCGTGAAGGACCTCATTGGAAGGGAGTTCGTCTTCCCCACTGACATCTTGGACGAAATAAGGATGGACCCCCTCGTCTGGAAGAACCATCAAGCGTTCTCAGATCCCTACAAGAGGATCCGGATCGCCTACATCGACGATGCTAGGGATCACCCCGACGAGTTCAGGAAGAGGCTCAAGAACTTCATCGAGAAGACGAGGCAGAACAAGATGATCGGATATGGCGGGATCGAGAAGTATTACTAAAAGAGGTAGAGACCAAAAGGAGACCAATACCAGCCCCGGGCCTTGCTCTCGCCCATTTTCCTGGCCCTCAACGCGTACTCTTCGTTGAGGTCGCCGACGATCGCGCAGTCCTCGCCGTGACCGTGCATGGCCTGGAGGGCTCTTTCGGCCAGGGCCGGCGGGCAGGACGGTTTTTCGCTCATGGCCGCCTAGGCTTTTTCGAACAGGCCCTCGGACAGTTTCTCCGAGATCAGCTTCTGGCGCTCAAAGGAAAGTCCTATCGAGTGACGGGTCAATCCGCGGTTGAAGGCCGCCGGCCGTTCTGCTATCATGAGGGGGCTTTCCAAGGGCCGGAAATGGTCAAGGTCTTTGGCGTGCACATTTGAAAGCTGAGATAATAAATAGCTTACAAGCGCAGTCCGTGGGCGGTTAGCTCAGTTGGGAGAGCGCGGCGTTCGCAACGCTGAGGTCGGGAGTTCGAGTCTCCTACCGTCCACCATTTTTTTTGCCGTAGCCCGGACTGTCCGGGAGCCGGGGGACACGTCCCTGAGGGACATGTCACCCGAGCGGGTATCGGGGACACGTACCTGAGGGACATGTCCCCATTTTGGATAGCGGAGGGGCGATGATCAGCCGCGAGATCTGGATGCTGGCCGGCACGGCCGCGACGCTGGGCCTCGTCCACACGGTGATCGGACCCGACCACTACCTGCCCTTCATCGTCATCGGCCGGGCCCGCAACTGGACCCTGCACAAGACCCTCGGAGTGGCATTCCTGGCCGGCCTGGGGCACATCCTGAGCTCCATCGTCCTCGGCTTCGTCGGCATCGCCCTCGGCATCGCCGTGGCCAGGCTCGAGGGGGTGGAGTCGACCCGGGGCGCGGTCGCGGCCTGGCTCCTCATCGGCTTCGGCTTCGCCTATTTCGTCTGGGGCATGCGCCGGGCCTGGCGCGGCAAGGCCCACACCCATCCCCACCTCCACGATCATCTGCACAACGGCGTCGCCGCTCCGGCCCGCGACCACGGGCCGGAAGCCGGACACGATCACGATCACGACCACCAACACATTCATCCCCACACTCATGAGCTGGCTTCGCACGCCCATCCCCACGGCGAGGCCCCCCGGAAGGCCAACATCACGCCCTGGGTCCTGTTCACGATCTTCGTCTTCGGCCCGTGCGAGCCGCTCATCCCCCTGGTCATGTATCCAGCGGCCCGCCACAGCACGGCCGGCGTCGTCCTTGTCGCGGCAGCCTTCGGGCTCGTGACGGTGGCCACCATGCTCGTCATCATCGCCGCCGCCTCGTACGGGGCGAAGTTCGTCAAGCTGGGCAAGCTCGAGCGCTATTCCCACGCCCTGGCCGGCCTGATGATCTTCCTCTCCGGCCTGGCGGTCCAATTCCTCGGCCTCTAAGGGGGGCTCGTGACCTTCGTCGCCGACTGCATGCTCGGCCGGCTGGCCAAGTGGCTCCGCATCCTCGGCTTCGACGTCCTCTATTTCTCCAAGGCCGAGGACCCGGACCTCGTCGCGATCGCCCGCCGCGAAGGCCGCGTCCTCCTGACCCGCGACACCGGCCTCATCGAGCGGACGGCGCGGCGTCCGGACCGCCTGTTCATCCGCAGCGTCGCCTGGGAGGACCAGGTCGTCCAGGTCCTGGACGAATTCGGGCTCTGGGACACGGTCAGGCCGAACACGCGCTGCATCGCCTGCAACCTCCCGCTCAAGCTCCTGAGCCGGGAGCAGGCCCGCAACCTCGTCACGCCGTACGTCGGCGAGCGCGCCGCTTCGTTCGCCGTCTGTCCGGGCTGCGAGCGCGTGTTCTGGCAGGGCACCCACTACGGCGACATGGAGCGCAAGATCGGGCGGCTTCTCGAGCGGCGCGGCCGGCCGGCCGCCTGACGACGGCGCCGAGGATTGACATTCGGGACTTCTTCGGCTACTAAATCTCTCAGTGTCCCGGCCTGGCCTCCCGCAGGCACGTCCCCGGAGAGGAGGTACCGTGCGCCTTCATCGCAAGACCCTGTTCGGCTCTGCCATTCTCCTCGTCCTAAGCCTTGCCGGCCTGACCGCGGGTTCCCCGTCCGGCCCTTCGTCGAAAGACGAGCTCCTGCGTCCCGGGCCGGTCCGCACCTTCGAGGGCCGGGCCCTCAACGAGGTCGCCTTCCCGCTCGGCGGCATCGGCACCGGCACGATCTCGCTCGGCGGCCGCGGCAACCTCCGCGACTGGGAGATCTTCAACCGGCCCGGCAAGGGCGTCCACATGCCCTTCTCCTTTTTCGCCCTGTACTTCGAGGGGGCGGGGAAAAAGCTCGTCCGCGTCCTCGAGGGCCCGATCGAGCCGCCGTTCACGACCGGCTTCGGCTTCAAGCGCGTCTTCGTGCCCGGCCTGCCGCGCATGGAGAAGGCCCGGTTCAAGGGCGAATATCCGTTCGCCGAGGTCGAGCTTTCCGACAGCCAGGTCCCGCTCGAGATCCGGCTCGAAGCCTTCAATCCGTTCATCCCGCTCGAGGCGGACGATTCCGGCATCCCGGCCTTCGTCCTGCGCTATCGCGTCAAGAACACGGGCTCCGCCCCGGCCAAGATCACCATCGCGGGCTCGATCGTCAACCCCGTCGGTTTCGACGGGGTCGGGACGGTCGACGGCCTGGGCCACGAAAAGTTCGGGCAGAACGTCAACGAGATCAAGTCGACCCAGGTCCTGCGCGGCCTGGCCATGTCCTCGGGCAAGGTCAAACCGGGGGACGCCGCGTTCGGCACGATGGCCCTGACCACCTCCTGGCCCTCGACGACCTACCTGACGCATTGGGTCCGGGGCGACTGGTGGGACGACCTCCAGATCTTCTGGGACGACCTCGCCGCCGACGGCAAGCTCCAGGACCTGGCCGAGGCCTCGCCCTCGCCCGACAAGCAGACCGACGTCGGGACGCTCGGCCTCATGGCCACGATCGAGCCGGGCCAGGAGGTCGTGCTGCCCTTCATCGTGTCCTGGAATTTCCCGAACATCCTCAATTATTTCGACGTGGTGCCCGAGCAGCGCGGCCGCATCTTCAAGAACCACTACGCGACGGCCTTCGCCGACGCCTGGGCCGCCGCCGAATATCTCCAGACGAACCTCGACCGCCTCGAGAAGGCCAGCCGGGCCTTTCACGACGCTTTCTTCGCGACGACCCTGCCGCCCTACGTCCTGGACGCCGTCTCCAGCCAGGCCTCGATCATCCGGACGACGACCGGCTTCCGTCTCGAGGGGGGTAACTTCTTCGGCTTCGAGGGCTGTGGCGACCAGTCGGGCTGCTGCCCGCTCAACTGCGCCCACGTCTGGAACTACGCCCAGTCGCTGGCCTTCCTCTTCCCCGCGCTCGAGCGGACCATGCGCGAGACCGACTTCCTCAACAACGTCAAGCCCGACGGCGCGATGATGTTCCGCACCTCCCTGCCGCTCGGGAGCGGGGTCCTGTGGGACTTCAAGCCGGCCGCCGACGGCCAGCTGGGCCGGATCATCAGCCTCTACCGCGACTGGCAGATCTCGGGCGACCTGGCTTGGCTCAAGAAGATGTGGCCGCAGGCCAAGAAGGCCCTCGACTACGCCTGGAAGCAATGGGACGCCGACCGGGACGGCCTGATCGAAGGCGAGCAGCATAACACGTACGACATCGAGTTCTTCGGCCCGAACAGCATGATGGGCGCCTTCTATCTCGGCGCGCTCAAGGCCGGCATGGCCATGGCCGCCGCGGTGGGGGACTTCCCGTCGGCCAAGGCCTACATGGCCGTGTTCGACAAGGGCCGGGCTGCCTACGACGCCACCCTCTGGAACGGCGAGTTCTACGTCCAGAAGTACGACAAGGTCATGGAGACGAAATACCAGTACGGCGAGGGCTGCCTCTCCGACATGCTCCTCGGCCAATGGCTGGGCATGGTCGCCGGCCTGGACCGCTATCTCCCGGCCGACCGGATCAAGTCGTCCCTGCAGGCCATTTACAAGTACAATTTCCTGACCGATTTCCGGAACTTCTCGAACGTCCAGCGGACCTACGCCCTCAACGACGAGAAGGGCCTGCTCCTGTGCTCGTGGCCGAAGGGCGGCCGGCCGCCCCTGCCCTTCCCGTACTCGGACGAGGTCTGGACGGGCATCGAGTACCAGGTCGCCTCGCACCTCATCTACGAAGGGCTCCTCGAGGAGGGGCTGAGCGTCGTCAAGGCCGTCCGCGACCGCTACGACGGCTTCCGCCGCAATCCCTGGAACGAGGTCGAATGCGGCCATCATTACGCCCGGGCCATGTCGTCGTGGGGCGTCCTTCTGGCCCTCTCGGGCCAGACGTATTCGGGCCCCGAGATGAGGATGGGCTTCGCGCCGAAGATGAACGCGGACGACTTCCGGACCGTCTGGACGGCCGGTTCGGGCTGGGGCACCTATTCTCAAAAGGCGGCGGCGGGGAGCGGGCTGGCCGTCGCTCTCGAAGCCGGGAGCGGCGCTCTCGATCTCAGAGAGATCGACGTGACCCTCCCGCCGGCGGCCGCCGGGAAGACGGTCCGTTCGGTCAAGACCTTCCATACGGGTTCACCGGCCGCGGCCTCGGTCCGCAAAGAGGGCGATACCCTCCGGGTCATCTTGACCAAGCCTGTCCGCGTCGAGCCAGGCAAGCCGCTGACCCTGGCGATCGCCTATTGACAAAAACTTCCATCGCTCGGAGGAGAAGCTTGAAGAAGACCACGATCGTCCCCCTGCTCCTGGCCCTGGCCGTCTTTCTCCTGGCCCCGGCCTGCGCCCCGAAAAGCCCGTCCGCGCCCGGCCCCAAGGGTCACCTCTTCATCATCGGCGGCGGCGAGCGCGACGCGCCGCTGATGAAGCGCTACATCCAGCTGGCCGAGGCCCACGACACGGGCAGGATCGTCGTTTTCACCATGGCCAGCAGCGTCCCCGACGAGGTCGGCCCGGAGCTCCTCACCGAGTTCAAGGCGAACGGCGCGAAAGACGTCGTCTATTACAACCTGAAACACGACCAGGCCATGCAGCCGGGAAGCGACAGGCTCCTGGACGGCGTCGGCGGCATCTGGTTCTCCGGCGGCGATCAGGCCCTCCTGACTGCGGCCCTCCTCGGCACTCCGGTCCACAAGCGCATGCTCGAGCTCTACGAGCAAGGCGCGGTCGTCGGCGGCACGAGCGCCGGCGCGGCCGTCCAGAGCGAGTTCATGATCACGGGCAACGAGAAGCGGACGGGCGGCGAGGAGGGCACCTGGGAGGTCATCCTGGCCGACGACGTCGAGCATACCGAGGGCTTCGGCTTCGTCCGGAATGCCGTCATCGACCAGCACTTCGTCACGAGGCGCCGCCACAACCGGCTCATCGCCGTCGTCCTCCAGCATCCGACGCTCGTCGGCGTCGGGATCGAGGAGTCGACGGCCGTGCTCGTCCGGCCCGACGGCAAGTACGAGGTGCTCGGCGAAGGCCAGGTCGTCGTCTACGACGCGCGCCGGGCGAAGACGTTCCGGTCCCCGGACGGCCACCTCGGAGGGCACGGCTTGACCATGCACGTCCTCCTCCCGGGCGACGTCTACGACCTCGCCGCCGAGCGGGTCGAGGAGCCGGCCAAGTGAAACCCAAGTCCATCCGCCTGCCGCACACGCTCATCCTCATCTACATCATGGTCGTCCTGACCGTGATCGCCACCTGGATCATCCCGGGAGGCGAGTACAAGCGGGTCGAGAAACAGGTCGATAAAAAGATAATGATGGTTCCCGTCCCCGGCTCCTACCACCGGACCGAGAGCCGGCCGCAGGACTTGGCCGGCCTCTTTGTCTCCCCGGCCAGGGGTTTCGTCGACGCCGCGGGCATCATCATCATTGTCTTCATCTGCGGCGGGGCCATCTCGGTCATCCAGAGGACGGGGGCCCTCTCGACCGTCATCCACAACCTCTCGCTCAAGTTCAGCCGGAGCAAGGCCCTCCGTATCCTGTTCATCCCGGTCGTAATGATCATCTTCTCCCTGGGGGGCGCCATCTGGGGCATGTGCGAAGAGACCATGCCCTTCATCCTCATCTTCGTCCCGTTGGCCCTGTCGCTCGGTTACGACACGATCGTCGGCGTCGCCCTGCCCTTCGTCGGCGCCGCCTCCGGATTCGCCGGGGCCTTCTTCAATCCCTTCACGGTCGGCGTCGCCCAGGGCATCGCCGGGCTGCCGCTCTATTCGGGCCTCGGCTACCGGCTCATCGTCTGGGCGGGCGGGACGGCCATCGCCATCGCCGTGGTCATGCGCTACGCCGGCCGGGTCCGCAAAGACCCTAGGATCAGCCTGACCTACGAGGAGGATGTGGAGAAACGGGCCAAGCTCCATATCGGCGGCCCGGTCATCGAGAAGCTGCGGTTGACGGTCGCCCACTGGCTGGTTCTAGCTGTTTTCGCCCTGGGCATCGGTGTCATGGTCTGGGGCATCCTTGCAAAACACTGGTTCATCTATGAGATCGGCGGGGTCTTCCTGGCGATGGGCGTTTTCTCCGGGATCGTCGGGCGCCTCAGCGGCGACGAGATCGGCAAGGCCTTCGTCGAGGGGGCCAAGGACATGGTCAATGCGGCCCTGATCATCGGCACGGCCCGGGCCATCCTCATCGTGGCCCAGGACGGCCGGATCATGGACACCATCCTGGCCGGACTGGCCGGGGCCATCTCCAGATTCCACCCGGTCATCTCCGCCCAGATCATGTTCGTCTCCCAGTGCGTCATCAACTTCTTCGTCCATTCGGGCACGGCCCAGGCGGCCCTGACCATCCCCATCATGGCCCCCCTCGGCGACCTCGTCGGCATCACCCGTCAGACGTCCGTTTTCGCCTTCCAGCTGGCCGAGTATATCAACCCGGTCCTGCCGACCTCGGGGGTGACCATGGGCGTCCTGGGGCTGGCCGGCCTGAGGTGGGAGAAGTGGGCCAAGTGGCTGGTGCCGCTCCTCATCTTGTGGGTGCTCTTTGCCGCCCTGGCCCTCATCCCGCCCGTGCTGATGAAGTGGGGTCCGGCGTGAGGGTCGCTTAGGGGACTGTCCCCTTTTATCTCTTCGACGGCTGAACGATATCCGCGACCCAGATGTCGCCGCGCGCTTCCTCCCAGGTGAAATAGAGGAAGCGTCCGTCCGTGGCCAGGCCGTTATCCCCCAGGGTTCCCCGCCGGCCGATCAGCGCGGTGGCCGGCCGTTCTTTGCGATCTTCGAGGGAAATCGACCAGATATCGTCAATGATATCACCGACGCCGACGTAATAGATCTTCTTTCCATCCGGGGACCATTGGAGCATATAGGCCATCTTTTTTGTCAACTGCTCCGGCTGGCCGCCGGCCGCCGGGATCCGCCAGAGATAGTTGGCCCCGCTGCGTTTCGAGGTGAAAACGATCCATCGGCCGTCCGGCGACCATTCGGGATGAATGTCCAAGCTCTGATCCGTCAACTGCTGTCCCCGCCCGTTTCGAGGATCGACGACGGAGATGCCGTCCCCTTCTGTTGCGATCATCCGCCCGTCTGGAGACCAGGCAGGGTAGTAGCTTTCCGCCTCGCCCCGGGTGATCTGTCTGGCCGGTCCCCCACCGACTGGCATGACCCAGATCTCCCGATGCCCTGACCGCGTCGAATAGAACAGGACCTCGGTGCCGTCGGGCTTCCAGCGCGGGCCGGCGTCCACCCCCGGGTCCGTCGTGAGCTGCTGAAGATCCCCCGAACCGGGGGACAAGATGTAGATGTCCCAGTTCCCAGATCTGTCCGAGCTGATCAACAGCCGTCCGTCCCGGGAGACGTCGACGGACTCGACCTGCGCTTCGTCGAATGTCAGTTGCATAGCGTCGGCCCAGGTCGCCGGGCGGTCGGCCTGGATCGGCGTCCGAAAGACGTTCCGGACGTTCCGCCCCTTGACATAGGCCAGTTTCTGTCCGCCCGCGCTCAAGGCGACATGGGTCATTTCGATCCCGGCCGTTAGTTGGATCGGCGGGCCTTGGGGCCGGCCGTCCTCGCCGATCACGAGTTGCCACAGGTCGAGCGTCCCGCCCTGGTCCGATATGAAGCACAGCCCACGTGAGTCCGGCAGCCACGTCGGACTCCAAACCAGGGTGGTGCCGCCGGTCAGCTGGATGCTCTCGCCGTCGGAAGCCCGGGTCAGCCAGAGCTCGGAGGTGGCCGCGATCTCGCTGATGGCTCGTCCGTAAGCGAACCAGCGACCATCCGGCGACCAGCTGAGATCGATGACGGCGTTGTTGCGCGGGCGGCTCGGCAAGGGGACTTTTCTCTCTTGTCCGTCGGCGATGGTCAGGATCTCGATCCACGGGGCCACCCGCTGGTCTCTGGCATAGGCTAGCTGTTTGCTGTCGGGGGACCACTGGGGTGTTGTGGGGTAGGAGTCCCCGACCCGCCTTGGCACGACCTTGCGGGCTTTTCCCCCGACGGCCGGCATGATGAAATATCCACTGCCTTCCCTTTTCGAAAAGAAAGCGATCCACTGGCCGTCCGGCGACCAGTTCGGATGCAGATCGTCGTCGGGGCTATCGGACGTCCGATTGACGGCCTGGGGATATCCCACCTGGGTCACCCAAATGTCCAGATTTCCGGCCTGGTCCGATTCATAAGCCAGCGTCCGGCCGTCCGGCGACCAGCTCGGTATATCCTCAGCCCCCATGGCGGTGGTCATCTTCGCCGCCTTGGCCAGGCTGAAGACAGCCGTTCCGGCATCGCCCTTGCGGCCTTTCAGGAGAACGAAGCCGGCCGCGGCCAGGGCGACGACGGTAAGCGCGCCGGCGGTCCGTCGGATCCATGGGCGTTTCTCGGGCCTTGGGGAAGCCTCGACGGCCGTCGCGATGCGGTCGTCCACCGCAGCGATGCGCGCCGAAGTGGAATCTCGCTTCAACCGTTCGAGGTCCGCCCGCATCTCGGCCGCGCTCTGGTAGCGCAGCCGGCGCTCCTTCTCCAAACCCTTGTTGATGATCCGTTCCATCTCCAGCGGCAGGTCCGGATTCAGCCGGACCGGAGCGGTCGGAGCCTTATGGAGGATGGCGTCGAAGATGACGGCCGAGGTCGAGCCGGTGAAGGCCTGTCGGCCCGTGGCCATCTCATAGAGGACGACGCCGAAGGAGAAGAGATCGGTGCGGGCGTCGAGGGGCTCGCCCCGGGCCTGTTCGGGCGACATGTAGGCCACCGTGCCCACCGCCGAGCCGGGATTGGTCAGCGGTTCCTGAGCCGTGACCGTCTGCCCGGCCGGGTCCGCGCGCCGTTCCAGCGTCTTGGCCAGACCGAAATCGAGGATCTTGGCCAGGCCGCGGTCGGTCACGAAGATGTTGGCCGGCTTGATGTCCCGGTGGACGATCCCCTTGGCGTGGGCGGCGTCGAGCGCGTCGGCGATCTGGATGGCCAGGCCGATGATCTCGTCAGCGGGGAGGGGCTCGCCGACGACGCGGCTCTTGAGCGTCTGGCCTTCGAGGAGCTCCATGGCGATGAAATGCCGGCCCTCGTGCTCGTCGATGTCGAAGATGGTACAGATGCCGGGGTGGTTGAGGGCCGAGGCCGCCTGGGCTTCCCTCTGAAACCGCTCGATGGCATGCGCCTCTTTCAGCATCTCCTCGGGCAGGAACTTCAGGGCGACGGTGCGCCTGAGCCTGGTGTCCTCCGCCTTGTAGACGACGCCCATGCCGCCGCCGCCGAGCTTTTCGAGGATCCGGTAATGAGAAACGATCTGATCGGTCATGGGCCTGCCTATCCCTGCCTTGCCCGTGAGAATAGTCTGGGGGGCGCGAGGATGTCAAGCCGGAGCCAGGCAACCTTTCTGCCCCGGTTTTCATCTATACCGGTGTGAACGCGATTCTCGCTCCCGGCCTCCTCCTGGCGGTCCAGGGCCAATTCGGCGATAATAGCCTCCGTGCCGATTACGATTCCTTCCTGGAGGCGGCCCTAGACATGGAGCGGATGCGGGCGCAAGGGCCCGTCTGGGGGACGGCCGACAAGGCCCGCCTGGAGGACCTCGTGGCCCGGGGGCGGGCCGGCGAGATGGCGGCCATGGAAGTCCTCTACGAGATGTTCAAGGGGCCGGTCTTCGGCCTCGTTTACCGGTACGCCCAGAACCGGGCCGTCGCCGAGGACCTTCTCCAGGACGTCTTCCTCAAGGTCTTCAGCCATATGGCCAGCGTTCGCGAGGCGGCCACCTTCCCCGGCTGGGTCTTCCGGATCGCCGTCAACACGGCCTATAGCCACCTCCGTCAGAAACGGATCCAGACCGAGAAGACCGTCTCCCTGGGGGACCTGGAAGGCCGCCTCGAGGAGCCGGGGACCGCGCCGGTCGAAAGCGACCTCCGGGGGCCTCTCGAGCAGGCCATTCAGGCGCTGGCCCCGCGGCTGCGGAGTGTCTTCGTCCTCCACGATGTCCAGGGATACAAGCATGAGGAGATCGCCCGGACGCTCGGCTGCGCCGTCGGGACGTCCAAGTCCCAGCTGTTCAAGGCCCGGATCAAGGTCCGCGACTACCTGCGGGCCCGGAAGGCGGTCTAGGGGAGAACGACGATGAGATGCCGTAAAGCCCGCGTCTCGATAAGCCGATCGATCGACGGCGAGCTCGCCGTCCGGGAGAGCGTCCGCCTCGAGCGGCACCTCGCCGCGTGCGAGGATTGCCGCGCCCTTCGCGAGGACCTGCGCCGGATCGTAGCCGGAGCGGCCAAGCTCGTGACCCCCGAGCCGTCCGACCGGGTGTGGCTCAACATCCGGGCCGGGCTGGTCAGGGAAAGTGCAGGCCGTGCGGGCCAGCGGTCCGGAGGCTTGCGCCGCCCTGCCTTCGGGCTGGGACTGCCGGCCCTCCGCACCGCCGGGGTGGCTGCCGCAGCCCTCGTGCTCGTCGTCACGGGCGTCTTCGTTGGACGGCGGCTGAGCCGCGGACCGGCCCCGCTGGGGCCCGAAGCCCGCGAGAAATACACGCTGGCCAAGCTCGACGAGGCCGAGCGCTACTACCAGCAGGCCATCAAGTCCCTCGGCGAGGCCTTCACCGCGGAGAAGGGGACGCTGTCGCCGCAAGTCGCGGAGTTCTTCGACCGCAACCTGTCGGTCGTCGACGCCACCATCCAGGCCTGCCGGCGGGCGGTCCTCGACGAGCCCGAAGACCTCGAGGCCCGGAACTACCTGCTGGCCGCCTACACCCGGAAGATCACCCTGCTCGACTCCGCCCTGGACCTCCAGAGAGGCAACGGGGCGGCGGCGGGCAAGACCAAAAAAACGTGACCGAACGAGAAGGAGGAGCATCATGATCAAACAACGCCACAGCCAATGGCCGGCCGTTCTCATCGCCGCCGCCGTCGTCGTCGCGCTCGTCGCGGCCCCGGTCCTGGCCGAACAGAAGTTCGAAGAGAAGTTCGCGAAGACCGTGCCGCTGTCCAAGGCCGGCAAGCTCTCCCTGGCCAACATCTCCGGCGACGTCGAGATCCTGACCTCGAAAGAGGCCCAGGTCAAGATCGAGGCCCTCAAGACCTCGAAGGCGTCCTCGCTCGAGAAAGCCAAGGAGAACGCGGCCAAGGTGACGATCGAAGTCACCGGCGAGGGCGACCTCGTCCGGGTCGAGACGAAATACCCCAAGCAGAGCGGCGATTCCTGGGGCGGCGACTCCATCAACGTCACCGTCGATTACAAGATCTGGATCCCCGAGCAGGCCGCGGCCGAGATCAAGTCCGTCAGCGGCGACGTGAATGTCGCAGCGCTCGGCGGCCAGGCCAAGATCAAGTGCGTCAGCGGCAACGTCGACCTCGCCGGTGCGGCCGGAGCCGAGATCGATCTCGTCAGCGGCGACCTGACGATGGCCAAGATCGCCGGGGACGCCTATGTCAACGCCGTCTCGGGGAACATCGACGTCACCGGGATCACGGGTTCGGTCGAGGTCAAGACCGTGAGCGGCGATGTCAAGCTACTGGACGTCGCGGACGCCCAGACCGTCAGCGGCGAGACCGTCAGCGGCAACATCACCTATGTCGGCGCGATCAAGGCGGGTGGACGCTACGAGATCAAGGCGCACAGCGGCGACGTCCGCGTCACCATCCCGGCCGGATCGTCCTTCGACCTCGAGGCCAACACGTACAGCGGCGACATCGACAGCGATTTCGAGATCACGGTCAGCGGCAAGATGTCGCCCCGCGAGATCCACGGAACCGTCGGCAAGGGCGGGGCCACGCTCATCCTCAAGACCTTCAGCGGCAACGTCGACCTGAAGAAGAAATAGGGCCGGACCTCCGGCTTTTCCCGCAGGGGCGGCGGCGACGCCGCCCCTTTTTTTGTATAATGGCGGACATGCGGCGCGTGTACGCCATCAATTTCGTCAGGACAATGGCCGTGACGACCGTGGCCTTCCTGGCCCCGCTCCGCTTCCTGGAGCTCGGGTTCGGGGGCGCCGGGATCGGCGTCATCGTCATGCTGTTCGCCTCGGCCCCCATGGTCTTCTCCTTCCCGACGGGCTGGCTGAACGACCGAGTGTCCATCAAGACCGTCATTGGCGCGGCCCTTCTCGCCATGGCGGCCCTGTTCGCGGCGATGGGATTCGTCCGCGGCATTGCGCCCATGGCCGTGGTCTTTCTTCTCCTCGGCGTCGCCAACAGCGCCTTCAACGTCTCTATCAACAGCCTGTACTTCAAGGACGGGACCGAGACGGACCCCAACCGGAAATATGGCCGCTATGTCGGCTGGCTCTCGCTGGGGCCGCCGGTCGGGCTCCTCATGGGGAGCTTCGTCTCCCGGTTCGCCGGCTTCCGGACGCTCCTCGCGATCATGGCCGCCCTGACGGTCCTGGCGGCCGCGGCCGTCCGCGGCCTCGGCGCGGAGAGGTTCGCGGCGGTCTCGATCCGGGACTACCGTTTCAGCGTTTTCAACAAGCGGACGCTGCTTTTCTCGGCCTTCCTCGTCCTCCTGGCCCTGCACTGGGGCACGGAGCTCACCGTTTACGGGCCGTTCCTCCGGACGCGCCTCGGCCTGACCGACTCGGGCGTGGCTCTTTACATGGCCGGGGCCTACCTGGCCCTGGCCTCGGCGGCCTTCCTGGCCGGCCGGCTGAAGTTCGATCCGGTCCGCAACCGGCGGCTTTTCCTCGCCGGCATGACGCTGTCCGGCCTCGGTCTCATCCTCATGACGATCGGCGACGTCCGGCTCTCGTTCGCCTTCCGGTTCATCCACGAAGGTGGGGACGGCCTGATGGGAGCGATGGCCATCCTGACGATGTCGCGCCTGTTCGAGAAGAAGACGATCGGCGGCAGCGCCGGCATCCTGCTGGCGCTCCAGACGACGGGGCATATGGCCGGGAGCCTCTTCTTCTCCTGGCTCGGATTCCGGGCCGGGCTCCAGGTGCCGATGCTCGTCGCCGGCGCCATTCTCCTCGCCAATGCCGCCTTCGGCCTCGTCGCCGTGCCCCGCGAATAATGGGGGACATGATACCCGTTCCCCATTTTCGGAATTGGGGAACGGGTATCATGTCCCTCATTTTTTAGGGTAGAATGAGCGGGATGATCGCCACGAAGGGGACGGACTTCGACATCATCCTGGTCAGCGGCGAGCCCTACGCCGACCATCCGCTCTCGCCGGTCGGGATGATCGCCCGCGTCCTCGATGCCGAAGGCTACAGCGTGGGCGTCATCGACTGTCCGGACTGGAAGAAGAAGGACGATTTCCTCAAGCTCGGGCGGCCCCGGCTCTTCTTCGGCGTCACCTCGGGCTCGATCGATTCCATGCTCGTCAACTATACGCCGCTCAAGCGCGAGCGGGCGGTCGATCCCAATGCCCCGTTCCAGTCCCGCATGCCGGACCGGGCCGTCATCGTCTACGCCAACCGCCTCCGGGAGCTCCACAAGGGGGCCCGGATCGTGCTCGGCGGCATCGAGGCCTCGCTCCGGCGCTTCGCCCATTATGATTACTGGGGCGACGACGTCCGCCGCTCCATCCTCCTCGACACGCGCGCCGATATCCTTGTCTACGGACCCGGCGAGCTCCAGGCCGTCGAGATCGCCCGGCGGCTCGACCGAGGCGAGGGTCTCGACGCCATCCGCGGCACGGCGATCATCCGGGCCGAAGCCCCCGAAGGCGCCCTCGTCGTCCCGTCCTTCGAGGAGGTCCGGGACGACAAGGGGAAGTTCTGCGAGGCCCAGAAGCGGCTGACGAACCGCAAGACGATCGCCCAGAAGCACGCCAACCGCTTCGTCGTCCAGTACCCGGCGCCCGACTACACAACGGCCGACCTCGACCGCGTCTACGGCCTGCCCTTCACCCGCCGCATCCCGGAGGGCTTCCCGGAGCTCGGCATGGCCCGCTTCTCGGTCCAAACCCATCGGGGCTGCGTCGGCCGGTGCTCGTTCTGCTCGCTCTCGCTCCACCAGGGCGACCGTATCGTTTCGCGGAGCGAACGGCTCCATCCTCGAGGAGGTCCGGTTCATGACGAAGCATCCTGAGTGGAAGGGCTTCGTCGACGATCTCGGCGGCCCGACGGCCAACATGTACGGCCTGGACACGGCGGGGGTCGCGCCCGCCCACCGCCGGCTCATCGCCCTGATGCGGGCCGTCCGCAAGGTCCCCGGCGTCAAGAAGGTCTTCGTCCGCAGCGGCATCCGCTACGACCTGGCCCTCGAATGCCCCGATTACGTCCAGGAGCTCGTCCGCCACCACGTTTCCGGCTTGCTCAAGATCGCGCCTGAGCACGTCTCTGAAAAGGTCCTCCGGCTCATGAACAAGAGCGGCGGCCGGCGGCGCCTCGAGGAGTTCCGCCGAGATCTTCGCCTCCGTCGCGGACCGGAAGGGCGGCCGGCCCCAGCACCTCAAGTACTACTTCATGGTCGCCCACCCGGGGACGACCGACACGGAGGCCCGCGAGCTGGCCGACTTTCTGCGGGAGCTCGAGCGGAGCGGGGAGAAGCCGGTCGAGGGCGTCCAGATCTTCACGCCGACCCCGATGACGCGCTCGACCTGCATGTACCATACGGGCCTGGACCCGATCACCGGGGAGCCCGTCTACGTGCCCCGCCCCTACGCGGAGAAGAAGGCCCAGAAGCGGCATGCTCGGCCACTCCACCGAAGAATAGGAAGGGGTCAAACCTTAATTCTTATAATTTCCCCCGCTGGCTCTCGGGCGAGGACCGAAAATTATAAGAATTAAGGTTTGACCCCTTCTTATTTACCGTCAGGATCCCTTTGAGGCGGATGTCGCGGGAGGAGCTCCCGACGTAGATCAGGAACTCGCCCGGCTCGACCGTCTCGCGCATGTCCGCGTCGAGAAGGGCGAGGGCATCCGGGCCCAGGTCGAACGTCACGGTCTCTGAGGCTCCCGGTTCCAGGAAGACCTTCCGGAATCCCTTGAGCGCGACGACCGGCCGTGCGACCGTGGCCAGCGGGTCGTGGACGTAGAGCTGGACGACTTCGGCCCCGGCGACCGGGCCGACATTCTCGATCCTGAGCGAAACGCGGGCCGTTCCGTCCGGCGCGATCGTTCCCGGGGCGATCGACAGGTCCGTATAGCGGAAATCCGTATAGCTCAAGCCGTAGCCGAAGGGGAAAAGCGGCTCCCCCGTCAGGTCGAGGTAATCGTCGAGCCGGCCCGTCGGCTTGTGATCGTAGACGAGCGGGAGCTGGCCGGCCGAGCGGGGGAAGGTGATCGGCAGTCGGCCCGAGGGATCCGTCTCGCCCCAGAGCACGTCGGCGACGGCCCGGCCGCCCTCCTCGCCCGGATACCAGGCCATCAGGACGGCGTCCGCCGCGTCGATCCAGTCGGTCATGTCGACGGCGCTGCCGCCGTAGATGAGGACGACCGCCGGGGCCCCGGCCGCCGCGACCAGCCGGATCATCTCCGCCTGTCGTCCCGGCAGCCGGATGTCCGATCGGTCACGGCCCTCGCCCTCCTCGATCCCGACCGCGACGACGACCAGGTCCGACGTCCGGCCCAGCTCGATCGCCTCTTCGATCCTCTTCCGCGACTCGTCCTTCGGACCATAGTCCCACACCAGCCGGACCTCTCCGCTCCGGACCGGCTCGTGGAACTCGAGCCGGAGGTCGTAAGCCTTGCCCTTCTCGAGCCGGACCTCGGCCGCGGCCGTGCGGTACGAGCCCTTCCGCCACCGGTCGATGATCAGGCGGCCGTCGAGCCAGAGCCGGAAGCCGTCATTGCCCTCGATGCCGATCCGCCGCGGGCCGCTCTCGGGTCCCAGGAGCGAGCCGGTCCAACGAACGGAATACCAATCCGTCGCGAGACCGGGCGCGGGGGGCAGGAAGGTCCAGTGGAAATCGACCTTCGGGTCGACGCGCCGCGACGCGGGCTCGCCCGCGAGGTCGGGATTGGCGAAATATTCGCCCCTGAGGCCGCGTTCGTTCGCGCCGCCGCCGCATCTCCTGCAGAACGCCCGACGCCTTCACGCTCGAGGGCCGCAGGTGATCCGGACCGATCACGCCCAGCCTTTTCGGCTCGATTCGGCCGCAGCCCTCGGCGTAACGGACGGTCGTGCCCGTCGCCGCGGCCCGTTCCCGGATGGCGTCGAGCACGGAGACCTCGCGGCCGCCCGGCCGGCTGTAGCCGCCGAGCCGGGCCTCGACGGCGTCGGGGCCGATCACGGCGATCGATCTCAGCCTCCGTGCGAGCGGCAGGGTCGCGGTCCTCGTTCTTGAGGAGGACGAGGGAATCACTGGCCGCCTTGCGGGCCAGGGCCCGGTGCGCTGGCTGGCCGTTCGATCTGTTCCGCCTCGGCCGGATCGACATAGGGACTCTCGAACAGGCCGAGCTCCATCTTGGCCCGCAGGACCCGGCGGACCGCGTCGTCGATGCGGGCCCGATCGACCAGGCCGCGCGTGATCGCCTCGCTGAACAGGGCCGCGTGCCCGATCTCCGATTGAAAGATGACATCGAGCCCGTTCGCCCAAGCCTGCCGGCCCGACTCGAGGTAGGAGTCCGCGGTGAGGTGCAGACTGTACATGCCTCCGACGGCGTTCGCGTCCGAGATGACGAAGCCCCGGAAGCCCCATTCGTCCTTGAGGATGCCGGTCAGGAGCCGGCGGTTGGCGGACGCGGGACGGCCGTCCCAGGAATTGTAGGAGGACATGATGGACCGGGCCCCGCCCGCGCGGACCGCGGCCAGGAAGGGCGCGAATTCGGTCTCCCGGAGCTCCCGCTCGCCGGCGGCGATAGGATAGCTGTCCCGCCCGCCGGCGCCGACGTTGGCGGCGAAGTGCTTGGGCGTCGCGATGACGCCGCGCTTCTCGAAGGCCGCGACGAAGGCGGCCGCCATGCGGGAGGCCAGGTACGGGTCCTCGCCGTAGGTCTCCTCGGTCCGGCCCCAGCGGACGTCTCGGGCGAGGTTGACGACCGGCGACAGGACCTGGCGGATGCCGCGGCTCGCGGTCTCCGCGGCGACGGCCGAGGCGACCTCGGCCAGGAGATCGGTGTCCCACGTTGCGGCCAGGCCGATCGCCTGGGGGAAGGAGGTCGCACCGGGCTGGGTGAGTCCGTGCAGGGCTTCTTCGAAGAAGACCGCGGGGATCCCCAGGCGCGTCCTCTCGACGAAGAACTTCTGGACGGCGTCGATCTTCTCGGCCGTCTCCCGGGCCCCGCCCGTCCGGACCTGGAGCCCGAAGATCCCGTCCTTGTAGGCGTCCTCGCCGCGGTCGAGGTCGCCGGTGACCATGAACAGCTGGCCGAATTTCTCCTCGGGCGTCATGCGGCCCAGCAGGTCCTCGACCCGACGGTTGACCGGCAGGCTGGCGTCGCGATAGGGCTGTACCGCCGTCACCGGACGAGGTCGTGCCGGTGCAGGTCACCAGGGACCCGCAGGCCACGCGGCGGCGAAAGGCGAAAACAATGGACAGCCGATTCCGCAGGGAGCGCATGCCGGGATTCTATTCTTTTATGAGGGGCAGGTAAATCCTGAGGCTCCGGGGTACGGACCATCTCTTGACAGCCGGCAGCGCTGACGACACGGACGCCGACTATCTCATCGAGGCCGTCGATTTCGTGGCCCGCAGCGGCCGCCGTTTCCTGCCGCTCTATCGGTTCGATCTCGAGTCCGGGGCCTGGGCCCACGGGCGCGACCCGATGGCCTACGCCGACCTGTCCCTGGAGGATGCCTTCCGCGGAGGGGAGGAGCCCCCCTGCCGTCCGTTGCCCGCTTCGGTGCGCCAGCGCCTCTACCGGGCCTACCTGGGGGAGGCCGAGGCCCTGGCCGCGGAATTTAGCAGATCCGCGCCCAAGCCAGGGGGAACGCTTCCCGAGGGGATGGCCGATCTCCAGTTCTTCGAGCTACCACCCGAGACCTGACGACGGCCTGCGGAACTCCTGCTTCGGCTGAGCTGACCAAGCGGGCCGCCAATCCTTGACCGGCTCTCTTGACACGTCTTTTGAAATAATATATGAATATATCTTCATATATTGATATCCCATGAACGAAAAGAAGTTCGCCCTGAACATGCCCGAAGGCACCGGGCTCCTGACCTATATGGAAAAAGGGGAAAAAGCCCGCGTCGTCGCCGCCAAGGGCGGCCGGGAAGGCCGTTCTGGGAGCTCCGGGTCGAGGAGGGACGCCTCGTCATTCCGGCCGGCCTCGAGAAGAAGCTGGGCCTCGAGCCGGGCTCGCGGCTCGACGTCGTCCTGACGAACGGCCGGGCGGAGATCCTGCCCAACATCCACAGCCTGAACCGCCTTGTCATCGAACCGACCTCGCGCTGCAACCTGGCCTGCAAGACCTGCATCCGGAACACCTGGCAGGAGCCCGCCGGCGACATGGACGCGGCGACCTTCGACCGGCTGGTCGGGTCCCTGGCCCGCTTCCCCCACCTCGAAACGGTCATGTTCGGCGGCTTCGGCGAGCCGACGGTCCATCCGCGCATCCTCGACATGGTGCGGGCGGTCAAAGCGCAGGGCCTGCGGGCCGAGATGACGACCAACGCGACCCTTCTCGACGACGCCCTGATCGACGGGCTCCTCGGCGAGCGCCTCGACATGCTCTGGATCTCCCTGGACGGGACGACCGAGGAGAGCTTCGATGCGATCCGGGCCGGGGCCAGCCTGCCGCATGTCCTGGAGAACGTCGACCGACTGGCCCGCCGCAACGGCCGCGGACGGGGCGGCCTCGAGATCGGCATCGCCTTCGTCGTCATGAAGACGAACCTCCGCGACGTCAAGCACCTCGACCGGCTGGCCCGGTCGGTCGGAGCCCGGCGCATCATGGTCAGCCACGTCCTGCCGTACAGCGAGGCCATGGAGAAGGAGATGCTCTGTCTCCAGACGCTGACGCTCGAGACCTTCACCTTCGCGCCGGGCAAGACCGAGCTCAGCTTGCCGCGCATCGACGTCAACAATACGACCAAGGAGACGCTCTTCAGCCTGTTCCAGGGCTTCGAGAACCTGACCTTCATGGGCAACCGCGTGGCCGTGGACGCCCGGCGCTGCCGCTTCGTCCATGAGCGCATGTCCTTCGTCCGCTGGGACGGCGCCGTCAGTCCCTGCATGGGTCTCCTGCACGCCCACAAGACCTATCTCTACGGCCTCGAGCGGCAGGTCCGGGCCCACGCCTTCGGCGAACGTCCGTGAGGGCGATCTCTCCGACATCTGGACCTCGAAGGCCTACGCCGATTTCCGGGAGAAGGTCAAAGCCTTCGACTACTCGCCCTGCCACGTCTGCGGCGGCTGTTCGCTGCTCGAGAAGAACGAGGAAGACTGCTACGGCAATGCGTTCCCGGCCTGCGGCGGCTGCCTCTGGGCCCAGGGGATCATCCAATGCCCATGAAAGATGTCATCAAGGTTTTCAAGGCCCTGGCCGACCCGACGCGCCTGAGGATCGTCTGTTTGCTCCGGCAGCGCGAGCTGTGCGTCTGCGAGCTGATGTTCATCCTGGAGATGGAGCAGTCGCGGGTGTCCCATCACATGCGCGTCCTGCGGGAGGCGGCTCTGGCCGAGGACGTGCGCGAGGGGCGCTGGATCATCTACCGCGTGCCGGACGGGACGCAGGCCCTTCTCGAAGGCCTGTTCGCCGGCCCGCTCAGGGACCGGATCGAAGGGTCTGGCGAGGCCAAGGCCGACGCCGTCAAGCTCGCGGCCTGTGTCCGGGAGAACGTCCGGGGCCGCGTCTGCGGGATATCGCCGCGGCAGGAGGGATCATGAAGAAATCCGTTCTTTTCATCTGCGTCCACAACTCGGCCCGCTCCCAGCTCGCCGAGGGGCTGGTCAACGCGCTTTATGCCGACCGGTTCGAGGCCGTGAGCGGCGGGACGATGGCGACGAGGGTCCATCCCGCCGCGATCGAGGCCATGGCCGAGATCGGCATCGACATCAGCGGCCATGACTCCAAGAGCATCGACGTCTTCGAGGGCCGCCGGTTCGATTATGTCGTCATGGTCTGCGACGACAAGCAGACGGACTGTCCGTTCTTCCCCGGAGGGAAAGAGTACATCCACCACGCGTTCGACGATCCCGCGGCCTGCACGGGAACGGACGAAGAGGTCCTGGCCTGTTTCCGGAAAGCCCGGGATGAGATCCGGGCCTGGATCGAAGAGGCGTTGGTTCGGGGGAAGAGGGAGGGATCTTGAGCGCCGAAGCCCTGGAGCTCACGGTCGATAAGTTCACGTTCCGCTTTCCGGCCGATCTTTATTTCAGCGACGCGGGCGTTTGGGTCCGGTTCGAGGGACCACGGGCCCGGATCGGCCTCTCGGACTTCACCCAGCAGAGGAACGGCGACGTCGCCTTCGCCGAGCCGAAAGAGGCCGGCACCGTGGTCAAGGCGGGGGACGAGGTCGCCATCGTCGAGACGATCAAGATCAACCTCAGCATCCCGGCGCCCGTGGGCGGCAAGGTCGTTGAGGTCAACGGCGACCTCCTGAACTCTCCCGAGCTCGTCAACCAGGACCCCTACGGCAAGGGCTGGCTGGCCGTGCTCGAGGTCGAGGACGCCGGGGCGGGGCAGAGCGCCCTGATGACGGCGTCCGAGTTCATGGCCCAGGCCAAGGTCCAAGCGGAAGCGGAGGTCCTGCGATGACCCGCAAGATCCCGGTCGTTCCCTGCAGCGGGATCGGCAAGAGCCTCGGGGCCGCGGCCCGGGAAGCGGCCTATGTCCTCACCGAGGACCTCCGGCCGGATCAGACTCAGGTCGTCGCCTTAGCCCTTCTCGTTTTGGGCGACGAGGACGCCAAACGCGAGGTCGCGGGAGGCCGGGCCATCGCCATCGACGGCTGCAAGCTCGAGTGCGCCGCCAAAGGCCTGGCCTCATGCGGCGCGTCCAAGGTGGATAAGGTGGCAATTTTCGACGTTGTCCGCCGCCGTCGAGGCCTCAAACCGGAAGGTGTTTGCGACCTCAACGAGGACGGCTTGAAGCTGGCCCGCGCGGCGGCCGAAGAAGCGGCGAAGATCGTCGAAGAGATCGCTGCGGAGGACGGCCATGCCTGACCTGCCGAGAATAAAAGTAGGACTGATCTCCTGCTCGGGCGAAGAGCTGCCCGAAGGCACGGTGACCCGGCGAGCGGTCCGGGAAGTGCTCGAAACGCTCCGTCCCGATGACACGGTCACGCTCTGTCTGCCCCTGTTTCTGGCGGGGGGAGAAGGGGAAAGGTCCTTCGCCCGCTTCTATCCGACGATCGCGATCGACGGATGCGACAAGCGTTGCGCCGCCCTGGCCACGGAGAAATACAGCGCCAAACCGGCCGCATCGATCGTCGTGACGGATGTCGCCAAGGTGAATGGCTGCAAGGCGATCGGCACGGCGCGGCGGTTGAACGCGGAGGGGCTGCGCCTGACCGACGAGGTCGCCGGGAAGATCGTGGAGGAAGCCGACCGGCTGTTGAAGAAGAAGCCTCAGGGCGCGGGCCAAAGATCCGATCGGGGGAAGCCCTGATGCCCAAAACGGAAATCTACGAAACGACCGTGACCTGGATAGGCGGACATGATGGGCGCGTCCGGATGGGGAACGGGCCGGAAATGGACTTTTCCGCTCCTCCGCAATCACAAGGCCGGGCGGGCGTCTTGACGCCCGAGGACGCCTTCGTCGGCGCCGTCAACACCTGCGTCATGCTGATGTTCATCTGGGCGGCCGAGCGCTTCCGGCTGGACCTCGTTTCCTATGAATGCCGGGCAGAAGGGACGAAGCTCATCGAGCTCGACAGGACCGAGATCTTCACCCAGATCATCCTGAAGCCCCGGATCGTCGTGCGCGCCGGGCGGGGGCCCGTCGAGGCCGTCGAGAAGCGGGTCCGCCGGGCGCTCGAATCGGCGCAGAAGTACAGCCTCGTCGCCAACTCCGTCAAGAGTGACGTCACCGTCGAGCCGGACATTGTCATCGAAACAGGAACGCCGTAAGGTCGGCCATGGAAATCAAAGTCCTCGGGCCCGGATGCCCGAAATGCGAAATGGTCGAAAAACGCGTGAAGAACGTCCTGGCCGGGCTTGCGATCGCCGCCGACGTCGAGAAGATCTCCGACATCAAGAAGATGATGGACTTACGAGATCCTCGGCACGCCCGGCCTCGTCATCAACGGCCAGATCGACTGCGCGGGCCGTATCCCGCGTCCCGAGGAGATCAAGGCCTGGATCCTGGAGGCCGCCGCTTGATATCGCCTGTCGACAGAGGAGAGCCGTTCATGAAGAGAGATCGAGCCGTGATTTCCTGCCTTGATCCTCGCCCTGGCCTTTGCGCCCGGTTGCGCCAAGGATTCCCGCGCGGACCGCGGGCCGTCCGCTCCGCCGGCCTCGACCGCCGGGCTCGCCGCGGATCAACCGACCGGCCAATCCACCCCTCCCGTCTACGCGGTCAAGGGAGAGGTCCTGGTCACGAATCGCCTGGACATCGACTTTTCCAAGTTCCAGGTGACGTTCCTGGAGCTCGGCGCCGACCGCTGCATCCCCTGCAAGAAGATGCAGCCGATCATGAAGGAGATCGCCGCGATGTTCTCCGACCGGGTCCAGGTCGTCTTCTACGATGTTTGGAAAGATCCCGCCCCTGGGGAAAAATACGGCATCCAGCTCATCCCGACCCAGGTCTTCCTCGATCAACAAGGGAAAGAGATCGCGCGCCACGTCGGGCTCTTCCCCAAGGAGGAGATCATCGACCTCCTGAAGAAGCACGGGATCCAGTGAGCTGAGGCGCGATGGATAGCCTCTTCGGTGACGTTTCGGCACTCCTCCAATCCAACCCCTGGCTGGCGGTCGCGGCCGTCTTCCTCGGCGGCATGACGACGGCCCTGAACCCCTGCGTTCTGGCCATGATCCCCCTCTTGATGGGCGTCGTCGCCGGGAACAAGGAAACCGCGACGCTCAAGCGCTCCCTGGTCTTCTCGCTCTTGTTCGTCCTGGGTCTGGCCATCACTTTCACCGGGCTCGGCCTCATCTCCGCCCTCATGGGCCGGATGTTCGGGAACGTCGGTCCGTTCTGGAAGTATCTCGTGGCGGGGGTTTGTCTGCTGATGGGGCTCCACCTGCTCGGGCTGCTCAAATTGAACTTCCCCGTGCCCGCCGGGCTGAAGGTCAAGAAACGGGGATATTTCGGAGCCTTCCTGCTCGGCCTGCTGTTCGGCGTCGTCTCGACGCCGTGCGCCGTCCCCATCCTGGCCGTGCTCTTGGCTTTCGTGGCGGAGAAGGGAAACGTTCTCTACGGCGGTTTCCTCCTCTTCGTCTACGCCCTCGGGCACTCGGCGCTCGTCCTCATTGCGGGGACGTCCGTCGGCGCGGCGAAGGGCCTGCTGGAATCGAAAGGCCTGCGCAAGGCCCACAACGTCCTGCAGAAGCTCGCCGGCGTTCTGATCATCGGCATCGGAATCTACTTTTTGTTCACGCTCTGAGCGACGCGAAAGGAGTTCTCGCATGACCCCTGGAAACCCGAGACTCAAGTTCCTCGACCGCTACCTGACCATCTGGATCTTCCTGGCCATGGCCATCGGCGTCGGGCTCGGCTATCTTGTCCCGGCCGTCGTCGGCTTCATCAACCGGTTCCAGTCCGGAACGACCAACATCCCCATCGCCATCGGGCTCATCCTGATGATGTACCCGCCGCTGGCCAAGGTGAAATACGAGGAGCTCGGGGATGTCTTCAAGAACGTCAAGATCCTGACGCTGTCGCTCGTCCAGAACTGGATCATCGGGCCGCTCCTGATGTTCGCCCTGGCCGTCATCTTCCTGCGCGACAAGCCCGAGTACATGTACGGCCTGATCATGATCGGCCTGGCCCGCTGCATCGCCATGGTCATCGTCTGGAACGACCTGGCCCAGGGGGACAGGGAGTATGCGGCCGGCCTGGTCGCCTTCAACTCGATCTTCCAGGTCCTGTTCTTCTCGGTCTACGCCTACATCTTCATCACCGTCTTCCCGACCTGGCTCGGGCTCGCGGGAACGGCCGTCAATATCACCATGCGCCAGATCGCCGAGAGCGTCTTCATCTATCTCGGCATCCCGTTCCTGGCCGGGCATCATCACCCGGTTCGCGCTGCTCAAGCTGAAGGGCAAGACCTGGTACGAGACGAAGTTCATCCCGCGCATCAGCCCGATCACGCTCATCGCCCTGCTCTTCACCATCGTCGTCATGTTCTCGCTCAAGGGCGAGTTCATCGTCAAGATCCCGCTCGACGTCCTGCGCATCGCCATGCCGCTCCTGATCTACTTCGTGGTCATGTTCCTGGTCTCGTTCTTCATGAGCCGCAAGGCGGGCGCCGATTATCCCAAAGCCGCGACGCTGTCGTTCACGGCGGCCAGCAACAACTTCGAGCTGGCCATCGCCGTGGCCGTGGCCGTGTTCGGCATCAACTCGGGCGAGGCGTTCGCCGCGGTCATCGGCCCCCTGGTCGAGGTGCCGGTGATGATCGGCCTGGTCAACGTGGCGCTGTATTTCAAGCGCCGGTATTTCCGGGCGGCGGTCGTTTGATTTCACGCCCTGATTGTTGATAATAGGGAAGCCTCGCGCGGGACCCTTTGATCCTGACCAGGTTAAGACCTGCGAAGGGAGAAGTCATGAGCCAAGACAAGCTGCCCGAACTCGGCAAGATCCATCCCGCGTTCTTCGACCGGGTCATCTATCCGAAGCTGGGCGCGCCGAGCGGAGACATCGTCATCGGGCCGCGCCACGGGGTCGATTACGGCGTCCTGCGCGTCGGCGGGAAGTACCTGGCTTTCTCGACCGACCCCTTTTTCATCGTCCCGTCGCTCGGATTCGCCAGGGCGGCCTGGTTCGGCTTCCATATCGTCCTCAGCGACGTCGCCGTTTCGGGGCTGACGCCCCGCTACCTGACCGTCGACCTCAACCTGCCGCCGGAGATGAAGGAATCCGAGCTCGAGGAGATGTGGGATTCCGTCCACGCCGAGGCGGTCAAGTACGGGATCAGCGTCATCACCGGACACACGGCGCGGTACACGGGCTGCAGCTATCCCATGGTCGGCGGGGCGACCTCGATCGCCGTGGGCGGGAAGCGCGACCTGCGCGGGCCCTCCCGGGTCCGGAAGGGAGACCGGATCGTCGTCACCAAGGGCCCCGCCATCGAGACGACGGGGCTCCTGGCCGCGCTTTTTCCGGACAGGTTCGTCGCCGCGGGAGGCGAGGCCTTCCAGCAGGAGGCGGCAGCCGTCTTCTCCCAGATGTCGGTCATGGAGGATTGCGCCGTGGCCAGGAAGTTCCGGGGCGTTCACGTCATGCACGACGCCACGGAGTGCGGCGTCTGGGGCGGACTCTACGAGATGGCCCGGGCCGGCGGCTACGGACTCCGGGTCGAGGAAGAGGCCATCCCCGTCCAGCCGGTCATCCGTCGAACCGCCGAGCTCTTCCGCTTCGATCCGTTCGCCGCGATCAGCGAGGGCACGCTTCTGGCCATGGTGGACCGGAAGGACGTCAAGGGGCTCATCGCGGCGCTGAAGGACGCGGGCATTGCGGCCGCCGAAGCCGGCGAAGCGGTCGCCGCAAAGGAGGGCCTCCGGGTGGCCGGAGGCTCGGGCGAACGGGCCCTCGAACATCCCACGGTCGATCCCTACTGGGCCCTGGCCGCCGAATTCTCGAAGTAGGGGCGCGGGCCGGCGGCCGGGCCGTCAGTATAGGCCTTGCCAGGCCGGGCGCAAATATCGAATAATGGCCTGAGCATGGAAGACATTTCGCGGGGCGTCCGCTCGTTCACCATCGGCACGGCCGTCAGCCGGGTCATGGGCCTCGTCCGCGAGTCGGTCTTCGCCCACCTCTTCGGCGTCGGCGCGGCCACGGACGCCTTCAACGTGGCCTTCCGCATCCCGAATCTCCTGCGCGACCTCTTCGCCGAGACGGCGCTCTCCGACGCCTTCGTCCCCGTCCTCACGGCCGAGAAGGCCAAAGGCCGGGAGGCCCAGAACCGCCTGGCCTCCAACATCTTCAACGTCCTCTTCGTCATCACGGGCTGCGCTCTCGATCGCGGGGCTTCGTCGCCGCCCCCTTTCTGGCCAAGGCCATCGCCTTCGGTTTCGGGCGCGTACCGGGCAAGATCGACCTGACCGCCCAGCTGACCGCCGTCCTCTTCCCGTTCCTGCTCTTCGTCAGTCTTGGCCGCCTGGGCCATGAGCTACCTCAATACGGAGCGGTCGTTCTTCGTGCCCTCCGTGGCCCCGGCCGTCTTCAACGTCTTCTCCATCCTCGTCCCGCTCCTGACCTACGGCTGGTACGTCGCCCGCGGCAAGGAGCCCATCTTCGGCATGGCCGTGGGCGTCCTCATCGGCGGGCTGATGCAATTCCTCGTCCAGGTGCCGTTCGTCCGGCGCAGGGGTTTCCGCTGGAGCCCCGTCCTGAGCTTCCGCGACCCCGAATTCCGCCGGGTCATGGCTCTCTTCGTCCCCGTCGCGATCGGCCTCGCCGGGACGCGCATCAACGTCCTCGTCAATACCATCCTCGTCACCCCGCTGGCCCAGGGCAGCGTCAGCTGGCTCAACTACGCCTTCCGGATCATGCACCTGCCGCTCGGCCTCTTCGGCATCGCCGTCGGCGCGGTCGCCCTGCCCTCGCTCTCGAGGCTCGTGGTCCTGAACGACACGGCGGCGATCCGCGGGTCCACGCTCACGGATTCTCTGAAGATGGTCCTCTTCCTGACCGTGCCCACGTCGGCCCTCGTCGCCGGGCTGGCCGGTCCCGTCACCCGGGCCATCTACGAGCGGGGGCATTTCACGGCGGCGGACACCGTGGCCACGGCCGGGGCGCTCGTCCTCTACATCCTCGGCATCCCGTTCATGTCCGTCCTGCGGAACATCGCCGCGGTCTTCTACGCCTACAAGGACGCCAAGACCCCGATGTATGCCAGCTTCGCCTCGATCGCCCTCAACTTGGTCCTCAACATCTCTCTGATGGGAGTCCTGGGCTATCTGGCCTTCCCGCTTTCGACGACGCTGGCCGCCATCCTCAACGTGGGTATCCTTTACGGCCTGCTGCCGCGCAAGATCGGCCCGATGGAGATCGGGCCGCTCGCGGCCTATGCCGGGAAGCTCGCCCTCGCCTCGGCGGCCAGCGCGGGAGCGGCCTGGGTCGGGAACCGGCTCGTCGCCGGAGAGCTGGGGACGTCGTTCCTGGCGACGGCCGCGAGCGTCGCCGGGTGCGGCCTTCTCGGCCTGGCCGTCTTTTTCGCCGCCTCCCGTCTCCTCGGCATCACGGAGGCGCGCGACTATCTCCGCCGCTTCCTCCGCCGCTAAGACGGGGTCAAACCTACACCTTTTTAATTATCTTGATCGGGAGCGATCCGAAATTATAAGAATTTAGGTTTGACCCCCTCTTGTTCCTCGTCGGCCCAAGGCCTATAATACGCTCCCCTCATGGCCGGTCGGCCGCAGGTGAGTGTTTCCCCCGGTGAGCGACGAGGCCGTCGTCGCGCGCGCGGGAAGGAGCGCCTTGACCCGTCCCGACGAGTTCCTGAAGGACCTCGGACTCGACGTCGAGCTCCACCATCGGATCTTCGACGCGATCGACCGAAGCTTTGGCAAGACCGTGCTGGCCCAGAAGTACCGCCCGGAGGGCATGGCCTATTTCGACGGCGTCATCCGGGCCGCGCACGGGGAGCGGGTCCGCGAGATCGCGGCCCGGCGCGAAGCGGGCGACAAGTTCGTCGGCACGTTCTGCATCTATGTCCCCGAAGAGATCATCCTGGCTCTCGGCGCGATCCCGGTGGCGCTCTGCGGCGGGACGTCCGCCTCCATCCCCTATGCCGAGAAGATGCTGCCGCGGGACATCTGCCCGCTGGTCAAGTCCACGCTCGGGTTGGCCCTGTCCAACACCTGCCCTTACGGTCCGATCGAGGACCTGGCCGTCGGCGAGACGACCTGCGACGCCAAGAAAAAGACCTGGGACATCCTGTCGAAGGGCGGGGATTTCCACGTCCTCGAGGTGCCCCAGAAGAAGGGCGCCCGCGACAGGGACCTCTGGCACGAGGAGGTTCGACAGTTCAAGGCCCGGCTCGAGGATGCTGACCGGACGGACCCTCGAACCGGACAAGCTGGCCGGGGCCGTGGGCCTCATGAACAGGAAGCGGCGGGCCCTGGCCCGGCTCAACGCCTTCAGAAAAGAGAACGACCCTCCCATCAGCGGCCTCGACGCCCTCGTCGTCATGCAGGGCGCCCTGGTCGACGACACGCTCCGCTTCACGGACAGGCTCGAGGCGCTCAACGACGAACTCGAGGACCGCGTCCGTCGCGGCGTCGGCGTCGCCGGCGGCCGGGCCAAGCGGATCATGGTCTCCGGCTGTCCCTCGGTCCTAGGCAACTGGAAGCTCCACGCCCTGGTCGAGTCCGCGGGCGCGCTGGTCGTCTGCGACGAGACCTGCACGGGGTCGCGCTATTACGAGAACCTCGTCGAAGAGACCGGCGGCGCGCTCGAGATCCAGCTCGCGGCCGTCGCCGACCGCTATCTCAAGATCGAGTGCTCGTGCTTCTCGCCGAACGACGAGCGCCTCGATTCGGTCACGCGCCTGGCCCGGGAGCATCGGGTCGACGGCGTTATCCAATACGTCCTCCAGTATTGCCACACCTACAACATCGAGGCTGTCGCCGTGGCCGCCGCCCTCAAAGAGGCCGGCGTGCCCAGCCTCAAGATCGTGACCGATTACGCCGAAGAGGACACGGGCCAGCTGCGCCTGCGCGTCGACGCTTTCCTCGAAGGGCTGGGTCGGCGGGGGAGCGCGCCGTGACAGTTCCCGGCCTCTTTCTCGGCCTCGACCTCGGCTCCCGGACGACCAAGATCGTCGAGCTGGCCGACGGCGCGATCGCCCGCTCCGAGATCTTCGACACCGACGGCCATTCCCTCGAACGCGTCCGGGCGCGCCTCGGGCTGAGGGATTACGTCCGGGCCGTGGCGACCGGGTACGGCCGGTTCCTCATGAACGCCCACCTCGACTGCCGCGTCGTGACCGAGATCACGGCCTGCGCGCTTGGGGCCCGCTTCCTGAGGCCGGCCGCCGGGCTGGTCATCGACATCGGCGGCCAGGACTCCAAGGTCATCCTCCTCGGGAACGGCGCGGGGGCGTTCGCCGATTTCGAGATGAACGACCGCTGCGCCGCAGGCACGGGGCGCTTCCTCGAGGTCATGGCCGGGCTCCTGGGCTTTTCTCTCGAAGAATTCGGCCGGGCGGCCTGTGAAACGGGGGAGACGATCACCCTCAGCAGCATGTGCACGGTCTTCGCCGAGTCCGAGGTCATCTCGCTTCTCGCCGCCGGGCGCGATCGGAGGTCGATCGCGCTCGGCCTCCACGGATCCATCGCCGACCGCGTCTATCCCCTGGCGGCGCGGTTCGAGCCCCGGGGGGAGATCGTCATGGCCGGCGGGGTCGCCCTGAATCCCTGCCTCGTCGGCCTTCTCTCCGAAAAGCTCGGCCGTTCCGTGGTCGTCCCCGACGATCCCCAGATCGTCACGGCCGTCGGTGCCGCCCTGGCCGCCGCCGCCCAAGATGGGGTCAAACCTAAACCTTAAAAAGGTGTAGGTTTGACCCCTCCGTTCCGATATAATGCGCCGCGGAATGACGATGTCCGTGCTCACCCCACCCCACGACAGGTCCCTTCAGCGGACCGCCCTGGCCGTGTCGATGGTCTCGTCCTTCATCACGCCCTTCCTGGCCTCGGCGACCAACGTGGCCATGCCCATGATCGGCAAGGAGTTCGGCCTGAGTGCCGTGGCCCTCGGCTGGGTCCTCACCGCTTACACGCTGGCCGCGGCCATGTTCCTCGTCCCCTTCGGCCGGCTGGCCGATCTCGTCGGCCGCAAGAGGATCTTTGCCATCGGCATCGGCGTCAACCTCGCCGGGACCGTCCTGGCCGCGCTCGCTCCTTCGGGTTTCGTCCTCATCCTCGGCCGGGCCGTCCAGGGCATCGGCGGGGCCATGATCTTCGGCACGGGCGTCGCCATACTGACCTCGGTCTATCCCCCGGGCGCCCGCGGGCACGCCCTCGGCCTGAACACGGCCGCGGTCTATACCGGACTCTCGCTCGGGCCCGTCCTGGGCGGCTTCCTGGTCCACGCCTGGGGCTGGCGGAGCGTCTTCTGGGCGACCGTGCCCGTCGCCCTCCTGGCTCTCGTCCTGACCCTCGTCCGGCTCGAAGGGGAGTGGGCCGAGGCCCGCGGCGAGGGCTTCGACCTCAAGGGGCGCTCATCTTTGGCGCCGGGCTCATCGCGCTGATGTACGGCTTCTCCCGCCTGCCCTCGCTCCCCGGCGCACTGCTCACGGCGGCCGGGCTCCTGGCCCTCATCGGCTTCGTCCTCTTCGAACTCCAGGTCGGCGCGCCGCTCCTCGACCTCCGCCTCTTCCGCCACAACCGCATCTTCGCCTTCTCCAATCTGGCCGCCCTCTTCAACTACAGCGCCACCTCGGCCGTCGCTTTCCTGATGAGCCTCTACCTCCAGTACATCAAGGGCCTGCCGCCCCAAAAAGCCGGGCTCGTCCTGGTCGCCCAGCCGATCGTCATGGCCCTCGCCTCGCCTTTCGCTGGACGGCTCTCGGACCGGTCCGAGCCCCGGTTCATCGCCTCGTTCGGCATGGCCCTCTCGGCGGCCGGACTGCTCCTCTTCTTCCTGCTCGGCCCGGACACGGGCTTTGGCTTCATCGTGGCGGCGCTTGTCTGCCTGGGCCTCGGCTTCGGCCTCTTCTCGTCGCCCAACACGAACGCCATCATGTGTTCCGTCGAGAGGCGCCACCTCGGCGTCGCCTCGGCCGCCCTCGGGACCATGCGCCTGACCGGCCAGATGCTCAGCGCCGGCATCACCATGATGATCTTCGCCCTGGTCATGGGCCGGGCCGCGATCGTGCCGTCCCTCTACCCGCTCTTCCTCCGCAGCGCCCGCATCGCCTTCGTCTTCTTCGCCGCGCTCTGTATCGTCGGCGTCTTCGCTTCGCTCGCCCGCGGCGACCGGGACTCCGACGGACGGGCCTGACCGCCCCGGCACCCGCCCCGCGCCTCTTGCCAAACGTCCCCGCCGCTGGATAGAATGGGACCCGGCACGACCCGCGACGAACGAGGAGGACCCATGAGCCTGTCCCGCAAAGGATTCCTGAAGATGCTCGGCTTCGGCGCCCTGGCCGCCGGTTCCACGGCCTACGGCCTGCCGTCCAAGGCCTTCGAGGACGCCCGCGCCGCCGCGAAGAAGCTCAAGATCACCGACGTCGAGATCTTCCTCTTCGACCTCCCGCTCACGTCGCCCTTCCGCATCGCCATCGGCGAGATGACGGCCGCCAACGACCTCCTCGTCCGTGTCCGCACCGACCAGGGCGTCACCGGCCTCGGCGAGGCCTGCCCGTTCCCGCCGATCACGGGCGAGACCCAGGCCACGAACGCCGCCGCCGCCAAGGCCATCCGCGACATGATCATCGGCAAGGACCCGCTCGCGATCGACGATCTCGTCCGGCTCATCGGGCCCATCGTCCACTCCAATCCGAGCGCGGTGGCCGCGTTCGACATGGCCTTCTTCGACATCCTCGGCAAGGTCGCCGGGCTGCCGCTCTTCCGCCTCCTCGGCGGGACGAAGAGCGTCTTCGAGACCGACATCACGACCAGCCTCGACACGCTGGAGAAGATGACGGCCGAAGCGAAAGGCTATGCCGACAAGGGCTACAAGACGCTCAAGGTCAAGGTCGGGCTCGACCCGGACGAGGACTTCGCCCGCCTCGCAGGCCATCCGAAGCGCCGTCGGCCCCAAGGTGGCCATCCGCATCGACGCCAACCAGGGCTGGACCGTGCCCCAGGCGATCTACGGCCTGCGCAAGATGGCGCCCCTGGCCATCCAATTCTGCGAGCAGCCCGTCCTCGCCTCCGACACGGCCGGCCTGAGCGCCGTCCGGGCCCAGAGCCCGATCTCGATCATGGCCGACGAGGCCCTCTTCGGCCCGGCCGACGCGGTCAAGCTCATCCGGGCCGGGGCCTGCGACAGCTTCAACATCAAGGTCATGAAGGCCGGCGGCCTGCTCAACTCCATCCGCATCGCCCACATCGCCGACGCGGCCAACATGCGCTGCATGGTCGGCTGCATGCTGGAAACGCGGCTGGCCCTGACCGCGGCCGCCCACGTCGTGGCCTCGCAGGCCAACATCGTCTACGCCGACCTCGACGGCAACTCCGAGCACGTCGAGGACCCGATCGTCGACGGCATGACGGTCAAGGCGGGGACGCTGACGCTGCCGGAGAAGCCGGGCCTCGGCTGCGACGTCGACCCGGCCTTCGTCAAGAAGCTGCGGAAGGTCTGATCAGCCCTCGACGCCGAAGGCGGGCTTCTTTGTCTTCCACTTGCCGCGGGTGAAGTCCGGGCATTCGACCGGCGCGGCGCCCGCGGCGATCGATCTCTCCGAGAGCGGGATGATCGAGCTCATCAGCACCGAATCGTAGACGTCGATGGGCGTCTGTGTCTTCTTGCGCACGGCCTCGACGAAGAGGGCTAGCTCGAGGTAGTCGGTCCCGCCGTGGCCGCCGGCCTCGGCCTCGGTCTTCATCTTCCGCCACCAGAGGTGGTCGAACTTCTCCATGTAGGGCGGGAACGGCTCCCACTGGTGATAGTCGGGGCTGCGGTCGACGAGATAGAGGGCGTTCCGCTGTTCGTTGTAGATGCCCCGCGTGCCCTGGAGCTCCCACTGGTTGTCGTAGGGGCGGGGGAGCTGCATGTCGTACTTGACGAAGACGGTGTTGCCCTTCTTGGTCCGGATCAGCGTCGTGACCACGTCGCCCTGGGCGAATTTGGCCGTGGCATAGGGATGTTTCGGGCCGAACTTGCGGCCGAAGTAATCGTTGATGCCGAGTTGGCGGTTGGCCACGGTCACGGCCGTGTCGAAGTAATCGCCGCAGCCGAGGTCGAGCCAGGGCCAGACCGGTCCGACCGCGTGGGTCGGGTATTGGGAACGGTTGTGATCGATGAGGAAGCGGCCGCCCCAGCGCATGTTCCCCTCGGGGCTGAAGAACCAGTGGTCGATGCAGTCGTGGGTGTGCGAGGCCTGGACGTGGACGATCTCGCCGAACAGCCCCTTGCGGACCATGTTGAGCAGAGCCAGATTGTCCTGCCGGAAGCTCCAGTTCTCGAGCATCATGCAGGGGACGCCCGTGGCCTCGTGGGTGTCGACAAGCTGCCAGCACTCTTCGAAGGTCATGGCCGCGGGCACCTCGACCGCGGCGTACTTCTTGTTCTTCATGGCGCAGACGGCCATGGGCGTGTGCCAGTCCCACGACGTCGCGATGACGACGGCGTCGATGTCCTCGCGCCACAGGAGCCGCTGGAAATCCTCGGGCCCCTTGGAATAGCCCTCGGGCTGGGGCCGGCCGGCCTTGACGACCATGTCCCGGGCCTGGGCCAGCGCGTCGAGGTCGATGTCGCAGAGGGCCGGGAACTCGAGGCCGGGCATCAGCAGCAGGTTCGAGAGGAGCGACCGGCCGCGGTTGCCGGTGCCGATGACGCCGAGGCGGACCGGCCGGGCCGCTGGTTCGGTCTTCTCGAAGAGCGACGCGTCGCTCCTGAAATTGGCCAGAAGGACGCCGGCGGACGCGCCGCCGCTCACCTTGAGGAATTCCCTGCGGTCCATGCTCTCGGCCATATCGACATCTCCTTAATAAATGGGGACAGGATACCCGTTCCCCAATTATCGATGCGATCCGCCGGTAGTATCGTCCAGTAGCCGGGCGGAAAGCAAGACCGCGGGGATTGCGCCGGAGGGGGCCTTGGCTTAAGATGGAGACAAGGACGGGCGATAAGGGATGAGCACGGTCCGCAAGATCAGTTGGGGCATCCTGGGCTGCGCCGGGATCGCCGAAAAGGCCTTCATCCCGGCCGTCCTCCAGTCCGGCAACGGCGCCCTGGCCTCGATCGCCGCGCGCGATCCGGACCGGGCCGGGGATTGGGCCAACCGGTTCGGATTCGCCCGGGCCCACCGGACCTATCAGGAGCTCGTCGACGACCCGGCCGTCGAAGCCGTCTACAATCCGCTTCCGAACGACCTCCACGCCGAGTGGTCCATCCGGGCCATGCGGGCCGGCAAGCACGTCCTCTGCGAGAAGCCCATGGCTATGAACGCCCCCGAGGTCCGGGACATGATCCGGGCCGCCGAGACGCACGGTGTCCTGCTCATGGAAGGCTTCATGTACAAGTTCCATCCGCAGATCGACCGGACGCTCGAGCTCGTCCGCACGGGCGCGATCGGCCCGGTCCGCTCGGTCCACACCTCTTTCACTTTCCGCTTCGAGCGCGACGGCGCGAACTACCGCTGGTCCCCGGCCCGGGGCGGCGGGGCCATGTACGACGTCGGCTGCTATGCGATCAGCCTGGCCCGCCTCATCCTGGACGCCGAGCCGTCGGCGGCGACCGCGGCCGCCCGCATCGACCCGGCCACCGGCGTGGACATGACGGCGGCCGTCCTGCTCGAGTTCCCCGGGGGCCGCTTCGCGCTGTGCGACGCGAGCTTCGAATCCCATTTCCAGAGCCGGCTCGTCGCCGCGGGCACGGAGGCGACCCTGCGCCTCGACCGGGCCTTCTCGGCCAAGGACTTCGACGTTGCGGTCGAGATCGTCCGGGGGGAGGCCGTCGAGCGGGTGCCCATCCGGAAGGCGAACATGTTCACCCTCATGGTCGAACATTTCGGCGAGGCCGTCCTCGGCCGGACCCCTCTTCGGTATCCCGCGTCCGACGCCTGGCACAACATGCGCATCCTCGACGCCTGCTTCGAGTCCATCCGGACAGGGGCGCGCGTCGTCATCCCAAGATCCGTCAGCGAAGAAGGAGGCCATCCATGAGATCCGTGAAAGTCGCCGTCGCCGTCATCGCCCTGGCGCTCGTCGCCGCGTGCTCCACGACGTACAAGTCGAAGCCGCAGATGAATTACTACAGCGGCCAGAAGGTTCCCGATCTCTACATTACCGTCCTCAAGGCCTCGCCCGGTGAGATCGAATTCAGGGTCCAGGTCAAATTCGCGACGCAGAAGATGTACCATCTCGTCCTCGACGGCAACGAACCGGTCGCGCAGGGCTGGTTCTCCACGGAGCGGGCCGGGGGAGAGGCCTACACGGTCAAGATGAAGCCCGAAGAGGGAAAGACCTTCGAGCCGGGCAAGACCTACCGGCTCTGCATCGGCGAACAGAGTCCCGAGGCCGTCCAGATGACCTCGAGCAATTACATGTGCAAGGTCGACTACACCTTCGTCTTCCAGGAGAAATCCTGACCGGAGGAGCCGTCATGGGATCTAATGACAATCCGAGGGACGCGACCGTCGAATTCCCCGGCCGGCGCGAGTTCCTGGCGAAATCCCTGGCCGGGCTGTTCGCCCTCAACCATTCCTTCGGCCATCTCTTCGCCGACGACGAGCCGCCCCTCGGCCAGGCCCCGGCCCCGCCCGGCGGCTTCATCATGGAAAGCGCCCCGGGCCCGGAGACGGTCATCAACGGCAAGCGCTGCCTCTATTTCGGAGGCACCGGCTATTTCGCCCTCCACGGGCATCCCGAGGTCATCGAGGCCGGCATCGCCGCCTTCCGCAGGTACGGCACCCACAGCGCGACTTCGCGGACCGGCTTCGGCAACACGCCCGTCCAGATCGAATTGGAGCGAAAGATCGCCGGGTTCTTCGGGACCGAGGATTCGATCCACTTCGTCTCGGGCTACCTCGACAACCTCTTCCTCGTCCAGGCCCTCAAGGCCCAGGTCGGGGCCATCTTCATCGACGAGACCTCCCACTTCAGCATCCGCGACGCCGTCTACTCGGCCCTCAAGCCGGTCCACACCTTCAAGCACCGCGACCCCGAGGACCTGGCCCGCCAGCTCAAGGCCAACCTCAAGGCCGGCGACGTGCCCCTGGTCATGACGGACGGCATCTTCCCGACCTTCGGTGTCATCGCCCCGGTCCCCGAGTACCTCAAGATCCTCGAGCCGTACCAGGGCTACCTGTGCCTCGACGACTCGCACGCCGTCGGCCACCTCGGGCCCAACGGCCGCGGCACCTACGACTACTACGGGGTCAAGAGCGAACGCTGCTACTACGCCGGGACCATGAGCAAGGCCTTCGGCGGGCACGGCGGGTTCATCCCGGCCGGCAAGGCCTTCATCGACCACATCAAGGCGACCTGCGGCGCCTACCCCGGCGCGACGCCCAGCCCGACTCCGGCCATGGCCGCGTCGATGAAGGGACTGGAGATCGTCCAGCGCGAGCCCCAGAGGCGCGAGCGGCTGCGGCGCAACGTCGCCCGGCTCAAGACCGGGATGAAGAAGCTCGGCTACGACATGAACGACACGCCGGTGCCGATCGTCACCTGGGTCCTGAAGTCGGCCGACGACATGAAGAAGGTCCAGGCGGAGCTCTTCGACCGGGGCATCGCCGTCGCTCTCCTGAAATACGTCGGCGCCCCCGCCGGCGGGGTCCTGCGGGCCTCCGTCTTCTCGGAGCACACCCCGGAGCAGATCGACCGTCTGCTCGACGAGATGAAGCGGCTGGGCTGAATCATCGCAGGCCGTCCCGCCCGGAGGACAGGAGAGGCCTTTTGGTCTATAATGCCCCCATGATCCCTGAAGACCTGATCTTTTGTAAGGAATACCCGGTCCACTCTTACGAGACCGACATCCGGGGCCTGGTCAGACCGATCGCCCTTCTCAATTACCTCCAGGACTCGGCCGGCGAGCATGCCGGGCGCCTGGGCCTGTCCGTCATCGATCTCTTCAAGAAGAACATGACCTGGGTCCTGTCCCGCTACCACGTCCGCATCCACCGCTATCCGGGCATGGGCCGACGTCTCGAGGTCACGACCTGGCCGTCCGGCAAGGGCGGCTACTACGCGACCCGCGATTTCGAGGTCGCCGACGGGGACGGCCCCGTCCTCTCGGCCACGAGCTCCTGGATGATCATCGGCCTGGAGAAGAAGCAGCCGATCAAGGTCGAGGCCGTCATCGACGTCCCCTATGCCGTCGACCGCCGGGCCCTCGACGACCCCTTCCCGTCCCTCCCCGTTCCCGCGGCGCGGGAGTCCGAGGTCCGCTTCCGCGTCGAATCGGTCCATCTCGATTGGAACCGTCACGTCAACAACGCGGTCTATGTCCAGTGGGCGCTCGAAGCCGTCCCGCCGGACATCCTGCTGAAGAGCCGGCCCCTCGACATCGAGGTTTCCTATCGCGCCGAGGCCTTCTACGGCGAGGAGGTCCTGTCGGTCGTCCAGCGCGTCCCGGACGGGACCGACGGGCCGGTCTTCCTCCACCAGATCCTCAAGGCCTCGACCGGCGAAGAGCTGACACGGCTCAGGACCCGATGGGCACGCTCTTGAGCCCCCATCGAACGGCCGCCGCGCTCGTCGCGTCCCTTCTCCTCCTGGCCGCCGGGCCGCCGGTCCTTTGCGGCCAGGCGAACGTCAAGCCCAAGCTGCCGGAAAGCTATAAGGCCTGGCTCGAGGACGAAGTCGCCGTCATCATCGCCCCGATGGAACGCGAGGTCTTCCTGAAGCTCACCTCCGACCGGGAGCGGAACCAGTTCATCGAAGCCTTCTGGAAGCAGCGCGATCCGACGCCGGGGACCCTGGAGAACGAGTTCAAGACCGAGCACTACCGGCGTCTCGCCTATGCCGACCGCTATCTCGGCCGCGACGCGCCCCGCCCGGGCCGGCTGACCGACCGCGGCCGGTTCTATATCATCCTGGGCGAAGCGAACGACATCCAGCGGTTCGAAGGCAAGTCCTCGACCTACGACACCGAGGTGTGGTTCTACCAGGGCAAGACCGATCTCGGCCTTCCTCCCGGGTTCAACGTCGTCTTCTTCCGGGAGAACGGCCGGGGCGAGTACCGGCTCTACAGCCCGGTCGCCGACGGTCCCCAGGCCCTCCTGGCCGGCTATTTCGGCGGTCCCGACTACACCCAGGCGTTCAAGAAGCTCCAGGAGATCGACCCGGCCCTGGCCGCCGTGTCCCTGTCCCTCGTCCCCGGCGAGAGCGGCACCGTCTATGGCCGGCCCTCCATGTCGGCCGACCTGCTCCTCCATAGGATCGAAACGTCCGGGTCGAAGTCCGTCGAGACCCGTTACGCCCAGAAGTTCCTGGAGTACAAGGACCTCGTCGAGGTCGAATACACGGCCAACTACCTCGACAGCGACAGCCTGGTCAAGGTCTTTCGGGACGAGTCGGGGCTCTCTTTCGTCCACTATGCCATCGAGCCGAAGCGTCTGTCCGTCAACGAGTACGGGAACAAGTACTCCACGACCCTCAAGGTCAACGGCCGGGTGACGGCGGGCGACGGGCGCCTCGTCCATCAGTTCGACAAGACCGTGTCCATCAATTTGACCGCCGAGCAGATGAGGGACGCCGGCCGGTCGCCATTCGATTTCCAGGACCTCTTCCCGCTGCTCCCCGGCGATTACGGCTTTTCGGTCCTGGTCAAGAACGAGGCCTCCAAGGAATTCACTTCGCTTGAGCGGACGCTGCGCATCCCCCAGGCCGGGACGGCCGTCGAGATGTCGCAGCCCCTGCTCGGCTATCGGGTGACGCGATTGGATCCCGGGGCGCGCCGGATGAAGGCCTTCCGCGTCGGGCCGTTCCAGCTCTACGCCCAGCCGGGCCGGGTCTTCACCCGCCAGGACACGCTGGCGGTCGCCTTCCAGCTCTACGCCCCGTCCGCCGAGCTCGCCGCCGGCGGCGAGATCACGATCGAGTTCCTCAAGGACGGCCAGCTCTTCCGGGACCTCCGGCGACGTCCGGCGGACTATCCGGACCTGCCCGTCGTCGTCGAAGAGGTCCCGCTCGCCGACTTCCCCGCGGCCCACTACACGGTCCGCGTCTCGTTCGGCCGGGGCGGCACGCAGATCGTGTCCGCTTCCGAGGAGTTCGACTTGAGCTACGCCGAAGCGGTGCCCCGGCCCTGGTTCTCCTCGCGGATCCTGCCCGAGCCCGGCGATCCCTACTATGACGGGGTCCTCGGCTCGCAGCTGGCCAACCTCGAACGTTACGACGAGGCCCGCGTCATCCTCGGGCGGGCCTTGGCCCGCAATTCGGCCTCCATGGATCTGGGGGCCTCCCTGGCCCGGGTCCAGTTGGCCCTCGGAGACCCGGCCGCAGCCACGAAGACGCTCGAACCCTTCCTCGACCCCGCACGGACGGCGACCTACGAGATCCTTGTCCTGGCCGCCGACGCCCTGATGCGCTCGGGCGTGCCCGAGCGTGCAGTCGCGATCCTGGACCGGGCCGTGGCCTCGTTCGGCGTCAACGCCGCCCTGATGAACGCGCTGGGGGAGGGCTACGAGGCCGGGGGGAAGCCGAAGGAGGCGCTGGCGGCCTACGAGAAATCGCTCCAGCTCAGCCCGGACCAGCCCAAGGTACGGGCCAGGGTCGAGGCGCTGCGGAAGAAGGATCCGGCCTAGGCTTTGGTGGCCTTTTTCCCGGACGGGGTGTCCTCGCGGGCGTAGACGACGCCCATCTGGGTGAGCAGGGCCGTGGCGTCGGTCTCCGGGATCTCCGTCCGGATCTCGGCCTTGATGTCCTTCCCGATGAACAGGCTCCGGTTGAGCTCGTCGACGAGGGCGGTGATGCGGATATAGACCTTGGCCGGGGCCTTGTCGACGACGACGATGACGCGGTCGTCCCGGACCGTGACCAGGCGGACCTCCGGGAACTTGGACACCTTTTTGGCGAAGGTCGCGAAGAGGCGCTTTTTGCGGTTGCGGACGAACCTGTAGAAGAAGAGGGCTATGAAGGCCGGGCCGATGAGGCCGCCCCAGTTGAAATCCACGGCCACGAGAACGGCGGCCAGGGCGATGGCTCCGGCAAGGATGGCCATGCCTTTGTAGCCGCCCGGGAACGAGATCTTCAGCCAGTCGACCCAGTTTCGCAGCCGGGCGCCGGCCGCGAGCTTTGATGTCGTGCCGGTCTCGAGGTCATGCTTCAGGCGCCGCAAATCGACGGCCAGGGCGTGGGCGTCGGGATAGCGGTCGTCCGGGTTCTTGCGCAGGCAGCGGAAGACGATGCGGTGGAGCTCGGGCGTGAGATGACGCCGAACGAGGGTCACCGGCCGGGCCTCCTCGTAGGCGATGGCGTGCATAGTGTCGAGCGGCGTCTCGCCCTTGAAGGGCAGCTCGGCCGTGACCATCTCGTAGAGGACGATGCCCAGCGAGAAGATGTCGCTGCGCCGGTCGAGCTCCTTGCCGCGGGCCTGTTCGGGGCTCATGTAGCTGAGCGTGCCCATGACCGCGCCGGGGATGGTCTGGACGCGGCCGCGGGTCAGGGTCCGGGAGAGATCGACGGGCAGGGCGGGCTCGTCGGAGATGGGCTCGACGAGCTTGGCCAGGCCGAAGTCGAGGAGCTTGGCGTGGCCGTCCCGGGTGACCATGATGTTGTCGGACTTGATGTCGCGGTGGAGGATGCCGGCGTCGTGGGCCTTGGCCAGGCCCTCGGCGATCTGGACGGCGATCTCGATCGCGCCCATGAGGTCGAGCTCGCCGTCGGCGATGAGCCGGCTGACGGTCCGGCCGTCGACGTACTCCATGGCGATGAACAGGTTGCCGTCGACCTCGTCGATGTCGTAGACCTGGGCGATGGCCGGATGCGAGACGGCCGCGGCCGAGCGGGCCTCGAGCAGGAGGCGGCTCCGGCGTTCGGGGTTGGCCACCAGGCCGGGAGTGATCATCTTGAGGGCGACCAGGCGGTCGAGGCGGGTGTCCCGGGCCCGGTAGACGACGCCCATGCCGCCCTTGCCGAGCTGGGTCTCGATCCGGTAATGCTTGAGGACAGTCCCGACCATGTGAGTATCCAATAAATATCATACGTGGGGACGGGGGTCAAACGTTCCAGCTGACCGCGAAGCGGGCAGGGCGAGATCCGGGGCGATCTCGGCGGGCGCGGTTGAATTAGCCGGAGAATTGCGATAAATAAGGGTCTTCCCGCACTAACCGGAGGCGATCATGACCAAAACGACGGGACGGGCGCTCACGGCGGTCCTGGCCGCGGTCCTGGCTTTTGGCCCCGCGGCCTGCAAGAAGCCGGCCGGCGCCCCGGAAACGAACACCACCGAGCAAGGGAGTCCGACCATGAGCATCACGAAAGCGCCGTTCGGGCGCCTGGCCGACGGCACGGCCGTCGATATCTACACCCTGACCAACAAGGCCGGCCTCGAGGCCCGCATCACCACCTACGGGGCCATCCTCGTGTCGCTGAAGGTGCCGGACCGGAACGGGGTCCTGGCCGACGTCAACCTCGGCTTCGACACTCTGGACGGCTACCTCGGCACGCACCCGTACTTCGGGGCCATCATCGGGCGCTACGGCAACCGCATCGCCAAGGCCCGGTTCACGCTGGACGGCGTCGAATACCGCCTGGCCGCGAACAACAACGGCAACACCCTTCACGGCGGGATCAGAGGCTTCGACAAGGTCGTCTGGACGGCTGAGCCGGCCGAGTCGGGCCGCGGCCCGGGCCTCAAGCTGACCTATCTCAGCAAGGACATGGAAGAGGGCTATCCGGGGAACCTGGCGGTCACCGTCGTCTACACGCTGACCGACGCCAACGAGCTCGAGATCCGCTACGAAGCGACGACGGACAAGAAGACCGTCCTCAACCTGACCAACCACGCCTATTGGAACCTCAAGGGCGAGGGCCGGGGCGACATCCTGGGGCACCTCCTTCAGATCGAGGCCGACCGGTACACGGCCGTGGATTCCCCGGTCAACCTCATTCCGACCGGTGAGATCCTCGCCGTCGCCGGGACGCCGTTCGACTTCACCTCACCGCACACCGTCGGCGAGAGGATCGCCCGGGTCGAGGGCGGCTACGACCACGACTTTGTCCTAAGGAGCGGCGGCGGGACGCTGACCCTGGCGGCCCGGGTCGAAGAGCCGGAGAGCGGCCGGGCCATGGAGATCTGGACCGACCAGCCGGGGATCCAGCTTTACACCGGCAACTTCCTCGACGGGACGGTCGTCGGCAAGGGCGGCAAAGCCTACGGCAAGCATTTCGCGTTCTGCCTCGAGACCCAGCACTTCCCCGATTCGCCCAATCATCCGAATTTCCCCTCGACCGTCCTCGAACCAGGCCAGACCTACCGGACGGTCACGGTGCATAAGTTCTCGGTGGGCGTCCCGATCACGAAGTAGGCATCTTGCGGATTCGTTCTGTCCGTTGAGCGGACAGTGGGATTATCCTCGTAATACGAACATGGATGACGAGCTCAGCAAGACGATCGTAAGCCGGATGTACGAGGTCTTCGCTCGCTACGAAAATGCCGGCGAAGACTTCTGCGGCTTCTGCTATTCGCAGAAGGAGATCGAGCGGATCACCCGCGCTCCCGTCGCCGCTCTTGACGCAGAGCTCGGCCGAAAGCTGTTGTGGGAAGCAGCCGACCACTGGGAGAGCGCCGACGTTTATCGTCATTACCTCCCACGACTCCTCGAGCTCCTTGGCCCGCCGCGGAACGTCGAGGACTGCTATACTCTGCACCTATCGGAGACGCTGATTGCGATGGGATTTCGCGGATGGCCTAGCGAGGAGCAGACGGCGGTCCTCAATTACCTTGAATACATCGCCTCTGCGCTCGAAGGGCGGTTCGATCACGAGGACCGCGACGAATGGGCGGCGGGCATCGCTTCACTCAGAGCCTCAGGAGACTAAGCGCCCTGGCTATTTCAACAGGGATCAGCGCTTTTCCGGCACGATCTCCAGCCAATATCCGTCCGGGTCCTCGATGAAATAGATGCCCATGGCCGCATTTTCGAAGCAGACGATGCCCATCTCCTTGTGCCGGGCCAGGGCCACCGCGTAGTCGTCGACCGCGAAGGCCAGGTGGATCTCGTTGTCGCCGAGGTCGTAGGGCTCCTTCCGGTCCCGGAGCCAGGTCAGCTCGAGCCGGTGCGGCGTATTCCCGTCGCCGAGGTAGACCAGGACGAAGCTTCCGTCCTTGGCCTCGTGACGGCGGACCGCCTCCAGGCCGAGCGCCTCCTTATAGAAAGCCAGGCTCCGGTCGAGGTCGAGGACGTTGATGTTGTTGTGAGCGAACGTAAATTTCATCTGACCCTCCCGCGGCCTTATCTGAAGGCCGGATCTTTCTTAAAAAGCGATGCAGCAAACGGGGCTGCCGGCTCGTCCGCCGCTTCCCGTGAGCAGCCCCGCATCTCCGGTTTTCATCGGAGATGCGGCGTGATGAACGCCTCGACGATCGCCGCGACGAGGAGCAGCGGCAGGACGACGAGGACGAAGGAGCGAACGACGTTGCGGATGAGGCTCGCGGCCGCCGGCTCTACACAGCTATCAGGGTGATCCCCGGGAGCCGAGGGATCGGACGGTGAATCGAAAGCGGTACATGTCTCCGCTTTCTTCCGGTCTATGCGGGCCCGCCAGGCCGCGGCGGCCTTCTTGCCCATCCCGGCCGAGAGGTAGAGGCCGAGGCTCGTCGCGTAAAGGACGGCCGTGAGCTCGAAGATGCCGTGGGGCAGGATCTGGGTCACGACGAGCCGGGGGACATCGAGACTCTGGTGCCGGGCGATGGACACGAGCAGCCCCAGCACGGCTCCGTTGAGAAGCGGGTCGAGGATGGGCAGGAACAGGAACGGGACTGCACCGGCCGCCACGGCGACGACCGAGGCCCGGGCGTTGTGGTAGAAAAGCGTCAGAGCCAGGATCGGCGGCGAGGCCTCGAGCGGGATATCTTTGAGCGCCTGGACGACGAGCGCAAGGGCCTTCTTTTCCTGGGCCGGCCAGAACACGAAATAAAGAAATCCGGCGACGAAGCCCAGGCCGAGGGACCGCGCCGCGTACTTGAAATACCTCCGGTAGTGCCCGCGCCAGGCTTCCCGTTCCTCGCGATAGAGGCGCTTGAGAAGCCCGGGCGGCCGTCCGGCCGGCGGAGCTTCGGCCGGGCTTGGCTGGGGATCCGTTCCGTCCATCGGCGTCCCTTCGCCTCAGCGGCCGACGAGCTCCCGCTCGATCTGTTCCAGGGTCTTGCCCTTGGTCTCGCGGACGCGGGACCTGATGAAGAGGAAGCCGAGGACGCTGATCCCGGCATAGAGCCAGAACGTCCGGGCCGGGCCCACGCCCTTGTTGAGGAGAGGGAAGGTGTAGGTCAGGATGAAGCAGGCCGACCACAGGGAGAACGTCGCGACCGACATGGCCGCGCCGCGGATGCGATTGGGGAAGATCTCCGAAAGCAGGACCCAGGTCACGGGAGCGAGGGACAGGGCGTAGAGGGCCATGGCGATGACGACGAGGATGAGGAGGTGAACGCCGCGGCTGTGGAGCGCGTAGCTCGCCCCGATGAGGCCGAAGACGACGGCCAGCCCGGCCGAGCCGGCCAGCATCAGGGGCCTGCGGCCACGCCGGTCGACGAGCCGGATGGCCACGAGAGTGAAGATGAGGTTGACCGTGCCGGTGACGACGATGTTGAAGAGGACGTCGCTGACGCCGTAGCCCGCGGCCGTAAAGATCTCCTGGGCGTAATAGAAGATGACGTTGATGCCGCACCATTGCTGATAGACGGCCAGGACGACGCCGATGAGCAGGACCTTGGACAGGCCCGGCTCGAGCAGCTCGCGGAAGCGGACCCGGCCGGTCTCGCCGGCGGCCAGCGTCGTGCGGATGTCGGCCAGGGCCTCGGCGGCGAAGCCCGGGCCGCCGACCCGGCTGAGGATCTTTTCGGCCGCCTCGGCGCGGCCGTTCTTGACCAGCCAGCGGGGACTTTCCGGGACCAGGAACATCAGCAGGAAGAAGAGGAGCGCGGGCACGGCCTCGGCCCCGAACATCCAGCGCCAGCCCGTCTGCCCGTTCCACGAGGCCAGGATGTCGGCCGCCGTGGCGCCCGGCGCAACGGGGCGGGCGATGAGCCAGTTGGTGAGCTGGGCGGCCAGGATGCCGATGACGATGGTCAGCTGGTTGACCGAGACGAATTTGCCCCGCGTCGCGGCCGGGGAGATCTCGGCGATGTACATCGGGGAGAGGTTGGAGGCCAGGCCGATGGCCACGCCGCCGAGGAGCCGGTTGACGACGAAGAAAGTGAAGTCCGGGGCCAGGGCCGTGAGGACCCCGGTGACGGTGAAGAGGAAAGCGGCCAGGAGGAGGAGCTTTTTCCGGCCGAAGCGGTCGCTCAGAGCGCCCGAGACGAGCGCGCCGACGAGACAGCCGACGAGCGCGCTCGACATGGCCCAGCCGATCTGGGACGGCGTCGTCAGGCCGAAGAATTTCTCGTAAAAGGGCTTGGCCCCGCCGATGACGACCCAGTCGTAGCCGAAGAGCAGGCCGCCCATGGCCGAGACCAGGGTCACCAGCCAGATGTAGCGCATGTTGAAGGCGGGGCGACCGTTCATCGCGGCTCCTTGTCGCCGGACCGGGTCCGGGAGAGGGTTTGTACACCAAATCGCGGCCAAAGTACAGGCGGTCCGAACCGCCGCGTTGACTCGGGACGGCGGCCGGGACCATAATCCGGGGGAGAGGTCATCCATGAACACCCGCCGAGGAATGTCCCTGGTCCTGGCCGGGCTCGCGGTCTGCGGCCCGGTCCTCCTGTCCTCCTGCAAGCGTGGCGCCGCGCCCGCCCGAGAGCCGTCCACCCTGGCTGCGCCCGCCTCCCAGACGGCCGGGTCGTCCGCCCCCGACCGGTTGGCCTGGTGGCGCGAGGCCCGCTTCGGCCTCTTCATCCACTGGGGCCCCGTCAGCCTCAAGGGCACCGAGATCAGCTGGTCGCGGGCCAACTCCAATCCTCTTTGCCCCAACAAGGGGCCCATCCCGGTCGAGGTCTACGATAACCTCTACAAGGAATTCAATCCGACGCTCTTCGACGCCGGGGAATGGGCGGCCATCGCGAAAGCGGCCGGGACGCGCTACGTCGTCCTGACGGCCAAGCACTGCGACGGCTTCTGCCTCTGGCCGACGGAGACCTATGACTATCACATCGGGAATACGCCGTTCGGCGCGACGTCTGCGGCGAGCTGGCCGAGGCCGTCCGCGGGGCCGGACTGCGCATCGGCTGGTACTACTCGCCCATGGACTGGCGCGATCCCGACTGCCGGACGGAACGCAACGCGGATTACGTCAAGCGCATGCAGGGGCAGATCGGCGAGATCCTGACGCGGCTTCGGCCGCATCGACCTGCTCTGGTTCGACTGGGACGGCGGCACCATCCCCTGGGACCAGGAGGGGACCTATCGGCTGGTCCGGGCCGCCCAGCCGGCGATCGTCGTCAACAACCGCCTCGATTGCAGCTTCGGCGGGCTCACCGCCGACCGCGACATCGGCCCGAACGCCGACTACCTCACGCCCGAGCAGGTGATCGGCGCGTACAACGACAAGCAGCCGTGGGAGACGTGCATGACCCTGGGGACGCAGTGGTCCTGGAAGCCGGACGACACCATCAAGACGGTCGACGAGGTCATCCGCATCCTGGCCGGCTGCGCCGGCGGCGACGGCAACCTCCTGCTCAACGTCGGGCCCATGCCGGACGGCCGCATCGAGCCGCGCCAGGTCGACGTCCTCAAGGGCGTCGGCGCCTGGCTGGCCGGATGCGGCGAGAGCATCTACGGCACCCGGGGCGGGCCGTTCAAGCCCGGCCGGTACGGCGCTTCGACGAGGCGCGGCAACACCATCTACCTGCACGTCTTCGCTTGGACCGGGCCCTCGCTCCGGCTTCCGCCCATCCCGGCGAAGGTCGTCGGCAGCCGCGTCCTCGGCGGCGGCGCCGCGACGGTCCGGCAGACCGAGGCCGGCCTCGAGGTTTTTGCTCCGGAGGAGGGCCGGCATTCCGCGGACACGGTGATCGTCCTCGAGCTCGACCGTCCGGCCGCGGGGATCGTCGCCCTCGACGTCCCGGGCCAAGCCCTGAAGTGAGATTTCGCGAAACACTTGGGCCGGGCGGCGCGTACACTCTGTCAGGAGGCCGCACATGAAAAGTAAAACGCTGATCTTCGGGCTCGTTCTTCTCTCAGGCCTGGCCGGTCCGGCATCGCCGTCCCAGAAACCAGCCGAGCCTCGCGGGGACATGGTCGGGTACGGCAACTCTCGAGGGGGTCGAAGTCGCCCAACGTGCTCACCCTGGTCCTCGAGCTTAAGGAAGGGAAGCTGGCCGGTACGATGAGCGACGAATTCGGAACCATCAACCAGTTCGCGATCGTCGAGATCTCGTTCGAGAACGGCGTATTGAGCTTCTCGACGCCCGTCCTGGGGCCCGGTGGAGCTGAGGTGCTGATGAAGCTCAAGATGACCGTCACGGGGGACGAGATGAAGGGGAAGATCGAGATCCCCGATATGGGCATGGTCGGGGTTTGGACAGCCCAAAGAAAAGTGAAAAATAGCCATAAATTCATACTAAGTCGTATATAATAAATATAATTCCAGGTTCTCCATCGCGCCTTTCCGGACCTTCCCAGGCCAAGAAAATTGTTGAAATCCGGTCTGATATCTGATATATTACGACTAAATGGAGGGTCGAACAGCCCCTAAATGGAAGGAACACCGGAGGATATCAAGTGACGGGCCGCGTCTTCGACATCAAACGCTACTCGATCCACGACGGGCCGGGCATCCGGACGACCGTCTTCCTCAAGGGCTGCGGCCTGCGCTGCCTCTGGTGCCACAATCCCGAAAGCGTCGCGGCCGGCCCCGAACTGATGCACTGGCCCGGGCGGTGCACCCGCTGCTATGCCTGCGTCGAGGTCTGCCCGACCGGCGCCATCACCGCGGACTACGGCCGGCGCCATCGTCATCGACCGGGCGAAATGCGACTTCTGCGGCAAGTGCGCCGAGGCGTGTCTCTACGACGCCATGCAGATCGTCGGCCGCGACATGAGCGTCGAGGACGCGCTGGCCGAGATCGAGCGGGACCGGGTCTTCTACGAGCAGTCGGGCGGCGGCGTGACGCTGTCCGGCGGCGATCCGCTCGTCCAGTCCGATTTCGCCGCGGCCCTCCTCGAGGCCTGCCGGGCCCGCGGCTTCCACACGGCCCTGGACACGGCCGGGATGTCGCAGAACGGAGGGCTCGACCGCTTGGCGGACAAGGCCGACATCCTGCTCTACGACCTCAAGGTCATGGATGAGGCCCGGCACAAGGAATTCACCGGGGTCTCGAACGCCCCGATCCTCGACAACCTGAAACGGCTGGCCGCGGCCGGGCGGGAGATCTGGGTCCGCGTTCCCCTCGTCGGCGGCGTCAACGACGACGAGGACAACATCCGGCGGACGATCGCCTTTCTGCTTTCGCTGAAGACCGTCCGCCGGGTCGGCCTCCTGCCCTATCACGCCGGCGGCCTGGACAAGGCCCGCCGCATCGGCCGAGAGTCCCATTTCCGGAAGTTCGAATCCCCGTCCGAGGAGCGTCTGGCCGCCGTCGAGGCCGCGTTCCGCGAGGCGGGTTTCGATGTCCACCGCGGAGGATGACCATGAACGACCGCATCAAGAAGCTCAGACAACCAGACGCTCGACGCCAAGCCGACGATCAGCGCCGAGCGGGCCCGGCTCGTGACCGAGTTCTACAAGCGCCCGGAGACGCGCGGCCTGTCGTCGCCGATGCAGCACGCCCTGGCCTTCAAGCACCTCATGGAGACGAAGACCGTCTGCCTCAACGACGGCGAGCTCATCGTCGGGGAGCGCGGCCCCGCGCCCAAGGCGACGCCGACCTACCCCGAGGTCTGCATCCACTCCGTCCAGGACCTTCAGTACCTCAACGACCGCAAGAAGACCGCCTTCGGCTCGGACGAGGAGACGCGCCGCGTCTACGCCGAGGAGATCATTCCCTTCTGGCAGGGCCGCTCCCAGCGCGACCGCATCTTCGCCGAGATGACGAAGGAGTGGATCGACGCCTACGAGGCCGGCGTCTTCACGGAGTTCATGGAACAGCGGGCCCCGGGCCACACCGTCCTCGACGGCAAGATCTACCGGAAGGGCCTGAACGACTTCAAGGCGGATATCGCGGCGGCCCTGGCCGGCCTCGACTTCATGACCGATCCCGCCGCTTACGACAAGCAGGAAGAGCTCAAGGCCATGGCCGCGAGCTGCGACGCCGTCATCGCCTTCGCCCGCCGCCACGCGGCCAAGGCCCGGGAGCTGGCCAGCCGGGAGAAGGACGCCGCGAGGAAGACGGAGCTGGCGCGCATCGCCGAAGTCTGCGACCGCGTGCCGGCCGAAGCGCCGCGCGATTTCTGGGAGGCCCTCCAGGCTTACTGGTTCGTCCACCTCGGCGTCATCACCGAGTACAACACCTGGGACTCCTTCAATCCGGGCCGGCTCGACCAGCACCTCTGGCCGTTCTACCGGAAAGGCCTGGCCGACGGCAGCCTGACGAAGGAGTCGGCCCGGGAGCTTCTGCAGGCCTTCTGGATCAAGTTCAACAACCAGCCCGCCCCGCCCAAGGTCGGCGTCACGGCCGAGGAGAGCGGCACCTACACCGACTTCGCGCTGATCAACGTCGGCGGCCTGAAGGAGGACGGCACCGACGGCGTCAACGAGCTATCGTTCCTCCTCCTCGACGTCATCGAGGAGATGCGCATCCTCCAGCCGAGCTCGATGGTCCAGATCAGCGCCAAGGGGCCCGACGCGTTCCTGCTCCGGGCCCTCAAGATCGTCAAGACGGGCTTCGGGCAGCCCTCGATCTTCAACACCGACGCCATCGTCCAGGAGCTCGTCCGTCAGGGCAAGAGCGTGGTCGACGCCCGCAACGGCGGGTGCAGCGGCTGCGTCGAGGCCGGGGCCTTCGGGAAAGAAGCCTATATCCTGACGGGCTACTTCAACCTGCCCAAGGTCTTCGAGATCACCATGAACGACGGCGTCGACCCGCGGACCGGGAAGAGGATCGGGCTCGAGACCGGGGACCCGACGGCGTTCGGGACCTTCGACGAGCTCTTCGAGGCCTTCCGGAAGCAGATCCGCCACTTCGTCGACATCAAGGTCCGGGGCAGCAATGTCATCGAGAAGCTCTACGCCGAATACCTCCCGGCCCCGTTCCTGTCGGTCCTCGTCGACGACTGCGTCAAGACCGGCAAGGATTACCACGCCGGCGGCGCCCGCTACAACACGAACTACATCCAGGGCGTCGGCGTCGGCACGATCACCGACGTCCTGAGCGCCATCCGGTACAACGTCTACGATCACGGCCACTTCACCATGGCCGGGCTCCTCGAGGCGCTCAAGGACGACTTCAAGGGCCACGAAGCCCTCCGCCAGCGCGTCCTCAACCGGACGCCCAAGTTCGGCAACGACGACGACTACGCCGACGGGCTCATGACCCGCGTCTTCGAGGCCTACTTCGAGGCCGTCGACGGCCGGCCGACGCCGCGCGGCGGCACGTACCGCATCAACCTCCTGCCGACGACGGCCCACATCTATTTCGGCAAGATGACCGGGGCCTCGGCCGACGGGCGGCGGGCGGGGGAGACCGTCTCGGAAGGCGTCTCGCCGGTCCAGGGCGCCGACCGCAAGGGCCCCACGGCGGTCATCAAGTCGCTCGGCAAGATGGACCACATCCGGACGGGCGGCACGCTCCTCAACCAGAAGTTCACGCCCCAGCTTCTCGCCGACGACACCGGGATGAACGGGCTCAAGGACCTGGTCCGGTCCTACTTCCGGCTCATGGGCCACCACATCCAGTTCAACGTTGTCACGGCCGACCTGCTGCGGACGGCCCAGGCCCAGCCGGAGAAATACCGCGATCTGATCGTCCGCGTCGCCGGCTTTAGCGACTATTTCGTCGACTGCAGCACCGAGCTCCAGAACGAGATCATCCACCGCACCGAGCACCAGGAGCTCTGAGCCGTCTATACACCCCTCCGGGAATGTGGTATAAATGACCTTCCCGAACGACGCCCGGAGGACACCATGAGCGACAAGAAGAAGGTGCTCATCATCGACGACGATCCCGCTATCTGCGAGTCCGTCAAGGCCATCCTCGACGGCAGCGGCTTCGACGCGAGCTATGCCCTCAGCGGCAAGGACGGACTCGAGGCCTTCCGCATGACGAACCCCGATATCGTCCTCTGCGACATGATGATGGAGGACATCGATTCCGGCGGTCAGGTGACGAAGATCATGAAGACGGAGAGGCCGGCGACCCCGGTGTTCCTGTTGAGCACGATCGGCGATGCCATGTTGTCGACCGTCGGCCTGGCCGAGTTCGGCTTCAGCGGCGTCTTCCAGAAGCCCGTCAATTTCGACCTCCTTTTGGCCGTCATCGGCCGCTACGCCAAGGCCGCGTAGCGCCCGCGTCCGGCCGCCCCCGCCGACCGGTCCCGAAAGGCCCATGAGCCCCTCCCTCGCCGACCTCTTCCGCAGCGAGCCCGACCCGGAGGCCTTCCGCCGGGCCGTCGTCGCGCTCGGCGGCGATTTCCCCTTCGCGAGCGCCGACATGCTCGAGCTCGGCGCGGCCTATTTCGAGCGCTACCCCGACCGGGCCCAGGACCGCAACACCGCCGAGGTCCGCATCGGCTACGCCGCGGCCCGCGTGGCCATCGTTGAGAAGGCCGTCCTGGCCGTCGACCCGGCCCGCCGGGACGCCTACCGGACAATGCTCGACGACGTCGCCAATGTGGGCCCTTCCTTGGAGGACCTCCTCGCCTCATGGGGCCGGTCCGCGCTTCAGGCCGACCACCAGGCCTTATCCGCCTCGCTGGCCGCCCAGAAAGCGGCCATCGACGAGATCCCCAAGAGCCCGATCAAAGAGCGTTTTGTCGGAGGTATCTCGAATCTATTCAACATCATGTACCTCATCGGCATGAGGCTCCGCGGTCCTTTACTTTAGGCGGATGTTCTGGTATCTTATTTTCTATAGAATTCCCTGCGCGGCTGACGGGCTAAGCCCTCCGTCGAAGCCCCTGCGATCGTCGAGAGGGGTCGTGCCTCGTCCGCCGCGTATCCGTCCGGCCCAGGCCCGCCGGCTGGGAAGATCCGGGGCCAGCAAGTCTCAGGAGCCAACGGCATGAGCACTCACACGGGAGTCTGCAACTTCTGCGGGACCGGCTGCGGCCATCTGCTCGAGGCCGGCGACGGCGCCGTCCGGGGCGTGTTCGCCTCGCCGGGCCACCCCGTCAGCCGGGGACGGCTGTGCGTCCGCGGCTGGCACATCCACGAGCTCCTGGCGACCCGGGACAGGATCACCGCGCCGGCTATCCGCCGGGGCGGCCGGCTCGAGGCCGTTCCGTACGAGGAAGCCCTTGCGTACGCCGCCGACCGCCTGGCCCGCTATTCCGGGGACGAGATCGGCTTCCTGGCTTCGGCGCGCGCCTCCAACGAGGACAACTTCCTCATGGCCAAGCTGGCCCGGACCGTCTTCCGGACCCCCCACATCGCGCTCGCCTCCGACCAGGGACACGGCGACGCCGCCGAAGTCCTCCTCGAAGGCGCGGGGATGCCGGCCATGACCGGGGCGCTGACCGAGATCCGCAAGGCCGGGCTCATCCTCGTCGTCGGGGCGGACATCGCCAAGCTCAATCCGATCATCGGCAGCGAGATCCATTATGCCGCCCGCGGCGGCGCCGGCCTCGTCACCCTCAGCCCCCGGTCGAGCCAGATCGCCAAGCTCAGCGGCACGCACCTCTGGTCGAGGCCGGGGACCCTGCGCCACGCCCTCGCGGCCACGGCCAAGGTCCTGGTCGAGCGCGGCTGGCAGGACGAGGCCTTCCTCCGCGACCGGACCGAAGGCTTCACCGACTTCGCCTGCTATCTCTCCGGCCTCGACCTCGCCGCGCTCACGGCCGCCTCCGGCCTGGCCCCGGCCGACATCGAGGACCTGGCCCGCCGCCTTTCCCAGGCGCGGGGCGCCTTGGCCTTTTTCTCGTCCGGCATCTCCGGCCTCGACCGCGCCTCGGTCGCCCTGCTCTTCGACCTCTTCCTCGCGGCCGGCCAGATCGGCCGGGAGGGGAGCGGCGTCAATCCCGTCACCGGGATCTGCAACATCGTCGGGAGCTACCGATGTCGGCGCCTCGCCCCGGTTCCTCGCCGGCCACATCCGGGCCGAGGGGCCGGCCGCCGGACGCACGCCGCGGCAGCTCCTCGCGGCGTATCCGTCGCCGCTCAAGGCCCTGGTCGTGGCCGACCGCGACGAGGAGATCGTCCGGCACGCGGCCAAGATCAAGGATCTCGAGTTCCTCCTCTATATCGGCGCCTTCACCAACCCCTTCTCCGACTTCGCCCACGTCGTCCTGCCCTCGGCCACTTGCGCCGAGGCCGACGGGACCTACACCAACGCCGAGCGCCGCATCCAGCTCAACCGCAGGAAGGTCGACCCGCCCGCGGGCGTCCTTCCGGCCTGGCGCGTCTACGCCGACATCGCCGCCCGGCGCGGCGCCTCCTGGGCCTATCGCCTCGTCCGAGAGCGTCATGGCCGAGATCGCTGCGGCCGTTCCCGCCTACGCCGGCGTCACCTACGCCAAGCTCGAGAAGGGGCATCGGCCTGCAGTGGCCGTGCGACGCCCGCCACCCGGACGGCACCGTCCGCCTCGCCGCCGAGGACGCGGGCGCGCAAGCTCCGGTTCGTCGCCGCCGGCGCCGACTTCGCCGCCCCGGCCCCGACGGCGGACTTTCCCTTCCTGCTCATGGCCGGCAAGGCCAACTACTTCTGGCACCGGAACAACGTCATGAAGAAGACCCATGATCCCCAGGCGGGAATACAACGCCCTGCTCCTGCTCTATCCCCGAGGGCTTCGTCGAGATCGCCGCGGCCGACGCGAAGACGCTCGGCGTCCGCGACCGCGCGGCCCGTCAACGTCGTCTCGGCCGGCGGCTCGATGCGGGTCGCCGTCCGGATCTCCGGGGACGTCAAGCCGGGGACGGTCTACGTGCCCTACTTCATCGAGGACATGGTCCCCGGCTTCCTCAACGCCGCCGGGGCCGCGATCGACGAGGACCAGGATTCGCGATCCCCGTCCGGATCGAGAAGGTGTGACCATGTATCATCCTGCCCAAGAACCGAGGTCCCGGGCTCCTGGCCGACGCCCTCGCCGGCGGACTACGAGCTCTACGGCCCCGTCCTCCGCGACCGCGTCCGGCGAGCCCACTGTTCGACCGGGTCGACGACCCGGCCGCGCATCCGCCTCGACGCCGCCATTCCCTACAATCCGCCGAAGCACGCCGTCTTCCCGCAATTCGAGCGGATCATGTCCTACCCGCTACGACCGGGAGACCCGGAAGGCCTCGATCGTCCGCGACGATCTCGTCCGGCCCAAGGCCCTGTTCGGCCTCCGGTCCTGCGACCTGACCGGCGTCCTCTGCCTGGACCGCTTCTTCCTGGGGCAGGAATTCGTCGACGACGTGTACCAGAACCACCGGAAGAAGATGTTCATCGTCACCAACACCTGCGACGGCCCCTTCAAGCAGTGCTTCTGCGTCTGCACCGACAGCGGCCCCAGCGCCCGGGAAGGATACGACCTGAACCTGACCGACCTCGGCGACCAGTACCTCGTCGAGGCCGGCAGCGAGAAGGGCAGAGGCCCTGGCCGAGAAGATGGGCCTGGCCAAGGCCGGGCCCGATTCGCAGAAGAAGCAAGGAGAGGCGTCGATAATTCCATCTCGCCGTTCGACGCGATCGCCGACGACAACAAGGCGTGGATCTCCCGGGTCATGAACCGGGTCACCACCGGCTTCATCGACGAACGAGGTCTGGGAATACATCGGCAACCAGTGCTTCGAGTGCGGGGCCTGCTCGTTCGTCTGCCCCACCTGCTCCTGCTTCAACATCGTCGACGTCAGCACCGCGCGCCGGGCCGGACCGACCGGATGCGGACCTGGGATTCCTGCTCCTACGAGGGCTACACCCGGATGGCCGGCGACCACAACCCGCGGAAACCGGTTGAGGACCGGCGGAACAAGCGGTTCTTCTGCAAGCTTTCCTATTCCCAGTCCAAGAAATATCTGCGGCCGGGCTGCGTCGGCTGCGGGCGCTGCGTCCGGGTCTGCCCCGGCGACATCGGCCTGCCCAATGTCGTCACCTACATCAGAAGAGAGATCACAAAGGCAGGTGGGTGAATGAGCGAAATAAACGCCAGCCATCGTCACAATCCCTGAAATCGCCGTCATCGACGAAATCAAGGACGAGATCGAGGAAGTCAAGACCTTCTACTTCTCGTTCGAGGACGCGGAAGTCGGCGGCGAGCTTCCGGATCCAGTCCGGCCAGTTCGTCATGTGCACGGTCTTCGGCGCGGGCGAATTCGCCGTATCGCTGCCCTTCAGCCCGGAGAACGACCGGTTCCACCTCTCGGTCCGCCGGGTCGGCAAGGTGACCAGGGCCCTCCACGAGCTCCAGGCCGGGCGACAAGATCGGCATCCGCGGGCCCTTCGGCAACGGGTTCCCCTTCGAGGAGATCAAGGGCAAGAACGTCATCTACGTCGCCGGCGGTATCGGGCTCATCCCGCTCCGCTCGTCCATCGTGCACGTCCTGCAGCACAGGACAGGACTTCGGCCGCATCATCCTCCTCTACGGCGCCCGGTCGCTCGAAGGAGCTCATGTACCGCGACATGATCGACGAGTGGAAGAGACACCGAGGGCTTCGAGACCTATCATCACGATCGACAGCCCCGAGCCGGGCTGGACGGGCGATGTCGGGTTCGTCCACACCCTGATCGAGAAGGCCAAGCATCCCGGTCGAGAACACCGTCGCCTTCGTCTGCGGTCCGCCGATCATGTTCAACGCGGTCATCAAGGAGCTCCTGGCCGCCGGGCTCAAGGACGACGCCATCATCTCCACGCTCGAGCGGCACATGAAATGCGGCATCGGCAAATGCCAGCACTGCGCCATCGGCCGGACGCTGGTCTGCACCGACGGCCCGGTCTACACCTACCAGCAGATCAAGACCCTGGGAGAGCAGATCTGATGGACTGCCTGCCCGCATAGAGCGGCTCCTGCGGAAGCCGACCTGCCTCGTCGGCATGGGGAATCCCCTGCGCCGCGACGACGGCGTCGGGCCCTGGATCGTCGCGGGGTCGAGGCCGTCGCGGGGACCGGCCGTCACCGTGGTCAACGTCGAGGACGTCCTCGAAAACTACGTCTTCGACATCGCCCGCGGCGGCGGCCCGCAACGTCGTCATCGTCGACGCCGTGGCCGCCGGACGGCGAGCCCGGGTCGGTCATTTTCGGGCCCCTGGACGACTTCGGCGAGCCGGCGAGCTTCTCGACCCACAAGCTGGCCCTCGCGCTCTGCGGCAAGATCCTCGAGGACGCACGGCAAGACGGATCTGCCTCCTCGGCATCGTCCCCGGCGACCTCGATTTCGGCGCGGGGCTCTCGCGACGAGGTCGAGACAGGCCGCTGACGCGATCCGCGATCTCATCCTCGGCTCGTGCACCAACCGTGATGGAGAATCGTCCATGAACGCTGACCTCTTCACGCGCCTGTTCATCGCCCTCGGGCTCCTGGCCGCGTCCGCGGTCGTGTCGCCGCTCCTGTCGCGGCAAGCGGAAGCTCGGCCGGGATCGTCAACCTCGTCCTGGTCGCCGCGGCCGCGGCCCTGCTGCTCACCGTCAGCTTCGACGCCCGTCTTCGGCGGCGCCGGCCACGACGCGCTCGGACGATCGCCGCTCGGCCCCGTCGGCGTCCCCTTCCTGCTCGACGGCCTCTCCGGGTTCTTCCTCGTCGATCATCGCCTTCATGGCCGTCATGAGCGCCTTCTACTCCATCCGCTACATGGAGCACTATCCCGGACTACGGCCTGGACGGCTACTACCTCTGCTTCCCGCTGTTCATCCTCGGCATGGTCGCCCTCGTCACCGTCGACGACCTGTCCGTCGGGCTTCACCGTCGCCTGGCAGATCATGACCATCGCCTCCTACTTCCTGATCCGGTTCGAGCACCGGAAAGCGGGAACGTCCGGAACGCGAACAAGTACCTGTCCTCATGGAGCTCGCCTGGCTCCTCGTCGTCGCCGGGGCCTTCTTCGTCGGCGGCTACGCGTTCGGCGATTCGCTGCCCGCGATCGGCGGCCAAGCTCGGCGCGACCGGCGGGCGTGTCGCTCCTCGGCTTCTTCGGCCTGCTCCTTCTCGGGCTTCGGCCTCAAGGCCGGCGTCTTTCCCCTCGGCCAGCTCTGGCTGCCCGACGCCCACTCCATCGCCCCGTCGCCCGTCAGCGCCCTGCTTTCCGGCGTCATGCTCAAGACCGGCATCTACGGCCTCATCCGGACCTTCTTCTTCATGGCCCCGGCCGCGAGCCCGGCTTCGACGGCCAGCCCTGGGGCGCTGGTCATCGCCACGATCGGCGTCGCTGACCCTCTTCATCGGCACGATCCAGTCGATGAAGCAGAGCGACGCCAAGCGGCTCCTGGCCTACAGCTCGATCGGCCAGATCGGCTACATCGTCCTGGCCATCGGGCGCGGCCCTCTGTCCTGCGGACGCCGGACGACCCGGCCCTGCAGGTCCTGGCCGTCGTCGCCGTCGTCGGCGCCCTCTACCACGTCCTCAACCACGCCGTCTTCAAGGGCCTGCTCTTCCTGACCAGCGGCAGCGTGCTCTACGCCACCGGGACCAAGGACCTCAACAAGCTCGGCGGGCTCATCAAGCTCATGCCCGTCACCGCCGTCGTCGCCGGGATCGCGTCGCTCTCGATCGCCGGCATGCCGCCGTTCAGCGGCTTCGCCAGCAAGTGGACGCATCATCTCGAGCTCGCTCCTGGCCGGGACGGGACGCTCGTTCCTGGTCATCTTCGGCATCATCGCCCTCTTCACCAGCGCCGTCACCCTGGCCTGCTACGTCAAGTTCTTCGGCATGGCCTTCACCTCGTCCGGGCTCGGAATGGACCGTCGGCCGAAGCCGATCCGCGAAGTCCCCGCGTCGATGCTCGTCCCGAAGATCGTCCTGGCGGTCCTCTGCCTGGTGCAGGGCCTCTTCCCTTTCCTCTTCTTCGGGCTCATCGGCCGCCCTGCAGAGCGTCCGAAGGCTTCCTCCTCGGCCGGCGGCCTCGCGGCGTCCGGCCGGTCGCGTCGTCGGCCTCGGTCCTGGGCATCCGGTCTGACGGGCCTTTTCGGGCTGTCGCTCAACGCGGCCGCCGCGCCGCTCGTCGTCCTGGCTCGTCCTCGTCGCTGGCCTTGCATTCGGCGCGCTGCTGCGGCGGTCGGGCGGGCTCGAAGGAGGCGGGCGCCGACCTGGCTCTGCGGCTACCAGGACCTGGACGAACGCAACCGGTACGCCGACCGGGGCATGTTTGCCGCCCTGAAAGGCCTCTTCCGCTGGACCGGCGGAAAGAGCGGTAAGTCAGGGATGAACGCATGGACGCACATCGACAGAACTCAGAATCCGACGCTCAAGGCCGAATTCGGCGCGGCCATTAGCGGCCTCGATCACGCCTTCGCCCGGACCGGCTCTTCGTCGACATCGACCGCCGGCGCCTGCGCGACGTCGCCAAGGCGCCTCATCGAGCTCGGGCGGCCGCTACCATGGTCAGCGTCGGGTACGACGAGATCGCCCGGGACGGGACGCTCGGCCTCATCCACACCTTCGCCTTCGACCGCGACCACTCGGTCGTCCTGCGGACCGCGGCGCCGGCCGCCGACCCGTCTTCGACTCCATCACGCCCGACATCCCCAACGCCGGCTGGTCCGAGCGGGAATACATGGACCTGCTGGGCATGAAGTTCAAGGGCCATCCCGAAGCCGAAGAAGCTCATCCTGGCCGACGACTGGCCGGAGGGCATCTACCCCCTCCGCAAGGAAGTGCCCGTACAACCTGGTGCCGCCCGCGGCCGAAGACGTCGCCTACCAGCTGGATGAGGCCCCGCCCGGGACGACCATCGTCCCGGTCGGGCCCGTTCCACCGACCCTCCACGAGCCGGCGCACTTCGCGGTCTTCGTCGACGGCGAGACCATCAAGGGCTGCGACTACCGCGGCTTCATGATCCACCGGGGCATCGAGAAGCTCTGCCAGACCCAGGTCAGCTACAACGAGGTGCCGTTCATCGCCGAGCGGATCTGCGGCATCTGCGGCTCGGTCCACGCCGTCTCCTACTCGCCAGGCGGTGGAGATGGCCGCCGGCCTCACGATCTCGCGCCGGGCCGAGTACATCCGGACCATCATGCTCGAGATCGAGCGCGTCCACTCCCACCTGCTCTGGCTCGGCGTCGCCGGCCACCTGATCGGCTTCGACACGGTCTTCATGCAGGCCTGGCGGGTCCGGGAGCAGATCATGTGGCTGGGCGAGAAGATCACCGGCAACCGGAAGACCTACGGCATGATCGTCATCGGCGGCGTCCGCCGCGACATCACCCCGGAGATCCGGACCGAGATCCGGGGCGTTCTCAAGACGCTCGAAAAAGAGCTCATGGTCCTCAAGAAGGCGATCATCGGCGACACCGCCATCCACCGGCGGACCAAGGGCGTGGGACACATCACGACCGAGGAAGCCGACCTCTGGAGCCTGCGTCGGGCCGGTGGCCCGGGCCCGCGGCGTCGACATCGACGCCCGCCGCGACCATCCCTACGCCGCCTACGACGAGATGAAGTTCGACGTGCCGGTCGTCGATTCCTGCGACGTCTGGGGCACGGTGGTCGTCCGCGTCCTCGAGATCTTCGAATCCATCAAGATCATCCGCCAGGCCCTGGACAAGATGCCGGCCGACGGGCCGATCCTGACCGAGTCCCGCGAGGCCCTGCCGCCGCTCCGGCACGGCCTGTCCATGGTCGAGGCGCCGCGCGGCGAGTCGGTCCACTACGTGATCACCGGCGAGGAGAACCGGCCCGAGCGGTGGCGCGTTCGCGCCCCGACCTACCCCAACCTGCAGGGCGTGCCGCGGATGCTGCTGAACAACCAGTTCGCCGACTTCCCGATCATCATCGGCAGCATCGACCCCTGCTTCTCCTGCACCGACCGGGTCGCGGTCGTCGATGTCCGGTCGGGCCGCCGGCGCGTCTCGGACCGGGCGGAGCTCGAAGGCCTCTCCCGAGGCCGGCCGGCGGGAGGAGATGACCATGAGCATCGTCGCCATCTTCGTCAACGTCCTGCTCTTCCTGCCTGCTGGCCCCGCTCTTCGAGGGCGTCCTGCGGAAGCTCACGGCCCGGGTCCAGTCCCGGCAGGGCCCGCCGCTCATCCAGCCGTACTACGACCTGCTGAAGCTGCTGGGCAAGGAGAGCCTCAACTCGGCCGGGACCTGGGCCGTTCCGCTTGCCCCGCTGTGGCCTTCGCCTCGATCCTGGCCGTCATCGCGCTCGTCCCCTTCGGGCTCGAGGCCAACGTCCTGGCCGGCCGGGTCGACGTCATCACCATCATCTACCTGCTGACCCTGGGCGGCGTGGCCGTCCTCCTGGGCGCTCTGGCCAGCCGGAACACCTTCGCCCTGATCGGGGCCAGCCGCGAAATGGTGACCATGATCATGGTCGAGCCGGTCCTGGCCATGACCCTGATCCTGGGCGCCGTCCAGGTGAAGCAGCCTGGGGCTGGCCGCGGCCGTCTTCAGCGCCGTCCGGCGCGGGCTACGGCGTCTCGACCGGCGTCATGCTGGTCGTCTACCTGCTGGCCCTCCAGGCCTTCGTCGGCCGCAGCCGTTCGACATCGCCGAAGCCGAGGTCGAGATTCTGGAAGGGCCGTTCATCGAGTACAGCGGGCCCGACTTCGCCCTGTTCAAGTACTACATGATGCTGAAGCAGATGTTCTACGCCTGGCTGTTCGTCTCCGTCTTCCTGCCGTTCCTGCGGACGGGGTTCTACGCCGGCGACCTCCTCATCCAGCTGGCCGGCGATGCTCGTCGTCTTTGTCCTGATCGCGCTGGTCGGGTCGACCAACCCGCGGATGCGGATCGACCAGGCCGTCAAGTATCTACGCCGTCCTGATCGTGGTCGCGCTCGGCCGCCGTCGGGCTGGCGGTCTACGGGATCTGAGAGAGCATGGGAGAACGCCATGTGGCTCACGAGCAAAATCAAACAGATCCTGCTGGTCCTCAAGCCGGGCGTCGGTCACCCTGAAGTACCCCTTCGAGCCCCGGCCCGGCCCCGAAGGACTTCCGCGGCGCCCCGCACTGGGACCACACCAAGTGCGTCGGCTGCGGCGGCTGCGCCAACCACTGCCCGGCCCGGACGATCCTGCTGCGCGACGTCTGCCAGGAGATCCGCGTGCTGCTCTACGACGGCGCCCGCTGCACCTACTGCGGCCGCTGCGCCGACGTCTGCCCGGAGAAGGCCATCGCCATGACCGACCGCTTCGAGCTGGCGACCGGACGACCGGAACGACATCACCGAGAACCTGGAGCTGTTCATGCTGACCTGCCAGCGCTGCGGCCGGTGCTACGACATGGAGAACGACGAACGCGATCGACAAGCTCGGCCTGCGGGCTACCGCTACGACAACCTCGAGACCCGGACGGTCATCCGCCGGACGACGGACCGCTTCGAGCCCGAAGGTGCTCGACGAGACCGAGCGCTTCGAGCGACCCGAGAAGGATAGGAGATGACATGCTGGCCAAGATCGCCAAGAAGGCTTCCCCAAATCCCTCTGGGTCTACCACTGCAACAGCGGCGCCTGCAACGGCTGCGACATCGAGATCCTGAACGTCCTGACGCCGTACTACGACGTCGAGCGGTTCGGGATCAAGCTCGTCGGCTCGCCCCGCCACGCCGACGTCATGCTCCTCTCGGGCGCCGTGACCCGGCCGACCCTGCCGCTGGTCAAGAAGGCCTACGAGGCCATGCCCGCGCCCGAAGCTGGTCTTCGGCATCGGCTCCTGCGCCGCGGGCGGCGGCTGCTGGTTCGACACCTACAACGTGACCGGCGGCGGGGCCACGGCCGTCCCGGTCGACTACTACATCCCCGGCTGCCCGCCGCGGCCCGAGGCGATCATCTACGGCGTGGCCCTGGCCCTCGGCCTGGTCGACAAGAAGGCCGCCCCGGTCGAGCTCAAGCAGGTCGAGTTCCCGATCGACGCCTACGAGCGGAACAAGGCCTGGGAGGAGCGCAACGTCATCTACAAGCTGTCAGGATTGAGGAGCGACATGGCCAAGAAAATCCTCATCGTCGACGACGACCGGGACCTCGTCGAAAGCCTGGCCCAGGTCCTCCGGGCGCAACGGCTACGACGGTCGCGGCCGCCTACAGCGGGGCCGAAGGCCTCAAGGCGCTGCTCGCCGAGCGGCCGGACCTCGTCATCCTGGACGTCATGATGGAGACGGACACGGCCGGCTTCGAGGCGGCCGGACAGATCCGCAGCCCCCGGCCGACCTCCCGCTACCGCGAGTTCCGGGACGTGCCCGATCGTCATCCTGACGGCCATCGATCAGGTGACGAACTCCCGCTTCTCCCTGGACCAGGGCGACAGCTTCCTGCCCGGGGTCGAACGAGTTCCTGACCAAGCCCGTCGACCTCGACGAGCTCCTGGCCAAGGTCGCGCCGCGCCCTGCAATGATCAAGCCGATCCTGCCGCTCGAACATCCGGTTCAAGCTCGTCGTCAGCCTGCTGTCGATCGTCGTCCTGATGGGCATCCTGTCGATCATCATCGGCATCAACATCATCAACAAGAACGTCGTCCGGGAGGCCTACGAGACCGTCCGGACGCAGCCTGGCCGCCGACCACCGAGCTCTACGAGGAGGAGGTCGAGAAGCGGTCGCAGATCGTCGAGTACCTGGCCAAGACCTCCGAGATCGTCCGGGCCACGGCCGCCGGGGACCGGGCACGCTCCTGTTCGACAAGCTCGCCCAGATCAAGGCGGAGTTCGGCTTCGACATCGTCAACGTCGTCAACGCCGACGGGACGATCCTCGTCCGGGCCAACAACTTCGACGCCTGCGGCGACAGCATGGCCCATTACCGGACCATCCAGGAGGTCCTGCGGACCGCAAGCCGGCCGCCGGGACGGGCGTCCTCGGCTCCGAGAACATCCGGAACGAAGGCCGGGACCTGGCCGAGCGGACGCTCATCCGGGTCGTCCCGACGCCGCTCGGCCCGGCCCGCGGTCGTCGCCCGTCGAGGACCGGGCCCTGGTCATGAAGATCGCCGCTCCGATCATGGACGGCGGCCGGATGACGGGCATCCTCTACGCCGCCGTCCTGCTCAACAACAACGACGAGTTCATCGACCGGTTCAAGCGGCTGGTCTTCAAGGACGAGAAGATCAGACGGCCAGGAAGTCGGGACGACGACCATCTTCCTCGGCGACATCCGGGTGGCGACGAACGTCGTGGACGCCGCCGGGCAGACGGGCCATCGGCACCCAGGTCTCCGAGGAGGTCTACCGGCGGGTCTACGAGGAAGGGCCAGACCTGGATCGGCCAGGCCTTTGTCGTCGACAGCTGGTACATCTCGGGCTACAGCCCCTCTACGACATCGACCGCACGTCCCTGGGCATGCTCTATGTCGGCGTCCTCAAGGAGAAGTTCGACGTCGTCCTCCGGAACACGACCTCTCCTTCCTCCTGGTCATCCTGGTCTGACCATCCTGGCCCTGGTCCTGTCCGGCTACCTGATCAACGTCTACACCAAGCCGGTCAAGAGGATCATCGCCGCCTCGACGGAGATGGCCGTGGGCTTCTACCACCGGATCGAGGTCGATCCCCACGACGACGACGACGCCCGGAACCTCGGCCAGGCCTTCAACGGCATGGTCGACGCGATCGAGGAGCGGGACCGGCAGCTCAAGGAGCTGGCCGAGCGGACCATCCTCAAGTCCGAGAAGCTGGCCTCGATCGGCCGGCTGGCCTCGGGCATCGCCCACGAGATCAACAACCCCCTGACCGGCGTCCTGACCTACAGCAGCCTGCTGCTCGAGGACATGAAGGGGACGACCTACGAGGAGGACCTCAAGGTCATCCGGGACGAGACCCTCCGCTGCCGGAGCATCGTCCGGGGCATCCTGGACTTCGCCCGGGAGAACAAGCCCGAGAAGGCCCTGGCCGACATCAACGCCGTCATCGACGACAGCCTGCGCATCCTGGAGAAGCACGTCAATTTCCAGAACATCGAGATCGTCAAGGCCCTCGACCCGAACCTGCCGCGGTCAGCGTGGACGCCGGCCAGATCCGGTCGGTCATCAACAACCTGGCCGTCAACGCCGCCGACGCCATGCCGAACGGCGGGCCGGCTGACCATCACGACTCGGTCGAACCGGAGACCGGCATGGTCGTCATCCGCGTCGCCGACACGGGCGTCGGCATCAGCCAGGAGAACATGGCCAAGATCTTCGAGCCGTTCTTCACGACCAAGGACAGGGGCAAGGGCACCGGGCTGGGGCTGGCCATGACCTACGGCGTCATCCAGCGCCACGGCGGGACGATCGACGTCCAGAGCGAGGTCGGGAAGGGACGAAATTCATCATCAAGCTGCCGACGCGGTGAGCGGGGCGAGGGAGAACAGCGACATGGCGAACAAGCTGCTGTTCATCGACGACGAGGACATCGTCCTCCGGAGCTCCCGGCGGATCTTCGCCGGGGCCGGCTACGAGATCGAGACGGCCTCGTCCGGGCGAGGAGGGCCTGGCCAAGGCCCTGGCCGAGGACTACGACATCGTCGTCACCGACCTGAAGATGCCCGGCCTCGGCGGCATGGACGTCCTCAAGACCCTGCGGAAGGAGCGGCCCGGGACGACGGTCATCATCTTCACCGGCTACGCCAACGTCGAGACGGCCCGCGAGGCCCTGAAGAACGGGGCCTTCGACTACGTCCCCAAGCCGTTCACGCCGGAGGAGATGCGGAGCGTCGTCGCCAACGCCATCGAGGCCCGCAAGAACGCCGCCGGGGCCAAGATGCTCGACCTCATGGCCATCGTCTCCCACGAGCTCAAGAGCCCGCTGGCCACGGTCCAGACGACGGCCGCGACCCTCCACCGCGGCTATTTCGGCAAGCTCGAGCCCGAGCAGCAGAAGATCGTCGAGACGATCCTCCGCAACTGCGAATACCTCGAGGACATCATCCGGACCTACATCGACCTGTCCAAGATGGAGCTCGACGACCTGGCCGCGTTCAAGGAGCGGGTGCCGTTCGCCTCGGCGGTCGTCGCGGAGGTCCTCGACATGCCCGGCGTGAAGGACAACCTCCGGAAGATGCCGATCGTCACGGAGTTCGACGGCGACCCGGTCATCGAGGGCGATCCCGCCCTCCTGAAGATCGTCGTCGGCAACCTGGTCAACAACGCGATCAAGTACGGCGCCGAGGGGACGCCCGTCCGCCTGAGGCTCGGCGCCGGAAGGACGGCGAGGTCGTCTTCTCCGTCCGCAACGAGGGCGTCGGGATCTCCGACGAGGACATCGGCAACCGGCTGTTCAAGCGGTTCGAGCGGCTGAAACAGAAGGGGACCGAAGGCGTCAAGGGATCCGGGCTGGGCCTCTACATCTGCAAGACGATCGTCGACAAGCACAAGGGCCGCATCTGGGCCGAATCCGAGCCCGGCCAGTGGGTCGAATTCTTCGTCGCCCTGCCGGCTGCCGCCGCCGCGACCCGGCTCCCGCGGCGGCCTGACCCCTGCCCCCTTCCTTCCTTATTGACGCTGGCCGCCTTCCCGTAGGATAGTAATCGCGGATCCGCGTCGCGGACGTCCGGAGGAGAGGGAGATGGCCAAAGAAGTCGGCGCCCACATCGTTTTCAAGGCCGGGATGAAGTTCGACGGCATTTCAGGCCGGGCCGGACGATCCGTGGCCATCGATTTCGCCCCGGAGGGCGAGGACCTCGACGGCTTCACGCCGCTCGAGATGCTGCTGACGAGCCTGGCCGGCTGCAGCGGCCAGGTGGTGGTCGGGCTCCTCAAGCGGATGGGGCAGGAGGTCAAGGACCTGACCGTTCACGCCCGCGGGATCAAGAAGGAGATCCACCCGACCGTGCTGACTTCGATCGAGCTCGATTTCGAGTTCCGCGGCGGCCGGATCGACGGGCCCTCCGTCGAGAAGGCCCTGGCCCTGTCCGAAGAGCGCTTCTGCCCGGTCTGGGCCATGGTCAAGACGGCCACGCCCGTCAAGGCGACCTACCGGCTCATGGCCGACTAGATCGGACGAAAGGAGGATCTCCATGCGCAAGACCCTCGCCGATCCTCGGCATCGTACTGTTCATCGCCGCCGTCGTCGCCTGCGACCGCGAGGACGACGAGGAAGAGGAGGGGACGCGCCGTGACGAACGCCCAAGCCGTGACAAGCCCCCGCGTGGACGGACACCCTGGCCGCTTATCTGCCCGCCCTCGGCCACCGCAACTGGATCGTCGTCGCCGACTCGGCCTTCCCGCTCCAGATCAGCCCGGGGATCGAGACGATCGTGACCGGGGAGGACCACTTCGCCGTCCTGGATAAGGTCCTCAAGTCCGTCGACGCGGCCATGCACATCCGGCCCAAGATCTGGCTCGACAAGGAACTGGATTTCGTCACCGAGGATCTCGCGCCCGGCGCGGATGAGGCCAAGCGGCGGCTGGACGAGGCGCTCCAGGGCCGGGGCGCGAGCCGGTCCTCCACGAGGACCTCATCGCCCGCCTCGACCAGGTCGGGAGGACCTTCAAGATCGTCATGGTCAAAACGACCCTGGCCGTGCCCTACACGACCGTCTTCCTGGAGCTCGACTGCGGCTACTGGGGCCCCGACGCCGAAGCGAAGATGCGAGAGAAGATGAAGTGAAACGCGAGTTCTACTCAGACTCGATCGGGGGCTTTCTCGCTTCTTCCGTCGACGAGATCATCGGCAAGCTCACACAAGGAAGCGACTTCCCCGTCGAACTGAGCCAGAGGAATGCTTGGATCGAAGAGATCGAGGTCCTCCAGTCCGCTCTTAAGCCCTATGAAGGAGGGATCCACTTCGAGTACTCGATCCCCCGAATGGGGGAAAGGATCGACGTCCTCCTTGTCATCGGATCCGTCATCTTTGTCCTCGAATTCAAGACGGGAGCCAGAGAATTCACCCGATATGCGCTCGATCAGGTGACGGACTACGCCCTGGATCTCAAGAATTTCCATGAAACCAGCCATGATCAGTTCGTGGCGCCCATTCTCATCGCGACCGAAGCCGGGGACGTCCTGCCCCTCGTCGCCCTAACGCCCCATAACGATAAGATCTTCGTCCCGATCAGAACGAACGCCAAGGGGCTCGGGATCGTTCTTCGAAACGTCCTGGGCTCAGTCAATGGCGCGAAGATCGACTGGTACCGATGGACGACCGGTCGATATAGCCCCACGCCGACGATCATGGAAGCCGCCCTCGCCCTTTATCGAAGGCATTCCGTTGCCGAGATCTCCCGCCACGATGCGGGCGCGATCAACCTCCATCAGACCTCGGACACCATCTCGCGGGTGATCGAGAGGGCCAAAGAGGACTCGGCACAAGGCGATCTGTTTCGTCACCGGCGTGCCGGGCGCCGGGAAAACCCTGGTCGGGCTCAACATCGCGACAAAGTACATCGATCGGGCCGACGCTCACCACAGCGTCTTTCTGTCCGGTAACGGCCCTCTGGTCAAGATCCTTCAGGAGGCCTTGGCGCGGGACATGGTCGTGAGAACGAAAGCCCGCGGCCAGAGGATCAAGAAGGGAGAGGCGAAAAGCCGGGTCAAGGCCTTTATCCAGAACGTCCATCATTTCCGGGACGAGGGGCTTCGGGACGCCAAGCCCCCCGTCGATCATGTGGCTTTGTTCGATGAAGCCCAGCGGGCCTGGAACCTCGCGATGACCGTGGACTTCATGAAAAGAAAGAAGAGCCAGCCGGGCTTCAAGCGCTCCGAACCCGAGTTCCTCATCTCCTGTCTCGACCGGCATCCCGATTGGGCCGTTATCATCTGCTTGGTCGGCGGCGGCCAGGAGATCAACCGGGGCGAGGCCGGCATCGGCGAATGGATCGATTCCCTGATGCGCTCTTATCCGGACTGGCACGTCTACATCTCTCCCCAGCTGAGCGACAGCGAGTATGGGGCCGGCCAAGTCCTAAGACAACTCGAGTCCCACCGGAACGTCGAGCATGTCCCGTCCCTCCACCTTTCCGTGTCCATGCGCTCCTTCCGAGCGGAGAATGTTTCGCTGCTCGTCAAGCAGATCCTGGACCTGGATGCGAACGGCGCTCGGCAGACCCTGGCGCAATTGAGAGACCGATATCCTATCGCCCTCACCCGGGATCTCTCGATGGCCAAGGAATGGCTCCGGTCCCGGTCCCGAGGGACCGAGCGTTACGGGATCATGGTCTCTTCGCAAGCTGAACGCCTCAAGCCGCACGCGATCCATGTCCGTGCGCCCATGGATCCGATCCATTGGTTCCTTGATGGAAAAGAAGACGTGCGGTCTTCCTACTACCTCGAGGACGTGGCCACGGAGTTCCATGTCCAGGGATTGGAGCTCGATTGGGGCTGCGTGACCTGGGATGCCGATTTCCGCTACGCGCGAACCGGCTGGACCCATAAATCCTTCCTTGGTGACAAGTGGAGGAACATCAAGGATCTCGAACGTCAGAAATACCAGAAGAATGCCTACCGGGTCCTCTTGACCCGGGCCCGTCAGGGCATGGTCATCGTCGTGCCGGCGGGAGACGCAAACGATCCTACGCGAGACCCATCCTTCTACGATCCGACCTTCGAATATCTCAGGGGGATCGGCTTCAAAGAGATCTGACCGTTCTAGCGTTGAGTAGTTTTCTGCTCACTTATAGACATCACCGCGGGTGTCGATATCGAGGATCTTGATCTTATCTCTCTCCCAGATATAAATGACCCGATATCTTCCGACCCTGAGCCGGTAGGTTTTCTTGATGGACTGGCCCCTGAGCATCCGGATATCGCCCTTGTCCGGCAATCCCATGATCGCTTCGACGATGGCCGTCCTCGCTTTGTTCTCGCTCCGGGCGAGAAACTTGCGGCTCGGCTTGGCAAAAACGACGTCCATTTAGAGGCCGAGCGACTTCTTGACCTCTTCGAGGGGAACGAAATCGTCCTCGGCCAGGATCTTGAGGAGCCGGCGTTCTTCCTTCTCCGAAAGGACGAGCTCGGTTCTTTCATCGACGTTCGTCTTGAGCCAGTCCCGGAGGGCATCGCGGACGATCTCGGAAAGGCTCTTCTTCCTGATGAAGCCGATGACCCGGGCTTTGTCATAAAGATCCGCTTCGAGGATGACGTTCACGCGTTTCATGGCTTTCTTCTGCTTATCCATATATACATCATTACACACCTACATCATTATGTCAATGCGATAACCGTATCTTAATTCGCTTTCAATGAGATAGACGCGTGACCAGGCGGACAATTCTCACGATGTTGAGTTGGATCTTCGCCCGACTTCCAGAGCGCCGCGCCGTCTAGTCAGTCCTGTAATTCCTCCGGACATAGAAGTAGCCGAAGAGAATGATCAGGGCGAGGATGCCGAAGACGACCAGATCGCGCATCAGGAAGGTCGGGTCCTTCTTGAAGAACATCGTCCAGCCCATGGCGTTGACGGCGACGATCTGGGTGAAGAAGAAGCCGTAGAAGAGGCAGATGACCGGGATAAGCCTTGTCGGGCCGGGCCCAGAGCAGGTAGACGCTGATGAGGCCGAGAGGCATCGAGAACCCGAGGTCGAAGACGCGGACCAGCCAGAAGGCCGTCGGAGCGATGTCGTAGGCCCGGGTCGTGCCCGTGGCCATGACCTCCAGGATCTCCTTGATCCACATCCCTCCGAAGACGAGAAGAAAGAGCGTGAAAAGGGCCGAGTAGACGGCGAGGCCCGTCTTCTTGAACCGGCTCACGGCGTTTTTCGGGAAGACGGCCAGCGAGTAGAGCAGGATGATCAGCGCGGCGATCAGGACAAACAAGAAGAAGAACGTGAAGCGTTCGCTGTTGCCCGCATAGGACGGGGAGCTCCATTCCCAGCCGATGGTGTAGCTGAGGGCATAGTAGATCAGAAAGAGGGGCGTCGCAATGAGCGTGTGCTTCGCCCAGGGCTTGCGGGCCAAGAGGCCGATCGCGCCGATGATGAGCAGGGGGGCGAGGAGGCCCAGGTTGACGATGTCCTGGCCCACGAGCTGATTACCGATGATCGCCGCCGTCTTGAAGGTGATGACGCCCCGAATGAGCGGCCCCTGGACGGCCAGGTAGATCAGGATGAGGCCCGTCGCGATCGCGATCAGGCCCACGAAGATGCGCTCGAACGGGCTGCCGAAGGAATGTATCGTCCGCAATCTTTCATGTTCGCGCTCCTGTCGACATCGGCCGGGACCGGCCGGTCCAGGCTCAGGGCGTGACGATGGCCTTGATGACGCCGTCGCGACGTGCGGCCGCCGTCTCGTAGGCCTCTGGCCGCGTCATCGAGGGAGAAGGAGTGCGTGGCCAGGAAATCGACCTTGACCCGTCCGGCGTGGATCATGGCCACGGCCCGCTCCAGGCACTTGTTCTGGCGCCGGACGTTCTGGACCCGGATCTCGCGGCGGCGCACCTTGGAGCTGTCGAAGGAGACCCGCGGTTCGAGCGGGATGCCGACGACGACCAGCGTCCCGCCGGGCTTGAGCAGAGCCACGGCCTGGTCGAGCGCCGCCTGCTCGCCGCAGCACTCGAACACGAGGTCGAGGCCGAGGGATTCGCGGGCCAGGATCTCGGCCGACGACGTCCTCGCGGTCGGGGTTCCCCGTCCAGTCGGCGCCGGCCGTCGACGGCCGCCGTCTCCCGGTGCTCGACCTTTTCGGTCGCGTAGATCGGCCGCTCGCTTCGGCCTTGAGGGCCATGATGAGGCACAGTCCGATCGGCCCCGCGCCCGAGGACGGCCGCGGTCTTGCCGCGCACCGAACCGGCCAGGCCGGCCGCGTAGAGGGCGATCGACAGCGGCTCGGCCAGGGCGCCCTGGACCGCCGTCATCCGGGCCGGCAGCGGCACGCAGTTGCGCTCCGGGGCCAGGGTGAATTCGGCCATGCCGCCGGTGAGCTCGCCGTAGTGCCCGAGGAAGAGGAGCTTGCGGCAGGTGTGGGGCCGGCCCGTCCGGCACTGGTCGCAGGTCCCGCAGGAGACGGCCGGCTCGATGACGACCGTGTCCCCGGGCTTGACCCGGGTGACCGCCTTTCCGACCGCCTCGACGAGGCCGGCGCACTCGTGACCCGGGATGAAGGGGTAGGTGACCTTGTCGGCGCCGACGCGGTCGGAGAGGTAATAGTGGAGATCGCTGCCGCAGACGCCCACGGCCCGGCTGCGGACGAGGACGTCGTCGTCGCGGACGATCCGCGGCGCCGGGATCTCGCGGACCTCGATCGTCCGGACGCCGGTGAGGAATGCGGCTTTCATGGTCTCCTTATTATACTACGGGGAGCAGCAAGTTCTTTGCATAATCCTCGCCGCTCCCCGCGTACTAGCCGGGCGAAAGAGAAGTCTGGAAACAGCAATTTTCCGCCCGGCATAGTAAGGCAGGTCGCCCGGAACGGGAAGAGCGCCGGGCCGTCCAGGAGGACGATTTTGACACCGCTCCCGTCCGGGGCGTATAGTCCCCTGAGACGACGTCCCCGAGGAGGAAATCATGAAGAAGAAACCCATCGTCCGTTCGCTCGTGATCGCGCTTCTGCTCGTCTTCGTCACGCTCGAGACGGGCGCCCAGGAGAAGCTCGACCTCCAGATGGTCGACCGCATCCGCGCCGAGGGGCTCGCGAACTCGAAGATCACGGATCTTCTCATCTACCTCTGCGATGTCTACTCCCCGCGGCTGCCGGCCTCGCCGCAGTACGTCCAGGCCGGCGAGTGGGTCGTCGGCAAGGCCAAGGAGCTCGGACTGGCCAACGCCGCGATGGAGCCCTACGGGACGTTCGGCCGCAGCTGGGAGCTCCAGAAGTACTACGCGGCCATGACCGCCCCCCAGTACATGCCCATCATCGGCTATCCGAAGGCCTGGACGCCCGGCACGAACGGCGTCCTCAAGGGCCAGGCCGTCCTGATCACGGCCAAGACGGTCGCCGACCTCGATAAGTATAAGGGCAAGCTCAAGGACGCCATCGTCTTCACCCAGGGCGAACAGGACCTCCCGATCTCGTTCGACCCGATGGCCTCGCGCCTCCTCGAGACCGACCTGGACAAGCTCATGCTGGCGCCCGAGCCGGGCGTCCGCCGGCCGATGAACCCCCAGATGCAGGACATGGCCGCCCGCCAGCAGCTCCAGCAGGCGATCGGCAAGTTCCTCAAGGCCGAAGGCGCCGGCGTCATCGTCGACTCCGGCCGGGGCAAGTTCGGGACGGTCTTCGTCTCGAGCGGCGGGTCGCGCGTCAAGGGCGCGGAGATGCCCCTTCCGGCCATCGCCATCGCGACCGAGCACTACAACCGCATCGTCCGCATCCTCCAGAAGGACATCCCGGTGACCCTGGAGGTCGAGGTCCAGGCCCGCTTCACGGCCGACGACCTGCCGGGCACCAACATCGTCGCCGAGCTCCCCGGCGTCGACAAGAAGCTCAAGTCGGAGATCGTCATGCTCGGCGGCCACTTCGACACCTGGCACTCCGGCACGGGAGCCACGGACGACGGGGCCGGCTGCGCCGTCGCCTTCGAGGCCATGCGCATCCTGAAGACGCTCGGCGTCAAGCCCCGGCGCACCATCCGGATGGCCCTCTGGGACGCCGAGGAGCAGGGCTTCGTCGGCTCGCGCGGCTACGTCGCCAATCATTTCTACGATCGGGCCAAGAAGGAGAAGAAGGCCGAATACGACAAGCTCGCGGCCTATTTCAACTTCGACAACGGCAGCGGCAAGATCCGCGGCATCTACGCCCAGAGCAACAGCGCCGTCGTGCCCATCTTCGAGGAATGGCTCAAGCCGATCCGCGACCTCGGCGCAGCGACCGTAACCTTGCGGAACACCGGCGGGACCGACCACCTGCCCTTCGACGCCGTCGGCCTGCCCGGCTTCCAGTTCATCCAGGACGACCTCGAGTACGACACGCTGACCCACCATTCCAACATGGACGTCTACGACCACCTGTCCCGGGGGGACCTCATGCAGGCGGCCACGGTCATGGCCTGGTTCGTCTACAATGCCGCCATGCGCGAGGAGAAGCTGCCGCGGAAGTACTTCGACCGACCGCCGGCGCCGACGAGAGGCCGAACTGAGGGGACCGGAAGTCCGACCGCCGGAGCTATGGAACCGAGCATGACCCGTTAGAACGGATTCTCCGTCGGGTAGAGCATCCCGGCCGGGCGGTTGAAGCCGATGTCCTCGACGCCGAGCATGCGCATGGCCGCCCAGAGCGTCTTGCCCACGGGCGCGAAGGCGACGGCCGTGTGGTGGGGGAAGCGCTTCTCGATGAGGACGTGGCGGTAGAACCGGCCCATCTCCTTGATGCCGATGACCCCGATGCCGCCGAACGACTTCGGGTCGATGTCCAGGACCTCGCCCTCGGCCATGTAGGACCGGAGGACCGTGTCGGCGGTCGACTGGAGCCGGAAGATGGTCACGCCGCCCGTCCGGATGCGGCCCTCGAGCGTGCCCCGGGTGATGTTCGGGTCCTTCCCGGGCTCCATGAGCCGGTGCATGATGAGCTGGTAGCGCATCGACGGGTCGAACATGCACGGGGCCGGCGTGTTGCCGCAGTGGAAACCCATGAACAGGTCGGTCGGCTTGTAGCCCTTCAGGGCCTTCTTGGCCCCGGCGATCATGTCGGCCGGGACGGTGTTGTTGATGTCGAGGATGGTCGCCGGGAGCTCCGTCGCGCAGGTCGCGATGTACTCGCTCAGGGCGCCGTAGATGTCGACCTCGCAGGCGACCGGGATGCCCCGCGTCGCCAGCCGCGAGTTGACGTAGCAGGGGACGAAGCCGAAGTAGCTCTCGAAAGCCGGCCAGCACTTGTCGGCGAAGACGCCGTACTGCGACGCGCCGAGGTTCGCCTCCATGAACTTGAGCAGGGCGACCTCGAACTGGGCCAGCTTGTTCAGGATGTCGGGGTAGTTGTTCCCGGCGCCGAGCTCCCTGGCCATGTCGGCGGCCACCGCCTTGACCTTGGGATCGCCCTCGGCCTTGCGGAAGATGTCGTAGAGGTCGAGCTCGCTGTTCTCCATGACCTCGACGCCGAGGTCGTAGAGGGGCTTGATCGGGCGCGTTGCAGGCCAGGAAATCCTGCGGCCGCGGCCCGAAGCCGAAGATCTTGAGCTTGGCCAGGCCCAGGATGATCCGGGCCACGGGCACGAAGCCCGCGATCATGGCCGCGACCTCCTCGGGGACGCCCACGGGGTACTCGGGGACGTAGGGCCGGAGCTTGCGCAGGCCCATGTTGTAGGAATTGTTGAGCATCCCGCAGTAGGCGTCGCCCCGCCCGTCGATGAGGTTCTGGCCCGATTCCTCGGCCGCGGCCGCGACCATGACCGGCCCTTCGAACTTCTGGGCCAGGATCGTGGCCGGGGTCTCGGGGCCGAAGTTGCCGAGGTAAATGACCAGGGCGTTGACCTTCTTCTCCCGGAGCTCGTCGAGGGCCTTCAGGGCGTCCTTCTCGTTCTCGACGATGGTCGGGACGCGGGTGATGGCGACGCCGGCCTTTCGGCACTCCTCGGCGACGCGGAGGGAACGCTTGCGCGACAGCTCGATCGGGAAGCAGTCGCGGCTGACGGCCACGAGGCCGAGGCGGACCTTGGGGATGTTAGTCATTTTGGTTCTCCTTCTTCTGCCCGTAATAGGCGTCGGGTCCGTGCTTGCGGCTGAAGTGCTTGTCCTGGATGCAGGCGTCGAGGGGCGGGAGCCGCGGATCGAGGGCGAGCGATCCGAAGGCCATTTGGGCCGTCAGCTCGAGGATGAGGGCCGTCTCCACCGCCGCGGCCGGCGTCGGGCCCCAGGCGAAGGGGCCGTGGCCGGCGACGAGGACGGCCGGGAGCGTCAGCGGATCGAGGCCGGCGAACCGTTCGACGATGACCTTGCCCGTGTTCCACTCGTAGCTCGCGGCGACCTCGGACTCGACCAGGAGCCGGGTCAAGGGGACCGGGCCGTGGAACGCGTCGGCGTGGGTCGTTCCCAAGCAGGGGATCTCGCGGCGCGCCTGGGCGAACATCGACGCGTAGGGGCTGTGGGCGTGGGCGACGCCGCCGATCTGGGGGAAGGCCTTGTAGATCTCGACGTGCGTCGGCGTGTCCGAGGAGGGGTTGAGCCAGCCCTCGACGACGTTGCCCTCGAGGTCGACGAGGACGATGTCGTCGGCCTTCATCGCGTCGTAGGCGACGCCGCTCGGCTTGATGGCGACGATGCCCTTGCGCCGGTCGATGCCGCTGACGTTGCCGAAGGTCAGGATGATGAGGCCGGACTTGGCCAGCTCGAGGTTGGCCTTCCAGACGGTTTCCTTGAGATCGGCGAGCATGGGGGCTATCTCCTTTGGCGGTCTTTGATCGCCAGCAGGTCTTTCATGACGCGGGCGAGGTTGCCGCTCCAGGCCTTGGTCCCGAAGGCGTCGTGGAGCTCCCGGTAGAGGGCGTAGAGCTCGAGGTAGACCTTGTGGCGCGCGGCGTCCGGCTTGAAGGCCGTCCGCTTGACCCCGCCCATCGCGGCCTGGGCCTCGGCGAAGCCGTCGTGGCCGCCGCCCTTGCGTCCGGCGGCGACCGCCCCGGCCATGGCCGCGCCCAGGGCGCAGGTCTGGGCCGAGCGGGCCACCTTCATCTCCAGGCCGGTGACGTCGGCGTAGATCTGCATGACCAGCGGGTTCTTCTCGGCGATGCCGCCGCAGTTGACGACGTCGCGGATCTTGACGCCGTACTCCTCGAAGCGCCGGACGATGGTCAGGGCGCCGAAGGCCGTGGCCTCGACGAGGGCCCGGTAGATCTCGGCGGGCGTCGTGTGGAGCGTCAGTCCGACGAGGAGGCCCGTCAGGCGCTGGTCGACGAGCACGGTCCGGTTGCCGTTGAGCCAGTCGAGGGCCAGGAGGCCCGACTCGCCGGGCTTGAGGGCGGCCGCCAGGCGCGTCAGAGCGGCGTGGGAGCCCTTTTTCGGCCCGCCGGGCTCGATGACGTTGACGAACCAGTTGAAGATGTCGCCGACCGCGGATTGTCCGGCCTCGAGTCCGAGGTAGCCGGGCAGGACCGAGCCGTCGACGATGCCGCACAGGCCGGGGACGTCGGGCAGCTTCTTCGACGTCGGCCAGACGCAGATGTCGCAGGTGCTCGTGCCGATGATCTTGACGAAGCGGCCGGTCTCGACGCCCGAGCCGACGCCGCCGAGGTGGGCGTCGAAGGAGCCGACGGCCACGGCGATGCCGGGGCGGAGTCCGAGCTTCTTGGCCCATTCTTTCGTCAGTCCGCCGGCCGGGATGTCGGAGGTGTAGGTCTTGGCGTAGAGGCGGTCGCGGAGCTCGCCGAGGCGGGGGTCGAGCTTGGCCAGGAACGCCTTGGCCGGCAGGCCGCCCCACTTGTCGTTGAACATGGCCTTGTGGCCGGCGGCGCAGCGGCTTCGCTTCATCCGGAGCGGGTCGGCGATCCCGGTGAGGAGGCCGGGGATATAGTCGGCGCACTCGACCCAGGAATAGGCGGCCGCGGCGACCTTGGGGTCGGTCCGCAGGGCGTGCAGGATCTTGCTCCAGAACCATTCGGAGGAATAGGTCCCGCCGCACTTGGCCAGGTACTCCGGGTGATCGGAGGCGGCCAGGGCGGTGATCTCCGCGGCTTCGGCGAATCCGGTATGATCCTTCCAGAGCCAGGCGTGGGCGTTGGGGTTCTTCTTGAATTCCTTGTAGAGGGCCAGGGGCTTGCCGGCCCGGTCGACGGGGAGCGGGCGTCGAGCCGGTCGTGTCGACGCCGATGCCGACGATGGACGATCGGGTCGAAGCCCTTGATCTTCTTTTTCGCCTCGGTCAGGGCCGCGGGCACGGCCTTTTCGATGCCCGAGGATCCAGTCGGCCGGATTCTGGCGGGCCAGGTTGGCGTCCTTGGGATCGAGGAGGATGCCGGCGGCGCCGCTCGGGTAGTCGAAGATGGCCGTCCCGACTTCATTGCCGTTGGCGACGTCGACGACGAGGGCCCGCACGGAGTTGGTGCCGAAATCGAGGCCGAGGGCGTACTTGGCGGCTTTCGTGACCATAGAACCTCCGCGAAGGCGCGAGCGCCGGATTGCTATCAGCCCTTATTATACTCAGGGACGGCGACGGAGCAACCCGCCAGAAACGGGCAGAAACGGAGGCGGAAGCGGGGACACGTACCTCAGGTACGTGTCCCCGGGGTTAGGGACAGTCTCCTTCGGGGACAGTCCCTTGAAACCCGGCGGGGCTGCCCCTCGAAGCACGGGACTGCCCGCCAAGGACAATTGGCCTGCGGGGCTGTCCCTCCTTCCTTGATTGAAATATAATACATCAGCTTATCCGAGCTCCCGACGGAGGTGCTTCCATGAGAATCCGCCCGATCCCTCGCGTTGTCATCGGCCTGGCCGTCCTCGTCACGCTGGCTGCCGGTCAAGCTCAGTCGCCCAAACCGACGCCGCAAGCCCAACCCGGTCCGGCCCGATTTAACGAAGATCTGCTAAAAAGCTTCTCCACCCGGGCTCTCGGGCCCTATCGGGCCGGGTCGTGGGTGACGAGCTTCGCCGTTCCGACCGGTCCGTCGCGCGAGCATCTCTACACGCTCTACGTCGGCACGCGAAACGGCGGCGTCTGGAAGACCGTCAACGCAGGCACGACCTTCGAGCCGGTCTTCGACGGCCAGCCCAAGCTCTCGATCGGCGACGTGGCCGTGGCCCCGTCCGACCCCAACATCGTATGGGTCGGCACGGGCGAGGCCCATTGCGCCCGCTCGTCGAGCTCCGGCGACGGCATCTGGAAATCGACCGACGCCGGCAAGACCTGGACCAATATGGGCCTCGGCGATTCGCACCACATCGCCCGCGTCGTCATCCACCCCAAGAACGCCGACATCGTCTACGTCGCATCCATGGGGCATCTGTTCTCGCCGAACGCCGAGCGCGGTGTCTTCAAGACGACCGACGGCGGCAAGACGTGGAAGAAGAGCCTCTTCGTCAACGACAAGATCGGCGCGATCGACCTCGCTCTCGTCGAGTCGGCCCCGGACACTCTATACGCGGCTATGTACGACAAGGTCCGCGTCCCCTGGCATTACGAGCTCGGCGGACCCGAGAGTGCCATCTACAAGTCGACCGACGGCGGCCAGGCCTGGACGCACCTCGGCGGCGGCCTGCCGACCGGGCGCATCGGCCGGATCGGCCTGGACGTCTTTCAGAAGAACCCCGACATCCTCTACGCCGTCGTCGAGAACGGCAACCGCCGTGCCCCGACGGCCCAGGAAGCCGAGATGGACAAGCGCCGCGGCGGCGAGCCCGTCCAGCGGACGGCCGGCAACGAGGTCTTCCGGACCGACGACGGCGGCAAGTCCTGGCGCAAGGTCAACGCCGGCTACGAGGCGGCCCTCAACAAGGCCCCGTACTCCTTCAACCAGCTCCGGCTCGACCAGAACGACCCCGAGACCGTCTACATCACCGGGCAATCCCTGGCCTCGACCAACGACGGCGGCAAGACCTGGAAGGGCCTCGACTGGCCGTCCGACGGGGTCATGCCCCGGGCCTTCGGCGACTGGCGGGTGATGTGGGTCGACCCGCTCGACTCCGGCCGCCTCATCTTCGGCTCGGACGGCGGCGTCAACATATCTTATGACCGGGGCAAGACCAGCCACCACGCCTACAACCTGCCGCTGACCGAATGGTACGCCGCGGGCGTCGACATGGAGGACCCGTACAACATCTACGGCGGCCTCCAGGACCACGACTCGTGGAAGGGCCCTTCGAACGGCTGGGCCGGCGACATCACCCTCACCGACTGGATCACGGTCGGCGAGGGCGACGGCATGTACAACTGCATCGATCCGACCGATTCGCGCTGGGTCTACAACAACCGCGAGATGGGCACGATGTGGCGTTACGACCAGAAGACGGCCGTCCAGACCGAGATCACGCCCCGGCGCCCGGCCGACAAGCCGCGGCTGCGCTTCAACTGGACCCCGCCGATCGCGTTGTCGCCGCACAATCCGGCCATCGTCTATACGGGGGCCCAGGTCGTCTTCCGGTCCCTCGACCGCGGCGCCCACTGGCAGGAGATCTCGCCCGACGTGACCACCAACGAAGACGCCAAGCAGCACGGCGAGGGGCACATCTCGTTCTGCACCCTGACGACCTTGGCCGAATCGCCGGTCGCGCCGGGCGTCATCTGGACGGGCTCCGACGACGGCAAGGTCCAGGTGACCAAGGACGGCGGGGCGACCTGGCTCGACCGGACGGCTAAGATCGCCGCGGCCGGCGGCCCGGCCAACTTCTGGGTGACGCGCGTCTTCCCGTCGCCGCATGCGGCGGGCACGGCCTTCGTGACCAAGACCGGCTGGCGCCTCGACGACTACCGCGTCTCGATCCACAAAACGGCGGATTACGGCGAGACCTGGACATCCATCGCCGGGAACCTGCCGGCCGGCAAGCCCGTCAACGCCGTCATCCAGGACCGCAAGAATCCCGACCTCCTGTTCGTCGGGACCGAGTGGGGCGTCTACGTCACGCTCGACGGCGGGAAAGCCTGGTGGCCGTTCCGGGCGGGCATGCCGTCGGTCAAGGTGACCGATCTTGTCATCCATCCGCGCGAGAACGACCTCGTCGTCGCGACCTACGGGCGCGGCGCCTACGTCGTCGATATCATGCCGCTCCAGGAGATGACGGCGGCCGTCCTCGACGAGGACGTCCACCTGTTCGAGATCGAACCGGAGACGCAGAGGGTCACCGCCGCCCTCGGCAATTATCAGCTCCTCGGCGACAGCCATCTCTTCACGCCCAACGAGCCGAACGCGGTCACCGTCAACTACTATCTCAAAGCGAAGATCGACGGCCCCATCAAGGTCACGGTGGCGGCCCTCGGCGGCGACGTCCTGGCCGAGCTCGAGGGGAAAGGCGAGGCGGGGCTCAACACCGTGAGCTGGGACATGCGGCCGCGGCGGCCCGGCGCGAAGCCGAGCCCCTACCCGGGATTCGGCGGCGGGCGGCTGGTCGATCCGGGCACTTATGTCGTGACGCTCGAGGTCGCCGGGGGCAAGCTCACCCGGAAGGCCGTCATCCGCTACCGGCAGGGCTGGACCGTCGGGCCGACGCCGGTCGAGATCAAGTAGGCCCTTCTCCCGCGCCGGGCCCCGGAACGGCCTAGAAGTCGAAGTCGAGCAGGAGCGTGAACAGGTTGTCCTTGACCGGCGTCACCGCCCCGACCTGGCGATGGGTGACCTCGGCGTGCAGGGCGACGTTCACCGCGTACCAGCTTCCGAGATAATAGCGCACCAAACCCGAAAGGGCCCGCACCTGCCTGGAGGCGTCGTACTCGGGCGGGTCGACCCAGTTGTACATGACCGAGCCGACGAGCCGGTTGTTCGGCAGGCCGGCCCAGTCGAGCTGGACGATGCCGCCCCAGAACTTGTAGTCGAGCGTCGGCTCGAGCTCGTTGAAGGCCATGTCGTCGGCCCCCTGGAAGGCCATGCCTTGGAAGTTGAAGGTCTTCCAGTTCAGGCTGATGTTGCCCCCGATCCGGGAATAGGTCTTGTTGGCATAGCCGTTGAGATCGCCGCCGGGGGACACGATGCCGCCGATGAGGTCCGTCGGCTGCCAGCCGAGATAGCCGAAGAGGCCGATGCGCTGGCCGGCCGTCTGGCCTTCGCCCGCGCCGAAGGTCTTGGACACGGCCAGATAGACGTCGTTCCACTTGTTGTTGTCGGGATCGGCCCCCGTTCCGTTGATATAGCCCAGCGCGTACCTGAGGCCGGGCTTGAACTTCCCGGTGGCCTCGACCCCGATATGGTTGGCCGAGAAGTCGAAGCTGTTCCGCGAGCCGGCGAACTGGTAGATCTCGAACGGCTGGAGGAGATAGTAGGAGCGCTTGGCGCTCATCATCTGGAAACCCGGCTCGAAACGCCCGACGCGGAGGTTGAGCTTGCCGCGGACGATGTTGCTGAAGACGATGTTGGCCGACTCGATGCCCGCCAGCTGGGCGGGATTGGTCCCGTTCGCGGAGCCGGTGTGATCGGCGGCCGGCTCGTCGATGCGCGGCGTGTAGACGAACAGGAAGGAGATGTTCTTGTGCAGGACCCCGGCGGCCAGGAGGTCCAGGCCGTAGAGGTGGAAGCCGCCCGCCGTCTGGCCGTCGCTGTCGTAGAGGCTGTACCCGGCGGTCGTGCGGATGGCCAGCGGGATGGCCGTCTCGAAAACGGACTTCTCCAGGCCCTGCTGGCCGGGGACCTGGTAGCCGTTGTCGCGGTAGCGCTGGCCCCAGTCGTTGAGCTTGGGGAAGCCGGCGTGGCACATGTTGCAGTTGAAGCCGTACTTGCGGGCGAAGGCCGGGATGGCCAGGGCGCTCTGGGCCAGGGCGAGGAGGATGAAAAGGGCGGCGAAGGTGATCGTCAGTGTCTTTTTCACGATGCCCTCCTCAACGCGCCAAGCCCCGCGGCGTGACCGGCTTGACGTCGGCCACCTCGGGATTGAGGCTGTCGAGCGCTTTGATGAAGGCCACGAGGGCGGCCTTCTCGTGCTTCGACAGGCCGAGCGGCACCATCAGCGGGTCGAGGTTGGGGTCTTTCCCGCCGCCCCGGTCGTAGAAGTCGATCAGGGATTCGAGCGTCTTCTCCGAGCCGTCGTGGAGATAGGGTGCGCGCCTGGCGGCGTCCCGGACCGTGGGCGTCTTGAACGCGCCCATGTCGCGGGGGTCCTTGGTTACGACGTAGCGCCCGACGTCGGGATTCTTGGGGTCCTTGTTCGGGACGCCGAGGTTGTGGAAACGACCGTCACTGAAGTACGGGCCCCAGTGGCAGGACGTGCAGTGAGCCTTGCCGTTGAAGATCTCGAGGCCCTGCTTCTCCTGTGCGGTCAGCGCGCTGTGGTCGCCGCGGGCGAACCGGTCGAAGCGCGAGTCGGTCGTGACGACCGTGCGCTCGAACGCGGCGATGGCCTCGGCCACCTGGTCCACGGTGATCGGACCCTCCCCGAACACGGCCTTGAACTCCTCCTTGTAGGCGTCGATGGCCGAAACGGTCTGGATCATGGCCTGGTGGGAGTTGCCCATCTCGATGGGGTTCTGGATGGGGCCCTTGGCCTGGTCCTCGAGCGATGGCGAGCGGCCGTCCCAGAACTGGAGAGGCGAGTAGGCGGCGTTGGAGACCGGCGGGGCCCGGCGGCCGCCGAACTGGCCGCCGATGCCCTTGCTGGTCGGGCCTTCGTCCGACCAGCCCAGGGCCGGATTGTGGCACGTGGCGCAGCTGACCGTCCCGTCGGCCGAGAGCCGGGGATCGAAGTAGAGCTCCTTGCCCAGCCGGATCTTGTCCGACGAGGGCGGGTTGCCGGGCGGCGCGATGACGGGCGGCAACGGCCCGAGCCGCTCGGGGCCGAGCACCTGGACGTTCACTGCGGTGATCGGCCGGGCGGTCTGGTCGCCCAAACCCCAGACGACGCCCGCGGCCGTCGCCAACAGCGCGGCGGGCAAGGCCATCAGCCATAACGACCTTCGCATGTGGCCCCTCCTTCGAAAGACGTTCCGGTCCGAACGGATCAATTGATATGCTGTGAATATAAAGCGTGGGCGGGACCCTGTCAAGACGGAGGGCCTTTGGCTTGACAGATGTTCCCGGCCGGCCCTATGATGGCGCTCTGCGCGTCCGGATCCCCCAAATGGCGCCGCCTCCGTCGGCGGCCCGGCGAGGAGCGATACCTTGAGCATCGCATCGAGAACGGCCGTCGCGTTCGCGGCCCTGCCGAAATCTCCGTCTGGCTGTTTAATAGGGGGGCATGTCACCCGTTTCCAACGGGTAGCATGTCTTCCATTTTAAGGAGGCTGAAATGACGAGAAGAAACGAAGCGGGAGTGCTCGTCTTGTCGCTCCTTGCGGCCCTTGCCGTGAACTGCGCCAAGGCGCCCAAGGCCGACTACCCGGCCGCGCCCGTGCCCTTCACCGACGTCCACCTCACGGACGCGTTCTGGGCGCCGCGCCTGGAGATCAACCGGACCGTGACCATCCCGCATATCTTCAAGGAGAGCGAGCAGACCGGCCGGGTCAAGAACTTCGATCTGGCCGCCTGCCGCGCTCCAGGGAGCCACCGACGGCAAGTACTGCAGCCGGTTCCCCTTCGACGACTCCGACGTCTACAAGATCGTCGAGGCGGCCTCCTACGCCCTGGCCACCCACAGCGACCCCGAGCTCGCGACGTACGTCGACGGGCTCATCGCCAAGATCGCCGCCGCCCAGGAGCCCGACGGCTACCTCTACGCCGCCCGGACGATCGGCGGTCCGCCGCCCCAGCCCTGGCTGGGCAAAGAGCGCTGGTCGCACCTTTACATGAGCCACGAGCTCTACAATCTCGGGCATCTTTACGAGGCGGCCGCGGCTCACTACCAGGCGACGAAGAAGAAGAACCTCCTGGCTATCGCCATCAAGAGCGCCAACCTTGTCGCCAAGGAGTTCGGGCCCGGCAAGCGCACGAATCCGCCCGGCCACGAGGAGATCGAGATCGGGCTGGTCAAGCTCTACCGCGTCACCGGGACGCGGAAGTACCTCGACCTGGCCAAGTTCTTCGTCGACGCCCGCGGCCGGACCGAGGGCCGCATCCCGTTCACGCTCGACGGCAAGGAAGAGCTTCTCTACGGCGAATACGCCCAGGACCACAAGCCGTTCGTCGAGCAGACCGAAGCGGTCGGGCACGCCGTCCGGGCCGGCTATCTCTACGCCGGAGCGGCCGACGTCGCCGCCCTGACGGGGGACGCGGCCTACGTCGCCGCACTGGACAAGATCTGGGCCGACATGGCCGGCACCAAGCTCTACATCACCGGCGGCATCGGCGCGGCCGGCGGCTGGGAGGGCTACGGGCCGCCCTACCGCCTGCCGAACCTCAGCGCCTACGCCGAGACCTGCGCCAACATCGCCACGTTCCTCTGGAACTCGCGCATGCAGCGCCTCGAGCTCGACGCGAAATACGCCGACGTCATGGAGCGCATCCTCTACAACGGCGTCCTGTCGGGCATCTCGCTCTCGGGCGACCGCTTCTTCTATCCCAATCCGCTGGCTTCCTTCGGCCAGCACGAGAGGGTGCCGTGGTTCAGCTGCGCCTGCTGCCCGCCCAACGTGGCCCGCATCCTGACCTCGGTCCCGGGCTATTTCTACGCCGCGTCGAAGGACGAGGTCTATGTCAATCTGTACGCCCAAGGGACGGGGAAGATGAAGGTCGCCGGGACCGACCTCGAGCTCGTTCAGACGACGGACTACCCGTGGAAATTTGACGTCAAGATCGAGGTCAAACCGGCGAGAGAGGCCGAGTTCACGCTGGCGCTGCGCATCCCGGGGTGGGCGCTCAACAGCCCGGTGCCGACCGATCTCTACAGCTATTTGGATCCGCCCCCCGGGGACCGGGCCACGCTCAAGGTCAACGGCGAGGACGTCCAGGTCCCGCGCGAACTGAACAAAGGCTACGCCTTGATCAAGAGAACGTGGAAGGCGGGCGACGTCGTCGAGCTTTCAATGCCCATGCCGGTGCGCCGGGTCGTCGCCCATGACGCCGTCGAGGCCGACCGCGGCCGCGTCGCCGTCGAGCGCGGCCCGCTCGTCTACTGCGCCGAGTGGACCGACAACGACGGCCGGGTGGCCAACATCGTCCTGCCCGACGGCGCGACGCTCGCCGCCGAATCCCGGCCAGACCTGCTCGGCGGAGTCGTCGTGATCAAGGGCGAAGGCGAGGCCGTGGTCGAGAAGGCCGGCAAGATCGTCAGCGAGAAGAAGCCTCTGACCCTCATCCCGTACTACGCCTGGGCCAACCGGGGCAAGGGCGAGATGGCCGTCTGGCTGGCCCGCGATGCCTCAAAAGCGCGCATCACCCGCGAGCCCGGCCTCTCGGCTAAGGCCGCGGTCACGGCCTCCGAGGGTGCCGTCAATCCCAAACGAGCCAACGACCTATTCGAGCCCGAAAGCTCAGATGACGCGGCAGGCTACATGCACTGGTGGCCGAAGAAGGGCACGTCCGAGTGGATCGACTACGCGTTCGACGTGCCCGTCCGCGTCTCCGAGGCCTCCGTCTACTGGTTCGATGACACGGGCGGCGGCGGGTGCCGCGTCCCGGCCTCCTGGCGGATCCTCTACAAAACGGGGGAGGAGTGGCTCCCGGTCAAGGCCGCAGGCGAATACCTCACGGCCAAGGACGCCTGGAACACGGTCAAGTTCGCCCCCGTCCGGACCAAGGCCCTCCGCCTCGAGGTCCGGCTGCAGCCGGATTGGGCCGCCGGCGTCCACGAGTGGAAGATCAAGTAGCCCTTTTTCTTCAAATTTAGCTGTTCGGTTCGGAGTGGCTGAGAATCTCCATTTCCCCCAAGCGTCTCATAAATAGGTCCGCTACTCCAAGGATGTTTCCCGCGGACTAAAAACCTCTGTCCGGCTGGCCGACAAAAGCGGCCGCTTGACAATGTGTACAAATGTACATACAATTATGACCTATGAATGGGACCGTTTCTCTAACGCCCTTACGGTTCTTGAAGATGACTTGCTCTGACCATTTCGGCCGAGTGCTTGTCGTCGTTTATGCCTGGAGAGGAGATGAGATCAGGATCATTTCAGCCCGGAAAGCGAGCTCTGATGAGCGCCGGCGATACGGGAGGGGAGAATGAAGAAATCCTATGATTTCAGCAAGGGAAAACGCGGTGCGGTCGTTCCTCTCCCGCCGGGCAAGACCCGGATCACCATCCGACTTGACAACGAGATCATTGACTGGTTCCGCGATAAGGTCGAGGCCCGGGGCGGGGGCAGCTATCAAACAATGATCAATAACGTGTTGCGGGAATACATCCTGCGAGGCGGCGAGGATTTCGAGTCCCGGTTGCGCAAGATCGTCCGGGAGGAGCTGAAGAACGGCCGGGAAGAACGGCCGGAACTTTCTATACCGCCCGGACGGCTCTGAATCGGCCGATTCCCCTGAAGAGACCGGATCGGTCTCTTCTCATAGACAGGCTTAAAGGCGGAAGTGCCCGACCTCGAGGAGCTTGAAGAACGAGCGGGCGCAGGCCTCGAGGTCGCGGCCCGCGTCGTGGGCCCCCTCGTAGGAGAAGCCGAAGACGTAGGTGTGGAGCTCCTCGAGGGTCGGCCATTTGTAGCCGGGGCCGCCCGGCCTCGGCAGGCCGACGAGCTCGGTCGTCCGCTTCATCGTGCACACCGACGGCAGCTCCAGGAAGCGGAGGGACTTGCGCGTCCGGACGAGCTCGCCCCCGACGACGCCGCGGTCGTAATCGAAGTTGTGGGCGACCAGCGTCGTCGCCGGCCGCTCGACCTCGGCGACGAACTCGTCGAGGACATCCGAGAGCTCGCGCCCGACCTTCCGGGCCTGGGCGTCGGAGATGCCGTGGATGCGCGTCGAGTCGGCCGGGATGGTGAAGCCGTCGGGCCGGACGATATGGCTTTGGACCGGTCCCGGCCGCCCCTGGCCGTCGTAGCGGGCCCAGGCGATCTGGACGAGCCGGGGCCACTCGTCGGCGACCTCGGGAGAGAAATAGCGGATGCGGGGCAGCCCGGTCGTCTCGCAGTCGAAGAAGAGGAACATACGATAGGGTTACCCGGACTCGCGGTCCCTGTCAAGCGATAATGCGGCGTTGACAGGCGGGCGCGGGCCGGAGTAAATTCCCTCCTGCCGTCCGCGGGCCGTCGGCCCCTGCCCTTCCGGTGATCCCTTTTTCGCCGATGGCCGCCCGGACCAGGAAGGAGGACCGATGAACGCCCGCTTCAGTCCCGCCGCGCTTGCTTCGATCATTCTGGCCGCCTGCGGCCTCGTTCTTTTCACGGCCGGATGCCGCTCCGATGGGCCGGGAGAGAAGGACGAGCTCGCCGGCGTCACCCAGTTCGTCGTCAACGGCTCGTTCGAGGAGCTGGACGGGCAGCTGCCCAAGGGCTGGCGGACCCGGAGCTGGCAGCGGGACGGCGATGCGGCCTTCGACGTCGAATCCTCCGGGCACAGCGGCGGCCGCAGCGTCTCGATCTCGAGCGCGAAGGGCGCCGATGCCTCGTGGATGGCGGCCGTCCCCGTCAAGCCCTACTCGCGCTACAAGCTCAGCGGCTTCATCAAGACTGAAGGCGTCGAGGCGGGCACGGGCCGGGGCGCCCAGATCAACATCAACGGAGAGGAAGCCTGGCGGACGGCGCCGCTCGCGGGGACGCTGGATTGGAGCCGGGTCGATGTCGAGTTCGACGTCGGCGCCAACGATGCCGTCGAAGTGACGTGCCTCTTCGGCGGCTGGGGCCGGTCGACGGGCAAGGCCTGGTTCGACGACATCGAGCTGGTGCGGCTCGGCGGCAAAGACCTGGGCACGCCCAAGGTCGTGATCGACGGCGGCAAGACCGGGAAGCCGATGTCCAAGTACATCTACGGCCAGTTCATCGAGCACTTGGGCCGCTGCATCTACCAGGGGCTCTGGGCCGAGATGCTCGAGGACCGCAAATTCTTCTGGCCGGTCGGGGAGGGGGAATCCCCCTGGAAGACGGTCGGCCAGGTCGGCCTGGTCAAGATGGACAAGGTCAAACCCTTCACGGGAGGACACACGCCGCGCGTGACGCTCACGGGCACGGGCCCGGGCGGGATCGCGCAGGAGGCGCTGGCCCTCGTCGAAGGGAAGGAATACGTGGGGCGCGTCGTCCTGGCCGGAGACGCGGGCGCCGCGCCGGTCATCGTCAGTCTCGTCTGGGGCGACGGCCCGGACGCCCGCCAGACCCTCGCGGTCAAGCCCATCGGGCGCGATTACAGGACCTTCCCCTTCACCTTCAAGGCCGGCGCGTCGACCGAGAACGCCCGGCTGGAGATCGTCTCGTCGGGCCGCGGCTCGTTCAAGGTCGGAACGGTCTCGATCATGCCGGCGGATCATGTCGAAGGATTCCGCCCCGAGGTCTTGGCGCTCCTCAAGGAGCTCGACGCGCCCGTCTACCGCTGGCCGGGCGGCAATTTCGTCAGCGGCTACGACTGGCGCGACGGCATCGGCGACCGCGACCGGCGGCCGCCGCGCAAGAACCCGGCCTGGCTGGGCGTCGAGCACAACGACGTCGGCATCCACGAGTATATGGACCTGATGCGCCTCATCGGTTCCGAGCCCTACATCACGGTCAACAGCGGGCTGGGCGATGTCGCCATGGCCCTCGAAGAGCTCCAGTACGCCAACGGGGCGGCGGACACGAAGATGGGCAAGCTCCGGGCGGTCAACGGCCATCCCGAGCCGTGGGGGGTCAAGTTCTGGGCCATCGGCAACGAGATGTACGGCGACTGGCAGCTGGGCCACATGCCCCTCTCCGATTACGTCAAGAAGCACACCCAATACGCCGTGGCCATGAAGGCCATGGACCCGTCGGTCCAGGTCGTGGCCGTGGGCGCGGTCGGCCGCTGGAGCGAGGTCATGCTGGCCGAGGCCTCGAACCACATGGATCTCATCAGCGAGCACTTCTATGTCGGGCACAAGCCCGGGCTGCTGGCCCACGTCAACCAGATGCCGGCGGAAGTACGGCGGATCGCCGAAGCCCACCGGAAGTACCGGGCCACCATCCCGTCGCTCAAGGCGAAAGAGGTGCCGGTCGCGCTCGACGAGTGGAACTACTGGTACGGGCCGCACGCCTACGGCGAGATCGGAACGCAGTATTATCTCGAGGACGCGCTGGGCGTCGCCGCGGCGCTCAACGAGTTCGCCCGCCAGAGCGACGTCTACTTCATGGCCAACTACGCCCAGACGGTCAACGTCATCGGGGCCATCAAGACTTCGAAGACGGCGGCCGTCCTCGACACGACCGGCGTCATCCTGGCCCTCTACCGCAAGCATTTCGGCACGGTCCCTGTCGCGGTTGGCGGCGCGCCCGAACCGCTCGACGTCATGGCCTGCTGGAAAGACGAGACGAAGACGGTCCTGACGCTCTCGATCGTCAACCCGACCAAACGGGCGATGACGCTGAAGCTCGCCGCGGGCGGTATCGCCCTGCCGAAGACGGCCCGGTTCTTCCTCGTCGGCGGGCTCGATCCCCGGGCCTGCAACGTGCCCGGCCAGGAGCCTCAGGTCAAGGTCCACGAGACGGCCGACGCGCCGTTCGGCAGAAAGCTCCTAGTCCCCCCCATCAGCGTTTCTCTGTATGAGATCGGGGTCGGACCTCAGAAATGACCATAATAATCAATAACTTAATTTCATTTTTGGAGGCAAAATAGGCTTAAAGTCCATGTTTTTAGGGCCAAAAACGCGGACTTAGGTGCTCGCGCAGCTACGTTTTTGGCCCTAAAAAGGGGCATTTTAAGCCCTTACAGAGCCAAATAATAGTGTCTAACTAATTGATATTGTTAGTATTGCTGTGGTCCGACCCCTTTAGGACTTTAGGATCCGACCCCAGAGGAGGAAAAATGAGAAGACACAAGATCCTGGCGCTGGTCGTCGTCTTAGCCGCCGGGCTGGCCGTCCGTCCGGCCCTCGCCCAACAGAAGGTCCACGAGGAATACACCAAGAAGATCCTCGAGTTCACGACCGACCCGTGCTTCCTGACCAAGTACGTCAATTATCTGCCCTACGCGGAGGGCGTCCCCACGCCGCTCGAGGTCCTCGGCCACATCGCCGGGGCCAAGGACGTCCTGAGTTACTCGGCCGACGTCTACAAGTACATGCGGGCCCTGGCCGCGGCGACGCCTCGGGTCAAGGTCTTCGACATCGGCAAGACCGAGGAAGGGCGCGATTGGATCGTGGTCGCCGTCGCCGACGAGGAGACCATCAAGAACCTCGATAAGTACAAGGAGATCAACGCCAAGCTGGCCGATCCCCGGAAGCTCACCGAGGCCGAAGCCCAGGCCCTCCTCAAGGAAGCCAAGCCCATCTACTGGGCCACGGGCGGCCTTCATTCCAGCGAGACCGGTTCGGTCGAGATGCTCATGGAGCTGGCCTACCGCATCGCCGTCGACGAGTCGCCCTTCGTCAAGGCCATCCGCGAGAACGCCATCACCCTGATCACGCCCATCCTCGAGGTCGACGGCCGCGACAAGCAGGTCGACGTGTCCATGGCCAAGCGCAAGGACCCCAAGGCCAACGTCCCCAACCGCCTGCTCTACTGGGGCAAGTACGTCTCCCACGACAACAACCGTGACAACCTCGGGCTGGCCCTCAAGCTCAGCCAAAACGTCATGAAGGTCTTCCTCGATTTCCACCCGCTGGTCATGCATGACCTCCACGAGTCGATCTCCTTTCTCTACATCTCCACGGGCACAGGCCCCTACAATGCCTGGCTCGATCCCATCACCGTCGACGAGTGGAATCTCCTGGCTTATCGCGAGGTCAACGAGCTGACCAAGGAGGGCGTGCCCGGCGTCTGGACGCACGGCTTCTACGACGGCTGGGCCCCGAACTACGCCTTCTACGCGGCCAACGGCCACAACGCCATCGGCCGGTTCTACGAGACGCAGGGCGCCGGCGACGGCTCGACCGAGGTCATCGGGGCGTCCGCCGACCGGGCCTGGTTCAAGCCCAACCCGCCGCTGAAGTCGGCGCTCTGGTCCATCCGCAACAACGTCAACCTCCAGGAGAGCGGCGTCCTCGTCGGCATGAACCACGTCGCCACGGCCAAAGACAAGTTCCTGGAGAACTTCTTCCTCAAGAGCAAGCGCTCGATCGCCAAGGCCCGGGCCGAAGGGCCGGCGGCCTACGTCTTCCCCGGCGACGATCCGCGCCCCGGGCAGCAGGCCCGCCTGCTCCGGCAGCTGCAGGCCCAGGGCGTCGAGGTTCACAAGGCCGACAAGCCCTTCAAGATCAAGGACGCGGAATATCCCACCGGCAGCTATGTCGTCCGCATGGACCAGCCCTACTCGAGGATGGCCGACATGATGCTCGACCGGCAGTACTTCAACGTCAACGACCCCGCGCCCTACGACGACGTGGGCTGGACGCTCGGTCCGCTCTACAACGTCAAGACGGTCCGGATCGAGGACGTCGCCGTTCTCGACGCGGCCATGAGCCTCGTCAAGGGAGAGGTCGCGATCTCGGGTGGCGTCACCCGCCTGGCCAAGGGGACCGCCCAGGCCTACCTCGTCAACCACAACGCCGACAATGTCCTGGCCACCTTCCGCTTCGCCCACAAGGAGCTGAAGATCGCCGCGGCCGAGAAGGACTTCGAGTCCCAGGGCCGGAAGTTCCGGGCCGGGTCTTTCGTCCTCAAGCCCGGCGACAACCCCAAGGACCTGGAGAAGGTCCTCGACGAGGCCGGCAAGAAATACGGCTTCGCCGTGACGGCCGCCGCCGCCGTACCCGACGTGCCCACGCACGAGGTCGGCTCGCCGCGCATCGCGGTCGTGCACACCTGGCAGAACACCCAGAACGAAGGCTGGCTGCGGATCGCCCTTGACGAATCCGGCATTCCCTATCATTACGTTTCCATTCATGCCATCCGCGACGACGCCAAGCTTCGCGACAAGTACGATGTCATCATCTTCGGGCCCTCGTCGCCCGACCCGATGAGCATCGTCAACGGCGTCAGCGGCGACAAGCCGCAGCCCTGGAAGAAGACGCCGCTCACGCCAAACATCGGCTCCGAGGACTCGACCGACGACATGCGCGGCGGGATCACCCTCGACGGCGTCCTGCACCTGCGCGACTTCGTCCGCGACGGCGGCGTCTTCATCACCATCGGCAACACCTCCGCCCTGCCCATCCACTTCGGGCTGGCCCAGGGGATGGCTATTCGGGACACGGCCAAGCTGTGGGCCCGGGGCGGCGTCTACCAGGCCACGCTCGGCGACCGGACGAGCCCGCTCGCGTACGGCTACGACGACAAGCTCGGCATCTACTTCAGCCAGTCGCCGGTCTTCGCCATGGGCGGCACGGCCGGCCGGGCCCGGGCCCCGATGGCGCCGGCCGCTCCGGCGGGCCGGGTGTCGGGCCGGGGCGGCGCCAACGACCCCGACGTCGTGCAGGGCCGGCCGCGGGACCTCGGGCAGAAGACCGTCGAGGAATTCCGCAAGGCCCAGGAGGCCGAGGCGAAGAAGAAAAAGGAGGAGGGCGAGGAAGGCGGAAGCCCGAGCCCGGCCGCTTCGACGGCCGTCCGGCCGCGCATCGTCCTGAGCTTCGCCGGCAGCGCCGCCGATCTGCTCATCAGCGGCGGCCTGGCGGGCGGGGAGGAGTTGGCCGGCTCGCCGGCCCTGGCCGACGTCGCCCTGGGCAAGGGCCATGTGGTGCTCTTCAGCTTCAACCCTGCCTGGCGCAGCCAGACGCACGGTTCTTACTTCTTCATTTTCAACGCCTTGCTGAACTGGAAGGACCTCGGGGCCAAGCCCAAGTAACGGAAAGGCTTTCGCGGGCCGCGGAACGTTCGGAGGAGGATGTCCGTACTTATAGGATGGATACTCATTTCAATAGGGAGGCCCTCATGAAGCATTCGCTCCGCCCAATCGCGGCATTTCTCCTAGCTTTGGCCTGCCTGTCCGGCATCGCGGCCGCCCAGGTCCCAAGCAAGCCCGCGACCCAGGTCGCGCCCCAGGACAAACCCGTGGACATGAAGAAGCTCATCGCCGAGATCGTCGGCGATTACAGCTTCGAGCTTCAGGGCCAGACGATGTTGGTCCAGTTCACCGAGCAGGACGGCAAGCTCTTCGGCGCCCCGCCCGGCGAGACGCCCGAGGAGATCAAACCGGTCGAGGGAAAGCCGCTCGGCTTCGATGTCACCGTGGCGGACAGCGGCGATTACTACGAGCTCCAGTTCGTCCGTAACGACAAGGGCGTCATCGACAAGTGCATCATGAGCGTCCAGGGCATGGTTGTCGAGGGATACAAGATCGCCAAGTAGGCCTGACCTCTCCGGCCGCGGGGCGGTTCGATTTCCGCTCGGTTCCTTGACAGCCTCCCTTCCGGGGACTATCATTTTTCCCCGGCGCAAGGGGGATTCGCGGTGAGGGAGAGAGTCGAGGAGCATCCGTGTTCAACGCATCCGATCTGAAGAAAGGCGACGTCGTCAAGATCGACGGCGACCCGCACATGGTCGAGACCGTCAAGGTCCAGTCGCCGTCGGCGCGCGGCGCCGTGACCCTCTATAAGATCCGCTTTCGCAATCTGGCGACGAAAAGGAAGATCGACCAGTCGCTCCACGGCGGCGACGTGCTCGAGGAGGCCGATTTCGAGCGCCGGCCCGTTCAGTGGCTTTTCGGCGACGCGGCCAGCATCACTTTCATGGACCTCCAAGATTACGGCCAGTTCGCCCTGACCAAGGAGGAGATCGAGGACGAGTGGCCGTACCTCACCGAGGGTGTCGAGGGGCTCATTGCCATCTCGTCCGAGGGCCGCGTCCTCGGCCTCGAGATCCCGACCTTCATCAACCTCGAGATCATCGAGACCATGCCGTCCGTCAAGGGCGGGTCGGTGACGTCCCGGACGAAGCCGGCTACGCTGTCGACGGGCCTCGTCGTCCAGGTCCCCGAATACATGGCCGTCGGGGAGATCATCCGCGTCGACACGCGGACGGGCGAATACGCCTCCAAAGCGTAATATATGTTTCTTCTCCCAATTCCGGGAAGTCGCCCTCTCGGTTTGGCTCGGGAATCGCCTCTAGCTCCCCGGCCCCGGGAACGATGCCAAGAACTTATCAAGATATTTCCCAGAATGGCGGCTCCGAGTCGCTCCGCCGCCATTCTGTAGCTCCGCTCCGAGGACTCCGCTACGTGCCGGTCCCCCCTCCACCACGGGGATCTGCGAGGCGATATCCCTCGCCTCCTCGAGAGCGAATCCCGGAGATGGGAGAAGAACCTAATACGGACGATTCTGGATTACGGCAAAGAGCTTTTTTGATAAATCAGGGCGGCCACATGGATCATGATGAACAGCGGATATGATTATCCCGACCGCGTCGTCCGGTCCGACGAGGGCCTGACCGTTCTCGCCTTCTACGCCCGGAGCTATCGGCATTCGTCCGAATCCGAGTGGCGGGAGAAGATCGGGCGCGGCGAAGTCACGCTCAACGGTCGCCAAGCCACGCCCGGCGATCCCTTGAAGGGCGGCGACCTGCTCGTCTATCATCGCCCGCCCTGGGAGGAGCCCGACGCCCCGACGGATTTTGGGACGCTTTGTGAGGACGAAGACGTCCTGGCCTTGGCCAAGCCGTCCGGACTTCCGGTCCTGCCGGGCGGGTTCTTCCTGGAAAACACGCTTCTCTATCAGGTCCGCGAGCGTTATGGCGCTTCTTGCTCGCCGCTTCATCGCCTCGGACGCGGGACGTCGGGGGCGATCCTGTTCACCCGCAACCATCGGGCCGCGCGCTCGCTGGCGACGGCCATGTTCGAGCGGCGCATCCTCAAGGTCTATCTGGCCCTGGCCTCGGGGACGTCGATGCCGGATGCCCTCACAGTCGATGCTCCCATCGGCCCCGTGCCTCACACCCTGCCGGCGACCCTCAACGCCTATCGTCCCGGCGGCCGGCCCTCGACGAGTCACGTCCGCGTCCTGCGCCGCTTCCCCGAAAAGAACGCTTCGCTCCTCGAAGTGACCATCCCGACCGGACGGCCGCACCAGATCCGGATCCACCTGGCCTATGCCGGTTTCCCCCTCGTCGGCGACCCGCTTTATCAGGCCGGCGGTATTCCCCGCACCGACGGCCTCGACGACGAGTGGAGCACAACTCCCGGCGCGACCGGCTATCTCCTGCACTCCTGGAAGATCCGCTTCCCCCATCCGACCCGAGGCGAGGATGTCGAGGTGATCTGCCCGCCCCCGGCCGCCCTTCGACCCGAATAAGCGAAGCCTAACGCGGGCGGTCAGGATTGGCCGCTTGAACCGCAGCCGGCACTCGCTGGCGCGATAGCCCTCGTTCCCGTACTCGATCTCGAGCGTCCATCCCGCGGCCCGGGCCCGGTCCTGCCAGATGGTCTCGAAGATCCTCGTGTAGTCCTCGAACGGGATCTGCTGACGCAGATGGGCCGTAACGTGATAGAGCTTGAAGAAGAAGGTCGACAGATTGACCACGGCCTCTCCGTCGTCGAGCTTCTCCAGCGTGACGGTGTTCCCTCTCAGGTTGGCCTGCTCCCAGCAGGCGTAGAGAACGAGCGCCTGGCGAGGTTCGATGAAGGGCACCCAGGTCTTGGCGGCCAGAAAGTAGCCTTCGCCGTCCTTGAAGAAGTCGAAGGCGTAGGTCTTCCCTTGGAGATCCGCGAGCTGGTTGAAAACCCGGATCTCGCGCGACCACAGCGTCTCCTCGCGGATGTGGGCCTTGGTCGGTTCGTCGACGTCGGGGAAGGTCGAGGTCGGGAGCGGGCCGGTCTTGTCGAGGCGGATGTTGATGGCCTCGAGTGCCGGAAGTACCAGGTGTTCCCTTCGTCGAGGAAAGTCAGACAGTAGCTCGCGGTCCGGCCGTCGAAGGTCAGAGGGATCAGGAAATGGACGTGCTCGCCGACGCGATGGACCTCGGGCGTCTTCTCCCATTCCGCCCAGGCCGCCTTCGCGCTCATCTCCTTGAGCCAGCCGAGGATGGGCTCCTTGAGGTTCTCGTAATAGGGCCGCAACTTGGCGGATGGAAGGCCACCGGTCTTCATCGCCGTGACGAACTCTCTCCAGATGGCGAGATCGTCGCCGCGATCCGTTGCGGCGGTGGCGGCGGGATTTTGAGCGGCGGCCGCAGGAGCGCCATCGTTCCGGTCTCCGCACGCCGCTCCCAGCAGGACGGCGGCGGCCAGGATCGCCGCGGAGCGCAGAAGGGCCGATCCCGGAACGGAGGTCGGTGAGCGGTGCATTCTGTTCATCCGGCCCTCCTCGAAGCCGAATCGTCAGCCCGGGTCGGCGGGCGTGCCGGGGGCCCCGGGCTATTTGATCTTCTTGGCCTCGTGCTCGAGGCCCTCGGAGTAGAGGACGAAGCCCGTCACGGCGCCCGAGGCCTCCTTGTGGAATGTCAGCTCCCGGCCGCCGAGCCGGAAGAACTCGGTCGGGCTCCAGGCCTCGTAGACCGCCTCGGTCTGCCCGGGCGATTTCACATGCAGCTTGCCGCCGGACAATGTGATGACCACCGTGATGCCCTGTTCGAGCTCGTATTCGCCGGCGTAAGCTTGAAGGGTCTTTTCGTCGACCGCGATCGCCGTGCGCGCGACGGTCGGCTTGAAGCGGGCCACGGGCCACTTCGGCTCGAGCGTCCAGCAGCCCAGGTCGTCGACGCCGAACGAGGTGTTGCAGAGGACCACGACGCCCGCCTTTTTGGCGGGATCGAAGCCGGCCCAGGTCCGATAGCCGCCGGTGCCGCCGTTGTGCCAGACGATCTCCGTCCCGTATTTCCGCCAGATGTGCCAGCCCATGCCGACGGTGAGATCGGCCAGGCCGGTCGGACGCTCCGTTTTCAGCATCAGGTCGAAAGCCGCCCGCAGAGGAGTCTCACGCAGGCCCGCGGCCGCGGTCAGGAACTTCAGCATGTCCCGGGCGGTCGAGCGGAGGGCCCCGGCCCCCGCGAGCGCGTCGAAGCCCCAGTTCTTGACCGGGCTGAGGTTGGGACCGCTGCCCGGCGCGAGGCGGGCCTTTTGGCGCTCGGAGAGGGTCATGGCCGTATCGTTCATTCCCAGCGGTTCGAGGACCCGGCGGCGGACGAGCTCCTCGTAGCTCATCCCGGCCCTCAGGGCCAGGGCGTGACCGAGCAATCCGACGCCCAGGTTGGAGTACTCGTATTTTTCGCCGATGCCCCGCGGCAGCTGGACCTTGGCCAGGAACTCGTACATCAAGGCGGGGCTGTAGTCGATGTAGGGGTCGCCCATATCGGCCGGCTTGAAGTTGTCGGGCATGCGCGGCAGCCCCGAAACCTGGTTCGACAGGTCGAGCAGGGTAATCTTCTTGCCGTCGCGCTCCGGCACCTTGACCGTCGAGGGCAGGAACTTGGCCACCGGATCGTCGAGCTTGACCTCGCCGCGCACGACCATGTCCGCGAGAACGAGGGACGTGAAGACCTTGGTGATCGAGCCGATCTCGAAGACCGTATCGGCGTCCGGCGCGACGCTCCCGCCGGGCGCCGTCGCCCCCGCCGCGAGGAACCGTTCGCCAGTCGCGTCGACCAGGCCCACGACGATCCCGACGGCCTTGTGGTTCTCGTCCGTCCGGTTGAGGAGGAGGGCCTTCAGCTCGCCGAGGTCCTGGGCTCCGAACAGCACCGCCGCGATGACGAGCGATCCGATGACCGCGTTCCGCAGGCGCTTCATTCGCTCTTCCAATCGGCCATCACCTGGCCGAAACAGGCCAGGCCGCTGGGGACGCAAGCGCCGTAGCCGTGGCCCGGGAAGGTCCAGGCGCCGGAGAGATAGAGGTTCTTGATGGGCGTCTTCTGCGGAAAGCGCCTCTGGCCCGAGTTGTCGACCGTCTGGTTCCAGCCGTAGATCGCGCCGCGGGGATTCGAGGTGAAGCGCAGGTTCGTCAGCGGCGTCGACACCTCCAGGACTTCGATGGCCTTGCGCAGGCCGGGCAGGAACATCTTCTCGATCTTGTCGATCAGCAGGTCGGCCAGGCGCAGCTTTTCCTTGTTATACGCGTCCTTGTTGCCGTAGAAGTAATCGGTCTCGTACTTCTTCCAATAATCGTAGCCCTGCATGGCGATGATGTTGAGGGTGTTCTTGCCCTTGGGCGAGCAGCCGGGGCTGACGTTGTCGTAGATGGTCAGGCCGAAGCCCAGGTCGTCCTGCAGGCCTCCGGCCAGGGACGCCGCATACTCGGCCTCGATGTCGTAGTTCGGGTAGTAGAAGATCTCGCTGTCCTTGATCCCGGCCTTACGGACGAGATCGGTCTTGAGGCCCATCCATACGAGAAGCGTCGAGAAGCTGACCGAGAACTTGTCCATCCGGGCCAGGGTGCCCTTGAGGAACTCCGTCTCGTCCATCATCCGCCCCAAGGTGTCGATGGCGTTGGCGTTGGAGATGACGGCCCGGGCCTTGAACTCCGCGCCGTCCGCCGTCCTGACGCCGTAGGCGGCGTGATCGCGGGTCAGGATCTTGTCGACCTTGGTGTTCAGCTTGACCTCGCCGCCGTTCTTCTTGATGAGGGCGACGAACGCGTCGCTGATCTTCTGCGAGGTCCCCACGGGATAGAAGCCGCCGCCTTGGAGATAACCCATGAGCGGCATGGCGTAGTAGAAGGTGGAGAGCTTGGACGGCGGCAGTCCGAAATAGCCCCACAGCCCCGAGATGACGGCCTTGAGCTTTGGATTTGTGACCCTCTCGTCGAGCATGGCCCCCCAGGTGCGATTGAAGTTCTTGAAGAGGAGGGGGAAGTTCGTCGGGAACTTGGCCATGTCGACTTGCCCGCCCGCGCCCTGGAGCCGGCCGAAATCGTCGACCAGCCCCTGCATGTCGGCGAAGATGGCGTCGATAGCGGCGCCATCTTCGGGGAAGTTTTTCTTGAGGATGGCGATGTAGCCCGCGACGTCCATGTGGGGCACCCGGATGTCGTGGTCCGGATAGACGGCCCGATAGAGCGGTTTGTGCGGCGCGAAGACGACGTCCTGGATCTCCGGGAAGCCCTGGATCAGGTTGGGGATCCCGTTGCGGAGGCCGACCGTCGTCGAGTGGAGGGAAACGTCGAAAGTGAAGCCGCCGGGGCGCGTGAAGGCCGAGGCGTAGCCGCCCGGGACGCTGTGCTGTTCGAGGACCAGGACCTTGAAGCCCTGCCGGGCGAAGGCCGCGGCCGCGCTGAGGCCGCCGAGGCCCGCGCCGATGACGACCGCGTCGTAGGTCCCGGGCGGGGCCTGGCCCTGCCGGTCACCGCGCGGAAAGATGCTCCAATCCCAGGCGGCCAGAGGCACCCCGGCCAGCAGCGTTTTGAGGAAATCCCGTCTCTCCCAGGCGTTCGGCGACATGGCGGCCTCCTTGATACAGGGGTTTGAATACGCCGAGCACGACTGCAGCCGAGTGTACGCCCGGTCGAGGAGGGAGTCAACGCGCCGGCCGACGGCCCGAGGGCCGGCCGGTTGACAAGTTCAGGGCCTGGCCCTACGATTGAGCCGGATAGCAATAGCCGGTCTTTCGTGATGTCCTTTTTTGATGAAGAAGTTCGTCCGTTCAGTCGCGTGGCCTCTGGCCGTCGCCCTGGTCGTCTGCGGGCTCCTGGCCGCCGCGGCCGCGGTCCCCGTCGCCGCCCCGGCGGGCGGCGGGCGCTCCGCGCTGCGGTTCGCCTGGCTGAGCGACCTGCACATCGGCTCGGACCGGGGCGAGGCCGACCTTCGGGCTTCGGTCGCGGACATCAACGCCCTGCCGGGCCTCTCGTTCGTCCTCGTGACCGGGGACATCACCGAAATGGGCACCTTTGAGAACCTCAGCCTGGCCAAGGAGATCCTCGACGGGCTCGCCGTCCCCTACCACATCATCCCCGGCAATCACGACACCAAATGGTCGGGGTCGGGCGGCTCGGATTTCGCCCGGCTCTGGGGGGCCGACCGGTTCGCGTTCGACGGCGGCGGCTTCCGCTTCATCGGGCTCTCTCAGGGTCCCGTCCTGAGGATGGGCGACGGGAACTGGGCGCCCCAGGACGTCCGCTGGCTCGAAGGCCTGCTGTCGGAGCAGGGCGCCGCGGCCAGGCCGACCATCTTCGTCAGCCACTACCCGCTCGACCCGAGCATCTCCAATTGGTACGTCGTCCTCGACAAGCTGAAGACCATCCCGACCGTCGCCGTGCTCGTCGGCCACGGCCACAAGAACCAGGCCATGGATTTCGAGGGGCTGCGGGGGGTCATGGGACGGGCCAACGTGGGCACGAAAGACAGGGCCCCCGGCTACACGGTCGTCGAGATCGGCGCCAAGGCCGTGACCTTCGCCGAGCGGACGGCGAAGAAGACGCTCCCGGCCTGGCACCGGATCGAGCTCGTGAAGGGCGGGTTGCCCATCGTCGCGGCCGGGAGGCCGGCGGGCGGACCGAACGCGAAGCCGGGCGTCCCGGCGCGTCCCGACTTCGGCGTCAACGGCCAGTATCCCCAGGTCAAGGAGCGCTGGCGTTTCGACGCCGGCTGGACGATCGCCTCCTCCGCGACCGTCTCCGGCGATACGGTCGTCTTCGGCGACGCTTCGGGATCTCTCCGGGCCCTGCGCATCGCCAACGGCAGCATTGCCTGGGAGTTCAAGACCGACGATCCGATCTATTCCACACCCGATGTCGGCGGCGGACGGGTCGTCTTCGGCTGCACGGATGGGGCGATCTATGCCTTGGACGCCCGGACCGGATCACTGATCTGGCGATTTACGACCGGAGGCCCTGTCGTCGCCTGCCCCCGTATCGTCGGCGGTGTCGTTTTTATCGGCTCCAGCGACCGCGTGTTTCGCGCCATCGACTTGGACCGCTGCGAGCTCATCTGGAGTAATGACGGGATCGGGGGATTTGTGGAGACGAAGCCTCTCATCGCCGGGGGCCTTGTCATCTTCGGCGCCTGGGACGGGCTTCTGAATGCCCTCGATGCCGAAACGGGCCGGCCAGTCTGGACCTGGCGTGGGGAAAAAGAGAGCCCCTTCTACTCGCCGGCCGCCTGTTGGCCGGTCGCCGGGAACGGAAAGGTCTTCGTCGTCGCCCCGAATCCCTGGATGACGGCCCTCGAGCTCGGGACGGGCCGCGAGCTCTGGGGCACGGACAACTGGGCTGTCCGCGAATCGCTCGGTTTCTCGGCGGACGGCCGGCGCGTCTATGTCCGGACGACCGAGGACGTCATCGCCGCGATCTCCACCGAGGCCGAGGACGCCGAAGCCGTCTGGGAGACGGACGCCGGCGTCGGCCGCGACATCAACTCGGCCCAGCTCGTCGAGAAGGACGGCGTCGTTTTCTACGGGACGAAAGACGGTCTGCTCCTGGCCCTCGACGCCGCGACGGGCGCGGTCAAGTGGAAGCACCGGGTCGGCGTCACGCTCATCAACACGGTGACGCCCCTCAGCGCTCGCGAGGTGGTCGTCACCGACTTCGACGGCCACGTCACCCTCGTCGCCTCCGAAAGATAGAAAGAAGGGACCAGGTCTTCGCAACGCCAAAACTCTGGGTTGCGAAGACCTGGTCCCGCCGGCCACGCCAGAGGATGCTATAATTGGCATAACGCATCATGAACAAGGCGCTGAGGAGGACGCTCAAGATCTCGGGCATCCTTCTCGGGGCCCTGGTCTTTCTGGCCCTGGCCGCGTCCCTTCTTGTCCTCGTTGACAAGCCTCTCGTCAGGAGTCTCCTCCGGCGGGAGCTCGTCCGGGCCGTCGGGCCGGGTGCCCGGTTCGCCAAGCTCGACTATTCGGTCTTTCCCTTCCGGGTCAACGTCGAAGGGCTCGAGATCGGCTCCGAGGACGCATTTCAAAAGCTGGAAGCGACCGTGGCCCGGCTCGAAGCCAGGGGGTCGATCGGGAAGCTCATCCGCGGCGTCAAACCGGCCCTCGAGACGTTCGAGGCCGGCGGCGTCTCCTTTCGCATCGAGGAGAAGGCCCGCTCCGAGGCGCCCGTCGACATCGAAAAGGTCCTCCTTCGGGTCTCCGATACTCTGGCCTGGGCCCGGCGCATCGCCGTCACCGACGCCCGCCTGTCCTTCGCGCTCCTCTCCGGCCCTATCGAGGTCGAGCATCTCGATCTGACCTTGACCGAGGGGCCGACTCGGGACGTCGTCACTTATTCGATCGGCCGCGGCGACGTCAGCGTCAGGGATGGGTCCGGCACGCTCGTCTTCGCGGCCGGCTTGAAGTCGTCCGGCCGGCTCGGACTGGTCTCGCCGTTCAGCGCCGACGCCGAGTTCGGTCTGAACGCGCCGCGGTTCAATGCGGCCGGACTGGCCGGTTCTCTCAGCAGCCTCACCCTGGCCTTGACCGGCCGCTTGGACCGGCCCGCCCAGGAGCTCACGGTCTCGCATCTGAAGATCGACATCCCCGGCTTGCTCGGCCTGGAAGGGAAGATGACCGGGAGAATGGGCTACGGGATCTTCCTGGAAGCCGAGGCCCGGGCGCGCTTCGATGATCTCGCCGCCGCGGCCGGCCTGCTTGGTCGCCTTCTGCCAGCCGAGGTCCGGACCGCCGCGCCGCGCGGCCGGGCCGAGCTCAGCGGAACGTACGTCCTCCAGAGATCGGACCAGGGCGCGAAGGACAGCCTCACGGCCTCGCTCTCGCTCGAGAGCGTCGAGCTCGATCCCCGGCTCGACGGACGCCCCGTCCACGTCCGCGCCGCCGGACGCATCGACGCCTCCGGCCCGTCGGGCGATCCGCGCCTTTCTGCCGACATCCGGGCCTCCACGGGGCCCGTCGCCGCTGCGGGGATCAGCGTCAAGGGCGCCGACCTCCGCATCGTCGGCTCGGGAACACGAACGGCCGCGGACATCTCCCTTCTCGAGGCCCGCTTGGCCGATTTCGTCTTCGACGCGGCCGAGGGCCGGAGGATCGTCCTCGACAAGCCCTCCCTCACGGCCAGGGGGACCGTCGACCTGGCCCGGAAGGAGGGCGTCCTGACCTCGCTCGAGGCCCGGCTTCCGGGCCTCGCCCCGCTCCGTCTGGCGGGCCGCTACGGATCGGGAAAAAGCGCCTCCTCCGAGCTCCGGCTCGAAGCCCGCGGCCTCGATGTCCCAGCCCTGCGAGCCCTGGCCGCACCCTTCATTCCGGCCGACTTCGCCGGCTGGGACCTCGGCGGCGCGCTGGACCTCTCCCTCTCCGTCCGCCGCCCCTCGGCCGCGCGCGACGATTGGCGCGTCTCGGGAACGGTCGCCTTAACCGCCGCCAAGTTCAACGACCCTTCGTTCACCGTCGCCGGCGAGGAGCTCGACCCCGTCCTCAGGATCGAGGCCTCCGGCTCGGCTTCGAAAGGGCTGGCCTTCAAGGGCAGCCTCGGCCTCGGCCGCGGCGAATCGCTGTGGAAGTCGGTCTACATCGCGTGGACCAAGCATCCGCTCGAGCTCGAGGCCGCGGGCCGCTACGTCCCCGGCACCGGCGTTCTCGACGGACTGACCGCGCGGATCCTCGTGCCCGAGGTCGGCTCGATCGACATCGCGGGCTCGGCCGCGCTCGGGCCCGCCCCCGCCTTCGACCTGAGCGCCGAGGCCCGGCTGAGCCTGGGGCCGCTCTACTCCCTCTACACCCAGGCCGGCGTTTCCGAGGAGGCCCGGATGAAGCTCGAGGGGGTCCTCGGGGCGACCGTGCTCCTCCGCAAGAGCGGCCAAGGCCTCTCGGCCGCGGGACGGATCCGGCTCTCCGATACCAACGTCGAGAGCCCGACGAGCAAGACGCTTCTCGTCGGCATCACGGCCGACCTGCCGCTCCACTACGAGTCCGCGCCTGCTCCTCAAGAGGGGCAGTCCCGCCTTGCGGGCAGTCCCGATCCAGCTAAGCTTACCCAAGAGGGGCAGTCCCGCCTTGCGGGCAGTCCCGATCCAGCCAAGCTTACCCAAGAGGGGCAGTCCCGCCTTGCGGGCAGTCCCGATCCAGCCAAGCTTACCCAAGAGGGACAGCTCCCTGCGGGGACAGCCCCCGAGGCGCTCCTCCCCGAGCAAGGCTTCCTGCGCATCGGTGAATTCCAGAACCCGCTCCTGACCCTCAAGCCGGTCGATATCGCCGTCCGGGCCGGAACTAACGCCCTGTCCATCGAGCCCCTCAGCCTGCCCGTCTTCGGCGGCCGGCTCGAGCTCGGCCGGACGACCTTCCGCCTCGACCCCGCCTCCGGCGCCTTCGCCGGCGTCGGCTCCCTGGTCCTTCGCGACCTCGACATCGCGCGGTTCCCCTCCAGTCGCCCCAGTTCAAGCTGACCGGGAAGATCCAAGCCGATTTCTCACGCCTCGACATCAGCTCCGAGAAGATCGCCGTCTCCGGCCGGGGCGCGGCCAGCGTCTTCGGCGGCCAGATCGTCTTCCGGGACCTCGGCGTCGCCAAGCCGTTCGATCCGGGCCGCTCCATCTCGCTCAACGTCGAACTCGTCGACCTCGACCTGAAGAAGCTCACCGACGAGGTCCCGTTCGGCGAGGTGACCGGCATCGTGCGCGGTGAGATCCGCGGCCTGGTCATCACCTATGGCCAGCCGGAGAGCTTCCATTTCCGCCTCGAGTCCGTGCCCGTCAAGGGCGTGCCGCAGACCTTCAGTCTCAAGGCCGTGGACAATCTGACCGTCCTCAGCTCGGGCCAGCAGGCCTCGGGCGGGATAGGCGGCTTCTGGATGAGCCTGGCCCGAGGCTTTCGCTATTCCAAGCTCGGGATCGTCAGCACCCTCCGCAACGATACCTTCACGCTCAACGGGACGATCCACGAGGGCGGGATCGAGTACTTGGTGAAGAAACCGTCACTTTTTGGTATAAGTGTAGTGAACCGCGAACCCGGCAAATCGATCAGCTTCAAGGAAATGACCGGCCGGCTCAAGCGGGTCGGCCAGTCCGATAAGTAGCGACGCGTCGCGAGGAGGATGACACCATGAGAAAACGATACGCGCTGGGAACGGCCGCGGCCGTGGGCCTCGTCTTCGTCCTGGCCTGCATCACGGTCAACATCTACTTCCCCGAAGCCACGGTCAAGCAGGCCGCGGCCGAGATCGTCGACGAGATCCGCAAGACGGACGCGGCGAAGAAGGCCCCCGACACCGTCGCCGGGATGCCGGCCCTCTCCGGTCCCTCGGCCTTCTCGCTGGTCCCCGCCGCTTACGCCCAGGAGGCGACGAACGTCTCGACGCCGGCTATCCGGGCCCTCAAGGAATCCATGAAGGCCCGCTTCGCCGCGCTCAAGCCGTACTTCGACGCGGGCAACATCGGCGAATCGAACAAGGGCTTCCTCGAGGTCCGGGACGAGGCCGGTCTCGCCCTCCAGGCCAAGGGAGCCCTGAGGAACCTGGTCAAGGACGAGAACGGCGATCGGACCAAGCTCTACGCCGAGGTGGCCAAGGCCCTCGCTATCGAAGCCAGCCAGATCGAGAAGATCCAGAAGATCTTCGCCGATGAGTGGGCCAAGAGCGCCGCGGCGGGCTGGTGGGTCCAGAACGAGGCCGGCGCCTGGGCCAAGAAGGCCTGACGTCGGGGACGGAGCGTCTGTAACGTCCCGCAGGATCGGCCGTAGAATAGGGCGGGGGCGGTTCTTCGGCCGCCGCCAGATCCGCTGCAAGGAGTGCCCCATGACCCTGATCGTTCCCAAGCCCGCTGTGGGGACGGCACTGGCTGCCGCCCTTCTCGTCGCCTCGATCGTCGTGTCCGCCCAGGAGCGTCCCGGTCTGGCGCAATTCGTTATCCATCCCAAGCTCGAGGTCGCCGTGCCCGATTTCCCGGCCGAGGGGCTCATCCTCGACATCGGGGGCGGGGGCGAGGGCGTCATCGGCCAGCTCAAGGGCCGGCAGGTCGTCGCCATCGACCTCATCAAGCAGGAGCTCGAGGACGCCCCCGGCGGGCCCCTGCTCAAGATCGTCATGGACGCCCGCGCGCTCGGGTTCCTCGACGGCTCGTTCGACACGGCCACCGTCTTCTTCACCTTCATGTACATCATGCCGCCCGATCACGCCAAGGTCTTCGCCGAGCTCCACCGGGTGCTCCGGCCCGGCGGCCGCCTCCTCGTCTGGGACCCCGTGTTCCCGGAAAAGGCGGCGCCCGAAAAGCCGAAGATCATGTATCCCGTCCACGTCCGTCTGCCCGGCCAGGAGATCAACACCGGTTACGGCGTCGGCATCCGCGAGGGGCAGGGAGCGGCCCACTTCCTGGAGCTGGCCAAGGCCGCGGGCTTCGAGGTCGTGACGCACAAGGACGAGACTGGCTGGTTCTACCTCGAACTCAAGAAGGCCGGCTGAAGGCCGCGAGCTCACCGCGCCCTTGACACGGGTCGGCGCGGGCGCCTATCATCGGCGCTGAGGAGGGGGACGGCTTCGGGAGCCGCTCGATGCGAAGAACCCCGCTTTCGGTCGTGGCCTTCGCGGCGGTCTGCGCGCTCGTTCTGATGTCCCTCGCCTCCGGGACGGCCCTCTTGCCCCAGAAGCGGCCGCTGCCCGCCGTGCCCGAGCCTCTCAGGTCGTCGCTCGCCGGATTTCTCCGGGACCACGCCATGGCCCCGGAGGCGTATGTCATCGGCAAGTTCCGGGACCACGACATTGTCATCCTCGGCGAGCACCACTTCATCAAGCACGACGTCGAGTTCGTCCAGTCGCTCATTCCGCTGCTCTACGAGAACGGCGTCAGGGACCTGGGCATCGAGTTCGGCTGTCGCGAGGTCCAGGCCCAGGCGGACGCGCTGGTCACGGCAGAGGCCTACGACGAGGCGCTGGCCCGCTGGATCATGTTCCAGTGGGGCAGCTACTGGCCCTATGTCGAGTACCTGGGGTTGTATCGGAAAGCCTGGGAGCTGAACAGGTCCCTGCCCCCGGGCGCCCCCAAGTTCCGGATCGTCGGCCTGGATTACCGGGCCCGCTTCGATCTGGTGAGAGAGAACATGCCTCCCGCGCAATTGAAGGCCGTGTGGCACAAGGGCCCGCGGGACGAATACATGGCCCGGACGATCGTCGACGAATTCGTCAAGAAGCGGAAGAAGGCGCTCGTCTACATGGGCCAGCACCATGCCTTCACCCGGTTCATGATCCCCGAATACGACTTCGAAAAGAAGAGGTTCGACGGGCTGTTCGCCGGTTCGACCGGGAACTTCGTCTGGCGCAAGATCGGCGACAAGGTCTTTCAGATCTGCCTGCACTACCCCTGGACGACGACGGCGGGCGCCCGGACCTACGATTACCCCGTCGACGGCGTCGTCGACAGCCTCATGGAGGAGTCCCCGGTGGAGCGGCTGGGCTTCGACGTCGCCGGCTCGCCGTTCGGCGAGCTCGGCGACGAGGGGACGTTCTATGCCTTCGGGCACAAGAAATTCACCTTCGGCGATTTCTGCGACGGTTACATCTGGGAGAAACCCTTCAGCGAATACGAAGGTTGCACGATTGACCCGCTCTGCATCACGGCCGAGAACCTGGCCGAGGCCGTCGCCAACCTTCCCAGCGCCGCCGTCAAGGCCAAGATCAAGACCCGCGCCCAGTTCCTCGAGAAGATGCGCTGGGACGCCGATTTTCGCAGGCTCTATCCCGACCTCGAATAGCCGTCGGGGGCTGCCTATGACGGGGCAACCAGGAGAACAGCCATGCCGCATCGTCATCCATGTGCTCCCGGCCTGCTCGGCCCGGGAAGGGTTCTGGACATGATAAATTGGCGCCGTCTTGACTGCTCGGTCTTCTTGACACGATACTGTCCTTAAGCCGGATCGATCTTCGGCATGGGGAGGACGTCATGAAAAAGATGATCCTGGGTTTCATCCTCATGGTCCTCGTCGTGAGCGCGGGTCTGGGCGCGCCCGCAGCGGAGGAAAAGCCGATCCAATTCAGCCTCGGGGGGAATCTGCTGATGCTGACGATGGAAGGCGGCGATTCCACCTTCCTTGTCGGCGCGGCCCTGCGCGTCGACTTCAACCTGGGGAAGTCGTTCATCCTCGCGCCCGAGCTTTCCGCCGGGATCGGGGGCTGGACCGCGGGCGGCACGTTCAACTTCCGCTCCGGGAAGTTCTTCGCCGGCGCGGGCGCCTTGGCCGTGGGAGCATTTCGAAGGAGGAGGCGGAGGGGAATGGGGGACCAATGCCTTCCTCAAGGTCCACGTCGGGACCAAGAGCGCGAAAAGCCTCCTCGCCGCATCGGTTCTCGTCGGGGATTACATCTGGGGCTTCGGCCTGACAGCCGCCTACGTCTTTTGATCCGCCCCGGCGGAGCGGCCCGGTCCTACCTGGCTTTTTTCTTGATCAAGCCGTAGACAAAGAGCAGGACCAGGGCGCCGACGATGGCGCCGATGAAGCCGGCCCTTTCCCCCGCTTTGTAGAAATGGAGCCATTGGCCGAGGTAGGTGGCGGTAAAGGACCCGGCGATGCCCAGCAGGGTGGTCACTATCCAACCCATGTTCTCTTTGCCGGGATAGAGGGCCTTGGCGATGAAACCGGCGGCCAATCCGGCCAGGATCGTCCACAGGATATGCATGTTGACCCCTCCGTTTCATGTCCATTCTGTCAGCAATGGGGTGGGCCTGTCAACGCGATGCGCCTCCGGGTCCGGCCCCGGCCGTCCTCCGGCCGCTTCGCCTTCGCCACCTGGAAGCACTACGCGAAGGATTCGCCCCTGCAGCCGTCCGGCCTGCTCGGCCCTGTCCGTCTCCTAGGTTTGAAAAATTGACGGCGTCTTGACAACTCGATCCCGGCGCCGTACATTTCGGCTAGGATATCGGTGACCCGAGCCGGGGAGGGAGCCATGAACAAGATCGTGGCCGGCGGCCCCCTCAACGTCCACTTGGGAACGCTCTTCGCAGGCGCGGGGCCCTGGTCTTGGGCGCGACGAAAGGTGGCGGCAGCGGGGAATGGGGCACGAACGCGTTCCTCAAGATCCACGTCGGCGCCCGGATATCGAGCACCTGCCCGGCTTTGTAGGCCCTGTTCGGGGACCATATCAAAGGGTTCTGCGCGACCATCGGCGACGTCTTCTAAAGGGGGATTGGAACGATGAAAAAAACCGCCGTCATCCTGCTCCTGGCCGGCTTGTCGGCCGGCCTCCTGGCCGGCGCGGAAGCTCCGCGCGAGAGAACGGTCCAGTTCTCGCTGCTTTCAATCTGACGTCCCTGACCAACCGCGGCGACGAGACGAAGATCAGCGTTGGGGCCGAGGGCCTGGTCATCTTCAACCTGGGCCGTCATATCATGATCATGCCCGAGGTCTTCGCCGGATCGGAGACCTTCTCAGTGGGTCTCACGTTCAATCTCAGGTTCGACCGGTTCTTCATCGGGGCCGGCGGCACGGCCGGCGGGCTCTACCACGATTGCACAGTGGAATCCCATCGGTCTGCTGAAGGTCCAAGCCGGCGTCGAGGGGCCCCATTTCCTTGTGACCGCCGCCTACGTCAACAATCTCAACCCTGGCAACTGCCCACGCTGTCGGCTTCTCCCCCCCTCAGGGCCGGATGCTGAGAGTGACCTTGAACACGCCGCGCTCCTCGAGCGGATAGAAGCGGCTGGCCGGGTCCCAGCGCCGTTCCCAGTTCTTCGTGTAAACGAGATAGACGAAGTTGCCGGGCTTGAGCTCCCAGCGGAAACGGAGGTTGAGTCCGAGCTCGTTCGAGATGTCGTCGTACTGGACGTAGTTCATCAGGCCCAGCCGCGGCGTGAGGAAGAAGTCGGCCTTGAGCTGGTAGACGTTCTCCTTGAATTCGCCCTCGGGCAGCCGGCCGCGGACGAAGTTGGCGTCGAGGTCGAACGAGGCGTAGCCCTTGAGATTGAAACGGAACCCGGCCTCGACGTTGTCCAGGTGCCCCGAATAGAAGGGGCCGAAGCCCCATTCGACCCGCCCGCCCCAAGGCCGGTGGGACGCGGTCTCGAACTGGACCGCGTAGTTCGTGAACGTGTAGGCGCCCGCCGGCAGGACGACGCCGTCGGCGACTTCCCAATCCACGGGGAGCGCGTCGTAGGTCGGGACGATGTTGAACTCGAAGTGCTCGCCGCTCTCCGTCTGCAGGTTGAGCGGGGCCGTGAAGATGCGGCGGGTCTCGAGCACCCCGTTGAGGTCCCAGGTGAAGCTGGCGGAAAACTCGTAAAAGAACTGGCGCACGAGGCGCCCGACAAATCCCTTCTCGGGCCTGGGCCGGTAGCTGGCGCTGAGACTGAAGACCTGGACGCCGGGCCGCGGCAGGAAGCCGACGCCGGGCTCGAGGGCGTCGCCGTAGGAATTGTAGGAGGTGACGATGTCCCAGAGGTCGTTGGGGTAATCGATCTTGAAGCCGAAGCCTTCGCGGCGCCCCTCGGTCCGGTCGTTCCAATTGTAGACGAACCAGCCGCCGGCCAGGAAGTTCTTGTCGCCGAAAAGCCGTGATGTCTGATAGACGGCGTCGAAACCGGCCAGCGAGTTCTTCGCCCCGGTCGGGCTGCCGTCCGTGAAGATGACCCCGACCTTGCTCTCGGCCAGGATGTTCTGGGAGACGCGGGCGACGAGGAAGTTCTCGGCCGGCAGGCTGAGGTCCTCATAGGCCCCCGTCCGGACGTCGAGGACCTGGAGGTTGGTCCGGCCGATCTTGCCGAAGACCTTGGCGCCGTAGGAGATCGGGATCTGCTCGCCTTCGAAGAGGCCGATCTTGCGGCTGAAGAACGGCGCGAAGCCGGACCCGTTGCCGGGGCTCGTCGTCCCGAAGTTGAAGATCTCCGAGCCCTCCAGGAAAAATGTCCGCTTCTCGGGGAAGTAGAGGGGGAAACGGGTCAGGTTGACCTGGCGCTCGTCGACCTCGGTCTCGGCGAAGTCGGTGTTGTAGCTGAAGGCCCCGACCAGATTGGGCGTGAAATTCTTGTAGAGGTCGAACCCGCCGTCCCAGCGCCAGTCGGTCGGCGTGCCCGCGACGTGGTCCTTGGACGGACTGACCAGGCCGTACGGCTTGAAGGTCAATCCCCATCCCTGCCGGACTTCGCCGAGTCCCGCGAGCGGGGCGGCCTCGGCGGGATTGGTGAGAAAGGCGTCGGCCCGGGCGCCGGACAGGCGGATGACCTCCTGCCGCCGGGCGATGACCCGCTCGACGTTGAGGCCCCAGCTTTCGAGATCGGGCTTGAACGAGATGGACTTGAAGGGGATGGCGATCTCGGCCGACCAGCCGTCCGGGCCGATGACGCTCCGGGCGTCCCAGAGGCCGTCCCAGTCCAGGTTCGAATGCTCCCCGGTGGCCAGGCCCTCGCTCTTGGCGCCGCGGGGATTGACCGAGAAGATGTAGGCGTTGCGGCGGTCCTGGAAGGGATCGAGGACGATCCGCACGGCGTCCTCGCCCACCTCGTCGACCTCGTCCGTATCGTGGGCCATGGTGTTGGCCGAGATGCGGCCCGGTTCGCGGTCGAAGCAGACAATGCCGATATACAGGCTGGATCCGTCCAGGATGACGCGCAGCTCGGTTCTCTCCGACGGCTCGTCCCCGGAGCGGGGCACGGCCATCCTGAAGCCCGTGAACACGGGGGCCTTCTGCCAGACATCGTCGTCGAGGCGGCCGTCGAGCTTGGGGCCCTTCTCGACCCGGACGGCCCGGATCTCCGTCGCTTGGGCGGCGGCGGGCGCGCGTAAGGAACTTTCGCCGTGAGGGACCGTCCCTCTTGTCTCTTGAGACGCCAGGACCGCCGGAATGAGGACCGCGGCCAGCACGGCGAGACCAACGGCTGTTTTCATCGAGTCATCTTCCTCTCCATAAGGCGGGGCATTATACCAGAATGGGCGCGGCCGTGAAGCGCCAGCGGTCCGATCAGTCCCGGCCCGCCGTCAGCCGCCGGAGCCGCAACAGGAAGAGAAAGGCCACCGCGTTGAGGCCGGTCGCGGCCAAGGCGACGGCCGGGAAGCCCAGCGCGTAGAGCCGAGGGGAGGCCAGCGAACCGAGGGCCCGGCCGAGCGAGAACGACGCGGCATAGAAGGCCAGCAGCGTGGCCCGAACCCGGGGCAGGATCTCGCTCATGACCGGGAGCATGCTGACGACGGTGTACTCGAAGGTCAGGTAGAACAGGGCCAGCCCGCCGATCGCGGTGAGCGTCGTCCGGCCGGCCAGGGGCAGGACCGCGGCCGCAGCGGTGTTGGCCGCGAGGCCGATCAGGAGCGCGTTCGTCTTGCCGAGGCGGTCGACCGTGGCCACGACCAGTCCTTCGCCGCCGAACTCGGCGATGCCGATCGCCGCGGCCGCGGCCCCGAGGGCGGCCAGCTTGAGCCCGAACGAGTCCTCGAGCCAGACGCCGAAGACGAAGTTGACCAGCTCGTTCGACATGGCCACGGCCAGGATGACGGCGATCCCGGACAGGGCGGCGGGCGAGCCCAGCACCGCCCGATAGGATTCGCGATGACCGGCCGGGGCGTCGGACCGAAGCGCTTCGGCCGAGCTCGTTTCGCCGGGCGCCGGCCCGACCCGCCGGACGGTCCGAACGACGACGAGGCCGGCCAGGCCCAGGCCGGCCAGGGCCAGGAAGGGCGAGCGCCAGCCGAAGCGCCCGACCAGGAAACCGGCCGCCGGGACGCCCAGGAAAAAAGCCAGCGACCAGCTCAGCTCGGTCAGGGCCAGGGTCCGTCCGCGCCTCTCGTAGGGAACGAGGTCGCTCAGGTGGGCCAGGACGGCGGGGTCGATGACGTACTTGCCGACCGTCATGAGGACGAGTGCGACGGCGAAGGCGGCCAGGCCGGGCCCGACGAAAGCGACGAGGGCCCCGGCCGTGAACAGGCCGAGGCCGAGCGACAGGCCGAACCGGCGTCCCCGGCGATCCGTCAGCGGCGCGATCAGGGGGCCGACGGCCCCCGACGCCGACCGGACCGACAGGGCCAGGGACATGGTCTTGAGGTCGACGCCAAGGGCCCGGGCGAAGACCGGCAGGAACGGATAGACGAGCCGGTAGGCGGTGTTCGAGACCGTCCGGGCGGCGACGAAGAACGCCAGCGAGGCGCGGTGCCTCCGCCCGGACGGGACCGTGCTCACGGGCCTCAGACGACGGCCGATTTCTTCTTGCCGAAGCGCAGCTTCATGGTCAGGATCTTGTCGGTCGAGAAGACCCGGGCCGCGAAGATCGTCAGGGCGACGAAGACGACGAGCATGTAGGCCAGCCCGCCGGCGATCATGCCCCAATTGCCGAGATAGAGGTTCTGCGGCACGAGGAACGGGTGCGAGAACGGGATGAGCAGGATGAAGATCTTGACCGGCAGCGCGACCGTGTTGATGTCCGCCAGAAGCGAGATGAAGTAGGGGATCATGACCATAAAGATGAGCGGCATGATCATGGTCTGGGCGCTGCGGAAATCCTCGGCCAGGACGCCGAGGATCATGGCCAGGGCCAGGGCGACCAGGATGGACAGGAACAAGGCCAGGGCCAGGACGACGTAGCCCGTCGTGCTGAAGGACAGGCCGAGCTTCTGCATCAGGGCGGAGCCGCCGGCCTGGGCGCCGATCCGGGCGGCCTCCTTGCCTAACCCGCCAAGCATGCCCCGGTATCCGAACATGTAAACGCCGGCCGAGATCAGGCCGACGAGGCCGGCCGCGAGCATCTTGGCAGTGATGATCGACGTCCGCTTGATGGGCACGGTCAGGAGAGTCTCGAGGGTCTTGTCCTGCTTTTCCATGGCCACGGCCGAGATGACCATCTGCGACGAGTACATGACGATCATCATCAGGACGATCGGGATGAGCAAAGACTGTTGCGTCATCAGAAAGGCGACCATGCCGGCCTGGCCCTCGGCGATCCGGTCGCGGACGACGACGAAATCGCGGGTTCTTGACCGGCTTCTTAAGGTTGGCCAGATCGACGTCCGGGAGCTTCTGCCGGAGGATCTTGTCGGATTGGGCTTCGTTGAGCCTATCGATGACGCTCTGCACGACGAACTGACGCCGGGCGCCCATCAGGGAGAAGCTGCGCATGAACGAGTAGGTCTCGATCTCGCTCGGCTTGAGCGAGGTCAGAGCCTCGCCGTATCCGGCCGGGATGAAGAGCAGAAGCTTCGAGTCGCCGGCCTTGGCCGCCTCGATGGCCTGCTCCTTGGTCTTGCCCGACTGGTCGACGAGCTTGAACTGGGCCGATTCGAGGCGCTTCAGCAGATCCCGGGAATCGGCCGATCCATCGAGGTCGAGGGTCGAGATCGTCTGGACGCCGCTGGCCTTCTCCTCCTCTTTCTTGCTGATCTTGCCGATATAGCTGAAAAGAACGACGAATAAGGCCAGCGAGATGATGAGCTGTTTGGTGACCAGATCCTTGATCTCTTTTTTGAGCAGGTTGTTGAATCTTCTCATCACAGGGATCTCCTGACCTCTTCCCGGAAGACCTCTTCGAGGTTCTGGGCGGAATGCTTGGCCTTGAGCTCGGCCGGCGTGCCGGTGTCGAGGATGCGGCCGTCGTCGATCAGGGCCACCCGGTCGGACACGAACTCGATCTCGAGCATGTTATGGGACGAGAGGAGGACCGATGTCCCCTCTTTGACATAGCGGCGGATGACCTCCCGGACCTCGAGGGCGTTGATGACGTCGAGGCCGGAGGTCGGCTCGTCCAGAATGGCCAGTGCGGGCCGGGTCATGAGGGCCCGGGCCAGGAGGAGCTTGCGCATCATGCCTTTGCTGTAAGTGCCGACCTTGGTCGGCAGCCGATCGCCGAGCTCGGCGATGGCCACGGCCCGGTCGACGAACTCCTTTTCCTGCGCAGGGGTCTGGGCGTAGAAGTTGGCCATGAAGTGAAGGTACTCTAGCCCCTTCATCTTCTTGTAGGCCCCGGCCTCGTCAGGAAGGTAGCTGACCTTTTCCCGGACGAAGTCGGGCTCCTTGCGGTGGTCGTGATCGAGGAAGCGGATCTCGCCTTCGGTGGCGGTCAGGAGGGTGGCGATGATCCGGAGCGTCGTCGTCTTGCCGGCCCCGTTCGGGCCGATCAGGGCGAAGACCTCTCCGGCCCGGACATCGAAGTCGATGCCGGCCAAGGCGGTCTTTTGCCCGTAGGATTTCTTCAATCCCCGGACGGTCAGGACATTGGGCATGTGTGACTCCCTAAGGAAAAGCAAAAATATCGGGCCTTATTCTAGTGGATACGAGGGGGGAAGTAAACGGTTCAGCCCGGAGGGACAGTCCCTCTTGGGATGGGGACATGTAGCTCAGGTACGTGTCCCCAGTCTGCGGGTCATTCCAGGCTGACGTCTTCCCGGTAATCCACCGACACCCGCGCCCTCGATCCCGGCCGGGGCTTGAGCAGAGCGATGACCTTGAGAAAGGTCTTGTTGCGCTTCTTCCAGGTCCGGTCGAGGTTCCGGGCGTAGTGGGCGATGGCCACGCCGATCCATTGGCCGGCCAGGAGCTTCCGGGCCTCCTGCTTCAGCGAATAGAACTTGCGGTGGGCGAAGCTCTGGGCTTTCTGGAGGTCGGGCAGGGAGAAGCGGGCCGGCTGGAAGACGGCGTGGTGGGCGTCGTAAAGGGCCCAGTCGTGGAAGCGGATGCGGTTCTCCGCCGAGATCTTGTCGTAAAAAGCCGATCCGGGGAGCGGGGTCAGGATAAGGAACTGGGTCGACATCAGCCGTGCCCGCTTGGCGAAGCGGACGGTCTTGCGGACCGACTTCCAATCGTCCTGGTCGAAGCCGAGGACGAACATGCCGTGGATGTTGATGCGGTGGCGGCGGAAGACCTTGACGGCGGTGGCGATCTCGGCGACGGTCTGCTTTTTCTTCATGTCCTCGAGGGCGTTGGGGTTGACCGACTCGAAGCCGATGTAGACCGTATGGCAGCCCGACTTCTTCATGAGCCCGACCAGCTCGGGGTCGCGGGTGACGTCGGCCCGGACTTGGGTCGTCCAGGTGATCTTGAGCTTTTCGCGGATGATGGCCTCGCAGAGGTCCCGCGTGCGTTTCGGGTCCGCGGCGAAGTTGTCGTCGTAGAAGAAGATGGCGGCCTTGCGGCCGGAGTACTGGCGGAGCTCCTCGATGATGTTCTCGGTCGAGCGGAAGCGGTACTTCCGGCCGAACATCCCGGTGACCGAACAGAAGGAGCAATCGAAAGGACAGCCCCGCGAGGTCAGGACGGGGATGGACGACATGTGCTTGAAGCCCTTGGCCTCGGGCCGCAGGAGCGAGAGGTCGGGGAAGGGGATGAGGTCGAGGTCGGCCGCCCGCGGCGCCATGGGGTTGTGGACGACCGTCCCGGTCTCGTCCTTGAAGGAGAGGTTGGGGACGTCGGCGTAGCCGATCCCCTGTTCTCGGGCGTCGATGAAGGCGGTTAGCGCCGCTTCGCCCTCGCCCCGGACGACGAAGTCGGCGTGCTCCAGGGCTTCTTCGGTCAGGTAGGTCACGTGGGGCCCGCCCATGAGGACCGGGATGCCCATGGCCCGGACCCGGTCGGCGATGGCGTAGGCCCGCGGCGCCGTCGAGGTGATGGTCGAGATGCCGACGAGGTCGGCCGCGGCGATGATGTCGAAATCGACCTTGCGGAAGTCCTCGACGAAGAGCTCCACATCCCAGCCGCGCTTCTTCATCATCGTCCCCAGGATGAGCGTCCCCAGCCGGGGCAGCGGGAACTGGGAGAAGATGTGGAGGCCCGGGGCCTTCGGCTCGATGAAAACGATCTTAGGCATGGCTCGGCTCCTTGGCCGCCTTGGCCCGCTTCCTGTTCTTGGCTTGGAGAGCGAGGATGTCCTTCCTCTTTTTCTTGAGCAGGTCCTGCCAGCGCTCGATGCCCTCCTCGAGGAGCTTCATCTTGTCGAAGAGCGCCTGGATGGCCACGAGCATGGCCGCGAGCCGCTTGTCGACCTCCGCCTGCGGGAACGCCTCCGGCTCCGCCTCGATGGCGATGAACGTGCGGACCTCGTCCGAGACGGCCTTGATCTCCTCGAGCGTGTAGCCGAAGAGCTGCAGGTCGCGGATGAGCTGGCAGAGGAAGACATAGGCTTCCGGGTAGAGCCGGAAGCCGCCCTCCGTCCGCATGTCCGGCTCGATGATGCCCTTGTCCTCCCAGTGCTTGATCGTTCGCGGGCTGACGCCGGAGCGCTCGGCCAGGTTCCCGACCGTGAGGAAGCGGTCCTTGTCCGGCGCTTTCCTGCGGCCGCGGCCGTCGCGGGGCAGGCCGACCTTTTTGACGATCTTGAGGATCTCCTCGGTGCCGTAGCCGAGGTCGGCCAATCTCTTGATGTGGGCGACCCGGTCGAGGCCGGCCGCGGCGAACAGCGGGACCTTCCCGTCGGTGAAGCCGGCAGGCTTGAGGAGCCTGGCCTTGGTCCATTCCGCCAGGCTCTCGGATGTGACGCCGGATTCGCGGGCCAGGTCTTCGAGGGACAGGACGTCTTTGCTCATAGTGTACCTATGCGTTCATGTGAACATGAAAAATAGATTAACATGTACGTATACGAATATATTTTATGGAAAAGGGCCTGTCAAGCAATTTGTTCCTCGAGGAGCTTCGCCGGATATCCTTGGGGCCTGGGGGGCGGATTACCCTACATTAGCGCCATCACCGATTTTGTAGGGTAAGCCGACGCAGGAGGCGCGAGGCCGGGGTAGCGCACTGGATTCAGCGACCGGCAACGGTCAGGGTCGTGAACGTGTGGCCGAGCGCTTCGAATCCTGTCCTGGGCGTAGAGATGGAGATAATACGTGCCGGGCGCGATCCCCGCGGTCTGGAGCTCCAAGGTCAGGACCTCGAGCGGGCCCTTCTGAACTCTGTCCAGGCGGAGGATCGCTCAGCGGCGACCTTGCCCCGGAGGCCGCGTCGATCAGATTCGCCGAAAGGCGCCAGTTCGGGCCGGCCTCCCCCGGCGACTGCGCAAGGGATGACGACCTGAATACTGGCCGTACTCGCCGCGAGCTCCGACAGGACCGGCGCGAGCTGCGTGCCGTCATAGGGATAGATCTCGGTCCAGGGGAAGGCTTCCCGGGCCTTCTTCGAGCTCGGCGCTGAGGAACGAGCACCCGGCCCGGGCTTCGAGGACCAGGGGTGTCCCGAGCTGGATCCCCGTCATCTGCGGCTTGATGACGGTCGCCTTGGCCGACGCCACCGCGCTCTGGCCCGTATCCATGTCGCGGATGACCAGCCGGCAGGAATAATCCCCGGGCCTCAGAGTCGTGCCGGCCGCGAAGGCCATATCATGGCCGCGGAGCGGCGCCGGGTCGGCTTCCTCCCTAACGACATTACTGATCTCTCCCTTCTCGTCAAAGAAGATGGCGACAAACTCGACCCGTTTGCCGGAGAACTTGGCCGTGATCTCTCCCGGGATCACGGCCAGAACGGCGAGCCGCGTGATCCCCTCGGCGACGCAAGATAGGGTGGCCATGGGGACATCGACGGGCATCCGCGAGAAGGCCCGTTCGTTCAGGGCCAGGTCGAAGAGGTGGAGCTGTTTCTCAAGAGCGGTGTATTCGCTGAAGAGCTTGGGATTGAAATAGCCGGCCTGGGCCCGGACCTCGCAGCCCTTGCGCGTGACCTCGACTTTGACCTCGTGGAACTTGCCGTCCCAGCGCTCGCTGACGGGATAGCCGAGGACATAGAACGATCCCGTGATCCCCTGAACTTCATCGAGGCTTTGTTGATATAAATCTATATTAGAGAAGTATTCGCCGCCCGGTGCCGCTGGAAAGCTCTTCGAGAGAATGGCTCCCGGTTGTGCTCTCCGCGCGGAAGACGTTGGTGGCTTCGCTTGATATCCCTCCCGCCGTAAAGATGTCAGTGCTCCCGCTGGCGCGGGCCCGCTCGTCGAATCCAAATAACGAAGCTACCTTTGCCGATTCTCTTGTGTCGAGGGAAAAGAATCTGCAGCCCGAATTTCCGAATTCTTTGATCATCGCTTCCTGCAGGGCTCGGAGAACGGCGTCGCCCGTGAGGTCAGAAGGAAAAGTCATAAATCCGCCGCTATACTGCCTTTTTCCCGAATTATAGCCATTGATCAGCGAATTCGGCATGCCCGTCGAGAAGAAGACGAATTGCTTCTGCCCCTCGATAAGTCGCAAAGCCCTGGCCAGAGCCGTCAGATTCTCCAAATAATCCCGGGCCAGGCCCTTCGACTCCACACGTAAGCTCGTAAGAGCGCCCGAACCCGAGGCCGCACCCTCTTCTAACTCCCTCCAGTACTGGTCCTCAATTCCGTCAGCCCTGCCCGCAACTTCATATTTGCCAATACGGGCGAGTCCGGTACGGATCTTGCCACGGTCTTTTGTAAGATATTCATGGAACACAAGGCCCTTGGAGGTCGAATACGACAACAGCGCGACTTCATCATCTGACCCAAGTTTTGTATCCAGGAGGTGTAGTGCGGCCGTCTTGGCATTCACGATTCCGTGGGGGTTGTTATAAGCAAAATCAAAAAATAAGAAGAATTTCCGTCCGCCGATCGGCCCTGGAGCCGCTGCTCTGGAGGACGGTCCCTCAGCAATAGCAGCCTTTGTTGTCGAGCTCGGAGCCTTCCTTCAGGACGTGCTTTTCGAAATCCGTGACCGTAACGGGCTGGCCGTTGTCCGTGATCGTGAAATCACCGATCGCCAGGTCCGGGACGGGCTGGCCCTTCTTGTCCGTGACATAGACATGGATCAATTTGAGAACGACGGTCACTTCGTACTGGAGCGGCTTCGTGACGGCCTGTGGCGGCAGGGCCTGGCCGGACGCCGGCGGCGTGCCCGCCGGCCTCAGCAGGATCCCGGCGCAAAGAACGAAGAGAGGAACAATCTTGCCTCTCATTGTCGATCGCCTCTTAACGCCTTCCACAGCAGTATGGGAGCACCGGCCAGGAAGTTCAAGGGGACCGTCTCTCGGATAGGACGAGCGTCGTGAACGTGTGGCCGAGCGCGTTCGAAATCCTGTCCTGGGCGTAGATGATGGAGATAATACGTGCCCGGCGTGATCCCCGCGGTCTGGATCTCCAAGGTCAGGATCTCGAGCGGGCCTTTCTGGACCCTGTCCATGCGGAGGATGCGTCAGCGGCGACCTCGCCCCGGAGGCCGCGTTGATCAGATTCGCCGAAAGGCCCAGTTCGGGCCGGCCTCCCCCGGCGACAGCGCAAGGGATGACGACCTGAATGCTGGCCGTGCTCGCCGCGCAGCTCCGACTAGGACCGGCGCAAGCTGTGTGCCGTCATAAGGATAGATCTCGGCCCAAGGGAAGGCCTCTCGGGCCTTCTTCGAGCTGGCGCTGAGGAATGAGCATCCCGCCCGGGCTTCGAGGACCAGGGGAGTCCCGAGCTGGATCCCCGTCATCTGCGGCTTGATGACGGTCGCCTTGGCCGACGCCACCGCGCTCTGGCCCGTATCCATGTCGCGGATGACCAGCCGGCAGGAATAATCCCCGGGCTTGAGGACCGCGCCGGCGGCGAACGCCAGATCGCGGCCGCGGAGAGACGCCGGGTTCGTTTCCTCCCGGACCATGTCCGTGATCTCGCCCTTGTCGTCGAAGAAGATGACCACGAACTCGGTCCGCTTGCCGCCGAACTTGGACGTGACCTGCCGGGGCAGCCGGGCGAGGATCGCCAGGCGCGAGATGCCCTCGGCGCCCGCCGCCAGGGCGGCCATGGGGATCTTGTCGGGCAGGCGGGAGAAGGCCCGCTCGTTCAGGGCCAGATCGAAGAGGTGGAGCTGTTTCTCGAGGGCGGTGTATTCGCTGTAGGGCTTGGGATCGAAGTAGCCGGCCTGGGCCCGGACCTCGCAGCCCTTGCGGCTGACCTCGACCTTGACGTCATGGAACTTGCCGTCCTACCGCTCGTTGACGGGGTAGCCGAGGACGTAGTAGGTCCCCGTGATGTTCTGGACCTGGTCGAAGTTCTTTTCATAGCGGTTGATGTTCGAGTAGTACTTGCCGCCGGTCCTGTCCGTGAGCATCTTCAGGTAATCGAGTCCGGTGCCCTTTTCGTCTTTGACGACGTTTGTGGTTTCGGAGAAGACCCCGTCCTTGCCGAAAACGCTGCCCCGTGCGCCCGATTTCCATCGTCATGCTGTCGTAGCCGAAAAGATCGATGCCCTTGGCCGATTCGCGGGTATCGAAGGCGAAGAAGGTGCAGCCCGAGGCGGCGAACTCCTTGGTCATCACCTCGTTCCGGGACTTCAAGACCGAGTCGCCCGCATCGAACTGGGCCCGCGAGGCCCAGCTCCCCGGCGCCGAGGTCCGGTTGGGATTGCCGGATTGGGTTCCATAGACGAGCGAGGTCGGCAATCCCGACGAGAACATGATGAACTGCTTCTGGCCCTGGACGTAGCGCAAGGACCTGGCCAGGTCGGTCAGCTCGGCCATGTAGTTCTGGGCCTGCTTCTTGGCCTCCTCCCTTTGATTCGCGGCCTCGATACTGATAAGGTTCAGCGCCTACGGCGGAAGAAGGCGCATCCCCGGTCCGAGCCTTGGGCAGCAGGCTCCTGGACGAGCTGCCAGTACAATGCCTCCATTTCGCTGGCCCGGCCGGCGATGCCCTTGGCTCCGATCGTATCGAGGACCTCGCGGACCTTGGTATGGTCCCTGGTCAGGTATTCATAGATGCTGACGCCCTTGAGCATCGAGTAGGACAGGACGCCGACCTCGTCGTCCGGGCGGATCTCCGTATCGAGGAAATGCAGAGCGGCCGTCTTGGCTTTGACGAGCCCCCGGGCGTTGTTGAAGGCGAAGTCGAAGAAGAGAAAGAACTTCCGGCTCGAGGGCAGGGACGGCCGGCGCTTGCGACGGGGCCTTCTCCTCCACGGCCGCGGGTTGAACATCCGTCGCCTCGGGCGCGGCGGCGGCCTCCAGGACGTGCTTTTCGAAATCCGTGACCGTCACGGGCTGGCCGTCGTCCGTGACCATGAAATCGCCGATCGCCAGGTCCTTGACCGGATTGCCCTTCTTGTCCGTGACATAGACGTGGATCAGCTTGAGGGCGACGGAGACCTCGTATTGGAGGGGCTTCGTGACGGCCTGCGGCTGCGCCTGTTCGGACGGTCGTGGCGCGGCGCTCTGAGCCAGCAGGACGCTCACGGCGAGAATGACGGCCCTCGATCCGAACATGCGTACGGTTCTCATTTCTTGAATGTCGTTTCGGTCTCGACCGTGAAGAACTTGTGGTCCTTATAAACGACGCTCGTCCGGGCCCGGACGAAGAGCTTGCCGGCTCCGTCGCGGTAGGCCTCTTCCGTGAGATCGGCGCTCGGGAAGCGGAGCCCGTTCTTCTCGACGCCGAATTCGGAGACCGAGCGGACCTCGGATTTGGCTTTGAAGCTTTCAGCCCGGGCCAGGATCGCCTCGTAGTGGCCAAAGGTCGACGGGTCCCACTCGATGCGCAAGACGCTCGAATCGGCGGCGCTGAGCCAGAGCTTCGCCCCCAGATAGCGGCTGACCCCCGTCAATCTCGGCGCGACCTCGAGGATCCATGTCTCCGTCCCGTCGATCGTCTCCCGGCCCAGGAGGCGATAGGAATAATATTCCGAGAAGCGGTCGTCGAGGAGCTGGACCGGCGCCAGCAGGATATCCGAGTAATTGAAGGCCTTGTTCGCGGGAACTGGAGTGTCCGGGGAGGCTCTCTTGCCGTCTTTCTCGAGCAGGGTGCGATTTTCCTCGACCTTGCCGCTTTTCCGGATGAACTGGTAATCGTAGACCAGAGCGTGTGCGGTCTTTTCCCCGGCGCGCGGATTGAAGGAGATGGGGCGGCTCGAACTCATGTGGCCTGCATAGCCACCGCTCCCCGAAACGCCGCTCCCTTGGGTCGAGAGGTCCGGCGCGTGCTGCACGGGCGCTTCCCGGCTTTCGCGGCTCAGGTCGACGAGCTCCGAGACTTCTTCCACACAGATGAAATCGAGGGCGGCCCGCTCGAGGCGCCGGCAGTACTCCCTGGCGGACTTCAGGACGAGGGCGAGCTGGAACGGGTCGGGGGCGGGTGTGGGCGCCTCCTGGCCAAAAAGTCCCCCGAGTAGACAGAGGAGAAGGATGCCAAAGATCGAATTGCGCCTGATCATACCGACCCCGCCTAATCATAGCACCAATCGTGCCAAAAAGTCCCCCTGAAGGAGCGGTTTCGCCAGGGCGAAACCGTCCCCATTCGAGGACCATACCCTGAAACAGGGGACATTTCTGGCCCTGCCGGCTTCCCGAAACAGGCGACCGTCTTGACCCGTTTTACCGTCTCCTGTAGAGTGAGGCGCAATCGGGGAAAAATGAAGAAGACGGACGAGCTCGTTTTCGATTACCTGGTCGTCGGGTCGGGCTTCGGCGGCAGCGTCGCCGCTATGCGCTTGGCCCAGAAGGGCTATTCGGTCGGCGTCGTCGAGGCCGGCAGGCGCTGGCACGCCGACGAGTTCCCCCGCCGCAACTGGAACCTGCGCAAGTTCCTCTGGCTGCCTTCGCTCGGTCTCTACGGCACCTGGCGCCTGCGCCTCATCAACGGGGTCTTCATCCTGGCCGGCTCGGGCGTCGGCGGCGGCAGCCTCAATTACGCCAACACGCTCTACGTCCCTCCGGACGTTTTCTTCGACCGGCCGAGCGTCCGCCGGCTCGGCGGCAAATCCGAGCTCCTTCCTTATTACGACCTGGCCGGCCGCATGCTCGGCAAAACCCCCAATCCGGTCGAGACGGCCCAGGACGTCCTGATGCGGGAGACGGCCGCCGAGATCGGGCGCGAGTCGACCTACCGTCTGACGGACGTCGCGGTCTATTTCGGGAAGGAGGGCGAGCCGGCCGCCGATCCCTATTTCGAGGGCGAAGGGCCCGACCGCATCGGCTGCGAGCTCTGCGGCGAGTGCATGACCGGCTGCCGCAAGGACGCCAAGAACAGCCTGGACAAGAACTATCTCTATTTCGCCGAGAAGTTCGGCGCCCGGGTCTTCGCCGAGAACCGGGTCGTCGACATCGAGCCGCTCGGGCCGGACGGGAGCGAGGGCTACCGGGTCCGGACGCGCAAGACGACGGGCCTGCTGCGCGGCCGGCGCGGCCTGACCTTCCGGACCAAGGGCCTGGTCCTCGCCGCCGGCGCCCTGGGGACCAACACGCTCCTCCTCGACATGAAACGCACGGGGCGCCTGCCCGATCTCCCGGAGCATCTCGGACGCTACACCCGGACGAACAGCGAAACGCTGCTCGGCGTGAGGTCCCTCTCGGCGTGAGGCCGATTTCACCCGAGGCGTGGCCATCACCTCGAGCGTCCATCCCGACGATGTCACGCACGTCGAACCCGTCCGCTTCGGCCAGGGGCACGACGCGATGTCCGCCCTCGTCGCCGCCATGACGGACGGAGGGAAGAAGACGCCGCGGGTGCTCCGCTGGCTGGGCAACGAGCTGAGACACCCGATCCGTCACCTGAAGCTCCATAATCCCTCCGGCTGGGCCCGGGAGAACGTCATCCTCCTCGTCATGCAAACCCTGGACAACTTCTTCCACCTGAAGCGCAGCCGCCCCTGGTTCTTTCCTTTCGCGGCCTTTCTCTCGACCAAGCGCGGTCCGGACCGCGGGCATCCCACCTGGCTTCCCGGTCGGGAACGATTTCGGCCGGCGGCTGGCCCGGCGGATGGACGGCGTCGCCGCCAACGTCGTCACCGAGGTCACGGTGAACGCGCCCATCACGGCGCACATCCTGGGCGGCTGCTCGTTCGGCCCGACGCCCGAGGAAGGCGTCATCGACGAGCGCAACCGGGTCAAAGGCTATGAGGGGATGATCGTCTGCGACGGGTCCCAGATCCCGGAGAACCTGGGAGTCAATCCGGCCCTGTCCATCACCGCGTTCGCGGAGCGGGCCCTGTCGTTCGTCCCGCCGAAGAAGCCGGTGCGCTATCTGGCCGCCGAAAAGAAATGGGGCCTGGACGGCCTGCTCACGCGGGCGTCCGTTCCTTCTCGAGAGCCTCGGCCGCCTTCTTCATGAGGGCCGCCGCCGCGTCCACGGCGGGCTCCGGCCAGAGGATCCCCTTGACCTGCTTGACGACGGCCTGAGAGTCCGTGACGGGAGGAGGGAAGGGCCGCCGGCCCTCCGCCCACTCGCCCCAGGTGTCCAGGACCGCTTCGAGGGACCTGACGGCGAGCTCGGTCGCCTGGGCGGCCTCACCGACGGCCGTGACGAAGCCGGCTGTTTCTCGCTCGAGTCCCGCCAGCCGCGTCTCCGATCTCCGCCGAAGGGGTGTTCCCGACATAATCCTTCCGGAAGCTCACGGCGAGGTCCTGCATGCGCCGGGCCGATTGCCAGATCTCCCGCACGCGGAGGCGGATCAGGGCGGCGTGGGCCCAAGCCCCGGCTCGGACGCGTTCGAACTTGCCCCGGTCGGAGCCCGGGCGGAGGCTCGGCCTTCTTCCTCAGGCCCTCGAGCTCGCCAAGCAGGCTCTCGACCCGCCGCCAATGACCGGCGATGTCGCCCGCGGCCCAGCGGTCGTAGGGTCCGTGGTAGCCGATCTCGGCCATGAAGGCGCGGAGCTCGTCCCACTGGACGGGCCGCGTGCCGGCCGAGAATTCGGCCTGGAGACGGGCGACGAGAGCGTCGTCCAATCCGGCGTGCATGCCTTCGTGCATGAACCCGCCGGCGATCATGTGGTAATCCTCTTCGCTGAGGCCTTTGAGGAGTCCGACGTAGAGGTCTTCGCCCATCGTTTGGCGGAGGCCGCGATGGGCGGCTTCGTCGAGGAAATAGGGTTCGAGCCGTCCCAGCTTCTCCCTGAAGGCGGCGGCCTCGCGCCCGTCCGTCGGCTCCCGCATGCGTCTGTAGGCCCCGACGATGGAGCCCGGCGTGAAGGTCTGCCTGTTCCCGACGCAAAGCGTCAGGTAGGCCGATTCGTGGATCTCCATGAACAGCCGGCCGTCCGCGTCGAAGCCGTGGGTCATGAAGAACGTCCCGGGCACGACGTAATACGTCTTCCCCGGGAAGTACCGACGGGCCCGCTCCCAGGCGGCGCCGTAGCCGGCCTCGGTCCACTCCTTGCCCGGGAAACCGTCGCGCATGGAGAAGAACCTCGAGCCGAGCACGGTCTGGACGATCTCCCGGACGGGGTCGTTCGAGGGGATGTCCTTGAAGAGGGTCCTTTCGAGGGGCGCCCATCCGAGAACAGCGATTGCGGCGAGGCTGATCAGGATCGGCGGCGCATAGACTCGAGCCGCGCGGCGGGGGGCTTCAGGGGACCCTGGTCAGGTTTGTCCGGCCTCTGTGAACGTCCCCGGGCGGGGTTTCGGGCCGGAAGGGAATGAACGGGATCTTTCGCGGACGGCCTCAGGAGGTTTCCTGTCCGGGATCGTCCGGGTTGGGCGGGGCCGCGGGCGCTTCGTCGGCCGAGAACACCTCGGGCTCGCCCTCGGGGTTCTCGAGCTTGGCCAGGCGGCGCTGCCGCTTCTCTTCCTGTTTCTTCAGACGCTTCAGCTCTTTGGTCCTTTTTTCGCTTTTGAATGCTCTGTTACCTCTAGCCACCAGACCTCCTCATTCCGGATTTTCGCCCTTATCATACAGAGAAAGCTCGGGCCGTTCAAGCGATCCGCTTTCGCCGGCCGCGCCCTCTGGGTTATAATCCGGCCATGACAGAACTCCAAGGGACCGACTTTCTCTTCCGCCGCTGGGATGCCGGACCGGCCTCGCCCAAAGCCGTTTTCCTCCTCGTCCACGGGATGGGGGCCCATACGGCCCGATGGGAATTCCTGGCCGGCTATCTCGCGGCCAACGGCTACGCCTCCTACGCCCCCGAGCTCCGCGGGTACGGCCGGACGCCCGAGCGGCCGCGCGGCCACGTCGATTCGTTCAAGGTCTGGGACCGCGACATCCTCGCTATGCGGGAGATGATCGGGCGGGACTTCCCGGGAAAGAAGGTCTTCCTGCTCGGCGAGAGCATGGGCGGGCTCATCGCGTTCGACCTGGCCGGGCGCCATGCCGACAAGTTCGCCGGCGCGGTTCTCATCTCCCCGGCCTTCAAGAACGGCATGAAGTTCCCCTTGAGCGTGTACCTCAAGTTCGTCCCGTTCCTCCTCTTCAACCCCAAGCATATGGTCGACGTCCCCTTCACTTCCGAGGCGGCCACCCGCGACCTCGAGTACGCCGCGGTCATGAACGCCAACCCGGACGAGCTCCGCGTCGCCAGCCTGAAGCTCCTGGCCGGGTTCATGCCGGTCCAAGCCCGGGCCGGGCGGCTGGCCAGGAAATACACGGTCCCCGCGCTCTTTCTCATTCCCGGCGTCGATCACCTCGTCGACGGGAAGGCCAGCCGGAAGCTCTTCAAAAAGGTGGCCGCCCCCGACACGACCCTCATCGAATACCCGGAAATGTTCCACGCCCTCTCGATCGACCTCGACCGGGAGAGGGTCTTCAGGGACATCGTCGATTGGGCCGGCCAGCGGGTGTGACGTGAGCCACGTCCTGGCCATCGATCAGGGCACGACCGGCAGCCGGGCCATCGTCTTCGATCAGCGCGGCCGGACGGTCGCCTCCGCCTATGAGGAATTCCCGCAGTACTTTCCCAAGCCCGGCTGGGTCGAACACGATCCCGAAGAGATCTGGCGGAGCGTCTACCGCACCGTCCAGAAGGCCCTCGCGACGGTCCCCGGCCGGTCGATCGACGCCGTGGGCATCACCAACCAGCGCGAGACGACGGTCATCTGGGACCGGAGGTCCGGCCGGCCCGTGGCCAACGCCATCGTCTGGCAGTGCCGCCGCACAGCCGGTCGCTGCCGGGAGCTCGCCGCCGAGCCGGGGATCGCCCGGCTCATCCGGAAAAAGACGGGGCTGCCGATCGACGCCTATTTTTCGGCGACCAAGGCGGAGTGGATCCTCGACCGCGGCGGCCTCCGGGAGCGGGCCGAGCGCGGGCGCCTGGCCTTCGGCACGACGGACACCTGGGTCCTCTCGAAGCTCACCGGCGGCGCGAGTCACGCCACGGACCCGACCAACGCCTCGCGGACCATGCTCTTCAACATCCGTAAGCTCGAGTGGGACGCCGAGCTTCTCGAGATCTTCGGCGTGCCCGCCGCGATGCTGCCGCAGGTCCTCCCGTCGTCGGGCGAGTTCGGCCGGACGGTCCGCCTGGGCCGGCTGCCCGCGGGGATCCCGGTCATGGGCATCGCCGGCGACCAGCAGGCGGCCCTGTTCGGTCAGGCCGGCTTCCGGTCCGGCGCGATCAAGAACACCTACGGCACGGGCTCGTTCATCCTGCTCAACACCGGCCGCGAGATCGTCCAATCGAGGCACGGCCTCATCACGACCGTTGCCTGCGGCCCGGACGGACGAGCGGCCTACGCCCTGGAAGGCTCCGTGTTCGTGGCCGGCGCGGCCATCCAATGGCTGCGAGACCAGCTCGGTCTCGTCGCGTCGGCCGCGGAATCGGCGGCCGCGGCCGCGGCCGTCCCGGACAACGCCGGGGTCTACTTCGTCCCGGCCTTCGTCGGCCTCGGGGCGCCGTATTGGGACCCCGAGGCCCGGGGCACGATCGTCGGGCTGACCCGCGGCGCCGGACGGAACCACATCATCCGGGCGGCCGTCGAAGCGATGGCCTATTCGATCCGCGACATCCTCGAGACCATGCGCAAGGAGTCGGGGCTCAGGATCCGGGAGCTGCGGGTCGACGGCGGCGCTTCCGCCAACGACATCCTGTGCCGGTTCCAGGCCGACATCCTCGGGATCCCGGTCCTGCGGCCGAAGACGGTGGAGACCACGTCGCTCGGGGCCGCCTATCTCGCCGGCCTGGGCGCCGGGGTCTGGGAGTCGACGGCGGCGATCGAGCGCCTGGCCGTCGACGAGCGGAAGTTCATCCCGGCCATGAGTCGGGGGCAGGCCGACAAGCTCTACGCCGGATGGCAGGCGGCCGTCCGTAAGGCCCGTCTACGGGGAGCGTAGTCTTCGGAGCGGACCATTGAAAGCGCCGCGGAGTAGCCCGGAGCGGCGCTTTCAAGAAATATCTGAAAAGAGATCTTCCCATGGATTTCACAGACATCCCTCGCCGCCGCGCGGGGATGTTTCCAGAAAAGCCCACGGACTTTAGACGAAGGAGAACTATAAAATGAGAAGCCGGAGCCGTTTGATGATCTCTTCCGGAATGCTCATCGGTATCGTCATCGTCATAGGGGTTTCGATCCTGGCGGCCGCGGACAGCTGGCGGGCCGACTGGCCCGTGCTCAAGACGTACGACCGCGACCACGTCGAGAGGATCGCGCTGCCGCTCGGCGGCATCGGCACCGGCACGGTCTCGCTCGGCGGCCGGGGCGATCTCAGGGATTGGGAGATCATGAACCGTCCGGCCAAAGGCTATATCCCGTACGGCGGCCAGCAGACCGGGCCGTTCTTCGCCCTTCACGTCGGCTCCGTCGACGGTCCGTTCACGCGGGTCATCGAGGGGCCGCTGCCGCTTTCCGTCTATGAAGCCTCGCACGGCTCGACGGCCATCAACCACGGCCTGCCCCGCTTCCGGGACGTTTCCTTCGCGGCGGCCTACCCGCTCGGTCAGGTCCTGCTCTCGGACCCGGACTCGCCGGTGGACGTCCGCATCGAAGGCTGGAACCCCCTCATCCCCGGCGACGCCGAGGCCAGCGGCATTCCCGTCGCCGCGCTCCGGTTCGTCGTCGTCAACAAGACGGGCCGGCCTCTCAAGGCGGCGATCTGCGGCACGCTGCCCAACTTCATCGGGGCCGACGGCTCCGGCACCGCCCGCGACTGGAAGAACGATCCGATCACGACGGGCCCCAAGAAGAACGTGAACGAGTTCCGGGCCACCGGCGCGCTGCGCGGCCTGTTCATGACCTCGGCCGGCGTCGATCCCAGGCACGAGGCCTGGGGCACGATGGCCCTGGCCGCCGCGGCCGGGACGCGGGGCACGAGCCGGACGTCGTGGCTCGCCGCCGGGTGGGGGACGTCGCTCCTCGATTTCTGGGACGATTTCGCGGCCGACGGCGTCCTCGATCCCCGGCCCTCGGCGGGCGAGGACATGCCCTTCGGCTCGCTCACCGTCGAGATCGACGTGCCGGCGGGCGGCAGCGCCGAAGCCACGTTCATCCTGGCCTGGCACTTCCCGAACCGCGTCACCTGGTCGCCCAAGGGCTCGCCGGACGACGTCATCGGCAACTATTACACGACGCGCTGGCCCGACGCCTGGGCGGCTGCCGAAGACTTCGCCGGGCGCAGCGCGGACCTCGAGACGCGGACCGTCGAGTTCGTCCGCGCCTTCGCGGGCAGCTCGCTCCCGGCCGAGGTCAAGGAGGCCGCCCTCTTCAACCTCAGCACGCTCCGGACGCAGACCTGTTTCCGGACGCCCGACGGCAAGTTCTTCGGTTTCGAGGGCTCGAGCAACAACTCCGGCTGTTGCTGGGGCTCGTGCACCCACGTCTGGAACTACGAGCAGGCCACGGCGTTCCTCTTCGGCGCCCTGGCCCGGACCATGCGCGAGACCGAGTTCCTTGCGGCGACCGACGATCAGGGCCTGATGAGCTTCCGCGTCCGCCTGCCCCTCGACCGGGCCCGGGAGTTCGGCAAGGCCGCCGCCGACGGCCAGATGGGCACGATCATGAGGGCCTTCCGCGAGTGGCGGATGTCGGGCGACGACGCCTGGCTGGCCAGGATCTGGCCCGGCGTCAAACGGGCCCTCTCGTTCGCCTGGATCAAGGGCGGCTGGGACGCCGACCGCGACGGGGTCATGGAGGGCTGCCAGCACAACACCATGGATGTCGAGTACTACGGGCCGAACCCGCAGATGGAGATCTGGTACCTGGGCGCGCTGCGCGCGGCCGGAGAGATGGCCGAGCGGATCGGCGACAAGCCGTTCGCCAAGCTGTGCGGCGAGCTCCTTGCCAAGGGCCGGGCCTGGACGGACGCCAACCTCTGGAACGGCGAGTACTACGAGCACCGCGTCCGGCCGCCGAAAAGCGCCGAGGACGTCGCCCCGAGCCTGCGGCTCGACATGGGCGCCAAGGAGATCACCGAGCCGGACTACCAGCTGGGCCAGGGCTGTCTCGTCGACCAGCTCGTCGGCCAGTACATGGCCCACGTCTGCGGCCTGGGCTATCTCGTCGACCCGGCCCACGTCAAGACGACGCTCCAGAGCATCCTGAAGCACAACACCCAGACCGGGTTCTTCGACCACTTCAACTGCCTGCGGTCGTTCGTCCTGGGCGACGAGACCGCGCTCCTCATGGCCAGCTACCCGAAGGGCCGGCCACGGAACCCGTTCCCCTATTTCACCGAGGTCATGACCGGCTTCGAGTACACCGCGGCGGTCGGTCTTCTCTACGAGGGGGACATCGCCAACGGCCTCAAGGTCATCCGCGACATCCGGGCCCGCTACGACGGCAAGAAGCGCAGTCCCTTCGACGAGGCCGAGTGCGGCCATCACTATGCCCGGGCCATGGCCAGCTGGGCGGCCGTGCCGGCCCTCTCCGGTTTCGCCTGGGACGGGCGGGCCAAGGCCATGGCCTTCGACCCGGTCGTCGCGGACAACCCGGTCGTCGCGGCCGAGGGGACGTTCTTCTGGTCGAACGGCGACGCCTGGGGAACCTGTGCGATCGGGCCGGGCGGCAAGTCGGCCGACCTCCGGGTCCTCCACGGGGATCTGGCCCTGAAGTCCTTCCGGCTGGGCAGCGCCGCCCCCAAGACCTTCAAGGAGCCCCGGGCCCTCAAGGCGGGGGAATCGGTGAGGATCGTTTTTTAGGTCAAGGAAGTGAAACAACCGCCTCCTCGCGGCGTAGTACAGGGCGTAAGGAATTCACGCGGAGGAGCATGACATGATGAAGAAAAAGACTGTGATCATCGCGACCCTGGCGGCCATCGCCCTGTTCCTGGCCGTTCCGGCCTTCCCGGGCACCATTCCATCGTCCATCGTTCCCGAGACCGCCAGCTGGGTGGTCCACCTGGACATGGAGAAGTTCATCGCCACCGGGCTCTACGGGTATCTGGAGAAGGACGGCAAGTTCCAGATCAAGAGCCGCGACATCGACCGCTGGTTCAAGATGGACATCCCCAAGGACGTCAAAAGCGTCACGGTGTTCGGGCTCGGGCCCGGCGACGATCAGATCGTCTTTGCGGTCGCTGGCAAGTTCGATAAGGCGGGCATCATCGCCATGGTCGAGGCCGATAAGGACCACCAGAAGACCGCCTACGGCGCCTACACCCTCTATTCGAGCGGGAGCGACGAGTACGGCGCTTTCATCAACGACAACCTGCTCGTCTTCTCCGAGGGCCGGGCGGTCATCGAGAAGGTCCTGGACACGGCCGGCGGCAAAGCCAAGAACTTCGCCGCGACCCCGCTCAGCGCCTCGCTCAAGGAGGTCCCCGCGGGCGCCTTCCTCAGCGGCGTTTTGCCCGACCTCAGCGGCCTCGGCAAGGAGTTCGGTCAGTCCAAGGTTCTGGACAAGGCCAGCGGGCTGTTCTTCCTGGCCCAGGAGAAGAAGGAATCGCTGCTCGTGCGGCTCCAGGTGACGGCGGAATCCCCGGAGAGCGCCAAGAACATGGCCGACGTCGTCCAGGGCCTCATCGCCATGGGCCGGCTCGGCGGGAACGAGGGCGACATGGCCAAGATCGCCTCTCTGCTCGACGGGCTCCAGGTCAAGCTCGAGGGCAAGGTCCTGCGGCTGGACTTCGAGCGCCCGTCGAAGGAGATCGCGGACCTCCTGTCCAAGGGCAAGGGGTTCGAGATCGACTGAGACCCACCGAGGGAGCGTATGACCGAGACCATCGCAGAGAGGACCGACGAAGAGCTGGCCCGCGAAGCGCGGGCCGGCTCTCGCCGGTCTTTCGACGAGCTGGCGCGCCGCTACAAGCGCCGGCTCTTCGTCTATCTGCGCCCCCGGCTCGGCAGCGACGAGGACGCCGAGGACCTGGTCCAGGAGACCTTCCTCAAGCTCTACCGGAACATCGGCGGCTACGACCCCGCCTTCAAGTTCTCGACCTGGCTCTATACGTCGGCCAACCGGCTGGCCATCGATTCGTTCAGGAAGAGGTCGGCGGAGAAGGATAAGCAGGTCGCGGAGAGGGATCTCGACATCCCCGATCCGTCCGCCGGCGTCGGCGCAGGATCGGACGCTTCCGGCCTTTGGGAAGAGGCCCGGACGCTGGGCGGGGACCGGTTCCGGGTCCTCTGGCTGCGCTACGGCGAGGACCTGAGCGTCGAGGAGATCGCCGCCGTCCTCGGCCGGACCAGGCTGGCCGTCCGCGTCCTTCTTCATCGGGCCCGGACGAGCCTGGCCGGACGGCTGGGGCCCGACCAGAGGCCGATGCCGCGGACCGCGGCGGCCGGGCAGGCGGCCCGGGATTGAGGGAAAGGAGAACGGCGATGCTGTGCACGCTCAGCCGATGGCTGATCTCGCGGGCGGAGGACACGGGGAAGGCTCTGCCCCGCTTCGCCGGGCGTCACGTCCGGGGCTGCCGCGCGTGCGGCGAGTTCGCCCGGACGGCGACAACCCTGTCGTCGCGGCTGCGGGCCGAGCGGTCGGCCTGGCTGGCCGGGGTCCCGGACTTCGCCGTCGATAGAGGGTCCGACGCGAGGCCGAGGCCGGCCGCGAAAGAGGGCGCGCGTGAGCAGCGCCGCTCCTGGTTCGCCCTTCGTCCCCTTCCCGTTGCGGCCGGCGCTACCGTCATCGTGGCGGGGGCGCTCATCCTGTTCCAGGTCGTCCTCAAGGAGCCGGCGCCGACCGCGGAGGAGCGCGCCGCGGCCATGGCCGCGCTCAAGACCATCACCTCGGCGCCGCAAGGGCTTCAGGGCTTCATCGGAGCCGCGGAATCCCCCCTCGACAGGGAACGCCGGGTCCTGGAAAATTCGTTCTCTTCGGCCGTGGAATACCTGCAGGCCCGCCTGAACATCCGGATCGAGCGGCGCGAGCCGCCCGCCGAGCTGAACGCGCGAGGTCCCTAGCCGCCTTCGCGTCACTACGGCCCCTTCTTGACCGGCGCCGTCAGCCTTTCCAGCGCCGCCTTGGCGTCCTGATCCTTCGGATTGAGCTCGAGCGACTTTTTATAGCTGCGGATGGCTTCGTCCTTCCGCCCCCGGTCGGCACAGGCCTCGCCGAGGCTGTCGTAGGCCGACCAGGACTCCGGATAGAGAAAGACGTTGAGCTCGAAGACGCCGACGGCCTCGTCCTCGCGCCCCCACCAATAAAGAAAATGGACGCCCAGCCAATTGAGGACGGATTCGCCGATCGGCGCGGCGCCGGGATGGGCCGCGCGGACGCGCTCGATCTCCGGCCGGGCCCGGCCGATCCCCTTGTCGATGATGAGCCGGACGAGCTCGGCTTCGGACGGCGGGGCCGTCGAGCCCTTTTTGTGTTCGATCTTGAAGGCCGTTTTTCCCCGCCCCGGCGCGCCGCCGGCGCGCAGCAAGTCCTCGAGAGGGGCGCGGTCGTTCTTGAGATAGCTTTCGAAAAAGGCCAACGAAAAGCGGCAGATCTCCTCGTGGACGGGTCCCGGATCGGACGTCGAGGGACCCCAATAGCCCGGCACGGCGGCGGTGATGCCCATGGCGGCATAGGCGGAGAACTGGCCGTGGTTCGTCGTCGGGACGTGGACGAGGTAGCTCGGGCCGTAGATCTTTCTTTCGAAAAGCGACGGCTTCTCCGACCGGTCTTTTTCCTCCCGGATGAAGCGGGCCTGGAGCATATGCATCCAGGGGGCCCGGAACCGGTCCTCGTGGTATTGCGGGTGGGCGGCGGGAAGTCCCGAGAAGTGCCGGTCGAGGATCCCCGAATCCATGCTCAGGAAGGCTCCGACGCCGGGATCGCGCATGGTCATGATCAGGCCGGCCATGCCGCCGAGGTCGTAGCCGATGACGCCGCGCCTGGCCGGATCGACGAAGGGCATGGCGATGGCCGTGGCCTTGACGAACTCCATGTCCCGGACCTCGGTCTCGAGATCCTCGACATTGATGTTGACCAGGCGATAGCGCGTGCCGAGCAGAGGGCTCGTGGCCACGACATAGCCGTGCGAGGCCAGGAACTCGCAGAGGATGAAGTGGGCGAGGGGTGACTCATAGTAGAGGCCCTGCCCGAAGATGAGCAGCGGGAATCTCCCGGGGCCCGGCTCGGCGTCGCGGACGGCTCTGACGGAAGAGGCCCGGAGATCCTTGAGGGCCCTGGGGTCGAGGCCTTTGGTCAAAGGCACGGGCAAGATGGACGTTTGGAAATCCTCGAGGGCCATCTGGACGTAATCCTCGAATCGCATCCGCGCCGCCGTCGTCGGTTTCGCGGGGTACCAGACGTAGACCCTCATCGGACGCGCCGCGCCGTCCGGGCCCTCGGACGGGAACGAACGTGAGGCGTCAGAGGTCTCGATCAGCCGGAAGCCAGGCCTAAACGGACCGGCTGGAAGACCGTCCCAGGATCGGGTCTCCCCAGCCCCGAGGGATCCTGCCGAGAGCCAGAGGATGGTCAGTCCGCAAAGGAACTTTACCTTATTCATGGATTCCCTCCCGGGCAATAGCCGTGAGGCTGTTTACGGAAAGGTGAGTAGCAACTTCCGTGCCAGGGAGGTCTACGGTTCCGCCATAGCGCCGACAGCCGGCCGCCCGCCGGGGAACGGCCGCGTGCGCTACAGCCGTCGGCGGGTCGAGCGGAAGTCCCAGGTCAGCTGGTGGGTGATCTCCTGGAGCAGTTCGTCGAGGGCTTCGTTCTTGTCCCTGGCGGCGAACACGGGAACTCCGCCGTCCAACCCGACCGAGCCGACCGTGCCTTCCCGGGCGGCCGATCTCGTCCACAGGGTCGCGCCGTTCTTGCAGGAGATGAGCCTGACCTTGATGGCCATATCGACCGTCGCCCGGGCGAACAGGCTTCCGTTGAGCGGGGCCAGCACGTCGACCTGCGGCTTGACCTTGGTCACCTGGACCTCGCCGGTGAAGAACGCGTCGATCCCTTGTTTCTGACCCAGGGCCAGGGCGGTCTCGCGGTCGAACGCGGTCTTGCCGAGGTCGGCCAGGACAGCGTCGGGAGTCCCGAGCTCGATGACGGGCACGCCTTGGGCGGCATTGACCTTCTGGAGGAAATACTGCGTCGCCGCGGCGTCGAGATCGCCCTTGGCGTTGTCCGCCTTCAGCATGACCAGGCCGATCGTGCCCATCGCCGTGAGGTCCACGGCCGGCGGGTCCAGGACGTATTGGGCCGAGCTGCAGCCGATGACGGCGGCGGCCAGGAGCAGGAAGAAGGCGAAGTGCTTTGCTTTCATGGGCGATCTCCTTCAGGGGCGGCGTCGCGGCCTGCCCTTCTTTGATTTAGTCGGAGAAGGGCAGGAAATCGCCGGGTCAGAAGGACAGGAAAAAACCGGGAAACGTCCCCGTTCTTTCTACCGGATAAGATGGAAGGCCGTCTGGCGGCCGGCCAGGAAAAAGGCCCGCTCGCCGTCGAACAGGATGTCCTGCTCGAGAGGCAGTCGGAAATCCGCGCCCCATTCCGGGACGGGCCCGGTGACGCTCAGCTCGCAGACGAACGTGCTCATGGGGACGAGCTTGACGTCGCCGCGTCCGACGTTATTCACCTGTTCCCAGGGCAGCCCGATGAGCGGGCCGGGCTCGTGGAGGAACAGCCCGAGCGAGTGCGAATAGACGCGCGGGCCGGGAATGCCCGACTCGCGGGCTTTCTTGAGAATGTTGCCGAGCAGCTCGTTCCCGGCGAGGCCGGTCTTGAACTCACCGCAGTAGATGTCCTGGAGGCGGTTGGCCTCGGCCATGAGCTTCTTGAACGTCTCCGGCGCGTCCGTTTCGCCGGGACGGAGGACATAAGCCATCTCCTGGTGGTCGCTGTTCCAGCGCATGTACTTGATCCCGACATCGCAGTGGAGCAGGTCGCCCGGCCGGATGATCTTGTCGTCCTTGCCCCACTTCTCGACCTCCTTCGGCGACCGGCCGCGGATCGAGACGAAGGGACTGAACGACACCTTGAGACCGAGGTCGGCGACGCGCTGCCAGTAATACCAGCGCAGGTCCTCGGCCGTCGTCTGGCCGACTGTGACCACCTTGGCCGAGAACATGTCGGCGATGATCGAGCGCGACAGGGCCGCGCCCCGCTCCATGACCTCGACCTCTTCTTCGGTGAGCGTTTCCGCCCAGAGCGTCACCAGCGGCTCGGCGGACTGGAGGCGGGCGGCGTATTTCGGGCCGACGGCTTCGACGATCCGCTTCTTGAGGACCGATGTCAGCCCGCCGGCCGCCCACTGGACCTCGCCCTCGTTGAGGCCGATCCGCTTCGGGTCGCGCTCGCGGACGACCCGGCCGAGGGCCTCCCACTGCCCTTCGCCCTTCTTCGCGTCGAAGGACGCGGCGTCCCAGGCGCTCTTGAACAGGCCCTGGGTGTCGGTCCGGGAGACGTTCAGCCGCTCGACGCCCTTGGCCGGGCCTTGGTCGAAGAAGACGAGGATCTGGGTGATGGGATTCCAGTTCTCGTAGGGGATCATGGTCTCGAAGACGGGTTCGAGGTTGTCTTCGTTGCACGAAACGATCCACATGTCGAAGCCGGTCTCGCGCATCATCCGCGGGATGAGCGTGTCGAGACGCTTGGACGTGATCCGGAGAACGAGGGCCGCCCGGTCGCGGATGGGCAGGACGGAGGGCGTGCCCGCCGTGCTGCGCCGATACCGGCGCTGGGACGATGGCGATGAGGAGACACGCGATGACGACGGCGAGGACGGCTTTCTTGAACATGGGCACCCTCCGTGCTTAGGGGACTATCGATGTCTTCTATCACCGCGAGCGCTCCCGGTCAAGGCCAACACGCCTCTCAGAGGGACAGTCCCCATTTGGGGACAGTCCCAGGTCCGCAGGAACCATCGAAGGCGGGCTGCGTATATAGATGAGACCCACACGTCCGCATTGCTTTCGCCCGGGCGTTTTGCGAGAATGTCAGGCTGATCCTCTGAACGGAGGTACTTTACCGTGACCCTACGCCGATTCCCCGCCGTCCTCGCCCTCTCCCTCGTCTGCTTCGCCCTCGGGCCCCTGGCTGCGGCCGACCTCACCTTCGACCGTTACCACAAGCCCGAGGAGATCGCCGCCGCCCTGCAGGATCTGGCCAAGGCCAATCCCGCTTTCGCCAAGGTCCACGTCCTGGCCAAGAGCCCCGGCGGCCGCGACCTCGTCCTGCTCGAGATCGGGCCCGAAACGGCCAAGGCCGCCAAGACGCTGCCGGCCGTCTTCGTCGCGGCCGACATGGACGGGACGGTCCCGCTCTCCGCCGAGGCCGCGCTCTGGCTGGCCCAGACGCTCTGCGGCAAGGCCGACCTGCGGGCTGACCGGACCTGGTACATCCTGGCCTGTGGCAATCCCGACGCCGCGTCGCTCTATTTCGCCAAGCCCCGGCGGCTCGACGGCCGCAACGGACGCCCCAAGAACGACGACCAGGACGACGCGACGGACGAGGACGGCCCCGACGACCTCGACGGCGACGGCGTTATCACCCAGATCCGGGTCAAGGACCCCGAAGGGACGCTGGATGGCCATCCCCGGCGATACGCGCCTGATGAAGAAGGCCGACGGGACCAAGGGCGAAAAGGGCGTCTGGAAGCTCTATCCCGAGGGCCTCGACAACGATCGCGACGGCCAGATCAACGAGGACGGGCCCGGCGGCGTCAGCCTGGGCACGGCCTTCCCTCACCTTTATCAATATCACGCTCCGGACGCCGGCCCCTGGCCGGGGAGCGAGGCGGAGACGTTCGCCTTGCTCAAGTTCTTCGATCTCCACCGCGAGATCGGCCTGGCTTTCGTCCTTGGCGAATCGAATTTCTGCCTCAATCCGCCCCGCGCCGGCCGCAAAGGCGAAACCGACTTCACCCAGATCAAGATCCCTGAACGGATCGCCGGCTTCATCAACGCCGACCCCACCCGGACCTACACCATGGCCGAGATCATCGAGCTCGTGAAGCCGCTCGTCCCGCCCGGCATGGAGGTCACCGAGGGCCTGGTCGCGGGATTCCTCGATCTCGGGGCGGCCGTCAACCCGCTCGAGGATGACCTCAAGTTCTACAAGGAGCTGTCCGAGAAATACAAAGAGTTCCTCAAGGCCGCCAAGCTCGACGGCAAGCGCCTCGACCCGGCCCCGGACAAGGACGGCTCGCTCGAGCTGTACGCGTACTACCACCTCGGTCTGCCCTCCTTCGCCCTGGACTTCTGGACTCTGCCCGAGGTCAAGGAGGAGAAGCCGGCCGACGAGATCACCCCCGAAAAGCTCGAGAAGATGACCAACGACGAGTTCATCGCTCTCGGCGAGGAGAAGGTCGACGCCTTCCTCAAGGCCTCCGGCGCGCCCGACCAGTTCAAGGCCAAGCAGGTCTTCGAAGCGCTCAAGGCCGGGCAGCTGGACACCAAGAAGATGGCCGAGATGATGAAGCAGATGCCAAAGAAGCCGAGCGCGGAAGGGACCGATCCGAAGGAAAAGGCCCTCGTCGCCTGGAGCGACAAGGAGCTCGGCGGCCAGGGCTTCGTCGCCTGGAAGCCGTTCAAGCATCCGACCCTCGGCGACGTCGAGATCGGCGGCATCGCGCCCTACGCGGACAACACGCCGCCGGCCAAGATGATCGACGGCCTGGTCAAGGGCCAGGCCCCCTGGGTCTTCGACGTCGCCAAGAAAATGGCCCGGATCGCCATCGCCGACGCCCAGGTGAAAAAGATCGGGACCGGCGTCTACGAGATCAAGGCCTGGATCGAGAACAAGGGCGACCTGCCCTATCCGACGGCCATGGCCGGGCGCAACCAGCACGTCCTGCCGGTCGTCGTCACCCTCGGCGGCGAGGGGATCGAGATCGCCCAAGGGAAGAAACGGAGCCTCGTCCAATCGATCCCGCCCCGCGGCTCCCAGGCCGTGACGTGGATCGTCCGGTCGGCCAAGCCCGTCAAGCTGACGATCAAAGCGGAGACCCAGACCGCCTGGGGCGATGCCCGGACGGTCGACCTCGGAGGTGTCAAGTGAAAAAGCTCGCCGGTTCCATCCTCGTCCTCATGCTCCTCGCATCGACCTTGCCGGCCCAGAAGCCCGCGATCACGGTCCCGCTGCGGTTCGACCAGTACTACACCCTCGACCAGGTCTACGAGGCGCTCAAGGCCCTGAACAAGGCCTATCCGCAGCTGACGACGCTCGAGACCGTCGGCACGAGCGAAGAAGGCCGGCCGATCATGGCCATGACCGTCAACAACCCCAAGACCGGGGCGGCCCTCGACAAGCCCGGCCTGTACGTCGACGGCAACATGCACGGCAACGAGATCCAGGGCGGGGACATCTCGCTCTACCTTCTCGACTACCTGCTCGGCGGCTACGGCAAGAACCCCGAGGTCACCGCCCTCGTCGACCGGGCCGCGTTCTACGTCGTGCCCGTCGCCAACGTCGACGGCCGCTACCATTTTCTTGCCGACGCCAGCAACCCGAGCAGCAACCGCAGCCTGCGCATCCCCGTCGACGACGACAAGGACGGCCTCTTCGACGAGGACCCGGCCGACGACCTCGACGGCGACGGCAATCTCTGCGAGATGCGCAAGAAGGACCCCTTCGGACAGTACAAGACCGACCCCGAGGACCCGCGCCTGCTGGTCCGCATCAAGCCGGGCGAAAAGGGCGAGTGGACCCTGCTCGGCGAGGAAGGGCTCGACAACGACGGCGACGGTCAGATCAACGAGGACGGCGAAGGCTACGTCGATCCCAACCGGAACTGGGGCTTCGACTGGGCGCCGCCCTACGTGCAGGGCGGTTCCGGCGAATACCCGTTCCAGGCCGTCGGGCTCAAGGGCCTGGCCGAGTGGACGATGACCAAGGCCAACATCGTCTTCGCCTGGTCGTTCCACAACAACGGCGGCATGCTCCTGCGCGGTCCCAGCCGCAAGGGGCTCGGCGAGTACCCGCAGCAGGACGTCGCGGTCTACGACTATCTCGGCAAGCAGGGCGAGCGCATCATCCCCGGTTACCGCTACATGATCTCCTGGAAGGACCTCTACACGACCTACGGCGATTCCGGCGAATGGATCACCCAGACGATGGGCGCCTATTTCTATTGCTCCGAGGTCTTCCAGGGCGAGTCGGAGGCGTTCAAGGGCGTCTCCGAGCGCAATGAGCCCGGCTCGCCCCGCGAAGAGGCCGTGCGGAGCGTCTTCGAAGAAGGCGTCTCCGAGCGCGATCGGCTCAAGTTCAGCGACAACGTCGTCCAGGGCGAGCTCTACAAGCCCTGGAAGGCCTTCAAGCACCCGACCTACGGCGACGTCGAGATCGGCGGCTGGGTCAAGATGAGCTCCCGGCTCGGCGCCCCGTTCATGATCAAAGACCTCGTCCACCGCAATGCCATGGCCGTCCTGTTCACGGCCAAGCACCTGCCCGAGGTCTCGCTCGACGTCGTCGAAGTCAAGCCGCTCGGAGGCGGCCTCTACCGCGTCCGGACGCGCCTGTCCAATCCCAAGGCCATGCCGACCATGAGCTACCTGGCCCAGAAGACCAACCTCTATCCCAAGGACATTCTCACGGTCGGTGGCGCCGGCGCCAAGATCGTGGCGGGCGGCCTGCTCGTCGACCCCTACCGCGACCAGGTGGTGTTCAAGAAAGACCGGCCCGAGCTCCAATTCACGGTCGTGCCCGGCTTCGGCAAGATCGAGCATCAATTCCTGATCGAGGGCAAGGGCGAGATCACGGTCAAGTACGCCTCTCGCCACTTCGGCAAGATCGAGAAGACGGTCAAGCTCCAATAGCGGGCCTGGAATTCCGGCCCCGGTCGGGTTTAGAATGGGGCGGGGGTCCGCCATGAAGATCGGCCGCCGTCGTTTTCTCGAAAGCTCGGGAGCGTATCTCGCCGGCGCGGCCGCCGGCCGGCTGCTTCCCAAGTCCTTTCCGCCGGGTCCGAAAACTCCGGCCGGGCCCGGCTTCGGGCCTCTCCGCAAGGACCCGAAAGGCGTCCTCGACCTGCCGGCCGGTTTCTCCTACCGGATCGTCTCCTTCCCCGGCCAGAAGATGGCGGACGGCTTCCTCTCACCGTCCCTCGCCGACGGCGCGGCGGCGTTCCCCGGGCCCGACGGCACGACGCTCCTCGTCCGAAACCACGAGTTCCGCGTCGGCCACCCCGACGGCCTCGGCCCGTTCGGCGGGACGAAGAGGCTCTGGGAGAAGCTCGACCAGCGGCTGATCTACGATTGGAGGCCTGACGGAACGCCCTGCCTCGGCTCGGTGACGACGACCGTTTACGACACGAAGCGGCGGAAAACGATCGGCCAACACCTGAGCCTGGCCGGGACCATGACCAATTGCTCCGGGGGGCCCACGCCATGGGGGACCTGGCTGTCCTCGGAGGAGGCCTTCCTGGGACCGGGGGAAGCCTGTACGGGCCGGCACGGCTATTCGTATGAGGTCGCCGTGTCGGCCGAGCCCGGCGTCACGGTCCCGGTGCCGATCAAGGCGATGGGACGCTTCGTCAAGGAAGGCGCCGCGGTCGATCCTCGGACCGGCATCGTCTACCAGACCGAGGACCTCGTCGACGGGCTCTTCTACCGCTTCCTGCCTGCGAAGCGGGGGCGGCTGGCCGAGGGCGGCCGGCTGCAGGCCCTGGCCGTGGCCGGCCAGCCCGGCTTCGAGACGAACAACTGGCGGACGCGGACGATCGAGAACGGCCAGGCGTTCGAAGCGGCCTGGGTCGACCTCGAAGAGCCCGACCCCGACGAGGACGTCCTGCGGCTGCGCGGCCGGGAGAAAGGCGCGGCGGTGTTCGCCAGCGGGGAGGGCCTCCTCCATCGCGACGGCGCGCTTCTCTTCGCCTGTACGAACGGCGGCCTTCGGGCCAAGGGCCAGGTCTGGCGCTACGTTCCGAGTCCCGCCGAAGGGATGCCCCGCGAGACGGACGAGCCGGGACGGCTCGAGCTCCTGGCCCAGCCCGACGACGCGGCGGTCCTCGACCATCCGGACCAGCTGGCCGCCGCCCCGTGGGGCGATCTCTTCATCTGCGAGGACGGCGACGGCGAGAATTTCGTCGTGGGGCTGACGCCGGCGGGCGCCTTCTACCGGTTCGCCCGCCTGGCCGCGGACGTCTCCGAGCCGGCCGGTGCCTGCTTCTCGCCGGACCGGACGACGCTGTTCCTCAACGACCTTCCGTCCGGCCTGACCTTCGCCGTCACCGGGCCCTGGGCATAGCGTTTCGCCGCTTGCCAACGGCCGGCCGCCGGCGCATAATGTCCCGCGGGAGAGACAATTCCACCGAAGGGAACGGCAGATGCTCAGGCGCTACACGATCGAGAACGCGAAGATCGTCCCGGCCGGGGACGAGACGGCCCCCATCCTCCTCTACATCAATCCCGACGAGGCCGAGAAGCGCCTCCTCGTCGACAGCTACCAGATCGACGAGCACACCCTCGCCTCCGCACTCGACCCGGACGAGCCGGCCCGGCTCGAGTGCGAGCCGAACCACATCGCCATCATCTACAAGCGCCCGAAGAACTATTCGGGCGAGGACCAGCTCCTGTTCAAGGCCTCGACGATGGGCGTCTTCTACTTCGGCGACATCCTCATCCTCGTCCTGACCGAGGACTCGACCCCCTTCGAGGGCAAGCAGCTGGCCAAGGTCGGCAGCGTCCGCGAGCTCGTCATCCGCCTCGTCTACCGGGCCATCTTCCACTTCATGGAGCACCTCCGGATCATCAACCAGATCGTCGACGACCTCGAGCAGAAGATCAACAAGGCCATGGAGAACAAGTCCCTGCTCAACCTGTTCACGCTCCAGAAGAGCCTGGTCTACTACCAGAATGCGGTCGGCTCCAACGGGGCCCTGATCGAGAAGATCCGGCACAACGCGGCCAAGTTCGGCTTCACCCAGGAGGAGATGGAGCTGCTCGACGACATCGCCGTCGAGAATAACCAGTGTAGCCGCCAGGCCGAGGTCTACACCAACATCCTGGCCAGCCTCATGGACGCCCGGGCCTCGATCGTCAGCAACAACCTCAACGTCCTGATCAAGACCCTGAACATCATCACCATCGCCATCATGGTGCCGACGTTCGTCGTCTCGGTCTTCTCCATGAACGTCGCTCTGCCCTTCGGTCTCCGGGAGCATCCCGCCTTCTGGATCATCATGGGCCTGGCCGGCATCTCCGTGGTTTCGTTCTTCATCTTCTGGAAATACAAGAAGTGGTAGGGCCGAGCCCGCGCGGGAGCCTTCCAAAGGAAAAGGATCGAGTGAACGACAGGAGCAAGCGCGTATGCCCGGTTGAGATCGCCGGCAGTCTCGATAATCGAGTGCGAAAGTGGTTGCAGGATCCCCGGAAGATCCTGAGACCCTATATCGTCGAGGGAATGACGGTCTTGGACCTGGGCTGCGGCCCGGGCTTCTTCTCGGTTGCCATGGCTCAAATGGTCGGCCGATCAGGTCGGGTCATTGCCGCCGATCTGCAGGAAGGGATGCTCCGGAAACTCGGAAACAAGATCCAAGGCACGGAACTCGCGGAGCGCATCACTCTGCATAAGTGCGAAGGGAACACCATAGGCTGGTCAGAAAATGTCGATCTGATCCTCGCGTTCTATATGGTTCACGAAGTCCCCGATCAAGGTGGTTTGTTCCACGAGATGAGATCGATCCTCAAACAGAACGGACAGGTTTTCATCGTCGAACCGCCATTCCATGTTTCAAAGACGGCGTTCGAAGAAACCATCGGAAGAGCCGAGGCTGCCGGCTTTGTCCCTGTCGGAAGACCGAAGGTGTTTTTCAGCAGGACCGTGATGTTGAAAAAGAGCTTATCTTAGAAGGCGCCGCATCACTTCTCCGCCCGCTTGAGGCTGATCGACAGGCCCGCCCGGCTGCCTTCGGCGAAGGTCGTCTCCATGAACGGCAGGGACAGGACGTGCTCGACGAAGCTGGCGCTGCCCCAGCCGCCGCGCCCGCCGCGCGGCGACACGTTGTGGGCCGTGAACGCCCCTCCAACCGCGAGCTTGGGCAGGACGGCGATGAAGTAGTTCTTGTACCAGTCCTTGTCGGCGTCGCAGAAGACGAAATCGAACGGCCCGGAGAGGGCCGGAACGAGATCATGAGCGTCGGCCAGCCGGGCGTCGATGAAAGCGTCGAGGCCGGCCTCCCGGAAGTTGGCCACGGCCTCGCGGTACCGCCCCTCGTCGATATCGACGGTGATGAGCCGGCCGCCGGTCTTGCTCAGGGCCCAGGCGATCCAGATGCCCGAATGGCCCGTCGACGTCCCGATCTCGAGGGCCCGGGTGTACTTATTATGGACGATGAGGTCGTAGAGGATCCGGCCGTCGGCCTCGGACACGTTCATGTCCTGCCACTCCCCGGCGTGCGCCTCGAGAAAGGACTGGACCTTACGGTCGAGGTCCGGGCCGGCCTGGCCGGCGGCGGTCTGCGCCGCCCCAGCGGCCGCCAGAAGAAGGAAGAGGAGCCCTGCCGTCCCGAGCACCGTCGATCTCATCGCCGTCTCCTCTCCGCCTTCGGTTCGTCCCATCTCGCCCTTTTAGACGGCCGGAAGCCGGCCCTCTTCCCCGGCCCGGAACGTCCCTCCCGGGCCCCGGGAGCGCCGGCCCCGGCCGGAAGAGCTCACCCTCGGGGGAATATTCGTCGAATCGTCGCGAAATCAGGGAAGAAATCGGCCGTTTGGGCGTCCAAAAACATTATGGTATATTTCTGTGTTTAATTCCCGCTCCGGGGCCCGTCCGAACGGCCCCGTACCTCAGGAGAAGCGACGATGGAAGAGACATATGCGACCGGGCCGGGCGAGACGATCCGCAGCGGCTTCGCTCGGTCTGATCCTGCTGCTCGTCCCCGTGCTTGCCGCCCAGGACAAGCCCCTGACCCTCGACGAAGCGGTCCGGCTGGCCCTCGAGCGGAACGAGCTGTCCAAGTCCAACCAGGAGAGCGTCCTCGCCGCCAACGCCCGCGTCCAGTCGGCGAGGTCGTTCTTCTTCCCGGCCGTCACCTCGACGAGCACCTACACCCGCCGGGCTTACGAGGTCCGGCGTTTGGTGGGCGACAGCGAAGTCGTCATCTCGAGGTATAACGCCCTCGCGGAAACCCTGGGGCTCAACATGGTCCTCATCGACGTCCGGAGCCTGAGCGGCCTCGCGGCCGTCAAGGCCCAGCGGAACGCCGATGTCGCCGCCGCCGCCGAGAATCAGCGGCAGCTGGCCTTCGATGTCAGCCAGGCCTTCCTGGCGACGCTCGGCGTCGACCAGCTCCGGGGAGCCGCCCAGCGCCGGTTCGATTACGCCTCGCAGAACCTCGAAGCGGCCAAGGCCCGCTACGCGGCCGGTCTCGTCTCGGTCAACGACGTCACCCGGACCGAGCTCGAGTACGCCACGGCCGAGGTCGGCGTCACGCAGAACACGGGGCAAGTGGAGACCGCCACCCTTCAGCTCGGCTATCTCCTGGACGCGCCGGACGCCGTCCGCGGCAAGCTCGTCGTTCCGGAATTCCTGATCGAGGCCGCCTCCGCCGAGGCCGCGGACACCGAGGGGCTCATCGAAGAGGCGCTGGCCCGCCGGCTCGACGTCGGCTCGCTCCGCTGGGTCGCTTCGGCGCGGCGCAACCTGGCCAAGGCGCCCATGCTCGGCTGGGTCCCGTCCTTGAGCGCCAGCGGCCAGTACCGGCTGACCAACGAAGCGGCCTTCAACAACAGGACCTGGAACTGGAACGTCGGGGCGACGCTGACCTGGTCGATCTTCGACGGCGGGGCCCGCTTCGGCCAGGACAAGGAGCAGAAGGCCCTGGCCCGCATCGCGGACCTCAATCTCCAGGCGGCCGTGCGCCGGGTGGACGTCGAGGTCCGGAACGCGCTGGTCTCTCTCGATATCCAGCGCGCCGCGGTCAAACAGGCCCGGGCGGCCCAGCAGGTCGCCCAGAAGAATGCCGCGGAAACATCCGAGCTGTATCGGCAAGGCCTGGCCTCGGCCCTCGAAGTCGCGGACGCCAATATCAGCCTCTTCGACGCCGATGTCGCCCTCGTCCGTCAACGCTTCGCTTTGGGCGTCTCCTTCCTCAACCTGGAAGCCGCCCTGGGACTCGACCCCTTCGGAAAGGAACCACGCACATGGTGAATCTGACATACCGGACGCTCGCCGTCGCCGCCGCGTGCGGCGCTCATCGTCTTCTCCGGGGCCTGCAAGAAGGACGCCGCCCAGTCTCCCGCCGCGCCGGGCGGCCGGGGCCGCATGCAGTTCCCCGTCGAGGTGGCCCCGGTCCAATCCCAGAACATGGTCTACTCCGTCACCGCCGTCGGCTCCGTCGAGGCCTTCGAGAAGGTCCAGGTCACGGCCCGCGTCGCCGGCGCCGTCGACCGCGTGCTTTTCGCCGAAGGCGAATATGCCAAGGCCGGACTGACCCTCGTCGAGATCGAGACGGAGCGCTACCGGCTGGCCGTCGAATCGGCCCAGGCGGCTTTTGAAAAGTCCGAGGCGTCCAAGGCCGACGCCGAGGCCGGACTCAAGCGCCGCGAGACGGTCACCACCCAGAATCCCGGGCTCATCCCCGGCGAGGAGGTCGAAACCTGGCGGACCAAGGTCCTGACGGCCGCTTCCGAGGTCGCCCAATCGCGCTCGGCCCTGAACCAGGCCAAGCTCAACCTCCGGGACGCTTTCGTCAAGGCGCCCATCTCCGGGATCATCCAGACCCGGACGGTCCAGACCGGGCAGTATGTCCAGACCGGGACGGTCCTGGCGACGCTCGTCCGCCGCGACCCGCTGCTGCTGCGGTTCCGCGTCCCCGAGCGCGACGCCGTCCGGATCAAGCCCGGCCAGGAGGCCCGCTTCCGCGTCCGCGAGGACAGCCGGGAATTCACGGCCAAGGTCGTCCACGTCGCCGGGTCGGCCGATGACGCCTCCCGCCTCGTCGACATCACCGCCGACATCAACGATACGGGCGACCAGAGCCTCCGGCCCGGCTCGTTCGCCGAGATCACCGTGCCCGTCTCTTCGGCCGCCTCGGCCCCCGTCATCCCCGTCTCGGCCGTCCGGCCGAGCGAGCGCGGCTTCATCGCCTATGTCGTCGAAGGCGACATGGCCGTCGAGCGCATCCTGACCCTGGGCATGCGCTCGCCCGACGGCCGCGTCGAAGTCCTGTCCGGGCTCAAGGGCGGCGAATCGCTGGTCGTCCGCGGCGCCGAGGCCCTCTCGAACGGCGTCTCGGTCCGCGTGTCCGGGCCGGGCGCCGCCCCGGCCCCCGCGGAGAAGCCCGGCGAGACCCCCGCCCCGCCGGCCAAGAAATAAAGGAACGGCCATGAACATCACCGAAGTCTGCGTACGAAAGCCCGTCCTGGCCTGGATGCTCATGGCCGCCACGATCGTCTTCGGCGTCGTGGCCGGCGGACGCATCGGCATCAGCCAGTTCCCCGACGTCGATTTCCCCACGATCAACGTCTCGGCCGTGTGGGAAGGGGCGGCCCCCGAGGTCATGGAGAACGAGATCGTCGAGCCCCTCGAGGAGGCTCTCGTCCAGATCGAGGGCATCCGCAATCTGACCTCGAGCTCCCGCATGGGATCCTGCAACATCACCGTCGAGATCGAGCTGTCGAGAGACGTCGACCTGGCCCTCCAGGACGTCCAGGCCAAGGTCCAGCAGGCGGCCCGCAGCCTGCCGCGCGACCTCGATCCGCCGGTCATCTCCAAGTCGAACCCCGAGGACCAGCCGATCATGATGGCCCGGCTGGGCGGCCCGTATCCCCAGCGCGTCCTCAGCGACTACGTCCGCTACGGGCTCAAGGAGAAGCTCCAGACCATCCCCGGCATCGGCGAGATCTCGCTCATGGGCACGCTCGAGCGCAACATCCGCATCTGGCTCGACGCCGCCCGCCTGGACGAAAAGAGCCTGACCGTCCGCGACGTCATCTCGGCCCTGCAGCGCGAGCACATCGAGCTGCCGGCCGGCCGGCTCGAAACGAGCGGCCGCGAGGTCAACGTCCGCATCCTGGGCGAGGCCGTCGACCTCGAGACCCTGCGCAAGATCGTCGTCCGCGAGGTCGGGGGCAGCCCCATCTACATCAGCGACGTGGCCATGGTCGAGGACGGCTTCGAGGACGTCCGCCGCATCGCCCGCGTCGACGGCGGCCCGGCCCAGGGCATCGGCATCAAGAAGCAGCGCGGCGCCAACGCCGTGGCCGTCGCCCGGCAGGTCCGCCGGGCGATCGACGAGTACCGCAAGACCCTGCCCGAGGACATGACCGTCGCCATCACCAACGACAGCACCCAGTTCATCCGCGAGTCGGTCAACGAGATCCAGTTCGAGCTCCTGCTCTCGGTCCTGCTGACGGCCCTCGTCTGCTGGATGTTCCTCGGCTCGCTCTCGAGCACCCTCAACGTCGTCCTGGCCATCCCCATGTCCCTCCTCGGCACGGTGGCCATCATCTACTTCCTCGGCTTCACCTTCAACACGTTCACCCTGCTCGGGTTGGCCCTGGCCGTCGGCATCGTCGTCGACGACGCCATCATGGTCATGGAGAACATCTTCCGCCATCGCGAGGGCGGCAAGGCCCTGGTGCCCGCCGCCCTGGACGGGACGAAGGAGATCGCCTTCGCGGCCCTGGCCGCGACCCTGGCTGTCGTGGCCATCTTCATCCCGGTCGTCTTCATGAAGGGCATCATCGGACGGTACTTCCTCCAGTTCGGCATCACCCTGTGCCTGGCCGTCCTCCTGTCGTACGTCGAGGCGGTCACCCTGGCCCCGGCCCGCTGCTCCCAGTTCCTGAAGACCTCGCGTGAGGGCCGGAGCAAGTTCGGCCTGGCCGTCGACCAGTCCTTCAGCAAGCTCGAGGTCCTGTACGGAGGGCTCCTCAAGCGCGGCCTTCGCCGGCCCGGACTGGTCCTCGTCCTGGCCGCCGTCCTCTTCGCCGCGGCCATCGTGGTCTTCAAAGTGCTGCCGAGCGAGTTCGTCCCCTCCCAGGACCAGAGCCGGGTCATGATCCGCCTCCAGACCGCGGTCGGGTCGGACATCAGCGAGACCGACATCCTGCTCCAGAAGGCGGAGGACATCGTCCGGGCCCATCCCGAGGTCACCCAGACCTTCAGCTTCGTCGGCGGCATGGGCGGCGGCGGCGGGGTCAACTCGGGCATGATCTACCTGACCCTCGTCGCGCCCCGGGAACGGAAAATGAGCCAGGCCGATTTCTCGGCCGTCATCCGCCGGGAGCTCAATGCCATTCCCGGCGTCCGGGCCGTCATCCAGGACACCTCCCAGCAGGGCTTCACCGCCCAGCGGGGCTTCCCGGTCGAATTCTCGGTCCGGGGCTCCGACTGGACCCAGCTCGTGCCGCTCAGCCAGAAGATCATGAGCGACCTGGCCGCGAGCGGCGTCGTCGTCGACCTCGACACGGACTACCGCGTCGGCATGCCCGAGCTCCGCGTGACTCCCGACAGGGCCGTCTGCGCCGACGTCGGCGTTTCCGTCGACGAAGTGGCCACGACCATCAACGCGCTGGTCGGGGGGCTCCGGGTCGGCAAGTACAGCACGGGCGGCCGGCGGCTCGACGTCCGGGTCAAGCTCATGGCCGGGCAGCGGTCGCGTCCCGAGGACATCTCGCGGCTGCGCGTCCGGGCCCGCAACGGCGACCTCATCCCGCTGTCGTCGCTCGTCGTCTTCGAGGAGCAGGCGGCGCTCCAGGCCATCACCCGGCGTGACCGCGAGCGGGCCATCTCCGTCTTCGCCAACATCGCCCCGGGCCACGCCCAGTACGAGGCCCTGCGGCTGGTCGAGCAGATGGGCAAGACCGTGCCGGTCGGCAACCGGGTCGTCCTCGGCGGATCGAGCATGGCCTTCCGGGAGTCCATGAGCAGCCTGCTCTTCGCCATGTTCCTGGGCATCGCCATCGCCTACATGATCCTGGCCTCGCAGTTCAACTCGTTCAAGGATCCGATCACGATCATCACCATCCTGCCGCTGTCGATCGCCGGGGCGGCCTTCGCCCTGCTGATCACGCGCCAGTCCCTGAACATCTTCAGCATGATCGGGTTGCTGCTGCTGATGGGCATCGTCAAGAAGAACTCCATCATCCTGGTCGACTACGCCAACGCGTTCCGGGAGAAGGGGTTCGGGGCGAAGGAGTCCATGGAGAAGGCCGGGCCCATCCGGCTGCGGCCCATCCTGATGACGGCCACGGCGACCCTGATGGCGGCCGTCCCGCCGGCCCTGGGCATCGGCTCGGGGTCGGAGATCCGCATGCCCATGGCCATCGCCGTCATCGGCGGCCTGGTCCTGTCGACGGCCCTGAGCCTGATCGTCGTCCCGGCGTTCTACGTCGTTTCCGACAAGCTGAAAGGGAAGCGCAAAGGGGTCGGACCTCAGGAACAATTAGAAAAATCAAATAGTTAGGCCCGATTTCCGGCCTCTAAACGGCCTTAAATCTGGGTTTTCGGGCCCGAAAACGTAGTTTTTGTAGGGCAGCGCAGGACGTCAGGCCTTCTTATCCGACGCTCCGGGCTTGGTGATCGGCATTCCCTTGGCGCAGAACGGGCAGACGTCCGGCTCGAAGGCCTCGACCTTGAGGGCCAGGAGGCTGCCGACGGCCTTCCCCTCGATGGGCACGGCCCCGCCGCTGCGATCGACCAGAACATAGATCCCGGCCACCGGCACCTGGCGCTCCTTCAGGCAGGCGATGACCTCCTGGATGGACCCGCCGGTCGTCAGGATGTCCTCGACGATGACGGCCCGGGAGCCGTCGAGCCCCGAAAAGCCCGAGCGAATGGTCATCTTCTCTTCGGCCCGCTGGGTGAAGGCGAACTTCTTGCCCAGCTTGAGGGCGGCCAGGAAGCCGATGGCGATAGCGCCGTAGGCGGGGGAGACGACGGTGTCGAAATCCGGGACCTCGCGGCGGATCTTGGTGGCCAGCAGGTCGACGATCTTCTCCAGCGCGGCCGGCTTTTCGATGAGCCGGATCTTCTCGAAGTACCACTCCGAATGCTTGCCCGAGGTCAGCTTGAAGTGACCCTGCAGCAGGGCGTCGCACTCTTTGAACAGGCTCAGGACGGTTTCGTTCTCGGCGGATGGTGTCATCGGGTCGCTCCTTTCTGGCGCTTCATAACGCCCTTGCTGTAGCAGGTGAATTCCTGGCCCGGAGGCGCGAGGTCGAAGCTCTGTTCGAAGGTGTCGGCGTCCAGGATCTTGTAGGTCAGCCGGGCCTTGAAGCCTGGCGGGATGTTCTCGATGGCCTCGGAGACGAAGACGAAGGTCTTGGCATCGGGAACCGGGTGCTCGAGAACGTACTGGTTGACGAAGCCCTCGACGTGGAACTGGCGCAGGACGAATGTCTCGCGGGCCTTGTCGTAGCTGAAGACGCCCCAGTCCTCGTGGACCTCGCCCTGGGGGTTCTTGTCCTGCGGATCGAAGACGGCCTTGTTCCGGACATGGAGGAACGTCCCCCGGAGGATGAATTCGAAGGTCTGAGCGCCCTTGCCCATGCCCGGGCTGCCCTCGCCCTGCCCGGCCCAACTTCCGACAAAGAACCGGAACGGCGCCCACACGTCGGCCGGGGCGGAGGCCCCCTGGGCCGACATTTCGGGCGGGGCGATCGCCGTGGTTAAGACCATGAGACTGAGGACGGCCCAGATCCGTCTTGGCTGCATTCTCAACTCTCCTTCCGAACGAACGGACCCCTCTCTTATAAACGATTGCGCCGCGGCCGGCAAGAGGCTCGTCTCGGGCGGGGCCGGACGGCGGAGCGGACTTGTGGCTCCGTCCCGAATATGTTAAACGAGAGGACGCATGGACACCAACATCCGCGACGACCGCACCTGTTTCGTCTGCGGCGAGAAGAACCCGGCCGGCTTGAGGCTTCATCTCCGCGTCGACCCGGAGCGCGGCGAGTCGGTCGCCGAGGTGACCTTCGAGGAGCGCTTCCAGGGCTGGGCCGGCATCGTCCACGGCGGCCTCCTGGCCACCGTCCTCGACGAGGCCCTGATCTACGCCGCCGGGGCCAAGGGCCTGAAGTGCGTCACCGGGGAGATCACGGTGCGCTACGTCAAGCCGGCCTCGACCGGCGTCCCGTACACGCTCAAGGGCCGTTTCATCGAGGACAAGGGGAAGATCGTCCTAGCCGAGAGCGAGCTCGTCGACGCCGCCGGCGCGCAGGTCGCCCGCGCGTCGGGTAAGCTGTTCAAGGTCAAGGAGTGACCGTTCAGGACTGGATCGGACGGCGTTTTTAGCCTCAAAAACGCTGAGTTAAGGCCGATCAATACACCATTTTCGTAGCTAACGAAAAGAAAATAAACTACTTGCTGAGGTCCGACCCCATTAGATCGTCAGCGGCAGCTCGAGCACGAGCGTATCGTCCTTCGGGCTGCTCGTAATGGAGACGCGGCACCCGTATGATCCGGGGGACAGGGGTTTCCCGTCATTCCCCCTGAGGTCCCAATCCTCGCCGCGGACATAGGACTCGCCCGGCGCCAATTCGAGGTCCCAGAGGGCCTGGGTGAAGGCCTTATCATGCGACCAGCGCCAAACGAGAACGCCGCCGCCGTCCTTGAGCTCGATCTCAAAGAACTGACCGTCCGTAAAGTGGAGCGATATATCCGACCCGGCCTTGTTCTCGACCCCGATCTGGAAATGGATGGTCCCCGCGGCCGGCCGGGTGATCGAAACGACGATGTGGGGGCCAGCCGGCTTTGAGTTCTGCCCGGCCGAGGGGTCGGGACGGCGAGGTCGTCGAGTCGCAGGATGCGAGGACGAGAGAGAACGCCAAAGCCGCCCGGAAGACGTGGCCCGTCTTCATGTTCCAGCTTCCGTGGCCCCTTTCCCTTGCCGGCGAGATTTCCCAAGAGGGGCGCCCCACTCCGGGGACAGCCCCTCAACATTAATAGGTCCAAGATCCGTTTCTGTCAAGCCGAGCTCACCCGGGCCCCGACCGAACTGCGTTTTTGGCCCTAAAAACGCTGAATTAAGCCCGTTTTATTGTCAATTTTCGGAGTTAATATAAAGAAAATAAAACAGTTGCTGAGGTCCGACCCCATTAGAAAAAGAAGAACCGGACGGCGACGGCGAGGAGGAAGATGCCGTAGAGCAGCTTGACCGTCCGGCCCGGCAGGCTGATGGTGATGAGCGCGCCGAAAACGGTGCCGATGAAAAGCCCCCCGGCGATCCAGGCGGCCGCGGTCAGGTCGAGGTTCCCGGCCCGCTGATAATAAAGCACGCCGGGGATGCCGAAGGGAAAGAGGATGGCCCCGAGCGACGTGGCGATGGCCCGTCTTCGGCGGGTAGTGGAGGACCAGCGTCAGCAGCGGCACGATGATGTTGCCGCCGCCGATGCCGAACATGCCCGGCCATCACTCCGGCCAGGACGCCGATCCCGAGCAGAGGCCAGGGCGAGGGGTGGGGCAGGGCGTCGGGCTCCGGCTTGGACTCGACCTTGAGCCCGCGCCACTTGCGGAAGCGCCGGACCGGGTCGATGAAGTTCCAGCCGACGTAGAGGCAGAAGACCGCGAAGAACCGTCGCATGAGCTCGACCGGGAGCGTGTTGGCCAGCCAGGCCCCGACCACGACCGACGTGAGCAGCCCCGCCGCCAGGAAGGCCGAAGCCCGCAGATCGATGATCTTGGCCCGGTAATAGGCCACAACCCCGAGGATGCCGACCGGGAGCAGGATGGCCGCGAGCGACGTTCCCGTCGCCTTGACCAGCGGGAATCCGGCGAGAAGGATCAACGACGGGACGATGATGATCCCGCCGCCGATGCCGAACAGTCCGGCGAAGACGCCGGCCGCCGCGCCGATGAGGATGAGCCAGGGTCCGCTCATGCCCGCGATTATAATCGATTCCCCGCCGCTATGGTATAGTGAGCGTCCGGAGGAGCCATGAGACTTCGTTCCGACCGACCCGCCCCTTCTGCCTCGATAGTGCTTTTCGTCGTTCTCGGCATCGCCGCCCTCGTCCTGACCGCATGCCGCGACAAAGGCGAAGATCGCGCGTCACCCGCGGCCTCTGCTGCCGGGTCCAGCCGTGTCCGACTATCCCATCCGCCCCGTCCCATTCACGGACGTCACGCTGACGGACGCGTTCTGGTCCCCCCGCCTCGAGACCAACCGGACGGTCTCCGTCCCCTACGCCCTGCGGATGAACGAGGAGACCGGCCGCGTCGACAACTTCCGCAAGGCCGCCCGTCTCATGAGCGGCCCGCACCAGGGCCGCCGCTTCAACGACTCCGACGTCTACAAGGCCATGGAAGCCGCCGCCTACACCCTGCGTCTCCACCCCGATCCCGCCCTGGACCAGACCCTCGACGACCTCATCGCCCTCATCGCCAAGGCCCAGGAGCCGGACGGCTATCTCTTCACGACCCGGACCAACGATCCCGCCCACCCGGCCCCGGGCTCGGGGCCCGAGCGCTGGTCGAACCTCCGGGTCAGCCACGAGCTCTACAACGTCGGCCACATGTACGAGGCGGCCGTGGCCCATTTCCAGGCCACCGGCAAGCGGACCTTCCTGGCGATCGCCGAGAAGAACGCCGCGCTCCTTCTCCGCACCTTCGGGACGGGCCCGGGCCGGCGCCGCGGCTTCCCCGGCCACCAGGAGATCGAGATCGGCCTGGCCAAGCTCTTCCGCGCGACCGGCCGGCGCGACTATCTCGACCTGGCTAAGTTCTTCCTCGACGAGCGCGGCCGCTACTTCGGCGGCGAGCGGCACGCCCCGGGCGATCCCTTCGTCGTCTACGATTCCGACGAGTACATGCAGAACCACAAGCCCGTCCTCGAGCAGGACGAGGCCGTCGGCCACGCCGTCCGGGCCATGTACATGTACTCCGGGATGGCCGACGTCGCCGCGCTCGGCGGCTACCCCGAATACGTCGCGGCCATCGACCGGCTCTGGCTCGACGTCGCCGGGACAGAAGCAGTACCTGACCGGAGGCGTCGGGCGCCCGGAGCGGGTCCGAGGCCTTCGGCGCGGCCTACGAGCTGCCCAACGCCGAGGCCTACACCGAGACGTGCGCGGCCATCGGCAACGCCCTCTGGAACTACCGCCTCTTTCTGCTCCACGGCGAGTCGAAGTACATGGACGTCTTCGAACGCGTCCTCTACAACGGCCTGCTCTCCGGCGCGGCCCTCAGCGGCGACCGCTTCTTCTACCAGAACCCGCTCGAGTCGGGCGGCGGCTACGGGCGCAGCCCCTGGTTCGAGGTGGCCTGCTGCCCGCCGAACATGACCCGCTTCCTGCCCTCGCTGCCGGGCTACGTCTACGCGACCAAGGACGACGTCGTCTTCGTCAACCTGTTCATCGCCGGAACGGGCAGGGTCGCGCTGGCCGGCCGCCCCGTCGTCCTCACCCAGGAGACGCGCTACCCCTGGGACGGCGCCGTCAAGCTGACGGTCGCGCCGGACGCGGCCGGCCCGTTCGAATTGGCCGTCCGCATCCCCGGCTGGGCCCGGGGCGAGGCCATGCCCACGGGGCTCTACACGTTCCTCGACGCCTCCGAAGAGAAACCCGGGCTGAAGATCAACGGCGAGCCCGCCGCGCTCGACATCCGCGACGGCTACGCCCGGCTCCGCCGCGATTGGAGGCCGGGCGACACCGTCGAGCTCACGCTGCCGATGCCCGTCCGCCGGGTCGTGGCCAACGACGGCGTCGCCGAGGACCGCGGCCGGGCCGCCATCCAGCGCGGGCCCCTCGTCTACGCGGTCGAGGGCGTCGACAACGGCGACCGGGTCTTCGACCTCGTCCTTCCGGATCGCCGCTGCGCTCCAAGCGGATTTCCGCCCGGACCTCCTCGGCGGCGTCGCCGTCGTCACCGGGACGGCCGTCATCGTCTCCAAGGACGCCGGCGGAAAGGCCGTCGAGGCTCCGCGCCCGTTCCTGGCCGTGCCCTTATTACGCCTGGGCCAACCGCGGCCCCGGTCAGATGCTCGTCTGGCTGCCCCGCACGGCCGCCGCGGTGAGACCGGCCAAGAAGCTCGACATGAAGGTCGATTGATGAGACGGTTCGACGAGCGCGATATCCAGTTCTCGCGGGTCCGGCTCAAGCCCGGCACCCCGGAGTACGCCGCCTATTACGCGATGCGGCCGGAGAACCGTCCGGATCGACGACGAGATCCGGGCCCTGCCCGGCCTGCTCTCGGCCGACGCCGCGCTCGCCGAACCGGCGCTTTTCGCCGCCGCGGAGGGGAGCTTCTTCCTGACCGAGTCCCTGCGCGCGGCCGTCGACGGGCCCCTTTCGGCGACGCGCCTGTCCGCCGACCCCCCGGCGATGACGGAATACCTGAAGTCCCTGGCCGTTCACTACGGGGCCCGGACGGTCGGCGTCGCGGAGCTCCGTCCCTATCATGTCTATTCCCACATCGGGCGCGATTTCCGGGACTACGGAGAGCCCATCCCGTTCGAGCCGGGCTCGGCCATCGCCTTCACCGTCGAGATGGACCCGGTCCTGGTCCGTGCCGCCCCGAACGCCCCGACCGTCCTCGAATCCGGCCGGCAGTACGTCGAGGCGGCCCGGGTCGCCGTCCAGCTGGCCGCGGCCATCCGGGCGATGGGGCATCCGGCCCGGGCCCACATCGACGGCTGCTACCGGGTCATCGCTCCGCTCGTCGCCCGCGACGCCGGGCTCGGGGAGATCGGCCGGATGGGCCTGCTGATGACGCCGCGCCTCGGGCCGCGGGTCAGGCTGGGGGTGGTCACAACCCCGCTCGCGCTCGTCACGGGGCGCCCGACAAGCGGCGAGTCGGTCGTCGATTTCTGCTCCCGTTGCCGCAAGTGCGCCGTCAATTGCCCCGCCCGGGCCATCCCCGACGGGGACCGGGCCGAGGTCGACGGCGCCTTGCGCTGGCGCGTCGACGGCGACGCCTGCTTCCGCTATTGGAACGTCGTCGGGACCGATTGCGCCCGGTGCATGGCCGTCTGTCCGTATTCCCACGCCGACAATTTTTTGCATAACGCCGTCAGGTGGGGTGTCCGCAGGTCGGGCCTGTTCCGCCGCGTCGCCGTCCGTCTCGACGACGCCTTCTACGGGCGCAAACCGCCGTCCCGCCCGGGGCCCCGCTGGACCCGTCTCGTCTCGGGGCGGCGCTGAGTGAGCGCCGGGACCCGGGAGCCGCGCTATCTTTCCCGGCGCTGCGGCGGCTCCCCGATCTGCCAGAAGATGGCGTAGCGCTCCCCGAAGAGCTTGTAGAAGGGGACGAGCGTCACGTCCTCGGGCTTGCCGGCGTAGGACGTCCGGAAGGTCAGGGGCATCCCGGCCACGGACTTGATCCAGGTGTCGAGGGGATCGGTGGGCTTGACATCGAAGTAGGGGACGCGGACCGGCTCTCCTTCGGGCCCGTACTTGCCGTAGACCATGTCTTCGGTCAGCTTGTCGCCGCCGCCGAGCGCCCCGGCCAGGACGATCGGGCCGTAGACGAAAGCCGCGATGTCGGGCCGGTCGGGCAGGCTCTCCAGCCGGAGCGCCATCGGCAGGTCGACCTCGAGCCGTTCGCCGCCCTTCCACTCCCGGTCGATGGTCAGGTAGCTCGACGGGCTGGACGTCACCTCGATGGCCTTGCCGTTGAGCCGGACGACGCACGGCCCGGCCGCCCAGGCCGGCACCCGGATGCGGAGGGCCAGGCGGACCGGCTTGGCCGCGCCGACCGTGATCGTCGTCATGCCCTCGTCGGGGAAACGGGTCTCCTGCCGGATCTTGACGCCCTTCTCCGTCCAGTCGAGCTCCGAGGCGATGAAGAGATTGACGAAGACGCCCGCGCCGTCGTGGAAATAGATGCTGTCGCCGTACTTGGCGTGGTTCTCCATGCCCGTGCCGGTGCAGCACCAGAAGGAGTCGAGCGGCTTCATGAAGGTCCGGTACATGCCCGGCTTCATCGGGACGTAGTACATCATCATGCCGTCGCTCGGGTTCTGGGTCGAGAGGATGCCGTTCCAGAGCGCCCGCTCGTAGTAATCGAAATATCTGGCCGCGGCTTCCCAGCTGAAGAGGTGCCGGGTGAGCTTGAGCATGTTGTAGGTGCAGCAGGATTCGTGACTGTTCGCGCCGAGCTCCTCGTAGAGCTGGTAGGGATCGGATTCCCAGGCCTCGTTGTCGCTCGTCCCCCCGGTGACGAAGCTCCGGGCGCCGGTCACTTCGTTCCAGAAGAAGGTCGCGAGCCGGCGCAGGACCGGGTCGCCCGTCATCTCGTACTCGCGGGCCGAGCCGATGATGTTGGGGATGAAGGAATTGACGTGCTCGCCCTTCATCTTGTCGAGGCCGTGGGTCAGGGGCTCCGTATACTTCCGCTCGTCGAAGCGCCGGGCCGTGGCCAGGTACTCCGCCTTGCCGGTGATCGCGTAGAGGTTGGCCAGGACCTCGTTCATCCCGCCCTGCTCGGTGAAGTTGAGGACGCGCTCCATGTGAGCCGGGTCGGACTTGTCCGTCCGCGACTTGACCCAGCGGGCGACACCTTCGACGACGTCGAGGGCCTGGCGGTTGCCGCAGTGCTCGGCCATGTCGACCAGGCCGGCCATGATCTTGTGGACGGTGTAATAGGGCGCCCAGACGGTCCGGGCGGATTCGACGCGGTCGAAGAAGGTCTCCGGGAACGCGCTCAGGTAGCCCGAGGTCCCGAGGGCCTTCTGGCATTCGGCCAGCCCGGCCACGACGGCGTCGGCCTTGGCCTTGATCTCGGCGTCGCCCGTCGAGGCGTACATCAGGGCCGCCGCCGAAAGGAAATGGCCGGCGGAGTGGCCGCGCAGCTCGACATCGGACTTCTCCCATCCGCCGTAGGCTTCCGCGTCCGAGGGCAGGCCGGCCGTGACCCGGAACATGTGGAGGAGCCGGTCGCCGTCGAGGCTCTTCATATACGCGAGGTCGCGGTCCATGGCCGTCTTGAACGGGCCGTCGAGCAGGCGGACCTTCTTGAGATCGAAGGGGAAGGCCCGGACCGGGACGGCGGGCTTGACCGTCGCCGCGGCGAAAGTGGTATCAGCCAGTCCGGCCCTGTCCGGCGGGGCCGCGGCCTTGTCCTGGGCCCCGGCGGCCGGGGCGCCGACAAGGGCGGCGCAGACGGCGAGGACGACGAAGGCGGACGTTCGACAGCGAGCGCTCATGGGACCTCCTCTGGCGGGCGAAGCGCCCCATTATTAGCATCGGGGGAATTCGCTGTCAATCCGTGCTTCGGTTATAATCGGACCATGTCCCTCAAGGAGAGAGCCATGACCGCGAAGCGCGCCCTGCCCCCGGGCCTCGTCCCCGTCCTCCTCATCCTCGCCTTCGCCGCCGCGGTCCCCGCCGCCGCCGAGGAGATGGCCCTCGACAACGGACGCATCAGGGCCGAGTTCGACGACCGGGGCCTCGTCTCCATCGGCTTGCCCAAGACGGGCCGAACGCTCTCATTCTCCGCCGATCCCTCCTCCGTTATCATCGACGGCGAGACCGTCCTGATCGGCAGCTTGGGCCCGGCCGAGATCGAGATGACCCCGGTCAAGGTCGCCTACCGCTACACCCGGGACCCCTACACCTTCGACGTCGTCTATGAGCTCAAGCCCGCCTGGGACTTCCTGACGAAGCAGATCGTCGTCACTTCGGCCCGGAGCCGCGTCTTTCACGTCGACGAGGTCCGGCCCCTCGAAACGACGTTCGGCAGCAGCGTGATGGAGGAGCTCAAGCTCAAGGACGGGGCCTTCGGCGCCGTCTGCCGCTTCGGCGGCACCGGCGCCTCGACCGGCCCGGCCTGGAGCGTCTTCTTCGTGCTCCAGAACCCGTTCATGTCCTGGGCCCGCCGCGGCCGGGAGGTCGCGGTGTCATACGCCCCGGACATGGACTGGAGCCGGGACTTCGGTCCCTTCGCCTCCGACCGTCTCTGTCTCGGCCTGACCGAGCTCGCGGGTCCCCGTTTTCCGGCCAAGGCCGTTCCGGAGTGGGCGTACATCGCCGATTACGAGAAGCTCCTCCGCGACTCCCCTTCGATCGACATCGCCGAGTCCAACGCCCTGGTCGAATGCGTCCGGGCCTTCCTCCTGTACTACCCGGGACGGAGCGTCCGCGTCCACATCCCCTGGTGCGAGAACGACTACCAGATCGACGTCGGCACGCCCGAGGGCGTCGAGGAATACAAGCGCATCATGGACCGGGCCGCCGAGCTCGGGGTGACCCATCTCCTCTACACGCCGGCGAACAGCACGCTTTCGAAGCTCGAGGACAACGCCGACTCCTGGGGCTGGGAAAACGTCCTCTGGTTCGGCCTCGGCCAGAAGATCCGGAAAGGGGAGTGGGACCCTCGCCGCGACGAGGTCCCGGCCGGGCTCAAGGTCATGCTCGACTACGCCGCCTCGAAGAACCTCAAGCTCATGGCCTACGCCTATCCGTCGTTGCCCTTCCTCCAGAAGCCCGAGTGGACCGCCTGGGCGGGGGCGGAGGCTGCGAAATCGGGCGCCGACACGGGCCTGCGCTCGTTCCAGGACTGGTGGCTGGACCGGCTCCTGTCCTTCATGCGGACGACGGGCGCCGCCGGATACTCGTTCGACCATTGGTGGATCGCCCTGGATAAGGCCTCGAGCAAGTACGCCCAATGGTACGGCTGCCGGCGCATCCTCGAAGGCCTGCGGCGGGAAGCCTTCGACGCAGTCATCGACGGCCGCCAGCAGTACCAGGGCTTCGGCCCGTGGACCTGGCTGGCCGGGTCCTATCCGCACCCGACGCTGACCGACGAGCAGCCGGAGAGCTTCAAGGCCTTCCCCGACCTCCACACGGACCGCGTCTCGGCCAACCGCCAGCGCTTCGCCGCCTGGACCTACCGGATCGAGCGGTTCACCCCGCCCGAGATCATGCCCGGGTTCATCACCCACCAGTCCGAACGGAGCGACGACAAGGAGGTCATGCGCCGCGACCGCTTCCGGCCCAAGGACTGGGACGTGCTGGGCTGGAAGTACTCGCTCCTGTCGTCGATCGGGACGGCCCCCTTCCACCACGTCGTCAATTTCATCCCGGCCCGCGACGCCGAGGAGTTCGCGGCCCTGTCCGCCGAGGACAAGGCCTGGTTCCGGAAGTGGCTCGATTGGACCGACGAGAACGCCCGTTTCCTCCACGCCCTGCGGCCCATCATCGGGCCGCCCATGGCCGGCCGCATCGACGGCACCGCGGCCGTCGTCGGAGACCGAGGCATCGTCTTCCTGTTCAATCCCAACCCCGGCCGCAAGGAGGCCCGGTTCAAGCTCGATCCCACCATCGGCCTGGCCAAGGGCGAGAAGCTCATGATCAAGGAGCTCTACCCCGAGGAGGGCCGTCTCGTCGGCTCGGCCGAAGGATTCTGGACCTACGGCAGCGAGGTCTCGCTGACCCTGCCCGGCCGCGAGGCCGCGGTCTACGAGATCTTCCCGGCCCCGGCCGAGACGACCGAGCCCATCCTCTTCAACGTCCGGGGCTCCGCGGCGCTCAAGTCGTCCCAGCTCGTGCTGGGCGGCGTCACCGGGGAGATGGGGGCGAAGTGTTCGATCGTGGTCCGGATCCCCGAGAAGGCCCGCGTCCGGTCCCTGTCCGTCAACGCCGTATCTCATCCGTTTAAGGCCGCCGCGGGGGTGGTCACGGCGACCGTGCGCTTCGCCGGGAAGCCCTTCAGCCGGTCCCAAGCCGCGGGCGAGGTCCCGGCCGGCTTCACGGGCGGGATCTACAAGGCCCGGGTCGCGGTCCCGGCCCGCGTCTTCACCCAGCTGGCCGAGCGCAAGAAGGCCTGGCCGGTGAGCTACTCCGAGGACGACCTGCGCGCCCCCTGGCTCGGGTCCTGGCGCCTGCTCCTCCATATCCCCATCATTGAGGGCACGGACGCGATGGACGTGAGCCTGAAGATCAACGGCCTCCCGGTCGAGGTCCTCAAGGCCTACAACAGCGTCTATCCGCATTCGCCGGAGCGGACCTTCATCGGCCACTACGCCGATCTCAGCCGGCTCCGGCCCGATTCGCCCGCTGATATCGAGGTCAGCCTGCCGACGCTCAAGCCGGGCCGTTTCGCGGGCGTCTTCTTCGAGAACGTCGAGACCGAATACACGAAGCGGATCGTGGCCCCGCCGGCGCCCGCGGCGAAGAAGCCCGCGCCGAAAAAATAAGACGGATAGTCCCCTGCGGGGACAGTCCCTACATCAGAGGCTCGGACCCCGGACTACCGGACGTAGCGCCAAAGGTCGTTGAGCGGGCCGTTGTAGGTCGGATCCGTGCCGTAGCCGCCGCCGCCGAAGAGCCAGAATCGGCCTTGGGGATCGAGCCAGCACGCGGACCAGGACCTCGCCCCCGGCAGGTTCGTCGCGGCGGGCGTGCCTTGCGTGCCGTAAACCCCGACCGTGCTGGGCGTTTTCGAGCCCCCGACCCAGGTCCAGAGTCCTGCGGATGGGTCGTACTTCCAGAGATCGTTGAGGAATCCTGCCCAGTCGGGCTCGGCGTTGCCGTCGCCCCCGAAGAGCCAGAACGAGCCGTCGGAAGCGGGCCAGGTCATGGGATGGCGCCGGGCGCCCACGACGTTGGAGGGCGAGGCGACGCCCTTGGTCCCGTACGAGCCGTCCGCATCCACCTTGTCGCTTCCGCCGAACCAGGTCCAGAGACCGGTCGACGGATCGAACGACCAGAGATCGTTGAGGAGATAGACGTTACCCTCGAGGTCGGAGCCCCAGCCCTCGCCGCCGAAAAGCCAAAAGCGGCCGGCCGGATCGATCCACGTCCCGGGAATGAGGCGGGCGCCGGGCACGTTGGCCGGGTCGGCCACGCCCTTCGTCCCATAGACGCCGAGCCGGTCGGTCTCGCTATCGCCGGAGACCCAGGTCCACTCAAGGGTCGATCCGTCGAACATCCAGAGATCATTGAGAACGCTGGCGTAGCCCGAAATCCCGACCCCGGAGCCGCCGAAGAGCCACACAAGTCCGGCCGCGTCCCGCCAGCAGACGGCGCCGTCGCGGGCCCCGGGCCAGTTCGAAGGGGATCCCGTCCCCCGTACGCCATAGACGCCGGGCTGATCGGCGGCGTCGCTCCCTCCCATCCAGGTCCAGAGGCCCGTGTCGGGAGCGAAACACCACAGGTCGTTCAGGCGGCCGAAGACTCCCGGGGCGGCGAGCCCAGAGCCTCCGAAGAGCCAGAGCCGGCCGGCCCCGTCGATCCAGCTGACGGCGAATGCCCGGGCTCCGGGAACGTTGCCCGGCGCGGCGACCCCTTTCGTCCCGTAGGAACCGGGTTGGTCCCGGACTTCGCTGCCTGAGATCCAAGTCCAGTGTGAGGTCACGGGATCGAACCTCCAAAGGTCGTTGAGGAGGTCGTATGTCCCGGTCGAATCAACGCCTTCGCCTCCGAAGAGCCAGAGCCGGCCCGAAGCGTCCGTCCATTCCGAAGACATGAAACGGGCCCCTGGGACGCCGACGGACGAAGGCGAGCCTTTGGTCGCGTAGATACCGGTCCCATACGTGACCTGGCTGCCCGAGACCCAGGTCCAGACGTTGGTCGGCTCCGGCGGCTCGGGCGCTTCCTCCTTTTCGGAACAGGCGAAGCACAGAAGGAAACAGGCGAAGGCCGTCATGACGGCCGCTACGGATCCGATCGCCGGCCGTCGTTCACGCATTTCGCTCCGCATCCTCATCGTTCTGCGCCCCTTTCAACCGGCAGTCGCTCGCCGATTTCCGTTCTCAGCGAACGATTACGAAATGCCACAGGTCGTTCAGATGTCCGCCTTGCCCCGCGGAGTCCGCCCCCACTCCGCCGAAGAGCCAAAACCGGCCTTGGGTATCGGCCTTGTATTCGCCGGAGTACCTCGGGCCAGGGATATTCAGGGGATCAGCCACCCCCTTCGTGCCATAGACGCCCAATTGGCCGAGTTGGTCACTCCCTCCGATCCACACCCATTCCAGGGACACCGGATCGAACTGCCAGAGATCGTTCTGGGACCCATGATGATTGATAGAGTCGTTGTTCCCGTTCCCGCCGAAGAGCCAGAGCTTGCCGGCCGCATCTATCCAGAGGGCCGGTAATTCCCGGGCGCCCGGCACGTTCGAAGGATCAGGCCGGCCCTTCGTCCCGTAGCGGCCGGCTTGATTCAGCGTATCGCTGCCGGAGAGCCAAGTCCATTCCCCGGTCACAGGATTGAATTTCCAGAGGTCGTTGAGCCAGGCGTTCCCGTTGACCGCTCCGTAACCGTCGCCGCCGAACATCCAGAGATTGCCCGAGACATCGACGGCGCCGGCCGAGAACCTCCTGGCGCCCGGGGTGTTCGAGGGGGAGGGGACGTTGCGGGTGCCATAGGACCCGGGTTGGGCGATGATGTTCGAGCCCGAAACCCACGTCCATAGGCGCGTCGATGTGTCGAACATCCACAGGTCGTTGATGAGGAATTGATGGGTCTCCGAATCCCAGGCGATGCCGCCGAAGATCCAGAAGCGGCCCTGGTGATCGAACCAGGCTTCTCCGGTATTCCGGGCCCCGGGCGAGTTCGAAGCGGACGCCACGCCCTTCGTGCCGTACACCCCGGGCATATCCCTGCTGTCGCTGCCGGCCACCCAGGTCCACTCGAGGGTCTGTGTATCGAAAGCCCAGAGGTCGTTGAGAAGGCCCCAACGGCCCGCCGCGTCGAAGCCAAAGCCCCCGAAAAGCCACAGCATCCCGTCCGTTCCCGATCCGGCATAGGCCCCCTCCCGGGCACCGGGGATGTTGGCCGGACCGGGGACACCCTTCGTGCCGTACACGCCCGGCTGATCGCGGTCAGGGCTGCCGGACATCCAGGTCCAGAGCCCGGTCGCGGGCTCGTACCTCCAGAGATCGTTCTGATAGCCCCACTCGGAGTCCCGCGTGTAGCCGCCGAAGACCCAAAGGTTCCCCTGCGGGTCCAGCCAAGACGCCGCACTCTCTCTGCCCCCCGGGACATTAGCCGGATCAGGCACGCGCAGAACGCCGTATTGGCCGGGCTGGAATCGGAGGTCCGACCCTGATATCCACGTCCATTCGGCGGCGCCCGGCTGGAAGACGGTCACGGTAGCGCTGGCCGACTTGGAAGTGTCGGCCTTGGACGTGGCCCGGACGGTTGCAACCATCGGGCTTGCGGCCAGGCTGGCCGGGGCTGTATAGAGGCCGTCGCTGTCGATGGTGCCGCAGGCGGCTCCCGAACATCCCGAACCGGACAGGCTCCAGGTGACGGATTTGTTCATGGCGCCGAATACGTTCGCCGTGAATTGGGCGGTCTGACCGACAAGGGCTCTGGCCGATTCGGGGGATATGTTGATCTTGACGGGGTGCTCAGGCGTTTCGGCCGGGCCACAGGACGAGAGAACGATCAGGCCCACAAAGATCATGAGAGCCGGGAGAGCCATGCGCATCCCGGCCGTCAGGCCCCTGACGGTTCCGGCGGCTTTGTTTTGGGCTGATAGGTGACCGGCTTTGAACATTATCGGCTCCCCGCTACTGACTCCTCAGGCGATAGGATGAATCCAAGGCGCTCAGGAAGTCAAGCCCGCGCCCAAGAAGTGAGCGGACGGGGCCGCCGCGGCTGCGTCCGTCCGGCCGATCACGTCGTCGGGCCGGAGCCGGAGGAGGAGCTCGTCGAGCTTCTCGCGGAGAGGAACATCATGGCCGCCGTGTAGATCAGGACCGCCAGCACGACCCATTTCAGCGCGTCGAGGGGCAGGGATTTCACCACGTAAGCCGCAACGGGCACGCCGAGCGTCCCGAACAGGGTCAGCGCCAGGGCGGCCTTCGGGTCGTAGGCCTTCTCTTTGACGAATCGGGCGCTCCCCGCGGCCATCAGCATGGCCGTGGCCGTCATCATGATGGGGAAGGCTGTCTTGGGGTGCATGCCGAGGGCGAAGATCGTGGCCATGCAGGGGGCATAGAAGCCGACGCCGATCGTCTGGAGGGCGCCGAAGACGAAGCTGACGGCCACGGCCACGGCCAGCTTCCAGCCGGTCAGTCCGATCGCTTCCCCGCCCACGGGCAGCCAGCGGAGCCTGTCGGCGAGCATGATGACGGCGACGGCCAGCAGTCCGAAGCCCAGGCCCAGCTGGACCCTCCGCCGGGACATCCGGGCGACGACGCCCGCCCCGAGGACCGCTCCGACAGGGGCGGCGAGGGACATGGAGACCAGGGTCAGGGGCTTGACGGCGACGACCGTCATGAAGATGAAGGCCTGGGTCGCCGTGGGGATCGTGTTGCCGACGTTCATCGTACCCGGAAGGACCCGGTCGTCCACCATCTTGAAGGTTTTGAAGACGGCCGCCTGTTGGGCGAAGCTGCCGATCCCCAGGGCGTCGAGCATGTTGGTGACGAAACCGGTCACGGCCAGCCAGGGCCAGGGGGTCGTTGAGAACCTGCTCCTGCTCTTCCAAGCGTCGGTCAGGAAATAAGTCCCGAACGGCAGGACCAGGCCCGCGAGGAGGATCCGCAATCCGGTGGTGATGCCCATTGGAGGTCCCTTGTCAGCGCTTCCGGCGGAGCGCGAGCCCGGAGGGTGTGATGGCCAGGCCGCCCTTGGCGGTGCAGCGCAGCTCGGGGGGCAGCATCTGGCCGGACGAGAACGACGCGTCGATCGTTTCGTCGAGCGGGACCGGATTGTCGTAACCACCGAGGACGAGGTCGGCGCAGAGGAAGGCGTTCGAAGCGGCCGCGGCGTTCCGGGTGTGGCAGGGGATCTCGCACAGGCCCTGGACGAGGTCGCAGACCGACCCCATGGTGTTTTGCAGGGCGATGGCCGCGGCGTCGGCCGCCTGGGCCGCGCCTCCGCCGGCCGCTTCCACCACGGCCGCCGCGGCCATGGCCCCGGCCACGCCGATCTCGACCTGGCAGCCGGCGACCTCGGCCGCGAAAGTCGCCCGCCGGGCCACGATGAGCCCGACGGCGCCCGCAGCCAGGAGGGCCAGGGCCGTTCCTTCGGTGTCGAGGCGTCCATCCTCGGCGAGAGTGACCAGGACCCCCGGCAGGACGCCCGCCGAGCCGCCGGTCGGAGCGGCGCAGACGATGCCGCCGCTGTTGGAAACGTGGAGGGCGGCCATGGCCCGGGCGGCGGCCTTGGTGTGAAAGCCCCCGGCCGGCAGGGCCTTGGCCGCTTCGGCCCGGAAGATCCGTCCGGCCGAAGGCTTCAGGAGCTTCATCCCGATCCCGCGGCCGGTCAGGCCCCGGCGCACGGAGTCCCCCATGATGCCGGCCCTCCGTCCGATCTCGGCCAGGACTTCGGCTTCCGGAAGGCCTAGGAGCCGGGCTTCGTAGGCCAAGGCGATCCGGCCCAGCGAGACGCGCCGGCGCCGGGCCAGCCGGACCATCTGAGCCGCCGAAAGGAAGAGGGGCGTTCCTTTGCGGACGAAGAACAGCGGCGGGACAGTCCGAGTCGCGTCTCCGATCTTCAGGACCTCGCGGCGTTTGCCGTCGAGGCGCACCGGCCGGCCGTCGAGCTCGGTGATGAGGATCATCCCCCCGCCGATCGAACGGGCCGTCGCGCGCAGAGCCCGGCCGGTCTTCGATGCGACCTCGATGGCCACGGTGTTCGGATGCTCGGGCTTTTCGAGCGGGGCGATCCCGAATCTCAGCCGGAGGCCCTGCCGCGGCGCGCGGACGAGTGCCCGGGCGAAGCGCTCGTCGGTGATCGGCCAGCCGAGCAGCCCCGCGGCCAGGGCCAAGTCGACGCCCTGCTGGCGGAAGGTCGCGGCGTAGGAGCCGTGCGGATCGAACGTGAAGCTCGCCCGGGCAGGCTCTTCGCCGAGCAGGGACCGGACGAGGCGCCCGATGTGATAGGACCCGGCCGTGTGCGAGCTCGACGGCCCGCGCATGACCGGCCCGAGGACATCGTTGAGGATGCTGATGAACTCCATGGTCGTCCTTCAGCCGAGGACCAGGGCGGCCACGGCCAGGTCCTCGACGGCGTTGCCGACGGATTTGAAGACGGTGATCTCGTCGTCCGAGCGGCGGCCCGGCGCGAGCCCGGCCAGGACCTGGCCGATCTCGGCCCGGATGTGGGCCTCGCCGATGAGCCCTTCGCGGAGGGGGATGAGGATGTCCCCGGCCTCCTCCAATGCCGAGCGGCGCTCGTCGACGAAGAGGGCGGCCCGGCGGACGGTCTCGCCGGGGAGCTCGCGAACGTGCGGCTTGTAGGACCCGACGGCGTTGATGTGGACTCCGGGCTTGAGGTCGCCGTCCCGGAAAACGGGGACCGCCGATGTGGTCGCCGTCGATACGATATCGGCTTCGCGGAGGGCCGTCGGGGCGTCCGCCGGCTCGATCTCGAGCCCGAGCGCTTTTCCCATGTCCGCGGCGAACGCGGCGGCGGCCCGGGGATCGACGTCGACGACGAAAGCCTTGCGGAGGGGCCGGACGGCCGCGATGGCCTCGAGCTGGGTCCGGCCCTGGACGCCGGCGCCGAACACTGCGGCCACCCGGGCGTCCTTGCGGGCCAGGACGTCGGTGGCCGCGCCGGACGCGGCGCCCGTCCGGACGGCCGTGAGGTAGCCGGCCTCGAGGACGGCCAGCGGCGTCCCGAGCTCGGCGTCCATGACGATGGTGATCGCCTGGGCGAAGGGCAAGCCCTTGGCGGGATTGTCCTCGCAGAGCGAGATGAGCTTGAGACCGATCCGGTGCGGGCCGGGGAGGTAGGCGGGCATGACCAGGGCCGTCGTCCGGGTCCCGGGGACCTCCAGACTTGTCCGCTGCGGCGCGAGGGCCCGGCCGGTCGAGAGCTGGACGAGCGCGTCCGCGATCGCGCGGATCGCGGCGGGCATGGTCAGCGCGCTCCGGATCTCTTCCGTCGTGATGTAGCGGATCGGTGTCGTCGGGCTCATCGGCGTCTCCCTCGCGAACGGTCCGGGGGCCATTCTATCAAACATCCCTGGAGATGATAATGGCCCTTGGGCCGCGGTCGGACCGGCATTGACTTGAGAGGCCTTGTCGAATATGTTTAGTCGCGCCCTGTTTCCGGCCAGAAAGGACATCGGATCATGGACCGCAAGCCCCTCCTCAACGTCAAATCCCTCAAGGAACAGGTCTACGAGTACCTCCGCGAGCAGATGCGGCACGGCCACATCCTGCCCGGGTCGGCCATCGACATGGAAGAGACATCGAAAAAGCTCGGCGTAAGCAAGACCCCGCTTCGCGACGCCCTGCTCCAGCTCGAGATGGAGGAGTTCGTCACCATCCGGCCGCGGCGGATGGTCGTGGTCAACGACCTGACGGAGCAGGACATCCGGAACTACTATGAGATCATCGGCGCGCTCGAGAGCATGGCCCTGCTCAAGGCCTTCGACAAGCTCAAGGCCCCGGATATCGAGGGTCTGCAGGCCCTCAACGACGGCATGAAGCGGTCCATCGAGGCCAACGATTTCGACGCCTATTACGATCAGAACCTGGCTTTCCACAACACTTTCCTCAGGCTCTGCGGCAACGAGAGCCTGATCAAGACGGTCAACAACCTGAAAAAGCGGCTCTACGATTTCCCCCGGGCCAAAGGATTCGTCAAGGAATGGGAGGAGTCCTCGATCCTCGAGCACCAGGCGCTCATCGACCTCATCCGGTCGGGCCGGAGCCAGGCCGCGGCCAATCACATCCGCGACATCCATTGGTCGTTCAAGGTCCAGGAGGGCTTCGTACGCAAGTACTATCCGGGTATCAAAGAGCCCGCTGAATGATATGATCGCGGCCGGCGCTGCCTGCTGACGGCCCGATTCGTCGATCCCCGAGGAGGTCCGCTTCCATGAAAATATTTCTGAGGATCATCGCCCTGACGGCCCTGGCCGTCGGATCGGCCGCGGCCCAGGACAAGGCCGTTCCGGACAAGCCTTTCGATCCCATCCTGACCGTCGAGCGCCTCTTCTCGTCCGGCGAATTCGCGGCCGAGCGCTTCGGCCCGGCCCGCTGGATGAGCGACGGCGCCACCTACACGACGCTCGAGCCGAGCGCCGAAGCCAAGGGCGGCCGCGACCTCGTTCTGTACGACGCCGCTTCGGGAAAGCGGAGCGTCCTCGTCTCCGCGGCCAAGCTCATCCTGCCCGGGGCCGAGGGCCCTCTCTCCATCGAGGATTACGCCTGGTCGCCCGACGGCAAGGTGCTGATCGTCTTCACCAACTCGAAGCGGGTCTGGCGGCAGAACACCCGGGGCGATTTCTGGACCTACGAGCTCCTCACGGGCCGACTCCGGCAGCTCGGCCGGGATTTCGAGGTCTCGACCTTGATGTTCGCCAAGCTCTCGCCCGACGGCCGGAAGGCCGCCTACGTCGTCAAGAACGACATCTACGCCGAGGACCTGGCCTCGGGCCGGGTCGTCCGGCTGACCTTCGACGGCGGCCCGGACCTCATCAACGGCACCTCCGACTGGGTCAACGAGGAGGAGTTCGGCATCCGCGACGGGTTCCGCTGGAGCCCGGACAGCGCCTCGATCGCCTTCTGGCAGTTCGACACGACGCGCGTCCCGGTCTTCACCATGATCGACAACACGAGCGCCCTCTACCCGGCGACGACGACCTTCAAGCACCCCAAGCCCGGCCAGCCGAACTCGGCCGTCCGGGTGGGGGTCGTCCCGGCCGCCGGAGGTCCGACCGTCTGGATGAAGACGCCCGGCGATCCGTCCGACATGTATATCGCCCGGCTCGAGTGGGCCGGCAGCTCCCGCGAGGTCATGCTGCAGCACCTCAACCGCCTCCAGAACACGCTCAATGTCCTTGTCGGCGACGCGGCGACGGGCGCGGTCCGGACGGTCTTCACCGACACAGACAAGACCTGGGTCGAGACCATGGAGGACTTCGTCTGGCTCGACGGCGGCAAGCGCCTGCTCTGGCTGAGCGAGCGCGACGGCTGGAACCATGCCTACGCCGTGGACCGGACCGGGGGCGGGACGAAGCTCCTGACCCCGGGAGAATACGATGTTTTGGCCGTCGAGGCCGTCGACGAGAAGGCCGGCTGGCTTTACGTCACAGCCTCGCCCGCGGACGCGACCAAGCGCTTCCTCTACCGCGTCCGCATGGACGGCAAAGGGAAGCCGGAGCTGGTCGGACCCGCAGGGCAACCCGGCGTCCATCGATTCGACATCTCGCCCTCGTCCCGCTGGGCCTTCCACACGTATTCGCGCCTCGACGAGCCGCCGGTGACCGAGCTCGTCCGGCTGCCCAAGGGTGAGGCCGTCCGTCCGCTCGCGGCCAACACGGAGCTCCGGGCCAAGGTCGGTGCGCTGGCCAGGCGGAGGGCCGAGTACTTCAAGCTCGCCATCGGCGACGGCGTCGAGGTCGACGGCTGGCGCATCCTGCCGCCCGATTTCGATCCGGCCAAGAAGTATCCCGCTCATCGTCTACGTCTACGGCGAGCCGGCCGGACAGACGGTCCAGGACGGCTGGGGCGGCAGCGGCTACCTCTGGCACCTGATGCTGGCCCAGCAAGGCTATATCGTCGCCAGCTTCGACAACCGCGGCACGCCCGGCGCCCGCGCGGCCGGGCCTGGCGCAAGTCGCATCTACCGGCAGATCGGCATCCTGGCCTCGGCCGACCAGGCCGCGGCCGTCCGGGCGGCCCTCGCCGCCTGGCCGTTCGTCGATCCCGAACGGGTCGGCGTCTGGGGCTGGAGCGGCGGCGGGTCCATGACCCTCAACGCCATGTTCCGCTATCCCGACCTCTACAAAGCCGGCATTGCCGTGGCCTCCGTGCCCGACCAGCGGCTCTACGACACGATCTACCAGGAGCGCTACATGGGCCTGCCGGCCGACAATCCCGACGGCTACAAGAACGGCTCGCCGATCACCTTCGCCAAGGACCTGCAAGGGCAGCCTGCTCGTCGTCCACGGCACGGGCGACGACAACGTCCACTACCAGGGCTTCGAGCTGCTGGTCAACGAGCTCGTGGCCGCCAACAGGCAGTTTTCACATGATGGCCTACCCGAACCGCTCCCACGGCATCTACGAAGGGCGGGGAACGACGCTCCATCTGTATACGATGTTCACCCGCTTCTTCGAGGAGAACCTGCCGCCGGGCGGC
>CAVWFA010000003.1:0-495882 GCA_963754085.1 Candidatus Aminicenantota bacterium | reverse complement strand
CAGCGCTGCTAATTCAACTGGTCCGCGGCCTTGTCGATGCCGGCTTTCATGCATGCCTCGTCCTTTTTGTCCTCCGATAGCACGAGCCCTTTTTCTAAGCGGGCATTGCCCCCACATGACCAATCAGTAGTCTGGGGGAAGCCGCCGCAATGTCGGAGCCGCTCGTCGTCATCATTCCGCATCGCCTCGGCAAGGACGAGGCGATCGCGCCGCATCAAGGACGGCGTCGACCGCGCCGAGACCGAATTCGCCCGGCTGTTGACGCGTCGAGGACGAGGCGCTGGAGCGGCGACCGCCTGACCTTCCGCGCGCGCGGCGCTCGGCCAGCGCGCGACCGGCACCATCGATGTCTACGAGGCGGCGGTGCGGCTCGAGGTCACGCTGCCCTGGCTGCTTGGCGCAGTTCGCCGCCGCCGCGCAGCGCGTGATCGGGCAGAAGGGCCAGCTGATGCTGGAGAAGAAATAGCCCCTATTTCCCCTGGAAAGGCTAGCAAAATCATACGCAGATGCATTTGAAATGCCGTCAAGCGACTTCACAAGGGCGTCGGGTCAACAAACAATTTTTGGATTCGATGGACCGGCCTCGATTTTTTTCCGAAATGGGTAACGCGGTATGGTGAGTGCCATACTGATGCCCAGAATGGTGTCGACTGATAGCGAAATGAAATTAGGAATTGAGTAACTAATAAACGGTTAATAGGAGCAGATCATCAGATCCCCTTGGGAATTCACAACCCCATGATCCGCTTAAGCGACAGCCAGCTCGAAATCATCATGAGCACGGCCGAGCTGCTGGCCGAGGAGACGTGCCAAGAGTTTTTGGAGAGGGTGGCTGCAGTTTTGCAGGTGCACGGTCAAATTAACGACGACGACGTTTCCGCCGCCGTGAAACTGGCCTTGCGCGGTTTGATCCATAATTCGGCGGTGTGGAAAGAGTGGAGCCGAAATTCGCTCCCACCGCACCAGGACGGGCAGGGATTTGACGTGCCCCTTGCTGGTCCGCCTGCTGCGTTGACGACGTGGCGCGCCTGGCGCTTGTTGCCGGCCTGGTCCACGAAACTGCGGCTTAAGCCGTCCGCGCCGTCACTCGGCGAAATTTGATCCAATAGGAAGTCCGTTGGTGAGTTTCTTTGTCCGCTATTGCCCGAAAGCGACTGTCACTCCTTGAGTGAGCGCTGCCGCCAGATCAGGCCGTACCATTTTGGCGGCTGGCATTTCACAAAAGATGTAGCACCATCGAGAGAAACACCACCAAGATACTCGCCACAATCAAAAGCATCACTTGTCCTTTGGCACTTTTCGGCAAGGTCATCGGCGATCTTCCACATCGTCAGGCCAAGGGCCAGCAACGGTGCCGCGCACTCAGACCATGTGTCGGCCGTCACAAAAAGGCGCAATTCAACAGCGCTTGTGATCTATCGCACAGCTAAATCGAATTGGTGGGACGAGGCTACATTTGCGAGACGCCGAACCATCACTCGGCGTGGGTGGTCCCAATGTTCGGCGGATCGTAGAAAGGGACCGCTGTTATCCGCTACGCGCGGCGGTCCCTTTTTTTGACCTTCCGCTTCCTGTACCAGCCGAGCAGACCCAACGCGCCGAGGCCGGTGGCGAAGAGTGGGAGCGCGGCTGGTAAGGGGGTGACAACGGCAGCAACACGGTAGCTCGAAACTGAATCCTTGGCCGCCACTCATCATGGCGTCAAAAACAAGTTGGATATCGTTAAGACCTGTACCCGGTGCGAGAAAAATGCATCTCCCGACCATGCCCACCTTGAGCCCGAAATTGCGCAAAGTCCCGCGCAGGTCGTTCTCGATGGCAATAGCCTTCGATTGCAGCAGCTTGCGATGGGTCAGCGGCGTTCGCAGCTTCTGACTGCATAACGTCTTCACATGCACCGGACGATAAAGCCCCGCCCGCATCGTCTGCGCCATGCCGCGGGCGTCGTTGCGGTCGGTCTTGTTGATCTGCGCTTTCAACACTGCCCGAATGCGCGGCTATCTGGCTTCGTGATCGGGATCGTGCTGATGGTGGTGATCCCGGTGCTGGCCGGGGTGTCGGTCAGGTTCTTCTAACGTCATGGATGCCTCGAACTCCGCACTCAATTTCCCAATTCGAGCACCCAGTAACGGCGGCCATTGCCGCCTTCGGCCGAGGCGAGGCCGTAGCTGGTCACGTCCCGACGCAACATGTTGGCGCGGTGGCGGCCTGACCTTGCCCACATACGAATGACGCAGTCTTCCGTAGCACAGCCGAAAGCGACATTTTCGGCTGCTGTCCCGGAGGTCAGAGATACACGTTGCCGAAAACCGGCGTGGTCGAGGCGCTGGCGGCTGGCGAGAGCCTGCGCGTGGCTATGGGCGGCGCCGGCAAGCGCACCACTGGCCGAAAGAGCGGGGAGGCCGTGTTGCGCACGAAAAGAATTGAGGTCCAGGGCAAGGGCTGGGGTAGCGGCGAAGAGCGTCGCGAGCTGGAGTGCGAAGCCAAAAGCGCTGGCCATGGGGACTAGGTTATACGCCGGCGCAAAACGGGGCGAGGCCCAGCGTAAAGGCGCTATTCGTTCTGTATCAATGGCTTATTGGCAACCTTGCGAAACCTCTTTGTATGACGGCCCGCAATTCGACGAAATGTCTGCTAAAAGGTCCCGGCGCGCTGTGGGCTAGTCCGCGCCGGGTATGTGATGGCTTCGTCTACGTTGCGTTCTACCAATCTGCTGTCGGACCTTCCGGAACGGCTGGCGTCTGCTCTTCTCGCAAATGCCCAATCGGTCAAACTCGCGGCCGACGAAATTCTGTTTCATGCGGGCGATCCCGGTGAGGGCTTCTACCGGCTGAATGAGGGCCTGCTCAAGGTGAGCATGGCCTCGCCGAGCGGCGCCGAGCGTATCCTTGCAATTTTAGGTCCCGGTTCGATCGTCGGCGACATGGCGGTGATCGACGGGCGTTCCAGGGTCCGCTTCGGTTTCGGCACTGCGCGATTGCAAACTGAGTTTCGTCAGCCGCGCCGCATTCGAAACGTTCGCGGCGAAGAATCCCGTGGTTTACAAACACCTTCTCAGCCTGCTGGCGGCTCGCTTGCGCGACACACGAGGCAAACGCGGATCATACGACCTCCCGCTCTGCGAGTGCTTCGGGCGAGGTGAGGGTTCGGTCGCTTCATGACTCGCTGCCGGCAGTGAAAGGTGGAGATCGTTCCGGAGATGGTCACGGACCTCTCCCATTCCCGCTGGAGCGGTTCGGGGAGGGACCATGGTGGCTGGTGGCCATCGGTGAGCGGGACTGTTGCGATCGCGGTGCGAAGCGCATCGAGACCTTCGCCCTTCTGTGCCACGATGGAGATGACGGGACATCCGATTGCACGGGTGAGAGCAGGAACATCGATGCCGATCCCCTGTTCCCGCGCGAGGTCGCTCATGGTGAGAGCAACGACCAACGGAAGATGACGATCCAGCACCTGCGTGACGAGATAGAGATCGCGTTCCAGATTGGTCTGCATCGACCGTGCACACCACCACATGGGGCGCCGGGGTATGGGAGGTCCGCCCGAGGATCACGTCTGTGGCAAGACGTTCATCCGGCGAATGCGCATGCAGGCTGTACGTTCCGGGGAGGTCGTAGAGGGTGAACGATCTGCCGCCGGCAACGGTAACTCGTCCTTCTTTTCGACGGTGACGCCAGGATAGTTGCCGACCTTGTGGTGCAACCCCGTAAGGGCGTTGAACAGGGTAGTCTTTCCTGAATCGGGATCGCCGATCAGGACCGCGATCCGCGAGACTGGCTCCTCGATGGTACCGACGGTCATATACTGCCTCCTCCCACAGGAATATCTCACCTCCTTCACTGTCTCTGAGCATCAGGCCGTACCCTTTCAGGTGGATCTCCGAGAGGATCACCCATGGGTGCGCGCCGCACAAGCCGGACCCGCACACCTGCCATGAGGCCCATCTCGAGCAAGCGCTGGCGCGCATGGCGACCCAGTCCCTGCATCTCCGACACTGTTCCCGATTCCCCGGGGGCCAGTGAGCTCAGCGCGACCGTTTCTTTTGACATTGCTCTCTCCTCTATCCTCTGGATTTCTTGCATTTTGCACATGTCCCGAAGATCTGGAGGCTCGAAGTCTGAGGGGCGAAATTCTTCTCGCTGCAGACATCTTCCTGGATCCGGTTGAGTCGTTCATTGACGAACTCGATCAGGTCACCGCACTGCAGGCAGATCAGATGGTGATGATGGGGTCGGCCAAAGGCCTTTTCATATCGGGAACTATGTTCCGTGAAGCGGTACTTTGAGACCAGTCCGCAATCCTGAAGCAGGTCGAGCGTATTGTAGACTGTTGCCTTTGAGATCCGCGTGCCGTTTGAGATCATGCGATAATACAGGCTTTCCGCATCAAAATGTCCCTGGCTCTCGAGGACGGCATCCAGGACAGCAAGGCGGGATGTCGTTGACCTCAAATTGCCCATGGATCGAAGGTGTCTCAACAGGATGTCGTGTGCGGCGTCGGCATTCATTCTGATATCTTCGTGTTCTGTTGAGGTTTTCGTTTTTCGTAGCGTTTCATTTGAACTTGGGAGCTCACTGAGTGTTCTTTGGGTCTTCTTATTTAGAATTGGTCTAAATAAAAATAAGGAATTCACCCCAGTCTGTCAAGGAAAAAGTACTTGCGTTTTTCATCAAAAAATCGCATTCTTCACATATACTTGTTTATCCTATTCTTCCTCATCCAGCATCTGAATGAAAGTCCATAAAAGTCGATTCCTAAAGGGAAAGGCGATTGCAACGGCGCCGATCCCTGCCGATATTTCCGTGACCAAGCTCGTTGATGGGTATTTTCAGGCCTACAACGCAGGTCGTCTTGGAGAAGCATGCCAGCTTTTCACCGGACGCATGCTTGAAAAGGATGTCACGGTCGGAATGAGCCTCACAGGCGCTTTGACGCCTGCCGGCCTGGGAGGAACGTGCGTGGTTCCTCTCATCGAGAACGGCTTTGTTGATTGGATCGTCAGTACTGGTGCGAATCTGTATCACGATACGCATTTTTCTATCGGTCGCACGCTGCACAAAGGGACGCCATTTGTTGATGACCGATTGCTGAGGAAAGAGGGGGTCATCAGGATCTATGACATTCTCTTCGATTATGAAGTCCTTCTGAGCACTGATGAATTCTTCAGGACGATCCTGCGCAACCCTGAATTTCAGAGGGAAATGGGGACGGCTGAACTGCATTATCTGATGGGAAAATACGTAGCGGAGCGCGAACGCATTCTTGGCGTTCGCAACGCGAGCATCCTGGCCTGTGCGTATCGGAATGGCGTCCCGGTCTACACGTCATCTCCGGGCGACAGTTCCATCGGGATGAACATTGCCGAGGCATCGTTGTCCGGCCTGAGCGTGCGGATCGACGTGCTGCGTGACGTCAATGAAACGGCGGCGCTTGTGCTTGATGCGAAGCGCAGGGGAGGGAAGAGCGGGGTGTTGATCTTTGGCGGCGGTTCGCCGAAGAATTTCATGTTGCAGACCGAACCGCAGATCCAGGAAGTGCTCAATATTAAGGAAAAGGGGCATGACTACTTCCTGCAGATCACGGATGCGCGTCCCGACACAGGTGGGCTTTCGGGAGCCACGCCATCCGAAGCTGTAAGCTGGGGAAAGGTGGATCCATCGATGTTACCTGACACCGTCGTCGTGTATCTTGACTCTACGGTGGCGATGCCGATCCTCACGTCATATGCACTCGCCCGGAAGCGTCGGCGCCGTCTGAAACGGCTCTATGACCGTCGGGATGAAGCGATGGCGTTGTTGAAGCGCGAATATGAGAAAGCCCGTAAACGTTCCAGATAACTCAAACATCCATCCCGAAGGAGGGACACCGATGGACAGACTTCAGGAACTAAAAGACCTTGTCGCGTCATTCGAGAAGGACTTTGTAAAATTCTATGAGAAGGGGAATAAGTCCGCAGGGACGCGTGTGCGCAAGCACATGAACGAGCTCAAGCGGAAAGCGCAGGAGATCCGGAAGGAAGTGCAGGAGCGCAAGGCCGCCGATGCCGGGACCCCCGAGGCAGGCGAAGCAGGACAGGGATAGCTTCTGCGGTGATCTGTGCAGCAGGCCCGACGGTCGCGGTGGGATGACCGGAGGGCTTGCGGCGCATAGGAAATGCAAAACCCACCTTGCGGTGGGTTTTGTGTTCTTAGCCTGCTTCTGCTGCGTTGCGCAGTGCGCGGCGGATCGCTTTAAGGCGTTTCATCCGCTTCTTCACGGAAGGTTTCGTGAAATACGCGCGCTTCTTGAATTCCTTCAGAACGCCCGAACGCTCGTACTTCTTCTTGAAACGCTTTATAGCACGATCGATAGGTTCGTTTTCAGAAACTACAATGCCGACCAATCGTGTCACCTCCTTTCGGGGTCATTCTAAGGAATCAGGGCCGATGACGACATTCTCCAGAAGCCGGCGCTCGCCAAGCTTCTCAAAGGATACGACGATGGCGCTGCCTCCGCCTGACGTCCTCTCCTTGGAGATGATCTTGCCAATGTCATCCCAGTCCGAATGAAAGATCGCTTCTCCTACCCGGTACGTCTTGTCCGGTGCATAGTCCGCCGCATCCGCTCTCTCGAGCTTCTTCTTCGAGTCTTCCAGATCACGCCGCACTTCCTCCAGATTGATCAACGAGACGTGCCGGCATCGTGTGCACCGGTACCATGAGCGGTCCGGCTGTTGTTCGGCCGAACCGACCACTTCCATGCGTGCATCCCTGTCGCAATGAACACAATGATGCACAACGTATTTTCCTTTTGCCATGTGAACCTCCTGCGGAAAACAGTGCAGAACAGTCCCGGCGAGGCGCACTTGAGGACCTGAAGTCCCGGGCGGGTTATGCAGAGTGTCGTGTAATAATGTAGCGAAATCCCGTGAGGATGTCAACTGACCCGGGGGGCACGAAACGTCATGCTGAGCGTTTCCGGTTCATGCCTGCCTGCCGCTGAAGAAAAGCGTTGTGGACTGCGAGTTCCAGATCGGTGTAGCTGGCGAACTGCAGTCCCTGGATCATCTGCCAGACTGCTTCGATGTGCAGGTTGAGAGCGCGTGCGACGTAGACGGCCTCAGCGTGAGTGGCTAGACGTGAATGCATGGCGGCCCTATCTCCGTTATGGGGTTCTCTGGGAGCGCTGGCACTGGTTCGATGAACTCAGGCGTTCCAGCGGAAGTGGCTTGAGGCAGATGAACACTGCCATGACCAACTCCGAATAGGATGAGTAATTCATGCCGCCGATGATGTCCCATACGATATCAACTTTCATGTTCATCGAACGAGCGATCAAGACGGCGTCGGCGTGGGTTGCCTTTTTCATGATGTGTCTCCCCGGTAGTGTCCAACGATTCTGTGTTGCGCGGGAACATGTCCCGCAGTGCCCGGTGCTTCTCTGCTACTGTGTGATTCCAATATATCTCAACGGAGGTGCGTATGCTGTGTCGGACAGCATGAGCAGACATGAGCCTCAGTTTTTTGAAGTTTTTCGCTACTCTGATCCACTTGGGCCGGCGATTCCGCCTGTTCCGGGGGATTCTCCCTGCCGTTCGCTTGCCCGTGAGCCGGGGGTTTTGTATATTTCCCCGGCAGGAGGGTGCACAGTCCACTGTCCTGCCAGGCAGTTCCACCCGGGCCCTTAGCTCAGTCGGTTAGAGCAGCAGACTCATAATCTGCGGGTCGTAGGTTCGAGTCCTACAGGGCCCACCACTTCCTTTCCCTCCCCCACTGTCTGTGTCACCGAATCGGCCACTTTTCTGGCGCAGGTTTTGCAATTATTTCGCCAGCAATGATACTGGTCTTGTGATCCAGAAGAGGCAGAATGGTATGAAAATTCTTCTCGTCGATGATGAACGGGGATTCCTAAACGCAATGGGGGATGTGCTGCGCCTGTCCGGCCACGACGTCTCTGCCGAAAACGGAAAACAGGCGCGTGAATCTCTGGAGTTCGACAATGTCGACCTCATAGTGTCGGACGTTTTCATGCCGACACTGGACGGCGTGCGGTTCCATGACTATGTGCGCGAATTCACCGATTCGCAGGACGTGCCATTCATCTTCATGTCCGGCTACGACGACGAACAGACCCGCAATCTCGTCGTCAATCCCGCCATTGATTTCTTCTTCAGCAAGACAACCCCCGTCGAGAAGGTCCTCGCGCTGATCGAGACGTCTCAAACCCCCGAAGCAGGCGCAATGACGGCGCCCCATGGACAGCTCGGACATCGATACTCCGCGGCAGGCCCAAGGCGGCTCGTCCAGACCACCGCTCGCTTCGTTGCTCGAGCACCTCGCGCGCAGGGTGTGGTGAGCAATCAGCAGGCGCACGAAGCAGCAGAGTGGAAGCGGCGCAACGACAAAGACAAGCGCGGACTCGCCGAGATCCTGGAAGATCTTTTCGGTCCCCGCGATCCGCTGCGTCAGGCGGTCGCGCAGTACTATGCGTTCCGCACCGTGACACTCCTGGACCGGAGGTCCGACAACTGCTCCCTTCCGATGTGAACAAGATTATCCGCAGCCTTCCGGAAGCGACATTCCAGCAGCTGATCAAGCTCAAACTGCTTCCATTTGACCTGGCCGAAAACCAGACCGACAAAATTATTCTGGTCACGCCGAATCCGGCAGACCGTGAAATCCATGAACTGGGCAAGGGTTTTTCCGTTTAAGTGGTTCGAAATCTGCTACATGAAGGAAGCAGAGTGGGCCGAGTACTGGCGCCGGCTCCATCCAGCAGGGACAAGGACCCGGTGGAGCCGCGTCACGACAGGAGCGAAGAGTCGCGAAGGCGACTTCGAAGCGATGATGGATCGCGAGATCGCGCGCGCCAAGATCGCCGTGCAGCTGGACAACGTGTTCCTCGATGCGATCCGGAGCAACGCGTCGGAGGTCCACTTCACTCCCCGCGGACCGCGAAGACGGATGTGCTCTTCCGCCTGGACGGTCATCTTTCGCTCTGGCACACCATCGAAGAGGTGCGCTGCGAAGCAGTGTCAACTGCGCTGAAGGAACTCACCGTCGGCGTCGACCGGTACGAACGGCAGGGCGCACAGCAGGGGATCATCGAGCGGACCGTCGAGAATATTCCGGTGCGCATCGCTGTCTCCGTTCTTCCGGTGCTCTCCCGCGACATGCGCACGCTACGAGTCCATCGTGCTGCGGATCTTCCGTGAAGCGAACATTCTCCCCGGCTCGACGGGCTGGGCTGCGATCCGCATGTGGACCGGGTGATACGGAACGCGATGGCGGCGTCGCACGGGCTGCTTCTGTTCGCGGACAGCACGCGACGGTGCTGCGGCAACACAGGTGGCAGTCCTCCGCGCGCTGATGAAGAATGCGGTGAACGCTATTGTCATCCAGGACAGAGTCCAGTTCATCATTGATGGCGCGCGTCAGGTCAAACTCAATCCCCGGTTGAGTGCGGACGATGCCCTCCGTGATCGCGGACCAGGACCCCGACATTATCGTGCTGGGAGATCTTACCCCGAGCGGGGAGAGCGGAGATCGCGATCCGGATGGCGAATATCGGCCACCTGGTGCTTGCTACCCTCCCGGGCCGGAGTGCTCGCCATGCCCGGTGTGCTCCAAGTGGTCAGGATCACCAAGGGAAGAGTGACACTTTCTCCTGCGATTGTCCGCAATGAATGCCTTTCATCCTGTCAATCCTCTGTATCCCTGTAAATTGATGATCGGTTTTTATCCGTGTTCTGGTCTCCGTGGTGAACATTGGTCCCGGCTTGTCCGGGTTAGGGATATGCATGAACATCGAAACCCGTTGCGGCTTATTGCCCCTCACGCTCCTTGTTGCCGCCTGTGCAACCACCCCGGATATCAACCAGCTGACAACCTCGCAGCAGGAAAGGGTCGCATCGGTTGAAATACTGTACGGCGAGACGAACAAACCGTTCAGGAGCCTCGGGCACCTGAGAGCACAGGGGTGCCAAAAAAGCAACTTCAATGTCGACGTCCCGAAAACGATGCAATCCGTAATCTGAAGAGGTTCAGAGTGTCGTGCTGACAGCGCCAACAATATGAACGGGTGCCCAGACATAACACGTATTGCTGGGCGATCATGCAGGCATCGACAAAGATGAGGAACCTGCGGAGAACGGTCTCCTTCTCCTTGAGCATCGCCTATAACCCCACTCTTTTAAAAAGTCCCCTTATTATCTACTTTCTTTCGATCTTGCGCAAGAGCCGGGCCGGATTGCCGGCTACGATCGTCCATGGGGGGACATCCTTGGTGACGACGGAGCCGGCCCCGACGATGGCGCCCTCGCCGACCGTCACCCCGGCCAGGATCGTGGCGCTCGAGCCGACGGAAGCGCCCTTCCTGATAAAGGTCGGGACGACCTTCCAATCGGCCTCGGTCTGGAGGCCGCCGCCTTCAGCGGTCGACCGGGGATACATATCGTTGATAAAAGTGACGTTGTGGCCGATGAAGACGTCGTCCTCGACGGTCACGCCCTCGCAGATGAAGGTGTGGGAGGAGATCTTGCAGTTCGCGCCGATAGCGGCGTTCTTCTGGATCTCGACGAACGTGCCGACCTTGGTATTGTCGCCGATCGTGCATCCGTAGAGGTTGACGAAGGCGAAAATCTTGACGTCCTTGCCCAGCTTGACGTCGGCGGAAACCCTGCAGAATTCCATGGGGAGCTCCTTTACAGCGTGACGCGCTTGCCGCCGTTCTTGAGGGATTCGTCCGCGGCCTCCAGAAGGCGGACCACCTGGAGCCCGGACTCGCCGTTATTGAAGGGTTCGCAGTCCTTGCCGATGCACTCGACGAAGTACTGGGCCTCGGCCTTGAGGGCCTCGGTCGCCTCGAGCTTGGGGATGTGGACGTCGCCCGAGCGATAGCTCACGAGCAGATCGTGAATGCCGTCCTTGCCGCCGTTCGCGCTCTTGATGTCGACGCCCTTATCGTAGACCTTGATCTTCTCGTCCGCGTCGAGGTCGTTCCAGACGAGCATCTTCCTGTCGCCGCCGATCAGCGTCTTGCGCACCTTGACCGGGGTGAGCCAGTTGACGTGGAAATGGGCGATGAAACCCTGGTCCTCGAACTCGACCGTCACGTAGGCGATATCGTCGAGGCCGCCCGCGGTAATGGACCGCGCCGTGAGCCGAGATGGCCTCCGGCTTCCTGTCCGATGACGTGGTCCATGATGGACAGGTCGTGCGGGGCCAGGTCCCAGATCACGTTCACGTCGTGCTGGAAGAGGCCCAGGTTGACCCGCGACCGAGTCGTAGAAGAGGAGCTTCCCCAGCTCGCCGGAGTCGATGAGCTCCTTGATCTTCTTCACCGCCCCCGTGAAGAGGAACGTGTGGTCGACCATGATCCGCAGCTTCTTCTTGGCCGCGAGCTCGACGAGCTCCTCGGCCTGGTCGCCGGTCGACGTGAACGGCTTCTCGACGAAGACGTGCTTTCCGGTCGAGGAGCGCCGCCTTGGCCAGCGCATAGTGCGTCGGACACGGGCGTGACGATGGCCACCGCGTCGATGTCGGTAGAACGGATGAGCTCCAGCGGATCCTTGATGGCTTTGATGAAGGGGAGGTTCGTTTGGGCCAGGCCGAGCCTCTTCTCCGAGACGTCGCTGATCGAGACCAGCTTGGCCCCGGCCGTGCCGTGAAAGTTCCGGGCCACGTTGGGCCCCCAGTAGCCGTATCCGACGACGCCGATATTAACCACGGTGGAACTCCTTGATGGACTCCGCGACGTGAGTGATCATTTCGTCCGTAAGCTCGGGGTACATGGGCAGCGACAAGATCTGCTCCTGGCAGGCGCAGGCGGCCGGGAACTCCGAGGGCTTGTGCCCGAGGTGCCTGTAGGCCGGCATCATGGGCAGGGCATAGGGATAGTGGATGCCAGTCGCCACGCCCCTGGTCTTCAGGAAGGCCGCCAGGTCGTCCCGGCGCTCGGACCGGATGACGTAGAGGTGGAAGATGTGAACGGTGTCGCGGCGGAGCTTGGGGGTCTTGATCTGCTTCACTCCGGCCAGGAGCTCGTTGTACTTGAGGCCGTGGCCGTTCCGGGCCTTGTTCCAGTCGTCGATATGACCGAGCTTGACCTTGAGGACGGCCGCCTGGATCGAATCGAGCCGGCTGTTGATGCCCTCGATCTCGTGGACGTACTTCTGGAGCGAGCCGTGGTAGGCGAAGAGGCGGGCGGCGCGGGCGAACTCGTCGTCGTTCGAACGATGGCCCCGCCGTCGCCGTAGGCGCCGAGGTTCTTGCCGGGATAGAAGCTGAACGTCCCGGCGACCCCAAGGTCCCCGTCATGCGGCCCTTATAGGTCGAGAAGTGGGACTGGGCGCAATCCTCGATAAGATGGAGCCTGTGCTTGTCGCAGACGGCCCTGACCGCGTCGAGGTCCACCGCCTGGCCGTAAAGGTGGACGGGGATGACGGCCTTTGTCTTCGGAGTGATCTTGGCCTCGATCTTGGCCGGATCGATGTGGAAGTATTCGTCGATGTCGACGAAGACCGGCCGGGCGCCAGCCTGAGTGATGGTCTCGGAGGTGGCGATGAAGCTGTTGGCGACGGTGATCACCTCATCCCCGGGACCGATGCCCAGGGCCTTGAGGGTGATGTAGATGGCGTCAGTGCCGTTGGCGCAGCTGACGCAATGCTTGACGCCGAACTTCTCCGCGAAGGCCTTCTCGAAGCCTTCGACGTACTTGCCGCCGACGAAGGCGGTCTCGTTGAGGACCGTTTGGAGGGCAGGATCGATCTCGGACTTGATGGACTGGTACTGGGCCTTGAGGTCGACGAATGGGACGTTCATGATGATCGAAAACTCCTTGATCGCGAACTTCCTTCTGTCCCAAAATTGGACACGCCGAGACCTCTCTTGGGACTCGCAGGAAGGATAGGGATTAGCGTTCATTATCGCTATCACCGCAGGGGGTTAATTCAGGGGTGATAAAACAGCCATCTCCCTCACCCCTAGGGGTGAGACGCCCATGTGGCCGAAAAGACGGGCCTTAGCCGGACGATAATCGTGGACGGCCATCCGGTTCATCCCCGTTATTCGTCGCTCCGGTCCTTGACAGGTTTGATGCCGCAGCGGGCCAGGACTTTCCCTATGTGGTCCATGTCCCTGATCAGCAAGGGCATAAAATCCCGATGACGGATAACGAATACGAACGGAAGAGCCAGTGTATAAGTTGCGCACGCGGCCAGGGATCTCAGGGTATCGAGGCTCAGGAGCGGCGAGCGGGCCGATTGTACGACGCCGCGAAGGAGCGCTCTTCGCAGGTAATAAGACTTCTTTTGCCTGGGGGACGGGGTCGCTTCATAGACGATCGCTTCATTACACCAGACGAATCCGTAACCCCTGCCGATCATCCTTCTGAAGAAATCGATGTCCTCCCCGCCGGTCCGGCCGTATCGCGGATCGAAAAGGACCTCTTGTGCGGCGAGGAGGTCTCTGGCCAGGAGCACGTTGCCCGTTCGACAATACTTCGGATCGGACAACATCGTGCCCGTCGGGAATTCCTTGCGTTCCAGGATCCTCCCTTTGAGAAGCCAGCCGGGGGGAGGGGTATCAAAAAAGGGCCGGACGGGGCCCAGGACGCCGGCCGCTCCGGAACGGACGATCGTCCGATGGAGATTGATCAGCCAGGTCCGGTCCGCGAACTCATCGTCGTCGAGACACGCGTAGTAATCCGCGCCGATGCTCGCGAGGGCCCTGTTCCTGGCCAAGGAGATGTTCTGCTGAGGCTCGATCGCATAATGAACGGGCAGAGAGCTTCCTTTTCCGATCCGGGCGACCGTTTCCGCAGCCGAGCCCTCTCGATCGTTATCGACCACGATCGCGCTCAGGTGAAAGGCGCCGTCGGTCTCTTGCTCCTCCAACGATGCGAGGAGACGAGCCAGCATCGCGGGTCTCCTGAAGGTGCAGACGCAAACGGCGATATGCTTCATGCGGTCCGGACCGTGTTGGAGTCCCGTAAGACCGCTCCCGCGCCCCGAAGGGATCCGCTCATGATGACGGCCTTTGGATCTCCGGCTCTTGCGCGCTCAGCGTCTTGGGCATCTTGACCGCTGCAAGCAGCAAGAACAAGAACCAGATCGGGCTCAACCGATGAAAGGACGATTCGGCGTAGTTCTGGAAGAGGGTCGCGAAGAAAAAGGCGAGCGAAAGGCCGCCGTACCCGGGATCCGCGCGGAAGCGACCCAACGAGCGTCTGAATCCGGTCAAGAGGACCAGGACGAGAAGCCCCACGCCGGGCCAGCCCAAATAGAGGAAGATCTCGATATAGCCGTTATGGGCGCTACGGGGCCGCCACCACCATTTCTCCCAAAGCGGGGCGATCCGATCGCCGATCCAGAAGCAATCCCAACCGGCTCCCAGCCAGGGATTGTTGGGTAGCTTGAGGACTTCTCCCCATAGCACCGTTCTGTCGGTCAGGGTCGCGTTCCGGCCGGCCGTCGAGATGATCGTCCCCTTGATGTCGGCAAAAGACTGCAGGAACGCCGCGGCGAGGACGAGGGCGATGACGGAGTTGCGGACCCTTCGAGGTTTTCCTCGAAAATACGGATGGGCGCTCAGGACGATGATCCCGATGCCGAGCAGAAGGCAAAGGATCGGGGTCTTGCTGTCGATAAAGACAAGCTGCCAGAAGACGACCCCGAGGAAGAAGAGGTCGAGGACGCCGATCCTTCTAAGATTCGCGAAATCCTTCGTCCTCCAGAAGCCGATGAGCTCCCAGGCAAAATAGATCCCGAAAATCAAAAGAAGCATTCCGTACTCGTTCTTTTGCGTCGCCACGCCGTGGAAATCGGCCCCCCCGCTGCGGGTGAAGGACCTTCCCATCCGGGGGACGAACTTGATGAAAAGAATGGACAGGGGGATGAGGGCGTAGGCGCTCCGTTTGATGATCGACCGAAGGGCCGCCTTGGGGTCCGTTTCCGAGAGGAGGACCAGCACGAAGACGAGGCTTCCGAACCATTTGGTCCATCGTTTAAAGGCGACCAGGGGGATATCCGCCCAGATCATACTGAGGAGGGCGAAGGCGTACAGCGCGAACAAGACCTTGTTGTTCTTGATCACGGCGAAAATATCCACTCTTCTCCTATAGAGAGTCCTGAGACCGATCAAGATCAGAATGGACAGGAAGGCCGCGTCGACGGAACTCCCTTCGACATCAGTTTCCACGATTTCACCGCTCCCCCGGAATTGAAACCACTGGGTGAGGCTCCGGGAAAGGCAAAGGACGAACCAGATGAGCGGGGCGTAGAGGGAGGGCGAGAGCTTCGGCAGGCGTTCTCTCTTAAGGAGAACGGCCAGCATGATGATGAGGATCGCATACGCGGCGAAAAGCTTCACGTTTATTCCCCCGCCGTGACCGTGTGGGGCCTGAGTTGGAGGAAGGTCAGCGTCCTTGCCTCCATCGTTGAGCTTCGCCCCAATTCGGGCCCGGCGCCTCGCTCGGTCGCTGTTGGAGAGCAGATTAAACCAGGTCCTCCGTCAAGTCAAGGCGGGAATGGCCCTTCCGGCGGATGATGTCGGCTCCGGGCGCGGCCTTTGGACGAAGTCCGGCTCCCGCGGAGGGCTCGCCCCAACGGGCCCCTTGGGCAAGAGCGCTTGCAAAACCGGCTCGGGAAAGAGTATAAGTTGGAGCTGAAAAAGGGCCGATCCGTGACCCGATTATGGCGGAGATTCGAGAACAGGTATCGGGAGGCCCAATCTCGCTTCAGGCACAGAAGACCTCAGGCGATGCGGAACGCGAAACCTCTCATTTCCTTCACCTTTGACGACGTTCCGAGATCATCCTGCACCCGCGGGCGGCGGATCTTGGAGGGATTCGGGATCAGGGCCTCTTATTATCTCGCTCTGTCCCTCATGGACTCTGCCTATTCGATCGGGGCCGCTTTTACCAGAGAGGATCTTGAAGCGGTCGTCGCCGGCGGACACGAGATCGGATCCCATACGTTCGGGCATCTGGACGCCTGGAGCACGGCGGCGGCTCTTTTTGAAGCGTCCATCCTCGAGAATCAGCGCCGGCTCGGTGAGATCTGTCCCGGCCGGGTCTTCAGGACCTTTTCCTTTCCCATCAATACACCTCATCCCAAGATCAAGAAAATAGCCGGGGAGCGCCATGTCTGCTGCCGGGGCGGGGGGCAAACCTTCAATTCAAAGACGGTCGACCTCAACCTGCTGAGCAGCTATTTCGTCGACGGACGGAACAGGCGCGACTTTGACGCCATGAAGAAGATCATCGATGAGAACTGCGAGAAGACAGGCTGGCTGATCTTCAGCACCCATGATATCGACGAGCATCCGTCCCCCTATGGATGCACGTCCCAGCAATTCGAGGATCTGGCGAGTTATGCCCGCAGCTCGGGATCCGACATCCTGCCCGTCTATGACGCATGGGCTGCCCTCGCCGCGGCGTCCTCGCAGGGAACCGGGGAGGCCTGAGAAGCCTTAGGCCATCTTGCTGAGAAGAAGGGACAGGGCCCGATACGTCGTGGCCTGGGCCCAATGGAGCATGGGCGTCCTGGCGGTCATCATCGGATACTTGCGGAAATAGAAAAAGCCCCGTCGATCCTGCATGTTGTCGATCGTCCAATCGGCCACCTGGACGGCCAGGTTCAAGGCCCCCTCCTCCCTCTCGGCGAATTGGCTCAGCGTCTCGATGGCCTGGGAGGCGCACTGGCTGTCGATCGGGTAGGCCCGGTCATGATAATACTTCGGCCTCCCCGACGGTTCGAAGAACGATCTTCTGTAGAAGGCGAATCCGCGGCTGAGGTTCTCGCGAAACCGGTCGTCACCGGAGCTCTCGATATAGCACTTCAGGGAATCCAGATCATAGCCGGTGTGAAAATTGTCGATCCAATGGTGGTCTTGCTGTTCGCCATAGTACCAGGAGCCGTCGGGTCGCTGCCGCGTGCAGCTGTACGCCATGGCCTCCCCGGCGACAGCCAGATAATCCGGTCGCCGGGAATGGCGGGACGTCCGCGCCAGCATCGCGGCCCCGAGCATGTTCGAGTTATGGATGGACCGCTGTTCGAAGGCGACGTAGCTCAAGCATGTGCCGTTCGGCGTGGTCTCGCGAGGGACGGCCAAGATCCACGAGCAGACGCTCTCGGCGATATCCAAGAACCGCTTGTCGCCGAGGATCTCATAGGCGTCCAGATAAGCCTGGCCGATGAGACTGGTCCATACGATGATCGGCTCCAACCCGGGCAGCCGGCCCACCCGGCTGGAGAAATCGAAGTGATTCCCCCAGCTATGATGGGCGTATCCCGGGGCCTTGTTCCGGTCCAGCCAGTCGAGGCACTGAACGGCCTTGTCCTTGTAGACCGGATCTCCGGTCGACCTGAACATCTGGAGATAGCCCCAGGCCATGTAGCCCCGGCCCTTGGTCGACTCCCGGGGTTCGATCCCCAAGAGAGGCCTCAGGTTGATCGGACTTTGCCGGACCAACTGCTGGAGGAGCCGTTCAAGAAGGAGCGTGTTGAACGTCAGGGGCCGGAATCGGGAGGACAGCCCGTCGAACGGTTCATATCCCCGGTAGTCGTTCTCTTCGACCCAGGACCGGAGCCTCCCGAGGCTCGCTTCGAGCTTTGTTTTGAATAGGGCTTGAGTCATGGCCCCTCGCTCCTTGCTTGTCACGTATCGGGGATTCGGAAGGCTTCCCGGCGACGTCCCCGCCGACAGGCTCGGCCATCATAGCAGATAACGGCGATTTACGCATTCGCGGGGTGACGCCCGGAGGCTCCGGGGGAATCCGACAGGCGAGAGGTCCATAAAACGGTCGCAGCTTCACGATGACGCCCCGGGTACACGGTCTCAAGAACGGCTGGGGCCCGGCGGCCGCCGGCTGCCCCGGGCCGCACCAGGGCGCCGCCTTCCCGTGGAGGTTGCGGGGCCCGGAGGCTTGAGCCAGGATTGACACAACGGCGGTTAAAGTTTATTAAGTAGAGCCGAGAGATAAAGTCCCAAGACGATGACGAAGCTTCCGACGCGTCCGAGCCCTCGATGTCTCCGCGATCCTCTCGCTGGATGGAAAAACATGACAAGGCCTCGTCAGCGGCCCGCCGAGAGAACGGTCGTACGGATCGACGGCTGGGACATTGCGGTCAGGGGAAGATGGTTGAAGACGGCCATCATCGTCGATGAGGATTGGCATGATAGACCCCTCATGGCCGATCCCGCCGGTTTCGCCAAGAAGATCGGACGGAGCGGACTCAAGGCGGATCTCTTCACTTTTGCGCAGAAGATCCCGGCTTGCAAGCCTCGCTATCGTTTCCCGTTCGACTGGGATAACGCGGCGGCCATTCCCATAACCAGCTATCAGGACTGGTGGGGGCGTCTGACAACGGACCGAAGGAAAGATGTCAAGCGGGCCGAGAAACAGGGAGTCCTGGTGAACCGAGTCGGGCTGGATGATGAACTCGTCAAGGGTATCGTCGAGATCAACAATGACGTTCCTTTTCGGCAAGGCAAACGTTTCAAGCACTATGGAAAAGACCCTGAAACGGTCAAAAGGGAATATGCCACATTTCCGGACCGGAGCGAATTCATTGCCGCCACCTTCGACGGTGAATTGATCGCCATCCTTAAAATGGTCTATGTCGGAGAACTGGCCTGTTTTCTCGAGATCCTGTCCAAGACGAAACACAATGAGAAGAGACCGGTCAATGCGCTGATCTCAAAGGCTGTTGAGATCGCCGTCGAGAAGAAGAAGACCTACCTGACCTACGGCCGGGTCCAATACGGCAACAAGAAGCGGTCTTCATTCGCCGATTTCAAACAGAGGAACGGTTTTGAAAGGATCCTCTTCCCCAGATATTACATTCCGTTGACGGCCAAAGGCCGCATCGCGATCCTCTTCGGATTGCAGCGCGGCCTCCTGGGCATGCTCCCCGGGCCGCTCGTGACCGCGGTCCTCTACGGACGCTCCCGCATCACCAAGAGGATCGCGGAAAAGGATGCGGACGTTGGGTGACCTCACAAGACGCGTCCGGATCGGCCGGGCGTCTTGATCCCCCTGTTGAACGGAAATAAGGAGAACGCGCCATGCCAGGCATCGTGGGGATGATCCTGAAGGGACCGGGCGATCGCGAGGCCAAGACGGGCATCGACCTCATGGTCAAGAGCATGCTTCATGAGAAATCCTATTCTTCCGGAATATATCGCGACGAACAAAGAGGCCTCGCGGTCGGCTGGGTGTGCCACAAGGATTCCTTTTCCGATTGCCTGCCCATCTGGAACGAAAACAAGGACGTCTGTCTGATCTTCCACGGCGAAGACTTCTTGGACGAAGCGGAGGTCATGCAGCTCAGATCAGCGGGGCATGCATTCAACTCCGGGGACGCCAGCTATCTTGTTCATCTTTATGAAGAACGGGGAGATGGATTTCTGAAGAAGCTCAACGGCTGCTTCAGCGGGCTGCTGATCGATCAACGAAGGAAACGGGCCCTCCTGTTCAACGATAGATACGGGCTCGGCCGGATCTACTATCATGAAGACGACCGGTTTCTCTATTTCGCTTCTGAAGCGAAAGCCCTTCTTCAGCTGTTGCCGGAACTGCGGGAAATCGATCCGAACGGGCTCGCGGAGCTCTTTTCATTTGGCTGCGTCTTGGGTCCCAAAACCGTCTTTCCGAAGATCCGGATCCTGCCCGGGGGATCGACATGGACCGTTGATCCGGACCACGGGCTGACCAAGGAAACGTTCTTTGAGACCGAGCAATGGGAGGATCTGCCTCGCCTCGACGTGAAAGCATATTCGGAGAGATTGGTCCAGACGTATCCTCGCGTTCTCCAGCGGTATTTTCAGGGCCGGCGCACCGTCGGGATCTCCCTGACGGGAGGGATCGATACCCGCATGATCATGGCCTGGGCTCCCTGTCTCCCGTTCAAGCTGCCGTGCTATACGTTCAGCGGCGCCTATCGGGATTGCGCGGATGTCACGATCGCCAGGGAAGTCGCCTCGGCGTGCCAGCAGCGGCATGACATCCTCCGCATGAATAAGGACTTTTTTTCGGAGTTTCCGGCCCTGGCCAAGAGAAGCGTTTATTATTCGGACGGCACCATGGACGTAAGCGGCGCCGCCGAACTCTACATGAATCGAAAGGCGAGGGACATCGCCCCGGTCAGGCTCACGGGAAACTACGGAGATCAGGTGATCCGAGGCGTCATCGGGTTCAAGCCGCTCGATCTCAGCCCCGGGATCTTCGAAGAGGGGTTCTTGCTGCGCATGAACGAGGCTCGGCGCGTGCCACTCGGGGGGAGCGGGAACGCGCTATCCTTCTTGTGCAAGAATCAGCTGCCCTGGTATCACTACCCTCGTCACGCTGTGGAGGCGTCGCAGTTGACCGTTCGCTCCCCCTTCCTGGATAACGACCTGGTCGCCCTGGCCTATCAGGCCCCCGATCCGTGCAAGGATCTCAAGTTCTCCCTCCGGTTCATTCAAGCGGGGGATTCAGCCCTGGCCCGGATTCCAACGGACAGAGGCCTCGCCCTCTCCTCGATGCCCTTAACGGGGGCGGCGCGACGTCTGATCCAAACGTTCACCAAAAAGGCCGAATACGCCTATGACTATGGCATGCCTCCATGGCTTACGAAGATCGATAGTACTCTGGCGGCCCTCCACCTGGAGAAGCTCTTTCTCGGACGGCATAAGTACTATCATTTCCGGACCTGGTACCGTCGCGAGCTCCAGGGCTATGTCAAGAGCATCCTCTTGGATCCCCGAACCCTCAAGAGGCCTTATCTCAGGGGGATCGATCTGGAAAAGATGGTCCACGGCCATATCGGCGGCCGGAACAACTACACTCAAGAGATCCATTGGGTTCTGACGAGCGAGTTGATCCAACGGCATCTTATCGAAAAAGGCTAGCCCCTTATCCTGACCGGAGAGCGTCCCTCCCGGCGGCCGGGGGCTCCCGTGGCGCTCTCAACACAGCGGCCCCGCGCCCCGGACCCTGCGCTGCCTACTTATCCCGCCTCGGGCGCAGGACATGATCATAGGCGCGCAGGAGATTCCCCTTCTGGTGGTCCCATTGAAAGCGCGTCCTGATCCGCTCGGTCCCGATGCTCCCCATCCGTGCGCGTCGGTCGGGATCGTCCAAGAGCGCCACGATCGCCGCGGCGTACGCTTCCAGATCCCCCGACGGGACATAGGCCGCGGCGTCACCGGCAGTGTACCGGGTCTCGGCGAGGTCGTAGGCGGCGACGGGCTTCCCCACGGCCATGTACTCGGCGATCTTGATGAACGTCGACTTATTATTATGGGGATTGGCCAGTTCGGGCGCCAGCATGATATCGGCGGTCGACAGATACCGGCAGAAGAGGGTCCTGTCGAGGATCATCCCCGGCATGTCGACGTGTCGCTGGATGTCCCAGGCCCGGGCGAGTTCCAGGGTTTCGTTCCGGGCCGCGCCGTCGCCGAGGAGACAGAACAGGATATCGGTCCGACCGAGCTGACGCACGATGTGCCGGACAACGTGCAGGAGCTCCAGAACGCCGTCCTCCGGTCCCATGATGCCGGCGTAACACGCCAGAAAGGGGAATCCCTTCTTCAGCGTCGGCTCAGGGGGTATCGGGACGATCTCACCGGACCGTGGCCCGTTGCGGACGACGAAGACGTCGTCCCCGTCGACCCGGCCGCGTCCGACGGCGATGTCGCGATAGGATTGATTGGTCGATAGAACGGCATCGGCGGTTCGGAACGTCAGGAACTCGAGGGCCTTCGAAAAACGGAACAGGACCGCGCGCGCCAGGCCTTTGTGGCGCGAAAGGATCATTTCCGGGAACAGATCGTGATGGTCGAAGATCACCTTCCGGCCAAGGAGCTTGTAGAACGCTCCGATGACAAAAAGGACGTCGGGGGGATTGCAGAGATGGACCACGGAGAACCCGTCGCTCCACGAGATCCTGAAGGAGAGGCGGGCGATGTGGAACAAGGACAAGAGATATTCGTTCAGGTAGCCGATCAGGCCGCGCGTGGCGAAGTCCATCCGGTAGGACAGGACGGTGATTCCATCGAGCTCGCGGCGCTGGTAGAGAGGCGCCTCCCTCCTCCGGCTACGTTCCGGGACGTCCGGACATATGACCTGGACACGCCATCCGGCCTCGCGGAGAGCGGTGGCTTCGGCCTTGACCCTGGTGTCCGTGGAATAGGGCTGGTTCTCGACGATGATCAAGACGCTCCGGTCGGGACCCTTCCCGACTGTCGGCGGTTCCGAATGAGACCCTGATGAGGCCACTCTCGCTCCTCTCGGAAATCACGGTTCGGCGGAGCCGTTATTCTAGTTGAAGTTGTCGGGCCGTTCAAGGACCGGCGCGGCGTGGCCGTCCCAACGTCCACGAACCCTGGATACCGAGGAAGTCCGTCGCCTGAAGGCACCCGGTCGGGGAAGGCCTTTTATCCGCGGGGGGGTCAGCTAGCCAAAAGTCATCCACTTTGCTCTCCGGAATCCCCTTTTGGGGTGATTCCGGCCCATATGGGATGGACGAGAATCGGAACGCTCATGAAAGTGATCGATCATGACGTCCCGTCGGCCCGGCCGCGGGAATGCATTTGTCGTGCGGAGGGTAAATAATGCAGACACGGCGCCACCCGTTTAGGAATCCTTTTAAGGTCGTCGCCATTGTGATGATCCTTGCTTCCGGCCTTCTTTCGTTACCGCTCCAAGCCGGGGGGCAGACCAAGTCGTTGGAGCTCGTATCAGCCGTCGCGGCCAAGGAATCGAGGAACCTCAGGGTCACATTCTCCTACGCTCCCGGTTTTCCGGTCGTGGGGCAAACCGTGCGGTTCGCCGACACCTCCGCCGGGAGCCCGGGCTCCTGGCAGTGGGATTTCGGCGACGGGACCACAAGCGTCGCCAGGAATCCAACCCACGTTTATGCCAGGCCCGGATTCCGTCGGGTGACCCTCGTCGCATCGGACGGCGCGAGCTCCAAGAGATCGTCCCGGATGCTGATGGTCGTGGCCGCTCAGGGCGCCGCATCGTTCGGATTCGCCCCGACGACCCCGGGGCCGGGTCAGGCCGTGCAGTTCACCGACACGACAGCCGGAAACCCGACGTCCTGGTCCTGGAGCTTCGGCGACGGGTCGATCAGTTCAACGAAGAATCCGTCCCATGTATTTGCCAGGGCGGGGGCTTATGCCGTCAGCCTGATGGCCACAACGAGCACCGGTCCCAAGCAGGCCAGCCAGACCGTCACGGTCGCCTCGATCTCCGTGCTCGCGTCCTCTTTCAGCTATTCGCCGGCCAATCCTTCGGCAGGTCAATCCATCCAGTTCACGGACACATCGACGGGCAACCCGACGTCCTGGAGCTGGAACTTCGGCGACGGCTCGACCAGCACGCTCCAGAATCCGAGCCATGCCTACGCCACGGGCGGAGCCAAGACCGTCACCTTGACCTCCGCCAATGGCTCCGGTTCCAATAGCACCAGCCGGACCGTAGCCGTCGTGGCGGCGCCGGCCGCGTCCTTTACGTACAGCCCCGCCTCTCCCGTCGTCAACCAGTCCGTCCAGTTCACGGATACGTCGACCGGAAGCCCGACCTCGTGGAGCTGGAACTTTGGCGACGGGTCGACCAGCTCGGCCCAGAATCCCAGCCATGCCTATGCCACGGGCGGAGCCAAGACCGTCACCTTGACCGCCTCCAACGGCTCCGGCTCGAATACCGCCAGCCGGAGCGTGACCGTCGGGGCGGCGCCGGCTGCGTCCTTCACCCACAGCCCCGCCTCTCCCGTCGTCGGCCAGTCCGTCCAGTTCACGGATACGTCGACGGGCAGCCCGACCTCATGGAGCTGGAATTTCGGCGACGGGTCGACCAGCACGGCCAAGAATCCCAGCCATGCCTTCGCCACGGGCGGAGCCAAAACCGTCACCTTGACCGCCTCCAACGGCTCCGGCTCGAAAGCGTCAGCCGGAGCGTGACCGTCGGGGCTGCTCTGGCCGCCTCCTTCACTCACAGCCCCGCCTCTCCCGTCGTCAACCAGGCCGTCCAGTTCACAGATACGTCGACCGGAAGCCCGACCTCGTGGAGCTGGAACTTTGGCGACGGATCGACCAGCTCGGCCCAGAATCCCAGCCACGCCTTCGCCACGGCCGGCGCCGAGACCGTCACCTTGACCGCCTCCAGCGGTTCCGGTTCGAATACCGTCAGCCGGACCGTGACCGTCGGGGCTGCTCTGGCCGCCTCCTTCACTCACAGCCCCGCCTCTCCCGTCGTCAACCAGTCCGTCCAGTTCACGGATACGTCGACGGGAAGCCCGACCTCGTGGAGCTGGAACTTCAACGACGGTGCGACGAGCACGCTGCGGAATCCCACGCATTCATTCGCCGCCGCCGGCTCCTATTCGGTGACCCTCCTGGCGTCGAATGCGAGCGCGAGTTCAAGCACGACGAAGGTCGTAACCGTTGCGGTCAATCCCGGGGATCTGGCCGCCTCGTTCACGTTCTCCCCGAGCTCCCCCAAGATCGGCGATCCGGTTCAATTCACCGACACGTCGAACGGCAGTCCGCTCATCTGGCTCTGGGATTTCGGGGACGGCACGACCAGCGCAACCCAGAACCCGAGCCATGTCTACGGCACAACGGGGTCCCGGACGGTCACGCTGACCGTCAGTAACGGTTCCGGATCGAACAGCGCCACCCGGACCGTCGCGGTGGCCGACAGCTCCCCCTCCGTCAACCTGGCCGACCGCTGGATCGACTGGTCCGGTGCCGGCGTTCCCGGCGGGATCGCCCAATACCGGGACGGCGGGGCCAATGCCCGCCCCCTCGGCGTGAGCGTTCTCAACTATGGCGCCGACTCGACCGGGAGAACGAACTCCTCGACGGCCTTCGCCAACGCGCAGGCCGCCTGTCCGGCCGGTTCGTACATCTACATCCCCAACGGGACGTATCTCCTGTCCGGGACCGTCTCGCTCACGTCGAACCGGACCTGGCGCGGACAGAGCGTCACCGGGACCGTCATCAAGTTCTCCGGCGGCGGCGGGTTCTCCTCTCCGGCGCAATGGCCGCCCCCGACCTATTCGGCCAATGGTGTCACGGTCACAGCGGGGGCGACCAAGGGAGAGCCGGATCCTGACGGTCGCCAACACGTCCACGTTCTCCGTCGGGGGCCTCGTCCAGTTGACGCAGCTCACGCCATCCTATATGCACGCCAACTCCTCCAACAACTGGACGGCGGAAGCATGGTTCGGCTACGACGGAACCAGGCTATCGAGCATCATGTTCACGGTCGCGGCGGTCGACAGTGGGGCCCGGACGATCACCCTGGACCACGCTCTTCCCATCGACATGACCGCCAGCCCGCTTCTCATGCCCCGGGCCACGCTGACACGCGGCGTCGGGTTCGAGAACCTGCAGTTCGATTGTACCGCTAGCACTGCAAATCAGGTGATCCAGATCGTCAACGCGACATCCTGCTGGATCTACGGGTGCTACTTCAAGCGGATGTACGACCGCTCGGCCTGGTTCGAAGAGGTCACGAACTGCACCTTCGAGCATAATCACTCCGACCACGGTCAGGGATTGGGCCGCAATTGCGAGGGACTGGATTTCGTCGGGAACGCGTGCTGGTGCCTGGTGCAGGACAACACATTCCATTCCGCCGGATACCCGATGATCATGTTCGGGGACTGGCAGGGCGGGTGCGCCGGTAATGTCATAGGCTACAACTTCCTCAACGGATTCAATCAAGGCTACGACCTGAGCACCGCCCCCCTGACGGCCGACGATAGCCACGGCCCACCCTGCGTCTTCAACCTGTGGGAGGGGAATGAAGGGGAGATCTTCGGGAACGACGGCTACTACGGTTCCGCCGGCTTCGGCACGTACCTCCGGAACCGCATCTGGGGCACGACCAGCGAGATGAATTACGCCGACCAAACCTGTTTCGAGTTCACGCACTGGTCCCACATGTACACGGTTGTCGGCAACGTCCTCGGCACGCCCTCCGGCTCCAATTGGAACACGACCGGGGAATACTCGCGGATCTATGAGGCCAGCGGGAATTCCTTCCAGTCCCCACAGATCTACCGGCTGGGCTACCCCGATATGGGCAATCGCTCCTATAACGGCACCGGATCCAATCCGTCCAGCCCGACCTATTACGACACTAACGTCAAGGCTACGCTCATCCGGCACGGGAATTTCGATTATGTCAATCAGTCCGTCATTTGGGATCCGGCCATCGCGAACCATGTTCTGCCCGCGTCGCTCTATCTCAGCTCAGCGCCGTCCTGGTTCGGTTCGCTGGCCTTCCCCGCCATAGGGCCTGACGTGGCCGGATACAGGCAGGACACTCCCGCGAGCGCCCGGTGGGCCGCCTACCTGGCCTCAGGGAGCCTCGCGGACCTCTTCTAGGGTGGGGCCGGGCGGACCGGCCTTCGCCCTGACTCGCGGGACGGGCGTGGATTTACGTCCCTGAGGGAATAAATCCGGCGCCCGTCCTCGCGCCTCGAGAACGGGGCGCATTGGCGTCATCAGCCTCCGATGGCATCCCAGGCGTGGCCTTGGCCTTTTCTGGCCGAAGAGAACTGTGATAGAATAACGGGGGGTAGTGTTCAATCAAAGAACGGAGGGACGTCCATGAGTTTCAGGGGAAATGGCCTGCCTCATTATATTGCGGTGTTCGCCTCGATCTTCGTTCTGGCCGGATATAAATGCTCAGTTCATGAGCCCGGGACACCCCCCCCGGACGGTCTCGCGGCCTCCTTCACCTACAGTCCGGCCGCCCCGACGCCCGGGCAGACCGTCCAGTTCACCGATACGTCGCAGGGTTCCCCGACGTCCTGGCAGTGGGACTTCGGCGACGGCGCGACCAGCACCGCGCAGAATCCCACCCATGCATTTTCCGCGGTGGCCTCCTATACAGTCGGCTTGACGGTCCGCGGCGGCTCCGGCTCCGATCATACGAGCCGGACCGTGACGGCCGTCGATGCGTCCACGGTCATCCCGCCGAACCGCCTGGCGGACTGGGCCAGCGCCGGAGTTCCCGGCGGCACGGCCCAGTACCGCCCCGGGGGAGCGAACGCCCGCCCCCAGGGGGTGAACGTTCAGTCCTACGGGGCCGATCCGACCGGAAGGACCAACAGCACCTCGGCATTCTCGACCGCCCAAGCGGCGTGCCCCGCCGGTTCGCATATCTATATCCCCGACGGGACCTACCTGATCTCCGGTACGATCACCCCGAGATCGAACCTCACCTGGCGTGGCCAGAGCCCGACAGGGACGATCCTCAGGCTGTCGGGAGGTGGCGGGTTCGAAACGCCGTCACAATCCCCGTATGTCTCCGCGCAGGTCGGGCTCGCGGTCAGCGGCGGGGCCACGGCGGGGAGCAATGTCCTGACCGTGAGCGGATTGACCGATTCGGCGGGCCACACCGTCGCCGCCGGGAAGATGGTCCAGCTGACGGACCTCACGCCGCCCTATATGCACGGCAATACCGCGAACGGCTGGGCCGCGGCCCCTTGGGTCGGCTACGACGAGACGCGCCTGGCGACCATTATGTTCATGGTCACGAGCGTCAATGCCGGGGCCCGGACGGTCACCCTGGACCACGCCCTGCCCATCGACATGACCGCCAGCCCGAGGCTGATCATCTGGTCGATGGATCCCACCTCCCGCGTCGGATTCGAGAATCTGACGATCGATTGCACGAACAGCACGAGCGACCGCGCCATCACGATGGTCAACGTGAACGCGTGCTGGTTCTACGCATGCTATTTCAAGAACATCTACAGCCGGTCCGTCTGGTTCCAGGAAGCTACCAACTGCAGTGTCGAGCGCTGCTATTCCGACAACGGGCAGCAGCTCGGGAGGAACTGCGAGGGACTGGATTTCGTCGAGAACTGCTGTTGGAACCTCGTGCAGGACAACATCTTCCATTCTGCCGGCTACCCGATGGTCTGCTTCAGCGACTGGATGGGCGGCTGCTGCGGGAATGTCGTCGGCTATAACTTCCAGGACGGCTTCAATCAGATGCTGGATCTGAACGCGGTCGGCCCCCTGACGATGGACGACAACCACGGCGTGCCCACCGTCTTCAATCTCTGGGAGGGCAACTACTGCGAGATCCTTGGCAGCGACGGCTACTGGGGGTCATCGGCCTACGGGATGTTCTTCCGCAACCGGATCTACGGGACCTGCAATAGGATCCCCTATCCGGATGAATGCGCGATCGAATTGACCCACTGGTCGGCTTACTATTCCGTGGTGGGGAATGTCCTGGGTACCGCCCAGGGCTCGACCTGGTCCACTTCGGGGACGGGCCTTTACTCCCAGATCCACGAAGCCAGCGGCACCGACATCCAGGCCCCCCAGATCTACCGGCTGGGATATCCCGACATGGGCTATCGAGGCTACACCGGCACCGGGTCCAATCCGACGAATTCAACGTATTATGATACGAACGTCAAGGCGACGCTGATCCGCCATGGGAATTTTGATTACGTCAGCAACGCGGTCGTCTGGGACGCTTCGATCGTCAACCACGTCCTCCCGGCGTCGCTTTATCTGACCTCGACGCCGTCCTGGTTCGGCTCGCTGCCCCTGCCCGCGGTCGGTCCCGATGTGGCGGGATATGCGCGGGATATCCCTGCCAGCGCGAGGTGGGCCGCCTATAAAGCCTCGGGAAGGGTCTCGGACCTCTTTTAGGCAAGCCTGCCCGCGGTCGGCCGGATCGTCATTTCCCGACATCTCCGGCCTTCGGCTCCGAACCGGACCGTCGCCGGAACACCGCTATTTGATCCGGTGTAAAATGTGGGGAATGAGCGAGATGATATCCCGGATGGATCTGAAGCTCCGCTGCAGGATGATGACCCCGGCGATATAAAGGCCGGAAGCGATGACGGCCGAGAGAAGGATCCGGACAACCAGATTGGACCCCCTCGGGATCCCTTCCCCGGGTCTCAGATGCCCAAACAGGAAGAACCAGGATGCGAGCACCATGAATCCGGACAGGAAATAGGGCCAGACGTTCTTCAAGACGGTTTTAGGGCTCAACTGGATGGGCCGTCCCCCGTACCAGATCGCCGGCACGGCAAGAATATAACTCCTCGCGCTCAGGGCTGCGGCCATGGCGACCGCCCCTCGCGGGGCCGCCATGAGGAACAGGATGACCGTTATCGCGCCTGCCAGAAAATTCCAGCGCAGCCACCGGTCCGGAGTTCCCAGGGACAGGTGGAGCCAAGTGCTGGACCCGTAAAGGAGCTGCGCTGCGATCCCCGGGCCCAGGGCCAAAACGACAAAGCCGGCCTCGACCCAATTCCGGCCCGGAGCAGGGCTACCAGGTCATGGGCCAAGATGGTCAGGAGAACCGAGGCCAGGACCCCGGGAAATGTGACCAGCGATACCGCCTTGGCGAAATACGCGGAGAACTGGACTTTATCATTCTGAAAACGGCTCAGGGCCGCCAGGGCGACGTCTGCAGGCGCGTCACGAGCTGCGCGGCCGGCATCGAAACGTGCACCATAGGGGCCGGTCGTAGTTCGGCGAGGAGCCTGGCCCCGTCATATCCCCCGCAGCAGCACCCTGCCCTGCTCCAGGCCGTCGGACAGAAATCCGAGCGCCAGGTTGACACAGCCCTGACCGCGATATTGCAGGGGCTCCGGCAGAGCCTTTCCGAGCCGGATGGCCCCCTTGGGCCGCCAAGGGTTCAAGATCCACGCGGCCGCGACCAGGACGGCCGAGGAGTGAGCCACCGGATCACGACGGCCCAATGGCCGAATCCCGCAGCGCCGCCCCGACGCGAGCACGTAACTCATACATCATGCCGCCTCAGTTCCGCCAAGGCGACCGCCGAACTTCACCTCCCTCGAGGAGCGCGATGGGCGCCGACGAGAGGCGCGTAGCAGGACGAAGCCGTCGCCATCGCCGCCGCGATCCGCCAGCCGGGCTGATGATAGAATCCACGACGAGCCCGAAGCCGAAGCACCAACCGGCGGTCAACGCGGACGCACCGAGGACGTGCAGCCAATACACGGCCACGACCTCGTCTTCGTCGAGGTCCTGCCGAAAGATGATGTACTCGGTAAATCCGTTCACCCCGAAATTCGCGATCCATGTGCTTACGGCCGTCACCATGGCCACCAGGCCGAAGTCCGCGGGACCGAGGAGGCGGGCCAGGACGACCGCGCCGACGGTCTGGAAGGCGATCGCCACGGACTGGGCGGCGATGTTGACGCCGGCGCCCCGGATCGCCTTGCCCTTTAGCGCGGCGGCGTCCGATTCCGCCATTTCTCCGCTCATCTTCACCTCGCGCACCGGAACCTCGTTCATGGGAAGCAATCTATCGAGGTGCCAACACCCGCCGGACATTCTGCAGGAACCCCCCGAACATGCCTTCGAGCGAAGCGTTCTGGAGGATGTCTCGTTTGGCGTTCTCGGCGAACCAGGCCCTATCCTGATCGTGATCAAGCAGAAACAGCACCTTGGCCTTCAGGTCGTCCAAGTCGTCTTCTTCGACGAGGAACCCGTTTCGCCCCGATATCAGATAGTGGATCTCCGGCGGCTGGGGCCCTTTTCCGTGATCACCGGCAGGCCCAGGAAGAAGGCCTGGTTGAGCCCCAGCCCGACGTGGCCGGGGATCAGGAACACGTCGGCCATCTTGAAGATCTTGCAGATCCCGACGTTGTCGGGATCGTAGATCTCCCCGAGATAGAGGACATTGTTCCCTCGGATCTCCGCCTTGAGCCGGTCGTTGAAACCCGAGCCCACGAGGACAAGTCCATAATCGGGATTCTCGATCGTATTGAATATCCTGATCGCATGATCGACCTTCTTCCGTCCGGCCCCGATGTCCATGCGGCCGACGAACAATGCGGTCTTGTTGAACCCGATCCCGTACTCTTTCTTGATCTCCTCTTTGCTGGCTTTGATCTCGGGGAACACGAGATAGTTGATCGTGTTGTTAGCGTAGGTGATCTTGTGACGGTTCTTCGCCTTCACGAAGCCCGTTTCCTCCGGGGAATAGAGGATCAGGCCGTCGGCCAGCGTCTGCATGTGGTGGAACGCGGCGGCCCGGATACGGTGGTTCGGAGCATCCAGGTTCGCGCCCTTGGTCCAGATCAGGACGGGCCGCCGGCTCAGGCGGAGCCAATACAGCAGGGGAAACAGGATGACGTCCTTGATGTGGAGAAACAGGATGACGACTTCGGGGCGAAGGGCCTCGATCTCCTTCCTGTACGCCGAGAAGCGGAAGGGGATCTCTCGAAAATCGAACTCGACGGGATGGGGGTTCTTCTTTTGGAGCCTGTTGGCGCGAACAATGAACTCGTACCCGTTCTCCCTGAATCTCCGGGCGAAGTCGTTATAGACGCTCACGCGGTAGTGCATGACCTCGTTGGAGATCAGGAGGACCTTTGTCATGCCGGGATCACCAGGAGCTCCCGAGATACGCCGCCCGGATCCCCGAACGATCGTCGACGATCCTGACCAGGTCGATCAACGTCTTGCTTCGATCGAGCTTCTTGGCCAGGGCCGAATACTCGGCGGAATGGTTGGCGGCGACGAGCACGTCGGCGAATGAGGCGAGACCGCCGATGTCTTCTTCGATCAGCTCGGCGATGTGCGGGATCTCTTTTTCAATATAGGATTTGTTGGAGCCGAGCAGCCTGGCGATCGGACACATACTTATCGTAGATCCGGATGTCGAAGCCCTTGCCCAGCAGGGTCTCGATGACCTCGACGATCGGGCTTTCCCGGAGATCGTCGGTGCCGCCCTTAAAACTCAGGCCCAAGAAACCGATCCTCTTTCCTTTGAAGGCCGAGATCGTCTTGACGACCTTGGCGATCTGGGCCTTGTTGCTAGCCAGGATCGAATTGATGATCGGCGAATCGAGATCCATCCGTTTCGTCTCGGAGGCCAGTGCCCTCACGTCCTTCGGCAGGCAGGAGCCTCCGAAGGCGAACCCGGGCTTCAAATAGGCCGGAGAGATATTGAGCTTCGTGTCCGAGCAGAAGATCTCCATGACCCGGTGGCTGTCGATCCCGTATTCCCGGCAGAGGCCGCCGAGCTCGTTCGCATAGGCGACCTTGAGAGCATGGAAGGAGTTATCGCAGTACTTGACCATTTCGGCGATCTTGATGGGGACCCTGAACGCCCGGGCGTCCACGTGCTGATAGATCTTGAGGAGAACGCTTCCGCCTCTTCGATCGAGCTCCCCGATAACATGCTTGGGCGGATGGTAAAATGTCATGGACGCTGGTGCCCTCCCGCAGGAATTCAGGATTCATGCACACCCCGAAGTCCCGGCCGGCCTTCTTTCCGGATCGCCGTTCGAGGATCGGAATGACGACGTCTTCGACGGTGCCGGGCAGGACCGTGCTCCGCACGACGACGACGAAGTAGCGACGATGGGCCCTGAGCGCCGAGCCGATCTGACTGGACACCCTCCTGACGGCGCTCAGCTCCAAGCTGCCGTTGGGCCGGGAGGGCGTGCCCACGCAGACCAGGGCGAGGTCCGTCGACAGGACCGCTTCGGCGACGTTTTCGGTCGCCTTGAAGGTGCCGTTCCCGACGACCTTACGGATGATCTCGCCGATGTCCTTTTCGACGATGGGGCTTTTCCCCGCCTTGATCAATTCGACCTTGAGCGGATTGATGTCCGCGCCGATGACATCATGACCGAGCTCAGCCAGGCAAGCCCCGGTCACCGTCCCTACATAGCCCAGACCGAATACGCTGATCTTCATGTTCCGCTCCCGATTCAATTTCCAAAGATTATATATGAACCCGGTCCAAATATCACCGGATATCTCATGCGCGAGGGCCGTAGAACCGTCTCGAAAAACCTCCCTTGGCGCCAGCGTGCTCGGGGACGGCGCTCCCGGCCCCCTCGGTCAGTCGTACGGGCCCGATAACCGTGGCGATCGATCTCTCCCCAGCGATCCAGCGAGCTCGTTCTGTCGACAGTTCGATCCGGGCCCTACAGGGGAGAGACAGGCCGCGCGGGATTCCCGGCGATCAGGAAATCGGCCGGCATCGACCGCTGGACGATGGAGCCGGCGGAAACAATACTCCCGTTGCCGATGGTCACTCCGGGTCCGATGAACACGTGTGCGCCAATCCAGCAGCCGTCGCCGATGACGATGGGCTTGCAGATAAGCGGGCCCGTCCGCATGGAGGGGTCCCCGACCTCATGGCTGCCCGTGACGAGCATGACCTGCGGGCCAAACCGGACGTTGTTCCCGATGGTGATGCCGCCCCCCGCGTCGAGATGGGCCTTTCGGTTCAGGAGCACATTGGATCCGAGGACGAGCTTTCGATGGTCCTCATAGAAGATGCTGTTCCTGATCTGAACGTCGCGCCCGCAGCGCAGTCCGAGCAGCCGGGCTAGGAACGGACGGACGAACGAATTCGAAACGACGTCGTCCGGCAACAGATTGATGACGAAGTTGAAGACGAAGTCGTCAAGACTGGATCCCAAGGCCGACAAAGGTTTTGCGATGGACATGGGGATATCCTTCTCTCTAAGTGGAGAATCCTTTCTTGGGAACATCCAAGGCGATCTCCGGAACCTCCGAGACCAAAAGGGGCGGGAGGTGAAGGTATCTCGTCGTCGCCCGCTTCCGGTCAATATCGAGATAGATCGCCTTGACCTGTTCGGCCGAGAGCCCGGTGTGGCGACCGACGAGTTCGGGGTCAAGGCCGTGGTTCTTCCCGTAGAGGCAAAGATCCATGTTCTCGAACGGGATGGAGAAGTAGAACTCGTCCTGACCCTGAGGCAGCGAATCAGGTGTCCGTCGTCGGCCGGCGCCGGACGATCGCTTCGGGCAGCCCCAGATAGCGGGCCAGCTGGTAAACCTGGGTTTTATAGAGGTGGGCGATCGGCTTCAGATCGGACGCGCCGTCGCCGAGCTTGACGAAAAAACCCTGATCGTATTCCAGGCGGTTAGGGGTCCCGGCGACCGCGTAATTCTGCCTGTCCGCGTGGTAATACTCGAACATCTTGCGGATCCGCTGCTTGAAATTCGTACAGGCGACGATCTCGAGGTAGGCCTTGAGCTCCAAACGCCGTGTCTGGGTCCGGCCCTCCGGCGACTCCGCCACGACGGAGAAGTAAGTGAAGCCTCGACCGGCCGTGGCGTCCGAGGCGATGATCTTCGATCTCCAGCCGGGCCCGTAGCCGGGGAGGGCCGATGCGACGGTCTGGTCGTATTTCCCGTAGTAGCCGACCGCTTCGAGGACCGGCGTGATATCGATATGGACCCGGGGCATCCGCAGGTGGTCGGCGATCGACAGGCTCAGGTCCGCCGTCTCGTCCGCCGAATGCCGTTCGGGCATTTGGAGCCCGAGCGTCCGCTCGGGCCCGACGGCTTCGACACAGAGGGCCGCCGTCACGCTGCTGTCGATGCCGCCCGAGATGCCGATGACCAGGCCCCTCTTGTGCAGGCGGTCCTTCATGAGGGTCCGGATTCGCGAGGCGATCTCATCGCAGGCGCGGGCGCAGTCGAGCTCGAGGACTTCCGGAGAAAAGGGCCTTTGATCAACCATGGCGTTCCTGTCGAGCGGCCGGGGATCCTGGCGAGGCCTGATCGGTCCTCATCTGGCGAGCTTCCTGTCCAGGAAAGCGCAGATGTTCCCGATGGTATCGAGATTCTCGGGCAGCAATTCGTCGTCCTGAACCTTGATCCCGAATCGCTCTTCCAGGTGATTGATGAGTTCCAGAATGCCGGTGGAGTCGACGATCCCTTGATCAAAAAGAGAGACATTGAGATCGAGGGGCCGGTCTTCGCCGAACAGGAACTGGTCGGTTAGGAACTTGCGGATCTCGGCCTCGTGGTCATTCATTTTGGGCTCCTTGTGGTACTGAGATCACTGTGCCGGTCGTGCCGCTCCCGAAAGGCCTGGAGGGCCTTGGCCCGATCCGGCTTGCCGTTGCTGTTCTTGGGGATCGCGTCGATCAGATAGAGAAGACGGGGAATCTTGTATTTCGGAAGCTTGGAACGGCAGTGCTCGAGGATGGGATCCGTGCTCTGGAGGATCGCGTCTTTCGGGACGGCCAAGCCTGCCAGGGTCACGTCCCGGGAGCCGTCGGGAACGGCGAAGACCAGACACTCCATGGCCTGACCCGAATCGAGGATGGCATCCTCGATCTCCTGCAGATTGACCCGGTGCCCGTCGATCTTGACCTGGTCGTCCTTCCGGCCGGTCACGAAAAAAAAGCCATCCCGATCGTAAAACCCGAGGTCCCCGGTGTGATAGCCATGCCGGTCGATGACCTTTCGGGTCGCCTCGTCGTCGCGGAAATAGCCGAGCATGATGTTTCTCCCCGTGCGACCAGCTCTCCGCTCTGATCGGGGCCCAGGGCCTGGCCGTCAGGGGACAGGACGTCCAGGGTCACTCCCGGGATGGCCCGGCCGATCGAATCGATCTTGGTCCGCAGGAATTCGGGAGGGAGGTACGTCAGCCGGGCCGAAGCCTCCGTGGCGCCGTACATGATGATCAGCCTGGTCTGGGGCGGCAGGGCGTCGAGCAGCGCCAGCTTGATGCTCCGGGCCATATGCCCGCCGGCCTGAGTGCAATACCGAAGGGCCGGCAGGCGGGCGCGATATTCCGCCAGGGGCGACTTGAAAAGCAATTGGGCGTAGGTCGAAGGGACTCCTGAGAAACCCGTGACCCTCTCCTCGGCCATCTGTCTGAGGATAGAGGCCGTATAGGCGAACTGGTTATTGATGACGATCGTCCCGCCGACAGAAAAATGTGTATTGAGGAGGGATTTCCCCATGACATAAAAGAAGGGGAGTACAACCATCTGGACGTCGTCCGCGGTCAAGGCCAGGTATTCGACAATGGACCGGGTGTTGGCCACCACGTTCGTATGGGAAAGCATGACCCCCTTGGGCTTTCCTTCCGACCCGGAGGTAAAGAGGATCACGGCACAGGATACCGGATCCGTCGGCAGGCCCGGGTTCTGATCGTCGAGGCCTGGAGAACCAGAGCCGCCGCCTTCGGCGGGCGATCGCGGTCCGGATCCAGGACGCCCGAAGGGGTGAGGACCAACAGTGCCGGGCTGAGACGTGACAGGTCGGTCGATCGGGCGGCACGCTCGAACTTCCGTGAGACGAGGAGGACTTTGGCCTCGAGGGTCTTGAGGCTACCGGCCAGGCCGTCTGGCTTGAGCTCCGTATTGAGAGGCGCGGCGACGCCTCCGGCTTTCAGGATCCCATAGAAGCCGAAAGCGTACTCCACGCTGTTTTCGCACAGCAGGGCCACCCGGTCCCCCGGCTCGAGCCCCAGACGGAGGAGACTATGGGCGAGGCGGTTCGCGAGGCGGTTGACGGAGGCATAGGTGGGTCGTTCGCGACCGTGGACGATCGCCAGCTTGTTCGGAGAACGCGCTGCGCTCGCCTCTAGGAAATGATGGATCAGACCCGTGGCTCGAGGCATCGCTCAGACTTCACCGAAAGTGATCGTCGCCCTTCTTGGCGGAGGCGGATTATAGGCCAAAAGAATTCCGGGGGCAAACCTCCCGGACTCGGTCGCCTGGACATTTTCGACGGGCGGAGCGCTTTTTCGGACGGCCATTGAACGATCCTAGCGGTCCTCCAGGCTGGCCAGCCGAACGAGCAGATCGATCGCGGCGATCTGGCTTCCGACGTCGTTCAGGTGGCCACCGTCGCTGGTATAGGCCGGATTCAAGAGTTCGATCGTCCTCCGGCCATCATGGTCGGAGACCTTCTGTCCGCTGGCCGTTGTCGACTCGGCCGCCGCGAGGTCCCAGACCGCAGATCCGTAGCTCCTTCGAAGGCGGTCGTTGATCGAGTTCCGCTTGGCGTTCTCCTCTTTCAGCGCCGCTCCACGCCCGAGGAGGCCTTTGATCCAGGATTTGAACCCGGGCGGAGCGTTCGTCAGAGGGGCCGTGACGGCGAGCATGATCAGGCGGGGATACTTCGCGCCCAGATCGGACAGCGTCCTATCGTAGTGGTCCAAGAGCTCCTGGGGATCGGTCGATGAGGCGATGTCGATATAACAGAACTTGAAGAAGGCCACGTCCGCCTTCTGTCCGATCCCGCTTTCGAGGATCGAACGAAAATGATCGATCTTCCCTTTCGGGTCGCGGTTCTGGCCGATGCGCGAATGGGCGAAGACCGGGCCGTCAAAATGAGCCGGGTCCGACGTCTCCCGGATTTCGAGCCGGATCCGGGGAGAGGCGTCGATGACAGCCTGGATGCCGTCAAGGATGTTCTGGCCGACGGATTGGTGTCCGAAATAGATCTTCTTTCGGGCCAACGCCTCCCAACGTTCCGCCGGGACGGCTTGAAGTCGTTGGCGCGAGATGCTTAGCGGGTCCATGGTCTTTCCCTCCCTGCAGGACACTGCGGACGTGATCAGGACCGCGAAAGCCAGCAGTTGGCCGGCGAACGATAAGGTCTTGGCGACTTCCGTATTCATCCCTCGCCTCTGCTTCCCGCGATTGAGAGCCGCATGGTCACGCTCCGGGCGATCAGGCCCGAGATCTCCCCAGACCCTCATAGATCAATCCGACCTTGGTGATCTCGGAGGGTTCATAGAGGTTCCGGAAATCGAAAAAGCGCTTTCCGCATCGAGCCGGCGATCCGGGGAAGATCGAGATGGCGGAACTGGTTCCATTCCGTCAGGATGACCAGGGCATCCGCCCCTTCCGCTGCGTCGTATTCGTCGGCACCGTAGAGCAGATCGTGAGGTCGGCCCCCCGATCCTTCCGAGGTGCCCTCACCGAACCGCCCTCCCTCGCCGCCGGGGATCTCGGCGAACGCGAGTCGCCGGGCATTCTCCATCGCTTGCGGGTCGAAGACCCTGACCCGGCCTCCCTTACGGATGATCTCGAGGATCACGGCCACGGCCGGCGACTCGCGGATATCGTCGGTCCCCTGCTTGAAGGCCAGACCGAGGATGCCGACGACCTTCCCGTCAAGCCCGGAGAGCCCGGATTCGATCTTCTGGACAACGCGGTGCTTCTGGAGCTCGTTGGCTTTGACGACAGCATCGACGATGCTCATCCGGACGCCGTGTTCCTGCCCGATCTTGACCAGGGCCCGCGTGTCCTTGGGTAGGCAACTGCCTCCGAATCCGGGTCCGGGGTGGAGGAAGTACTTGCCGATCCGGCCGTCCATGCCCATGGCTTTGGCGATATCGCGGATATCCGCGTTGGCGGCGTCACAGAGGCCGGCGACTTCATTGATGAAGGCGATCTTCGTCGCCAGAAAAGCATTGGACGCGTACTTGATCAGCTCGGCCGTCTCGAGGGACGTAAACACGAAGGGCGTGTCGATGAGATAAAGGACGTTGTAGATCTCCCGGACGATCTCCCGGCTCTTTTCGTTGTCGCTGCCGATCACGATGCGGTCCGGATGCATGAAGTCGCGGACGGCGGATCCTTCGCGGAGGAACTCGGGATTGGAGACGACGTCGAAATCGAGAGACAGGGCCCGCCGTTCGAGCCTCGCCCGGACCACATCCTTCACCTTGCGCCCCGTCCCCACGGGAACGGTGCTCTTATTGACGATGACCGTAGAGTCCGTCATGTGCTCGGCGATCGCGTCCGCGGCGGCCAGGACATATTGGAGGTCGGCCGAGCCGTCCTCGCCGGGCGGCGTCGGCACGGCGAGGAAGATGACTTGCGAGGCGGTGACGGCCTCGGCCATATCGGTCGTGAAGCGGAGGCGCCGGGCGGCGACGTTCTTGGCGATCAGTGCCGGCAAGCCCGGCTCGAAGATGGGGACCAGGCCCCGTTCCAGATCGCGGATCTTGCGGGCGTCCGAATCCATGCACAGGACGTTCAGGCCGAACTCGGAGAGACAGGTCCCGGTGACCAGGCCGACGTACCCTGTCCCGATGATCGAGATCGAATTCATGGCAGTCTCCTTCAGGGCAGCGACGGGGGGAAGTTCCTAAGGTGCTCCGTCGTCCTGTGCTTGCTCGCGAAATCCCTGAAGGCGCGCTTGACCTGGTCCTCAGACAGCCCCATGACCTGGCAGACAAGGGCCAGGTCCGTTCCGTTCTCCCAGGCATAGAGCAGCAGATCCAGTGTCTTGAAGGGCATCCGGAAGATACCACTCTTCGTCCGTGACCGGGGCGCTATAGGTGTCCGGGCAAGGGGCGCGGTCGAGGATCTCCGGGATGACGCCCAGGTGCTCCGCCAATTGGAAGACCTGGCTCTTGTAGAGGTGGGCGATCGGCTCGATGTCCACCCCGCCATCCCCGTATTTAACGAACAAGTCCCTGGACGGCTTCGCTCTTGTTCGTGGTGCCGCAGACGAGGTAGTTGAGTTTCTCCGCGTGATAGTACTGCGTCATCATCCGCGTCCGGTGTTTGGTGCAAGTGGCGGCGATGATGCCCTGGGCCTGTTCGCTCGTTGAGCCGCGTCGTTCGTGGCCGTCCCTGGGGATCGTACACGGTCAACGTGAAGACGTTGTAGCCGTCCTTGTTGAGGATGTCCGAAGGCAGGGTGATCTTCAACGCATGTCGCCGGCCCGAATTCCGGATAGATCGCCCGGGCGACCGCATCGCGCTTCTCGTAGGTCCCGAAGGCCTCGAGGACCGGCGTGATATCGACCGTGATCGCCTCGATCCCGAGCTGCCGGGCCTGCTTCGTAGCGAATTCGGCGCTCTGAGGGCTCGATTCCTTGTCCGGAAGCAAGAGGGCGAGGACCTTGTCCTTACCGACGGCCCGGACGGAGAGCGCGGCGCTCAGAGCGCCGAATCGATCCCGCCGCTGAGGCCGATGACGATGCCCTTCCGATGCATCGACCGAATCTGGCCCTTGATGAAGGCGCTGATCCGCTCGGCTTCGCTCGGGCAGTCGATCTTGAGGATGTCCTTGGAAAAGGCATCGCTTGTACCCTCCTCCCTGATCAGCCCGGCCTAAACGATTCCAAAGAGATAGCATTGACGCTGCAGACAAGTCAAGACGACTGAGATCGGGCACCGCAGGAGAGCTTGATATCCTAACGCGGTTCCGGGTAAATATGAGGGAAGCCATGGAAAAGATCGATAGCCATTCCTGTCGACTCTGGATCCCGTGGACATCGCTGCCGCGGCTGCGCTTTGACCCGCGAGGGCCGGATTCGAGAGCCTGGACGAGATTGTACGCCTGGCCCGGGAGCTCATCCGTTCCCGCGCGGCCTGGGACGTTGCGTTCGTCGGGGCGAAGGGGAGGGGACGGTCGAGGTGGCCGGGGTCACGTTCGATAGCCCGCTCCTGCGCGAAGAATCTCGAGAGGCGCTAACAAGGTCTTTCCGTACATCATCACGGTCGGGCCTGAGCTCGAGCGGGCGGCCGCGGCCCAGGACGATCTCCTCAAGCAGTATTACCTCGAGGAGATCGCCAACATCGCTCTCGAACAGGCTGCGGACTGGCTCGCGAAGCACATCGAGACGCGCTATGGCCTTGGCCCGCTCTCGAACATGAGCCCCGGGTCGCTCGTGGATTGGCCCATCACCGAGCAACCGAAGCTCTTCTCGATCTTCGGGGATACGGAGAAACTCATCGGGGTGCGCCTGACCGACAGCATGCTCATGGTACCGCGGAAGTCCATCTCCGGTATCCTCTTCCCCTCGGAGGAGGGATTCGTCGCCTGCCAGCTCTGCGACCGCGAGCACTGCCAGGGCCGGAAGGCGCCTTACAATGGGGTCGGACCTCAGAAATATACATAGAAATCAATAAGTTAGACCGATAAATTGGCACGATAAAGGCCTTAAATCGATGTTTTTGGCCCTGAAAACAGAATATTGTGTTTTTCGGAGGGTTCAATGAAAAGAACAGTCCTCGCCCTCGGCACCGTCGCCATCATTTCGCTTCCTCTGGTCTTTGCCTCCGCCCAGCAGAAGCCAGCCCCCAAGCCGCCCCTCAAGGTCTTCATCTCGGTCGACATGGAGGGGATCTCCGGCATCGTTCACGGCGACCAGACGTCGCCGGGAACGGCCGAGTACGGGGCCGGCTGCAAATGGATGGCCGAGGACGTCAACGCCGCAGTCGAAGGCGCGCTCTTAGCCGGCGCCACCGAGGTCGTGGTCAACGATTCCCACGGCTCCATGCGAAACGTCAGCCCCGCCGACCTGCACCCCAAGGCCATTCTCATCAGCGGCTCTCCGAAGCCTCTTTCGATGATGCAGGGCATCGACGCCTCCTACGCGGCCTGTCTGCTCATCGGATACCACGCCAAGGCCGGCACGGAGAACGCCATCCTCGACCATACGATATCGGGAAGCGTCGTCCGGGCCATCAAGGTCAACGGCGTCGAACTGCCCGAATTGGGGCTCAACTGCCCTGATCGCCGGCTATTACGGCGTCCCGGTGATCCTGGTCAGCGGAGATACCGCAGTCTGCCGGCAGGCGGGTGAGGTCTTGGGGAAGGATGTCGCCACGGTCGCCGTCAAAGAAGCCTACGGCCGACTGGCCGCCAAGCTCGTCCCGATGGCCGAAGCCCGCCAGATGATCAAGGCGGGCGTCAAGGACGCGCTCGGGAAGATAGGCCAGATCAAGCCGTTCAAGATGACCTCCCCCTATACTTTCGAGCTGGCCTATCATGTCTCGGCCCAGGCCGACATGGGAGCCATGCTGCTGCCCAACGTCAAGCGCTTGGACGCCAGGACCCTGACTTTCACGGCGAACGATTACATCGAGGGATTCAGGACGCTGCGGGCGCTGATCTCGCTGGCGCCGGCGCGGTAAGAGACAAGAAGGGGTCAGACCTGCTCTTTACGCCTTTAGGGACAATGAGGGCGTAAAGATCACGTCAGACCCCTATCTCAGTCAGACCCCTATCCTGCCTATTTCATCTGATTGAACGGGCTCTTCTCCTTCATCAGCTTCTCGATGTCACTGATCTCCTTGGGGACGCGGCTCGACAGGATCTCGCTCCCGCCCTCTGTGATCAGGACGTCGTCCTCGATCCGGACGCCCATGCCGGCGTACTTCTTGTAGACCGGCCCGACCTTCTCGCGAAACGCCGCGATCTCCGCGTCGGGAGCCTTGCCCTTGAGCGCGTCGAGGAACGCGTCGAAGCGCACCTCCGGGAAATACAATCCCGGCTCCATGGTCATGACCATGCCGGGCGCCATCGCGACCTTGTCGAGCCGCGCATTGTGCCAGCTCCAGACGTCGTGGACGTCGAGGCCGATGCCGTGGCCGAACCCGTGCTGGATGTAGAGGCGCCGCTGCCAGGCGCTCTTGACGTCCGTGACCAGGCCGAGCTTCTCCAGCCCGGCCATCAGGATGTCTTCGACCTCGGTCTGGACCGCCTTGAAAGTGACGCCGGGAACGAGCCTCCGGCAGCCGTGCTTCTCGGCCTCGAGAACGAGCCCGTAGATCTCCCGCTGCTCTTTCGTGAAACGCCCGTTCGCCGGGATGGTCCGGCTGATGTCCGACGTGTAGCCGCGGATCCAGGCCCCGACGTCGAAGACGACGAGGTCGCCGGCCGCGAGCGGGCGCGCCGTCGCCCCGAAATGGACGTTGGTCGAATTCGGGCCGGAAGCGGCCTGGAGGAACGAATCCTCCGTCTCGCGCTTGTCGAAGGCGTAGCGGAGGATCGCGGCCAGGTCGACCTCGCGCATCCCGGGCTCGGCCGCGCGGTACGCTTCGTTGAGGGCCTCGGCCGTGAGGTCGATGGCCTCGCGCAGGGCCGCGATCTCGCCGGCGTCCTTGGTCAAACGCATCTCGGAGAGCGTCGGATCGAGGTTGAGGACGGCCTCGGCCTGGGCCAAGGGATTCATGCCGGTGAACGCGCGGGAGAGGAAGTCGAAGTCGGAGAAGGGGAGGAGGACCCGTTTGGCGCGTCCGGCCATCGTGGCGCCGAAGAGCGCGGAGGCGAGCTGCGAGTTCGGCTTTTCGACAAGACCTTTGTCGGGCGCGGGAGCTTCCTGAGCGGGGGCCTGGCCGCGAGGCGCGACGGCCACCATCGGCGCATCCGGACCGCCCGGGCTGACCATCCCGCCGCCCGAGGCGCCGCGAGCTCCGGGGCCGCCGGATGCCCGTCGGAACAGGGTTTCGCGAGGGCTGCCGGCCGGGTCGAGGACGAGGACCGCGTCCGGCTCCTTGAGCCCGGTGAGATAGAGGAAATTGCGATTGTCCTGCATCGCTCCGTCGCGGGCCTTGTATTGCGAAGGGACGATGATGACGCCGTCCTTGTGGATCTCCATCAGCTTGGCCCGGCGCGCGGCGACCGCGGGGGCCTTGGCGGCCTCGAGCGAGGCGCCGGAGCGGCCGGCCGGATCCTGGGCGGAAAGACGGGCGGCCGACGGGCAGCTAGCGAGGCGATAAGGATAGGTCCGCAGGCGGCTGGCCAGGCATGTTCTCGGCAGCGCGAGTGTTTGTCCATCGCTAGCTCCTCTCTCAGCCAGTCTCTCGCCGAATTCTAGTTCCCTGCAGGAAGTGGTCCGGTCTTGAACCTTCGGATGTCAATCGATCTCCTCGACGATGCGGCCCGTAGCTTTGTCTTTCAGGATCCGCTTGGTCCGGCCGTCCGGGAGGCGCTCCACTTTGATCGCGATGAAACCCGCTTTCCCGGGCTTCCCCAGGCCTTGCCCCCGATTTCCCCCCGTTTTCGTTTCCTGGGGCCTCCCGAGGGCCTTTTTCGGCCCCTTCAGGGGGGCGGCTGCGACCCTCGGTCGCCCTTCGCGTTCCGGGGCTTCCCTCCAAAGGGTTTTCCATCCTAACTCGACCTGCTCCCATCGGCCCGACTTCATCGACTTGTAGCAGGCGTCGATGATGGCATTGACAACGTAGCCGTCGTAAAAGGTCTCCGTCGGCTTGCGTCCCGCTTCCCATGCGTCCAGCATATCCTGGAACATGTGGACGTAGCCGAGCTCGTGGGCCTCGTCGCCGACCGGGGAAGAGCCAGCCCTTCTGACTCTCGGCTCTTCTCCGCCACATACCCGCCCTTCGCCCGAGGCCGTGAACATCTCGAAGCCCGTACGCAGGAAATGATCGAGGCGGATCGTCCCTTCGGTCCCGCTGACTTCGTCGCGCAGGTCCATCCCGCCGCGGAACGTCCAGCTGACCTCGAACTGGCTGATGGCGCCGCCCTCGTACTCGACCAGGCCGATGGCGTGATCTTCGGCTTCGATGGGATGGACCTGGGTCGCGCCCCAGCAGAAGGCCCGGAGGGGCCGCTTGTCCTTGCCGATGAAGATTCGGCCGATCTCGATGCAGTGGCAGCCCATATCGATGACAGCGCCGCCGCCCGACTGCTCCGCATCCCAGAACCAGGCGCTGTGCGGTCCGGGATGGGTCTCGCGGGATCGTGTCCAGAGAATGCGTCCCATCGTGCCCTTTTTCATCGAAGCGAGCGCCTTGAGGGTTTTCGGGGTGTAGACGAGATCCTCGAGGTAGCCGGCGAAGACCCCCGCTTTCTCAACGACACGAAGCATTTCGAGCGCCTCCGCGGCCGTGCGCCCGAGCGGCTTCGTGCATAAGACGGCCTTGCCCGCCTCCGCCGCGAGACGAACGGCCTCGAGATGGACATTGTTCGGCACGCCGACGACGACGATCTCGGATTCCGGGTCCCGGACGGCCTTCTTCAGATCATCGCTCCAACGGTCGATTCCGCGATCCGCGGCGAACGCGCGAGCCCTCTCCGCCGAACGCGAATAGACGTTGACGACGCGATCGCGGCTCCGGAGACCATGGATCGTTAGTGTATAGAACCTGCCGATCAGCCCCGTGCCGAGCATCGTGATTCTGGCCATTTTGACTCCTTCGCCCTGGCTTCGCTCAATCCCCTGGCGGGCGGTCTCTTGGGAGCCTAGCGCGGATGGCGAGAATAATCAATAAGCGCCCTCGTATCGGAGAGCGGCTCGCGTGTCGAAGCTGATTTGCCGGGCGGCGACCGGATTTGATAAGATGGCCTGACGGACGGGAGGACGGGCATGATCAATAAAGCGATGGCCTTTATCGTCTATCAGCCGGGACCTCCCGGGACCGAGGCCCGGGTCAATATCAGCTCCTTGGCGGAAAACATGCTCGCCTTCGCCAAGAACCCGACCGGCAAGACCATCCCAACCCGCGAGTCGGTCATAGTCCTGTGCTCCAAATGGGTGTCGCTCTTGGAGAAGCGGGCGAAAGCGCCGGTGGCGCCGGAATATCGGGAGGGCGGCGTTCATCCGCCTCTCGATACTTTTCTGAGCCATCGTCGCAAGTACGAAGTCCGCGGCGTAGCCTTGGACGGCCGGCTTCTGGGGGCCGTCAGCCGTTATCCGAGTTATATTTTCGTTCTGGAACGGGCCGATGCCGCCCGGGGGCGACTCCAGATGATCTTCCGCGAGAAAGGGCTTTCTCCAAGAGAACAGGACCTCGTGCGCCACCTTTTTTCGGACCTTAGCAACAAAGAGATAGGGCAGGCGATGGGCCTGAGCTCGAACACCGTGAAGGGATACTTGAAGAGCCTGGCTCTGAAGCTGGGCAAACACTCCCGGATCGGCATCCTGGCCGCTCTCTATCTTCAGACCAAGGACGACAAAGAGCCTTCGAATAAAACCAGGTCAGCTCCATAAAAAACCCCTTTAGAGGTCTACCGGCTGGTGTCTCTTATTTAGATCTCTAAGCTATTGGCTACACCCGAATGGGTGAATACGAAATGGGGATTTACATTTGGCCTTGGAATCATCAGAATAGCGCCTCAAGGAAGTGGTTCGAGGAATGTCCTAGACATGCGGGGCGAGGAGCAGAAGTCCATGATGGGCGGCTTCTCCCCATTGGCATTGACGGGGCGGATGCGATATCCTAGAAAATATCCTCACGGGGAAGCGGGGAATCTAATGTTGTACTATCTACCGCCATTGCTGAAGCTGGGTCGTTTTCCCTTCGTTCCCGGGGAGGTTTCGCCAAGTTCGGGGAAGAGGAGAGGGGGAAGAGAAATGACCAAAGCTTCAAGAAACGGAGAGTCGCGTTTTGGGGAAGCAGGAACTGACGGGCCCGGAAAAGGCCGGATGGTCGGCCGCTTCGGGCAAGGGGAACGCAAACATGACCACGATCTCTCGCGTTGTCCTCTGCGCTTTGATCGGACTTCTTCTTCCTTTGCGAACAGCCTTTGCGCAGGCCCATCAGATCACGCCTTGGAGGCACAACCGGGCCGGGGCCGTTTCCGTGACCTTCGATGACGGGTACTTGACTCAGATCACGAACGCCGTGCCTCTTCTGAACGCCCGGGGTCTGAAAGCCACTTTTTTTGTGACCACGGCCACAACCGAGGTCCCCTGGGACCAGTGGTTAACGCTCGCGGGGCAAGGCCATGAGATCGCGAGCCACACCCTCACCCACCCTGATCTCGCTTTCTTGTCCGAATCAGAGATGCGGTACGAGCTGCTGAGCGAATCCCAGCGAGTGATCAATCAGCGCATTCTCTCGCAGCCGTGTCTGTCTATCTCCTATCCCTATACAGACAGCAATTCCCTTGTGCAGGCCGTCACCAGCGAATTCTACATCGCCGCGAGAGGCGGCTGGGCCGGGAGCGAAGGGGGCAATTTTAACTTCTACGAGGACATTCCGGAATTCTGGCCGTGGCCCCCGGGCATACAGTTCGGACAACTCAAGGCCGTCAATTTCTATAACACGGCCGCTGAGAACATTGATTTCACCATGGCCATCTCCTTGTTAGACGCCAAGCTGGACACCGCGATCACCTACAATGCCTGGTACTGTGTGTATCTGCATGCCGTGCCTGCCGAAAACACCGGCTACATGGCAACGCTTCTTGACCATATCGTAGCTAGGAATCTCTGGATGGCCACGTACGGGGAAGTGGCCCAGTACATGCGCGAGCGGAAAGCGTCCACGCTCAGCGTGCTCTCGTCGGATGCTTCTGCCATCCAATTGAGCCTGACGAACCCGCTTAACGTGTCCGTGTTCAGGGAACCGCTGACGGTCCGGAGCATCGTGCCGTCCGCCTGGCTTAGGGTCAATATCACTCAAGGGGACTCGTCCGCCTTCGTCGATTCCGTCCTCGAGGGAGCCGAAGAGTCGTCTATTTCGACGCATACCGAGTACCGGCCGATGTCCACCCAGGCCGAGGCAGGCGTTGCGCTCATCGGCTCGGCATAGACCCGGTGACGGTGGGCGGGTGTCTCACCGGAACGATCACGCTCGCGGACCTGCGCCCGCCGGCGGGCACGGTGGTTACGTCCAGGCGAGCTCGAACACGGCGGCGGCCCAGGTGCCGACGTCGGTGACGGTGGCGGCTGGATCGACGACGGCGACGTTCCCGGCCACGACGAACCCGGTTGCGCTCAGCACGGCGGTGACGATCACGGCCCTCTATGACGGTATCAATCGGACGGCGACGCTGACGGTGATGGCGCCGGAGGCGGCGCTGACGTCCGTGAGCGTGAGCCCGGCTTCAGTGCAGGGCGGCGTTTCGTCGACAGGGACGGTGACGCTGAGCGGACCTGCGCCGGCGGGCGGGGCGGTGGTGACGCTAACGAGCTCGAACACGGCGGCGGCCCAGGTGCCGGCGAGCGTGACCGTTCTGGCCGGGGCGACAACGGCGACATTCACGGCGACGACGAGCCCGGTGGCCTCCAATACGGCGGTGACGATCACGGCCCTCTACGATCGGGGTGACCCGTACGGCCGCCCTGACGGTGACCATGACGGCGTCCCGCGCCGGTCCTGAGCTCCATCAGCCTGATCCCGACTTCGGTCGTGGGCGGGAGTCCCTCGACCGGGACGGTGACGCTGAGCGGACCTGCGCCGGCGGGCGGGGCGGTGGTCACGCTGACGAGCTCGAACACGGCGGCGGCCCAGGTGCCGGCGAGCGTGACCGTTGTGGCCGGGGCGACAACGGCGACGTTCACGGCGACGACGAGCGCGGTGGCCTCCAATACGACGGTGACGATCACGGCTGTTTATTCCAGTGTCAGCCGGACGGCGACCCTGGCGGTGACCGTGGCGGCAGCGACGCTCAGCTGGGTGAACATCACCCCGGCTTCGGTGCCGGGCGGTGCGTCCTCCAAGGAACGGTGGCTTTGGTCAGTCCAGCGCCCGCGGGCCGAGTGGTAATCACGCTGGCGAGCTTGAACACGGCGGCCCAGGTGCCGGCGAGCGTGACCGTTGCGGCCGGGGCGACGACGGCGACGTTCCCGGTGACGACGAGCCCGGTGGCCTCCAATACGACGGTAACGATCACGGCTGTTTACGGCAGCGCCACCCTGACGGCGACCTTGACGGTGACGGCGTCGGCGGCGGCGACACTGACGTCCGTGAGCGTCAGCCCGGCGGCTCTGCCGGCGGCACGTCCTCGACCGGAACGGTGACGCTGAGCGGCCCGGCGCCGACGGGCGGTGCCGTGGTCACGCTGACGAGCTCGAACACGGCGGCGGCCCAGGTGCCGGCGAGCGTGACCGTTCTGGCCGGGGCGACGACGGCGACGTTCACGGCGGCGACGAGCCCGGTGGCCTCCGATACGACGGTGACGATCACGGCTGCTTATTCCAGTGTCAGCCGGACGGCGACCCTGACGGTGACGGCGCCGGTGGCGGCGACGCTGACGTCTGTGAGCGTGAGCCCGGCGACTGTGCCCGGCGGCACCTCCTCGACCGGAACGGTAACGCTGAGCGGGCCGGCGCCGACCGGGCGGTGCCGTGGTCACGCTACGACGAGCTCGAACACGGCGGCGGCCCAGGTGCCGGCGAGCGTGACCGTTCTGGCCGGGGCGACGACGGCGACGTTCACGGCGGCGACGAGCCCGGTGGCTGCCGATACGGCCGTGACGATCACGGCCGTTTATTCCAGTGTCAGCCGGACGGCGACCCTGACGGTGACGGCGCCGGCGGCGGCGACGCTGACGTCCGTGGGCGTGAGCCCGGCGACGGTTGTGGGCGGGGAGTCCTCGACGGGAACCGTGATACTGGGTGGACCGGCTCCGACAGGCGGGGCAGTGGTCAGCCTGACCTCGAGCAATACAGCGGCCCAGGTGCCGGCCTCGGTGACGGTGGCGGCCGGGGCGACCACGGCGACGTTCACGGTGACGACGAGCCCCGTGACCTCGAATCGGTCGTCGACGATCACGGCCCTCTACAACGGCGTCAGCCGGACGGCGAGCCTTGCGGTGAGGGCGCCCGTGGCATCCTCGCTGAGCCTCAATCCAAGCAGTGTACGCGGAGGTAACCCATCCACAGGTACGGTCTCATTGACCGGACCGGCGCCTGCCGGAGGGATGGTCGTCACACTGACGAGCAGCCGTACCTCGACTGCTCAGGTGCCGGCGTCAGTAACCGTTCCGGCCGGGGCGACGACAGCGACATTCTCGATCACAACGTCTGCCGTGACGTCGACACGAGCTGTCACAATTTCAGCCAGAAGGGGCGTCACCGTCAGGGCGACCCTGACCGTGACGCCCTGATCTCGGCGGTTGACGGAGGCGGCTGCTTCGTCGGTGCGAATTGATCCGGCTTGATCCCGATCGCGCGGGCCGGAGTCATTTCAGAGAGGTTTGTCATTCGAGGCCCGCGGCGCCATCGTTCATTTCTTTGAGAAGACGATCCCCGCCGCCCTGCCCACGCTCACCGTGAAGCCCGTCACCTTGCCGCCCTGGCCTCGCACGAACTCGATGTTGAGCCCGTAGCCGGGGACCGTGAACTTGTCCGGGGCCATGGCCTTGAGCTCTGCCCTGGGCACGTCCCGCGTCTTGAGGACCAGCGTGTCCTTGTCGACCTTGAGCACATACTTGGCGTCGAGCAGTTCCTCGCTGACATAAGTCCCCGCATATCCGGCCATTTCGGCCGCGCTCATGGCCTTGAGCGGCGCCGCCTTCGCGAACCGGAATTCCAGGCTCTTCCCGACCGTCATCCGCCCTGTCGCGGCTTTGCCCTTATCGGCCGCCTTGAACTCGAGCTCGACGTCCGCCCGCTCCGCCGCGACGAACTTCCCCGGCGCGATCGGCTTGAGCGTGAAGTTCCGGCCTCCCAGGGCCGCCGTCAGCTTGTCGTCCTTTATCGAGAGCGCGAGCCACTGGCCGAACCCGACGTCCTCCCAGTTCCCCACAAGGGCCTCGAGCTCCGCCCTGGGCACCGCGAACGGCTCGGCCTTCGGGCTTGGCCTTCGTCGCATTTCCCCGTCCGCCGCCGCACTCGCCCGCCCCGCCCTTTCGGCGCCTTGGCCGCGCCCTTAAGCTCCTCCGCGAGATAGACGTCCGCCACCCGGAACGCCAGCCCCGACGGGTCGATCGAGTCGAGATTGGCCAGGATGACGACCGAGAACTTCTGCTCGGGGAAGCGCGCGATCGCCGCTCTGAATCCGACCCAGGCCCCGCCGTGCTCGACCACCTTGAGGCCCTTGTAATCGCGCACGACGAGCCCCCAGGCGTAATCGATGGCCTTGCCCGAGTTGAGGACGCCCGTCGTCTGGAGCATGTCCGTCAGGTCCTTGCCGAGCGCGCCGGTGTAGAACGCCTGGTCCCAGAGGTAGAGGTCCCGCACGGTCGTGTAGACGTTGCCGTCGCCGGTCTCGTCCCAGTTGCTCATGTTGATCTTGAAGCCGCCGCCACTCGGCCTGCGTGTAACCCGTGGCCCGGTCCCTGATGATCTGGGTGTGATCGTCCTGGAAGAGCGTCTTGGTCATGCCCAGCGGCTTGAAGATCCGCTCCTGGGCGAAGGCGTTCAGCGACTTCCCGCTGACCCTCTCGACGATCTGGCTGAGCAGGAAGAAGCCGCTGTTGGTGTAGGAGTACTCGTCGCCCGGCGTGTAGTTGAGCTTCTTCTGCCGCCGGATGATCTCGACCGCCTCCTCGACCGTGGGCGAGTCCGATTCCGGCCGGAACCCGGCCAGGCTGAGCAGGGCGTTGTAGTCGCGGATGCCGCTGGTGTGATGGAGCAGGTGGTCGACCGTCACCGGCTTCCCGTAGGCGGGCATCTCGGGCAGGTACTTGCGGATGTCGTCCTCGACCCGGACCTTGCCGTCCCGGACGAGCATGGCCACGCAGGCCGCGGTGAACTGCTTCGAGACCGAGCCGATGTCGAACACTTTATCGGGCGTATTGACGATGCCGTCCTCGAGCTTGGCCATGCCGTAGCCGCGCTCGTAGACGATCTTGCCGTCCTTGATCACGGCCAGGGCCATGCCCGGCGACGTCGTCTTGTCCCATGACGCGAAGATCTTGTCCACCTTCGCGGTCGTCTCGTCGGCCGCGCGCAGGGCAGGGGAGGCCGCGGCGATAACGAGCAGAACGGTCAGGAAGACACCGACGGGAGGGCTGATGCGGATGATCGGTCTTTGGCTCATTTCAACCTCGTTTCTATCTCGGGAACAAATGGTTTGACGCCATCTTAATCTCCGCGGGCGGCAAATCGCAAGGGCGATCCGAGTCGAGTTTCGCGACGACCACACTGACCGAGCCGACCGGGACGTCGCGGCGCGCAACCTCGGCGAAACCGTTCTCCCGGAGAAAGCCCCGCAGGCCGCCGCGGCGCAGGAAATCCCGGCCGTTGCCGTAGTGCTCCCGCCCGGCGAGCCGCTCGATGGCCCGGGTGAACAGGGCCCCGGCGCGCGAGGCCGCGTCCCAGGGGTTCTCGAAATCGACGGCGATGAGCCGCCCGCCCGGCTTCAACACTCGCTTCGCTTCGGCCAGGATCGCGCTCCGGAGCTCCAGGCTCTTGTCGTGGAGGCCGAACGACACGCTGACGGCCCGCATGGAGCCGGTCTTGAACGGGAGTCGGGCCGCATCGCCGCAAATGAACGGGACCTGGGGCGCGCGGGCCCGGCGTATCGGACGAAGCCGAAGCTCAGGTCGAGGCCAACTACGGCCCGGCCGTCTCGTGCCTCGACCCCCTGTGCTTGCTCATCGGGGACACCCGTTCCGGGCTCCATGTTCGCCGTCCCCCAAGCAAACCCCTCCTCGGCCAATCCAATTTGGGGGACACGTACCTTCGGTACATGTCCCCGCGCGTGCCGCAGCTGGTCGCCCGTGCCGCAGCAGACCTCCAGCCAAGGATAGAGCCCCTCCCGTTCGATCGTCCGCGAGACCCGTCGCCGCAAGCCCCGGAACATGCGCTTGAAGGCGAGATCGTAGAGGAGCCCGGGCAGGTACCAATAACCTTTCGGGTGGCGGCGGGACATTTGGGGTATTCTAGCTCAAAAAGGGGCAGCCGGTAAGAACAAGACTAAGACGGGGTCAGACCTACTTTTCGCTTGCCTCAAAACCGGGATACGCGAAAAGTACGTCAGACCCCCAAGCGGGCCTTGACAAATCCTTTTTCTTATGAATACTTTATACCTAGCAGAAGCGTTATTTCCGTAGACGGATATAGCGATGGGTGCTCGCGAAGTTCTACAGTCCTGGAAGGAGATCGCCTCCTACCTCGGCCGCGACGTCCGCACCTGCCGCCGCTGGGAGGAGAACCTCGGCCTCCCCGTCCACCGCCTCGACGGCTCGCCCAAGGCCCGCGTCATGGCCTACAAAGACGAGATCGACTGGTGGCTCGACGCCAAGCTCCACGAGCACGATCCCGAGAAACCGGCTCACTCCGGCTCCGGCCCCGCGTCCGGACCCGACGCCGTCGTGATCTTCGGCCTCCGCGTCCCGACCTCCTTCGCCTCGTTCCGTCGCTGGTACGTTCTGGCCGGGTTCACGGCGTTTATGGCCGTCGGCGTCCTCGGCTGGCGCGTCATCAGCAACGGCCACCCCCACTACGTCCCGAACGGGGATCGCCCCGCGGTCGCCGTCCTGCCCTTCGTCAACGGGACGGGCGACGACGGCCTCAACTACCTTCGCGAGTCCGTCCCCGACCACCTCATCCGGGATCTCCAGCGGAGCTCCGAGCACCTCAAGGTCTACACCTTCGCCGCCGTGATCGAGACCGTGCGCAAGCTCGGCCTCGAGCCGGGCGCGCCGCTCACACCCGACGAGCTCGCCGCCGTCTCGGACCGGCTGGGCGCGGGCTGGCTCGTCGCCGGCTTCCTCGCCCGCTCCGGCTCGAAGATCCGCGTCGGTTACGAGGTCCGCGAGGCCCGCGGCGCCGCGCCGCTCAAGACGGACCACGTCCCGGGCACGGAAGCCGACATCCCCGTCGTCGAGAGCCGCATCGCCGACGGCGTCCGCCGCGCCTTCGGCGTACCGACTTCGTCCGGGCCCGAGGCCCTGGCCCTCTGCTCGGTCCAGGCCACCCGCCTCTATGAGACGGCCCGGGCCATCGCCCGCAAGTACGTGATCACGACCGAACCGGCCGAGCTCGAGAAGATCATCGCCCTGTTCACCCAGGCCCGCGAGGCCGACCCCGGCTGCCCCCTGGCCTACCTCGGGCTGGGCGACGCCTACCAGTACCGGTTCGTCTACGAGGAGGACAGCCCCGCCACGCTGCGCCTGATGGAGGAGAACTACCGGCGCGCCTACGAGATGGCCCCCGACCGGGCCGAGACCAACGTCGGGATGGCCTGGTTCCACTATTTCAGGCGAGAAAACGACCAGGCCTACGCCTGTCTCAAGAAGGCGCTGGCCCTCGACCCGTCGAGCCTCCATGTCCTGACCGACATCGGCGGGTTCCTCCGGAGCATCGGGATGCTGGAGCGGGCCGCCGAATACTTCACCCGGGTCATCCAGGCCGGCGGCACGACGGTGGACATGTACATGATGCGGGGCTATACCTACGAGCAGATGGGCCTCTTCGAGTCGGCCCTGGCGGACTACGACAAGATGATCGGGCTCGACCCGACCGACGTCAAGACGCGCTGCCACATGGCCCGGGCGCTCATCCTGATGAAGAGGTACGACACGGCGGCGGCCGAGCTGGCCTTGGCCGAGACGCTGGCGCCGGGCGACACATACGTCCGGCTCGTGAGGGCCCTGGCCGCGGCGGCCAACGGGGACAGGAAGGCGGCCCTGGCCACGATCGAGGCGTCGCTCGACGCGTCCCGGCCGTCGCGGGGCACCTATTTCCGGTCGCGCGTCTACGCGGCCCTGGGCATGTTCGACGAGGCGGTGGCCACGATCGAATCGGGCATCGACCGGGGTTTCGAGGACATTTACGACTACCTCTACTTCTTCTCCTACCTCAACAATACCCGGGACTATTTCTACGACAAGCTGAGGAACGATCCCCGCTTCGCCGAGATCCTGCGGCTCGAGGAGCGCAAGTACGCCGAGATCCTCGAAAAGTACCACGGCCTCTAAATCGGGGACACAATACCAATTCACCCATTTATTGCAAATAGGGGAATTGGTATTGTGTCCCCCTTTTTCGTCTCTGTGAGCAGGGGACATGTACGCTTCGTACGTGTCCCCGTTTTGCGCACGATCCCAATAATATTTTCTTCAAATCTTCATAAATAATTCAAAATAAACATATTGCAAATTCTCTTTCCTTCCGCCTGATATAATAGCCTTTGCCCGACTAAACTCTTGAAGGGACGGTATCGCCATGAAGCGCAGGGATTTCGTCAAGATGGGGTTGGTCGGCGCGGCCTCGCTGCCGCTCGTCCGGTGCGAGACCTCGAACGCCCCCGATGAGCCGTCGGATACGCGGAACGCCCTGTTCCAGGTCACCCAGATCCCGGCCAACGCCATCGTCTCGGGCAGCCGCCATTCCGGTGTCGACACGCTCCTCGCGCTCATGGGGCAGAACGGGCTCAAGTTCTATCGGACCTCGACACCGGGCGCCTTGAACGGCGCGAACGGCCTTATCGCCGCCGCCGACGTCGTGCTCATCAAGGTCAACGCCCAGTGGAAATACCGCGGCTGCACCAACAGCGACCTCGTCCGCGGCGTCATCCAGCGGATCCTCGAACACCCCGACGGTTTCGGCGGCGAGGTGGTCATCGTCGAGAACGGCCAGGGCCGGGGCAGCCTGGCCTGCAACACTTCGAGCTCCTACGGCGGCGACACCGGGGTCCACGCCAACGCCCAGGACGAGAGCCACTCGTTCCTCTGGCTCGTCAACAGCCTGTTCAACGACTCCCGGGTCTCGGCGTTCCTGCTCGATCCCGTGCGCGGCAACTTCATCGGGGCGTCCGAGCACTCGGCCAACGGCTACCGGACCTATGAGAACGTCTCGTACCCCTGCTTCACGACGGCGGGCGGCCGGCGCGTCGAGCTCCGCGAGGGCGTCTGGAACGGGACGGTCCACGGCGCGAACCTCAAGCTCATCAACATTCCCGTCCTCAAGCACCACGACACGGGCGGCTCGGAGATCACAGGTGCCCTCAAGCACGTGTACGGCCTGGTCTCGATGTCCGACGGCAATTCGGATTTCCGCCATTACGGCGGGCTCGGCGAGACCTGCGGCAAGATGATGGTCTCCGTCCACACTCCAGTCCTCAACATTATGGACGCGATCTGGGTCTCGCAAGGGGCCCTGACGGGATATCCGGCCTCGGCCACCACCAGGGCCAACACCATCCTGGCCAGCCAGGACCCGGTCGCGCTGGACTACTGGTCGGCGAAATACGTCCTGTATCCCGTCGACAACAACGAGAGGCACCGGCCCGATCACGCCGGGATCAATGCTTGGCTGACGGAAGCGCGGGATACGATCATCGGCAGGGGAGGCTTCGCCCAGTCGTCCCGGGGCATCCTGGTGAAGGACCCGACCAAGACTGAATCCGAAATGGTCCTCCATCAGGCCGTCGCCGGGACGCTCTAAATCGGGGACACAATACCAATTCACCCATTTATTGAAAATAGGGGAATTGGTATTGTGTCCCCCTTTAAGGAAGAAATCCGGTCCCAGCCCGTCTAACAGAGTGCGGAGGAACACGCGGTGAAGCTTGAACTCGACCCCAAGAAGACCCTGGCCGTCGTCCTCACAGCGCTCTTCCTGCTCTTCGCCGTCTGGCTCGTCTCGCCCTTCTTCCGCCTCACCGCCTCGACCGAAGCGAACGGCCGGCTCAACGGCTATCGCCTCTTCTTCGGCCTGATGCTCTTGATCGGCTTCGTGGGCAAGTCGCTCTGGGACGTGCTGGCGCCCCAGGGCCTGGCCCGGAAGGTCTCGAACGCCAAGGCCATCGCCCTCGTCGCGTTGACCATCCTCGTCATGGGCTTCATCGTCTTCACCATCGCCCGGGCCCTGTCCGTCTATCTCGACTCCTCGATCGCCATCGACTCGGCCAATTACCTGCCCTAGCTTCCCGCCCCCGCCAATTCGATTCGGTGACACGCAACTGAATACATTTATTTAATCGGCGAACTCTCGCCCCCCCCTATAAACAAAACAACGGGTGGGGCAGCTGTCTAATGTGTTAAATATTTGGGGACATGATACCCGTTTCCCTTTTTTAAGCCAGCGGAAAATGGGAAACGGGTATCATGTCCCCCATTTTAACGGACGACGTGGTCGGTGTAGCTCTCGACGGCCTCGACCCGGATGTTCTTGACGATGAGCCCGACGTGGATGCGCATGACGGCTTTCGTCATCACCTGGCTGCCTTCGGGCAGGACCCGGAAATCGATCGCCATCTCCATGCGCTTGAGGGGTCCGGGCATCTTGGCCAGGGTCAGCTCGGCCCGGCGGACGTCGCCGGTCGCCGGGTCGACGTAGTAGAGGCCCTCGAACTTCTCGTCGGAGCGGACCCGGGAGCGCGACCGGAGGAGGACGGCGGGCGAGCCGTCGAGGTCGCGCTGGCCCTCGATCGTGAAGTCGTAGCCCGCGCGCTTGTCGGGGCCGAAGGGCAGGACCTCGTCGCGGGTCATGTCGAGACTGCGGCGGCCGCGGCTGCGCTGGTCGGACTTGCGCTCCTCGTCGGTCGAGCGCTTCTGCTTGGCCGCGCGCTCGCGGGCCTCCTCCTGGGACTTCTTGGTGACGTCGCGGGTCTGGCCGTCTTCCGTCTCCGTGGCGCTCAGGATCTCTTCGGACCAGAGGCCGCCGTCGACCGTGACGAGCTTCTCCGTGACCGTCGTGCTCTTCGGCTTCCATTCGGACGTCATCCGGGAAGACGTCGAGCGGGCCCGGGCCTGCCAGGACTCGAGCTTGGGATACGAGGCGATGCGCGCGCCGATCTTTTCGACCAGGGCGGCGGCGTCGGGACCGGTGGCGGGTTTGGCCGCGGAGGCTTGCCCGGAGGAGGGGCGGGCGGAGAAGAGCAGGGGGGCGAGACAGAGAAGGGCGGCCGCGACGGGTGTGAGTCTCGAATGCTGGGGCATGGTCCTGGCCTCGGGCAACCAAACTACCAGCCGGGGCGTCTCTTGTCAAAAGCCTTTACGCCGGGCCGCCGGTCTCTCGGGGAGAAGGCCTGGCATGGACTTTGCTGGATGTCCGTCATAGGATGTTCGCGACGATCCGACCGGCACGAAAGGAGCCCGCGTGAAAAGAGCGACGGAAAAGGGGAGAGGCATCTCGAGGCGGGGATTCTTGAGCGCATCGCTGGCCGCGGTCTCGGCGGCCGGGCTGAGGGCCCAGGGCGCGGCGGCGGGCCAGGACGCGGCTCAGGAGGCGCCGCCGGCCAAGCCGGCCTTCAAGATCAAGGACTATAGGACGCTCGGGCGGACGGGCTTCAAGGTCTCCGACATCAGCTTCGGGGCCGGCGACCTGAGCAACGACAACGTGCTGCGCGCGGCGCTCGACGCCGGCGTCAACTACATCGACACGGCCGAGCATTACGGGATGGGCGGATCGGAGCGGACGATCGGCCAGGTCCTCAAGACCCACGACCGCAAGTCCCTGTTCATCACGACCAAGCTCAACCTCAGCTTCAACAAGCATATCTCGAAGGCGGAGCTCCGGGACCGCTTCATGAAGGGCCTCGAGCGCATGGGCACGGACCGGGCCGACTGCCTGATGATCCACATGTGCACGCTGGCCCAGGTCAAGTACGAGCCCTACCACGAGCTCATCGGCGAGCTCAAGGCCGAGGGGAAGGTGCGGTTCTCGGGGCTGTCGAACCACGGCGCCGACCTCAGCCTCTTCGGCAAGCTCGACGACCCCATGGACCAGGTCGTCCTGGCCGCGGCCGAGGACGGGCGCTTCGACATCATGCTCTTCGTCTACAACTTCCTGCAGCGCGAGGCGGGGGAGAAGGCCCTCAAGGCGTGCGCGGCCAAGAACGTCGGCGTCACGCTGATGAAGATGGACCCGGGCCTGACCGTGACCAGCGAGACGGAAGTGCTGGCCTCGATCGAGGAGCGCTACAAGAACCAGAGCAAGGAGCTGCCCGAGGCCGTGCTGAAGATGAAGCAGCGGGCGGCGGAGCGGGCCGCGGTGGCCGAAGAATTCACGAAGAAACACGGCCTCGACGCCCGGGAGAAGGTGCGCGACGCGGCCATCATGTTCTGCCTCAACAACCCCGGCGTCCACGCCGTCTGCCCGACGATCAACAGCTTCGAGGGGCTCGAATCGTTCCTGAAGCTGTCGGGCCGCAAGCTCGATCTGGCCGCGGCCCGGGTGCTCGACGACGGCCGCGAGGCCTTCGGCGACACGTACTGCCGCCACGCCTGCGGGCTGTGCGAGCCGGCCTGCCCGCGGGGCGTGCCCGTCAACTCGATCATGCGCTACGAGTACTACTTCGGGGCCAAGGGGCGGGAGAAGGAGGCCATGGGGCTCTACGCGGCGCTCGGCCCGCGCGGGGCGGCCGAGTGCGCGGGCTGCGCGGGTCCCTGCGAGGCGGCCTGCCCCTACGGCGTCCCCATCCAGGCCAAGCTCCTGATGGCCCACGAGACCCTGACGCCGTAAAAGGGGGTCTCGCCGGGCTTTTCGGCCAGGCGACGGCCCTGAAGTCAGGACAGAGAACGCCGAGTTTCGCCGCGGCCTTCTTCAGCGCGAGATCCTTGGTCCAGACAGAGTCGCCCGATAGGCGCGCGGAAGCCAATAAATGGGCGTCGATGAAACCGAGGCCGCTGCTCATCAAGCCATGGGAGTCGATCATTTCATGACCTCGTCATGGCTGGCGACTTCCGTTAGCGGCAGTTCCTCGATAAGCCCGCGTTTTTGCATCGTTCCGGCAGCTCGCCGCAAGCGAGCTCGCCGATGATGAAAGGGTGACAAATCACGACTCCCTCTTCAAGAAGGGATGCGAGGCGACCATTCCCGTGACGAAGATGGTCGACCCAGATGCAGGTATCGACGAGGACCATCGCTCACCAGTTGCTTTTGCGCCGGGGGATGGGCTGGAGGTTCTTGCCGTCCCCCCGAGCCTGGCCAGTCTCTTGGCGCTCTCGCGCGCGATCAGATACTCCAAAGCCATCCTGACCAGGGTCGTCTTTTCCTTGATCCCCGTCAGCTCGGCGGCCCTGGCGATGAGGTCGTCGTCGATGTTGATCGTCGTTCTCATATGCATAGAGATGCCATTATCATGCATATTTGTCAAGGGCCACCTCCAGGACAAGAGACGAACGGAACAACGCGAGATTCTCAGTTGTGTGTCACCGAATTGAGCTTCCGCCGGCTGATGATGACGATGCTCTTGACCAGCTCGATGGTGGTCATCAGGGCGATGAAGAGGAGCGTGAAGAGGACCGAATATTTCCCCCAGGTGACGATCCTGGGCGAAAAGCGGCCGGCGATCTCGGGGACGAAGAGGTTGTCGAAGGGCTGGCGGAGAAGGAGGCCGACGAGGCCGAGCGTGACGACGTTCGAAGCGACGTCGACCCAGCGGGAGCGGGTGAAGAGCTTGACGAGGAGGGCCATGGTCGAGGCGGCGAACATGGCGATGACGATGAGGGAGATGCGCCGTCCGGGGGCCGGCATGAACAGCGGACGCAGGTTGTGCCAGTCGACGTTGGCGAAGAAGATGGTCTGGTGCCGGGCGAAGACATAGAGCGCGAAGTCGGTGATGGCCAGCATGATGACCGCCCCGACGGCCGTGGCGACGCGGCTCAGCCAGAAGCTTTTCTTCGGGGGCTTGACCTCGTCGAGGTCGACGGCGAACTTCGGCCAGGGCAGCTTGACGTCCTTGCCGCTCTGGGTGATGAAGTAGAGCACGACCGCGACGATGCCGAGGTCGGCCAGGAAGGCCATCGGCAGGTACATCAGGGCCTCGATGACGCCGAGCCTGGGCATGAACAGGAACGGGAAGATGACGAAGTCCTTCTTGAAGACGACGGCCATGACGGTCAGCGCGGCGTGGATGGCGAAGAGGAACGACGTGTAGCGGAAGAGGTAGCGCTTGTAGGCCGGGGCGATGATGGGCCGGTCGTCGACGTAGCGTTCGGCGACCTTGCGGGCCGGGCCGAAGGCGGCGATGGCCGTTATCGACGGCGGCGTCGCCCGACGCGCCGGTCCCCTCGGCGGCCTTTTCCAGGATGTGGCTGCGGATCTCGGACAGGATCTCCTCGCGCTCGGCGCGGCCGGAGAGGAAGTGGCTGATCTCTTCGAGATAGGCTTCGAGCTTGTCAGACATGGGAGGTCTCCTTGTTGATCTTTTCGAGGACGCGGTTCTGGGTCTTCCAGACGTCGAGAAGGTTGGCCCGGAGGGTGCGGCCCGCCGCGGTGATCGCGTAGAACTTGCGGGGCCTGTCCTCGGTCAGGTTCCACTTCGACGCGATCCAGCCGTTCTTCTCGAGCCGGCGGAGAAGGGGATAGAGGGTGTTCTCCTCGACCTTGTAGCCCAGCGTCTCGATGTGCTTGACCATGGAATAGCCGTACATGTCCTTTTCGAGCAGGGCCAGGACGAGGATGTGGAGGAACCCCCGGTTCATCTCCGTTTCGAGGCTGCCGATGTCGGGTTCGTTGTTTGTCATGATGTGTGTCTCACTATAATGTGTAATAAACTATACTGGATATCATACGGCTTGTCAAGCACTTTTTAAAACACTGTCTTTTTCCAAGTCCGGTCGGGATTTTCCTAGGATTTTCCCGACTTTGATGGGGATCCGGTTGCGAAAATGGTCGCCCGATCGGCCTTCTGCCGAGGCCTTCAGGCAGGGCCTTCAAAACGGCCCGTGCGAGCCTTGACCGTGATAGGGGAAAAACCGTGCTTTTCCAGTGTTTTTGATGAAAATTCGTCCTGGGAACGGTTTTTTCCTGTCTTTGGCCCCTGGCCCCCATGTTCAAAGGATTGACACCCCGGGAAGCCTGTGGCACGATGGCCTCAAGATGTGCGAATTCTGCCATCAGCACGGCGAGGGGAAAAAGTGGTACCTCAACGCCAATAACTACGCCGAGGACCTGCTCAGCGACCTCCGCAGGCGGAAATTCATCGAGCGCTTCTTCGAATCGCCGGAGCACCTGGCGAAGGGTGAAAAGGCTCTCGGCAAGCTCGACCGGATCCCCTCGTTCTTCACCCGCGGCATCCGGCGTGCGATCACCAAGCGGCAGAAGGTCAATCATTTCGGCCAGGTCGTCCCGATCGAAGACATCGAGCGCATCCTCGGCTTCACGACCTCGGTCGTCCGCCTGGCCTGCATCTGCCGCCACGTGGCCTTCGGACCCGAGCACCGCTACTGCTACGGCATCAGCCTGGCGCCGCAGGGCGGCGAGATGCTGAACATCCTCAAGAGCGTCGACTCCGGCTATCTCATCGGACCGCAGACCGGCGGGCTCGAGTTCCTGCCTAAAGAGGAAGCCCTGGCTTTGATGCGTGAAAGCGAAGAGGAAGGGCTCTGCCACACCGTCTGGTCGTTCGTGACGCCCTTCCTGGGCGGCATCTGCAACTGCGCTCTGCCGGCATTCTGCCGGCCGGCATGAACAGCGGACGCAGGTTGTGCCAGTCGACGTTGGCGAAGAAGATGGTCTGGTGCCGGGCGAAGACATAGAGCGCGAAATCGGTGATGGCCAGCATGATGACCGCCCCGACGGCCGTGGCGACGCGGCTCAGCCAGAAGCTCTTCTGTCGGGGGCTTGACCTCGTCGAGGTCGACGGCGAACTTCGGCCAGGGCAGCTTGATGTCCTTGCCGCTCTGGGTGATAAAGTAGAGCACGACCGTGACGATGCCGAGGTCGGCCAGGAAGGCCGTCGGCAGGTACATCAGGGCCTCGATAACGCCGAGCTTGGGCATGTACAGGAACGGGAAGAGGACGAAGTCCTTCTTGAAGACCACGGCCATGAGGGTCAGCGCGGTGTGGATGGCGAAGAGGAACGTCGTGTAACGGAAGAGGTAGCGCTTGTAGGCCGGGGCGATGATGGGCCGGTCTTCGACGTAGCGCTCGGCGACGCGGCGCGGCCGGCGCCGTAGGCGGCGATGGCCGTTTCGACGGCGGCGTCGCCCGACGCGCCGGTCTCCGCGGCGGCTTTTTCCAGGATGTGGCTGCGGATCTCCGACAGGATTTCCTCGCGCTCGGCGCGGCCGGAGAGGAAGTGGCTGATCTCTTCGAGATAAGCTTCGAGCTTGTCAGACATGGGAGGTCTCCTTGATGGTCTTTTCGAGGACGCGGTTCTGCGTCTTCCAGACGTCGAGAAGGTTGGCCCGGAGGGCGCGGCCCGCCGCGGTGATCGCGTAGAACTTGCGGGGCCTGTCCTCGGCCAGGTTCCACTTCGACGCGATCCAGCCGTTCTTCTCGAGCCGGCGGAGAAGGGGATAGAGAGTGTTCTCCTCGACCTTGTAGCCCAGCGTCTCGATGTGCTTGACCATGGCATAGCCGTACATGTCCTTTTCGAGCAGGGCCAGGACGAGGATGTGGAGGAACCCCCGGTTCATCTCCGTTTCGAGGCTGCCGATATCGGGTTCGATGTTTGTCATGATGTGTATCTCACTATGATGTGTATTAAACTATACTGGATATCATACTGCTTGTCAAGCACTTTTAAAAACCCGGTCCTTTTCCGAGAACGATCGGGATTTTCCTAGGATTTTCCTGACTTTGGCGGGGATCCGGTTGCGAAAATGGCCGCCCGATCGGCCTTCTGCCGAGGCCTTCAGGCAGAGCCTTCAAAACGGCTTGTGCGAGCCTTGCCGTGTTAGGGGAAAAACCCTGCTTTTCCGGTGTTTTTGATGAAAATTCGTCTTGGGAAAGGTTTTTTTCCGTCTTTGGCCCCTGGCCCCCATGTTCAAAGCATTGACACCCCGGGAAGCCTGTGGCACGATGGCCTCAAGATGTGCGAATTCTGCCATCAGCACGGCGAGGGGAAAAAGTGGTACCTCAACGCCAATAACTACGCCGAGGACCTGCTCAGCGACCTCCGCAGGCGGAAATTCATCGAGCGTTTCTTCGAATCGCCGGAGCACCTGGCGAAGGGGGAAAAGGCTCTCGGCAAGCTCGACCGGATCCCCTCGTTCTTCACCCGCGGCATCCGGCGTGCGATCACCAAGAGGCAGAAGGTCAATCATTTCGGCCAGGTCGTCCCGATCGAAGACATCGAGCGCATCCTCGGCTTCACGACCTCGGTCGTCCGCCTGGCCTGCATCTGCCGCCACGTGGCCTTCGGCCCCGAGCACCGCTACTGCTACGGCATCAGCCTGGCGCCGCAGGGCGGCGAGATGCTGAACATCCTCAAGAGCGTCGACTCCGGCTATCTCATCGGACCGCAGACCGGCGGGCTCGAGTTCCTGCCTAAAGAGGAAGCCCTGGCTTTGATGCGTGAAAGCGAAGAGGAAGGGCTCTGCCACACCGTCTGGTCGTTCGTGACGCCCTTCCTGGGCGGCATCTGCAACTGCGCTCTGCCCGGCTGCATGGCCATGAAGGCGACGCTGACCCACAGGGCGCCGGTCATGTTCCGGGGCGAATACATGGCCCGGGTGGACGAAGCCGCCTGCGTCGGCTGCGGCGAGTGCGTCAAGATCTGTCCCTTCGACGCGTACCTGCCCCACAAGCGCAAGGCCAAGGCCCGGATCGATCCGAAGAAATGCTACGGCTGCGGCATCTGCCGGCCGGTCTGCGTCAAGGGCGCGATCTCGCTCGTCGACCGCGCCGCCGTCCCCGAAGCGGCCTCGCTCTGGCTCTGAGCGGCGCACCGGGAGAGTCGAACGCGCCCGGCTTGGCCGTCCGAACCCTGTTCCCCTCGGGGCCCTGTTTATCCTATGATAGGCCCATGGCCGTCGGGGACAGGGCGAAAGCGTTCCTGAAGAAGGTCGGGCCGGGTTTCGTCACCGGCGTCGCCGACGACGATCCGTCCGGGGTGGCCACCTACTCCATCGCCGGGGCCCAGTTCGGCTACCGGATGAGCTGGATGTCGCTTTTCCTCGTCCCGTCGATGGTGGCCGTCCAGGAGATGTGCGGCCGCCTCGGGCTGGTCACGGGCGAGGGTCTCGCCGCCGTGATCAAGCGCCATTACTCCCGGCGCTTGATGTGGTTCGCCGTGGGCCTCCTCGTTGTCGCCAACACGATCAACATCGGCGCCGACCTCGGCATCATGGCCGCGTCCCTGCGGATGCTCGTCGGGCTGCCCTATCGCCTTTGGCTCTTCGTTGTGGCCATCGCCGTCATCGCCCTCGAGATCCTCGTGCCCTATCGGAGGTATTCCCGCATCCTGAAATGGCTCGGGCTCAGCCTGCTGGCCTACGTCGCGACGGCCATCCTGGCGAAGCAGGACTGGGGCGCGGTCGCGGCCGCGACGCTCGTCCCTCACGTCGACCTGAACTCGGCCTTCGTGATGACCATGGTCGGCTTCATCGGCACGACCATCTCGCCCTATCTCTTCTTCTGGCAGGCCTCCGAGGAGGTCGAGGAGGAGATCGCGGGAGCGAAGATCGCCGATTTCGACGACGAACCGGCTGTGACGCGACAGGAGATCCTGGCGCTGGGGACGGACACCCGGATCGGCATGATCTTCTCGAACGTCATGACCTTCTTCATTTTGATCACCACGGCGGCGACCCTCCACCGGAGCGGCATCCTGTCCATCGACACGCCGCAGCAGGCCGCGGCGGCCCTCCGTCCTTTGGCGGGCGACCTGGCCTACGTGCTGTTCTCGGTCGGCATCATCGGGATCGGCCTGCAGTCGGTCCCCGTCCTGGCCGGATCTGTCGGATACGCCGTGGCGGACGCCCTGGGGATCAAGGAGGGCCTGGCCAAACGATTCTCGAAAGCCAGGGGGTTCTATTCCGTGCTGGCCCTGGCCGTGGTCGTCGGGCTGCTGATGGACCTCGTGGGCATCAACACGATCCAGGCCCTGTACTTCGCGGCCATCGTCAACGGCGTCGCGGCGGTCCCCCTCATCTTCATCATCATCCGGCTGGCCCGGGACCGGCGCATCGTGAAGGAGTTTCGGACTTCGCCGTTCCGGACGGTCGTGGGCTGGCTGACTTTCGCTTTCATGGCCGCCGCCGTTATGCTGATGGCCGCCGGCCTGCTGAAGATCATGCCCTAGGCCGCGGCGGGCGGTTGACAGGCGCCGCGGCCCGGTCCGATAGTTCACGCTGGCCCCCGTACAGCGTGCCGGATGCGCCACTCGCCTATGACCGCTCGCGCCCGTGCGTCCGCGTTTTACGTCCGATTCGGGCTGGACTTCTAATCGGCGTAGATGAGGACGAGGACGATCGAGTTCGGGGCGTGGCCGGGGCGGGTGCCCTGGGCCAGGCCGATGCCGACGCGCCGGGCCTTGTCCGTCCGCGGGTCGGCCGCCGCCTGCTTGGCCCCGTCCTCGAGCGAGCCGATGACGGTGAAGATGACCTGCATCGTCACGCGCCTCTTATAGGTGTCCTCGATGCGCTTGGCCAGCCGGTCCATGACGTCGTCCCGGGTGAGTGAGGCGTCGAGAAGGTAGCCGCGGGCCGCCGTCTCGGCGATCTCGGTCAAGATGAAATCCTCTTCGAGCCGCCCGAGACCGGCCGCCTCGCGGAGGCCGTCGAGCTCCATGTGGAAGACGGTCTTGGCGTCGGACCGGAGCGGCGGGATGCGCCGGATGAAGACCTCGGTCGCGAAGTAGGTCGTGAGGTCGCCCTCTTTCTTGGACGCGACGCCGATCCCGACATGGGTCGCCCCGGCCAGCAGGACCGCGCCGCGATGCCCGGGGCTCTCCATGAACCCCCGGTGGATCTCTTCGGCGCCGTAGCCCTTGCCGACGTTCTCCGCGGCCAGGTCGGTCACGACGCCGGCCCGGGCCAGGCGCTCGTCCGTGGCCCCCGCCGTCGGCGAGACATGGGCGACGAAATCGTTCTCGCGCATGTCCTCGCTGTGCCGCAGCGCGAGCTCGGCGAGCTCGAGGTCCGGCGCGAGAGGCTCGAGGCCGGCCTCGACCCGGTCCGCGTTGATGAGCTCGAGCAGGATGTCCTGGACCTCGACGGCGCGGACGGCCTTTCCCCGCGGCGGTCCGGCCGCGGCGCTCTCGTCGACCGGGACCCCGACGAACACCGGGAAGTTGGCCAGGACGTTCGGCCCGTCCGGGCCTTCGGCCAGGATCTCGAGCCGGTGCCGGCCCCTCTCCGAGAGAGCGATCGTCCGGCTGAAGCTCGGTCCCTCGCCCAGGGGTTCCATTCGTGTCCGGCCGTCGGGCAGGGTGTGGGCCAGCTCCGGCTTCCGGAACTCCCCGGCCAGGCGGCCTTCGAGCTTGATCGTCCACGGACCGTCCAGGCGGCGCGGCACGGGCGCCATGGTCAGACGCCTGCGGCTGACGGCGACGACCACGACGATCCCGCCCGCCTGCCGCTCGGCGACGCCGCCGATGTGGGTGTAGCCCGTGATGTTGAACAGCCGGGCCAGGCGCGACGAGACGACGTTGGCCGCCCGGGGCGCGTCCGGGGCGTTGGTCACGAGCAGGTGAGGCAGCGGCTCGGGGAGGCCGAGCCTGTGGGTGAGAACGTCCATCGCGGCCTGCGAGGGCATGGCGTAGTCCGGGCCGAGCTGCTCGTAAACCCACCGGGCCAGCCGGCCCAGGCGATTGTCGGGGCGGAGGTCCGTCCCGAGGGCCTTGTTGATGCGGGCCAGGCACCGGTTGAGGACCGCGGCGTCGCTGCCGAGGAAACCCGGACCCTCGGGCTCGTCGGTCCGGTATTCGGCCGCGCTTTCGACCGAGCGGAGGTCGACGGTCTTCTCCTGAGCGGCGGAGACGACGCGTCCCGGAAGCGCGGAGGAGGGCCAGGCCGATCAGCCCCGCTGCCGCAGCGGCCGCGAAGCGACGGCCGGTCGGCGACATGTCCGCGGCCCTATTTCTTTTTCTTCCGGACCGGCTCGACCCAGTTCTCGATGAACGTCTTCGGGCCGCCCTCGCGCTCCTCGACCAGGGCCTGGAAGATGGCCTTCAGGTGGTCGTAGGGCAGCGTGCCGATGATCATCCGGTTGTTGATGATCATGGTCGGCGTCGAGCGGATGCCGTGCGAGAACTTCTCCGAGGTCTTCTCGTACTCGGCCCCGGTGTCGATGATCCGCGTGATCAGGTCCTTGAGGGCCGGGTCGCCCGCCGCGCCCTCCGTGCCGTACTTCTTGGCCAGGGCGGCGCGCCAGGCCGGGTCCTTGCGGGAGCTGAAGTTGGCCCAGATCTCGTCGTGCATCTCGGGGAAGCGGGCCGGGTTGCCGGCGGCGATGTAGGTCAGCTCGCAGGCGCCGGGATGGAGGTTGGCCTTCTCCGGGACGACCGTGTTGCAGGCGCCGTCGAGCGGGAAGAACTGGATGGCCACGTTCATCTTGCCGGCGAACTCGACCTTGAGCTTCTCCAGCTGCTGGCTGAGGTAGAGGCAGTCGGGGCACATGAAGTCCGTGTACTCGATGACCTGGATGGCCGCCTCCTCGAACGTGTCGGTCGACTTCACCGACCAGTAGGGCGAGAGGAAGGAGGGCGAGGCGACCTTGGGCAGCCCGAAGAATTGCTTGACGATGTTGACGGACGTGCCGGTCTGCGCGGCCTTGCGGGCGTTGTGGTACTCGATCATGCCGTAGGCGCCGGCCGCGGCGACGACGGCGAAGACGGCGAGGAGCTTGATCGACGGCCGGACCCAGCGCCGGACCGGGTTCCGGACCTCGCGGTCGATGCCGTAGAGGGCGAACAGGACGAAGCTCAGGATGGAGAAGAGGTAGAAGCCCGAGCAGAGCAGGCACAGGCTGCCGAGGTGGAAGACCGAGTAGAGGAAGAGCGTGACGACGCCGGCGACGTTGGCGAGCGAGAGCGACTTGTTGGTGCGCTCGAAGGCCTCCGACGGGAAGATCGTCCCCAGGACGGTCAGGGCGCCCATGAACATGCCGAAGAACCCGAGGGGGATGCCCATGATCTGCGAGATGGACGAGAAGGCCGAGCTGTCGCAGTTGAAGAAGGCGCTGATGTCGCAGAAGGAGCCGGCGAAGATCGTCTTGGGGTAGTTGGCCATGAAGAAGTGCCGGATGGTCATGACCGAAGCGACGATCATGCCCAGGCCGGCGATGAAGCTCAGGACGCGGCGGATCGTCCAGCCGCCGAGGGTCAATGTGTCGGGACGGGCGTTCGCCATGGGGATCTCCTTTTCTGCGGTTATTCCGGAGGCGGCGGCGGGACCACCGGCTTCTTGCGGCGGCGATGCCGGTGGGGCTGGGACCGGGGCCGGGTGCCGAAGCGGTCGCGGTAGATGACCGCGAACGGATCGTCGCAATCGCCGAAGGTGCCCTCGAAGAGAAGCGACGCGATCCGCGAGGCCTCCGGATAGCGGGGGCGGGTCTTGAGGGCCCACCGCATCTTGCCGTCGGTCAGGGACTGGAGCATGTGCTCGACGATGGCCAGGGTGTGGACGGCCTCGAGGAGCAGGGATTTCGGGACGGTGGCCGCGGCCTTGGAGCTCCGGAAGGCGTCGTAAAGGACCTTGGGCTTGTCGCCCTCGATACCGGCGAGCTGCGGCTCGGCCCAGGGCCAGAGCAGGAGCCCGTAGGCCACTTCGGCCGGCGGGGAGCCGCCGCCGCGGATCGAGGCGTCGAGCGCGCCGAGGAGGAAGACGACCTTCTCGAAGGCCTCGTCCGAGGCCTGGTAGAGCTCGCCGACCTCGCCGAGGAAGCGGGGCAGGAGGCCGTGGCGGCGCGCGGCCTGGAAGAACGGCCCGACGTTGCCCGACTTCATGTCCTTGTTGAGCTCCTCATAGAGGCGGGAGCCGGGGCAGGCCTGGAGCAGGTGAGCATGGCGGGCGATGGCCTCGGCCGTCCGCTCCTCGATCGTGAATCCCAGCCGGGAGGAGTGGCGCAGGACGCGCCAGATGCGGACCGGGTCCTCGACGTAGCTTGTGTCCGGGTCGCCGATGATGCGGACGCGGCCGGCCGCGAGGTCGTCGAGGCCGCCGACGTAGTCGATGACGGAATAGGTGGCGATGTCGTAGAACAGGGCGTTGATGGTCAGGTCGCGGCGGAAGGCGTCCTCGCGGGGCGTGCCGTAGGCGATGGGCTTGAGCGGCGGGCGGCCGCGGCGCCTGCCTGGACCGCCCGCGGCGGCGGGCTCAGCGCCTTCGGCGAGCGGCTCCGCCGGGAGGTCATCCGGGGCGTCGGGGAGATCGGGCCCCTCGGTGATCGCGGCGCCGGGCTCCGCGCCGGCGGCGAACGTCTGTTCTTCCTCCGGGGACCGTCCCTGGAGGGGACTGTCCCTCTTGTCCTCCGATGCGTCTTCTTCCGCCCCCTGGCCCTCCACAGCCTCGCCGCTTTCCGCCCTCGCCGCGGCTTCGGTGGCGCGCGCGGCTTCCTCTTCGCGCTCGGCGGCGAGCTCCTCCTCGTCGGGCTTGCGGCGGAAGGTCGACACCTCGATGATCTTCCCGCCCTGGAACCGGACGTGGGCCAGCCGGAAGCGCCGTCCGATGAGGAAGGCGTTGCGGAAGAGCTTCTTGATCTGGTTGGGGTGGGCGTTGGTGCTGACGTCGAAGTCGGCCGGCTTGCGGCCGAGCAACAGGTCCCGGACGGCCCCGCCGACGAGGAAGGCCGTATAGCCCTGGGCGTTCAGGCGGTAGAGGACCTTGAGGCAGTCGGGATCGATATCGCGCCGGGAGATGCGGTGGCGGCCGCGGTCGAGAATGACCGGCGCCTCGAATTCGACGGGGTTTGTCGTATCGGGGTCCATAGGCGGAAAATGTCGCCGGCGACGCTAAGAAGCCTTAGAAGTGCTGAAGGTTGATGATCTCATGGACACACAAAATAGCAAAAAAACCCTTCCGGCTCAAACAAAGAGAGTCGAACTCTTCGTTTTTGAGGCCAAAAACACCGGTTTTAAGCCTTTTAGAGTTAAAAAAACAGGCTTAAGTAATTGATAAATAAGTCTATTCCTGAGGTCCGACCCCATTACTTTTCTTTAGCCTGGTCGACGGCGGCGAAGACGCGGAGGAAGTTCGCGCCGAGGATCTTGCGGATGTCCTCGGGCTTGTAGCCGCGGCGGACGAGCTCCTTGGTGATGTTCGGAATGAGGCCGATATTCTCGAGCCCGGCCGGCGTGTCGCCCGTCCCGTCGTAGTCCGAGCCCAGGCCGACGTGGTCGCAGTCGCCGGTGACCTTGACGACGTGGTCGATGTGGTCGACCACGGTCTTGACGTCCACCACGGGGAGCGTCTTCTTGAGCGCCGCCCAGCGCTTCTCGAAGTCGGCATAGAAGGCATCGCGCTTGGCCGGCTCGGCCTTGCCGATGGCCTGGTAATCCGCGGGCAGGCCGTGCTCGGCCGCGACCTTGTCGTAGAGCTCGTCCTGCTTCCCCTCGAGCGCGCTGTTCAGGAAGCCGGGCAGCACCGTGATGCCGATGAGGCCGTTCTTCTCCGCCAGGGCCTTGAGCATCTCGTCGCTCAAATTCCGATGATGAGGAGAGAGCGCCCGGCAGGCCGAATGCGAGGCCACGACCGGCGCTTTGGACAGCTTCAACACGTCCCAAAAGGTCTCGTCGCCGGCGTGGGAGACGTCGATGATCATGCCCAGCCGGTTCATCTCGGCCACGACCTTCTCGCCGAACTCGGTCAGCCCGCCGTGGACCGGCTGGGGATCGCCCGAGGCGTCGGCCCAATCCGTCGCCGTCCAATGGGTCAGCGTCATCAGCCGCACCCCGGCCCGGTGGAACTCCCGCAGGAGGACGAGATCGTTCTCGATGGCGTAGCCGCCCTCGATGGCGATGAGCGCGCCGGTCTTCTCGTTCTTCGCGGCGTTGGCGTCGAGCGGGGACAGGACCAGGGCCAGGTCGTCGGGGTTCCTGTCGACGAGCGCGCGGACCGCCTCGATCTGGGCGAAAACGCCGTTGGCCGACTTCGCCTTCTCGAGGTCGTTCGCCGGCGGCGGGGCGAAGCAGGCGAAGACCTGGAGGTCGACGCCGCCGCGCTCGAGCTTGGGGATGTCGATGTGCCCCTTGGGCAGGTCCTTCGTCAGGTCCTCGCCGGCCAGGGCCCGGCCGATCGTGTCGCAGTGCATGTCGACGACCATGGCGTCGCGGTGGAGGAAGAGCGTCCGGAAGAGGGGGTCGAGCAGGTTCTCCCGGGTGGTCGCCAGGTGCCGGAGGACGTCGCAGTGATACTGGCCGGCCTGGCGCAGGCGCTCGGGGTCGATCGTGCCCGGCCCGTCGCCCGGCATGTGGTACTCGGGGTGCTCGTCGTCGAGCTTCTCGGTCAGGACCTCGCCCGTGCGCAGGCTGACGGCCGGGACGTTCTTGCCCCAGAACGAGGTGTGGTCGGAGCCGCGGTAGTTCGGCCGGGGCTTGAGCTTGGCGATCGTCGACCGGGTCGAGGCCCTTCTTGACGATCTCGTAGAGCTCGGCGAACTCGGTCATGCCGCCCACGAGGAGGTCGCTGTCGCCCGTCCCGACCATGTCGATGTTCATATAAAGGACGGTCTTGTCGAGGGGGATGACCGGGTGTTCGGTGTACCAGCGCGAGCCCTGGAGACCCATCTCCTCGCCGGCCCAGGCGCCGAAGACGATGGTCCGGGCCGGCTTGAAGCCGGCGTCGCGCAGGGCCCGGGCCGTCTCGAGGACCGTGGCGGCCGATGTGGCGTTGTCGTCCGCGCCCGGGTAGATCCAGCCGTCCAGGCCGACGCCGAGGTGGTCGAGGTGGCCGCCCATGACGATGGCCTCGGCCTTGAGCTTGGGGTCCGAGCCCGGCCAAATGCCGACGACGTTCGGGGCCGTCCGCTCGCCCGAGACGTAATGGGCTTCCATCTCGACCTCGACGCCGACGTCGGCGGTGAAGGGCTTTTTCAGGCGGAGCGTCTTGCTGACGAGGTCGCGCCAGCTCTTGCCGGCGGCATAGAAGGCGTCGTTGAGGAAGTCGCGGCCGGCCCGCAGGACGACGAAGCCCTCCGGCGCCTGGCCGGCGCGGAGGAAGCCCGGGCGCTGGCGCGAGGCGCCGGGCCGGCGGGGCTCGCCGGGGGTCGAGAGGTCCATCTCGATGAGGCCGACGGCGCCGTTCGCGGCCGCGGTCTTCACCTTATTCTCGAAGGTCCAAGCCGCCTTGGCGTCGTCTCCGAGGGAGGCGGGAAGGTCCGGCAGGAGCAGGACGATCTTGCCCTTGACGTCGAGCCCGGCGTAGTCGTCCCAGCCGTCCTTCCCGGCGGCGACGCCGTAGCCGGCGAAGACGAGCCCGCCGCGAACAGCGCCCGAGCCCGTGCCGACGACCGGCGTGAAGTCGCGGCCCCGGCCGGCGAAATAGACGCGACGCTGCGGCGAGACGATCTCGAGGCGGAGGGGCTGCTCGAAGTCCGACCAGCTCTTGAACGGGACTTCCTGGAACCAGGTGCCGTTGTCGCCGCCCGGCTGGAGGCCGGCCTTCTGCATCTCGGCGGCCACGTACTCGGCGGCGCGGCGGTATTCCGGGGTGCCGGATTTGCGGCCCTTGAGATCGTTCGAGGCCAGATAGCGGACGTGGGCGAAGGCCCTGGCGCCGTCGGCGGTGGGCTTGAGGGCGGCTTTCTTGGCCGCGCCCGCGGCAGCGTCCGCGCCGGGCAGGGCCGCGGCGGGGGTGAGGAGGAGATAAGAGGCCAGGGCCGCGAGCGACACGATCCCGGCAAACTGGAGGACGGAGGGGCGGCGGGCGATGCGGTTCATCAGGATTTCCTTTGTTCGGTTTTGGTCGCGGCCTTTCCGCTCTCGGCCGGGCCTTCCTCATCCCCGCCAGGACCTCCTCGAAGGACGGCGGCGGCGGGGCTTCGACGGTCAGGCGCTCCCCCGAAGGGAGAGAGAACTCGAGCGAGAGGGCGTGGAGCATGAGCCGCGGGACCCGCTCCTGGCGCGCCTTGTCGCCGTAGCGGAGGTCGCCGAGGATGGGATGGCCGATGTGATAGAGATGGACGCGGATCTGGTGGCGCCGGCCGGTCAAGGGGCTGACGCGCAGGAGGGTCGCGTCGTCGAGCCGCTCGGCCACCTTCCATTCGGTCGAGGAGGGCTTGCCGCGCTTGGGGTCGACGCCCATGCGGCCGGAGCCGAACTCGCGGATGGGGGCGTTGATCTGGCCCCGGTTCGTGGCCGGGACGCCGTCGACGAGTGCGAGATAAGTCTTGTGGACCTCCCGGCGGTCGAACTGGCCGTTGAGCGCGCGATGGGCCTCGGCGGTCTTGGCGAAGACGATGACACCGCTGGCGCCGCGGTCGAGGCGGTGGACGGGGAAGAGCTTACCGGCATAATGGTCTGTCAGGAGCTCCGGCAGGCCGCCCCGGCCCGCCTCGGCGACGGACACGACCCCCTCGGGCTTGTCGACGGCGAGGTAATCGTCCGTCTCGAAGAGTATCGGAACGGGGACATGTACCCCGGGTACGTGTCCCCCTTCGGGAGCAGGACCGGTCATTTCTTCTTGAAAGGCTTCCTTTCGAGGCGTTCGCGGGCCTGGGCCTGTTCCTCGGCGGTCTCGGGGAGGAGGTCGGGCATAGGCTCCATGGTCAGGATGGTCTCGAGGGCCTTGCGGGCGTCCTCGACGCGGTCGAGCGAGAGATAGGTGTCGGCCAGGTAGAGGAGGTTGAGGCCGACGCGGGGGCCGTAACCGACCGACTTGAGCAGGTACTCGAGGGAGAGCTTCTCGCTGCCTCCGGCGAACCCGGGCAGCTCGTGATAAACGCGGCCGAGGACGCGGTCGGCGCCGCCGTGGTCGTAGGCGGGCTCGAGCTCGAGGACGCGCCGCATCTCCGCCTTGATGGGCTTGACCAGGGCCAGGCTCTTGAGGATGCCCTTGGCCTCGCCGTAGACGCCGTAGTTGACGCCGAGCCAGAAGTGCCCGTCGGGCTTGTTCGGATCGAGCTCGACGGCTTTCTTGGCGTGCTCGATGCCCTTCTGGAAGAGCGGTTTCTTGGCGTCGTTCGTGGGCGTGTGGTCGCCGATCCAGTAGAGGACCCGGGCCAGGCGCCAGCTGGCGCCGTAGTCGTCCTCCTTGGCGGCCAGCGCGGCCTCGTACTTGGCCCGGGCTTCCTTGGCCTTGGCCAAGTCGCCGCGCTGGGTGTAGAGCTCATCGCCCTGTTGGACGAGCGGGCTCGCCGAAGGAGTCTGGGCCAGGGCGGGCAGCGCCGCCAGCACGGCCAGCGCCGTCAGGATCATGATGGCGATGACGGTCATCCTCTTTGATGTCATGGGTCTACCTCGTTTCTGGTGATTTATAGCATAAAAGAGGGGGTCAAACCTAAATTCTTATAATTTCCTAGCGCAAAGTCTCCGGCCCGAAATTATGAGAAGTTTAGGTTTGACCCCCTCTCAGGCGCGCTCGGAGAACACCACCTCGAAGGCCTCTCGGACGAGGCCGTGATGGAAGAGGCCCAGGAATTTCATGAGCTGGGTCTGGAAAAACCGGTTCTCCTCCGTGGCGATCATTTCGGCCTCGGTCTCCCAGAGCGTGATGGGCAGACACTCCCCGAGCTTGCGGTCGACCAGAAAATAGGCGCCGCGGAAGCCGGGCAGGGCGCGGCAGCCGGGCGCGACCTCCTCGGCGAAGATCCGGGCCGCTTCGTCGATCCGCTCGGGTTTGACCTGCATCCTCAAGAGACGCGCATGCATAGCGGTTCCCCTTCCTCGAGAAAATACCCCTTTGAGATATAGTAGGTCGCCGCTCCCCCCAAGTCAAATAAGAAGGGGTCAAACCTATACCTTTTTAATTTAAAGAAGGGACCTGGTCTTCGCATTTTCAAATGAGGCGACCATAAATGCGAAGACCAGGTCCCTTCTTTAGAAGCGTGACGGGGTGTTCAGTTCGGTTTGGGAAGGCCGGCGTAATCCTCGGGGGTGTCCAGGTCGCGGAGGATGTTGGCGTCTCCGATCTCGACCTCGCGGATGTCCCCGGGGTGTGACCGCATCAGGCGGCGGAGGCCGTCGGCCTGGTCGAGACCGAGGACCTCGTCCCTGAACTTGAGGTCGATGAGCACGGGATGGCCGCGGCGGCCCCCGAAGGTCGGGATGACCAGGCCCTGGCCGCTCTCCTCGTAGGCCGCGATAACGGCGTCGACGACGCCGGCGGCGAGGAACGGCTGATCGCCGAGCATGATCACGGCGGCCCGGGCCCCGGCCGGGAGCGACCGGAACCCGGCTTGGACGGACGACAGCATCCCGAGACGGAAATCCGCGTTGACGGCGAAACCGACGCCCCGGTCCGCCAGCTCGCCGCGGACGGCGTCGCGGTCGGCGCCGAGGACGACGATCGTCCCGCCGGCGCGCGAAGCCAGGGCCGTCCGCACGACGGCGCCCACGACCGTGGTGTCCCCGAAGGGAAGGAGGAGCTTCTGCGTCCCCATGCGCCGGGACTCGCCCGCCGCCAGGACGACGGCCCAGATCATGACCGTCCCCGCTCGGGACCGTTTTGTCGGCTCCGCACGGCGATGAGCTCCGCGGCGATGCTGACGGCGATCTCGTCGACCGTCTTCGACCCGATGTCGAGGCCGATCGGGGCGTGCACCCGGGCCCATTCTTCGGCCGTGGCCCAGCCGTTCTTCAGGAACTCGCGGCGCATGACCTCGATCTTCGGCCGGCTGCCGATCATCCCGACGTACACCGCCGGCTTGACGAACACGGCCCGCAGCGCCTCGGCGTCCTTCTGGTGTCCCCGGGTGACAATGACATAGTAGTCGTCGCCATGCTCATCGACGGTCCGGACCGATTCGCCGATGTCCCCCAGGATGATCGTATCGGCGTCGGGGACGTTCTCCGCGTTGGCGAACTCGGCCCGGTCGTCGATCACGGTGACGGCGAAATCGAGAAGCCGGCCCTGCCGGGCGACGGCCCGTCCGACATGGCCCGCCCCGGCGATGATCAGGCGCGGCAGGGGCTGGACGTACTCGGCGTAGACGTATCGGCTCCGGTCCATCTCCGCCCCGAGCCCGCGACGGTGCTCTCTGTCGCTGAAGCCCAGGGGGACCGGCGGGATATTCCCGCTCTTCAGGGCGGTTTCCTCCGCGAACGGGATCCAGAGCCGTTTCACGGCGACGCGATCGCCCTCGACAGGCTCCATCCCGGCCGCGAGATAACCCGAGCCGTGACCGCGGATCGCGTCGAGGGCCTGCCGGAAGACGTCCCGAGATCTCTCCGCCTCCGGATCGACCAGCACCCGGGCCGTGCCGCCGCAGATGGCGCCTTCCATATCCGAAGGATCGGCGTCGAGCCGGATGGAAACGAGCCTGGCCGTCAGGTCTCCCAGCGCTTCGCGCGCCACCGCCTCGACCTTGGCCTCGAGAAGCCCCCCGCCGACCGTCCCGGCGACGAGCCCGGCCGACGAGAAGATGGCCGAGGCCCCCGCGACTTGCGGCGTCGAGCCTTCGGTCGCGACGAGGGTTGCCAGGGCGAGACCCCGGCCCTCCGCCAGGATCTCGAGGAGCTGGGGGAAACTGTATTTCATGTCATGCCGCCGTCGGGTCCGGCTCTTCGAACCCCTCGCTAGACGACGGCCAGGACCGCCCGCTTGAGCGCCGCGAAGACGAGATCGGCCTTGTAGAGGTTCTCCCGGAGTGGCGTCGGGTCAAAGAGCACGCGGTCGGCCGCCCGCCGGATAAGGGCCTCCGTCACCGGCTGGCCGCGCAGGACGTCCTCGGCCTTCTTCGCCCGCCACGGGACCGGAGCGATGCCGCCCATGACGATCGAGACGCTCGCAAGCGTGCCGTCCTTGACGACCGCCGTAACGGCCGCCGAGACCAGGGCGAAGTCCCAGGTGCCGCGCTCCTTGAGCTTGACGTAGGCGGCCTTCTGACCGGCCGCAGGGGGCGGCACCCAGACGCTCTTCAGGAATTCGCCCTTCCCGAGCACCGTCTCGCGGGTCACGTCGACGTCCGGCAGCGCATAGAACGTTTCGAGCGGGATGGTCCGGTCGCCCTTGACCGTTCCAATGGTCGCCGTCGCGCCCAGGCTGATCAGGACCGGGGCCAGGTCCGACGGGAAGACGATGTAGCAGGCCCCTCCGCCGATTATGGCGTGGTATTTGTTCCGGCCCTGGAAGGCGTAGCAGTTGAAGCCGCCCTTCTTCCGGCAGACGACGTCGGGGTCCCGGTAATACCAGCACCGCGGCCGCTGGCACAGGTTGCCGCCGACCGTGCCGACGTTGCGCAGCTGCGGCGTCGCCAGCGACAGGGCCGCCTCCTTGAGGCTCGGGTAGTCCTTGGCGATCCCCTCGTTCTCGGCCAGCTCGACGACCCGGGTCATGGCCCCGATCCGGAGACCGCTCTTCTCGGGCGTCAGGCCGGTGAGGCCGGCGACGCCCCGCAGGTCGACGAGGAGGTCGGCCTTGGCCACACCGCTCTTGAGCCCGTCGAGGAGGTCCGTGCCGCCCGCGATGAGCGCGACCGGCCCCGTCGTTTCGGTCAGGAGCGCGGCCACTTCGTCCGCCGTCCGCGGCTCCGCGATCTTGAATTCTCTCATGAGCCGGACTCCTTTCTCCGGAAAGCATCGAGGACGCGTTTGGGCGTCATCGGGATCTCCCGGACGTGGACGCCGATCGCGTTGAAGACGGCGTTGGCGATGGCCGGCGACGCCGGCACGCGGGCCGGCTCGCCCAGCCCCTTGACGCCCAGATTGTTGATGTGCGGATCGACGACGTCGGCGAACAGGGGCGTGATCTCCGGGATGTCGAGCGAGGTCGGGACCTTGTAGTCGCGCAGGTTCGGGTTGACCACGGTCCCCGTGGCGTCGTCGAGGACCCGCTCCTCAAAGAGCGCGGCGCCCAGGCCCTGGGTGACGCCGCCGATGACCTGGCTCTCGGCCGTGAGCCGGCTGACGATCCGGCCGCTGTCCTGGGCGGCGACATATTTAAGGACGCGGACCCGTCCCGTCTCGACGTCGACCTCGACTTCGGCGAAGTGGGCGCCGAAGGTGTTGAAGGCGAACTTCCCGTCGTCCATCGGGCCCCGCTCGCCGTGGAAGACGGTCTCCCGGCGCAGGTCCCTGTACACCTCGGCGAAGGTGGCCGACTTGGCCGGATCGCTGTTCGAGGAGAATTTCCGGCCGGCCATGACGACGTCGCCCGGCTCGATCTTGAGCCGGGCCGCCGCCACGTCCTTGAGCCGTTCGACCGCTTTGAGGGCCGCGTCGCGCACGGCCGGGGCCACGGAGGGCGTCGTCAGGCTGCCGCCCGAGATGGGCGCCCAGGGATAATCCGAATTGCCGAGCTTGACCGTGACGTCCTTGGGCTCGAGCCCGAGGGTCTCGGCGACGACGACGGCCATGTGGGTGCGCGTGCCGCAGCCGATGTCCTGGGTCCCGCAGACGATCTCGACCGATCCGTCGGGGTAGAGGACGAGGTCGGCCAGCGTCCCCGGCACCCCGGCCCCGAACCAGAGGCTCGAGGCGCAGCCGATCCCCCGGCGCAGCGGTCCCGTCCCGGTCCCGTCGCCGGGCTTGCGGTTGCGCCGCTCCCAGCCGATGGCCTTGGCCCCGAGGTCGTAGCACTTGTCCAGGCCCTTGGACGAATACGGGAGACCCGTGTCGCCCAGGTTCTTCGTCGAGTAGTTCTTGCGCCGGAGCTCGAGCGGGTCCATGTTGAGGGCCGCGGCCAGCTCGTCCATGACGCTTTCGAGGCCGAAAGCCCCCGGCGTGTGGCCGGGCGCGCGCATGGCCCGCTGGGCCCCGGTGTTCGTGAAGACCGTGTGCTCCTCGACCTTGCAGTTCGGGCACTTGTAGAGGTCGACGACCGGCTCGGAGACCTCGTCGCCCGGGACGATGCCGCCCGAGGCGTAATTCAGGAGCGAGAAGGCGACGAGCGTCCCGTCCTTTTTCGCCCCGACCTTGTAGGTCTGGTAGGACGAGGGCCGGTAGCCGACGCACAGGGCGTTGTCGCGCCGCGACAGAAGGATCTTGACGGGCCGGCCCGTCTCGCGGGCCAGCCGGGCCGCCACGACCGTATATTCGCCCGTGGCGAGCTTGCTGCCGAAGCCGCCGCCCATGTAGTTCTTGATGACGGTGACGTTGGCCGCCGGGACCTTGAGGGCCCGGGCCAGGCCGTCGCGGACGCCGTGGACGCCTTGGGTCGAGTCGTAGACGATGAGGTGGTCGCCCTCCCACGCGGCCACGCTGCCGTGCGTCTCGGTCGGATTGTGGACCTCGAAGCCGGTCCGGTAGGTCTTCTCGACGACGACGTCGGCTTCGGCGAAGCCCTTCCCGACGTCGCCGCGGGCGTACTCGTTGAACTTCTCGACGTTGGGCTTGCCGTCCCGGACCTGCGGGGCGTTCGGATCGCGGGCCTTCTCCCAGTCGACGACGGCCGGGAGCGTCTTGTACTCGACCTTGATCAGGGCCAGGGCCTTTTCGGCCGTGCGCTCGTCGACCGCGGCCACGGCCGCGACCTGCTGTCCGGCGTAGCGGACCTTGCCGTCGGCCAGCTTCAGCGCGGCCAGGACCCCGGGCAGGGCCAGGGCCGGGGCGAGATCGATCGAGACGACCTCGGCCGCGGCCCGCGGCGAGCGCAGGATCTTGCCGATGAGCATGCCCTGCAGCTTGATGTCGTGGGTGAACTTGGCCCGGCCGGTGACGATCTCGCGGCCGTCGACGCGCGCGGTCGGCTGGCCGATGAGCCTGAAGTCGGGGGCCTTGGCCTCGGCCACCGGGGCCTCCGGCTTGGGGGCCGGCTTCTTGGGAGCCGGACGGGCCTGTCCCGCCGCGTCTCCCCGGGCGTAGGAGGTGTACGCTTTGCCTCTCATGTCATGCCCCCTTCATCTTCTTGGCCGCGGCTTCGACCGCCCCGCAGATCTTGGCGTAATTGCCGCAGCGGCAGAGGTTCCCGGCCAGGGCCTGCTTGACCTCGTCGGGCGACGGAGCCGGGTTCTTTTCCAGGAACGCCGACGTCGTCATGAGGAATCCGGGCGTGCAGAAGCCGCACTGGTAGCCGTCCTTCTCGATGAAGGCCTCCTGGACGGGATGGAGCTTGTCGCCGTCGGCCAGTCCCTCGACCGTCTTGACCGTCCGGCCGTCGGCGCGGACGGCCAGGAACATGCAGGCGTAGACGGGGGCGCCGTCGAGGAGGACAGTGCAGCCGCCGCACTCGCCCCGGTCGCAGACCTTCTTGGCGCCGGTGAGGTCGAGCTTGTCGCGCAGGACCTCGAGCAGGGTCTCGTTGGCCTCGACCTCGAGGCCGACCTTCCGGCCGTTGACCGTCAGGGCGATCGTCTTCCGCTCATAGACCGGGACGCGGCCCTTCTTGGTCGCGATCGACTGGCCGAGGAGCTCGGGAATGACGGCCGTGCCGAGGGCCCCCGTGCCCATGCCTTTGATGAAGTCCCGGCGGCTGACCCCGCCCGGCGAACTCTTGGCTGTTCTTTTTCTCCATCGGATCCTCCTTCGCGCGGCCGGCCTAGAGAAGCCGGAGCAGGGCCAGGGCGGCGAGGGACAGGGCCGCCGCGGCGGGCGAGAGCCAGCGCAGCCGCACTTGGCGCGTCTCGAGCCCGGCCAGGGCCGCGCCGGCCCGGAGGCCCAGCGGGACCGTGAGGGCCGAAAGGGCCACGGCGATCGGCGCGTAGTAGAGCGAGAGCGGGTAGGCCGTGCCGGTGACGCACGGGGCCACGCCCGTCGCGAACTTGACGAGGGGGAAGAGGTTGACCGCGACGAGCGCGGTGAGGCCGCCGGCGAGGCCCTGGCCGGCGGCTTTGGCCGTGACGGACCGGCTGACGACGCTGACGATGAGCGCGAAGGCCGCGCCCTCCACGACGATGGCGAAGATGGGGTTGCCGATGGCGCCGTGAAGGACGGGCAGGCCCAGGAGCAGGGCGTCGAAGAGCTTGAAGCCCGCGGCCAGCCCGACCATCAAGGCGACCGTCCTGGCCCGGGGCGACAGGGCCCAGGCCGCGGCCAGGAAGAAGAGGGCCGCGCCGGTCATGACCGAGCCGGAGACGGTCGAGGCGCACTGGCGCAGGAACATCCCGAGAGCCGCTTCCGAGAGCCCCCAGAGACTGCCCAGCACCAGGACCGGGCCCCAATTCGTTCTTTGCGGGTTCTGTGACATCGTTCCCTCCGGATTCCGGATTTTCGGGGACTGCTTTCTCAATATACGGTTTTTAAACCGGGGACACAATACCAATTCCCCGACGATCGGGAGGGCCGCGGCGGCGAAAGACCCTATTCGCGGGGCTTGGGATCTTGCCGCTCTTCCCGGTCGCGGAAGTGCTTGAGAACGAGGCCGGTGCAGATGAATGTCGCGACGATGAGGAAGAAGATGACGAAAAATCCCAGCCGGAGGATGGTCCACTCGAGGCTGACGTCCTCTTCTCCATGATAGATATCGGTCAGCGCCAGGTGCATGAGAAAAAGGAGGACAAGTGCCAGGATGCCCAGCGTCAGGGACACCGTTGCCCAGATTCGGAGCTTCTTCATGATGACCTCCGGATGATATCTCTTCATTCTATCACGGACCCGTCCCTCGGGGACTACGGGCGAAGAAAACGGGGCCGCTTCTCGTTGATTTGTGAAAAAACCGGAAACGATCTCATTTCCCCCCGAGGAACGAGGGAACTTTTGCCGGCCGGATTCCGTCTAAAATTAGTAGATGTGCGTCGAAATCCGCCCCTGAGCGATAGTATAATAGTCGAGCAAAGGAGCCGCCCATGCGCCTGATGAAACGTTCGCGATCGTCGTCTTCGTTCTCGTCTTGGGGATGGCCTCGGCCGCCGGCCTGTTCGCCCAGAGCCTGGACATCCCCTCGAAGACTGGGGCCTCAGCTTCGGCAATTCGAAGACCTTCTCCGGCCTGCGGTTCAACTTCCGCGACAGCCGGGTCAACAGGATCAACGGGGTCAACGTGACCTTCTGGCGGCCGAAGAAGGACAACAAGGACGCCATCGTCAACGGTCTTTCGCTCGGCATCGCTCCCGGCGGCGGCCGGATGAACGGCCTCAATATCGGCATCCTGGGGGCCGGCGCCGATACCAGCATGAAGGGCATCAATATCGGCGGCCTCGGCGCGGGCGCGGGGGACGACCTCGTCGGTATCACCATCGGCGGGCTCGGCGCGGGGGCCGGCGAGAACGTCAAAGGCATCACCGTCGGCGGCCTGGGGGCCGGCGCGGGCGAGGACCTGGCCGGGATCGCCATCGGCGGGCTCGGCTGCGGGGCCGGGGAGAACGCCACGGGCATCCTCATCGGCGGCCTGGGCGCCGGCGTGGGCGGCGACCTGACCGGCATCGCCATCGGCGGATTGGGGGCCGGAGTCGGCGAGAACCTGACCGGCCTGGTCATCGGCGGATTGGGCGCCGGGTGCGGGGAGCGCCTGACCGGCGTCGGCATCGGCGGGATCGGGCTCGGCGCCGGGGAGTCCATCAACGGGCTCGTCGTCTGCGGCATCGGCGCGGGCGCCCCCAAGATCCGCGGCCTGGCCGTCTGCGGCCTCGGCGTCGGCGGCGAGGACCTCAAAGGCGCGTTCCTGGCCCTGGGAATGGTCCGGGTGGTCAAGGACGGCCGGCTTTCGGGCCTGTCCGCGAGCGCCTTCAATTACTGCCAGGGCGGGCTCAAGGGCCTCAGCATCGGCATCGTCAACTACGCCTGGAGGATCGAGAAGGGCGTTCAGATCGGGCTGGTCAACATCGTCCGCGACAATCCGAAGAACCTCCGCGTCCTGCCGGTGTTCAACACCAAGTTCTAGCTCTTCCGGCCGGAACTCAGCCCGCGGCCGGGGCCTTGTCGCCGCTCGGCCCCTTGGCCCAGAGCCGGTTGATGACCCTGAGCAGGACGTAGCCGCTGGCCGCGAACACGACGAAGAGCACGCTCGCGTAGATCCACCGGCCGTAGAGGACGTTCCCGACCGTGAACAGCGCCGACCAGATCGTCAGCGACCCGGAGACCCACCCGACGAGAGCCACCGGGAAGCTCTCGTGGCTCGCTTTGGCGTCGGCCTCGCTGATCCCCGCCTCCTTGCGGACGGCCTTCCAGCCCGGGCCGAACGGCCGGACCTTCTTGTAGAAGGCGACGAGCTGGGCCCGGTCCGTCTGCGGTCCGAGATAGGCGGTCAGCATCCAGCTGATCGTCGTCACGACGATCGTCAGAATGAGGGCGTAATGGGTCGGGATGAAGAGGCCGAATTTGCGCAGGACGAGAAGCGTGATGGAGAAAACGAACGACGAGATCATGGCATTGACCTCGCACCAGGCGTTGACCCGCCACCAGAACCAGCGGACGAGGTAGAGCAGGCCTGTCCCGGCCCCGACCTGGAGGATGATGTCGAACGAGTCCTTGGCCGTGTCCAGGACGAAGACGAGCGCGGCGCCGGAGAAGAACAGGAGGATCGTGGCCAGGCGGCCGACCAGGACGTAGTGCTTTTCGCTGGCCGTCCTGTTGATGAAGCGGCGGTAGAAATCGTGGACGAGATAGGAGGCGCCCCAGTTGAGGTGGGTCAGGTTGGTCGAAGAGTTGGCCGCGATGAGCCCGCCGACCATCAGGCCGATGAAGCCGACCGGCAGGAACTTGAGCATGGCCGGATAGGCGATGTCGTGGCCGATGAGGCTGGGATCGAGATGGGGAAACGCCTTCTGGATGTCCGATAGCTGCGGGAAGACGACGATCGAGGCCAGGCCGACGAGGATCCAGGGCCAGGGCCGCAGGACGTAGTGGGCGATGTTGAAGAAGAGGACCGCGCTGAGCGAGTCCTTCTCCGACTTCGAGGCCAGCATGCGCTGGGCGATATAGCTGCCGCCGCCGGGCTCGGCCCCGGGATACCAGACCGCCCACCACTGGACGGCCAGGGGCATGATGAAGATGGCGATGGCCAGGTCCCAGTTGCTCTTGAAGTTCGGCAGCATGCTCAGGAAGTTGATGCCGCCGGGGCCGGGCGTCGCCGAGAGCTTCGAGATGAGGGCCGGCATGCCGCCGACGGCCCGGACGGCGAAGTAGGCCGCGGCGATGACGGCGGTCATCTTGACGAAGAACTGGATCATGTCGATGACCAGGACGCCCCAGAGACCCGTGACCGCGGCGAAGACGACGTTGAGCAGGCCGACGAAGAGGAGGGTCTGCCAGCGGTCGAACCCGAAGAGGACGGCGGCGATCTTGCAGGCGGCCAGGTTGACCGTGGCCATGATGATGCAGTTGAAGAGGAAGCCGAGGTAGACCGAGCGGAAGCCGCGGACGACGCTGGCGGCCTTGCCCGAATAGCGGAGCTCGTAGAACTCGAGGTCGGTCAGGACCTCGGACCGGCGCCACATCCGGGCATAAAAGAAGACCGTCGCGACGCCGGTCAGGGTGAAGGCCCACCAGACCCAGTTGCCGGCGACGCCGTTGCGGCGGACGATGTCGGTGACCAGGTTCGGCGTGTCGCTGCTGAACGTCGTGGCCACCATGGACAGGCCGGCCAGCCACCACGGAACGGCGCGGCCCGAACCGAAGAACTCCGAGGTGCTCTTGCCCGACCGCTTGCGGAAGAACAGGGCGGGCCCGAAGCAGATGAGCAGGATGAACGCGACGATGATCCAGTCGATCAGCGCAAGGTGCATGGTTATCGTCCTTTCGCGAAAGACGCCTGGCGCATGGCCCGCCAATTATATGGAGAATGCCGTCGAAACAAGACGCGCGGGCGCTTGGGGCCTCGGCATCATCTGCGTTCGCTGCGGTGATTTCGGCAGGACGCCTGCTCCGTCGGTCGCTCGCGGCCCGGGTGCCGGCCGCTTCTGCAGGGCTTCGATCCGCTTCCCGCCGCTCGGGCTTGCGTGCCCGCTCAACACTTCTCGGCCGTCTCCGGGAATCGCCCCTGCGCCACCGTCCTGCTGAGCTCCTCCGATGATGCCTTCGGCCCTTTGATCCGGCCGCTCGCGGGCTTGAGGACGGCGTATGCCGAGATGCTTTGACCCGGCCGCGGCGAATCTGATATAAGCAAGCTCATCAGCCCCGCGAAGGAGGTCCCCATGCGTTCGTCCCGATCCCTCGGCCTCGTCCTCTCGGCTCTCATCGCTCTCCCGCTGCTGGCCGCCGCGCCCGGGCGGGCCCAGGCGAAGAAGGCGGCGGCGCCCGCCGCGAAGACCGAGGCGTTCGATTACGCCGCCGTGGTCAAGCAGCTCAAGGCCCGCAATATCGGCCCGGCCAACATGGGCGGCCGGACGGTCGACTTCGCCGTCCCCGAGACGAACGTCTCGACGATCTACGCCGCGGTGGGGCCGAGCGGGCTGTGGAAGTCCGAGGATGCCGGGCTGAACTGGGCCCCCTCCTTCCACAAGGAAGCGACGGTCGCGGTCGGCGCGGTGGCCGTCTCGCCGAGCCACCCCGATATCGTCTGGGTCGGCACCGGCGAGGCCACGGCCCGCAATTCCGTGGCGCCCGGCGACGGCGTCTACAAGTCCGAGGACTCCGGCAAGACCTGGAAGAATATGGGCCTGCCCGAGACCCGCTTCATCAGCCGCATCGTCATCGACCCGGCCGATCCCGACATCGTCCACGTCGCCGCCCAGGGCCACCTCTGGGGACCGAACGAGGAGCGCGGCGTCTACCGGACGACCGACGGCGGCAAGACCTGGACGAAGGTCCTCTACGTCAATCCCGAGACCGGGGCCTGCGACCTGGCCATCGATCCCTCGAACTCGAAGATCCTCTATGCCGGCCTGTGGGAGCACCGCCGCTGGCCGTACTATTTCCGGAGCGGCGGGCCCGGCAGCGGCATCTACCGCACGACCGACGGCGGCGAGACCTGGGCCCTGACCGCGGACGGCCTGCCCTCCGGCCCCTACGGCCGCATCGGGCTCGGCGTGGCCCGCTCCAATCCGAACGTCGTCTACGCCCTGGTCGAGGCGGCCGCCGGCGGGCTTTTCCGCTCCGAGGACAAGGGCCGCAGCTGGCGCCGGGCCTGCGACAAGGCGACCTACGACCAGGTCAACTTCCGGCCTTTCTACTACAGCCGCCTGACGGTCGATCCGACCAACGAGCTCGTCGTCTACGTCTACTCGGGCTCGTGCTACGTCAGCCGCGACGCCGGCAAGACCTTCACCCAGGTCTTCACCGGGGCCCACCCCGACCACCACGCCGTCTGGGTCGACCCCCATGACCCCAAGCACGTCATCGACGGCAACGACGGCGGCATCGACATCTCCTGGGACGGCGGCAAGCGGGCCCTCGGCGTCGCCGCACAGCCCTGGGCCGAGGTCTACAACATCGGCCTCGACATGCGCGACCCCTACTGGCTCGACGTCGGCCTCCAGGACAACGGCAACTGGCTCGGCCCCTCCGACACCCGCGAGCGGGCCGGCATCTTCAACTCGCAGTGGGTCCCGACCGGCGGCGGCGACGGCTACTACGCCCAGTTCGATCCCGTCGACTGGTGGATCATGTTCCGCAACCTCCAGATGGGCGGCATCGAGCGCCACAACCTCAAGACCGGGGAATCCGTGCGCGTCCGCCCGGAGGCCCCGCTCGGCGAGCCGCCCTACCGGTTCAATTGGAACTCGCCGATCTACCTGTCCCGCCACGACCGGAACGTCCTCTACTTCGGCGGCAACTTCCTGTTCAGATCGACCGACCGGGGCTCTTCGTGGACCAAGGCCAGCCCGGACCTGACGACCAACGACCCGGCCAAGCTCAAGGACTCGGGCGGCCTGACCGTCGACAACACCGGGGCGGAGAACCACTGCACCATCCTGAGCATCGCCGAGTCGCCGCTCAAGGCCGGCGTCCTCTGGGTCGGCACGGACGACGGCCAGGTCCAGCTCACCCGCGACGGCGGCACGACCTGGGAGAACGTGACCGCGGCCATCAAGGGCTTCGCCGCGAGCGACAACTGGGTGACCCGGATCGAGGCCTCCCACTTCGTCGAAGGCGGGGTCTATCTGACCGTTTCGCGCCACCAGGTCGCGGACTATCAGCCCTACATCTTCAAGAGCGAGGACTTCGGCAAGACCTGGGTGTCGCTCCGCGGCGACCTGCCCGGATACGGCTACCTCCACACCGTGCGCGAGAGCCCGTCCAATCGGAACCTCCTCTTCGTCGGCAGCGAGTTCGGGCTGTTCATCAGCGGAGACGGCGGGCGGAAGTGGATCCCGTACAAGGGCGACTTCCCGACCGTGGCCGTCCGCGACATCCAGATCCACCCGCGCGAGCACGATCTCGTCATCGGCACGCACGGCCGGGGCGTCTGGATCGTCGACGACATCCGGCCGCTCGAGGGGCTGACGGCCGAGGCCGTCAAGTCCGACGCCATCCTCTTCGGCGTCGGGGACGCCGTGCTCTTCTCGTACAAGACCACCGTCGACAACTACAGCGACACCGGCTTCGCCGGCCCGAACGCGCCGTTCGGCGCGGCCGTGAGCTACTACCTCAACAAATCGGTCCTCGGCTCGGGGTCGATCAAGCTCTCCATCCAGGACCAGGCCGGCCGCGAGGTCGCGACGCCGTTCATGACCAAGGAGCCCGGCCTCAACCGCGTCTACTGGAACCTGCGCGGCGGCGCGGCCTCGGCATCCCCCGAGCCGGGGGAGGGGCGCGGCGGCGGCCGGCGGGCCATGTCCGGCCTGGCTCCCTACGCCCTGCCGGGCGAATACAAGGCGGTCCTCGAGGTCGGCGGCCGGAAGATGGAGGCGCCGTTCAAGGTGCTCGAGGACCCGGACCAGGGCTTCACGGCGGAGGACCGGCTGGCCGGACAAACGTTCGCCCGCGACTCCCAGGACCTGGCCCGCCGCGGACGCGAGCTCCTCGCCCAGCTCGACGCGACGGCGAAGCAGCTCGATGACGTGGCCGGCCGGGTCGCGGGAATGAAGCCGGGCGATGCCGAGCTCGCGGCCCGGGTCAAGGCCGTCAAAGACAGGGTCGACGCCATCAAGGCCGTGTTCGCCGTGAGCCCGCCGGACCAGGGCTTCTACCGGAAACCGCTTTTCGTCGCCTTCCGCGGCGGCACAGCGGCCGAGCTGGTCACGGGCGCGGGCCGGGGCGCGGCCGGCATGGGCGCGCCGACGCAGACCATGATCGATCAGCTGGCCGACCTCAAGGCCTTCGCCGAGCCGCTGTTCGCCAAGATGAAGGACATCGCCGAGAAGGACATTCCGGAGCTCAACAAGCTGCTGGCCGCCAAAGGCGTGCCGTATATTCGGGACATAGATCAAGAACTAAACGAACGGCGCATACGGGGCCGGAGGACATGTGCCCGTGGCGATACGCGGAATTGTGTATTAGTTGTGTGTCACCGTTTTAGTGGATAGAGTAATGCCGCCAATGAGGGAGGTCCGCATGAGCCGCACGAAATCGTATAGATTCTTGATATTAGCCGTCCTGCTCGGACTGGCCCTGCCGCTTCTCGCCGCCGACCTGCCCCGGGTCCGCCCGGAGATCGTCGGTCTGTCGACGGAGCGCCTGGCCCGGATCGGCGAGGTCATGCAGAAGTATGTCGACGAGGGCCGGCTCGGCGGGGCGGTGACGCTCGTCGCCCGGAGCGGCAAGGTGGCCTACCTCCAGGCCTTCGGGACGCTCGATCCGAGGACGGGCGCCGCGATGCCGACCGATGCCGTCTTCCGCATCGCCTCGCAGACCAAGGCCGTGACCAGCGTCGCGGTCATGATCCTGTTCGAAGAGGGCAAGCTCCTGCTCGGCGATCCCGTCTCGAAATACATCCCCGAATTCAGGACGACGACGGTCGCCGTCCCGGTCAAGATGGAAAAAGGGAAGACGGGACCGGGCTACACGATCGTCTCGGCCAAGCGTCAGATCACCGTCCGCGACCTCCTGACCCACACCTCCGGCGTCTCCTACGGCGACGGCCCGGCCAAGGACCTCTACAAGCAGGCCGGGATCCAGGGCTGGTTCCTGGCCGACCGGGCCGAGCCCGTCGGCGAGGTCATCAAGCGGCTGGCCAAGCTCCCCTTCGACGCCCAGCCCGGCGAGGAGTTCATCTACGGCTACAACACCGACATCCTCGGCTACCTCGTCGAGGTCGTGTCGGGGATGAGCCTGGCCGATTTCGTCCGCAAGAGGATCACCGAGCCGCTGGCGATGGCCGACACCTCCTTTTTCCTGCCCGAGGAGAAGGCCGGCCGCCTGAGCGCGGTCTACGGCATCGGCGCGGACGGCAAGGCGGCCCTCGTCGACGACCCCAAGGACGCCGCCTACGTCAAGGGCCCGCGGACGTGCTACGCCGGCGGGGCCGGCCTGCTCTCGACCGCCGAGGACTACGCCCGGTTCCTGCTCATGCTCCAGAGCGGCGGGGAGTGGGGCGGCGTCCACATCCTCAGCCCGAAATCGGTCCAGCTCATGACGGTCGACCACTGCGGGCCGCTCTACCGCGGCGGCGGCAATGGCTTCGGCCTCGGCTTCTGGGTGACGAAGGAGCTCGGGCACAACGGCGAGCCCGGCTCGGTCGGGGCCTTCGGCTGGGGCGGCGCCTACCACACGACCTACTGGGTCGACCCGGCCGAGAAGCTCGTGGCCGTGTTCATGACCCAGCTCCTTCCGGCGGCCGGCAGCGACGCCCACGCCAAGCTCAAGGCCCTCGTCTACCAGTCGATCGTCGAGTCCTTCGAGAAACGCTAGAGCGGTCCGTCCGGGCCCATGAAGAAGCAGATCCTCCTTTCCGCCTCGCTCTTCCACGCCCTGAACGACGCGGCCTCGGTCGTCACGCCGATGGTCTTCCCCCTCCTCCTCGCCCAGGGGGTTCTCATCGCCAACTACGCCCAGATCGGGATCCTGTCCAACCTCGGCCTCCTGACCTCGTTCGTCGTCCAGTTCCTGGTCGTCCGCATTTCCTACCGGAGCGAGTACCGGACGCTCATGGTCCTCAGCGGCCTCGGCCTGTGCGCCACCCTGGCCGTCATCCCCTTGGCCCGGTCCTTCGGGACGCTGCTGCTGTTCTTCCTGGTCCTGCGCATCTTCTCCAGCTTCTACCATCCCATCGTCATCGCCTGGATCTCCAAGTCGCGGGCCGGGTCGGGCCGGGAGCTCGACGACGCCATGGGCATCCAGAGCGGCTCGGGCAACCTCGGCGTCGGCCTGGCCTACCTCACGGTCGGCTTCCTGGCCCAAGGCTGGGGCTGGAAGACCCCGCTCTATGTCTGGGCTGTCTTCGGGCTCGTTCTGGCCGGCCTCGGCAGCTGGGCCCTGCGCGGCGTCTCGTCACGGAGCGAGGAGCGCCCGTCCCTCAAACTGGCCGACTGGTGGCGGTCGCTCCGCGCCATCCGGCGTTTCGTCCCCGGGTTCCTTTTCGGCGGGGCCGGTTGGTCGGTGGCCGTTTATTATGCCCCCTCGCTTCTCCACAACAAGCACGGCATCCCCATGGGCCAAACGGGCCTGTTCCTGGCCTTGTGGATCGGATTGGGGACCGTCACCGGATACGGCTACGGCATCTGGAGCCGCCGGTTCGGCCGCAAGACCGTCTTCATGGCCAGCCTGGGCGGCGCCGCCGCGGCCCTCTTCCTGCTCGGCTTCGCCACGACCAAGGGCCTGGCTGTCGCCGGGCTCCTTCTTTTCGGCGGCTTCCTTCTCATGACCTATCCTTCGCTCCACACGTTCGTCGGATCGACCGTGCCCGCCTCGGGCCAGACCATGGCCTTCAGCTGGGTCAGCAACATCCAGCTGCTCTCGGGGGCGCTCGTCTCGCTCGTCGCCGGCGTCCTCTCGGACATCATCGGCATCTGGTTCCCCTTCGTCTTGACCGGGGTGCTGACGCTCGCCGTTTTCGCCTTTTACGCTCCCCGCGGACCGGAGTTCTTCGGCGGGAAGGAAGGCCGACCCACGGAGATGCCGATAGCGCACGAAGGCGCGATCTGAGGTCAGGCTTCGTCTGGGACGCGACGCCTCCGCTTCCACAAACGGCAGAACACGACGTAGTCAAAGACCCCCAGGAAAGCGATGATGGCCATCGTCCCGATCCATGGGGCGGCCCGGACCTTCACCGCCGCCGCGTCTTTAGAGCGGCTCCTCGCCGCCAGATAGGAGGGGAGGAACATGGTCGCCTTCCGTGGATAGGTCGTCCGGAAGACCAGGTTGGAGCTCTTGTCCTGGCGGACCTGGGCCGTCCTCGTCGTCACCGGGACGGCCAGCAAAGCGATCAGGAAGAGAGACCCGAAAAACGCCAGGACGGCCTTGGCGCACGGCCGGGGCGATCCTCTCATATTGAGAATACTGGGAAAGACCCCGAAGCGTTTATTTCGAAGGACCCGGAATGATCCTGTCTTCAAGGAGCCAGAGGCGGTGGCTGATCACGTAGTAGGGTGACGCGCATCCCCCGAACTCGTTGAGATCGTAATGGGGATCCTCGGAAATAAGCGCTACCGTACGGAAACCCGCGGCCAGGCTGCCCTTCAGAACGGACAGGGCGTTGCCCATCGTGTAGTAGTAGCCGATGGCCGTGGCGTCGTCGACGATGCCGATCAACCTCGAATCGGCCGCGACCGTGCCGGCCCTGCGGGGAACCAAGGGATCCGCGAGGTCCAGCCAGCCGAATGCGGAGCTTTCCGTGATCTGGTCCCACTCGGGGATCTGTATGTATTGATGTCCGTACAGAAAGCCGCTCCAGTATCCGGGATCGGCGCCCCCTGACACGAGCACGGGGTTTGAGGGGTCGGCCAGAGAGTAGACGCGGGGATTGGCGTTGCGATAGCCGGTGACGACAAGATATCCCTCGACGAAGGCGATCGACGAGACGTAGTAATCGCCAAAGCGCGAGACCTCCACGAAGCTCCCGTCCGCTTCGAACCGGTAGACGCCGAGCGCCGAAACCTCGGCATAGCCCCCGACGACGATCATATTATCGCGCAGAGCGAAGAGCGGGGTGTAGCCGGGAATGTCCAGATGCAGCTGTTCCAAGGGATGTTCCGGATCGGCCAGGGAATAGGCGAAGATGCCATCCTCGTGGGTGGAGAGCCAGAGAGTGTCGCCGATGAGCTGGGTCTGTTTGACAGTCCGCGGGACGTTCGCCGATGCGATCTCGGCCGATCCGCTGTCGTCGACCGCATATAGGTGATAGGTCCCATAATAATCCACGGTGGCCAGCCGGCCGGGAGTGACGCGCACGAGCGATCCCTCGACGTTCCCGAGGACCCTCAACGTCTTGGGCGTTGGCGTCAGGGTGTACCGGAACGGCTCTTCCAAGGTCACGGGCAAAGGAAAATAGTTGTCGAGGTGGATGATCGCTTTGACCCCTCGGGCATGGTCGGGCAGGGAGGCGAGGCCTTCAGAATTCGTCGCGATCTCGAAAGAGTCCCAATCGATGCCGCCTTCGATCACGGCGCCCTCGAGCCGAACACCGGAGGTCGTCAAGACAGTGACGGTGAACGGACCTTCGGCTTCGGCAGGTCCCCCGGAAGTCTGGCAACCTGCTGCGACCAGAGAGAACAATGCTCCCGCCAGCCATAGCTTTTTCATCTTAGACCCCACATTTGCGAAAGATAACATTAATCCCTCTTTAATAATGTGCTGCAAGGATTATGCCAAAGTCCCTGCCTGATAAGAGGGGACCGAAGGTTGAATTCTGTCCTGATAAAAGGACAATTGAGCGAAGCGAGGACAATGAGAGAGATCAGCGGACCTGGCGCTCGAGCTTTTCGTACTGCTCGCGGATCTCGGCTGGCAGGCGGCCCTTGTAGGGCTTGAGGAAGTCCCGGATCCCGTCGACCTCGGACTTCCAGTCCTTGATCCGGACCTCGAACAGCGTCTCGAGGCGGTCCTTGGGCATGTCGAGCCCGGTCATGTCGAAGTCCTCGACCCGCGGCACCAGGCCGGCCGGGGTCTCGCGGGCCGGCACGGCGCCAGTCACCCGGTCGATGACCCACTTGAGGACGCGCATGTTGTCGCCGAAGCCCGGCCAGATGAACTTGCCCCGATCGTCGGTCCGGAACCAGTTGACCCCGAAGATCTTGGGCGGCCGCGTCATGCGGTTGCCCATGTTGAGGTAGTGGCGCCAGTAGTCGGCCATGTTGTAGCCGCAGAAGGGGAGCATGGCCATCGGGTCGCGCCGCACGACGCCGACCTGTCCGGTGGCCGCGGCGGTCGTCTCCGAGCCCATCCGCGCGCCCATGAAGACGCCGTGGGCCCAATTGAAGCTCTCGATGACGAGCGGGATGAGCTGGGTGCGGCGGCCGCCGAAGATGATGGCCGAGATGGGCACCCCCTGCGGGTTTTCGGCCTGCTTGTCCAGCATGGGCGAGTTGACGATCTGGGCCGTGAACCGGGAGTTGGGGTGAGCCGCCTTGGTCCCCAGCGCCGGCGTCCAGGGCTTCCCCTGCCAGTCCAGGAGATGTTCGGGGACGGGGCCGTCGAGGCCCTCCCACCAAGGTTCGTTGCGGTCGGTGTCGAGGGCGACGTTGGTGAACAGGGTCGGGTTGAAGGCGCCCCGCTGGATGGTCTTCATCATGTTGGGGTTCGTCTTCATGGACGTCCCCGGCGCCACTCCGAAATACCCGGCCTCGGGATTGATGGCCCAGAGGCGCCCGTCGGGGCCGATGTTGAGCCAGGCGATGTCGTCGCCGAGCGTCCAGACCCGGTAGCCGGGCAGGGCCGACTCCATCATGGCCAGGTTGGTCTTGCCGCAGGCGCTCGGCAGCGCGGCCGTGACGTAGGTCGTCTTGCCGCGGTGGTCCTCGATGCCCATGATGACCATGTGCTCGGCCAGCCAGCCCTGCTTGTAGCCGAGGAACGAGCCGATCCGGAGGGCGACGCACTTCTTGCCGAGCAGGGCGTTGCCGCCGTAGCCCGAGCCGACGCTCCAGACCAGGCCCTCCTCGGGGAAGTGCATGATGTAGCGGCGGTCGGGGTCGAGCGTGCCGATCGAGTGGAAGCCCTTGACGAAGTCCTCGCGGTTGCGAAGCTTCTCCAGGATGGCCGAGCCGATGCGGGTCATGATGCGCATGCTGACGGCGACGTAGCTCGAGTCCGTCATCATCATGCAGGCCTTGGCGTAGGGCGAGTCGGGGTGGCCCATCATGTAGGGAATGACGTACATGGTCCGGCCGGCCATGCAGCCGTCCGAGAGCGACGCCATGAGCTTCTTGGCCTTGCCCACGTCCATCCAGTTGTTGTTCGGCCCGGCCGCCTCCTTGGTCGGATGGCAGACGAAGGTCAGCTGCTCGACCCGGGCGACGTCGTTCGTGGCGGAACGGTGGAGGTAGGCCGTCGGCCAGGTCTTGTGGTTGAGCGGCTGGAAGACCGGCCCGTTGAGGCGCTCCTCGTTCAGGCCGATCTCGAGCAGGCGCCAGGCCTCGCCGTCGGAGCCGTCGCACCAGTAGACGCGGGCCGGCTTGGCCAGTCGTTCCTGGTCGGCGACCCAGCGTTCCGCGGCTGAAATCATATTAGGCCTCGGCTTCCATTTTTATCAGCAATAAAACGGACTGTCAACGAGCGGACGCCAGGCTGCGGGCCGGGGACACGTACCTCAGGTACATGTCCCCATCCCGGAATCAGACCTGGATCTCATAGACGATGGGGATGCCGGCGAGCGAGATCTCCGGGTTGAACGTCCAGGAGACGAGATTGACGGCCCGGGGGAAGGGGATGAAGCGGGCCCGGTAGAAAGGCCCGGCCGGCCAGCCGCGCTTGGTGAAGTCGATCGTGGCCGCGAAGCCGTCCGCCTTGATGCGGGTGAGATAGGCCCGCAGAAACGCCGTCCGCTCGGCCGGCGAGAGATCGGGGAAGGCGACATGGTTGATCCAGGCGTAAGGCACCGTCTGCCGGCCCATCTGGTCGTGCCGGACGAAGTTGACGAGAGCCTGGACGCGGCCGTCCTTTTCCCAGACGAGGGTCCGGGCGACGCTCGGGCGTGTCGAGCTCGACGGCCAGGTCCTTCTTGTCCCAGGCCAGGGCCAGCCGGACCGTGTCCTTGTAGCGGTCGAGGAGGGCGTGGCAGGCGTCGAGGTCGGCGGGCCGGTAGTCCCGCAGATCGACGCCCGGAGCGGCCTTGGGCGGCTTGTGGACGCCGAGCAGGCGGATGGCCGCCTTTTCGTAGCCCTTCAGCCCTTCGGCGCCGTCGACGCGGTCGAGGTCGAGGACGCGGGCCATGACCCCGGACTTGCGGATCCGCTCGATGCGCTGGCCCTCGGCGATGAACTTGTTCATCATCAGCGTCGACCGGTGCCCCGTCTCGAGGGTCAGGAGCGAGAAATCGAAGCCGTACTTCTTGTTGAGGTCCACGGCCGCCCGGATGATCTCGAGGGCCAGGCCCTTCCGGAGATATTCCTTCCGGACGACGAGGAGGCAGCTGTAGACGCCGCTCCGGATCGTCCCTTCGAAATGGAACTTCTCGGGCAGATTGGCCAGGAAGGCGACGATCTCGTCGCCCTTATAGGCCCCGAGCAGGAGGTCGCGCCGGTCGGCGGGGATGCGGTCGAAAAGGTAGCGCAGAAAGGCCGGCCGGTAGAAATTGGGGAAGGAGGCCTGGCCGTACTCGTCGCGCCAGGAGGCGTGGGCCATGCGCTCGAGGCCCTCGTAGTCGCCGCGGAACGGTTCGATGGAGAGACCGGCGATCTTGCTCATGGCGTCCTCCGAGCGGGGCGGAAATATGGCCAAGTCTCCGCGAACGGGGAGAAATTGTCAAGGACACGCGCCGAAGGCCGGCCCCCCTTTCCGGCGGGGCCGGGATGCGGTAGAATAGGGACCCGTTTTGCCATCACAAGGAGCCAATGAACATGAAAAGAACCAAAGTCCTGCGGAAAGCGATCATGGAGCGCCGGGCCGTCGCCGTGCCCGGCTGCCACGACGCCCTTTCGGCCAAGGTCATCGAGAAGGCCGGGTTCGAGGCCATCCAGGTCTCGGGCTACGGACTGGCCGGAGCCTTCCTCGCCAAGCCCGACGTGGGCCTCGTCCGGATGAAGGACGTCCTCGACCTGACCTGGAACATCGCCCAGGCCGTCTCCATCCCGGTCATGGCCGACATCGACACCGGCGGCGGCAACGCCGTCAACGCGGCCTGGGTCACCGAGCGCCTCGTCGCCATGGGCGTCGCCGGCATGAACATCGAGGACCAGGTCTTCCCCAAGCGCTGCGGCCACATGGCCGGCAAGGAAGTCATCTCGGCCGAAGAGATGGCCGGGAAGATCCGGGCCTGCGCCGCCGTCCGGGACAGGCTCGACAAGGACTTCATCATCAACGCCCGGACCGACGTCTTCGCCGGGATGGGCCTGGCCGAGGCCATCAAGCGCTGCAACATCTACCTCGAAGCCGGCGCCGACCTGGCCTTCATCGACGGCATCAAGAGCCGGGCCGACATCGAGAAGGCGGTCAAGTCGATCAAGGGCCCCCTGTCGGTCAACCTGATGGACGCCATCACCGGCATGAAGACCGAGCTCATCCCCATCCCCGAGCTGAAGAAGATGGGCGTCGGCCGCGTCTCCATCCCCGTCGCCTCCATCATGGTCGTCCACAAGGCGCTGACCAACTTCTTCAAGGCGCTCAAGGCCTCTCCGACCGGCACCCTGCCCGGCCAGACGCAGTGGGTCTCGTCCTTCGAGGAATACACCGACTTCGTCGGCCTCAAGGACTACCGGGCCATGGAGAACGAGTACCTGCCCTGCGAGCGCGTCGAAGCCAAGTACAAGGGCGTCAAAAAGATCGTCGGGTAACAATAAGGTCGCGGCGCAAGTCGCGAAAACACGTTTCGGGCGGCGCTGGGCCGCCCCTTGCCCCCGCCTACGGGGAGCGAACTCTTGGGAGCGGACCTCAGAATCGCGGCTGAGCACACGAAGCCGGGATTCTGATAAATATCTTAGGGATCGCTTTCTCAAGAAATTTCCCAGATGCGCAGCTCCGAGCCGCTCCGCTGCGCACCTGGAGCTCCGCTCCGGAGACTCCGCTTCGCGCCGGTCCCCCCTCCCTCACGGGGGCCTCTGGGCGGTCACAGCACCGCCCCGTGCTTTCGATCCTTTCGCCGCGCTCTTTTCAATAGCCCGACAATATTCGGCGCGAAACAAAACTAGGAGAGAGATAAGGTCAGTCTACTTGACCACAAGTTTGGTGAACGGGAACACGTAGGCCTGGAGGAGGACGAAGAGGCCCATGAGGGCCGCCAGGACCAGGCTGTGGAGAAAAACGTAGCGGAGGATCTCGCCCTCGTGGCCGTACCAGCGGGTGGCCGTCGAGGCGACGACGATCGACTGGGCGTCGATCATCTTGCCCATGACGCCGCCAGAGCTGTTGGCCGAGGCCATGAGCACCGGGCTCAGGCCGAGCTGCCCGGCCGAGATCTTCTGAAGGCTCCCGAAGAGGACGTTCGAGGACGTGTCCGAGCCGGTCAGGGCGACGCCCAGCCACCCGAGCATGGTCCCGAAGAAGGGATAGAGGACCCCGGTGCGGGCGAAGGCCAGGCCAAGCGTCGCGTCGAGGCCCGCATACCGCGTGACGTAGCCGAGCGACAGCATCGCGGCCACGGTCAGGAGCGAAAACCGGACCCGCTTGAGCGTCCGGCCGTAGGCCCGGGCCAGCCGTCGCGGCGAGAAGCCCATCAGCAGGCCCGAGACGATCGCCGCGGCGAAGATGCCCGTCCCGGTGAAGGTCAGCCAGTTGAAGGTGAAGACAGCCGATTCCGCCGTCTCTTTGGCCACGACGGGGGGGACGCGGTAGACGAGCCCGTCCAGGCCCGGGACCGGGAACCGGACGACGGACAGGCCGTCGAGGAAGGCCTTGACCTGCGGGATTCCCCAGAGAAAGACGAAGACGCTGAGCACGATCCAAGGCAGCCAGGCGCGCAGAAGATCCCCGGCCCTGTGACGGGGCAACGCTTTGGGAGCCGCCGCCTCGCCGGTCGACCCCTCGCTTGCCAGGATCGTCTTGGGCCTCCATTTCAGGAGGAAAAGCACCAGCGCGGCCATGGAGACGACCGCCGCCCCGACGCCGGCCAGCCACGGCCCGTGGAAATTCGAGATGAGGAACTGCGGCACCGCGAACGAGACGCCGGCCACGGCGAGCGCCGGCCAAACCTCCGCCGTCCTCTTGAAGCCGCAGAAAGCCCAGACGAGCCAGAAGGGGATGATCAGGGAAAAGAACGGCAGCTGCCGGCCGACCATCGCGCTCAGCTGCCGGATATCGAGGCCGGTGACGCCGGCCAGGGCGACGATGGGCGTCCCCAGCGCCCCGAAGGCCACGGGGGCCGTGTTGGCGATGAGCGAGAGCCCGGACGCGGCCAGCGGCGCGAAGCCGAGGCCGATGAGGATGGCCGCGGTCACGGCCACGGGCGTCCCGAACCCGGCCGCGCCCTCGAAGAACGCGCCGAACGAGAAGGCGATGAGCAGGAGCTGGAGGCGCCGGTCGGCGGTGACGCCGGTCAAGCTGTCCTGCATGATCTTGAAGGCGCCCTTCTCGCAGGTCAGGTCGTAGAGGAAGATGACGTTGACGATGATCCAGCCGATGGGGAAGAGGCCGTAGGCCGTTCCGAGGAGGGCCGTCCGGCCGGCCAACCCGGCGGGCATGCCGAAAGCGATGACGGCTGCGGCCAGGGCGGCGGCCAGTCCGAGGAGCGCCGCCACATGGGCCCGGAGCCTCAGGACGGCCAGTCCGCCGAGGAGCAAAACGATGGGCAAAGCCGCGGCCAGCGTCGACAGCAGGACGCTTCCGAGAGGATCGTAGACTTGGTGCCACGGCATATTAAAGAACCCCGTCCGTCTCCTTGTTCAGCCGGGCGAAGAACGCGGCCATGTAGCGGTGCCGGTCGGCCGCGATGCGCCGGCCTTCCCGCGTGGTCATGCGGTCCCTGACGCGGCGGAGCTTGACCAGGTACTCCCGGTAGGCCGTGTCCTCACGCGTGTAGGGCTTCGTCTTCCGGACGTCGACCGTCTTGTCGTGGAGCCGGGCCCCGACCTCGCCGGCGAAGAGGAAGGCCCGGCCGACGCCCACGGCGCCGATCGAGTCGAGCTTGTCGGCGTCGAAGAGGACGCGGGCCTCGAGCGTCGCCGGCTCCGCCCCCCGGCGGAAGCGATGGGTGCTAATGCAGTGGACGACCGACCGGACCGTGGCGGGATCGCAGCCGTGGCCCTCCAGGATGGCTTTGGCCAGCGCCGCCCCGCTCCGTCCGTGGCAGATCCGGCCGTGCGTGCGATCCTCTTCCTCGCGGCCGATATCGTGGAGCAGGGCGGCGAGCTTGAGCACGCCCAGGTCGGCCTTCTCCTGGCGGCCGATCCTCAGGCAGAGCCTGTAGACGCGCTCCGTGTGGTCCCAGTCGTGGCTGCCCCGGGCGCTGCGAAAGAAGGCCCCGGCCTCTTCCCGGATGAGGGCGACGAGGGCCGGGGGGATGGCGGGGCTCATTCGTCGATCATGTGGACGACCAGGCCGTCCTTGAGCTTGGGCTCGAACCAGGTCGATTTCGGCGGCATGATCCGGCCGGCGTCGGCCACGGAGAAGAGCTGCTCGACGGTCGTCGGCGAGAGGGAGAAGGCGACGGCGAACCCGCCCGAGAGGACCTTCTTCTCGAGCCCGGCCGGCCCCCGGATGCCGCCGACGAAGTCGATCCGCTTGTCCGTCCGCGGGTCGGCGATCCCCAGGACCGGGGCCAGGAGATTCGTCTGCAGGATCGAAACGTCGAGCGAGCCGATGGGATCGCCCGGATCGAAGGTGCCGGGTTTGGCCGCGAGGCCGTACCAGCGCCCGCCGAGGAACATGGCGTACTCCCGGCTCTTGACCGGGGCCTTGGCGGCATCGGGGGTGACCACGAACTTTTCCGCGAGCTTGGCCAGAAAGCCGGCCGGGTCGAGGCCGTTGAGGTCGCGGACGACACGGTTGTAGGGCAGTATCTTCATCTGGCTGTGGGGGAAGATGACGGCCAGGAAGAAGTTGTCCTCCTCGCGGCCGGTCCGGCCCGGGCGCTCGCGGTCCCGCTTGACCTTGATCCGGGTCGCGGCCGCGGAGCGATGATGGCCGTCGGCGACATAGAGGAAGGGCAGGGCGGCGAACGCGGCCTGGAGCCGGTCGACGAGCCCGGGGTCGTCGACGACGAAGAAGATGTGCCGGACGCCGTCGTAGGTCGTGATATCGACCTCGGGCCCGAGGGCCATGCCCTCGGCGACGAGGGCGTCGACGGCGTCGCTCCGCCGGTAGGTCAGGAAGACGGGGCCGGTCTGGGCGCCGAGGGTCTCGATGTGGCGCATCCGGTCGTTCTCCTTGTCCACCCGGGTCAGCTCGTGCTTCCTGATGATGTCGTCGAGATAATCCTGGCAGGACGCCGCGGCGACGAGCCCGATCTGGACGTGCTCGCCCCAGATCTGCTTGTAGATGTAGAAATCGGGGGTCTTGTCCCGGACGATCGTCCCCTCGCGGAGGAAACGCTCGAAGTTCTCCTTGCCCTTGGCGTAGACAGCGTCGCTGTAGAGATCGGTCCCCGGCGGCAGGTCGATCTCCGGCTTGCCGATGTGCAGGAACGAGAAGGGATTGCCGGCCGCCAGCTCCCGGGCTTCCTCCGAGGTCAGGACATCGTAGGGCGGAGCGGCGACGAGAGAAGCGATCTCCTTGCGGGGCCGGACGCCCCGGAAAGGCCGGATGTGGGCCATGGGTACCTCCAAAAAGGGGCTTATTATAGCACAGGCCCCGTCCGGCGGGACAAGGGTTCGTCAGAGGGACGGGGTCAGCCGCGGACGGTGTCCCGGCCGGCGGCCTTGGCCTGGTACATGGCCCGGTCGGCCCGGGCGATGAGGCTCTCGAGGTTGTCGTCCTCCTCGGGCCGGAGCGCGGCGACGCCCAGGCTGACCGTCAGGGAGAGCGTGCCGCCGGCCGTGACGACGGTCATCCGGGAGATCTCCTGGCGCAGCCGCTCGGCCATGGCCAGGCCCTCCTCCCGGCTGGCCTCGGGCATCAGGACGATGAACTCCTCGCCGCCGTAGCGGCAGACGATGTCGGTCGCCCGCGTCGTCTTGCCGACGAGCCTGGTCAGGACCTCCAGGACGTGGTCGCCGATCAGGTGGCCGTGGGAGTCGTTGACGCGCTTGAAATGGTCGATGTCGAAGAGAATGAGGGACAGCGGCCTCCGGTAACGGCGGGCGCGTCCGACCTCCTTCTCGCCCAGGGGCATGAAGGCCCGCCGATTGTAGAGCCCGGTCAGCCCGTCGGTCACGGCCTGCAGCTCGTACTCCTCGACGCGGCGGGAATTGTCCATGGCGATGGCGACCTGGCTGGCGAAGAGCTCGGCCACCTGGGCGTCGGCCTCGGTGAAGTCCCGCAGGCCGAAGTTGTAGAGGGCGATGAGGCCCGTCACCCGATCGCGGAACACGATGGGGACGCCCAGGAAGGACCGCACCTCCTGGTCGGGCCGGAGCGGCAGCAGGATGTCCTCCGGGCTCTTGATGGGGCTGATCAGAGGCCGCTTCATCTGCACGGCCATGTTGCACAGCCGCGAGCCGGCCACCGGATAGGTCTCCCCGATGAGGTTCCGGACGTCGGCCGGCCTCTTGATGGCGGCCAGCCGCAGATCCGCCTCCTCGACGGTCAGGAAGGCGCCGATGTCGTAGGGGATGACCCGCTTCAGCAGCTCGAGGATGAGGGCGGAGATCTGCTTGAAGTCCAGCTTCGAGCTCAGGGTCAGGCCGGCCTCCCGGAGCGTTTCGGCGATCTTGCGGGCCTCGATGGCCGCGGTCTCCGCATTCTTGAGGCGGGTGATGTCGTAGAGGACGGCCACCCAGCCGGTGACCAGGTCGCCCTGTCCGAGAAGCGGAGAGAGACGCAGGTCGAAATAGTGGGGCTGGTCGTCCTTGACCAGCGGGAACTCGCGCATCGAGGCCGTCGGGGCGCCGAGGGCCTCGGCCAGGTCGGGCCAGCCGGGGAAGAGCTCCGACGCCGACCGCCCCAGCAGCTTCGTTTCGGCGACGATCTCGGCCGGGCCGCCGACCTCGGCCATGAGCTTGCGGGCGGCCGGGTTCGAGGCCGCCAGGCGCCCGGCCGGGTCGAGGATGAGCAGCGACTCGCCCATGCTCTCGATGACGCGCTCGCGGGCCACCGGGATGAGGTCGACGAGCTGGAGCCGGAAGATCGCCCAGAGCAGGAAGAGCCCGGAGAAGGCGAAGCCGATCGGCGTGAAATCATAGCCTTTATCGGCGCCCGCCAACCCGGCCAGGTAGACGGCGTTAGCGATTAACGGCAGGGGGAAGGCCAGCATCAGGGTGGCGGCCTGCCGGCGGTAGATGCCTTTGAACCGGAAGCAGGCCAGGACCAGGAACACGGTCGTGGCCGAGAGCAGGGCGTAGGAGTAGGCGGCGTGGATCCAGAACCAGGTGCCGTGGGAATAGAGCAGGAGATGTTCCCCCGCCCCGGCCGCCGGCTTGAAATCCGTCCAGATGAGCCCGTGCCACTCGTTGGTGAAGGCCAGGGCGATGGTGATCGCGGGGACGACCCACAGCAGCGCCCGCAGGTCCCGGTGCAGCATCCGGCCGGAACGCAGGAACTGGAAGGCGAACAGGAACATCAGTACGGGCACCATGGCGATGCCCACGTATTCGAACTTCGACAACAGGACCTTGGCCGCGCGCTCCGGCTCGACCGCCTCGAACGCGGCGGCCAGGGACCAGACGAAAACGGACCCCATGAGGACGGCCAGAAGCCGCCCGACCGGCGTGATCGCGCGCTTCCAGGCGATGGCCGCGACCGCCCCGGCGATGAGGGGCCCGGCGAAAAGGCCGAGGGCGTAATAACCGATCTGCATGCTCATCCTTTCGGCGGCGCCGGCGCCCGGGACGGGGCGCTCAGGCTTCGTTCGCCGGCGGCTCCTTATCCGGGTCCGCGCCCTGGACGAACGCGCCGGCGATCTCCAGGAAATGCCCGACCACCTCGGGATCGAACTGGGTCCCGGAGCAGCTGATGATCTCCTTCACGGCGTAGCGGTGGGAGGCGGCCTTCCGGTAGGGACGCTCCGAGGTGATGGAATCGTAGGTGTCGGCGATGGTCATGATCCGGGCCCCGAGGGGGATCTCCTGACCCTTGAGCCGGTCGGGGTAGCCCGTCCCGTCGTAGCGCTCGTGGTGGGACCGGACGACCCGGCCGATCTCCTTGAGCTCGACGACCGGGCTGAGGATGGACTCGCCGCGGGCGGGGTGCTCCTTGATGAGCTTGAACTCCTCGTCGGTGAGCTTGCCCGGCTTGTTGAGGATGAGCTCGGGGACGGCGATCTTGCCGACGTCGTGCAGAAGCGCGGCCAACTCGAGGTCGCCGAGCTCCTTCTCGCTGAAGCCCATCTTGGCCGCGAGCTTGAGCGAGAAATCCGTCACCCGGGTGGAGTGGTGGCGCGTGTACTCGTCCTTGGCGTCGATGGCCGAGGCCAGCGACTTGACCGTCGACAGGAACAGCGACCGCTGCTGCTCGACGAGGTCGGAGGTCCGGACCCGGAGGTTCCTGTTCATCAGGGCCATCTCCGACTCCATCTGGCGCAGCCGGAGCTGGGAGCGGATGCGGGCCTTGAGCTCGGTCGAATCGAAGGGCTTGGAGATGTAGTCGTCCGCGCCGGCCTGGAGCCCTTCGTTGATCATCTCGGCCCCGGTCCGGGCGGTGACCAGGATGATGGGGATGTGCTTCAGCGCCTCGTCGGCCTTGACCGTCCGGGAGAAGGCGTGGCCGTCCATGCCCGGCATCATGACGTCGCAGAGGACCAGGTCGGGATTCTTCGCCCGGACGAACTTGAGGCCCTGCTCGGCCGAAGTGACGAGCTCCAGGTCGAACTCGTCGGAGAGGAGCATCTTCATGAGCTTGAGGACCTCGGGATTGTCGTCGATGCAGAGGATCAAGGCGTCGTGGACCTTGGCCTCTTCCACCCGGCCGCCCTCGAGGTCCACCTTCTCCAGGTCGACGAGCTGGAGCCGGCGGTAATCGGTGACGATGTCCTGGACCCGGGGCTCCTCGGTGTCGGTCAGGCGGCGCCGCAGCCCGATGGGCAGGTCCTCGGAGCGGCGGTCGAGGACGGCCTCGTCGAAGTGCTCTTCGCCCTTGTGCAGCTCGACGATGAACCGGGAGCCCCGGCCGAGCTCGCTCTCGGCGTGGATCCGGCCCTTATGGACGTCGACGATCTCCCGGGCCAGGGCCAGCCCGATGCCCGTCCCTTCCTGGGCCCTCGACTTGGACCCGTCGACCTGCGAGAAGCGGTCGAAGATGGATTCGAGCATGTTGGCCGGGATGCCGATGCCCGTATCCTCGACGGTCATGATGGCCGTGTGGTCCCGCTCCTCGACGTAGACCGTGATCTTGCCGCCCTTGTTGGTGAACTTCAGGGCGTTGGACAGGAGGTTGAAGACGACCTTCTCGAACTGGTCCGGATCCAGGGTCAGCTCGACGGGGTGGGGCGGGTGCTGGTAATAGAGCCGGATCTGCCTCTGGTCGGCCAGGGGCTTGACCGAGGCCAGGAGCGGGGGGATGAAATCGATCAGGTTGATCGCCTTGACCTTGAGCCGCATCTTGCCCTCCTCGAGCTTGCTCAGGTCGAGGAGGTTGTTGATGAGCTTGAGCAGCTTGTAGCCGTTGCGCTGCATGGTCTCGCAGGTGTCCCTGAGCGTCGGCGACAGCTTGCCCATCCGGCCCTCCAGGACGGCCTTGAGGGGGGCCAGCATGAGCGTGAGCGGCGTCCGGAGCTCGTGGTTGACGTTGGCGAAGAACTGGGTCTTGAGCTCGTCGAGGCTCTTGAGCTTGAGGTTGGATTCCTGGAGCTGGGCCGTCATCCCTTCGAGCTGGAGCCGGCTGCGGAGCTCGCGGCGGCGGATGCTCTCCATATAGGAGGAGCCGATGGCCCCGACGACGATGATGGAGGTCAGGAAGGTCAGGTTGTTGATGACGAACCGCCAGGTCGCGATGGGCACGCCGTCCACGACCGTGGCCTTTTGCCCCAGGAGGTACTTGGCGATGCTCGGCGCCGCATACATGAACCAGACGGAGACGTAGAGGTAGAGCGTGTAGCGGAAGGCCAGGGGGATGAGGACGATCATGCCCATGACGATGATGTTCAGGCCCTGGTAGTAGCTGGTCAGGAAGCCGCCCAGGATGTAGATCATGATGGCGATGCCGGCCGCGTCGATGAGGGCCAGGGTCAGGGCGAGATTCATGAGCGTCCGGCTCGTCTCCGCTTTCGTGAGCAGATACAGGATGACCCCGACCGCGGCCATCACGCCCAGGCGAAGGAAGAGGAAGGTCATGAAGTACTGCGGGGTGTAGACGGCGTCGAGGCCGATGAACACCGCATAAAGGGCGAGGCTCAGAAAGCAGGCCATCCGGGTCCGGCCCTTCAGGTCGTATTCCTGGTTCAATCGGTCTTCGAATTGCGGGTCATGCTTTGCCATTGGTCTCTCTCGCTTTGGCCGTGAAGACGTAGCCCTGCGGCGGATCGCCGTAGGAGGGCGTGCTCCGGAGGATCTCCCAGCCCGTCTCCTCCAGGAGCCCCTCGAGCGTCTCCGGGTCGAAGAAATCGAAGGTCCCGGCCTCCTCCAGGTCCACGAGCTCCTGGGCGTCGTTGAGGAAGCTGCGCAGGGATTCGATCAGCAGGGTCTTGGGGCGCTCCCGGGGCAGGTCGGCCTCCGGCATCCCCTCGATCTTCTGGAGGAGGCGGGTGAACGGGCCGGAGGCGTCCGTGTCGGGCCGCATGCTCGAGAGGACGAGCAGGCCGCCGGGCATGATGACCCGGCGGGCCTCCCGCAGCGTCTCGGCCGGATTGAAGATGTAGGACAGGACCAGGCTCATCAGGATCTTATTATACCAGCCCGCTTTGACCGGCAGGTGGGAGGCGCCTTCGAGCGTCCCGGGCATGAGCAGCCGCCGCAGCTCCGGCCGGCCGGGGCTGAGGCCCCGGACGTACCGGGCGGCCTGGTTGAAATCGGTGATGATGCGGAACTCCTGGACGTCGAACCGGGTCTTCAGCCAGTCGTCGTGGGCCGGGGTGATGCGCTCGCCGCGCAGGATCCGGTGGAGCCGCGGGGAATAGTCCTCCCGGATCTTGATGGCGCTCTCGAGGGTCAGGTTCTCGACCCGCTCGGCCATCTCCTCGAAGTCCCCGACCTCGCCGTCGAGGAAGCGGCGGATGGCCAGGTAGCGGCTCATCTCGAGGTCGAGGGCGAGGAAGTCGAACCGGCCGGGCTCGCGGAGCGCGGGGAACCGGGAGCACAGCTTCCGCGAGGCCTTCATCATGGCCTCGGGGATGAGGTCGGCGATCGTGATCTGGGACGGCAGGCCGCCGCCGGCGAGCAGGAGGTGTTCGATGAAGTTCCCGGTCCCGCCGCCGAGATCGAGCAGACGGTCGCCGGGCTGGAGCTCCAAGGCCTTGAGCTGGTCCGCCATGAGCTGCTGGTAGTCGTCCGAAAGGGCCATGACGTCGAAGCCGATGAGCTTGTCGTCGCCGATGAGATAGTGTTGCCAGTACTTGACCCGGTTCTTGAGCTTGCGGGGCGGCAGACGGTCCTTTTCGGCCCGCCGCACGACCTCCATGTCCTTGCGGCCGGGCATGACCGGCTGGATGAGCTGCTTGTGGAGGAAGCGGTGGATCAGGGACGTGATCGTGCCGAAGAGGCGGAGGCCCTCCTTGGACGTCCGGGCGTTGTGGCCGATGGGGACGGAGATGACCTCGCGCGGGGCGTCGACCTGGACGCTCATGACGTCCCGGATGAACTCCGACTTGACCCAGTTGTCGAACTGCCCGTAGATCCAGGTGATCGGCAGGTCGAGGTGGCGCATGTCCTCCCGGGCTTGTTCCAGCGTGGCCACGGAATTGACGACGCCGTCGGCGACGTACGTGTCCACGTTGACCAGGTTGCCCAGGACCGGCATGACGCCGAGCTTGATCCCCAGCTGGTAGGCTTCGAGGAAATCGAGGCCGCAGTTGATCCGGACCATGAGGTCCCGGAACTCGGGGGTCCCCATGCAGGCGATCCAATAGTCGACCCGGCGCCTCTGGGCCTCGTCGCGCAGGACGATCCGGGCCTCGAGCGCCGAGAACGAGAATGTCAGGAGGATGATGGAGGAGGCCCGCACCGTCGGATTGGTCTGGAGCCAATCGAGGACGGTGACGATATCGTCGGCGCCCTGGCTGAAATTCGTGTTGAGCATCTCGTAGGGCGGGTCGGCGGCCTCAAGATCGTTGTGGCTCTCGCCCTTCTTGCGGATCCCGTCGTAGCGGACGACGGCCAGGGACCTGCCCAAGAGGCGGAAGTTCTCGCAGAGGGTGAGGGCCAGTCCGAAGAGGGTCTCTTTGGTCTTGCCGAAGGCCGGCGGAACGATGACGACGGGGACGGCCTTGCCGTCCAGGGGCAGGGCCGTGTTCAGCAGGCCGACGATCTCCTCGCCGCGGCGGTTCTCGAGCCGGATGACGTGGGGCGCCATGAGGGGCGACCGGACGAATTCGGACGGCACGTGGGCCGGGCCGCGGAGGGCCCGGCTCTCGGCCGTCTCCTCGCTGCGCCGGGCGAAATCGGGGTCGGGGGCGTGGACCGACTGGATGCTCATGCGGCTGATGCCGAACTGGACGCCGTATTTGAAGCCCGGGCCCTCGTCCCGCTCGGCCCGGGCCACGTGGCGGACCTCCCCGGTCTCCTGCCAGAGGACCTTCTCGCCGTCGAGGATGGACAGCGACTCGAGCGGCGTCCCCTTGAGCAGAGCCGGGGCCTCCCCGTTGGCGACAAAGCTCATGCCGTTCGGGCTGATGTCGGTGATCCGGCCCCGGATCCTGCGGTCGAACGGCGGCGGCAGCGGGATCTCGACCTTCAGATCGCCGGCCGGCGCGATCCGGTGCTCGGCCCGCTTCTCCGAATAGAACATGACCCGCGGGTAGAGGCAGACGAGGCTCCGGCCGTCCGGGGAGATGCGCGAGATCATGGTCTCGAAGTTGTAGGTCGCATAGCCGATCTGGTAGGAGACGAAGAGCAGGTCCGAGGTCTTGAACTTGACGTCGAGCTTCTCGCCGGTGAGCACGCAGACCGCGGGCGGCCGGATCTCGGCGAACGACAGCATCTCGGGATTGCCCGACCGGGCCGGGACCGCGGCCACCTCGACCTTGCGGGCCAGGCCCTCGCGCATGAGGGATTCGATCTTGACCGAATCGGCGAACAGGACCATCTCGTCGGTCCGCAGGAACGGGTAGCGCAGCTTGAGCTCGTCGAGGTCGCGGATGGCGACGTAGTCCGACATGAATTGGAGAAGCGACAGGCGGCTGGCATCGTCGAGGGACAGGAACTCGACGGCGACGCCGCCCTGGTCGGCGTCCTGCCGGACGACGCGGCCGTTGACCCTGTACCGCCGGCCGTCGGGGAGGGAGATGTTCAGGGGGACGTCGGACCCCTCAGGGGAGGTCGAGAGGGTCTTGAGGAACATGCCGTTCTCGCTGAGGTTGACGAGCTTGGCCTCCCCGAGCAGGCCGGTCTCGATCCGGACCTCCTTGGACCCGTCCAGGGTGACGCGCATGGAGGAGCGCTTCTCGCGCGAGCGCTGGGCGATGAGGAAGCTGATCTTGCGGCGGATGGCGGCCGGGTCGGACGGCTTGGCCAGGCAGCAGTCGATGCGGCCGTAGCTGGCGAGATCGATGGTCGTCCCGTTCGAGGCGACCTCCGTCAGCAGGATCTTGATGATGGCGTCGGCGTTCTTGAAGATCTCGTTGAGGAACCGCAGCAGTTCGGTGCCCTTCATCCGGGGCAGGTCCTCGTTGACGACGAGGACGTTGACCTCGGGCAGGGACTTGATCAGGTGGATGGCTTCGACGCCGCTGGTCGTCGTGTAGACCGTGTAGATGTCCCGGAGGGCCCGCTGGAGCTTTTCGAGGTAGGGGAGGTCGTCGTCGACGACGAGGACGACGGGCTGAGCCCCCGCCTTGGGCTTGTCCATCTGCTCGCGGGCCATTTAGGGTCCGGCCTCCCGGGATCGGATTTTATACTGAAGTCGGGTGAAGGGCGCTGGCGTCGGAGAACGGGCCCAGCCGTTAGGAACGAGCGGACAGCCCCAAGACTTGTGCCAGCCCATGGTAATCCACACAAAATCTAGTATATAAGCCTTGGGCTGTCAAGGATTACTTGGCTTGGAGTCCCCCGTGCCATCTCGGCTGCCGCCCGGGCGTAGAGACCGATGTCGATGCCCGCGCACACCAGCGTGTAGCCGTCCTCGACCGCTTTGACCGCGGCGGGAAGGGCCGCGGCGAAGATGCCGACCGGGACCTTCCGGCCGGCGCAGGCGGAGGCGACCGCCTCGATGGCCTCGCGGACGTCCGGGTCCTGGATCCGCCCGGGCTTGCCCAGGCTGGCCGAAAGGTCGTACGGACCGATGAACACGGCGTCCACGCCCGGGACGCCGAGGATGCCGTCGATGGCCCGGACGCCGTCGATGTGCTCGACCTGGGCCACGACGACCGTCTCGGCGTTGGCCGTCTCGACGTTCTCCTGGAAGCGGGCCCCGTAGCGATTGGCCCGGCTGAAGCCAACGCTGCGGCCGCCTTCGGGCGGATACTTGGCCCAGTGGACGGCCCGGGCGGCCTCGTCGGCGCTGTTGATATGGGGGACGATGAGGCCGGCGGCGCCCGTGTCCAGGGCCTTCTTGACCCACATCTCCCGGCTTTCGGGGACGCGCACGAGGCAGGCGCACGGCTCGCGGACGGCCTGGACCATCCGCAGGACGTCCCCCGCGTCGAGCGCTCCGTGCTCCATGTCGAGGAAGAGCCAATCGAAGCCGGCGTCCGCGGCGATCTCGGCCAGCTCCGGGGAGGGCAGGCTGAGAAGGGTCCCGATGAGCCGTTCGCCCCCGAGGAGCCGCCGGCGGAAGCCCGCGCTCATCGGCGGAAGCTCTCGCCGATGAACGGCGGGGGGCCGGGTCGAGCGGGTCCCTTTTCTTGAAGCTCAGGGAGATGCCGCCGCCCGAGCCGTTCTCGACGGTCGTTTCCATGAACCCGAGGCCGCGGACGTATTCCAGGAAATCGCGGATGCCTTTCAAGTAGCCGAGGCTGGTCACGCCGTGGACGGCGAAACAGCCGCCCGTCGCGAGCTTGGGCAGGAGGGCCTGGAAGTAGTTCAGGGTCCAGTTCTTGTCGGCGTCGAGGAAGATGAAGTCGAACGGCCCGTCGAGCTCCCCGACGAGCTTCCGGGCGTCGCCGAGGCGGGCGTCGATGAGGCCGTCGAGCCCCGAGGCTTTGAAGTTTCGGACCGCGGCCAGATGGCGGAACTCCTCGATCTCGACGGTGATGAGGGAGCCCCCGGTCTTGCTCAAAGCCCAGGCCTCCCAGATGCCCGAATGTCCGGTCGAGGTCCCGAGCTCGAGGACGCGGGTGTAGCCTTTCTTGAGGATGAGGTCATAGAGGAACCGGCCGTCGGACGCGGTGATGTTCTCCTCGCGCCACTGGTCCTTCTGGGCGTCGAGGAACTGGCGGACCCGTTCGTCGAGGCTTTGGGGCGAGGGGGCCGCCTGTCCGAAGGCGAAATAGGGCAGGATCGTGCCGAGCAAGAGGAGGAAGACGGCGGTGATTTTCATCCCGGGCTGCCTGAAAGCATGATAGGGGAGCCCCCGGGGGATGTCAAACCGGGGACCGGCAGGGAGCGGAGTCTGCGAAGCGACCATCAGAAGCCTGGCGGAGCGACTCGGAGCCAGGCTTCTGAGAGATATCTTCAGAGAACACTTTTCAGCAGATATTCTCGCCGGGGGGCCGGGGAGCTCGCGGCATATCCCGAGCTTAGCCGGATAGTGGAACTCCCCGAAAATTGGAGCAGAACAAAAAAAGAGGGACTGTCCCGGGTGGGACAGTCCCTCTTCAACGGTGCGTTACTTCTTGACCTCTGGGCCTTTCGCCATGGCCTCCTTGATCTGCTTGACCAGGTTTTCGTACTGCTGCGTGGGGAAGCCTTCGTACTTGGCGGCCATCGGCTTGACCAGCTCGACGGCCTTCTCCGCGGCCTTGAGGGCCTCGTCGTACTTCTTCAGCTTGAACAGGACCTGGCCCAGGGTGAAGTTGTTGAAAGTAGTCGGACGTGAGCTCGACGGAGCGCCGGGCCGCTTCGAGGGCGCTGTCGAGGTTCGTCCCCTGGCGGTTCCAGAAGATGGCGTAGTTCGCGAGCGTCGCCTGGTCGTCCCAGTTCTTCTTGACGTATTCGGGCCCGTAGACGGCCAGGGCCTTGTCGGGCTTCTTGAGCTTGACGTAGATGCCGGCGGTCTGGCCGAAGAAGTAGGACGGGGATATCCTTCTTCGCCGCGACGGCGGCCGAGACGATGTCGGCCATCTCTTCGACGCTCTCGAGGTTCCGGTCCTGATCGAGCCAGAAATTGGCGTAGCCGGTCAGGGCGAAGATCGCCGTCGTCACATAGTCGTCGGCGAAATCCTTGCCGTACTCATCGTCGGCCTTGGCCGGGTCGCCCTTGAGCGCGTAGAGGGTCGCCAGCGATTCCTGGTAGTCGGGATTCTGGGGATAGCCGGCCGTCTCCTTGAGCTTTTCGGCCAGGGCGATGCCCTTGTCGAGGGGGTCCTTGTCCCTGATGATGCGCTGGACGTACGACTGAAGCGCGTTCTTGTCGTCGGGGAACTTGGCCGTCCACTCCTCGAAGAACACGGTCGCCTCTTCCTTGGTGGCCCGCTGGCCATAATAGTAGCCGAGATACTGGTAGGCGTTCTTGACGTACTTGCTTTCCGGGTATTTCTTGATGAAGGTCTGGAGCGGCGCCGGATCGGGCTTCGCGCGAGAACGTCGTCCTCTGGGCCAGGGCGAACTCGGCGGCCTCGACGTAGGTGACGGTGGCCTTGAGGTCCTCGTCGTAAAAGGAGGCCGTCCGGCCCTGGAGGTCCATGGTCAGGATCTTCTTGTAGAGCTCCTGGGATTTCGCCGTCAGCTCGTCCGAATAGCGATCGCCGCTCTTCACGGCCAGCTTGTAAGCGACCTCGACGTTCGCCGGGTCCTTGGCGTAGCGGGCGCTGAGATCGCCGTAGGTGTCGACGCCGGCCAGCGACTTCTTGACCTTTTCCAGGAACTTGTCGGCCGGCGGGCCGTAGCCGATGATCCAGTCGACCTCCTTGCCGTCCTTGTCGACGAAGAGCTCCGTGGGCGTCGCATTGATCTTGTACCGCTCGAAGATCGTGTCCCCGATCTTGTCGCCGCGCGTGGCCCGGTAGACGATGACGTTCTTGTTGAGGAAATCGGCGTATTTGGGATTGTTGTAGAACTGCTGAACCAGCAGTTTGCAGCTCCCTCAGCCACTCGAGTAGAAGTCGATGAGGACGAGCTTGTTCTCTTTCTTGGCCTTGGCCAGCGCCTCGTCGAAGGGTCCGCTGAGGACCGTGGCCGTCTGGGCGGCGGCGAACGTGGCGACGAGGAGGAGACCGGCGAACGCGGTGAGCTTCTTCATGCGATCCTCCCTGAAAGGACGGTATCTCCCGGTCAGGATACTCCAATCCCGGCCGCGATGCAATCTAGTACCCTTCGGCGCCCGGACGGACCTTGCCCTTGAAGACGCGGAAAGCGAAGATCGTATAGCCGACGACGACGGGCATGCCGACGAGGGCGATGATGAGCATGACCTTGAGCGTCAGCGCGCTCGACGAGGAGTTGGCGACGGTCAGGCTCAGGGCCGGGTCGGTGGCCCGGACGAGGTTCGGGTACTGGATCGCGCCGATCATGCCCCACAGTCCCAGGAAGGCCGCCGAAGAGAAGACGAAGGCCCGCCCGTCCTGGCCCTTCTTCACGGCGGCCGCGAACAGGACGAGCGACAGCCAGACGAGCGCCGAGAAGACCCAGGCCGGGACGCTCCTGACCGCGGCGGGGAGATAGAACAGAACGGCGACGAACGAGAGAGCGAAAGCGGCCGCGAAGGCGATGGCCAGGACCCGCGCCGTTTTGCGGGCCCTCTCGAGCAGGGCCCCCTCGCTCTTGAGCGCGGCGTACGCGGCGCCGTGCATCAAGAACGCGCAGAAGCCGAGGATCCCGAACGTCAGGGGCAGGGGCCGGAGGAGGGTGAAGAACGTCCCGGCGAACTCCGTCCGGGCGTCGAGCGGCACGCCGCCGACGACGTTGCCCAGGGCGACGCCGAAGAGCAGGGCCGGGAGGACGCTGCCGCCGACGAAGGCCGCCTCCCACAGTCCCTGCCGTTTCGGGTCGTGCGCCCGGAACTCGAGCGAGACGGCCCTCAGGATGAGGGAGAACAGCACGAGCATCAGGGCCAGGTAGAAGCCGCTGAAGACCGTGGCGTAGGCCATGGGGAAGGCGGCGAAGAGGGCCCCGCCGCCGGCCAGCAGCCAGACCTCGTTGCCGTCCCAGACCGGGCCGATGGCCCCGATGAGCGTCCGCTTCTCGTCCTCGGTCCTGGCCAGGAACGGAAAGAGCGTCCCGATGCCGAGATCGAAGCCGTCGAGGACCGCGTAGCCGGCGAGGAGGACGCCGATGAGCAGGAACCAGACGTTCTGAAGGAAGGTCGCGTTTTCCATCAGGCCGCTCCTTTGGCCGCGTCTGCGGCCTCGCCCCCCGGTCCGCCGCGGATCGTCCGCAGGATGATGCCCAACCCGGCGGCGCCGATGAGGGCATAGATCGCGACGAAGAGGATGACCGAGAACAGGATGTTCCCGGCCGGCACGACCGCCGAAACGGCCTCCGAGGTCCGCAGGACCTTGTAGACCGCCCAGGGCTGCCGGCCGACCTCGGCCGCGATCCAGCCGGTTTCGTTGGCCAGATAGGGGAGGGGGAGGGCGAAGAGGAGGAGCTTCAGGTAGCCTCGGCTCCCGGCCAGCTTCTTCTTCGCCAGGAGCCAGACACCCGCCGCGGCCATGAGGAGGAACACCAGGCCCAGGAGGATCATCACGTGGTAGCCGGCGAACGGCAGCAGGACCGGCGGACGCTCGTCCTTGGGGAACTCGGAGAGGCCAAGGACCCGGCCGTTCGGATCGAAGTGGACGAGCAGGCTCAGCATCTTGGGGATGCGGACCGCGAGGAGGGTCCGCTCGTTTGTCTCGTCGGGGATGCCGAAGACGGTGAAGGGCGCGCCGTCCCGCGTCTCCCAGAGGGCTTCGAAGGCGGCCATCTTCTCCGGCTGGGTGCGCGTGACCTGGATGGAGTGGGCGTGGCCGGAGCCGAGCTGGAGGACCGCGGCGGCGGCGAACACGGCCAGCGAGGCCTTCATGAGCAGGGCGGCCTTTTCGACGGCCCGCCCCTTCAGCAGCAGCCAGGCCGCGACGGCCATGGCCACGAGGGCGCCCGTGATCCAGCCGCCGAGGATGGTGTGGACATAGCGGACGACGGTCGAGGGATTGAAGGCCGCTTGCCAGAAGTTGTCGAGCACGGCCCGGCCGCCCTCCATGCGGAAGCCGGCCGGCGTCTGCATCCAGGAATTGGCGATGATGATCCACAGGCCCGACAGGTGGGCGCCGAAGAAGACGAGGAAGGCCGAGAGCCGGTAGGTCCTCGGCGAGACCCTGTTCCGGCCGAAGACGAGGATGCCCAGGAACACGGACTCGAGAAAGAAGGAAAAGACGGCTTCGGCCGCGAGAGGCGCGCCGAAGATGTCGCCGACCGTCCGGGCATAGGCCGCCCAGTTGTTGCCGAAGGCGAATTCGAGGGCGATGCCCGTGGCCACGCCCATGACGAAGACGGTCCCGAGGATCTTGACGAGGTAGACCGACAGCTGCTTGTAGGCCTCGTTCTTCGTCCTCAGGTAGAGGGTCTCGACGACGACCACGATGAGCGACAGGCCGAGCGTCGTCGGCGGGAACAGGAAGTGGAATCCGGCGATGAGCCCGAACTGGAGCCGGGCCAGGAAGACGGCGTCCATGACCTCCCTCCTTAACTCTCTGAGGATCTCCGCGGCGGGCCCCGGGACCGCCGCGACGCGCCGGAAATATAGACCAGGCGGACGGCGCTGTCAACGGCCCCCGCGGACGTTGCCCCGGGCCTCCGGCTGTGATAACATCCCCTCTCGCCTGAGGCGCTACCAGCCATGTCCACGGACGACCCGACGACCATCGTTCTGACGCGCAGAGAGAAGAAGCGCGCGGCCGCGAGCTCCGTCCTGGCCGCCCTCGGCCTGACCGCCATGAAGCTCGTCGTCGGGATCCTGAGCGGTTCGCTCGGCATCCTGGCCGAGGCCGCCCACTCCGGGCTCGATCTCGTCGCCGCCGTCATCACCCTTATCGCGGTCAGCGTCTCGGACCGTCCGGCCGACGAAGCCCACCCCTACGGCCATGGCAAGATCGAGAACTTCTCCGCCCTTATCGAAACCGCGCTGCTCTTCGTCACCTGCGCCTGGATCATCTACGAAGCGGTCCGGCGCATCTTCTTCCGCGAGGTCCACGTCGAGCCGAGCCTGTGGGCCTTCCTCGTCGTCATCGTCTCCATCTTCGTCGATATCAACCGCTCGCGGATGCTCTCCCGGGCGGCGAAGAAGCACGGTAGTCAGGCCCTCGAAGCCGACGCGCTCCATTTTTCGACCGATGTCTGGAGCTCGGCCGTCGTGCTGGGCGGGCTCGCCCTCGTCTGGGTGGGGCAGGAGGTCCTCCCCGGCCGGGCCGGTTTCCTCGGCCGGGCCGATGCCGTGGCCGCCCTGGGCGTCGCGTTCATCGTGCTCTTCGTCAGCTACCGGCTCGGGAAGCGGACGATCGACGTCCTCCTCGACAGCGCTCCCGACGGCCTGAAAGAGAAGATCGTCGCCGCCGCGGACGAGGTCGAGGGCGTCATCAACCCGGGCCAGGTCCGGATGCGCCGTTCCGGCGCCAGGGTCTTCATCGACATGACCATCGAGGTCGACCGGAACCTGTCCTTTGAGCGCACCCACGCCATCGCCGAGGGGGTCGAGGCCAAGATCCAGGCCCTCGTCCCGGGCGCCGACGTCGTCATCCACACCGACCCGCGCGAGACCGAGCGGGAGAACCTGGCCCGGCGCATCCGGGCCATCGCCGAGCGGAACCAGATCCCGGTCCACAACATCGGCGTCCACGACGACCAGGGGGAGTTCCACGTCGACCTTCACCTCGAAGTCGACGACCACCTCCTCCTCCACCAGGCCCACGAGCTGGCCAGCCACGTCGAACAGGACCTCCGCGCCGAGATCCCGGCCATCGCCCGGGTCAACACGCACATCGAATCGCGCGGCACCGGCATCGGGAGCGGCCGCGACGTCACGGCCGAGGAGGGGCCCCTCGTCGAGCGGGTGCGGAGGATCACCGACGGCATCGCCGGGAGGACCTGTTGCCACAACATCCTGGTCCGGCGCCAGGGCGAGCGGCTTTCGGTCTCCCTCCACTGCGGGTTCGACCGGAACCTGCCGGTCATCGAGGCCCACAAGCTCTCGACCCGGATCGAAGAGGCGCTCAAGAAGGACATCCCCGAGATCGAACAGGTGCTCGTCCATACCGAGCCGGACGCCCGCGGCTGATGGTCCACGACAGGACGCCGATGACGCCGGCCGTGCGGGCCCTCCGGCAGGCCGCGGTCGGGTTCACGGAGCACCCCTACGCCTACGTCGAGCACGGCGGGACGGCGGCTTTCGCCCGGCAGTATGCGGTCGACGAACACCTCGTGATCAAGACCCTGGTCATGGAGGACGACGCCAAGAAGCCGCTCGTCGTCCTCATGCACGGCGACCGCGAGGTCTCGACGAAGGAGCTGGCCCGGGCCCTCGGTGCCAAGTCGGTCGGTCCGTGCGCGCCCGACACGGCCGAGCGGCACTCCGGCTACCAGGTCGGCGGGACGTCGCCCTTCGGCCTGCGCAAAGCCCTGCCGGTTTATGTCGAAGAGACGATCCTGGCCCTCCCCGTGATCTATATCAACGGCGGCAAGCGGGGCTTCCTGGTCGGCCTCGATCCGAAGGATCTGGCCCGGGTCCTCAGCCTGACGCCGGTCAGGGTCGCGATCAGCTAGCCCGGCGGCTCAGACGACGAGCTCGCCCTTGAGAACGGTCACGGCCTGGCCGGCGATCTTGACCCGATCGCCCTCGAGCCGCAGGTGGAGGACGCCGCCGCGGGCCGAGGCCTGGTAGGCCGTGAACGACGTCTTTCCCAGACGGCCGGCCCAGTAGGGGACGAGCACCGTATGCGACGAGCCGGTCACCGGGTCCTCGTCGACGCCGACCGCGGGCGCGAAGAAGCGAGAGACGAAGTCAAAGCGCTTATCCTCGGACCGGCTGGTGACGATGACGCCGCGGGCCGGGAGCGAACGCAGGGCGGCGAAATCCGGCCTGATCGTTCGGACCGTCTCCTCGTCGGCCGCCTCGAAGAGGACGTCCTCGGCGCTCATCCCGATATGGACGGGTTTGATGCCCAGGGCGCCGACGACGGCGTCGGCCCATTCCGGCGGCTTGGGGAGCGGCGGCCGGGCCGGGAAATCGAGCTCGATGAGGGCGCCCTCGCGCCGCGCCGTGAGCAGCCCGCTCAGCGTCTGGAAGCGCGCCTCGACGCCCGGGGCCAGGATGCCCTGCTCCCAGAGGATGTGGGCCGTGGCCAGGGTGGCGTGGCCGCAGAGCTTGACCTCGACCTTGGGCGTGAACCAGCGCAGGCGAAAACCGTCGCCCTGGGGACAGGGGAAGGCCGTCTCGGCCAGGTTCATCTCGGCGGCGACGTTCTGCATCCAGGCCTCTTCGACCGGCCAGCGAAGGAGGCACACCCCGGCGGGATTGCCCTTGAACGGCTCCTCGGTGAACGCGTCGACCTGGAAGATCGGGATGGTCATGGTCGTCCTCCTTGGAGCAATCGGGAGCCTCAGGATAGCATATTTGCCAATCCCGCTCATCTCCCTTATCATACCTGGGAATCAGGAGGCCGCCATCCGGAAACGGAGACGCCACGGACGCATCCTTCTCCGTACGAGGCCCCCGAGCTCTACGATCTCCTGTTCGATTCGCTCGATTTCGACGTCCCGTACTGGGTCGAGACGGCCCGGTCGGCCGGCGGGCCGGTGCTCGAGATCGCCTGCGGCACGGGAAGGATCCTGCTGCCGGCCCGGCGCGCCGGCGCGGACATCGACGGCCTCGACGCGAGCCCGGCCATGATCGCGCGCCTGAAGGATAGGGCCGCCGCGGCCGGCCTCGCCGTGCGGGCCGAGACGGCCGACATGCGGGATTTCGAGATGGGCCGGCGCTACAGCCGTATCTTCTGCGCCTTCAACGGATTCGCCCACTGCGAGACCGTCCCGGACCAGCTGGCCTGCCTGCGCTCGTCGCTGCGGCATCTCGAGCCCGGGGGCGCCTTCGTCGTCCACATGTCCTATCCCGGTCCCGCCTACTGGTCGGAGCCGGAGGGGAAAGCCGTGCTCGAGCACGAGGTCGCGCTTGCGGGCGGCGGCAAGCTCCAGCTGTGGGACAACCGCCGCAAGGACATCGTCGCCCAGAGGCAGGATTCGGAGGTCGAGATCTGGGAGCTCGACGCCGCGGACCGTCCGAAGGTCGTCCACAAGTTCTCGACGGCCCAACGCTGGGTCTATCGATTCGAGCTCGAGCTGCTCTTCGCCGCCGCCGGCTTCGCCCGGTGGGAGTTCCTCGGCGGCTTCGACGGCCGTCCGCTGCGGGCGCCCGACGACCAGATGATCGCCTGGGCCTTCAAGGCTTCCGCCGAAGGAGGATGAGATGTTCCCAAGGATCCGGCCCGCCGCGGCGGCCCTCGCCGTCGCCTTGGCCTTGGCGGCCTGCCAGTCGGAATCGACGCCGGAACCGGGCGTGGACGTCGTCGCGACGGTCGGCGGAGGCACGGCCCTGCGCACGATCGAGCCCGGCCTCGTCTTCGGGGCCAACTTCGGGGCCTGGGTCGCGACACACGAAGCTCGGGACGTCGACGCGGGACCTGGTCAAGGCCCTCCGGCCCTCCGCCGGCCGGTTCCCCGGCGGGAACATCTCCAACAACTACTGCTGGGTGGACCAAAAGGTCAGCGGCAACGACCATCTCGTCTGGGAGGACTGGAGCTGGGGCACGAACGTCGCCCAGTACCTGGCCTTCCTGAAGGACATCGGGGCCGTGCCCATGTTCTCCCTCAATCCCTTTGACCACACGATCGACGGGCAGCCGCACTCGGCCGCGGCCGAGGCCGCGGCCCTGGCCCAGCGCTTCGTCGCCGAGGGCTTCACCGGCGCGTATTACGAGGTCGGCAACGAGAACGACGGCTCCTGGAACCCGATGCTCAGCATCAACGACTACACGGACCGGTTCGTCCTGCTTACCGACGCGGTCAAGTCCGTCGATCCGACCGCCCGGTCCATGGGCCCGGTCGTCTCGAGCTACAACATGACCTGGATCACGGGCTTCCTCGACCGGCTGGCCGCGCTCGGCGAGACCGGGCTCCTCGACTGGATCAGCTACCATCACTACGGCGGCTGGATCTCCAACAGCAACGCGGACATGATCGACCTCAACGACCCGCAGGACCTGGGCGAGGAGCTGCAGACGGTCCGGAACGCCTTGGCCTCGCGGGGCCTGGGACGGGTCCGGATCTCGGTCAACGAGCTGAACGCGGCCATCTGGGACACCGGCTGCACGCGGGACCAGTTCACGATCCATCAGGGCCTGTGGCTGGCCGACGCCCTCGGGGTCTCGCTCGTCCGGGCCGACGCGGCCAACGTCTGGATCCACCTCCACCCCGGGACCGATCCGCACGCCCTCATCGACAGCGAGGCGACGCCGCCGCGGCCGACCAGGAACTATTGGCCGGTGGCCCTGGCCGCCTGGTCGCTCTCGTCGAGCGATCCGGCCGCGCCGGTCGAGGTCCTGCCCGTCGATCTCGACACGGGGACTTCGGCCCTGACGGCGTACGCCGTGAGAAAAGCCGACCAGAGTCTGGGCGTGATGCTGGTCAACAAAACGGAACAGGCCCTGACCGTGGCCGTCGACCTGCCGGCCGCGCCGCGGAGCGTCGCGGGCCGGCGCCTGGGCCTCGAGGAGTACAACGCGGGCTCGGGGCCGGTCGCCGCGACCGCTTCGATCGCGGGCCGGCGGGCCTCCGTCACCGTGCCGGCCACGTCCGTCGTCGGACTCGACGTCCGCTGATTGGCGGACCGGCGCCGGGCGTCAGAGCTTGAGCAGGCTCCGGCCGGCCAGGGCGCTCAGCCACGAAACCGCGCCGCCGAGGACCGTTCCCCAGACGAGATCGATCACCGTGACGATGACCGGCCAGTCCTTGAGCGTGGCCAGGTTGGTCAGGTCGTAGGTGGCGTACGAGATGAGGCCGAGGAGCGCGCCGAGGAGGAGCGCCTTGGCTGGGGCGCCGGCGGCCAGGGCCGGACGGACGGCGAAGACGAGCAATCCGGCGATGAACAGCAGGTAGAAGAGGATGGCCGCGGGCCAAACGACCTTGGGTGTCATCAGATGCCCGAGCTGCTTGCGATAGAAGGTTTTGGCCACCACCCCCAGCCAGACCATGTCGATGGCGAAAAAGACGATTAGCGTGATCAGGTAAAGCAAGATCGTCTGACGGATCGTCATTTGGGCGCCTCCGCTTTCTTCTCTTCGGCCGTCTTGTAGAGCGCGTCGATGTCGCGCTGGCCGCGCTCGAGATAGGGCACGCCCTTGGTCCATCCACTCCGGCCGCCGGCTTGCCGAGCAGGAAGTGGTCGAAGAACTCGTCGAGGTGGACCGTCCAGTACTTCTGGTTGTCCCGCTCCCGGAGGCCGTGCTTCTCGCCGTTGAAGTTGAACATGTAGGCCTCTTTGCCCAGGCGCCGGAGGGCCGAGAAGAACTCGATCCCCTGGTACCAGGGCACGGCGTCGTCCTCGTCGTTGTGGATCGACAGGTAGGGCGTCCGGACCTTCTCGACCCAGAACAGCGGCGAGTTCTCGATGAACTGGAGGGCCCGCGACCAGAGCGGCGCGCCGATGCGGCTCTGCGTCTTCTCGTACTGGAAGGCCCGGGACATGCCCGTGCCCCAGCGGATGCCGCCGTAGGCGCTGGTCATGTTGACGACCGAGGCGCCCGCTTCGACCGCGGCGAACATGTCGGTCTGGGTGATCATGTAGCTGATCTCGTAGCCGCCCCAGCTGTGGCCCTGGATGCCGACCCGCTTCGGATCGATGAAGCCCATGCTCCAGGACCTTGGTGACGGCCGGGATGACGCACTTGAGCGAGCTCGGCCCGGGGTAGCCGACCTCGTAGACGATGTCGGGCATCAGAACGACGTAGCCGTTGCTGACGTAGCGGGCGAAGTTGATGTTCGTCCCCGGCGAGGGCGGGTAGTAGCGGTGGAGCCCTTCGGCCATGGTCTCGTAGATGTAGACCATGAGCGGGTATTTCTTCGACGGATCGAAGTCCTCGGGCTTGATGAGGACGGCCGGCAGGGGCTTGCCGTCGCCGTTCAGGTACTCGATGAGCTCCGCTTTGCCCCAGGCGTAATCGGCCTGCTGCGGATTGGCGTCGGTCACCTTGCGCGCCTCGGCGAAGTCGGGCCCGCTGACCCAGAGGTTGGGGAACTCCTCGAAGCGCTGCTCGGTGTGGACATAGACGTCGGCATTCTTGGCCTTGCGCAGGCCGCGGCCGTCGAGCTGCTTGTCCCGCATGACCAGCGGGACCGGGTCGCCGGGAGCGGCCAGGTTGATCCGGCAGAAACCCGAGGCCCTGGTCGTTTCGTTCGTCGCCGTCAGGATGAGGGGCGCCTTGGCCGGGACCGTCTTCTGGTCCGGGTCGAGGGTCATGTAGCGGAAGACGGTCCGGTCGCGCCGGCCGGCGCCGTTGGTGACCATCCGGGCCCTGGATCCGTCCGGAGCGATCTCCCAGATGTCGAAGCGGTCGTAGATAAGGACGGCGGCGTCGCCGTCGGTCCAGCCGGCCGTCCCGTAGGGGCCGGGCTCGGCCGGGGAGTCCCACGTCTCGTCGACGAGGCTGACGCCCAGCTTGGCCGTCAGGTTGAACGTCTTGCCGTCGAGAACGCGGTAGGCGTAGTAGTTGCGGTCCTCTTCGTTGAAATAGAGAAGGTGCTTGGCGCCCGGGGAGAGAATGGCGCCGGAGGGGCTCTTTTCGAGCACCTTCTTCCGCGACCCGTCGGTCAGGCTGACGAGATAGTCGTCCTCGTAGCCCTGGTCCCAGGACACGAGCGGACGATAGGGGAGATCGGACACGCCGACCGCGAGCTTGGCGTCATCGGACAGCCGGATGTCCGGCATGTCGGCCGTGGCCAGCTGGACGAACTTCTTCTCCTTCGGCAGGAAGTGCACGACGCACAGGAGCGTCCGCTTCTTGTCCTCCTCGGCCTGGGCCTTCTGCATCGGCTGGAGGTAGGGGTCCTTCCAGTTCCAGATGTCGACCTTGACCGGCTCCGGCGCGTCCTTCGGCTCGGGCTTGGGGGCGTCGGCGATGCCGAAGAACAGGCGACCGCCGTCCTTGGAGAACTGAGGCTTGCCGTTCTCGCTCACGGCCAGGCCTGCGGGGAAGCCCTTGGCCAGGGCCGGGACGAGCTCGATGGCGCCGTCAGCCGGGACGGCGGGCTTGGCCGCCCCAGGGGCGGGGCCGGAAGGAGCGGAGGCCGGCGTCCAATAATACAGCTTGGAGGCCGACTTCTCCGCTTTGTAGTCGTCGCGGTCGCTGGTGAACGCGAGCTGCCGGCCTTTCTCGTCGAAGACCAGGTTCTTATAGTTGCCAAGGCCTTTGAGCAGCGCGACGGTCTTGCCGGTCGCCGGCTCGAGGGCGAACGCGCCGTCGTTCTCGGGGGTCTTGGACGACACGCCGTAGGCCAGCCACGTGCCGGGCTTGTTCCAGACGTATTCGACCGCTTCGGCGATCTTCGTTTCTTTGCCGGAGGCCAGCTCGCGGACGACGAGGTCGTTGCCGGGCTCCTTCTTCTTCTCCTCTTTCTTGGCCTCGTCTTTCTTCTCTTCGCCCGGCTTGACGGCCGGCTTCTCCTCCGGCTTGGCTTCGGGCTCCTTCTTGGCCTCTTCCTTCTTGGCCTCGTCCTTCTTCTCGTCGGGCTTCTTGAGCGGCGGCTCCAGGAGGTAGGCTACGAACGCGCCGGATTCCTCGGGGACCTTGAAGCTCTTGACCCGGTCGACCGTCGTCACCTGGCCCGTGGCCAGGTCCATGACGCCGAGTCCGCCCTTGGGCTGTTCGTCGGCCTTCTTCTTGTCCTTCTTGGCCTTGTCGACCTCGGCCTTGAGCGGGGCGATCGTGAACACGACGAACTTGCCGTCGACGGTGACGACCGGCTGCTTGCCCCGGGCGGCCCGGAATTCCTTGTTCGTCTTCAAGTTCAGGGCGACGAGCTCGCCGTCGCCGTCCTGCGGCACCAGGGCGTAGACGAGCCACTGGCCGTCGCGCGAGAGCTGGGTGCCCTGGATCGACCGCCAGCCGTTGTAGGCGTCGTAGCCGAGCGGCTTCTTGGCCGCCCCGGCCGCGGCCGTGACGGCCAGCGGCAGGACGAGCAGGATGAGCACGAGGGCTCTCAGGGACGTCGTTGCGGCGGATCTTCTCATCGGGCCTCCTTATGATGGGGCTGCCCCCGCTGGGGCCTGTCCCTCTTATTCTTCCGGCGGGATCGGCATGAGAGGGGAATATATCAGCCGGGTCCCGGGGCGTCAATCGGGATCAGCGGCCCAGGACGAGCAGGGCGTCGCCGACCGGCCGCTCGCCGGTGAGGTCGGAGGGGCTGTTGACGACCCGTCCGCCGGCCACCATGGTCGTCGAGCCGCCGCCGTCCATGTTGACCGCTTCGACGGCGCCGAGCTCGAGGAGCAGGGCGGCGAGCTCGGCGATGGTCATGCCGACGCTGCGTTCCGGCTGGCGGCCGTCGACCGTGACCAGAAGGATGCGGCCGTCGGCCCGGACCCCGACGGCCGTGCGCGGGTGGCGCGTTTCGACGAAGCCGGGGCCGCCGGCTTCGGGGCCGGCCGCCACCGGCTTTCCGGCCCGGACAAGTCGGGGGCCGCCGCCGATAACGAACTCGGGAGTGAAGGCTGGGCGGGGGGTCAGGCGGACGTCGGTCTGGAGCTCGATCCTGGTCCCGGGCTTGATATTGGCCCGGACCCAGGCCGCCGCCTCGCCGTTCCCCGAAAGGACCCAGCCGGCGCTGGGGATGGATGCTGCGCCCTTTCCGTCGATGACCGAGGCCGCCTGGCCCCGTTCGACGACCGCTTCGGCGCCGTCCGGCCCGGTCAGGGTCGTCCGGTCGAATTCGGGGGTGAAGAGGATGAGCTCGTCGTCGAGGCGGGGCCGGTTGACGCCGGCGACACGGCGGCGGACGCTCTTCGAAACGACGGCCTCGACCCGGACCTCGGCGTCGACGACGGCCAGACGTGTCCGCCCGCCCTTGTTGGTGACGGCCAGCCCGGGCCGCTTCTGGTACGGCTCGCTGAGGACCTTGCCGGCCACGAGCAGGATCCCGGCCGGCTCGCCCCGGTAGGGCCCGGCCGTGCGGAAGAAGCCGGCGTTGACGGCCGCCAAGGCGCCGTGCCGCCGGGCCATCGAGCTCGTCGTCTCCGTGCCCACGCCCTTGTCGTCGGCCCGGCCGAGGACGAGCCTCGTCCTTGACGGGTCGAGGACGAGGATATTGATGACCCAGCGGTCCGGGCCGAGCCCGACCGAGAAGTCGCCGCGGCGGATCTCGATGCGCTCGATGCCCGGTGCGACCTTTTCGGCGCGCCGCGTCTCGGGCGCCGCGGCGGACGCCATGGCCTGCGGCGAGGCCGGGACGGCGCCGGCGAGGAGGGACAGGACAAGCGCGACGAGCGGAAAGAGCGCGGCCGTCCGACGGACTCCCACCTCAGCCCGTGAAGTAAAGGTACGCGGCGACGATGAGGGCCAGGACGATGGCCGAGCCGATGAGGTCCCGGGTCTGCCAGCTGGCCCTTGTTTCCTTCCGGTGCTCGGCCGTGATCGTGCCGTAGGTCAGGCCGCTGATCTTCTCGTAGGACGGAGCCTCTGTCAGATAGCTGACGACGACCATGACCAGGAGGCTGACGAGGAAGATGATCAGGCTGTAGTACTGGAAGAAGATGTGGTTGACGATCCACAGGAACGAGCCCTCGGCGTAGGAGAATCCCTGGACGAGCTTGACCGGGGTGTCGACGGCCAGGCGGAAGAGGCCGAGGGTAAAGCCCGTCCCGAGCGCCGCCAGGCAGCCCTTGGCGTTGAGGCGCTTCCAGAAGACGCCGAAGAAGAAGACGACGAAGATAGGCGGGGCCAGGTAGGACTGGACGCCCTGGAGGTAGTCGTAGAGGCCGCGGCCGCCGCGGATGACCGGGATCCACAGGAGTCCGATGAGGACCATGACCCCGGTGGCCACGCGGCCGACCCAGACGAGCCTCTCCTGCGTCACCTTGGGCTTGAGGCGCTGATAGAAGTCCATGGTGAACAGGGTCGAGGCGGCGTTGAACGCGCCGGCGAGAGAGCTCATGAGCGCGGCCAGCAGCCCGGCCACGACCAGGCCTCTGACGCCGACCGGCAGGACCGTGGCCACGAGCATGGGAAAGGCCTTCTGGGCGTTGGCCCGGATGAGCTCCGCGCCGCCGCCGAAGAGCTCCTGCTGCAGGGGCTGGTTCAGGCCGCTTTTAGCCAGGGCAAAGGCGATCATGCCCGGGATGATGAAAAGGAAGACGGGCAGGAGCTTGAAGAATCCGGCCGCGATGGAGCCCCGCCGGGCTTCGCGTTCGTTGGGCGCGCCGAGGACCCTCTGGACGATGTACTGGTCGGTGCACCAGTACCACAGCCCGATGATCGGGGCGCAGAAGAGCATGCCGATCCAGGGGTAGTTGTCGTTGAAGTACCAGGCCATCCGGCCGGCCTCCTTGACCGGCGCCCAGGTGCCCTCGATCCCGGCGGGCACGAGAGGTTTCCACAGGTTGAACATCTCCGAGCCGGCGATGCGGTGGAGCTCGCCCCAGCCGCCGAGGGCCTTCAGGCCGTAATAGGTCACGAGGGCCGAGCCGAGAATGAAGATGAACGTCTGGATGGCCTCGGTGTAGGCGACGGCCTTGAGCCCGCCGAGGACCGTGTAGATCCCGGTGATGAGGATGACCAGGATGGAGCCGATCCAGAAGCTGTCCAGGCCGAACCAGTTGAGCTCCGGCAGGAGGACGCTGAAGACGATGCCGCCGGCGAAGATGCCGACGGCCATCTTGGTCAGGACGTAGGCGACGAGCGAGATGAGCGACAGGACCGTCCGGGCGGCCGGCGAGAAGCGCCGCTCCAGGAACTCGGGCATGGTGAAGACCTTCGAGCGCATGTAGAAGGGCACCATGACCCAGCCCAGGACGAGCAGGCACCAGGCGTGGAGCTCGTAGTGGGCCATGGCCACGCCGTCGGTCGCGCCCGAACCGGCCAGGCCGACGAGGTGCTCGGCGCCGATGTTCGAGGCGAAGATGGAGGCGCCGATGATGAGCCAGCCGAGGTTGCGGCCGGCCAGGAAGTAGTCGGTCGAGGTCTTCTGCTTCTCGCGCATGACCTTCCAGGCGATGCCCAGGACGACCGCGAAATAGACGAGGACGATGATCCAGTCGAGGGGTTTGAGTATGCCCATGTCCGCTCCTTCAGCGCAGGAATCACGGCCGGGCCGATTCTACATCAGCTCATCAGCCGCGAGAAAGAGCTTTTTTTTAGCCCTCAATCGTCGTCGTCGATGAGCGTGACGGCCCAAGCGGGGTACGGCGCGGCGCTGCCCTTGACGGCGTGCCAGAGGATGCGGTTGAGGGTGTCCTCGGGGCAGGCGTCGATCTGCCGGAAGTTCAGCTGGCCGGACTGGATGGCGTGGCGGCGGAGCAGGGCGTCGGTGATCTTCTCCTTGGGCGGGTTCATCGTGTCGAGCGGAATATTGGTCGGAACGCTTTCGAACGGCCGGAAGTCCGGCGTGGCCGTGAAGCAGTCGAACATCGGCGTCGCCGTGGCGTCGAACTGGTTCATGGGCGGCAGGCCGAGGATCTGCTCGATCGTCCGCAGCAGGCTGGTCGTGTTGTACTGGGTGCCGACGACCGCCCCGCGCTTCGTGTAGGGGCTGGCGCAGTAGGCCGTCGTCCGGTAGCCGCTGACGTGGTCCCAGCCGTTCTGGGGATCGTCCTCGATGCCGAAGATGACCGTCTCCTTCCAGAAGGAGCTGCGGCTGAAGGCCTCGACGATGCGGCCGAAGGCCAGGTCGTTGTCGGCGACGCAGGCCTGGGGCGTCGGCGACCCCTCGGATGTCCCGCTGGTGTGGTCGTCGGGCAGGCAGATGAGGATGAGCTGGGGCATCCGGCCGTCCTTCTCCCAGGCGGCGATCTGGTCGACGATGTAACGGGCCCGCCACTGGTCGGGGACGGCCATGTTCCAGCCGAGCGTGTCCGCGGGCGAGAAGGGCGCCACGGTCGGGATGGCCGGGACGCTGCCGATCCGGACCTGGCCGCGGCCGTTGAGGTACTCGTCCCAGTAATCGGCCCACTGCGGCTCGTCCTTGCGGGCGGGGTCGGCCCAGCCGCAGTTGTGCATGGTGAACTCGCCGAAGTTCCAAAGCGACACGCCGTGTTTCAGGGCGTTGTCCCAGATGAAGCCGCTCGGGGCGTAGGCCAGGGCGTCGATCTCGTTCGGGCCCATGCCGTCGGGGTAGCTCCGCGGCCAGCCGGCGAAGGAGCGCTCGAGGTAGTCGGTCCCGAAGGCCGTGGTCGACCACTGGTGGCCGTCGGCGCTGAGGATGCCGCTGCAGTAAGTGTTGTCGAGCAGGGCGAACTCCCGGACGAGCTTGTGCTGATTCGGCGTGACGGCCTCGCCGAAAATGCACAGGGACGGATCCCCGTTGCCGGCGGCGACGTCGCCGAGGACCTGGTCATAGGTCCGGTTCTCCTTGATGACGTAGACGACGTGCTTGAAGACGCTCGGCTCGCCGATCCGCTCCGGGACGGGCCGGGGCGGCTGGCCGGGACGGGCCTTGAGGAAGGCCTGGGAGATGCGCTCGCTGCGGTAGTTGGCGTAGACGATGTCGGTCAGGTCCCAGAGCGTCGCGCTGCCGGGGCGCGGCGAACATCGTGACCGAACCGACGTACTGGTGGGAGTTGAACCCCGACCCCCCGGTCGGTTCGTACGGCGTTCGATCGGCCGCGTGCCCCTTGATGTTGGCGACGTAGACCGTTTCGTGGCCGTGACGGGGGTCGACCGCGAGAGCGCCCGGGAACCAGCCGGCGGGGATCAGGCCCTTGAGCTTGGACTTCTTCTTTTTCGGCTTGAAATCGACGACGGCCACGGCGTTCTGGGTGCCGTTGGCGACGTAGAGCGTTTGGCCGTCCGCCGCGAAGGCCAGGGCGTTGGGCGAGGCGCCGAAAAGGTCGGCCGGCGAGGCCTTGGGCCAGATCGTCTCGGCCACGGCGTCGGTCGCCGTGTCGATGACGCTGAGGTTGTCCGAGGCGGCGTTGGCGCAGACGACCCAGCGCCCGTCGGGCGAGACGGCCAGGGCCGAGGCGTGAAGATGGACGAGGATCTCGGCCTTGGCCTGCCCCGTCGAGAGGTCGATGACGCTGACCGAGCCCTCGCTGGCGATATGCCGGACCGGGTCGACCCTGACTTCGACGCCCTGGCCGGCCGGGCCGACCAAGTCTCCCGGCTGCGGCCGGCGCCCGCCCCAGTTGCTGACGTAGGCCTTGCCGGCGGCCAGGACGACGTCGAAGGGCGCGACCCCGACGTCGAAGGCCCGCACGATCCCGGGATCATTCGTGTCGATCATGAGCAGCCGGTTGGAGAGGTTGCCGCAGACATAGAGCTGGCGGCCATCGGGCGAGAGGGCCAGCCCGGCCGGGATCTCCTCGGCCCGCCGCGGCGCGCCGGCCAGCGGCAGCGCGATCGTGTGCGAGGGCTCGACCCCGCCGTCCGGGTCGACGCTGAAGACCTTGATGCTGCCGTCGACGTTACTCATGTAGATCCGGCGGCCGTCGGGCGCGAAGACGAGGCCGGTGTAGCTCAGCTGGCCCTCCTCGTCGGGATTGAGGATCATCGGCGAGACCGTCTCGGGATGCTGTTCCTCCTGCTCCTCAGCCGGGAGGGGGACCTCCTGCAGGACCTCGAGCGTGACGGGGTCCAGGATGATGAGCTCGGGCGTCTTGCCGGCGACCGCGAGCAGGGCCCCGTCGGGGGAGATGGCCAGGGCCTGGGGTCGCATTCCGGGCAGGGTCGACGTGGTCCCGTACGGCGTCACGACCTGGTTGACCGGGACGACCGTGCGCCCGCCGGCCTTGGCCCCGACCGTTTCCTTGTCTTGAGAGGGTGCGGGGCCGCCCGGGCCCGGCGAGGCGGCCAGCAGGAGGACGAGGGCGAGCGCCGAGGACGCGGCGGTCCGGCAGGTCCGAGAGGCCATGGAGCGCTCCTACTTGATCAGGCGTTTCCGCATCATGCGGATGGAGACGGTGAAGACGATGGCCGCCAGTCCGGCCAGTCCGGCCAGGCTCCAGCCAAGCCCGGGCGCGGGCTGTCCGGTGAACACCGCCCGGGAGACGCGGACGGCGTGGGTCAGCGGCAGGAACTCGGCCAGAGTCTTCATCCAGCCGGGGAAGTTGTCGAGCGGGAAGAAGACCCCCGAAAAGAAGAACATCGGGGTGACGACGAGCTCGGTGTAGTAGCTGAAGAAGTCGAAGCTCGGGGCGACGGAGGTGACGATCATGGCCAGGGAGCCGAACAGGACGCCGATGAAGACCAGGAAAACGATGAGGAGGGCGGCCCGCCAGAGAGACGCCGGGGCGACCCCCATGATCAGGGCCACGGCCATCATGAGGGACCCGCTGACGAGGCCGCGGAACGAAGCCCAGGCGATGTCGCCGGCCACGGCTTCATCGGCCGAGACGGGCGTCGCGATCAGGGAGTCGTAGACCTTCTCGTGGACGATCTTGATGTAGGTCCCGTAGAGGCACTCGAACGACGAGGACATCATCGCCGCCGTGGCCAGGACGCCGGGGACCAGGAAGTGGAGGTACGGCTGTCCGCCGAAGGCGCCCATGTAGGCGCCCATGCCGATGCCGAAGGTGACGAGATAGAACAGTGGCTCGACCAGGCTGACCAGGAAGGTCGGGACGATGAACCTCTTATAAGAATAGAGGTTCCGCAGGAAGACATAGGCGATGCGGTAGGACAGGCTCATTCGTGGAGGCTCCGTCCCGTGAGCTTGAGGAAGACGTCCTCGAGGGTCGCCGGCCGGTTCAGCGTATTGGGCAGGTCGAGCTCGAGGAGCTTCTTCATCAGGCCGTGCCCCTCCCGGCAGTAGAAATAAAGCGTGTCGCCGACGCGCTCGTGGGCGCAGTCGAAGCCGGCGAGGTGGCCGAGGATCCTCGCGTCGTCCTCCGGCGGCACCCGGACCTCGACGACCTCCCGGCCGATCTCGCCTTCGACGAGGCTGGCCGGCGTGCCTTCCTTGAGGATCCGGCCCTGGTACATGACCACAATCCGGTCGCAGAGCTGCTGGGCCTCCTCCATGTACTGGGTGGTCAAGACGAGCGTCGTGCCCTGGGTCTTGAGCTGGCGGAGCCGCTGCCAGATGAGGTGGCGGGCCTGGGGATCGAGGCCCGTCGTCGGCTCGTCGGCGACGATGAGGCGGGGGCGGTTGATCAGGGCCCGGGCGATGAGCAGGCGCCGTTTCATGCCCGTCGACAGGTCGGAGATCTTGCTCCCGGCCTTGGCCTCGAGCTCGACGAAGCGGAGCAGCTCGGCGATCCTGGACTTGGCCTCGCGGCGGCCGATATCGAAGAAGCGGGCGAAGACGACGAGGTTCTCGGCGACGGTCAGGTCGTTGTCGAGGTTGATCTCCTGGGGGATGACCCCGGTGATCATCTTGAGCCCCCGGTTGTTGATCCCCGACGGCATCCCGCCGACCGTCAGGATCCCCGACGTCACCGGCGAGACGCAGTGGATCATCCGTACCGTCGTCGTCTTGCCGGCCCCGTTCGGGCCGAGGAAGCCGAAGCACTCGCCCTCGCGGATCTCGAAGTCGATGCCGGCCACGGCGACGAGGTCGCCATACTTTTTCGTCAGTCCGGAGGCCTTGACCAGGATCGCCATGCGCGGTCCCTCACATCCTCTCGAGCAGGGCCTTGAAGCGCGGGTGGCCGCGCACGAGCTCGAGGTCGCCGTCGTGCTCGTACCAGCCCTTCTGGAGGAGGCCGCCGCTCGCGGCCCGCTCCAGGCAGTCGACGGCCTCCTCGACGTCCCCGGCCAGCGAGTGGATGCAGCCGAGGTTGTAGAGGAGCATGGGGTCGTCGGGGTCGATGCGGCGGGCCCGGCGGGCCCACTCGAGGCCTTTCTCCTTCCGGCCCAGGGCGACCAGGCCGTTGGCGCCCATGTAGAGGGCTCTGGCGTCGTCGGGGTGGAGGTCGATGTGCTTTTCGACCAGGGCCACGCCGCGCTCCCGGGCCGCCCGGGCGTCCTCCGGCCGTCCCAGCTCCTGGTAGACCTGGGCGATGAGGAGCGGCGAATTGTAGTCCTCGGGCCGGACCCGCATGGCCTCCTCGTAGAGAGACGCCGCCTTGGGCATATCGCCGCCGGCGAAGGCCTGACGGGCGTAGAAATACCAGGCTTCGAAGAGCGTCGGATCGAGCCGGATGGCCTTTTCGAAGGCGGCCTGCGCTTCCTCCTTGTGGCTGCCGAGGGACAGGGCCACGGCCAGCGAGGCCTGGGCCTGGGCCGATTCGGGGGCCAGCTCGACGGCCCGCCGGCCGGCCGCTTCGGCCTGCTGGCGGACGGAGTCCTTCCGCTCGGCGTAAAGATAGATGTACGACCAGCAGTCGGCCAGGCCGGCCAGGGCCAGGGCGTACTCGGGGTCGAGCTCGGTCGCCCGGGAGAAGAGCTGGAGGGCGAATTCAATGTCGTGGCGGCCGTAGCGGTAATAGAAGCTCCGGCCCCGCAAGTAATAGTCGTAGGCCTGGACCTGGCTCGTCGGGACCTCGGCCAGGGCGCCCTTCTCCTGCGGGCTCAGGGTGACCTGGAGGGCCCGGACGACGGCGTGGGCGATCTCCTGTTGGATGGCGAAGACGTCGCGGAGCTCCCGGTCGTAGGATTCCGACCAGAGATGAAAGCCCCGGCCGGCCTCGATGAGCTGGACCGTGATGCGGAGCCGGTGGTCGGACTTCCGCACGCTGCCTTCGAGGACGGTGTCGACGCGGAGGGCGTTGCCGATCTCGCGGAGGTCGGCCGACCGGTCCTTGAACTGGAACGAGCCGGTCCGGGAGGCGACCCGGAGGCCCTGGACGCGGCAGAGGGCGTTGATGATCTCTTCGGCGATGCCTTCGCAGAAATAGCCCTGGTCCTTCTCCCGGCTCATGTCGGTGAAGGGCAGGACGGCGATGGACGGCAGCGGAGCCTCCTGGCCTTGGGCCGCGGCCTGGCGAAGGGCCTCGAGCTCCTCCTTGAGGTCCCGGGCCGAGGCCATGCGGTAGCGCGGCTCCTTCTCCAGGCAGTGGCGGAGGATGCGGTCGATCGGACGGGGCAGGCGCGCGTTGAGCTCGGCCGCCGACCGGGGCTCCTCCTTGAGCACGGCGGCGATCCGCTCGGCGCCGGTCCTGCCGCCATAGGGCAGGCGCCCGGTGGCCCATTCGAAGAGGACGACGCCGAGCGAGAAGAGGTCGGTGCGGTGGTCGAGCGGCAGGCTCCGCAGCTGCTCCGGGGACATGTAGGCGATGGTGCCGGCGAAATCGGCGTCGACGGTGGCCGTGGTGCCTTCGTTGTCCCGGCCGAGGACGTGGGGCAGGGGCGGGAGGATGCGGGCCAGGCCGAAGTCGAGGATCTTGAGCGCCCCGGTCGTGTCGATCATGATGTTCTGGGGCTTGAGGTCGCGGTGGATGATGCCGCGGGCGTGGGCGGCGGCCACGGCCCCGGCGAGAGGCAGGGCCAGGTCGAGGAAGCGGTCGAGGGAGACCCCGCCGGGCTCGATGAGCTTCGACAGGGGCTGGCCGTCGACGAGCTCCATGGTAAAGAAGGTCGCGCCGTCGGCCTCGTCGACGGCGAAGATGGTGACGATGTTGGGGTGGCTCAGGGCGGCGACGGCCTTGGCCTCGCGCTCGAAGAAGGCCCGCCGCTCGGGGTCGCCGACGGCGGCATCGGGCAGGAACTTGACGGCCACGTCGCGGTCGAGCTTGAGGTCTCGGGCCTTCCAGACGACGCCCATGCCGCCCGCGCCGAGCTTTTCGATGAGTCGGTAGTTGCCGAGAACGAGGTCTTTCTTGAGGTCCATGGGTCGATTGCTCCCTCAGACACTACAAGAATAGCGGAACGGCTGTCAATCGCCAATAGGTGCCTCGGGGATCATCTCCGCTCGCTGCGGTGATTTCGGAAGAACACCTTACTAAGATATTTATCAGAATCACGGCCTCGGGTGCTCGGCCGCGATTCTGCAGGTCGCTTCTAAGAATCCGCTTTCCGCCGCTCGAGCTTGCGCTAAGCCTCGCTCAAACACGTTCTTGGCGGTTTCCAGGGAAACTCCCCTCGCCCGGCTCCTGCCCAGCTAAATCACCGCTTATGCTCACTCCGATGACTCCCCTCGGCCTCATCGTTAAAGACGGGAATGGGGACATGTACCCTTGGTACGTGTCCCCCCATTGAGGGGTTCGGTGCGAGGTGATAAGATAGGAGCAAGAGAACGACCGAAGGAGCGTGCCATGAGCGATATCGTCTATACCTGCGCGGTGTGCGGGAAAGAGACCCCTGCGGAGAAGGGGAAGCCCGTCCCTCTGTGCTGCAAGAAGGAGATGGAGCCGCTGCCCTTCTGCACGTCCGCGTCCAATTCCGAGATGGCCCGCAGCGAAGACGCCGGAGAGCCGTGCGACGACGGGACCCTGCACCACCCGAAGCCGGATCCCAAGAAATAGCCGGCCCCTTCTCCCTTAGGCCTTCTTCGCGCCCTTGATGACCACCCGGTCGTAGATCCACAGCCCGACGATCGAGCCGGCGCCGATGGCGACGATGATGAGCCACATCGTCACGGTGTCGACCGGCCGTCCCTCTTTGAGCGGCGTGTTGATGTAACGCTCGAAGAGCCGCCCGCCGATCGGCCCGCCGATCATGCTGGCCAGGGCGATCGGCAGGCTCTGGTAGCCGAGATACAGCCCCTCCTGCCCTTTCGGGGCGATGGCCCCGATGTACTCGTAGACGCGCGGCGAGGCCATCATCTCGCCCACGGCCATCGAGGCGATCGAGACGATCATGAAGACCCCGGCGATCGGCAGGCTTAAGCCGAGGACCCCGGTCTTGGCGTTGGGGTCGGCGAACAGCAGGGCCGGCAGGACGTTGACCAGCATCCCGAAGGTCACGACGATGGCCCCGAGCATGATCGTCTTGACCGGCAGCCAGCGCTTGACCAGGCGCGTGATGAGGAGCTGGAAGCAGACGATCATGATGGGGTTGGCCAGGGTGTAGAGCTCCATGGGGGCCTTCGGGTCGACGTAGCGCATGAACAGGGGCATGAGGTTGTAGAGCTGGATGTAGAGGAACCAGAACATGCCCAGCACGAGGATGAGGAAGACGAATCTGATATTGCCCAGGACGACAAAGATGCCCGCCAGCGCCTGGCCGAGCGTCCGCTTCTGGACCTTCTGCCCGTCCTTGATCCCGTCGCTGACGTACTGCGGTTCCTTGTAGACGAGCAGCGTGACCAGCAGGCCGATCAGGGCGAACGAGGTCGCGGCGTAGGTGAAGATGGCCGGGATGCCCAGGTTCGTCCGGATGAAATAGGAAACGCTCCGGCCGGTGATCGAGCCGATGTTGATGACCATGTAGAAGATGCCGAAGGCCAGCGTCGCCCGCGTCCCGGCCGTCTTCTGGACGGTGCCGGCGATGCAGGGCTTGACGATCGAGCCGCCGAGGCCGATGAGCACGGCGCCGAGGACGACGGGGACGGTGAAGTCCACCGCTTCCGCGGCGCCCTTGCCGATGAGGCCGGGCCAGAGCCGCTGGACGTTGCCCATGACGAAATAGCCCAGTGAGATGAGGACGAACGAGACCGAGAGCGAGCGCTTGTAGCCGAACTTGTCGGCCAGGGTCCCGGACAGGATGGGCATGAAGTAAATGATGCCCCAGAGCAAGGTGCCATTGAGGAAGGTGGCGAAGCTCGGGGTCATGCCCAGCGTCTCCTTCAGGTAGATGACCATGAAGGAGGCCATGGAGTAATAGGCGGCCCGCTCGAAGATCTCGATCGTGTTGGCCGTCCAGAACGTGGCCGGGAATTTCGGCTTGGCGAGGGGCTGTTCGGTCATGCGCGGTGTCCTCCTGCCGGACGGCGGTCCGGGCTATGGGAATTTTACGGCGGCGGCCTTTTCTTCGGCGAGGCGGAGCAGGCCGTCGCAGGACGTCCGGTCCGGCGCCTCCAGGACGACGATCAGGACGGGGCCCTTGCGCGCGGCCCCGGCCCAGTCGCCGGTCTCGATCTTTTCGACGAAGCGCGGCGAAGCCGGCTCGAAGACCTTGGAGAAGAAATCCCCGCCGAAGCGCTTGTACACCCGGTCGGCCTCCTCCGCGGAAGGATAGGCCACGACGAGAAGCAGCGTTTCTCCGGCCTCTGTCCGGTACCTGGCGAACACGGCGTCCGCCGTCCGGCCGAGCCCGAGGAGGGATTCCTCGGCGAGATAGTAGTGCGCATCCAGGGCGGCCTGGTCGGGGAGCGGCACGACGCTCGACGCGACGAGGCCCTCGGCCGGCAGGATGTCCCGGGCGCGGACGACCGCCGTCGACTCGGTCGTCACGGACGACCTGGTCGCCGCAGGCAACCCGGTCGGCGCGGCCGTCGCGGGCGAGGAGAGACCAGGAACGCGGCGAGAAGCAGGACGAGGGGGATCGCTCTTGGCACCGGTCCGTCCGTCTCCTAGAGGATGAACCGGTCGACGAGCTTGATCAGCTCGTAGGCCAGTCCGGCCGTCAGCGCGGCGCCGGGGATGGTGAAGATCCAGGCCCAGACGATCTTCAGGGTCACGCCCCAGCGGACGGCCGTCAGGCGCTTGGCCGCGCCGACGCCGGAGACGGCCCCGGTGATGACGTGGGTCGTGCTGACCGGGACGCCGGCGTGGGTGGCGAAGAAGATGCTGATGGCGCTGGCCGTTTCGGCGCAGAAGCCGTCGATGGGGCGGAGCTTGGTGATCTTCTGGCCCATGGTCTTGACGATGCGCCAGCCGCCGGAGAGCGTGCCCAGGGCGATCGCGGCGTGGGCCGAGAGGACGACCCAGAGCGGGATGTGTGAAGGCCTTGATCCAGCCGGCGTCGGCAGATCAGGCTGGCGATGATGCCCATGGTCTTCTGGGCGTCGTTGCCGCCGTGGCCGAGGCTGTAGAGCGCGGCCGAGACGAGCTGGAGCCGGCGGGCGGCCTCTGTTGATCCGGGTCGGATTCCCCCGGCGGACGATCCAGGTCGTGACGGTGATGAACAGGACGCCCAGGACCATGCCCAGGACCGGCGCGACGAAGATGAAGAGGATCGGTCTTGACCCAGCCGTGGGCGATGATCGCCCCCGGGCCCGGCCTTGACGATGGCCGCCCCGGCGTAGCCGCCGATCAGGGCGTGCGAGGAGCTCGTCGGCAGGCCCAGGAGACCAGGTGAAGAGGTTCCAGCCGATGGCCCCGATCAGGCCGGCGAAGATGACTTGGGGCGTCACGATCGAGATGTCGATCATCCCGAACCCGATCGTCTTGGCGACCCCCGTACCGAAGATCAGGAAGGCGACGAAGTTGAAGAAGGCGGCCCAGACGACGGCCTAGCGGGGCGACAGGACCCGGGTCGAGACGACCGTGGCGATGGAATTGGCCGCGTCGTGCATGCCGTTCGTAAAGTCGAACGCCAAAGCGACCAGGATGATGAAGACGACGAAGAGGGTTCCGGCGTCGGGCATGGGGATTAATTGGATTTGACGATAATCTCCTCGATGACGTTGGCCACGTCCTCGCACCGGTCGGCCGCGACCTCGAGCCTCGTGTAGATCTCCTTGAACTTGATGAGGTCCTTGATCTCGGCCGGCGTTTCGGCCTTGACGAAGAGCTCGGCGATGGCCTCCCGGCAGACGACGTCGGCCTCATACTCGAGGATGTTGATCTGCTTGCAGAAGGCGTGGACGTGGGCCAGCGACTCGAGGTTGTCGACGGCCTCGGCGATCTGGTCGACGGCCTTGACGATGACGTCGACGAGCTTCTTGACCTCGGGCGTCGGCCGGACGATCTTGAAGGTCCACATCCGGCTGGCCACCCCCTCGATACAATCGAGGACGTCGTCGAGGCCGCTGGCCAGGGCGTGGATGTCCTCGCGCTCGAGCGGGGTGATGAAGGTGTCGCGGAGCTTGGTGAAGAGCTCGTGGGTGATGTTGTCGCCCAGGTGCTCGATCGTCTTGATCCGCTCGTACTTCTTCTCGACGTCCTCGAAACGGTCGACGAGGTCCTGGAGGGCCAGGGCCCCCTCCTTGAGGTTGGCCGCGTCCTCGCGGAAGAGGTCGAAGAACTTGTGGTCTTTGGGGAACAATCGCACTGTTATGTCCGTTCTTCCGATATCCGAGGGCCCATACTAGCCGAGCCCGGCGGTGATGTCAATGAGGCGCGGAGGCCGGAGCGCCGCTAGCGCCGGTACAGCGTGCCGCCGGACATGCCGCCCTGGTCCATGGTCGGCCAGACCTTGAACAGGAACAAGGCGTTGTCCTTGAAGACGGCCCGGATGACGGCGAATTTGTCGACGTTGAGCGTGGCGTCCTTGCCGGACCCCATGCCCGAGGAATCGACGGTGCCGATCGTCGTCGTCTCCGAGCCGACGAGCTTGTTGTAGACGACGACCTTGAAGGCGCCGCCCGGGCCGAAGATCTCGGTGTACTCTTTCTTGGAGAATTTGATCTTGTTCCGGTTGTGGCTGGCCACCTCCTTCTCCGTCGGGTCCACGGCCTCCCAAGCGGCCAGGGCTTCGAACTTCCAGTCCTCGATGACGTCGACGACCTTGTTCAGCGACTGCCCGATCATCCCCTGCAGAGTGGCCTCGTAGACCTTGGCCTGTTCCTTGGGCTTGAGGGGCTTCCCGGCGTCCTGGGCGAACCCGGCCGCGGCCAGCAGAACGGCGAGCGCGGCGGTCGCCGGCATACGGATGTTCTTCATGGCGGACCTCCCATCTACGGGAGGGAGTTTAGCGCTTTCCGCGGTCCTTGAAAAGGGGCAGGCCTCAGTTTCATCTCCCGGCGGGAGTCTGCTATAATTCCCCGGAAGGAGCGTCGCCATGGTCAAGCCGACGACACGCCGGACCGCCCCGATCCTGGGCCTCGTTCTGGCCGTTTTTGCCGTCCTGGGGGCGGCCCCCCGGACGGGCGCGCCGCCGGCGGCTCCGGCCCCCGGCTGGCCGGCCGAGGACGCCCTCGTCCTCGACATGGCCAAGCCGCCGGCCCTGTCGGTCGCGCAGAAGGACGCTCTCCTGAAGTCCTTGAAAGGCCTCGCATCTTCTGCCGGAACGGGCGCGGCGGTCAGTCTCGATTATCCCGTCCCGGGGTCCCTCTTCCCTCCGGACATGGTCGCGCCGACGTTCCTCTTCCACGACCCGGCCGCCGCGGCCAGGACGTGGCTCGTCGCCGTGGCCGTGGCCGGCGAGCCCGGGCGCCTCTATGTCCTGACCGACGGTCGACGGCCCAAGCCCGAGTACGATCCCCGCTGCGGCACACCCGAGGACGTCTATAAGGAGTCGGCTTACCAGAAGTCGGCCCGGGGCTGGACCCCGGACGCCGCCGTCTGGGGCCGGCTGAGCCAGCTCACCGAGAAGAGCGTCGAGGTCGAGGTCCGCGGCCTGGCCAACGCTCCGGGCGAGGTCCCCGCGGTGGGCGCGAAAGCGCTGTCCGCGGGCCGGGTCGCTCTCAAGATCTCCAAGGACCCCGTGGGCGCCCCGGTCTTCTACCGCGACGTGCCGCTCCTGCCGACCAGGAACGAGAAGGGCGTCATCATGCCTCTCGCCGAGGGCTCCCTGCCGCTCATCGAGTGGCGGTTGCGCGATCTCCGCCAGCCGGCCGGCGTGGTCGTCCTGAAGAACATGCCGACCTGCGCCAACTGCCATTCGTTCTCCAACGACGGCAAGTACCTCGGCATGGACATGGACGGCCCCTCGGGAGACAAGGGGGCCTACGCCATGGCCCCGGTCGGCTCGGCCATGGTCATCCGCAATGAGAACGTCTTCACCTGGAACCAGTACGATCCCAAGCGGGTGACCTTCGGCCTGTTCTCGCGCGTCTCGCCCGACGGGCGCTACGTCATGTCCTCCGTCAACGAGTCCGTCTTCGTCCAGAACTACCTCGAGATCGACTTCCTGCAGACGTTCTACCCGACGCGCGGCATCCTGGCCTATTACGACCGGACGACGGGCCGGATCCAAGCCCTGCCCGGGGCGAACGATCCCGCCTTCGTCCACTGCAACAGCGTCTGGACCCCGGACGGGACAACGCTCGTCTTCCTCCGGGCCAGGGCCCGGGACCACGTTCCGGCGGGCGCCCGGCCGGAGAAGGCCAACGATCCGAAAGAGATCCAGATCCAGTACGACCTCTGTACCATCCCCTTCAACGGCGGCCGGGGCGGGACGGTCCGGCCCATCCCCGGCGCCTCCGGGAACGGCCTGAGCAACTCGTTCCCCAAGATCTCCCCGGACGGCCGCTGGCTCGTCTGGGTCCAGGCCAAGACCGGGCTGCTGATGCGGCCCGACAGCCAGCTCTACATCATGCCCCTGGCCGGCGGCACGCCGCGACGGATGACCTGCAATCTCTCGTCCATGAACTCCTGGCACAGCTTCTCGCCGAACGGCCGCTGGATGGTCTTCTCCTCCAAGACCAACACGCCCTACACTCAAATGTTCCTGACCCATATCGACGAGAACGGCAACGACAGTCCGGCCGTCCTCGTCCCGAATTCGACGGTCGCCAACCGGGCCGTCAACATCCCGGAGTTCCTCAATGCCCCGCCCGACTTCAAGATGGCCATCGACGCCCCGGCCGTCGACTACCGCCGCCACCTCGATCGGGCGGCGGACCTGTTCCGGACGGACGGCAGCCTCGAAGAGGCCTTCCGGGAGCTCCAAGCGGCCGACGCCATGAGGCCCAACTTCCCGGAGACCCTTGCGGCCATGGGCTTTTACTACCGGGAGAAGGGCGACAACGACCGGGCCATCGCCCTGTTCGAGAAGGCCCTGTCGATCGATCCGGAGAACTGGGGCGCCCATAACTTCTACGGCGTCACGCTCTTCCGCATGGAACGATATGACGAAGCCATGACGCACTTCCAGGCGGCCATCCGGGTCAATCCCCTGAACGCCCAGTCCCTGACCAACGCGGGAGCGCTCGAGTTCAGCCGCGGCAACGTCGACGCGGCCCGCAAGTATTTCGAGCAGGCCATCGACTCGACGCCGCGTTACGCCCAGGCCCATTTCAACTTGGCCATGATCCTGACCCGCGAGGGCCGCTACGCCGACGCCACCGCCCGATACGAGGAGAGCCTCAAGTACACGCCGGACGATCCCGACACGGTCGGCAACCTGGCCTGGCTCTACGCCACGTGCCCGGACGGCTCGGTCCGCCGCGGCCCCCGGGCGGTCGAGCTGGCCCGCAAGTTCGACAAGCTCGCGGGCGGGACGGCCGGCGGGCCGAGGGTCTTCGATATCCTGGCCGCGGCCCTGGCCCAGAACGGCGAGTTCGACCGGGCCGTCGAAGCGGCCGAAACGGCCGTCAAGCTGAGCCGCAGCGACGATCCCGGCCTGCCCTCGCGCCGCGAGCTCGTCGAGATCTACAGGTCGGGCCAGGCCTACCCCGGGGTGGACCGGTGACGCCTCCCATGGAGGGCATCAAGCTCGCGGCCCGGGACGGATCCAGGCCCCGCAAGACGGTCGTGGAGGCGGGCAGGGCGAGGATCGGCGGGACCTTCACGCTCCTGGCCGTTCTCGAGGGCGCCGGCGACGAGGACGCGGCCCTGGCCGCGGCCCGGGCCGTCAAGGACGCCGGCGCGGGGCTGTTGAGCTGGCCGGCGGGCGAGGCCGGAGGCTTCGGCCGGATCCGAGCTCTGGCCGACCGGGCCGGCCTGCCTGCGATCATTGAAGTCACGGATACCAAGGAAGTCGTTCCGGCCGCGGCGGCCGCCGACGTGCTCATGGTCGGGGCCGCCAACATGCAGAACTTCTCGCTCCTCAAGGAGCTGGGCCGGTCGGCCGGAAAGCCCGTGCTGCTCGTGCGCGGCTGGCACGCCACGCTCAAGGAGTGGCTCAACAGCGCCGAATACGTCCTCTTCGAGGGCAATCCCGCGGTCATTCTCTGCGACGCCGGCATCCGCAGCTTCGAGTCGGGCGCCCGCGTCGTCCTCGACCTCAGCGCCATCCCGGCCGTGAAGGACATCAGCCATCTGCCCGTCGTCCTCGACGTCGGCCGGGCCGGCGGGCCGGAGGAGATCGAGAAGATGGGCCTGGCGGCCGTCGCGGCCGGGGTGGACGGGCTCATGCTCGAGGTCGGCCTGGCCGCCTTGAGCGCCGCGGTGTTCGCCGGACTGGCCCGGAAGTTCGCGGCCATGAGCCGGCTGATGGAGGGCCTGGGGCTTGACCACGATTGAGGTCCGGGCCCCCTCCGGCGTCTGCCGCGTCCACGTCGGCGAGAGCCTCGGTCGCCTCGGGCGCCACATCCCCGCCGGCCGGGCCGTCTACGTCACGGACGCCAACGTCTTCCGCTTCTACGGCCCGTCCTTCGGCCCCGGCGAGACGATCGTCCTGACGCCGGGCGAGGCCTCGAAATCCCTGGCCGCAGTCGAACAGATCTACGACGGGCTTTTCGACGCGGGGGCCGACCGCTCGACCTTCGTCGTCGCCGTCGGCGGCGGCGTCGTCTGCGACGTCGCCGGATTCGCCGCCTCGACCTATCTGCGCGGCCTGCCCTTCGGCTTCGCGCCCACGACGCTCCTGGCCCAGGTCGACGCCGGGATCGGGGGCAAGAACGGCGTCGATTTCCGCGGCTGCAAGAACCTCGTCGGCGTCTTCCAGCAGCCGCGCTTCGTCCTCTGCGACCCGGCGGTCCTGCGGACGCTCGCGGCCCGCGAGACGGCCAACGGCCTGGCCGAAATGGTCAAGACCGCGGCCATCGGCAGCCCGGCCCTCTTCGACGAGATCGAGCGGGCGCCGGAGAAAGCCCTCGGGCTCGAGCCGGACTTCATCGGCCGGGCTGTCCTCGAGTCGCTCCGGATCAAGGCGGCCGTGGTCGAGTCGGACGAGAGGGAAGCGGGCGCGAGGCGGGTCCTGAACTTCGGGCATACGTTCGGCCACGCCCTCGAAGCCGTGGCCGGACTGGACCACGGCCAAGCGGTCGCCGCCGGCCTGGTCTTCGCCGCCGGGCTTTCGGTCCGCAAGGGCTTTCTGGCGGCCCGCGACCGCGACCGGATCGCGGCGCTCGTCGGCCGGCTCGGACTGCCCGTCGCGGTCGGCGCCCCGGCCGCCGCCCTCATCGAGGCCGTCCGAAAGGACAAGAAGAGAGCGGGGGAGGCGATCCACTTCGTCTTCCTCGAAGCCATCGGCCGTCCGCTCGTCCGGGAGGTGCCGATGGCCGAGCTGGAGTCCGCGATCCATGATCTGTGTTAGCCTGGCCGAGCCGTCGTTCCGCCGCACCGCGGCCGCCCTCGGGCTCAAGGGTCTGCCCATGGCCGAGATCAGGCTCGACCTCACGCCGCTCGGCCCGGCCGAGATCGCGGCGGTCTTCTCCCGGCCGATCCCCCTGATCGCCACGTTCAGGCCGGGTCGGGTCTCCGCGGCGGACCGCGCGGCCGCCCTGGAGGCGGCCATCCGGGCCGGGGCGGCCTACGTCGACATCGAACACGACGCCGCGCCCGACGACCGCCGGCGGCTCGTCCGGACCGCGCGCGACCGCGGCTGCCGGGTCATCCTGTCCGTGCACAGCGGGCGGCGGCCGCCCGCGGCGGCCGAGCTCGGCCGGACGCGGGACGCGCTCTTCCGGCGGGGCGCCGACATCGTCAAGATCGTCCACCGGGCCGCCTCGGCCGGGGATTGCCTGCGCCTTTTCTCGCTCTACGATACGGACCGGCGCGGCCGCGTCATCGCCCTGGGCCTGGGGCGGGCCGGCGTCGTGACCCGGCTCGCGGCGCCCTTTCTCGGCGCTCCGTTCACCTACGCCTGCCTCCGGCCCGGCCGGGAGACGGCCGACGGGCAGCTGGATTGGCGGACGATGGACCGCATCCTCAGGCGCGTCGCTCATGAATGACCGGACCCTCCTGGCCGTCGCCGGCCAGCCCGTCCTCCACAGCCTCAGCCCCGTCCTTTTCCGGGCCGCCTATCCGGCGGCGGCCTGGCCGGCCGTCTATACCCGGATCCTGGCCCCGACCGCGGGCGACGCGCTCCGGCTCGCCCGGGAGATCGGGCTGGCCGGGATGAACATCACGGCCCCGCTCAAGGAGCACGTGTTCGCCCATCTCGGCCGATCCGATGAGGTCGCGACGGCCCTCGGGGCGGTCAACACCCTGGTCCGGGACGGAGATGCATTTCGGGGTACCAACACCGATCCGGCCGGCGTCACCGGGGCGTTCGCTGCGGCCGGCATCGAGGTGCGGGGCCGGCGGGCCCTCGTCCTCGGCGCGGGCGGGGCGGGCCGGGCCGCGGCCTTCGCGCTCAAGAAGCTCGGGGCCGAGGTCGTTCTCTGCAGCCGGACGGACGGCCGGGCCGTCGGCCGCCGCGGCCAGGCTGGCCGTGACGGCCGGGCCGTGGGCGGACAGGGACTCGATCCTGGCCGGCTGCGACATCCTCGTCTCCTGCCTGCCGCCCGATGCCGAGGCCGTCCATCCCGACCGGCTCCGGCCGGGGCTCGTCCTGTTGGAGGCGGCCTATCCCGAGCCGCCGCTCTCCCGGGCCGCGCGGGCCAGGGGCTGCCGCGTCCTTCCCGGCGAGTCCTGGCTCCTCCACCAGGCCGTTCCGGCCTTCCGCCTGCTCACCGGCGTCGAACCGGACGGCGCGGCCATGGCCGGGACCCTGCGGTCCGGGCCGAAGCGCCTGTCCCGACGCTCGCTCAAGATCGCCCTGGTCGGGTTCATGGGCAGCGGCAAGACCGCGGTCGGCCGGCGTCTCGCGTCGGCGCTCGGCTTCGCCTTCGAGGATTCCGACGCCCGGGTCGAGGCACGGACGGGCCGGACGATCCCCGAGATCTTCAGGACCGAAGGCGAGGCCGCCTTCCGTCGCGAGGAGAGTACGGCCTTGCGGGAGATCCTGTCCGGCCCCCCGGGCGTCGTCTGCGCCTGCGCCGGGGGCAGCCTGGAGGACGCCGGGAACCGCGCTTTCGTCGGCGCCAGCGCCGTCGTCGTCTGGCTCCATGCCCCGGCCGGCGTCTGCCGCTCCCGCATCGACGCCGCCACCCGGCCGCTCCTCGACCTCCGGCTGAGATCGGCGGTGGCGTTCGAGGCGCTTTTCCGGGCCCGGCTTTCGTGCTACGCTGAGGCCGCCGATATCGCCGTCGGCTCGGAGGAGCCGGAAGAGCGGACGGCGCGGACCATCCATGAAGAAATTCATCGCGTCGTCGCGGATTGAGGGCGAGGTCCAGGCCCCGCCCTCGAAGAGCCTGATGCTGAGGGCCGTGGCCGCGGCCGTCCTGACCGAGGGACGCGCCGTGACCATCTCCAATGCGTCCGCTTGCGACGACGCCGCGGCCGCCCTGGGGATCGCCGAAGGCCTCGGGGCCGCGGTCCGGCGCGAGGCCGGCCGGGTCGTCATCGAGGCCGGCGCCCGTCCCGCCGCCCGGGTCCTCCAGTGCGGCGAGTCCGGCCTGGCGCTGCGCCTGTTCCCCGCCGTCGCCGCCCTGCGCCCCGGAGAATTCGTCTTCGAAGGCCGGGGCTCCCTTCTCCGCAGACCGGTCGGCATGCTCGAGGCCCCGCTCCGGACCCTCGGTGCCGCCTGCGAGACGAGGGGGGGCTTCGCGCCGGTCACGGTCCGGGGACCCCTCCGCGGCGGGCGGGCGGTCGTCGACGGCGGCCTGAGCTCGCAGGCCCTGACCGGCCTGCTCCTGGCCCTGCCCCGGGCCCCCGGCGACTCCGAGCTCGTCGTGTCCGGGATCAAGAGCCGGGCCTATGTCGAGATGACCCTCGAATTCCTGGGCCGGGCCGGGATCGAAGTCTCCGGCGGTGTGCCCGGGATCCTGCGGATCCCCGGCGGGCAGTCGTATGCCCCGACGGATTACTTCCGTCGAAGGCGATTGGAGCGGGGCGTCCTTCCTGCTCGTCGCCGGGGCCCTGGCCGGGGAGGTCACGGTCTGCGGCTTGGACATCCGGTCGCTCCAGGCCGACCGGGCCGTCTGCGAGGCCCTGGAGCGATGCGGCGCCGGTCTCACGGTCGGCGACGCGGGCGTCTCATCGCGCCGGCGGGACCTGAGGGCTTTCGCCATGGACCTCGCGGACGCGCCGGACCTCTTCCCGCCGCTCACGGCCCTGGCCTGCTTCTGCGAAGGAACGACCCGCCTCGACGGCGTCGACCGGCTCCGGCACAAGGAGAGCGACCGGGCCGCCGCCCTCGAGCAGGAATTCGGGCGGCTCGGCGCCGATCTCCGCATCGAGGCTAACGCCCTGGTCGTCCGCGGCGGGCCGCTCGGCGGCGGGACGGCCTCGTCCCGCGGCGATCATCGGATCGCCATGGCCCTGGCCGTGGCCGGCCTTCGGGCCGGCGCGGACGTCGCCGTCGAGGACGCCCAATGTGTCGACAAATCCTATCCCCGGTTCTTCGAGGACCTGGCGGCCGTCGGAGGGAGGATCCATGAATAGCTTCGGCCGGATGTTCCGCGTCCACATCTTCGGGGAATCGCACGGCCCCGCCGTCGGCATCCTCGTCGACGGCTGCCCTGCCGGACTGCCGCTCGCGGCGGAGGATTTCGAGGCCGACCTCGAGCGGCGGCGGGCCGGCCGCCGCGGCACGACGCCCCGGCGCGAGCCGGACGTGCCCGAGATCGCGAGCGGGGTCCTCGAGGGGCGGACGACCGGGGCCCCGCTCCTCATCCGCTTCGCCAACGAGTCGACGGATCCCTCCGCCTACGACCGGTTCCGGACGACGCCCCGGCCGGGCCACGCCGATCTCACGGCCCGGACCAAGTTCGGCGGCTGGAACGATGCGCGCGGCAGCGGACATTTTTCCGGCCGCCTGACCGTCGGGCTGGTCGCGGCCGGCGTCGTGGCCCGGAAGGTCATTCCTCCCATCCGCCTGGCCGCGCGTCTCATCGAAGCGGGCGGCCGCGCCGACGTCGAGGCGGCCGTCGACCGGGCCCTGGCCGAAAAGCAGACCATCGGCGGCCTCGATCGCCTGCGAGGCCACGGGGGTCCCGGCCGGACTGGGGGAGCCCTTCTTCGATTCCGTCGAATCGCTCCTGGCCCACATCCTGTTCGCCATCCCGGCCGTCAAAGGCGTCGAGTTCGGGGCCGGCTTCGCCCTGGCCGGGATGACCGGCGCGGCCGCCAACGACCCCATCGCCGGGGCCGACGGCCGGACCGAGACCAACAACGCCGGGGGCATCCACGGCGGCATCACCAACGGCAATCCGCTCGTCTTCCGCGTCGCCGTCAAGCCGACGCCGAGCCTCCCGACGGCGCAGCGGACGGTCGACCTCGAGACGGGCCGGCCGGCCGAGGTCACGGCCGCCGGCCGCCACGACACCTGCATCGCCCTGCGCGTGCCGGTCGTGGTCGAAGCCGCCGCGGCCATCGTCCTGGCCGACCTGCTCCTCATCGAACAGAAACGGCCGCGGGTGGCGCCGCGGGACGGGGCCCGATGAGCCGTGGCCGCCCGGCCCGGGCCTCGGGGCCCTGGGACAAGGACGTCCTCTATGTTCTGGCCGGCGCGGGGACCGCTCCCGGCGACGCGTCTCGCGAATGCGTCGAACGGCTCCGGGCGTCGCTCCGCGAGCGCGGGCTCGGCCCGGCCCGGACCGTCAAGCTGACCTTCTTCGTCCGGGCCGGGAGCGGCGCGGAACTGGACCGGAGGAAACGCGACATCGCCGCCGCCCTGCGGGTCCTCCGGCCCGCTTGGCCTCCCGCCGTCGGCGTCGTCGTCCAGCCGCCGGAGAGGGGGCGCGCCGTCGCGCTCGAAGCGGTGGTCCTCCGCCGCCCCCCGCGGTCGCTCGAGATCTGTCCGCGGACCTGGCGCGGCGTTCCTTATGTCGTGCTCCGGGGCCCGGGAGGGCGCGAGGTCATCGCCGGAGGCCTTTCCGGCGGCCGGCCGCGCGATCTCGCCGCTCGAACGGCCGCCGCGTTCTCCGCGGCCTCTTCCATCCTGAAGCGCGAGGGCCTGAGCTTCGCCGACGTCGTCCGGCAGTGGAATTTCGTCGAAGACATCACGGGCCGCTCCGGAACGGGCCCGCGGGCCCGCCAGAACTATCAGATATTCAACGATATCCGGGCCAAGGCCTACGACCGCGACGGCCTCCGGTCGGGCTTCCCCGCGGCCACCGGGATCGGGACGGCCGGGGGAGGCTTCGTCCTCGAGCTCATGGCCGCGGCCGGCACGGCGGCCGAAAAGAGCGTGCCCGTCTCGAACCCCCGGCAGGCCGACGCCCACCGCTATTCGTCGAAGGTCCTGGTCGGGGCCGCGGCCCCCGGCGGGACCCGCCGGCGCACGCCGAAGTTCGAGCGGGCCCGGGTCGTTATCGCCGGCGGCGCGGCGGTGTGTCATGTTTCCGGCACGGCGGCCATCGTGGGCGAAGAGGTCGTGCACCGCGGCGACGTCGCCGGCCAGACCCGGGCCACGGTGCGCAACATCGAGCGCCTGGCCGCGCCGGCCAACCTGCGCCGGTCGGGGATCCGGGCCGCCGCCATCGCCCCGCGGTTCTCGTACGTCCGGACCTACGTCAAGCACGAAGCGGACATCCCCGAGGTGGCGCGGATCGTCGGGGGCGCGTTCCCGGGCGCGCCGGCGCTCTTCGTCGAGGCGGATATCTGCCGGGGAGACCTGCTGGTCGAGATCGAGGGGGCGGTCGACGTCGTGACGGACTGACCGGTCCGGCTCAGGACCGGGCCAGAAGGGGGTCGGCGGCCATGCCGCCCAGGAGAGTCCGGACTCCCGCGGATATCCGGGCGAAGACCTTCGGCGTGATCTGCTGTTCCTTGTCGCTCAGGGCCTGGTCCGGATGGGGGTGGACCTCGATCATCAGCCCGTCGACGCCGGCCGCGGCCGCGGCCAGGCTCATCGGGGCGACGAGCTCGGCCCGCCCGGTGGCGTGGGACGGATCGACGATGACGGGGAAGGGGACGCGGGCGCGGGCCAGGACGGCCCCGCCGAGGTCGAGGGTGTTCTTGGTGTGGGACTCGAAGGTCCGGATGCCGCGCTCGCACAGGACGATGGCCTCGTTGCCGCCGGCCTGGACGGTCTCCGCCGCCCGGAGCCATTCGTCGAGCGTGGCGCTCATGCCCCGCTTGAGCAGGACGGGTTTGCGCATCCGGCCGAGCTCGCGGAGGAGCGGCACGTTGTGCATGTTGCGGGAGCCGAGCTGGAGCATGTCGGCGTATTCGTGGACGAGGGCGGCGTGGCGGGTGTCCATGACCTCGGTGACGACCGGCAGCCCCGTCGCCCGCCCGGCCTTCTGCAGGATCCTGAGACCCTCCTCGGCCAGCCCCTGGAACGAATAGGGAGAGGTCCGGGGCTTGAAGGCCCCGCCGCGGAGGATGCGGGCGCCCGCCGCGCGGACTTCGCGGGCGATCTCGAGGGTCAGCTCTTCGTCCTCGACGGCGCAGGGGCCGGCGATGAAGACGAACCCGTCCCCGATCCGGACGCCGTCGACACTGACGATCTGGCGGTTCATGGGCTTGAGGGAAAAGCCCGTCCCGGCTCGCGCCGGGACGGGCTTTTGTGCATCTGCTTGTACTGCTGCTTAGAACTCGAACCGGACGCCGAACCTCCAAATGCGGGGGTTCAGGATCTCGTTCAGGGTGCGGTTGGTGGGGTTGACCCAGTAGTCGTCGTTAGCCTGCGAGCCGTTCGTGACGTACGCGTCGCCGAAGTAGGCATCGTAGGAGCGGTTGACGATGGCGGAGTTCAGCAGGTTGAACACGTCCGCCATGAGATACATCCGGCCGGCTCCGACGTTGATCCTCTTCTCCAGGCGCAGTGTGACGTTGTAGAACGTGGGCAGGGAGTCCTTGGTGACTTCCTGGGTGTAGATGGCCGTGGTCCACGCGTTGGCCGGGTTGGGAGCGTCGTAGTCGTACATGTAGAAGTAGTTGGGGACCTTCCAGCCTTCGCGGGCGTTGACGGTGCCGGAGACGTCGAAGCCGTAGGGGAGCTGGTAGAGGGCGCTGATCTTGGCCATCCAGCGCGTGTACATCAGGACGGCCGTCTTGCCGCTGGCGCCGCCGCCCCACAGGCCGTAGGGCTTGCCGTCGGACATCCACTGGTTGGTGGGGTCGAGGAAGTTCGTGCCCCAGTGGTTCCTCTGGTCCTGCAGGGTGACGGAGGCGTTCATGAACCACTTGTTCGACAGCCGCTTGTTGAGGACGAAGTCAATGCCCGTATAGGTGTTGTAGGCATTGTTCTTCTTGACCATCGAGTATTCCCAGGGCAGGTCCGGATAGTCGGCGCTGGGCAGGTAGTAGGGCCGTCCGCCCGCGCCGCCCGTGCTGTAGTAGATCGGGGGATCATCGGGATCGCCGACCGTGCCGCCGATCTGCACCTCGTCGGGGATCGTGCCGGCTTCGACGTACCAAGGGCCGCTCTGGTCGTCGATGACCATGCCGGACCACTCGGGATAGTCCTCACCGTAAATGCTCTGGGGGAAATACTGCCACGACGTGTCGAAGTTGTCGTATTTACGGTAGGTCAGGTTGATCTGGGCCGAGAAGTCGGCCATGAGCTCGCGCTCGAGGGTCAGCAGGATCTCGCTGGTCCGGGTGGAGGACTTGACCGAGTTGTTGAAGAAGTACGTGGTGATGTTGCTGTAGTCGAGACCGGTCTTGTTGGCCCAGTCGTAGCCGGAATAGTTGCCGGCCAGGCGGGCGTTGCTGCTGCTGCCGCCGACGAGGGCGGCCGTGGCCTCGGCCGTGTACGAGCCGTCGTCGTTGAACAGGCGGTAGACGCCGTAGGGGTTGGCGCCGCCGCTCCAATAGTTCCAATACATTTCGCCGAACTGGACGACGTTGTCGGCCAGGTTGCCGTTGGCGCCGTCGTTCCACCAGAACCGGGCGGTGCCGCCGGTGCCGAGGGGGCTGGCGGAGTAGTAGCCCGTGCCCATGACGTCGCCGTACTGGGACAGGGCCAGCTTGAGGACGGTCTTGCCGCTGCCGTTGATGTCCCAGGTCACGCCGATGCGCGGCGACCAGGTGTTCCACTGGTAGTTGTCGACGGCCTTGACGGGCGTCGCCGAAACGCCAGGCAGGACATCGGTCAGGGCCGTGGAAACGGCCGAAGCCGAATCCGCGGTGCCGCCGAAGACCATCTGCCAGGAAGAATTCTGATAGGGAACAGTGGCGTAGTCGACAGCGCCCATGGAGCCCTTCTGGTTGTCGAACCGCAGGCCCAGCTGGATGCTGAAGTTGCCCTTGACCATCGTGTCCTGGATGTAGCCGGCGATCTGGTCGGCGACGCCGTTGTCGCGGCCTTCGCGGTACCAGTTGACGCGCTGCCAACCGGCCATCTCGGTCGTGGTCCGGGTGCCGTTGTTATCGGCGTCGATCTGGAGGCTGTTGTAGTTCCGGACGATGTCGTAATCCTGGAAGTTGCCCCACCAATGGGCGGCGACCTTGTGGGAATACTCGGCGCCGACCTTGATCTCGTGGGACAGGCCCAGGAAGGTGTCGTTGAAGTAATTGGCGTTCATCTGGTAGTTCGACCGCGGCCGGGAGGCGAAGTAGGAGCCCCAGCTCGACATCGTCCCCGACTTGTAGGGGACGTACTTGGCGTTCCGCGAGTCGTAGGTGACGGGGTAGAGGAGGCCCTCGTCCGTCATGGGCTTCCAGCCGAAGCCGGCGTCGTTGTAGGAGTACTTCAGGGACAGGTACATGTTGTTGCCGAAGACGTGCTCGTCCTGCAGCTTGATGACCGGGCTGCCCCAATAGTACTTGCCTCTCTGGTGGTCGCCTTCGGGCTTGGCCACCGCGGCGTTACGGCCGAGCTTCTCCTTGGCGCCCGAGGTCACCAGGGCCTCGAAGCGGTTGTTGGCCAGAAGCTGGGCGTTGATCTTGAAGTTGTAGTTGTTGAGGAGGGACTGGTCCTTCGTCTGGTAGATCGTGTAGACGAAGATGTCCTGGACGCCGTAGGCGCCCCACCACCAGACCTTGTCCTTGACCATCGGGCCGCCGGCGTTGAAGCCGAAGTCCTTGATCTGCTGGATCTTGTTGGTGGCGACGACGCCCTGGTCGATGAGCTCCTGGGTCAGGTTCTCGCTCTGGAAGAACCCGTCCGTCAAGTAGAACCGGCCGGCCAGGCTCATCTTGTTGCCGCCGCGCCGGGTGACCATGTTCAGGGCGATGCCGCCCGTCTGGATGGACACGTCGGCCGCGCCGCCCGTCGTGATGTTCAGCTCTTCGAACATGTCGAAGTCGTAGTACAGGGCGGAGCCGCCTTGCGCGGCCGGGTCGGTGATGTCGATGCCGTCGACGGACCAGATGTTGTTCGAGCCGGTGTAGCCGTTGTTGGCCGTGTCGCCCTTGGTGAAGAAGGACGACTGCTGGCCCGACTCGTTGCCGCCGACGTTCTCGCGGTCGAGCATGATGGCGGGGGCCATCTGCATGACGACCCACGGGTCGCGGGCGCTGGGCAGGGACTGCATCGACTCTTTGTTGATGTTGGCCCCGACGCTCGTCTTCTTGGTGTCGACGACGGGGGTCTGGGCCACGACCGTGACCTGCTCTTCGATCGCCCCGACTTCCATGGCCAGGTTGATCTCGGAGTTGGACCCGAGCGTGACGATGATGCCCGTCTTGCTGGACTTCTTGAAGCCGCTGAGCTCGGCGGCTATTTCGTACGTGTTGCCGGGGGGAACGGACACGAAGCGGTAAATACCCGTCTCGGTGCTGACCGTCGTCAGGGGCGCCATCTGGGGGCCCGTGAGGGTGACGCTCACGCCGGGGAGGGGATTCCCTTCCGAGTCCGTGATCTTGCCGTAGATGTTTCCGGTTCTGACCTGCGCCGACACCGTGACGGCGAGCAGCAACAGGGACAGAACGACGAGAAACTTCCTCATTGATACCTCCTATCGATCATGCATCTCCTCAGTGAGAGTGGTCGGCCACTCGACCCATTCCCGATACGCGGACGCCCGGTCATTATCACCTCCAGTCTTGCTTGGGATCCTAGATTCTTGGCCATAAAAATTCGGCTTATTCGGAACATTCTTAAGCAATTCCCGTGCCAAGACCGGAGGGGGTCCGATGAGAGAAGTATTTAAATTGAATACAGCGATTTAGACATTATTCGGAGGGGGCATTCCAAGCGGGTTCTTCAATAAATTGAATAAAATTCAATAAATTGGATGCGCGGGAGGCTACTTGCCGAGCTCGGCGACGATCCTCTTGATCTCGGGCTGTTCCGGATTGAGCTTCAGGGAGGCGTTGAAGGCCGCCAGGGCGTCGGCTTTCCGGCCCAGCTTCTGATAGCACCGGCCGAGGACGTTCAGGACGGCCGTATCGCTGTTGTAGGCCCGGTTGGCCTGCTCGAGATCGGCCGCGGCCTCCTCGTATTTCTCCTGGCCGAACAGGGCCTGGCCGCGGATGACATGGAACATGAACCGGCGCTTGTCGTCGGCGCGGAGGTCCTCGGCCAGCTTCAAGGCCTCCTCGAACGCCCCGGTCTTGTTCAGGAACGTCCCGTAGCGGACCACCCCGTCCTTGTATTCCGGGCGCATGCGGTAGGCGTCTTCGTAGTAGGCTCGCGCCGCCGCCGGCCGGTTCGTCTTCTCGGTCTGCTCGGCGAGCATGTAGCGGAAGAGGAACTGGTTGGCCAGGGGGATGCCCTTGGCGTTGGCGATGGGGTGGCCGACGGCCGCGGCCGGCGAGATAGTCATGGAGTCCCGCTTCTCGTCGAGGACTTCGCCGCCCGGGCCGGCCAGGGTGACGACGACGTCGTAGTAGTCCGGCTCAAGCTCGCCGGCCGGGATCAGGTAGGGGACGCTGAGGATCTTCCCGGTGAGCGGCGCGTCGAGCTTGACGGTGTAGGTCTTCCGGACCGGGTTGGCCTGCCGAAGGCCGCGGACCGCGATCCTCGCCTCGCCGCCCTTGGCCAGGCCGTCGGTGACGTTCAGCACGCTGAACAGGACGGCGATGCTGTCGGTCGCGGCGAAGATCTTCTTGGGATCGACGACGAGCTTCCGGTCGAGGACCTTGAAGGGGACGTGGATGTCGCGCTGGTAGGTCTCGTACTTGTAGCCGAGGAGCGGGCCGTCGATGGCGGGCCCGGTCCGGGCCGGCGGGACGACCAGGTCCTGCTCGAGGAGGCTGAACTGCTTCCCGACCGTGTTGGTCAGGAGGATGCTGAGCTTGTACTGCCCCTCGGCGACGGGAAAGGACTCCTCGACGGCCAGGCCGTTGGCCTTGACCCGTTCCCAGGAGTCCTCGGGGAAGTAGAGCGGGAACTCCCGGCTGTATTGGAATACGACGGTCTCGCCGCTCCGGAGGCTGACGTTGACTTGGAAATTGCAGTAGTACTGGCTCTTGGGCACGTAGTAGTCGACGTTGACGTCGGTGGGGACCATGGAGAAGTGGAAGAAGCGCAGGCCCGTGACCGGGTCCTCGACGAGGGCCGTGGCCGAGTAGCATTCGACGTAGTTGGTCAGGTACTCCGTGGAGACCATGCCCTTGTAATCGAGGAAGTGGGTGGCGTAGGAGGGATTGACGTCCTTCTTGGGGGACTGGAGGATGTCGGCGAGGAGCATCGCATTGCGCGGGGACGGCGACAAGTCGTAGTTGTACTCTCCGGGGATCCGGGTGATGGCCACCTCGGCCAGGGTCGGGGAGAGCTCGTAGATCTTCGTGTAGAGGGTTTCGTAATCGAACGGGTCCTCGATCTCCCGCTGGTTGAGAAGCAGGCGGGTCGGGCCGTCCGAGACCGGGTCGTAGAGCTTCCACTCGCCGACGCCGCTGCGCTGGTAGAAGAGGAGGAGGAACTGGGGCGGCAGGTTGCGCCGCGCGTCGCCGTAGTAGCTCCAGGACGTGCAGGGGACGACCCCGATCGTCGCTTCGAACCTTTCGATGCCCTGCGGCGGCCCCAGGATCATGTGGATGCGCCCCTGGTCGGTTTTCCAGCCCGGCCGGGTGGTGTTGCGCCCGTAGAACTCGTTGCAGTACTGGAAGCGCTTCTTGAGCTCGTCCCGGTACTCGTTCTCGGGCGTCCCCGGGGTGGGGTCCCGCTGCTTCCAGAAGGTCTCGATGAAGACGTCCCGGTCGCGGTCGTTCGCGAGCTTCAGGAAGACGTCCTTCTCGACGGGCTGGATGTGGTAGGCGACGAGGTCCAGCCAATCCAGGTACTGACGGGGCAGGTCCTTCTCCGCGAGCTTCTGGGCGACGGCCGGGAGGGCGCCGAGGAGGAGAAGTCCGAGGACGAGGGCGCGAGGCCGGATCGACATGGCCGGGGCTCCTTTGATCACGAGGCCCGGCCCGCGACTTTCAACTCGAAGATCTGCCGGATCTTGCCCTTCAGGCCTTCCCGGCCCATGATGAGCACGTCGACGAAGTTCGTGCCGGGCTTGAGCCGCCGGGCGAACCGGATGTCGACCGTCTTCCGGGTGTCGCGCTCGGCGTCCGTGACCACGACGGTCCGGGCGTCGGCGAAGCTCTCCTTGGCCGCCCCGCCGTCGGTATAGATGTAGATGAGGAACCGCAGGTCGACCTGGAGGCGGCCCTCCTCGTTGTCGCGGAACATCAGGCCCTTGGTCGGGATGCGGACCTCGATCTCGCCGGCGGCCTCGTCGTAGACCGTCTCGAACTTGACGAACTTCTTGGAGAAAATATCGTCCGCCCGGACGTAGCGGCCGAGCTTCATGAGGTCCATGGCCCCCCAGAAATCCCCCTCTTGGCGGGTCATGCGGAACTTGCCGGTGCCGGTCTCGTCGATGAATTCGACGGCCATCTGGCGCGTGTAGTAGCTCCACCACTGGGCAAAGCCGCGGACAGTCGAGCCGACCTCGGGCGTGAACTCCTCGATCTTCTCCGGCGGACCCATCAGGATGTAGACGCGGCCGCGGTCCGTGTTGTAGCCGGGGCCGCCCTCCTTGTTGAAGCGCTTGTTGACGAACTCGACCCGGGCTTCGAACTCCTTCCTGTAGTCGTTGTCCGGGGTGTCCGGGTCGGGGTCGCGCTTGAGCCAGAAATCGGCGATGAACTCCTTGCGGCTCTCGGCGTCCGGCAGCCGCTCGAAGATCTTCACCTCCTCCTTGGTCATGATGAGGCGGGCGGTCTGGTAGAACTTGGCGCTCTCGGGGTCGAGCTTGGGCTTGGCCGCGGCCAGGCCCAGCCCGGCGCCGACCGCCCCCGCGAGGAGAAGCGCCGCGAAGGCTCGTACGGGCGTGGTCATGCCGTCCCTCCCCGGGTCCGTCGCGCGGGCCCTATTTCTTCTTCAGGTAGTCGAGGAACGCCCGGACCTGGTCGGCCCGGGCGGACGTCGCGTCGACCTTGAGATAGTCCTCGAACATGGCGATGGCCTCGGCGTTCTTCTGCAGGTTGAGGTAGGTCAGGCCGAGCTGGAACATGGCGTCGGTCGAGTCCTTCTGCTTCTCGACGGCCTTCTTGTAGAACTTGAGGGCGTCCTCGAACTTGGCGTTGTTGTAATAGCTTGTGCCGAGATTGTACAGGACCGTCGGATCCTCGATCTTCTCGAATTCGAGCTTGCTGTACCACTCCATGGCCTTGGCCGAATCGCCGCGGTTGGCATAGCAGTTGCCGACGGCGATCACGGCGTTGACGTTCTTCGGGTCCTTCTCGAGGAGCTTGACATAGCTCTGCTCGGCCAGGTCGTACTTCTCCACGGCGAAGTAGCAGTTGCCGACGTTCATCTGGACCGGGTAGGCGTCCGGGTACTTGGCCAGGATGTCCTGGTAGAGGGCCAGGGCCCCGGCGTAATCCTTCTGCTCGAAGAGCTCGTTGCCGCGGGTCAGGAGGTCCTTGACCTCGTCGGTGATGACCAGCCCCTCGATCTTCTCCAGGCGGATCTCGACGTCCGGGTTCTTCTTGCTCTCCGAGATCTCGATGACGATCTTCTTGGGGGCGTAGCCGATCTTCTCGAAGTCGACGTTCCAGCCGCCGCTGCGGATCCAGGCGGCCATCCAGCGGCCGGACTTGTCCGTCAAGACCTCGGTCCCTTCCTGGGCCTTGAGGGAGAAGAGCTTGACCTTGACCCCCTCGATGGGGGCGCCGGACTGGTCGAGGACGAGGCCGCCCAGGCGGCCCTTGCCCTTCCAGTCCTGGGCGGACAGGAGGGAGGACGCGGCGAGAACCAGGATGAGTCCGGGGATGAGGGCGATTTTCTTCATCTAGACCTCCTCAGGCCGTCCCTCGGGACGGGCCACACGCCATCGGGTTCACTATTTTAGCACTAACGCCGGGGAATTCAAAGACGCCCGGCCCCGGTGTCATGGAGCGTGACGGGTCGGGCCGGGAAGAGGGGATCGCGGCGGCCCGCGACCCCGGTCGGATGCGGGGCATATTCCGTGCCTCGGGAATGTGCTAAACTACACGATCGAGTTCGACGAGGAGAAGATCATGACGAAGAGGACGCCGGTTCCGGCTGTTCTGGCCTTCCTCGCCTTTGGCCCGAGCGTCCTGGCCGCCGCCCAAGACGCGGCCGTGCCGGCGCCTCGGCCGGTCGAGGTCCGGGCCCACATCTCGGCCGGAGGGAGCTTCCTCGACGACCTCAAGCTCGAGGATCTTGATCTCCTCGAGGACGGCCGGCCGCAGACGATCCGCTCCCTGACCCTCGTCCGCGGCGGCAGCGTCGTCCGGCACGAGGGGCCCGACGCCGTCCCGGCCCGCCGCGAGCGGAGCTACACCCTTCTCTTCCAGGCCGTCGACTGGGACCCCAAGCTCGAAGACGTCGTCGGCCATCTCTTCGGCGCCGTCCTCAAGCCGGGCGACGCCATGACCCTCGTCACCCCGCTCAAGCCCTACCAGCTCCAGAAGAACGCCCTGGCCGTTCGCTCGAAAGGGGACCTGTCGAAGAGCATGGCCGAGGTCCTGCGGAAGGACATCTCCCGCGGCGGCGGCGAATACCGGGGCCTCATCAACGAGCTCAAGCGCCTGACCCGGGCGATCGAATCCGGCGGCGGCACGTCCACGACGTTCGACGAGGACCTCGAATCCGATTCCTCGACCGAGTCGGGCACGTTCAGTCTGGACATGCAGATCGACCGCTACCGCCAGTCGCTGATGAAGCTCGACGCGATGCGCCTGGTCGACGAGTCCAAGCTCCTGGCTTTCGCGGGCGCGCTCAAGGGCGTCCCGGGCCAGAAGACCGTGGTCCTGTTCTACCAGCGCGAATACCGCCCCGAGATCAGCGCGTCGGCCATGAACGGCCTGATGAGCCTCTACCAGGACAACCCCGACATCCTGGCCAACATCATGGACCTGTTCCAGTTCTACAAGCGCGAGAAGACCTTCGACGGGGACAAGGTCGCCAGAGCCTTCGCCGACGCCGGCATCGACTTCCACTTCATCTTCATGGAGAAGAAGAGTCAGCGCGTCTACGGGGCGACGATGAGGGAGCAGTCGGAGGACGTTTTGCCCGGCTTCACCCGGATCGTGCAGGGGACGGGGGGGTCTTACAGGAACGAGTCGAGCCCGGCGTCGGCCTTCAAGCAGGCCGCCGAAGTCTCCGGCGATTATTACATCCTCTCTTATATCCCCGGGAGCCGCGACCCGGCCGGCGCAGCCAGCCCGGTCAACCCGGTCAACCCGGTTGGCGCGGCTGGCACGGCTGGCTCGGCCGGCGGCTTCCGCACGGTCGAGGTGCGGGTCCACCGCCCCGGCGCCAAGGTCTTGAATCCGCTCGGCTACTTCGCCCGCTAGCCCCGGCGCGCGGCCGACCCGGTCGCAGCGGGCAACCCGGTCGACTCGGTCGTCACGGACGACCTGGTCGCCGCAGGCAACCCGGTCAACCCGGTTGGCGCGGCTGGCGCGGCCGGATCCCCCGTCAGAGCTTCAGGACGAGTCCGGCCCGGGTCAAGCCGGCCGTGAGGAGGAGGACGACCCCGGTCATGACCGCGGCGTTGAGAATGCCGGGGAGGCCGCCGGTCGCAAGGAAGGGCCAGAGCCACCGGTAGACGTCGGCGTGGACGAGCGCCCCGACGAGGGCGGCCGCGTTCCCGATGAATCCGGGCAGGAGGTAGGCCAGCAGGGGGTTCCGGCCCGCGGGCAGGATGAGCGCCGCAGCCTTCCTTCCTTTCTTAAAGACGTCCAACCCGAGATAGAAGAGGAGGAGGACCAAACAGCAGATCCCGGCCGTCGCCAGGCAGTAGGACTCGGTGCCTTGGATCTTGCTGAAGCCGTGAAGAGGCCGGAGGATGTAGCCGGCCAGGACCAGGGCCGCACCGAGCACGGCCAGGAAGCGGGCCCTCGCCCGCGGCGTGGCGATATCGCTCCCCGGCAGGAAGACCGACCCGGCCAGCAGGCCGGCGGTGACGATGGCGGCGTGGGAGCCGAAGAGGCTGCCGATGTTGAGGACGCCGTTGACGGGGCCGAGAAAGTCGAGCGCGCCGTGGCGGGCGCCGATGTAGAGCGCCGTCATCAATCCGATCGAGCCGGCCAGGACCGTCCTGTTCCCCCGGCAGGCGAGGAAGAGCAGGCTCCCGGCCAGGTAGCACCAGCCGATCATGCCCAGGATGCCCCACCACGAGGTCTGAAGCGCCGTGACCCGCCCGTCCTCGCCCTGGCCGCGGAAGAGGACGACGAGGACGAGGAGCGTCAGCGCGGCGGCGATCTTCAGGCCGAGAAGGAGGCGCCGCTGCCGCGCCGCGGCGCTCTTCGGCACGACGGCCCAAAGGGCGAAGACGGCCAAAGCGGCCAGGAAATACCACAGGTCCCGGCTCATTCCCGTCGCCGCGGCCGAGAAGCGGTCCTCGTTGACCAGCAGGACGCCGAGGAAGAGGAGGGCCAGCGTCCTGACGAGGACGTGTCCGACGAGGCCGAGCCCGGTCCGGCCTTCGGCCCGCCGCTTGGCCAGGGCCAGTGGAATGGAGACCCCGACGATGAACAGGAAGCCGGGGAAGACGACATCGGTCAGGGTGAAGACATCCTGGTCGGCGGCGGCGTGCCGGAGGATGAACGGGATGGCCGTCATCCCGGCGATGTAATTGACGAAGACCATGGTCAGGATGTCGAGGCCGCGGAAGGCGTCGAGGCTGGCCAGCCGCGCTTTCGCCGCGTCCGGGGCCGCGGTCATGCGCCGCCTCCGGCCAGGGCGGCCAGGACGCCGCGGACGTAGCCGACGGACTCGGCCAGGCCCGCGAGCGGGTCGCCGCCGTCCTTCTCGTATTCGAACGAGGCCGTGCCCCGGAAGCCGATCGCGATCAGGGTCCGCAGCAGGCGCGGCAGGTCGATGACGCCCCGGCCGCACTCGACGGTCGTCCCTTCGGCCGTCGCGGCCGAGACGTCCTTCATGTGGACGTCGAGCAGGCGGGGGCCGCACGCGGCGGCCGCCTGCGCCGGATCGATCCCGGAGCGCCGGCAGTGCCCGACGTCGAGGCAGACCCCGATCCGGGGATCGAGCTTCGAGACCCGCTCGAGCACGGAGGCCGGGGTGGGGTACCGGAAGTCGCCCGGTCCGTGATTGTGGATGGCCAGGCCGATGCCGGTCTCTTGGACCTTCCGTTCGGCCCGGCCGAGAAGAGCGTGCTCGGGGACGCCGACCATGACGCCCAGGCCGGCCGCCGCGGCGTAGGCGAAGGCCCGGTCGACCTCGGCCTCGCTCGCCATATAGACGACGCCGCAGGCGTAGGGGACGAGACCCCGGGTCTTGACCTTCTCCACCGTCGCCCGGATGACTTCCGCGGGACTGTCGAGAGGAAGATGCATGTCCTTCAGGCAGATGCGGTCGAGGCCGACCCGCCGGGCCATGGCCAGGGCCGCGTCGAGACCGAACTCCCGGCAGGTATAGGAGGCCAGGCCGAGCGCGAAGCCGGGGCCCGCCGCGGCCTCCCGTCGCGCCCCGCCCCATCCGTTCGGACCGAGGGCCGCTGCCGCCGCGGCGGCCAGTGAGCCCCCGAGGAATCCCCGTCGCGTTGTGGTCTTCATGGAGCCAACTATAATCGCTTTTTCCGCGTCCGGTCAATCGCCGTTCCTTGACATCCCCCGGGGCCGTGCATTAGCATCGGACCGCCTTGAGGCCCGCGGCCGCGCGGAGCTTTACGGACCGACGAAGAGGAGGACCGATGGACCAACGACAGACGACTCCCGGCTGCGCCGGCTGCCCCCTGAGCCGGAGGCGATTCCTGACCGCCGCTTCGGCCGGGGCCCTCGGGGTTCTCGCGCCGGCTGGCCTCTTCCAGGCCTGCAGCCGGGCGGAGAAGCTGAAGGTCCGCGTCGTCTACGCCCTCCACGCCGTCGTCCAGCCGGGCCCCGACTGGCCCAACGTGGGTTTCGATTTCCAGCCGGTCATGGACCGTACCGCCGCGGTCCTGGCCAAGGCCTTTCCGGGCTGGGACCTCACGACGGCCATGGCCAAGGGCCCGGAAGAAGCCCAGAAGATCCTGGCCGGCGACGCGGCGGCGCCCGTCGACGGCTACATCGTCGTCCAGCTCAACTGCTGGAACCGTGTCGTTCAGACCATCGCCGGATCGGGCCAGCCCACGCTCTACGTCGATTTCCAATACGGCGGGAGCGGCGGCTTCCTCGTCTACACGGCCGATTTCCTGCGCAAGAAGACGAAGAACCTCGGCTTCGTCGCCTCCTCGCGGCCGGAGGACCTCGTGGCCGCGTGCGGGGCCTTCGGGAAGGTCAAGAGAAGCGGGGCGCCGAACGAGTTCGGGGCCCTGGTCGCCGCGAGCCGGCGCTCGTCGACCCCCGATCCGGGCGATCCCGGCGTCGCGGCCGACGCGCTGGCCGTCTGCTCCACGGAGGACTGCCTCCGGAAGATGAGGGAATCGAAGATCCTGGCCGTCGGCGGCAGCTGGCCCGGCATCGCCCCGGCCATCAAATCCGAGATGGGCATCGAGGTCCTCGACGTGCCCTTCGCCGAGGTCAACGAGGCCTGGGCCGCGGCCGACAAGGACGAGTCCGCGGCCATCGCCGACCGCTGGCTGAAGACCGCGGCCCGCGTCGAGGGAGTGACGCGGGACACGCTGGTCACCTCGGCGGCCATGTACCTCGGCCAGAAGGCGGTCCTGAAGAAGTACGGCGCCAACGCCATCACCATCAACTGCCTGGGCGGCTTCTACGGCGGGCACATCCACGCCTATCCCTGCCTGGGCTTCCACGAACTCCTGAACGAAGGCCTCGTCGGGGCCTGCGAATGCGACGTCCGCTCGACGGCGACCATGGTGGCCATGACCGCGCTGACCAACGGCCGGCCCGGCTACATCTCCGACCCGGTCATCGACACGGCCGGGCGCCAGATCATCTACGCCCACTGCGTCGCCTCGAACCGGGCCTTCGGCCCGGCCGGCCCGGCGAATCCCTTCGAGATCCTGACCCATTCGGAGGACCGTCAGGGCGCTTCGGTCCGCTCGGTCCTGCCCGTGGGCTACATGACCACGACGGTCGAGGTCTCGCCGGAGCGGAAGCTCATCCTCTTCCACCGGGGCAAGACCGTCGGCAATTCCCCCGACGACCGGGCCTGCCGGACCAAGCTCGCGGCCGAGCCGGTCGGCGACATCGAGCGGCTCTTTGCCGAGTGGGACGAGTGGGGCTGGCATCGGGTCACGGTCTACGGCGACCTCAAGGCGCCGGTCTACGACCTGGCCGACGCGCTGGGCTGGAAGGTTCTTGAAGAGGCCTGAACTACCGCTCGATTCCCCGGCGAAGGGGAGTCCTCATCGGCTTTGCTCGGGAATCGCCTCTAGCTCCCCGGCCCCGGGAACCAGTTCGTGCGGTTCCCCCCGCTCCGCGGGTCCCCCCTCCACCACGGGGATCTTCGAGGCGATATCCCTCGCCGCCTCACGAGGACTTCCCCTTCGGATTGAACATGCCCTCCGATTAGGCTAAGATAGGCCGGGAATCGACCGACGACGAAAGGACACCCGCATGGCTGAGCCATTCATCGAAGAAAAAACCACGGAAGGTCGCGTTGCTCATCGACGGCGACAACGCCCAGCCCTCGCTCATCGGGCAGATCCTGGCCGAGGCCGGCAAGTACGGCCTGGTGACCATCCGGCGCATCTATGGCGACTGGACGACGGTCAACATGTCGGGCTGGAAGAACGCGCTCCACGACAGCGCCATCCAGCCCATCCAGCAGTTCCGCTACACCATCGGCAAGAACGCCACCGACAGCGCCATGATCATCGACGCCATGGACATCCTCCACGGCCACCTCGTCGACGGCTTCTGCATCGTCTCGAGCGACAGCGACTACACCCGCCTGGCGACACGCATCCGGGAGATGGGTTTCTTCGTCATGGGCATCGGCAAGCGCTCGACGCCCAAGGCCTTCGTCAACGGCTGCAACATCTTCATCTACACGGAGAACCTCGTCCCCAGAGGCCGGGAACAGCGCGAGCCGCGGGAGCCGCGGCGCCGCGACCGGGGCGGCGCGAGGCGAAAGGCCGGCGGCAAGGAGACCCATGAGATGAAGGAGGAGCCGGAGGACCGGGAGGAGCGCGCCGACACGGGCGCCAAGTACGATCCCGTGCCCCTGCTCAAGGGCGCCTTCGACATGGCCGTCCACGAGGACGGCTGGGCCAACCTCGGCGAGATCGGCTTCTACCTGCGCCAGCTCGATCCGGGCTTCGATCCCCGGACCTACGGCTTCAAGCAGCTGTCCCAGCTCATCAAGACCCAGCAGGCCCTGTTCGAGGTCCAGTCGAGGGGCGACGAGGCCGGCGGCGCGGCGATCTACATCCGCCTGCGCGAGAGCCGCGACTAGCGTCGGGCGGCCCCGAAAGCCCTCCCGGCCGTCATCGGGCGTCCTTCTTCCTCTTGAGGAAGGCGGTCAGGAGGAACGCCCCGCCGATCACGATCATCATGAGGCCCCAGACCAGGTTGAGGTTGATCCCGAGAGAGATGGCGTACATCTCTTTCTTGGTCAGCAGGCCGTAGACCGTGAGCAGGACGCCGTAGGCGCTGAGGAGCCAGCCGATGGGCAGCTTGAGGTCGAGGACGTGCCCCTCGCTCATGCCCGATCCCTGTTCGTTCTTTTCGGTCGTGTCGTTCATGGTTCGCTCCTAGAGGATCGCGGTCCCGATCACCAGAAGAGGATGTTGAGGAAGAGGGCGATGGCCAGGGCCAGGACCGCCCAGACGGCCGGCCGGGCATACCAGCGGGCCTGGGCCTTGGGCTTCGGCGTCAGGCCGAAGACGAGGCCGACGAGCTCCTTGGGGTCGCGTTTCTTCGTGAACAGGCTGACGCCGATCGTGACGATGAAGTCGGCCGACCAGGCCCAGATGGCCTGATAGAAATTCGCGGCCATCTCGCTGTGGTAGGGGACGCGGCCGACCTTGTAGAGGATGTAGTGGCCGGCCGCCGTGAGGATGCCGACGAGCAGGCCCCAGAACCCGCCCCAGGGCGTCGCGCCCTTCCAGAACATGCCCAGGAGGAAGGTGGCGAAGAGCGGGGCGTTGAAGAACGAGAAGATGAGCTGCATGTAATCCATGAGGTTCTTGAAGCCGAGGGCGATATAGGCCGTGCCGATCGACGCGAGGATCCCGATGACAGTGGCCCACTTGCCGACCTTCAGGTAGTGGGCGTCCGGTCTGCCCTTCTTGATGTAGCTGCCGTAGATGTCGTAGGTCCAGATGGTGTTGAAGGCGGTGACGTTGCCGGCCATGCCCGACATGAAGCTCGCGAGAAGCGCCGTGATGGCCAGGCCCAGCAGGCCGTTGGGCAGGTAGTGCTTCATGAGCAGGATAAGGGCCGAGTTGTATTCGGTCGAGGGCAAGGCCGACTGGCTGAACTCCGGCAGCACGAGCAGGGCGACCAAGCCGGGGATGACGACGATGATGGGCACGAGCATCTTGGGGAACGAAGCGATGATCGGGGTCATCCGGGCGGAGTTGAGGTTTTTTGAGGCCATGGCCCGCTGGACGACCAGAAAGTCCGTCGTCCAGTAGCCGAAGGCCAGCACGAAGCCAAGGCCCATGACCACGCCGAACCAGTCGACGCCCAGGGGATTGTCGCTCGTCCCGAGATACTTGACGGCGTGGAGCATGGGCTCCTTGAGCTTGGCCGCGAGCCCGGCGAAACCGCCGACCTCCTTGAGGCCGAGGAAGACGATCGGCAGGAGGCCGAGCCAGATGAGGAAGAACTGGATGACCTCGTTGTAGATCGAGGAGGACAGGCCGCCCCAGAAGACGTAGAGGAGGACGACGGCCGCGGCGAAGAGGATCGAGGCATGGAACGACCAGCCGAGCATGGTCTTGAAGAGCAGGGCCATGGCGTAGAGGCTGATGCCGCTCATCAGGATGGTCATGACGGCGAAGGAGATGGCGTTGAGGCCGCGCGTCGCCTCGTTGTAACGGAGCTTGAGGTACTCGGGCACGGTCCGGACCCGGCTGCCGTAGTAGAAGGGCATCATGAAGACGCCGAGGAAGGCCATGGCCAGGACGGCGCCGACCCAATAGAAGTGGACGGTGGCGATGCCGTACTTGGCCGAGTTGGCCACCATGCCGATGACCTCGAGAGCCCCAGGTTGGCCGAGAGGAAGGCCAGACCGGTGATCCAGCTCGGCAGGGACCGGCCGGAGAGGAAGAAGTCCTCGCCCGTCTTCATGTATTTCTTGAGGGAATAGCCGACCAGGACCATGACCAGGAGATAGCCGCCGATGATGGCGTAATCGACGGCGTTCAGGGCGATGATGGGGGCCATGGGGCTCTCCTTTCACGGGGGACGGCGGCGGTCGCCTTTTTTCGCGAGGGGAGCATAATGCACGGTCGGGGAGAAGTCAACGCCGGGCGGCCGGCCCTTGAATCGTCGGTCCCGATGTCCTATCCTTGGCCCGGACGGGGCCGGGGCCTCGGCCTTAACGCCGGCATCAGGAGCAGAAGAACATGTCTTATCGAGGGATGCTCATCGGCTTTGTCGTGATGGCCCTCGGCGGCCCCGCGCTGCGCCCGGCCCAGGCGGGCGGCTCGGTCAGCTACAGGCTCGACGGGAAGGACTTCTCGTTCAAGAACGGGCGGTTGGAGCATTACCGGGCGGACGGCTATGTCTCGCTCGTGGCCGAACGGGCCGAGATGGTCGAAAACCCGTCGGGCCCCGAGGGAGAGAAGCGAGAGGTCACCGTGGGCATGACCATCCAGCTGGCCAAAGCGGAGAGCGAGCTCGTCGGGGAGCACCGGTCCGGCACCCCGGACGAGATGCCGACGCATTTCTCGTGGTACGAGATCGTCCCGACCGAGGACAAGAAAGGCCGGATGATCAAGGAATTCCTGGCCAGCCTGGACGACGGGGACGAAACGAAGATGTTCATCCGTCTCAAGATCGACGCGTTCGGGCCGGCGGGCGGACTTGTCACCGGGACGTTCAGCGGCCGGCTCACCGATGAGGACGGCCGGCTCCACGAGATCACGGGCGGCGTCTTCAGCGTGCCCCGCGTGGACATGAAATAATGGCCCCCGCCCCCCGGATCACGGCTCGTCTCGCCGCCGTTGCGGTCCTGGCCGCTCTGGCTGGGACCGGATGCTCGAAGCCGGGCTCCGGCGGCGCGGTCCGCCCGTCCGACGCGGGGCGGCCCTCACGGACAGGCGCCGTGGAGATCGGGCCGGCGGACACGGCGGCCGAGCTGGCCGCGAAGGCGGCCCGGGTGGCGCCGTCGGAGCGGCAGCTCCGCTGGCAGGCCCTCGAGTTCCAGGCCTTCGTCCACTTCGGCATGAACACGTTCACCGACCGGGAATGGGGCGAGGGGACGGAGGATCCGAAGCTTTTCGATCCGTCCGACTTCGACGCCGGGCAGTGGGTCGAGGCGGTCCAGGCCGCCGGCATCCGGGGTCTCATCGTCACGGCGAAACATCACGACGGCTTTTGCCTGTGGCCGAGCGGGTTCACCGGGCACTCGGTCAAGAGCTCGCCCTGGAAGGACGGGAAGGGCGACGTCGTCGGCGAGGTCGCCGCGGCCTGCCGGAAAGCCGGCCTGGCGTTCGGCGTCTACCTCTCGCCCTGGGACCGCCACGAGCCGAGCTACGGCGACTCGCCCCGCTACAACGAGCACTTCAAGAACCAGCTCCGCGAGCTCCTGACGCGGTACGGGGACATCTCCGAGGTCTGGTTCGACGGCGCGTGCGGCGAGGGCCCGAACGGCAAACGGCAGGTCTACGATTGGACCGGCTATTTCGCCCTCATCCGGGAGCTCCAGCCGGACGCCGTCATCTCCATCATGGGCCCGGACGCCCGTTGGATCGGGAACGAAGCCGGCGTCACCCGGGCGAGCGAGTGGAGCGTCATCCCCGTCGTCGGCTTCGACGATGCGCCGTCCGACAAGAACCCCGGCGGGATCGCGGGTCTGGACGCCCAGGCGGCCGACCTCGGTTCCCTGGACCGGATCGCCGCCGCGGCCAGGCCGGGCGGCCGCCTGCTCTGGTATCCGGGTCAAGTCGATGTCTCCATCCGTCCCGGCTGGTTCTACCACGCGGCCGAGGACGACAAGATCAAGACCCTCGACCATCTGCTCGACATCTATGACACATCGGTCGGCGGCAACGCCCAACTCCTCCTCAACATCCCGCCGGACAAGCGCGGCCGCATCCACGAGGCCGACGCCCGCCGGCTCAAGGAGCTGGGCGACAGGCTCAAGGCGACCTTCGCGGTCAACCTCGCCGGGGACGCCGTCGTGGCGAGATCGGATGCCGGGGGGACCGGCCCCGAAGGAAGCGGTCCCTCCTGGGTCTTCGAACTCTCCGGTCCGATGCGTTTCAATGTCGCCATGATCCGGGAGGACCTTCGGCAGGGGCAGCGGATCGAGGCCTTCGCTCTCGACGCCTGGACCGGTCGGGAATGGAAGGAGATCGCGGCCGGGACGACGGTCGGCTGGAAGAAGCTCCTGCGATTCCCGGCCCTCACCGCCGACAAGGTCCGCGTGCGCATCCTCCGGGCGAGGGGAGAGGTGCCCCCGATCGTCCCGCCGGACGGCTTCGGTCTCTATTTCGATCCGGGCAGATAAGATCCCTTAACGGGAGTTGCTGACGAAGGCGAGCCTTTTGCCGTCGGGCGACCAGGACGGAACGTTGATCGTGCCCTGTCCTCCGTACACGTAGGCGACGACCTTGGGCCGGCTCGAGCCGTCGGCGGGCATCAGGCGGAGATAGACCTGCTTGTAGAACGGGTGGTCGTCCGCGGCGACGTCCCTCTCGAACGAAAGGAACACGATGCGCCGCCCGTCGGGGGAGACGTGCGGGAACCAGTCGTGGAATTCTCCCTGCGTGACCGGCTCCTGGCCGCCGCCGTCCGGGGCCATGCGCCAGATCCGCATGTCGCCCGTCCGGGCGGAATTGAAATAGATGAACCGGCCGTCCGGCGTGTACTCCGGGCCGTCGTCGAGGCCCGGGGCGTCGGTCAGCCGGACCTCGTCCCCGCCTTTGACCGGGATCCTGTAGATATCGTAATTCTCGCCCCGGCCGCCCGTATAGACGAGGAACTTCCCGTCCGGCGACCAGCCGTGAAGATAGGACGGCGCTTTCGACGTGACGCGCTGCGGCGTGCCGCCCCCGGCCGGCAGGACGTAGACGACGGACTCGTCCTTGTCCTCGGCGCTGTGGTGGCTGATGCCGAGCCGCTTTCCGTCGAACGACAGGACATGGTCGTTATTGTTGGCCGCGGCGAAGCCGGTGTCGAGCTCCGTGACCTTCCCTGTGGCCAGCTCGAGGCGGTCGATGCGGCCGTCGACACTGAAAAGGAGGAAGCGGCCGTCCTTGGTCCAGTTGGGCGCCTGGATCGGCCGGTCCGAGCGGAAGACCGTCGTCCTCCGGCCCGTGTCGACGTCCAGCAGCTCGATCGCCCCGCCGAGGTAGTCGCGGTAGGGGACGAGGCCGGGCGGCGCCGGGACGGTCACGCGGACATTCGAGAACCGGGCCTTCTCGATGACATCGGGGTTGTGAGAGCAGACGAAGAGGCCGACGAGGACCTCGTCGCCGAGGGCGATCCCGGCGACGCTCACCCGCTCGCCGTAGGGCTCGCCGAACCGGGCCGCGGACATGATATAGGTCGGGCCGCGCCGCTCGAGCTGGACCTGATCGGCCCCGGAGACCGCGAGCTTCGTCTCCTCCGTCTCCGCGCCGGCCGTCCGCCGGAACTGGAGCGAAGTCAGGCCGTCGCCGTGGACGACCGCGCTGGCGTGGGGCGAATCCGGGTCCATCGCGCCGCGGACCATCCAGCCGACCTTGCGGTGGGCCTCGGCGCCTGCGCCGACGAATCCGACCCGGGCGCTGACGATGAAATCGCCGCGCATCCTCTTCCACAGGAAATGGCCTTCATCCGCAGCGAACCACATGTTGGCGCCGCCGCCCTCGATCACGAGCCCCCCGTCCGTCGCGTCCTCGCGGACGGAGCCCGGCCGTTTGACCGGGCCGATGTCGCCGTGCCCGTCGAAGAGGGCCTGGGGCCTTTCCAGGGACAGAACCTGCGACGGGGGAGCTTGGCGGCAGCTCGGGAGCGCGCCGGCCGTCATGGCGCTCATCGCGACAAGCGCGGCGAGAGCCAGGACGGGCGAAGGCTGAGGCGATGAGCGGGCGGCATCGTTGGACATGACCGCATCTTAGTCGCCGGGCCGTCGCCCGGTCAAGCGGGGGTTTGAGGGGATCAAACCTACCTTTTACTGCAAAAGGTAGGTTTGACCCCCTCCGGTGAACCCGGGGCCCGCTTTGTCGTATAATACCGCGGGAACCCGCACGCGGGCTCCGCCCGATCCACCCGATCTTCCGAGGGAGGCCGGCATGCTTCGCGACATCATCAAGAAAGAGATCCTGGACAACATCACCAGCCCGAAATTCGTCTTCACCTTCCTGCTCTGCACCATCCTCATCCTGCTCTCGGTCTACACCGGCGTCGCCAATTATCGGGCCGAGAAGAAGGAGTACACGGCGGCGTTGGCCCTCAACAAGAAGAACATGGAGAGCCAGCCGAACTACAACTCGCTGGCCGGTATCGGCATCAAGGTCAGCAAGTCGCCCCAGGTCCTGGGGACCATGGTCACCGGGATCGAGGAGGCCGTCGGCCGTGTCGCCCCGGTCAATATCGCCGCCGACCCCAACCTCATCGACTCCAAATACAGCAGCAACCCGGTCTTTGCCGTCTTCGGCGCCCTCGACCTCATGTTCATCGTCAAGATCGTCCTCAGCCTCTTCGCCATCCTCTTCACCTACGACGCCATCGTCGGCGAGAAGGAGAAGGGGACGCTCAAGCTGGCCCTGTCGAACGACGTGCCGCGCGACCGGCTCATCCTGGGCAAGGCCATCGGCGGCTACATCAGCCTGCTCCTGCCCCTCCTCATCCCGCTCCTTCTCAGCCTCCTGTTCCTCCTCATCGTGCCCGATGTTTCGCTCAGCGGCCAGGACTGGGCCCGGTTGCTCCTGATCTTCCTGATGTTCTTCCTCTACCTCTCGGTCTTCTTCAGTCTGGGTCTTTTCGTCTCGGCCCGGACGTCGCGCTCGTCGACGAGCTTCCTCGTCCTCCTCTTCCTCTGGGTCGTTATCGTCATGGTCATCCCCAAGGCCGCGGTCATCTCCGCCGGACAGCTCAAGCCGATCCCCTCGGTCCACGAGATCACGGCCAAGAAGGACGCCTTCCTCCAGCAGATCCAGGCGGAGGGCCAGAAGACCGCCCGGGAATGGATCACCAAGAACCAGGCGGATGCCGCGAAGGATCCCAAGGCCTGGCAAGAGAAGTTCCGCCAGTTCATCCAGGACTACCAGCAGGAGCTGACGACGAAGATCGACGAGAACAACGCCGCGCTCGAGCGCGACTATCAGCAGAAGAAGCGGGCCCAGCAGAGCCTGGCCGTCAACCTGTCCCGGATCTCGCCGGCCTCAGCCCTGACCTTCGGCTCGATGACGCTGGCCCGCACCGGGGTCGACGAGTTCGACCGCTTCCTGGCCTCGGTCCGGGCCTACAAGCCGATCTACACGAAGTGGATCAACTCGAAGCTCGGGCAGAGCATCAACTTCCAGACCGGCGAGACGGTCCAGATCAAGCTCGACGACATGCCCCAGCACGTCTACGAGCCGGAGTGGCTGAGCCGGTCGCTCGTCCGGGCCATCCCCGACTTCGCCCTGCTCACCGTCATGATCATCGTCTTTTTCGTCGGCGCCTACGTCTCGTTCCTGCACTACGACGTCCGCTGAGGAGGGACCCCATGCTCGAAACCATCAACCTGACCAAGCGTTACGAGGACGGCGAACTGGCGCTCGACGGCCTGACCGTGAAGGTCGAGCCGGGCGAGATCTTCTGCATGTTCGGAGCCAACGGCGCCGGCAAGACGACGACCATCAATCTTCTGCTCGGCTTCCTGACGCCGACGTCGGGGACGGCCCTCGTCGAAGGGATCGACGTGGCCAAGGACCCGCTCAAAGCCAAGCGCCACGTCTCCTTCGTCTCCGAGAACGTCATGCTCTACGGCAATTTCACGGCCATCCAGAACCTCGACTACTTCAGCAAGCTGGCCGGGAAGAGGAACCTGGCCAAGAAGGACTACGCCGCGGTCCTCGACCGGGTCGGCCTCCAGAAAGAGGCTTTCGACCGCCGGGTCAAGAACTTCTCCAAGGGCATGCGCCAGAAGCTCGGCATCGCCATCGCCGTGGTCAAGGACGCCGCCAACGTCCTGCTCGACGAGCCGACTTCGGGCCTCGACCCCCAGTCGGGCCGGGAGTTCCTGGAGATCCTGGTCCAGATGCGGAACGCGGGGAAGTCGGTCTTCATGTCGACCCACGACATCTTCCGGGCCAAGCTCATCGCCGATCGGATCGGATTCATGCGCAGAGGGAAGCTGGTCATGATGAAGACGGTCCAGGAGCTGGCCCACGAGGACCTGACCGACCTCTACATCCAGTACATGGAGGAAGAGCGGCCGGCCCTCGCCGTGCCGAAAGACGCGCCGCCCATGGTCTGAGCGGGTCGGCCCGTTCAGGCCCGGACCGACGCGGCGGCGAAGCCCGTCGGCCGCATGATCTCGACAACGACGGCCCGGACGTCCGGCGCCTGCGGCGTGAAGCGGACGGTCGCCGCCGCGCCCGGCGCCAGCTCGGGGAGAGGGACCTCGCCCCGCTCGATCGGGATGCCGCCGTCGCCGAGGGCTGTCCAGCGGACCGCGTAGCCCCGCACCTTCATAGGACGGGATGTCCTGCCGTGTCCGCACGGTCACCGCTCGGGCCGACCCGTCCCGTCCGACCGCGAGCGTCTCGACCGGGCTCGATTCCGCGCTCAAGACCTCGAAGGAGGGCTTCCTGGCGCCGAAGACGTCGACGACGCCGTGGACCCTCTGCTTGAGGACGCCTCGGCCCTTGTCGCCGATGTGGGTCCGGTAGTCGTTGTAGTCGAAGAAAATGAGCCCGGCGACCCAGGGACAGCCGCGGAATACGGCGTTATGGGTCCGGAGGATCTCGATGCGGCGCGGGTCGTTTTCCGGCCGGTCGGCGGTGCAGGCGCAATACCCGTACTCCGAGATGACGATGGGCTTGTCGGGGAAGGCCCGGTGGATGGCCTCGAGGTTGGCCCGCATCGCGGCGGGGTCGCCGCCGTACCAGCTCTCGTAGTATTCGTTCCATTCGATGAAGTCCATCTCGCCGGCCACGTCGCGCTCGGGCGTCGCCTGGAGCGAGTTCGAGGCGTACGAGCACAGCCGGCGGGGGTCAAGGCTTTTCGCTTCGCGGAGCATGCGGAGGACGAAGCCCTGGGCGGCCGGGTTCTGGCCGTCGACCTCGTTGCACAGTCCCCAGGAAAAGACACAGGGGTGGTTGCGGTCGCGGGCGATCATGGCCCGGAGCTGAGCCAGACCGTTCTCCGTCAACGCCTCGAGCTCGCCCGGTCCGAGGTCCTGAAAGGTGCCGCCGCCCCAGGTCGGCACCTCGAGCTGGACGAGGATGCCGTGGCGGTCGCAGTAGTCGAGGACCCGGCGGTCCTGCTGCCAGTGGACCCGGGTCAGAACGCAGTTGAGCTCTTTCAGATCGGCGTGATCATGCTCGATCCATGAGGCCGGCTCGGCCATGCCGAAGTCTCGGGTGACTGCCGGCCATGCGCTCGACGCCGGCCAGCCGGACCGGTTCGCCGTTGAGCAGGAACTCCGTGCCCCGGACCTCGATCTTGCGGATGCCGAAGGTCGTCGATAGCCGGTGCGCGATCTCGTTCTTTCGCGAGAGCCAGACCTCCAGGACGTAGAGGTGAGGATGGTCGAAGTGCCAGAGCTGCGGATCCTGGAGGATGATCCCCGAAAGAGCGACCTCTCGGGTCGTCCCGGCGGGGATCTCGGCCGCGACAGCCTCAGGATCGTCCTTGACGGAGAGACCGTCGCTTTCGGATAGGACGCGATAGCCCAGCCCGAGGCGGACCGGTCCGTCGCCGGTATTGCGGACGACGGCCTTCAGGTCGAGTTCGGCGGTCCCTTTGGTCAGATCGGGCACGGCGTCGACCCAAAGGTCTTGAATGTAGACGGGTCCGGTCACGATGAGGCGGACCGGCCGGGTGATGCCGCCGTCCGGCGTCCAGTCGTAGGAGTCCTTCCTCGGCAGCATGGCCGGGGCGAACGAGTTGTCCGCGCGGACCGCGACCGTATTGGCGCGGCCGAACTCGACGAGCTCCGTGATGTCGAGCGCGAAGGCCGTGTATCCCTGGCCGACGTGTTCGCCGGCCTTGTGGCCGTTGATGAAGACCGCGGCCGTGTGGAAGACGGCCTCGAACTCGATCCGGACGATCTGCCCGCGCCAGGCCTCCGGCGCGGCGAATTCGCGACGGTACCAGGCCGGGCCCAGGTGATCGGCCGTCTGCGGGGCGACCTGCCATGTGGACGGGACGGCGACTTCGTCCCAGCCCTCTCCGGCGGCCCCGGGCGCTGCCCAGCCCTCGGCCTCACCCCTGTTGTCGGGGTCGGTCCGGAAGAGCCAGAGTCCGTCGAGGGACACCTCCAGAGCCCGCCCTTGGCCGAAGGCGGCCCTCGGCCGACGGCCGGCCGGGCCTCCGGTGCAGGATGTCCCCGCCGCCGCGGCCCCCGCGGCCGCCGTGACCGCACCGGCCAGGAATTTCCTTCGCGTCCAGCGCTCCATGCCGTCCTCCTTTGAGGAGGCAGTATGGAGCGCCGGCCCGAAAAATGCAACGGGACGGGCCTGCCGCGGCGGTCAGGCCTTCTCGAGCAGGCCCATCTTCTTGAGGGCCATGTCGCCGCGGTTCATCTCCGGCCCCTCGCCCGGAAGATAGAGCATGACCCCGCCCTTGACGGGCCGGAGCATGATCTTGCCCGTCCGGGCCAGCTCGCCGGTGGCGTCGATGGGGTTCGCGCCGTCGAAGTAGCTCTTGTAGGCGTCGTTGAAGCCGCTGTAGACGGAGTGGATGCCCTTGTAGTTCTCGAGCCGCAGACGTCCGATGGCCAGCTTGACGAATTCCTCGGGGCTGAGCTTGGTTTTCATGGGGACCTCCCGTTCTTCGTTTCCATCTCAAGGACGGCCGGGCCTCCCCCCGATTCTCACGGCCAAGGCGAGGCGTCTATCGGGAGGTCGAGGTTTCTTCGGCTTATAATGCGGTCCCAGCGCGATCCGCAGTGGATCCCACGAAGGAGGAGCCCATGGCCAAGAAGGTCAAAGAGGTCCGGGCGAAGGTCACGAGCGTCAAGGGCACGTGCGAGCTCAAGCACCGGGTCGGCGACGTCGTCGTGTTCACCGACAAGGGTGTCGAGGGCCGGATCTGCATCCACGCCCTCTACAGCATGATGCCGAAGGTCTTCGCCATGATGTTCAACGCCGATTTCCCCTGGGCCGAAGACCACCCCGATACGCTGACCCATCCGTGCCCGGACGCCGTCAATCCGGTCGTCTTCGAGCTGACCAGAATCCGCGAAGACTGAGACGGAGCCGATCGCCTTATTTGGCCCGGTTGACCCTCTCTCCGGCTGTGCTCGGGAATCGCCTCTAGCTCCCCGGCCCCGGCGGCGGGAAGCGGACTCTTGGGAGCGACCCGGCAGAATCGGGGCTGAGCACTCGAAGCCGCGATTCTGCGAAATATCCGGAGAGAGGTGTTCTCTTTATATATCTCCCAGAAGCCTGGCTCCGAGTCGCTCCGCCAGGCTTCTGTTGGTCGCTGCGCAGACTCCGCTCCCTGCCGGTCCCCCCTCCACCACGGGGATCTTCTAGGTCTGCTGGCTCACCCTGTCCCGGGAGGGACGAGGCGAATTCCCTTGCCGCCGCGAGAGGATCAACCGGATTGAAGGGCTCCTTTATTTCTTTGGCTTCGCGTCGGGGACGAGCTTGACCGTCTCGACGGCGTGATGGCCGACGGGCAGGACGAACCGGCCCTTGACCGGCTTGAGCGGCGCGCCCTGCTCCTCGATGATGTTCGTCCGGACGGCTTCCTTCACTCGAACGGCCAGCTTGATCTCGGTTTCAGCGTCCTTGCCCTCGATGTCGTAGAGGCGCAGAATGACGGCGTCGTCCGTCTCCGCCTTCTTCATGGTCGCGAGGGCCAGGTTCGGGGCCGAGAACGGCAGGAAGCTCATCGATCCCGGCAGGTCGGCGGCCGCGGCCGCAGCGCCTGCCGCGACGGTGACGAGCGGGGCGTTGGCCGCGATGCCCGACCGGTAGCCGTTCTGCCAGCCGGCGGCATGGCTCGTCAGCGAGAACCGGAAGTAGTGATCGCCCTCTTGGAGGTACCAGTTGCCTTCGCCGTGGCAGCTCCGCCGCGACGCGAGCAGGATGGGCTGGAGGACAGGGTAGGGGACGGGGTCGTCCGTCGGGTCTTTATAGTCGTTGACGGCGACCGAGGTCGAGAACGTCAGGCCGAAGCTCTGGTCGCCCGCGTAGAGGAAGTTTTGGACCTCGCGGGGCCGGATGTCGGACATCTCTTCGTCGTAGACGAGATTTCCGTAGGCCGGGCCGCCCGTGCCCTTGGCTTCGCCCTTCCCGACCTCGAGGACGCCGAAGGGGATCTCATAGGCCACCTGACCCTTGGCCGCGGCCACCGGCACGGCCAGGCGGTACTCGCGGTAGGGGTCGCCGTCGAAGCCGATGAGCGCGACCTCGCAGTCGATCCTCTTGATCGCGTTGTAGACGATGAGCTTCTGTCGGACCGTGCAGTCGGCCAGGGCCTGTTCGAGAGCGAAGACGGTCTTGACCGGGCCCGATTCCGCATCGACCGGGCGCCAGGCCGGCTTGCGGCGGGAGAGCGAGTCGAAGCCCTCCATGGTCGGCTGCTGGACCCGGCCGAATTCGCCCGCGCCGTTGCCGACCGAGCGCATGGTGAAGACCTCGAAGCCGAGGAACTTCCCGGTGTCGAGGACCTCGCGGCCCAAGTCTTTATCGAAGAGGCTGGCGACGCCGCCGGGGACGAGGCGGATCCGATAGAAGCGGTTCTCGACGACCAGGGGTTCGGCCGCGGCCGGGACCTGCGGCGGCGTCGGGTTTCCCTCGTCCGGGACCAGATAGAACGTCTTGTAGCCCAGCGCGGGAACGTCGTCGGCCATGAACTCGATGGCCGGGCCCCGGCTCGGGCCGGACGTTCCGTGGGGCAGGCGCTGGAAGGGCCGATCCCGGCCTTCGGGATCCACGACGCGATAGCGCTTGGGGCCCGGGGGGACGGCCGCGGCCGCGGGGGCGGTCACCGGCCAGGACAGGCTGTTGAAGACGACGATGGGAATGCCCTTTTCCGGCTTGAGCGCGATTCGGCCGGCGATCGCGGCCAGCGCGTCGTCGAGCATGGCCCGGCCCTCGTCCCGGGCGAATTCGTATTTCTTGCGGAACAGGCGGTCGGTGACCTGCCCCTCTTTGCCGCCCCAGCCGTGGTCGGGATAGATCTCGGCCATCCAGGCGGCCTCGAGACGCTTGGCCGGATAATGGGAGAAACCCCCTTCGAGGAGCGACCGGACCGTGCTGAAAGCCTCGGCGGCCGGCAGGAGGCGCGCCGCCTCGCGGGCCGCGGAGATGGCCCAGTGGTGGGTCGGGCCGTGGATGTAGAGCCACAGTCCCGGCCGTTCGCCGGTGATCGTTTCGAGCTTGGCCGTCTTGACGTCGAGGGCCTCGAAGAACTTCCGGGCCGTGGAGTACTGCATGACAGGCTTTGCAGCCCCGCCTTGCGGGGCCGGCCGGTCCCCGCCGTTCCAGTAGGCCATGAGCGGCCCGAAGTCGGTCGGCTGGGAGAAGTCGACCGAATTGAGAAGGGGGTACTCGGCCGGCAGGCCGCGGCCGTCGTAATAGCCCGTCCATTTGGCCAGCTTGTCGAGGATGGTCTTGGCGCCCTCGGCCGGCGGGGCGTTGAGATAGGCTGCGGCGTTGCCGTAGTGCCCCGGCGAGTAGGTCAGGACGGAGCTTCCGTCGGGACTGGCCCAGCGGTAGAAGCCCTCGTGATAGCGGCTCATGACCATGTAGGGGATGCCGGCCTTGGCCAGGATCTGGGGCATCTGGGCGGCCCGGCCGGGGACATCGGGATTGAAGTAGACGCGCGCGTCCGCTCCGGGCATATTCCGTTTGAGCCAGAGGCGGCCGAAGTACGTCTCCCGGACGAGCTGCTCGCCGCTGAGCAGGGACTCGTAAGGCTGGTTGAACGTCGCTCCCCACTCGAAGCGGCCTTCCCGGGTCAGGCGGCCGACCTCCGCGGCCCGCTCGGGGTGGCGCTCCAGGTATTCCATGAGGTTGAGCATGTTCTCCATAGTGAAGGAGTAGGCCGGGTCTTTCGCCATCATGGCCAGGGCGGGCGTAATGCAGTTCGTATCGCGGAAGACCATGCATTTCTCCGGGGAATCCATCCAGGCGATGTCCTGATGGCTCGAGGAGATGATGTGGAGACGGCCCTGCGGGGCCGCGGCCAGGAAGGCGAGTCCGAGGACGGATACGGCGCCGGCCGCGGCGAAGGCGGGAGCGAGCTTGATCATGGGGTCCTCCTTATCGTCCGTCCCCGAGGATGGACAGGTCGGGTCGCAGGAGCCGGGCCACGGCCGGCTCGGTCATATTGTCGCGGCCGGCAAGCCGGACGGCCGTGGCCACGGTCCTCTCATAGGGCTCGCCGCGCACGACGGCCGCGGCGGTCTTCAGGCTGCGGTAGCCCATCGCGAAGGGGTCCTGGAGGACCAGTCCCGCGAGCTCGCCCTTGGCCAGGGCTTCGATGAGCTTTTCGGACGCGTCGAAGCCGACGTGGACGATCTGGCCGGCCAGCCCGTGGTCCTGCAGGGCGCGGAGACACCCGAAGGTCGTGGACTCGTTAGGCGTGAAGAGGGCGTCGACGGCGCCGAACCGGGAGAGCAGGTTCTCCATCGTCTGATAGGCCATCTCCGTCGACGGTCCCGCGTATTGGTTCTCCGAGACGACCTCGATCCCCGGATACTCCGCCCTCAGCGTGGCCAGGAAGCCCTCCTCGCGCTTGGTCGTCCCCTCGACGCCCGCCATGAGCCGGACCATGATGAGCCGGCCGCGGCCGCCGGTGCGCCGTCCGATCTCCCTCGCGGCCAGTGTCCCGCCGAGAAAGTTGTCGGTCGCGATGAAGGCGGCGTGCTCTTCGCCCTGAAGGGCCGAGTTGAAGATGACCGTGGGGATCCCGGATCGCCGGGCCTCCGCGACCGGCCGGATGAGGGCCCGGTCGTCGAGCGGCGAGAGGACGAGGGCGTCGACGCCGGAGCCGGTCAGGGTCTCGACGATCTGGATCTGCTCGCTGCGGTCGTCTTCTTTGAGCGGGCCCTTCCAGATGATCTCGACGCCGAGCTCCCGGGCGGCGGTCAGGGCTCCGGCGTGGACCGCCTTCCAGAATTCGTGGGTCGTGCCGATGGGAACGACGGCGATGCGGAGCGTCCGTCCGGCCGGGCCGTCGGCGCCGCGGGGCGAGCGGCAGGACAGGGCGGCCAGAAGGATCAGGCCGGCGGCCGGGAGGAAAACAGGAAGGAACCGTCGTCGCCGGGCCATCGATACGCTACTTGATCTCGGCCAGCTCCCTCTCGAGATCGAGCGGGCCCTTGGACCGGAAGTATTCGCTGGTCTCCCAGAGCGTCAGGGCCTTGGTCCCCGTGCGCCCGTAGCGGGTCTTGTCGAAGGCGTACCGGGAGACGACGGACATGTCGCCGCCCTGCTTCCAGTAGGTCTCGAACCGGGGAAAGCCGCCGTCGGTCTCGCGGCCGACGAAGATCAGGGCCCCGACGATGAGGCCCCGGCCGGTCCCGGTCTTGACGTCGTAGACGAGCCACTGGTAGCCGCCGGACGCGGAGGGGACGCCGGAGAGGACGAGCTTTTCGGGCGTGCCGTCGCCGTCGAGGTCGATCGGGACGGACCGGAGCGGGCTGCCGTCGTCCTTCTCGAACTGCTCCCGGAGGACGTCCGGGATCGTGTCATCGGGCTGGGCCGAGCGGACCGAGAAGAACGTCCTCATGGAGAATTCGCCCGCCGGGGCGGCCGTCTGTCCCCGCGAGGCCGAACAGAGGAGGCCCAGGGCCAGGACGACCGGGACGGCCGGGCCGGACTTGAGGACGGCTCGCTTCATGGGTGACAGGAAGTATAATCGCGGGGCCGGAAATGTCAAACGACAGGCGCGGGCGGGCGGCCCGGTTGACAATCCCCGGACCTCCGATAGAATGGATGTCTCGCGCGCCGGGACCGCGACCTTTCGCCGACCGGACAGGAGGGACCATGAGGAAAGCGAATTTTGCCGCGGTGGCGGCGGGCGTCGCCGCGGGCTTCGCGATCCTGCTCTCGGCCCAGACCGGAGCGGCCAAGCTCTCACCCGTGGAGGAGCTCGGCAAACGGCTGTTCTTCGACCGGGACCTCTCCGCGCCGGCCGGCCAGGAGTGCGCGGTCTGTCACGGCCCCGAGGTCGGCTTCACCGGGCCGAGCGAGCATTTCAACAAGGATGCCGGCGTTTACGAGGGTGCGGTCAAGGGGCGGTTCGGCAACCGCAAGCCGCCGGCCTCGGCCTACGCCGGCTGGAACCCCAAGCTGCACCTCACGCCGGGGGGCGAATTCGTCGGCGGGATGTTCTGGGACGGCCGGGCGACCGGCGAGGTCTTGGGCGACCCGCTGGCCGAGCAGGCCATGGGGCCGTTCCTCAATCCCCTCGAACAGAACTTGGCCGATGCGAAGAGCCTCGTCGCGGCCGTCAAGAAGTCGGACTACGCCGGGCTCTTCGAGAAGGTCTTCGGGCCGGGCTCGCTCGATCAAGACCCCCAGGCGGCCTACGCCGAGATCGGCCGGGCCATCGCCGCGTACGAGCGGTCGGCCGAGGTCAACACCTTCAGCTCGAAGTTCGACGGCTTCTGGCGCGCCGCCTCCGCCAAGGGGCTCGAGGTCGAGACGATCGGCGCGGCGAACGAAAAGGATTTTCGCGGCCTCGGCCTGAGCGACCGGGAGGTCCATGGCCTGGCCCTGTTCGCCACCAAGGGCCTGTGCGCCAACTGCCACGTCCTGACCCCTGTCGCCCCCGGCCTGCCGCCGATCTTCGCCGACTTCAAGTATGACAACCTCGGCGTGCCCCGCAATCCGGCCAACCCGTTCTACGGCCAGGACAAAGCGTTCAATCCGGACGGGAAGGCCTGGGTGGACCCGGGTCTCGGCGGCTATCTCCAGACCGTCGAGACCTACAAGGCGCTGGCGGCCGCGAACAGGGGCAAGCACCGGACGCCGACCCTGCGGAACGTGGACAAGCGGCCCTCGCCCGGGTTCGTCAAGGCGTTCATGCACAACGGCTATTTCAAGAGCCTCAAGGACGTCGTCCACTTCTACAACACCCGCGACGTCGCCGGAGCCGGCTGGCCGGCCCCCGAGGTCGCCGCCAACGTCAACTCGACCGAGATGGGCGACCTCGGCCTGACCGGGGACGAAGAGGACGCCATCGTCGATTTCATGAAGGCGCTCTCGGACAAGCGCTGAGACGGAATAGGGATCTTTAACGAGGAGGAGAGAATGACGGAAAAGACCAACGAGCTCAAGAGACGGATGTTCCTCAAGCAGGGCCTCACCGGGCTGGCCGCCGTCGGCGCCGTCCCCGGCGCCCTGAAGGCCGCGGCCCTCGGCGCCGGTGCGACGGGCCCTGCCGCCGCCAAGCCGATCGTCCGGACGCTGGGCCGGACCGGGCTTCGGATCCCGGTCGTCAGCATGGGCGTCATGAACGCCGACAATCCCGCGGTCGTCCAGGCGGCCCTGGAGACCGGCATCGTCCTGCTCGATACGGCCGCCGGCTACCAGCGCGGCCGGAACGAGCAGATGATCGGCCAGGTCGTCGCCGGCCGGCCCCGCGAGTCCTTCATGATCGCGACCAAGGTGCCCGGCCCGAACCGGGAAAAATCTCTGCAGGGCCTCGAAGGCGAGGCCCTGGAAAAGGCCTTCCTGGCCAAGTTCGACGAGTGCCTCGGACGGCTCGGGCTCGCCCACGTCGAGGTCCTCTACCTGCACAACAACTCGGCCCCGGAGCACGTCCAGAACCCGGCCATCATCGGCGCGCTGCAGAAGGCCAAGAAGGCGGGCAAGGCCAGGTTCGTCGGCATCACCACGCACAGCAACGAGCCGGCTGTCATCCGGGCGACGGTCGAGACCAAGGCCTACGACGTCATTCTGACGGCCTACAATTTCCGCCAGGACTACCGCGACGACCTGCGCAAGGCCGTGGCCGAAGCGGCCGCCGCCGGGCTGGGCATCGTGGCCATGAAGACCCAGGCCGGGGCCTACTGGGACAAGGAGAAGCAGCAGCCGATCAACATGCGGGCCGCGCTCAAGTGGGTCCTCAACGACCCCAATGTGGCTACGGCCATCCCGGGCTTCACGACCTTCGACCAGCTCAAGGAAGACTGGTCGGTCGTGACCGACATCACCCTGACCCCGCAGGAGCTCAAGGACCTCCGCCTGGGCGAGCAAGTGGCCGGCCTGTACTGCCAGCAGTGCGGCCGGTGCGTCTCCGGGTGCCCCAAGAGCCTGCCCATCCCGGACCTCATGCGGAGCTACATGTACGCCTACGGCTACCGGAACCTCCAGGCCGCCCACGAGCTCGTCGGGTCGCTCGACTTCGGCGCCGACCCCTGCGGCTCCTGCGCGTCCTGCACGGCCGTCTGCGCCAAGGGTTTCGACATCGCCGACCGGGTCAGGGACATCAGCCGCCTGCGGGCCGTCCCCGGCGACTTTTTCGCCTAACCCGCAGATAATCCCGATCTTGAGGCCTTCGGAGGAAGCTCCGAAGGCCTTTTATTTGGCGAATAAAACTCCTTGACAGCAATATCGTAATGATATTATAGTGATATTGAACAAGGAGGCTCTCATGAAAGACATCCGGGAAAAGAGCGTCTTCACCGTCAACGGCCTGATCATGGTGGCCATCGACCTCGTCGTCTTCTTCCTCTGCGCCCGGCACTTCGTCACCCATGTGGACCGGGCGGGGTCGACCCCGGGGATGATCGTCGCCGTCGCGGGGTGCATCCTCGTCTTCATGACCTTCGGCGGCTTCTTCCTCATCCACCCGAACGAATCCAAGGTCTTCACCTTCCTGGGCAAGTACATCGGCACCGCCCAGACCGCGGGCTTCTTCTGGACCAATCCCTTCGTCGTCAAGAAGAAGGTCACCCTGCGCATCTTCAACTTCAACAGCGAGACGATCAAGGTCAATGACGCCCTCGGCAACCCGATCGAGATCGCCGCCGTCATCGTCTGGAACGTCGTCGACTCGGCCAAGGCCCTGTTCAACGTCGAGAGCTACCAGAACTTCGTGGCCATCCAAGGTGAGACGGCCATCCGCCAGCTGGCCACTCACTATCCCTACGACGCTCACGACAAGGACACGGAGTCCCTGCGGGCCAACCCCGACGAGATCGCGGGCAAGCTCAAGGAGCACGTCCAGAACCGCCTCGACGTGGCCGGCATCCACGTCGTCGAGGCCCGCCTGTCGCACCTGGCCTACGCGCCCGGAGATCGCCCAGGCCATGCTCCGCCGCCAGCAGGCCGAGGCCATCATCGCCGCCCGGGCCAAGATCGTCGACGGCGCCGTGGGCATGGTCGAGATGGCCCTGCGGAGCCTCGAGGCCCAGGGCGTCGTCAAGCTCGACGAGGAGAAGAAGGCCGCCATGGTCAACAACCTCCTCGTGGCCCTCGTCTCCGAGACCGAGATGCACCCGATCATCAACACGGGGACGCTCTACACCTGACGGACGGGAGCCTTGAGCGAAAAGAAGAAGTTCCTTCTGCGGCTCGACGCCGCGCTCTACGACGCCCTCGAGAAGTGGGCCGCCGACGAGATGCGCAGCATCAACGCCCAGATGGAATACGTCCTCAAAGAGGCGGTCCGGAAGGCCGGCCGCCTTGACCGGGGACAGGAGAACCGGAAATGAAGACTGTGGTCCGCGTCCTCGCCCTGACCGCGGCGGTGCTGCTGGCCGTGTTCCTGGTCCTGTTCTAACGTCCGCGAGGATCCCTCCCATTCGCGCGTTGACTTCGGGTACGGGCTGTTCTAATTTGGTCCCGTAAGCATGATCATCCAGCGAGAGGAAGAGCGGGCGTGAAGCGGGCCGTCCAGGCGCTCCTCGCCGTCGTTTTCCTGGTCCTGGCCGTCCTGGCGATCTTCTCGGGCCGGACGGGGAGGGACGCGGAGAATCGGGTCGACCTCGTCACGCGGCCGGGCGCGGCGACGGCCTTCCTCGAGGAGGCGACGCTTCGCAATGTGACCAAGGGGCCGATCGTCTACACCCTCCAGCCCGGTCCCGGCCGGACCGCGCCTCGAACGAGGACCCTGGCCGTCGGCGCCGTCGACCGGATCGCGACCGACCTTCCGGTCGAGATCTCGTTCGACAACGGACGCCGGTCCACCTCCTATCTCGTCCATCCGGGCCGGCCCTATTCGTTCCGCTACGACGATAGCCGCGTCATCCGGGTCTACCCGGGCTCCCACGGCCGGGAGGACGCCGCCGACCTGGCCCCCTTCGTCCCGACCCCTCCGGAGGTGGTCGCCCGGATGCTGGAGGTCGCCGCCATCGGTCCCGAGGATGTCGTCTACGACCTCGGCTGCGGCGACGGTCGGATGGTCATCGCCGCCGCCAAGACCCGCGGCGCCCGGGGCGTGGGCATCGAGCTCGACGCCGCCCTGGTCGAGCAATGCCGGGCCGCCGCGAAGCGGGAGGGCGTCGGGGACCTGGTCCGCTTCCTCCACATGGACGCCTCCAAGGCCCGGCTCACCGACGCCACCGCCCTCGTCCTTTATCTCCTGCCGGAATCGCTCGAGGCCCTCGCGCCCCTGTTCGAGCGGGACCTCCGCCCCGGCGCGCGCATCGTTTCCCACGATTACAGGATCCCCGGCTGGGACGGCCGCATCGTTCACACGGAGGTCCTGCCCGCCGAGAGCGACCGCGACCACCGGGTCATCCTCTACCGGATGCCGGAGAAGCGATGAGCGCCGCCGTCGGCTTCCTGGCCGGTTTCTGCCGCGAGCATCCCCTCGACGACAAGGTCCTTCTCGTTCCCTCCTTCGTCGTCGGCCGCCAGATCGGGGACGCCCTGGCCGAGGCGGCCGGCTCATGGATCAACCTCCGCTTCGTCACGACGTCCATGCTGGCCGCCGAGGTCCTGGAGAGGGCGGGCGAGGCGGGCGCGGCCCGGCCCATGACCTCGTCGGCGGAGCTGGCTCTGACCGACCGTCTGTTCCGGGAGCTCCTGGCCGCCGGCGAGCTCGAGTACTTCGGCCGGGCGGCGGCTTCGCCGGGACTGGCCGTGGCCCTTCACCGGGCCATCCGGGAGCTCCGGCTCGACGGCCGGACGAGCGCCGACCTCAGGCCCGGACAATTCCTGGTCGAACGCAAGGGCCGGGAGCTCGCCCTGATCCTGGCCCGCTACGAAACGGCCCTCGCCGATGACGGCCTGCTCGATCTGGCCGGCCTTCTCGGCGGGGCGGTCCGGGCCGCGGCGAAGGCGCCTCTGGCATCCTCGTGGGTCCTCTCGCCGCTGGATTCCCGGCTGAGCCGTCTCGAAGCCGAGCTGGTCAGGTCCGCCGCGGCCGGCCGTCTGGTCCTCGTCCCCGGCGATCCCGTCGTCGGCCTGGACCGGCCCCGCCAGGCCTGGCCCGCTCCGGGCCCTGCCGACCTTTCCGGCGCCGGCCGGCTCATCCTGGCTCTTCGCCCCGCGCCAGGCCCCTCCCGAAAAGGAGGCCCGGATCGAGATCTTCCGGGCGCTCGGCCCGGCCAACGAGTGCCGCGAGATCCTGCGCCGTCTCTACTCCGAAAAAGTGCCCTTCGATCAGGTGGAGATCCTGACGCCGCCGGGATCGGACCACGCCACGATCCTCCATCTCTTCGCCGCCAGGACGGGCCTGCCCGTCACCTTCGGGGACGGGATCCCCGTCTCTTTCACTTCGCCCGGGCGGCTCTTCTTCGGCCTGGTCGCCTGGCTGGCCGGCGACTTCTCGAGCGACGAGCTCAGCCGGCTTCTCGAGAACGGCGATCTCGCGCTTCCGGCCGGCCCGTCGGGGACGGCTCTCCCGGCCCGTACGGCCTGCCGGCTTCTGCGCAACGCCATGATCGGCTGGGGCCGGGACCGTTACCTCGAACGGCTGGCGGCTCTCCGCGAGGGCCAGGAGGCCGATCTGGCCGCGCTCGCGACCGGCGAGGGGGAGGAGGACGGCGAGGACGCGGACGGGCGGCGGTCCGGATTCAAGGAGGCGATCGCCGGGATCGAGGCGCTCTCCGCCGCGATCGGCCGCATCCTCGAACTCGTCCCGCGGCCCGACGCCGCGGGGGCCTACGATCTCCGGCGGCTCTGCGAGGCTTTCGCCCGGCTCATCGGCGAATTCGCGGGGCCCGCATCGGACCTCGACGGCCGGGCCCGCCAGGCGCTGCTCGACCGGCTGGGCGAGTTCGCGGCCGAAAGCCGGCTGCCCGACCTGCCGCTCAAAGAGGCCCTCGGCCTCATCCGGACGGCCGGCGTCTCGCTCCGCGTCGGCGCGTCGCCGCCCCTCGCCGGCCGTCTGCACGTCGCCGCGCTGCTGTCGGGGGGATACTCCGGCCGTCCGTACACGTTCGTCGCCGGCCTCGACGAGGCCCGCGTGCCCGGCCGCGGGCTCCAGGACCCCGTCCTTCTCGACGAGGAGCGCGCGGCGATCTCGCCGTCGCTCCCGACCTCGGCCGACGCCCTCCGGTCCGGCCTCTACGGCCTGGCCGCGGTCCTGGCTTCCTTAAGAGGCCGGGTGGTGCTGAGCTATCCGTCCTTCGACATCGTCGAGGGACGGGAGTCGTTCCCCTCCTCGGTCGTGCTCCAGGCTTTCCGGCTCCTTCGCGGCGACCCCGGCCTCGACTACGCCGCTCTCGACAAGGCCCTGCCGGCGGCCGCGGGCTTCCTGCCCGGCGGACCGGCCCGGGCTTTCGACGAGGCCGAGTGGTGGCTCGACAGGCTGACGGCCGAGCCGCGGCCCGACGGCCGCCGCTCTGTCGCGGCCAATTTCCCCGCCCTGGCTGCGGGCCTGGCCGCCCTCGAGGCCCGGGCGGGCGACCGTCTGACCGCCTACGACGGTCTCGTCGACATCGGGCCCCTCCGGGCCGAGGTCGATCCCGTGAACGGAGGCCGGGCGGTCATGTCCGCGACGCGCCTCGAGCTTCTGGCCAAGTGCCCGTTCGGCTACTTCCTGCGCCACGTCCTCAAGGTCCAGCCGCCGGAGGAGGTCGCCTTCGACCGGTCGCGCTGGCTCGATCCCCTCCAGCGCGGCAGCCTCGTCCACGAGATCCTCTGCGAGTTCATGACCGCCGTCGCCGGCCGGGGCGAGGACGTCCGGACCTCGCGGCATGCCGCCGTCATGACGGAGATCGCCGAGGCGCACGTCGCCCGGATGAAGCTCCGCGTCCCGCCCCCTTCCGACAGCATCTTCGAGAGCGAGCGCCGCGACATCCGGGAGACGCTGGAGATCTTCATGGCCGCCGAAGAGAAGCGGGAGATCAAAGGCCGGCCGCTGGCGTTCGAGAAGGCCATCCCCGGCGAATCGATCGCCCTCGACGGCCGGCGTTCCTTCCGTCTCCGCGGCTTCATCGACCGGATCGATCTGATCGGCCCGGACACCTACCGGATCATCGACTACAAGACGGGCAACCCCGCGCCGTACGAGGGCGTCGTCCATTTCGGCCGGGGCCGCACGCTCCAGCCCGCGCTCTATGCCGTCGCCCTCGAGCAGATGCTGGCCCGGGAACGGCCCGGCAGCACGCCGCACGTCGCCGAGAGCGGCTATCTCTTCCCGTCGCGGCGGGGCGAGGGTGACGAGATCATGGTCCGGGATTTCGACCGGGGCCGGCTCCGGTCGCTGCTCGGCGATCTGCTCGCCCTCCTCGAAAAGGGCTATTTCATCGCCGGCCCCGAAGCCAAGTGCGACTTTTGCGACTACCGGGCCGCCTGCATCTCCGGGGGCCCCGATCGCTCGGCCGTGAAGCGCGAGGCCGATCCCGAGGTCTTCGCGGCCTACGACAAGCTCGACGAGTACAAATGATGGCCGCCAGGAAGAAGATCCCTCCCGACCAGGCCGCCCGCGACCGGATCTGCGGCGACCTCGGGAAAACGTTCCTGGTCGAGGCCGGGGCCGGTTCGGGCAAGACCAAGAGCCTGGTCGACCGGATGGTCGCCCTCCTCGCGACGGGCCGGGCTTCGATCGAGACCCTCGCGGCCGTGACCTTCACCCGCAAGGCCGCGGCCGAGCTGCGCGGCCGGTTCCAGGTCGCCCTCGAGCGGGCGCGTCTCGCCGAAAAAGACCCCCAGGTCCGGGAGCGTCTCGACGCCGCCCTGACCGGCCTCGAACGGGCCTTTATCGGGACGATCCACTCCTTCTGCGCCCGCCTGCTCCGGGAGCGGCCCATCGAAGCCGGCATCGACCCCGAGTTCCGCGAGCTCGAGGACCACGAGGACCGCATCCTGCTCGAGCGGAGCTGGGACGAGTACCAGGCCCATGCCCGGCTCGAGAACGAGGCCGCTCTGCGCGGGCTCGACGAGGCCGGCCTCGCTCCGGCCGATCTCGAAACCGCCTTCCGGGCGATCGCCGGGTTCCCCGATGTCGAGCCGGTCGCCGGGCGACCGGACCCGCCGGATCACGAGGCCGTCCGCGGGGCCCTGGAAAAGCTGGTCGACCTGGCCTCGGAGCTCGTGCCGCGGGAGAAGCCGGAGAAGGGCCGGGACGGGCTCCAGAACCTGTTCGTGCGGCTGTTCCGGAGGCGCCGCAACATCGGCTTCGCCGACGGCCGCCGCCTGATGGAGTCGGTCGAGCTCTTTGACAAGAACCTCGGGTTCATGCCGACGCGCTGGCCCGCGAAGGACGAGGGGAAGCGCCTGCTGGCCGCCGCCGAGACCTTCCGGGATGAGGTCGCCCGGCCGGCCCTCCGGGTCTGGCGCGAATTCCGGCACACCAAGGCCCTGGCTTTCCTCAGGCCGGCCGTCGGCTTCTATGCCGAAAGGCGGCGGGCCGAAGCCCGGCTCAACTTCCAGGACCAGCTCATGCTGACGGCCCGTCTCCTGCGCGACAATCCCGAGGTCCGCCGCTACTTTCGGCGACGCTTCCACCCGATCCTGGTCGACGAGTTCCAGGACACCGATCCCATCCAGGCCGAGATCCTCTTCCTTCTCACCGGGACCTCGGAGACGGAGAAGGACTGGACCCGCCTCGCGCCGGCCCCCGGGTCGCTGTTCTTGGTCGGGGATCCGAAGCAATCGATCTACCGCTTCCGCCGGGCGGACATCGACATCTACAACCTGGTCAGGGACCGGATCGAAGCGTCCGGCGGCGAGACGCTGGCCCTGAGCGCCAACTTCCGGTCGCTCGGCGCGATCGCCGACTGGGTCAACCCGCTCTTCGATCCGGGCCGGGGCGGCGTCTTTCCCGCCGCCGCGGACGCGTATCAAGCCGGATTCATGCCCCTCGAGACGGTGCGCGGCCGGGGCCGGGGCCGGCTTTCGGGGGTGCGCAAGATCACCGTCCCGGCCGTGCCCCATCACCGCAAGGAGGACATCGCCGGCTTCGACGCGGCCCGCGTGGCCGGGTTCATCGCCTGGGCCCTGGCCGGGAACCTCCGTCTCGACGACGGCGCCGGCGGCGACCGGCCGGCCGAGCCGGGCGATTTCCTGGTGCTCTTCCGCTACAAGGACCGCATGAGCCGGTACGCCCGGCGGCTCGAAGAGCTCGGCCTCCCCTTCGAGATCTCGGGCAGCGACGCCTTCGCGGAGAACGCCGAGATCCGCGAGGTCATGAACCTCCTCCGCGCGCTCGACGATCCCGACGATCCGGTGGCCAGCGTGGCCGTGCTGAGAGGGATGTTCTTCGGGCTGAGCGACCAGGACCTCCTCGACCACCGCGCCGCCGGCGGCGGGTTCTGCTTTCTCGCCGAAGCCGGCGGGCCGGCGGGTTCGGCCCGGATCCGGAGCGCCTTCGGCGCCCTGCGCGCCTGGCGGGAGCTCGTGACCCGGGTCCCGCCGTCGGTGGCCCTGGAGACCATCATCCAGGATTCGGGCCTGCTCACCCACCTGGTCACGACCGAGATGGGCAGCAGCCGGGCCGGCAACGTCCTCAAGCTCATCGAGGTCCTGCGCGGACGCGAGAGCGAGGACATGACCTCCTTCGCCGCGGCCGTGGCTTTCCTGGACGAATGGGTCGGAGCCATGCCCGTCGAGGAGATGAGCCTCGCGCCGGGCCGCCGCAACGCCGTGCGGCTCATGAACCTGCACAAGGCCAAAGGCCTCGAGGCCCCGGTCGTCTGGCTGGCCAACCCGGCCGGGGTGGGCGGCTTCGAGCCGGACCGGCACGTCCGCCGGACGGGCCAGACACCGCTCGGCCATTTCCGCTTCACCCGGCCGGTCGGCCGCCAGACCAGGACGGTCTCCCAACCCGCCGGCTGGGAAGAGAGCGCGGCCGAGGAGCTGAAGTACGAGGAAGCCGAGGAGAACCGGCTGATGTATGTGGCGGCCACCCGGGCCCGGGACCTTCTCGTCGTCAGCGGCTACGCCGGCGACCTCAAGGAGAGAAAGGCCTGGGGCCTGCTCGAGCCGGGATTGGCGGAGGTCGAAGACCTGCCCGATTGTCCGGCCGGTCCGGGATCGCCGTGCGCCCCGCCGCCTCCGCGGAAGAAGAGCGCCGTCAAGCCCGGCGAAGTGATGAAAGGGCGGGAGGAATTGAGGCGCAAGATGGCCGGCGGGTCCAAGGCCTCGACGCTCCACGAGACCGTGACCTCCCTGGCCCGGCGCGCCGGCGAGCCGCCCGAATGGGCCAAGGGCGGGCTGGGCCTCTGGGGCTCCGAGGTCCATGTCATGCTGAAAACCCTGGCCGGATCTTGGCCCGGGGCGGGGGAGACCGCCGGGGCGTCCTTGGCCGGGCGGGAGAGACTCGAACGGATGGCCCGGGACGTCCTGGCCGCCGCGGGGCGGAACCCGGCCGACGCCGGCGCGCTCGCCGCCCACGTCGCGGACATCGTCCGCTCGTCCTTCTGGTCGAGGGCCATGCGGGCCGGGCGGAGGCTCTACGAAGTCCCGTTCTCGGTCAAGGTCGGGCCGGGGGAGGCGGAATACGGCGGCCTCCTCGCGGCCATCGGGCCCGTCCCCGCCGCCGGAGGCAGGCCCGTGGCGGCGGCCGAGGGCGCCCCCGTGTTCCTCTCCGGCGCCGTCGACCTCGTCTTCAGGGAGGAGGACGGCTGGGTCATCGCCGATTACAAGACCGACCGGCTGCCCGCGGCCCTCGAGGACGCCGGGGCCGGGGACCGGGCCAAGGCGCTGGCCGTCCTGGTCGATCACTATCGGCCTCAGGTCGAGCTCTACACGCGGTTCTGGGCCAGGATCACCGCGGAGAACGTGAAGGAATCCGGGCTCTATTTCACCGCCCTTGACCGCTGGGTCCGGATCGAATTCAGCGGATGATGTTGTCGGGCGGCTGAACGCCGATCAGGACGATCTCGGCGAAGGCCGAGAACGAGAACGGGAACTCGGCCAGCCGGTCCGAGCCCTTTTTCATCACGAAGGAGGCGTCCGTCTTGAAGTCGACACGGTACTCCGAGAACCAGCCCTTATCGATGTTGACCTGGAGCGACCCCGAGCCGGCGCCTTCGCCCTCGAAGACCCCCTGGGTGTCGCCGAGGTCCTTGGCGCCCGAGACGCCGACCTTATAGACGGCCGAGATGAGGGCCAGCCGTCCGTCGTCAGCCGGAAGGATGTCGTCAAGGGTGTAGGTGATGGCCAGGTTGACCTGGACGTCGAGGCCCTGGAAGGGGATGGTCAGGCGGCGCGTCTCGACCCAGCTCTCGCCCCGGCTGACCGGGGAGGCGGGAAAGGCCGGGAAATAGTCGCGCAGCAGCTGGGGGATGGAGACGTTGAAAGGATTCCCGCCCCCGACCGCCTCGGGATTGCGGATCGTCTCGACCCGGCCGGTCCGGTTGAAGACGACCTCGAGCGGTTCCCCCCGGGTCGTGCCGATCTTCTGGGAGATGACCTTTTCGGGCAGGCGGATGTTGACGTCGATGCCGGGACTGGTCAGGTCGGCCCGCACGGTCTCGCGGGCCGAAGGCTTGGCCAGGAGGCGGATCTCGCCCCGCGAATCGGCGTTCAAGGCCAGGTCCACGCCGAGGAGGCTCTTGCCGTCGACGTTGACGACGCTCGAGAGGCTGTAGGTCAGCCGCGTGCCCTCGGCCGGGCCGAATTTGAGAGAGAACTTCTCCGGCTCCTGCCCCCGGCCGGGCGCCGGGGCCGCGGCCATCGAGACGGCCAGCGCCGCCGCCAGGAACGCATTCCGAGATGTCATCGCCATCCTCCTCAACGGTCCGGCCCGCTCCGTCCTAGAAATCGGGGTCGGTGATCTTTTTCTCCTGCCAGGTGCCGTACTTGGCCAGGAGCGGGCGGATCTCCGACGCTTTGCCGACGACGACGAGAACGAAGTCCTGGCGGGGCAGGACCGTCGCGGCCGCGGCCTGCAGGGCCTCCGGCGTGAGCTTGCTGATCTCGTCGAGGTAACGGTCGTATTCGTCGAATCCGCGCTTGTAGAAGCCCAGCCGGACGTAGGCGCCGGCCTTGCTGGCGTTGGTCTCCAGGGTCGGGGGGAACTGGCCGAGGATGTAGTTGCGGGCGCTCTCCGTCTCCTCCGCCCCGAACCCGCCCTCGGCCTTCTTCAGGAGGTCGAAGACGATGTCGAGCATCTCGCCGATCTTGTCGTTCTTGGTATAGGAGCCGATCGTGGTAATGCCGCCGACGGCCCAGCTGCGGGCCGCGCTCGAGGCGCCGTAGGTCAGACCGCGCTTGATCCGCAGCTCGGTGTTGAGCCAGGAGGTGAACCGGCCGCCGAAGAGCGTGTTCATGGCCGAGGCCGCGGCCGTGATCTTGTCGCCCATGGCATAGCCCGGCGCGCCCAGCGAGAAGTAGGCTTGGGTCGCGTCCGGCTTGTCGACGAGGACGAGCGTCCGGCCCTGCGGGCGGGGCAGGGCGGGAACGGCCGCCGCGGGGGCCGGGCCGGGCGGGTTGGCCAGGCGGCCGAGCGTCTTCTCGAGAAGCGCCTTGAGAGCGGCGGCGTCGATGTCGCCGACGACGGCGGCGATGGCCCGGTCGGGCCGGTAGCTCTTTTTATAGAAGTCCTTGACGGACTGGACGTCAATTCGGCCGAGGGACGTCTCCGTGCCCGAGGCCAGGCGCCCCATGGGATGGCTGCCGAAATAGGCCTTCTGGAAGTAATAGCGGACGGCCGCCCCGGGATTGTCCTTGGCGGCCTTGAGGCCGTCGATCCGGAGGGACCGCTCCTTCTCGAATTCGTCCCCGGCGAAGGCGGGGTCGGAGAGGACGGCCGCCGCGATCTCGAGCAGCCGGGGGAAGTGCTGGGCCAGGCTGTCGCCGTAGACCTGGGCGTACTCTTCCGATGCGCCGATCCCGAAGTTCGCGCCCATGAAGTCGAGGGCCTCGGCGATGGCGTCGGCGCTCATCTTCGAGGTCCCCTTCATCAGCAGGGCCGCCGTGAGGCCGGCCACGCCCTCGGCCGCGGCCGGCTCGGCCGCCGAGCCGGCGCCGCCGACGAACATCCGCAGGCTGACGAGCGGCACGTCGGCGTTCCGAAGATGGTAGACCGTGAGCCCGTTCTTGAGGACGATCTTTTGGGGCGCGGGAAGCGGGGAGGCGGCCGCGAGCGCCGCGGGCAGCGCCAGCAGGCCGGCCAGGCCGAGAGCGAGGGCCGTCCGTACGGGGGTCTTCACTTGGCACCTCCCTCGGGAATGAGCTTGCCGACGGTCTTGTTGGCCTCGGTGAAGCATTTCCGAGCGGCCGCCTTGATCCGGTCCGGCGTGACGGCCGCGTAGTCGTCCATGATCGTGAACAGCTTGGTGAAGTCGCCGTAGACGAGCTCGGTCGCCCCGAGCTGGTTGGCCTTGCCGCCGATCGTCTGCAGGCCCTGGTAGAAATCGCTGCGGACGATGTTGAGGGCCTTGTCGTACTCTTGGGCGGTCAGGCCGTCCGTCCGGACCTTGGTCAGCTCCTCCTCGATGACCCGGTCGATCCGGTCGAGGTCGGCCCCCGGCCGGGGCTTGACGATGATCGAGAAGAGCTGGGGATCGACGGTCTCCGAGAGGCCGCCGCCGACGTCGATGGCCAGCGCCTCCTCCCGGACCAGGCGCCGGTAGAGCCGGCTGCTCTCGCCCGAGAGCAGGGGCTTGGCCAGGACCGAGAGGGGCAGGAAGTCCGGGTCCTTGACGGCCGGGCCGTGCCAGACGGCCAGGAAAGACGGCGCCTGGGCCTCCTTGCGCATGACCACGGTCTTTGTCCCGAGCTGGGGCGGCTCGACCGTGCTCACGGGCGGCGGGGGAGGGGAGGCCTTGATGGGCTCGTAGTATTTCTTGATGAGGGCGAGGGTCTTGCCCGGATCGATGTCTCCGACGACGACGAGAATGGCGTTGTTCGGCGCATAGTAGGTGCGGTAGTAGGCCATGACCTCGTCGCGGCGCCAGCTCAGGATGTCGCTCATCCAGCCGATGACGTCCCAGTGGTAGGGATGGGCCATGATGGCGGTGGCCCGGACCGTCTCCGAAAGGAGGGCGTCGTTGTCGTTGTCGACGCCGAGCCGGCGCTCCGAGGCGATGACGCCGCGCTCCGACTCGAAGACCTCGGGCACGAAGGCCAGGCCCTGGATGCGGTCGGCCTCCATGGCGATCATGGCCTCGAGGGCGGCCGGGGGGAACCAATCCGTATAGGCGGTCATGTCGTCGCCCGTGTAGGCGTTGTTGCGGCCGCCCCGGAATTCCATGCGCCGGTCGAATTCGCCGGGGCCGATCGCGGGCGTGCCGTTGAACATCATGTGCTCGATGAAGTGGGAGACGCCCGTCAGCCCGGGCCGCTCGTTGCGCGATCCGACGCGGAAGAACGTATACAGGGCCACGCTGGGGACGTTGTGGTCCTCGACGAGGAGGACCTTGAGCCCGTTCGCGAGCGAATGGACCTTGACATCCTCTTTTGTGAACGCCGCCGTGAGAGTGAGTGACAGGGCGGCCAGGGCGACAACCAGTCCTCCGGCTCGTTTCCTCATGCGGTCACCTCCGGTATGATAGGTCATTTATTATACCACTACCCAAGGCTGAGAGATGTCCTCGGAGTGAGCATCAGCGGTGATTTAGCCGGTCGGGAGACGGACGAGGGGAGTTTCCCTGGAAACCGCCAAGAACGTGTTTGAGCGAGGCTTAGCGCAAGCCGAGCGAGTTGTTTTGGCGCTGAGTCCGGGGCACTCGAGCGGCGTGAAAAATCACCGCAGCGAACGAAGAGGATATCTCGAAGCCGAACTTGACGGCTTCTCGGCCGCTGGAGTATATACGGGCAGAAAGGCTGAGGACCCCATGAGCACGCCCGAAACCCGGTTCGAATTCGTGAAGTCGATGAAGAACGTCTCGTCCTACCCCTTCATCCACAAGTTCCTGCCGTTCGACCGCTACGCCATCCGCCCGCCGGCCTCCCTCATCGTCAAGGCCGTTCTCAAGACCTCCGTCACCCCCAACCAGCTGACCAAGACCTCCTTCGTCTTCGCCCTTCTGGCCGCTGCGGCCTACGCCGGCGGGAACCGGACCTTCTTCGCGCTGGCGGGGTGCCTGTCGCTCGTCTCGACGATCTTCGACGCCGCCGACGGCATGCTGGCCCGGACCAAGGCACAGACCAGCCGCTACGGGGCCTATCTGGACCTCTTCCTGGACCGCATCGCCGATTTTGCGGTCATGGCGGGAGCCTCCTACGGCTGCTACCGTCACGCGGGGGATTGGCGGTTCCTCGTCTTCGGTCTGCTGACGATCGGGCTCTATTTCCTCCAGCTGGCCCTGTACTACATCAACAATCTGTACATGGGCTCGGAGAAGAGCGGCGAGGGGGCGGAGGCCAAGAGCCTGGCCGTCTTCCTCATCTTCATCGCCTCGATCGCCGGACACCCCGAATGGTTCCTGGCCGGGATCTTCGTCATGGGCGTCATCAGCGTGCCCAGCAAGTTCATCCGCTTCATGCGGAAGGGCAGGGCCCCGGCGGCGGCTCCGTCGGCCTGAGGGACTTCGCGGACCTCTTCCGGACGAGGGGGATGAGCCCGATCCCCGCCCAGACCATCCCGAACAGCCGCCGGATAACGATGACGGCCATGCCCGAGGACATCTCGATCTTAAGCAGCACGAAGAGCGAGACGTACGTCAGCTCGTAGACGCCGACCGACCCGGGCACCGGCAGGAAGGAATAGAACGATCCCAGGGTGACGATCAGGAAGCACTTTAAAAAAGTCGGGTGCCCGCTGCCGAGAAAGACGAACGTCAGGTAGATCTCGGCCGCCCAGAGCCAGGACTGGGCGAAGTAGGACGCAAAAATGGCCAGGAAGAGCCGGCTGTTCCGGGCGTAGAAGTCCGAGATGTGGGCGTCGGTCTCGAGGATCTTGTCCCGCCGGTTCTCGAAGAACGGGATGCGGATCTTGATCTTCTTCAGGGTGTCCAGGGCCCAGGTGAAGAGCCCCTGCTTCTGCTTGAGGATGATGAAGATGAGGGCCAGCACGAGCAGGGCGATGGCGGCGAAGAGCCAGATCTTCTGGCGCCGGGGCAGGGCGAACTCGGTGATCAGGAAGACGACGGCCAGGGCGATCGTGGACAGGCCGGCCAGGAATTCGATGGTCTTGTCGACGATGACCGTGGCCAGGACCTTGTTGCGCTCGACGCTGTCGAGGCAGAAGATGCGGACGGTCTCGCCGCCGAGCGACCCGGCCGGGGTCAGGTAGCTGACCGCGTATCCGGCGATCCGGGCTCCCAGCACCTCGGCGAAGGGGACGCGCTCGCCGGCCGAGACGAGCAGGGCCCGCCAGTTGAAGGTCCGGATGAGCCAGTAGAGGAAGCGAAGCCCGAGGAGAGCGCCGACCTCGAGGAGGGAGAGGCGCCCGATCGTCCGCAGGATCTCCTTCGGGCCGGTCTTGAGGATGAGGTAGATGAAGAGCCCGACGCCGGCGTAGCCGATGAGCCGGAAAACGAGCGTCCGGACCTTGGTTTGGCGCGCGGGCGGCGGCCCGCCCTCCTGGACGGCCCGGGACAACTTGAACATTCCTTGACTCTCCGGCGAGAATGGCCTATTTTAGACCCTAATTTTACAAAAAGAAAGATGAATCATAATCCGCCGCAGCTTCCGGAACCGGATGGTCGCAGCCGGGCTGGCCGCTTTGTTCTCGGCCGCACTGGCCCTGACCGCCCGGGCCGAGGTCCGTCCGGACTTCTTCCTGGCTCCCCGGGACCGGGCCGCCGTCTTCTCCCTGGCCGAGCCGCAGGACGGACCGAAGGCCTCCGCGACGCCGGCCGACCCGGTCGCCGCGGGCACGCCGGTCATGGCCAAGAACTATCGCCGGGTCTTCATCGAAGCCGGCATCATGGCCGTGTATCGCCACGGCCCGCTACTGGTCGGCCTACCACGACTGGATCGAGGACTGGCAGTACGAGCTGACCTTCGAAGACCAGTACCGGCGGTTCCTGACGACCGAGGCCATCCGCTTCGACTCGAACGCCTTCACCGTCAATTTCAGCCACGTCATCGGTGGCACCATGTACTATCAGTTCGCCCGGACCAACTACCTGAGCTGGCCGCAGGCCATGCTGACGTCGTTCATCAATTCGACCGTCTACGAGTACGTCTCGGAGTGGCGGGAGGTCATCTCGATCAACGACACGCTCCTGACCACCTTCGGCGGCTACGCCGTGGGCGAACCGTGGTTCCAGCTCTCCGACTATTTTCACCATCACAAGTCCGTCGCGCTCCACGTCCTGGCCTTCATGAACCCGATCAACGAGCTCAACCAGTGGCTGGACCGGAAGCAGCCGGCCTCCAAAGTCTACCGGGCGCCGGGCTGGACCGGCATGGAGTTCACGGCGGGCTGGTGGCGGTCCTCGGAGACCGGCCGCGGGACCTACGATGCCGCCCGGATCGGACTCGACACCCAGATCATCCGGACCCCCGAATACGGCCGTCCGGGGACTTTCAAAAGGACCTTCCGGGACACCTCGTTCAGCGAGATGGCCATCGATGTCGTCCTTCGGGCCTATCAGCCCGGGGACGTGGACCTGGAGGACGGCCCGTTCGAGGAGGTCGACTTCACCACCCGGACCGTCGGCATGGGCTCGTACAGTCAGAAGATCGACGAGACCGGCCGGGGCTACGCGCTCTCGATCGGCCTGGGCTCGGCCCTGACCTACCTCCGGAAACGGCCGACGGTCTACGACTCGAGGGACGTCCAGGCCAGCGTCGATCCCCTCCCGGAGACGCCGACCGACTTCCGCGACAAGCTGGCCGTGGTCCACGTGGCCGGCCCGGTCCTCGACTGGACCCGGTTCGGCAAGGGCTACAAGGTCCGGGCCGTGGCCGACGCCTACGTCGATTTCGGCATGGTCAACGCCTTCGCCTTCAACGCGTATTCCGCGGTCCAGCCGATCGAGGGCATGAAGATCGACGCTCAACTACTACGGCTATTCCTACGCCTACGGGGCGAGCGTGTCCGGACGGGTCGACGTGGATTGGGGCCCCTTCTGGTTCCGCGGCCTCGCCAGCGGCCACGTCTGGAACTCCTGGACGGGGCGGGACCGGTTCCAGGCCGACCTGACCAACGACATCGGCGCCCTCGATACCCGGACCCGGTTCCTCGTCAAGGCCGGCTGGCGGCTGCCCGCGGTCCCCCTGAAGGCCTACGTCTCCTACGAGAGCATCGGCCGCTGGGGCCGGATCGGGGACGTCCGGGCCGACAGCCGCGAGTCGCGGACCTCGGCCGGGCTGAGCTATCTGTTCTAGCGCCGGCGGCCGGCATGCGGCCGGCCGATCGTCTCCCACCCCTTCTCCCGGGCCAGGCGCCGGAGCCTGCGGTCGGCGTGGACGGCGACCGGATGCCCGACCAGATCGAAGACGGGCAGGTCCGAGATGCGGTCGGCCAGGGCCCAGGAGTTCGCCCAGTCGATGCCGTCCGGATCGATCCTCTGGAAAAGGGCGGCCGGCTTCATCGGACCGTAGGGGAAGATCCCCGTCTTCCGTCCCGTGAGCCGGCCCTCGACCACTTCGAGATCGTTGCCGATGAGGATGTCCGCCTTAAGACGGTCCTTGAGCTGATCGACCAGGACCTGCAGCGACCCGGACAGCAGGACGATGCGGCAACCGTCCTCCTTGAGGCTCAGGATCTTGGCCCGCAGGCCGTCGGGGACGGCCTTCCGCAGGAAGACCTGCCCGAAGGCGCTGGCCCACTGCCGCACCTCCTCGGGGGTCCGGCCCTTGAGGATCCGGGTGTTCGAGCCGATGGCCGGGCGGAAGCCCATGCGGACGATGTCGCCGAGAAGGGAGAACAGGAACCCGAGCATCCGGAAGATGCCGACGTGGCCGTGGACGAGGAGGTTCAGATAGAAGATCCGCTCCGCGTTCATGCCCTGGAGGAGGGTCCCGTCGAGATCGATGAGGGCCAGGCGGGTCCCCGGGGGAAAGGCGATACGCGTCGTCGGTTCGGGTGCCATGGGAGATTTTCGCGCGCCGGTCTTCGCGCAGGCAGGTATAGCACACCCTCCCGACCGAGTCAAAAGCCCTAGCGGGCCCGGGGACGGACCTCTTTGGCGATGAGCAGGGTCGTCGGGTCGAGCTTGAGGCGGAGGTCCTTGGGGGCCAGCCGGCCGTGGTCCTGGACCAGGGCGAAGTGAACGTGGTCGCCGTGATGCTGGAGGGAGATGAGGACGTCGATGGCGCCGAGGTGGGCGGTCAGCTCGAAGGGGATGCCCCGGTCGTCGAACAGGGGGTCCTCCCTCTTGAGCGAGGCGCTGAACCAGACCTCGAGGCCGAGCCGGCCGGCGAACTCCTTGAACTTCAGGAGGTCGTCCGGGCCGGCCTGGGCGAAGTCGAGCCCGTCGACGATGACGGTCTCGGCCCGGAAGTTGCCGTGGACGATCATGGCTTCGAGGCTGCGCAGGACCTGTTCGGTCCGGGCTCCGTCCTGCTTGAAGTTCATGATGACGCGGCGGCGGATGAGCTCGTCGAACTCGTCGAGGGCCGCGCGCATCTTCGGCGCCTTGGCGATCTCTTTGAAGATGTCCTCGTACCAGGTCACGATGTGGTCGACCCGGCTGGCGTAGGAGACATGGAGGACGTGCTGGCCCTGGAGGAGCTTGTCCGCGGCGATGTGGACGAGGCAGGCCGTCTTGCCGACGCCCTTGCGGCTGGCCAGGACGCCGATGTTGCCCCGGCCCAGCCCTCCCGAAATGGACTTCTCGAGGACGCGCAGGGGGCTGCGCTTGATGAGTTCTTCCTTGACCGTGAGCGTCATGGCGTCTCCTCCGCTATCTCTGGGACTTCTTGCGTTCGGCCTCGAGGTGCTGCTCGGTGAGCATCTCGGCGATATGAGGCGGCACGCGGCCGTATTTCAGGAACTCCATGGTGAACTCGGCCTTGCCCTGGGTCAGGGACCGCAGGACGGTCGAGTAGCCGAACATCTCGCCGAGCGGCACCTCGGCGTCCACCCGCGAATAGGTGCCGTCCTCGACCGAGCTGACGATGACGCCCCGCCGCTGGCTGATCGTGGCGAAGACGTTGCCGGCGAACTCCGTCGGGCCCTCGACCGAGACCTTCATGACCGGCTCGAGGATCTGGGGCTTGGCCTTGGCGTAGGCCTGTTTGAAGGCGCCCTGGGCGGCCGTCTGGAAGGCGATGTCCGACGAGTCGACCGGATGGTACTGGCCGTCGTTGATGACGACGCGGACGCCGATGACCGGGAAGCCGATGAGCTGGCCCTTCCGCAGGGACGCCCGGAAGCCCTTCTCGCAGGAGGGGATGAACTCCCGGGGGATGCGCCCGCCCTTGACCTCGTTGGCGAACTCGAAGCCGCCCTTGGCCAGGGGTTCGAGCCGGCCGCTGATCCGGGCGTACTGGCCGGCGCCGCCGGTCTGCTTCTTGTGCGTGTAGTCGAACTCGACGGCCTGGCTGACGGCCTCGCGGTAGGCGACCTGGGGCATGCCCGTCTTGACCTCGGCCCGGTACTCGCGCTTCATGCGCTCGACGTAGACGTCGAGATGGAGCTCGCCCATGCCCTGGATGATGGTTTCGTTCGACTCGGGGTCGACGTGGGTCCGGAAGGTCGGGTCCTCCTTGGTGAACCGGTTCAGGGCCTTGGCCACGCGGTCGGCCGAGCTCTTGTCGACGGGCTCGATGGCCAGCGAGATGACGGGCTCGGGGACGTAGATCGCCGTCATGGCCAGGTTGAGACCGGGACTGCAGAACGTGTCGCCCGAGGCGCACTCGACGCCGAAGAGGGCCACGATGTCGCCCGGCCCGGCCTCGGCGATCTCGGCCATGGTGTCGGCGTGCATGCGGACCAGGCGGCCGACCTTGATCTTCTGGCCGGAGCGGGTGTTGACCAGCTCCTCGCCTTTGCTCAGGGCGCCCTGGTAGATGCGGATGTAGGTCAGCTGGCCGTAGGCCCCGTCCTCGAGCTTGAAGGCCAGGGCGACCGTCTTGGCGGCGGGGTCGGCGGTCAGAACGCGCTCGGCGCCGCCGGCGTCGAGGTCGATGGCCCGGTTCTCGACCTCGGCCGGGTTGGGCAGGTAGTGGACGACGGCGTCGAGGAGGGGCTGGATGCCCTTGTTGCGGTAGGCCGAGCCGATGAAGACCGGGACCAGCTGGCGGGCCAGGACGCCCTTGCGGACGGCTCGCCCGGACCATGGCCTCGGTCGCCCGCCCTTCGAGCGCGGCCTCCATGAGCTCGTCGGAGAAGAGGGAGGCGGCGTCGATAAGCTCCTCGCGCCGGGCCGCGGCCTCGGCCGCGAGCTCCTGCGGGATGTCCTCGATCCGGACCGTCTCGCCCTCGGGGCCGTCGAAGTAGAGGGCCTTCATGGCGACCAGGTCGACGAGGCCTCCGAAGGCCCCTTCGAGGCCGATGGGGATCTGCATCAGCACGGCCCGGTGGCCGAGCTTCTCGGCGATCTGGTCGCGGACCTTGAGCGGGTTGGCCCCGACCCGGTCGGCCTTGTTGACGAAAGCGATGAAGGGGACGTTGTAGCGGCGCAGCTGCCGGTCGACGGTGATCGTCTGGGACTGGACGCCGCCGACCGAGCAGAGAACGAGGATGGCCGAGTCGAGGACCCGCAGGGAGCGCTCGACCTCGATGGTGAAATCGACGTGACCCGGCGTGTCGATGATATTGACGGAGTGGTCGGCCCACTCGACGTAGGTCGTGGCCGAGGCGATGGTGATGCCGCGCTCCCGCTCGAGGTCCATGGAGTCCATGGTCGCGCCGACGCCGTCCTTGCCCTTGACCTCGTGGATCTTGTGGATCTTCTTGCAATAGAAGAGGACCCGCTCCGTCAGCGTCGTCTTGCCCGAGTCGATGTGGGCGCTGATGCCGATGTTGCGCATGCGGGCGATGTCGGTCGTCATGGCCAGCTCACTCTTTTCCTCAATAAGGATTCACGCCTGTCGGGATGTTCGGGGTGTTGCCGGTGAAGGTCCAACGGGAGAACCGAAATCGAACAGTCGAACTGCCATTATAGCGGAAAAGCCCGGCTGCCTCAAGCGGGCCGGCCCCTCCCGGGCCGGAGCCTTCCGGGGAACCTACTGGCGGCGGCTGTCCGGCCAAGCCGCCATCCGTCCGTTTTTTCGGACACCCCTCCGCCCTCCTCTCGGGGACGGGCCGGGCACGAATCTTGCACAACGGCATGAAATGGCTGTAAACTTAGGCCAACTCTACGCTTTCATGGACGCCCGGACAGGGTGGAGGAGGGAATATGAAGAAGCGTTTCTTGCTTAACGCGGGACTGGCGGCGGCCGTGCTGTTCGCCGTCCTGGCCATGGTCTCATGCAGCTCCAGCGGCGGGGGCGGTGACGGGGGAGGGGACGGGGTCAATCCCAAGGCCATCCCTGCGGCCAGCATGTCCTACGTTGCCTTCGCTTGGAACGACCTGGGCATGCACTGCCTCAACCCGACCTACGACAAGGCGGTCATCCTGCCGCCCTACAACACGGTCTGGGTCCAGGTCGTCAAGCGGGGCAATCCCCCCGAGATCGTCACGGCCGGGATCAAGGTCGAATACGCCATCCACAACAACACCTATTCCTACGGCAAGCGCAGCTACGGCCAGTTCTGGGACTACATGCCCGTCCTCTTCGGCGTCTCCCTGCCCAACAACCAGGGCCTGAACCTGGAGGATCCGGGCATCAACAACAGTCTCTCGGGAACGATGGTGGTCAAGGGCGACCATTTTCAGGTCAACGGCATCCCGGTCGTGCCCGTGGATGACTCCAACACCTACAACCCTTACCAGCTGATCGACGTCACCGTTCGGGATTCCGGCACCAACGCCGTCCTCGTCCAGACCCAGGCCACCGTTCCGACCTCCGACGAGTTCAACTGCGGCAAGTGCCACGGCGCTGACGCGCTCCTCGACGTGCTCCAGAAGCACGACGACGAGGAGGGGACGACCCTGGAGGCCAACCGGCCCGTCCTGTGCGCCTCTTGCCACGGCAGCCCGGCCCTGGGCCAGACCGGCCCCGGTTCGTCCGGATACTACATGTCCCGGGCCATTCACGGTTTCCACGCCAACAGGGGCGCGACCTGCTACGACTGCCATCCCGGCCAGACCGCCAAGTGCAACCGCAGCGTCGCCCACACCGCGGCCGACGGGAACTGCGTCGCCTGCCACGGTACCATGCAGGACGTGGCCAGCTCCGTCGCCAACGGCACCCGGATCCCCTGGGTGAACGAGCCCCAGTGCGCGACCTGCCATGCCGGCGTGGCCGAGGTCAACACGGGGACCACCCTGTACCGGAACGCCAACGGCCACCATGGCCTGTCCTGCCCGGCCTGCCACAGCAGCCCGCACGCCATCGTCCCGAGCTCGGAGGCCTCCGACAACCATCAGGCCGTCCAGTACCAGACGACCATCGCGCCGATCGGGGACTGCAAGGTCTGCCACGCCACGTCCAAGGGTGAGGGCATCGATGGATTCACCGAAGCCCACGGCGGCAGCCGGGCGACCGCCTGCTCTGTCTGCCACACGACCGGCCCCTCGGCCAACGCCGCCCAGTGGCCGCACCAGTTCCAGTGGAAGAGCCGCTGAGCGGGCCCGGCATCCGCGCCTAGCGCCAGAACTTCGGGCCCCGGCCGGGGGTTCCTGAACACCGGCCGGGACCCGTCTTCATCCGCCCCGCCGATTTGTCTTCCGGCCGCGTCCGCCCTATAATCCTCCGGAAGACCGGAGGAATCCCCATGAACAAGACGCTCACGGCGATCGCTTTCCTGATGCTGGCCGGCCCGCGCGCGCTCTCCGCGGCCCCCGCCCCCCAGGCGCCGCCTCCCTTCGACGAGTTCTTCCTCGACAAGGCCCTGCGGGTCGACCTCACCCAGACCGGCGACGCCAAGTCCGAGAGCCTGTCCATCCGCCGGATCTCCGAGGAGGCCGTCTGGCCCGAGTCCAAGGCCGGCCTGCTGCCGCCGTTCGATTACGGCCGCTACGTCCTCCGGATCTACGACGCCGCCTCCAACCGGCTCATCTTCGCGCGGGGCTTCGACACGATGTTCGCCGAGTACAAGACGACCTCCCCGGCCCTGGCCGGGACGGTCCGCGTCTTCGAGCGGTCCGTCCGGTTCCCTCTGCCGAAACGCCCGGTCCTGTTCGTCGTCGAGCAACGCGACAAGCGCAGCCTGCTCCACCCCGTCTTCACCCAGATCCTCGACCCGGCCGATTACCACATCCTCCGGGAGAAGGCCGTCCCGGCCGATTGGGTCTACGAGGCCCGGGTCGCGGGCGACCCCCACGACAAGGTCGATTTCGTCTTTTTGGCCGAGGGCTACACGGCCGCCGACCGGGACAAGTTCAAAGCCGATGTCGACCGGATGACAGCCGCCCTCTTCGCCATCGAGCCCTACAAGTCGATGAAAGACTCGTTCAACGTCCGGGCCGTCTTCCGGGCCTCGGCCGAGCGGGGCATGGACGAGCCTCGCCAGCGCTCCTACAAGTCGACCGTGCTCGACGCCTCCTTCAACGCCTTCGACCTCGACCGCTACATGCTCATCGAAGAGGACCACCTCATGCACGAGATGGCCGCGGCGGTGCCCTACGACGTCCTGGCCGTTCTCGTCAACAGCCCGCGCTACGGCGGCGGCAGCATCGGCCTCGACTACTGCGTGACGACGGTCGACCATCCCTCGAGCCCCCAGGTCTTCGTCCACGAGCTCGGCCATTCGTTCGCCTACCTTGCCGACGAGTACTACCAGTCCGAGGTCTCCTACAACGATTTCTATCCCAAGGGCGTCGAGCCCCTCGAGGCCAACATCACCGCCCTGCTCGACCCGTCCCACGTGAAGTGGCAGGAGCTGCTCTCGCCCGGGATCGGCGTCCCGACCGAGTACGGCAAGGACCGGATCGAAGCGCTCCAGGCCGAGCTCCGGGAAAGCCGGGCCGCCCGGGGGAAGGCCGTCGACGAGGCCGCGAAGAAGGGCGCTCCGGCCAAGGACATCCAGGCGATCGAAGCCAGGTTCAAGGCCGCCGACGATGCTCTGGCCGTCCGGATCGCCGCCGTCCGGGCGGACTACGCGTCCCTGGAGGACAAGGTCGGCGTCTTCGAGGGGGCCGGCTATGCTTCGAAGGGCTTGTACCGGTCCATGATCCACTGCATCATGATCGCCAGCCCGAAGAACGAGTTCTGCCGGGTCTGCCAGGCGGCCATCGCCCGGATGATCGAATTCACCGGCCGGGGGCGATGAGGAAGGGGAAGGCCCGCCGATCGACCCGCAAGCCCCTGCTCGCCGTGTTGGCCTCGGCCGCGCTCTTCGGCGTGTCCACCCCCCTGGCCAAGCTCCTGCTCGGTGGGCTCCATCCGGTTGCGCTGGCCGGACTTCTCTATGCCGGCGCGTTCGCCGGACTGGCCGTTTTCCGACTGGCGGGGGGTCGGACCGGCGGGGAGCCGCCGCTCGGGCGCCGCGACCTGCCCTGGCTCGCCGGGGCGGTCCTGGCCGGCGGCATCCTGGCCCCGATCCTCCTGATGCTGGGGCTCAGCCGCATCAGCGGCTTGGCCGGGTCGCTCCTCCTGAATTTCGAGGCCGTGGCTACGGCGCTCATCGCCGTCTGGCTGTTCAAGGAGCACGCCGGGCGGCCGGTCTGGGCCGCGCTCGTCCTCATGACGGCGGGAGGCGTCCTCCTTGCCTGGGACCCGGCCGGAGGCCGCCTCGACCCGGTCGGCCCGATGCTCGTCCTCGCGGCCATGGCGGGCTGGGGCCTCGATAACAACCTGACGGGGCGTATCGCCGACAAGAGCCCGGTCGAGATCGCCATGGTCAAGGGCCTGGTCGCGGGGGCGGTCTCGACCGACCTTGGCTTTCGCCACCGGTCACGGCGTCCGCCCCGGCCTTCAGGCCGCGGCCGGGCTCAGTGGTCGGCGCCTTTGGCTACGGATTGAGCCTGGTCCTGTTCATCAAGGGGCTCCGAGGGCTGGGGGCCTTCCGGGCCGGGGCCCTGTTCGGCCTGGCTCCCGTTCGTCGGGGCCCTGGCCTCGGTCGTCATCCTCGGCGACCGGATCAAGCCGGGCACGGCCGCGGCCGGACTGCTGATTGCCGGCGCGGCCGCGGCCATCGCCCTGGAGAAGCACGTCCACGCCCACCGCCACGACTCGACCGTCCACGCCCACGTCCACTCCGACGGGCACCACCCGCACGAGCACGAGGACGACGTCCGCGGGCCGCACGTCCACGAACACGTCCATCCGGCGCTCGAACACACCCACGGCCACTGGCCGGATAGCGGGCACCGGCACGGCCACTGACCGGCCCCCGCGGCGGACCGCCGGCCGCCTCGCGCCGGCTATTTCTGCGGGCCGGTCATGTTCTTGAAGTCGATGACCGGGATGACCTTGTCCGGCATGATGCCCCACTGGATGTTGGGGGCCAGCTTCTGGACGAATTCCCACTGGATGATGGTCGGGTTCTTGGTCAGCGCGGCCTGCCGGATCTCGATGCTCTTGGCGTCGCCCTCGGCCTCGACGATCTTCTGCTCCTTGCGGATCTTCTCCTGCTCGAGCTTGTTCTTCTCGGTCGTGATGTTCTCCAGGGCGATCTGCTTTTCCTCGAGGGTCTTGGCGTATTCGGGCGTGAAGGTGATGTTGCGGATGACGATCTCGTCGAGGATGAGCCCGTTCTTCTCGAACTTGGGCGCGATCTCGTCGAAGAGGGCCTGCTGGGCCTCGTAGCTCTTCTTGGTGTAGAGCTCGTAGGCGGCGAACCGGGTCGGGACCCGGCGGCCCGAGCCGCGGATCTCGGTCTTGACGACTTTCTCCACGTACTCCCGCTCGGTACCCAGGTTCTGGACGATCCAGGCGGCCTTGCCCGGCGCGATCATGAACCGGGCCGTAAGACCGACCCGGATCTGCTGGCCGTCCGAGGTCAGGGCGGCGACGATGATGTCGGGGTAATCGGCCTCGCTCGACTGCGGCGTGTCGGAGGCTTCGTACGTCTTCTTCAAGGTCGGGAAGATGACGACGCGGTCGATGAACGGGACGATCACGTGCAAGCCGGGTGCGAGCTCCTGGCGGACGGCGCCGAGCCTCAGGACGACGCCGACCGTCCCGGCCTGGACCGTGACCAGCGACTGCACGACGAGAGCGATGACGACGATCCCCAAAAGGGCCGACACGGCCAGGCCCTTCTTGCCCTTGAGCCAGGCGTTGAATCCGCCGCTCCCGAGCCGGTCCCGCTGGGCGATCAGGGCGCCCATGATGAAGATACCGAAGACGAACGCGATCAGATAACCGGTCATGGATGTTCCTCCTCTTGGATGATTGACGGGGCCGATTATAGCCCGGAACGGGTGGGACGGGAAAGGGGCGTCAGGCCGCCGATTCGATGACGCCGCCGCCGATGACCGTCTCGCCGTCATAGAAGACGGCCGATTGGCCCGGGGCCACGGCGGAGACGGGCTCCGCCAGATCGACCCGGCAGCGCCCGCCGTCGAGGGGGACGACGGTCGCGGCGACCGGGCGCGCGGCCGAGCGGACCTTGACCGCGACATCGGCCGGGGCGGCCAGCGCCTCGAACGGTCCCCAGACGCAATCGCGGACGGTCGCCGCCCGCCGGAGCGTCTCGCTCTCCGGGCCGACGACGAGCCGGTTCGCCCCGGCCTCGATGCCGGTGACATAGAGGGGGACGGGCCAGGCGATCCCCAGCCCCTTGCGCTGGCCGACCGTGTAGTGACGGACGCCGCGGTGGCGGCCGAGGACGCGGCCCTCCCGGTCGACGATGTCGCCCTCCCCGGCGCCGGGCCCGACGATGTCGCCGAGGTCGCCGCCGTAGAAATCCTGGCTCTCCTTCCGGTCGTGGACCGGCAGCCCCGCTTCGCGGGCGATCTCCCGGACCCGGGATTTGGCCAGTCCTCCCAGGGGGAAGAGGACCGAGGCCAGCTGCTCCTGGCCGAGCCGGTACAGGAAATAGGATTGGTCCTTGGACCTGTCCGCCGCCCGCTTCAGGAGGAAGCGCCCGAGCCGCTCGTCGCGCTCGACCCGGGCGTAGTGGCCGGTGGCGAAGCGATCGAAGGCGAGTCCGGAGGCGCGCGCGACCTCGGGCAGGACGCCGAACTTGACCAGCTGGTTGCAGCGGACGCAGGGGTTCGGCGTCCGGCCGGCCGCGTAGCCGTCCCGGAAATAGCGCAAGACGAGGTCCTCGTAGTCCCGGGAGCAGTCGATGACGCGGAGCGGGATGCCGAGCCCGGCCGAGACCTCGGTGGCGGCCCGGATGTCACCGGCTTCGTCCGGACCGTAGCAGGCGCTCTTTACGGGCGCCTCCGCTTCGGGCCCGGGCCAGAGCTTCATTAGAACGCCGGAAACCTCGTGGCCTTCGCGAAGGAGAAGGAGGGCGGCGACGGAGGAATCGACCCCGCCGCTCAGCCCGACGGCGATCTTCATGGATCTTGCTTGGCCGCCCGGGTCCCGTCCCGAACGGCCCGGTTGAGGCTGCCCATGCTGTAGCCTTCGAGATCGACCGCCGTCCAGAGATAGCCGACCGACCTCAGTTTGGCGGCGACCTTGCGGGCCGTGGCCGGCCGGATGAGCCGGGCGAGATCGGCCGCCGGGACCTCGATGCGGGCCAGCTCGCCGTGGTGGCGGAGCCGGACGACCGGGAAGCCCAGGGCCCGGAGGAACTTCTCTCCGGCCCGGATCCGGTCGAGCGTCTCGAGCGTGATGGGTGTCCCGTAGGGGACGCGGCTGGCCAGGCACGGATTGGCCGGCTTGTCCCAGGAGGCGAGGCCGAGCCGCTTCGACAGGGCCCGGACATCCCGCTTCGAGAAGCCGGCCAGGACGAGCGGGCTGACGACTCCGAGCTCTTCGGTCGCCCGGCGCCCGGGCCGGTAATCGGAGAGGTCGTCGACGTTGGAGGCGTCGTAGAAGGCGTCCAGGCCGAGCGTCCCGGCCAGGCCGGCGATCTTGCCGAAGAGCTCGCGCTTGCAGTGATAGCAGCGGTCGGCCGGATTGGCGGCGAAGTCGGCGCAGGCGAGCTCGTCGGTTGGGATGAGGACGTGCCGGACGCCGAGCCCGCGGGCGACGCGCCGGGCCGTCCGCAGCTCCTCGGGCGTGTAGGTCTGCGACACGCCCGTCACGGCCGTGACGTTCCCCGGGCCGAGGACATCGCGGCAGATCTTCAGGAGCAGCGTGGAGTCCACACCGCCGGAGAAGGCCACCAGGGCCTTCGGCCGGGACCGGATGACAGCCTTGAGCTTGTCCGTTTTCGACATCTTCTTGGTCATGTGTTTTCCCGCCAATATACCACAGGAGGCCTCGGCCCCCACAGCCCGCGGAGGCTGCGGCTGTGGGGCTGGGCCCGGAACAGCATAACCATAGGGGCGGGCCCCTGTCAGCCGTCCCCGAGCGGCAGCTTCTCGGGCGCCTCGAGGAAGCGGATGAGGTCCCTGGTGAACCGGGCCGCCTCGGCGCCGTCCACGACCCTGTGGTCGAAGGACAGGCAGAGGGGCAGGATCCTCTTGACGACGACTTTTCCGTCGACGACCCGGGCCCGGTCGGCGATCTTCATCGTGGCCAGGATGGCCACCTCGGGGTAGTTGATGATGGGCGTCGCGAAGTCGCCGCCGATGACGCCGACGTTGGTGATGGAGAAGGTGCCGCCCTTGAGGTCGGCCAGGTCGAGCGTCCGTTCCCGGGCGCTCTTGGCCAGGGCCTGGATCTCTGCGGCCAGGGCGGCCACCGACTTCTGGTCGGCCGCCTTGACCACGGGCACGATCAGGCCGTCAGGGACATCGACGGCGATGCCGATGTTGTAGTACTTCCTGACGACGATCTCGCTGTCGTCCTCGTCGAGGGTCGCGTTGAGCGTGGGATGGAGCTTGAGGGCCTCGATCAGGGCCTTGACGACGAATGGGAGATAGGTCAGCTTGGCGCCGCCGGCCTCGACCATCGCCATCATCTTTTGCCGGAGGGCTTCGAGCGGGCCTGCATCCGCCTCGTCGCAATGGGTCACGTGGGCGGCGTGGTCGAGCGATTCCCTCATCTTTTTGGCCGTGGCCCGGCGGACGCCCCTCAGAGGGATGCGCTCGAGCGTCCCATAGAGGTCGTACTTCGCCTTGACCTTGGGCCCGGGCTTCCGTTCGGCCGGGGCCGGCCGGAAGGAGCGGACATCGTCCTCGGTGACGCGCCCGCCCGGGCCCGAGCCTCGGACCCCGCCGATCTCAAGGCCGAGCTCTTTGGCCAGGGCCCGGACCTTGGGCGTGGCCAGGATCTCCCCGGGACTCCCTGGAGCGGCCGCCGGCCCGGGGACTGCGCGAGGCAGGCCCGACCCGCTCGTCGCGGACAAACCGGTCGACCCGGTCGGCGCGGCTGTCGCGGACTCGGCCGGGACTTCTCCCTTCTCGCCGATCGTCACCAGCGTCTGGCCGACCTTGATCAGGTCCTTCTCTTTGAAATGGAGCTTGAGGACCGTGCCGGCGTAGGGGGAGGGCATCTCGACGACGGCCTTGTCGGTCTCGATCTCGGCCAGGGTCTGGTCGACCGCGACCTCATCGCCCTCCTTGACCAGCCAGCGGACGACTTCGCCCTCGGTGATGCCCTCGCCGACGTCCGGGAACCGGAATTCCTTGGCCATGTCAGTACTCCATGAGCTTGCGGACGGCCCGCAGGACGCGCTCAGCGTTCGGATAGTAGAGGTCCTCGCTCTTCGGCAGCGGCACGGTGATGTCCGGCGCCGTCACGCGCAGGACGGGAGCGGTCAGGCTGAGGAGGGCCCGCTCGCCGATCGTGGCCGCGATCTCCGCCCCGAGGCCGCCCGTCTTGGGCGCCTCATGGAGCACGAGGGCCCGGCCGGTCCGCCGAACGGACGCTACAACGGTGTCACGGTCCATCGGGCTGAGCGTGCGCAGGTCGACGATCTCCGTGCTGAAGCCCTCGGCCTCCGCGGCGGCGGCGGCCTCCCGGGCGACCGGGATCATCGCCCCCCAGGCGACGACGGTCAGATCGCGGCCCTCGCGGACCACGGCGGCGCGCCGCAGCGGCGTTTCGTAAGGTTCCTCGGGGACCTCCTGTTTTTCGGCCCGGTAGAGCCTGGTCGGTTCGAGGAACAGGACCGGATCGTCGCCGCGCAGGGCCGCCGTGAGCAGGCCCTTGGCGTCGGAAGCGCTCGACGGGACGACGACCGTGAGGCCGGGGATCTGGCAGAAGAGGGCCTCGGTGCTCTCGGAGTGGTGTTCGAGGGCCCTGATCCCGGCCCCGTAGGGGGTCCGGATAACGATGGGCGCGGTGAACCGGCCGCGGGTCCGGTTCCTCAGCCGGGCGACGTGGGAGACGATCTGATTGAAGGCCGGATAGATGAAGCCCATGAACTGGATCTCGACGACGGGCCGGAGGCCGAGCGCGGCCATGCCGATCGCGGCGCCGATGGCCCCCGATTCGGCCAGCGGCGTGTCCATGACCCGCTCGGGGCCGAAGCGGTCGTAGAGACCTTCGGTCGCCCGGAAGACCCCTCCGTCGCGGCCGACGTCCTCGCCGAGGATGACGATCCGGTCGTCCCGGGCCATCTCGCCGGCGAGGGCCTGGTTGATCGCCTGGACCATGGTCCTGATCATCGCCGTCCCTCCGGGAGCGAGGCCGTGAGCTCGGCCCTCTGGATCTCGAGGTCGGGCGGCATCGCGGCGTAGGTATAAGCGAAGATGTCGTCGACCGACGCCGCCGGGCGGGCCTCGGCCTCGGCCACGGCCTTTTCGACGGACTCCGCGGCCGCGGCCTGGACCTCCTTCTCAGAAGCCTCGTCCCATAGCCCCTTGAGGGCCAGATGGCGCCTGAAGCGGACGAGCGGATCCCTGAGAACCCACTCCCGGACCTCCTCCTCGGTCCGGTAGCGGGCGGCGTCGTCCGAGGTCGTGTGGTCGCCCAGCCGGTAGGTGTAGGCCTCGATGAGGGTCGGCCCGCCGCCGCTACGGGCGGCCGTCAGGGCCTCGCGGGCCGCGGCGTAGACGGCCAGGACGTCGTTGCCGTCGACCTGGACGCCGGGGAAGCCGTAAGCGAGGGCCTTCTGGGCGATGGTCGCGGCCGCCGTCTGGTGCGAGCGCGGCACGGAAATGGCGTACTGGTTGTTGAAACAGACGAAGACGTTGGGCGTCCGGAAGACGCCGGCGAAATTGAGCCCCTCGTGAAAGTCGCCCTCCGAGGTCGCGCCGTCCCCGAACGTCGTGACGACGGCGGCCCCGAGCTTGCGGTACTTGACGGCGATCCCCGCCCCGACGGCTTGGGGGATCTGCGATCCGACGGGGATAGAGATGGGAAAGATGTTCAGCCCGTCGGGCGTGCGCAGCCCGGCCTCGTGGCCCATCCAGAAATGGTAGTAGTCGGCCAGGGGATAGCCAAGCGTGAGGAAGGCTCCGAGATCGCGGAAATAGGGGAAGAACCAGTCGTCCGCAGTCATGGCCGAGGCCAGCCCGACCTGGGCCGCTTCGTGGCCGAGGCTCGGAGCGTAGGTGCCGAGCCGGCCCTGGCGCTGGAGCTTGATGGCCTTCGAGTCGGCGGCCCGCGCCCGGACCATGCGCTCGTAGAGGGTCCGGAGAACGGCATCGGACAGGCCCGGGTCGAGGTCGGGCGCAGCCCGGCCGTCTTCGTCGAGGACGCGGAGCCGTTCCCCTTTGAGGGGATCGAAGCGCTCGATCATCGCGGAACCTCCGCCCGTAAGATCATCCGGCCCCCTGATCGGGGGCTGGCGCGGGCCCGGAAACGGGCGCTAGCCCTGTTTGAGGGCCCAGTCCTTGAGCTTGTCGAAATCGACCTCGCCGCACAGGGCGTCCTTGGTGTCCGGGTCGAAGAAGGTGGGGACGCGGAGCTGCTGGCCGCACTTGGGAGCGAGGTCCTCACGGTAGCTGCGCATGAGGTCGGCGTTCTTCTCGTCGTGCCAGATCTCGAGCTTTTCGAAGCGGACGGCCGTTTCCTGTTCGAGCTTCTCGACGAGGGGCATCATCTTCTTGCAGTGGGGGCATTCGCGCCCGTGGAACATCAGCAGTTTGGCCATCATTTCCTCCTGACAAAGAGACCGCACCAGCATTCCCCGTCGGGGACGCCCTTGTAGGTCTCGTGGATGGTGAAGTTGCAGGGACAGACGAGCCTGAAGTCCTCTTCGGGGACCTTGGTCCGCAGCCGGCAGGGGCAGAACTTGAGGCCGTGGTTCTTCTCGTTCTCGATGATGCCGGAGAGCAGCAGGTCGACCTTCGCGGCGTCCGGATTGACCTCGAACTCGCGGCCGGCGGCGAAGCGGCCGATGGCCGCCCGGAAGTCCTCCCGGGCCATGGGCGTATCCGGCCCGCCGCCCAGGAACCTCCGGGCCTCGTCCGCCGAGATCTCGACGTAGGCGTCGAGGACCTTGCAGGTGGGGCAGAGCTCCGGCGGGGCGATGCCGTAATGGATGTCGTTGCAGACGAAACAGCGCCAGTAGCGTTTCTTCATCGGCACCCTCCAGGCCGTATTCTCTAGCATATTACTAGGAAATGAAGAAGGGGTCAAATCCGCCGAAGGAAAAAGCGGGGACCGGCTCTCCCGCCCTAGAAATTGACGACGAGGGAGGTCGTCAGGAAGATGTCGAGGTGCTGTAACGGGTAGGGCACGAAGAGCCCGGTCGGCTGGCCGAGGGGATCGAGAAGCGGCAGGTTCTGATTGGCCGGGAGATGGGCGTAGAGCGTCCGCAGGCTGACCTTGAGGGCCAGGGACTTGGAGATCGAAGCCGTCACCGAGTTGTTCCAATCGATCCGCCAATCCGGCGTATTCTTCAGATTGTCGTCGAAGACGAACAGGGTCATGAAGGACGCGTTCTTCGAGAGCTTCTGGTCGGCCGAGGTGCTGAGGCGGAAGCCGGAGAATGATTCCATGTCCTGCCCGACATATTGCCGCAGGGTGTAGGTCAGGCTGGCCGAGGTCTTGATGATGGTCTGGGCTTTTTCGACCCAGAGGTAGCCGAAACCGGCCCCGACCATGATCCGGTCGTCGACGCCGGCGAAGCGGTTCCTGTCCCAGCTCGCGCCGCCCTGGGCGGACAACCGCTTGGACATGCGCCGGTCGTACTGGCCGGACAGAAGATAGTTCTCGGCGACCTTGCGGGTGACGGTCTCCTCGAAGATGTCGTAGTCGGCCTCCGTCCCTTGAGCCGTCCGGGTCGTCGTCTTGGACCGGCTGTTCAGGATATAGGCCTTGAAGAGCATGGTGTCCTTGGTCCACTTCCGGGTGAAGGACGTGCCGACACTGAGGGCCGAGGTCGAGGAATTGCCGCCGGTGACGACGTAGCTGACCTCGGCGGTGGCCGCCCATGGGCCGAGGAGGCCTTCCTTCTTTGGCGGAGCGTCCTGGGCGGCGGCCGCCGGACCGAGAGCCAGACAGGTCAACAGTCCGACGACGGCCGATAAGATCAAGGACCCGGGTCGCGACGCGCGCTTCGCCATGATGGGGTCTCCTTCGATGATGGCCATAGCGTTCTATTAAAGGCCATGGGGGAAAACCTTGTCAAGCGTTATTCCGTTCCGCGGAAGGTGATATTCACCGGCGGGGACCAGCCGTGCGCAGCGACGCCGGACCCGGCTCAGAAACGGATGTAGAGCCCCGCCGTGAGGTCGCCCCAGAAAAGGACGGTGCTGCTGATGTACGCGGTGCTGGCCGGAGGGGCGATGGTAATGACCCCGCCCGCGGCGAGAAAGGGCACCAGCAGACGCCCCTGGATGCGCACGCCCAGACGGCGGCCCAGAGGGGCCTTGACGCCCATCCCCAGGGACGCCGCGAACCAGGTCTCCGTCGCCGTCCCCGTGACCTTCGGGTTCAGGCTGAAGACGCCGATCGCGGCCAGGCCGAAGAGGCTCGCGGGCCCCCCTTTCTCGTAGAGCCCGCCGACCTGATAGAATTCGACGGCGGCGTCGTAGAGCGGCGTCGACCCGCCGCCCGCCGTTGCGAGACCGACGGCGGTGTCCTCGCGGGAATAGGAGATCTCGATCCAGGCGTTCGGGCGGACGGCCAGATCGACCGTAACGCCGAAGCTGGCGCCGTTGGGGATCCTGACCGTCCCGGCCTCTGTGCGGATATCGCCTCCGAACTGAAAGCCGTAGGAGCCGCCGATCTCGAGCCGCTTCTGGGCCCAGGCCGGTCCGGCGGCCAGCAGGAGGGCGGCCGGCCCGACGAGAGCGAGACTCCGGAGACCTCTCATCGCGGAACTCCGGCGGCGTCGAAATAGAGCGCGGCCGCGCCGAGGATGGCGATGTTCTCGGTCTCCGAGACCTCGATCTTGAGCCGCTCCTTGGCGATCGAGTAGGCGTAGCTCTGGAACGTCTCCCAGAGGGCGGTCCGAAAGAACCGGTAAGACCGGCTGACAGACCCGCCGAGAACGATGATCTCGGGATCGACGGCGTAGCAGATGGCCTTGACGGCTTCCCCGACATGGCGGCCGAACGCGGCGAAGATCTCCAGGGCCGGTCGGTCGCCCCGCTCCGCCCGGGCGGCCAGCTCGCGGCCGCTCGAGCCGTGGACGCGCTCGAAGAACTGGCCGCTGGCGTAGGCCTCGAAGTTCCGGTCGAGGTAGGGGAGCATACCGAACTCGCCCGCGCCGCAGTTGATGCCGGAATAGAGGCGTCCGTTGGCGATGATCCCGGCCCCGAGGCCCGTCCCGACGATGAGGCCGACCGCGCTGTCATAAAGCGCGATCTTGCCGAAATACTTCTCTCCCGCGGCGAAACAGTTGGCGTCGTTGTTGACGAAGGCGGGCCGGTGATAGCGCTCCTCGAGCCGGGCCTTGAGCGGGACCTTCTTCCAGGACCGGATGTTCTGGACGTCGTAGACCGTGCCCGTTTTGAGGTCGATGACCGACGGCACTCCGGCCCCGATGCCGGCCACGTCGTCGCGCATGACGCCGTCCACGGCGCTGAAGAGATCGGCGAGGACGTCCTCTTCCGAGCCGCGGCCCCGGACCGGGACGGACCTAACGTCGGTCAGCCGGCCGTCGACGACCAGGCCGGCCCGGACGTTCGTCCCGCCGAGGTCGATGCCGACGACGACCGGACCGCTCACGCCGCCGCCTCCCTTTTCTTCTTCATCGCGATCGTCTCGTTGGCGATGAGCGGCCGGGCCCAAAGGCCGATCGACAGGATGTAGCCGAGGGTCAGGTAGAGGACGAACATTCCCTGCCGCAGTCCGACGAGGCCGCCCAGCAGGCCGATGACCGGAGGCATGACAGCCCCGCCGATGATGCCGGTGCAGAGGATCCCCGAGAACGAGCCGTGATGGCTCTCGACCGAGTTCAGGGCGAGCGAGAATATGACCGGCCACATGACCGACGCGGCAAAGCCCATGAGCGGGAACATAACCAACGCCAGCGGCCCCGGGCCGAACAGGGCCAGCGTCAGGAAGACGAGGGCCATGATCGTGAAACCGACGAGCACCTTCCGGCTGTCCAGGAACTTGAGAAGGACGAGCCCCAGGATGCCGCCGATCGTCATCAGCATCCAGAACCAGGCGACGCGGTGGGCCCCGACGGTCTGAGGATCGTAGCCGTGATAGGTCTTCAGGAACTTGGAGATCCAGAACGATACGCCCTGCTCCGTCCCGACATAGGCGAAGATGCCGAGAAAGAAGAGGACGACGGTCGGATTCTTGAACAGGGCCTTGTGGGTCGCCCAGGCCCCCGCCCGCTCGTCGTCTTTGCGCTCGACCAAGGGGAAGCGGGTCGCGGCGAGGACGGCGATCATGGCCAGGACGACGACGGCGAAGACCCAGTAGACCGAGACCCAGGAGAGCCCGGGTCGGACGAGTCTCGACATCAACCCGATCAAGGGCTTGCCCTCGGCCCCGGCCTTCCCGATGTTCTGGACGAAGTAGGAATAGAGCAGGGGGCTCAGGAACGAGGCTCCGCCGAAGATGAGCTGGGCCAGAACGGAGTTGAAGGCGTAGTGCTCCTCGCCGCCGGCCACCCGGAGCAGGGGGTTGATGACGACCTGGAGGGCGGCGAAGCCGGCCCCGATGAGGAAGAGGGACAGCAGGAACACCGGGTAGCTGGGCACGAGCGAGATGAGGAGGGCTCCGGCGAAGGCCAGTCCGAACGCCCCGATCATGACCGGCTTCTCGCGGAAGCGCTCGACGAGCATCCCGGACGGGATGGACATGACCCCGTAGGCGATGAAGAAGGCGAAGGCCAGGAGCCCGACCAAGGTCAGGCTCAGGCCGAAGCTCTGGCCGACATCGGAATTGATGGCCCCGATGACGTTGGTGACGAGCGAGATGACGAAGAAAGTCAGCATGACCAGGGCGACCATGCCGAGGGACCGGCGCGGGGGGGCTGGACTCATGGGCGCGTACCGCCTTTCGCCCTCTCTTTTATAACAATTCCGGCCGAAAAAAAAGGGGGCCGCGGGGCCCCCTTGGGAACGTCGTCGCACGCCGCGGGCTATTTGCCGCCCTTCTGCTCCTTCTCGCGCTGGAGCTCGATGAGGTCGACCGTCTGGGAGAAGTCTCCCAGGAGCCACTTGGCGAAGTAGTCGGCCCGGAACCAGAACCAGTAGTCGCCCATGTCGCCGTAGCCGTGGCGCTGGCCGGGGAAGACGAAGAAGTCGAAACGCTTGCCGGCCTTGATCAGGGCCGCGGCCAGGCGCAGGGTGTTGGCCGGGTGGACGTTGTTGTCGATGTCGCCGGTCGTGAGGAGCAGGCGGCCCTTGAGGTTCTTGGCGATCTCGGAGTTCTTGGCGATCGAATACTCGAACTTGACGTTGCCGTCCTTGTCCGTCGTCTCCTTGACGCCGTGGTGCTTCTCGCTCCACCAGCGGTTGTAGACGTTGTTCTCGTGGTTGCCGGAGGAGGAGACGGCGACCTTGAAGAAATCGGGGTAGACGAGCATGGCCGCCGTGGACATGAAGCCGCCGCCCGAGTGGCCGTAGATGCCGACCCGGTCGATGTCGATGTACGGGTGGAGCATCGCCAGCTGCTCGATGGCCCGCTTCTTGTCGGCCAGGCCGTAGTCGCGGAGGTTGCCGTAGCCGTAGTTGTGGTACCACTTCGACCGCGAGGGGTGGCCGCCGCGGTTCCCGACCTCGATGACGACGAAGCCGAGCTGGGCCAGGGCGACGTTGGCGTTGCGGGGCACGAACGTCTTGGAGACGCTCTCCGTCTGCGGTCCGGGGTAGACGTAGGCGATGACGGGGTACTTGGCGTTGGCGTCGAAGTCGAAGGGCTTGTACATGACGCCGTAGAGGTCGGTGATGCCGTCGTCGGCCTTGACCTTGTAGGGCTCGGGGTATTTGAATCCGGCCGCCAGCAGGGCCGTGACGTCGGTCGCCTCGAGCTCGAGGACGAGATTGCCGGCCGCGTCGCGGAGCTCCGACTTGGGCGCCTGGTCGACCCGGGAGAAGTTGTCGACGAAGAAGCGGGCGTCGTCGGCCATGGCCGTCATGTGGGAGGCATCGCCCTTGTCGAGCTGTTTGAGCCCCGCGCCGTCGAGCCCGACCCGGTAGAGGTGGGTGAAGTACGGATCCTCGCCGGGCTCCCGGCCGCAGGCCAGGAAGTAGAGGACGCGGGCCTTCTCGTCGACCCGCACGATCCTCTGGCCGACGAACTCGCCGGAGGTGAGCTGCACCTTGAGCTTCCCGTCGCCGTCGTAGAGGTAGTAGTGGCCCCAACCGTCGCGCTCGGACCACCAGATCATCTCCCGGCCCCCGCCGATGAGCCGCGGTTCCTGATACTCGACGTAGGTGTTGAGGCGCTCCTCGACGAGGACCTTGACCTCGCCGGTGGCGGTGTCGGCGACGCAGGCCTCGAACCCGTGGAGGTCGCGGCTCTGCCGGCCGAAGTAGAGCTTGTCCGGCGTTTCGGAGAGCCACTGGGGCGGCGGGGGGAACTCCTTCTCCCGGTCGAGGGCCGTGCCCGGCGCCGTGAAGATGTCGAGGGTCGGGTCCTTGAACTTGTCCGCTTTGACCTTGACCTTGGACTTGGCGGCCAGGTCGAAGACCAGGATCTCCGGCTGGGGCTGGTTCTCCTCGCCCGGCATCTCGTAGCGGTAGGTCTCGAGCTTCGGCCGGGGCTCGGCCAGCGAGTTGATGACCCACAGGTCGGCCACCTTGCGCTCGTCGCTGCGGATGAGGGCGATCTTCTGGGAGTCCCTGGACCAGACGACCATCCCGGCCGGCCGGCGGAAGTCCTTGCGGTCCTTCTCGTCCTTCTGGTACTTCTCCCTGTCCTCGTCGTTGAGGGTCTGGGCGTAGGAGTAATGCTCCTCGCCGTCGGTCGTCAGCTGAACCTCCTTAATCGCCTTGTCGTCGGCCTTCTTCTTGGCCAGCTCGAAACTCGCGGCGTCCATCAGGAACAGGTTCTCCCCACGGGCGAAGAGGACGGTCTTCTCGTCGGGCGAGACGTCGGCCCATTCGGGCCGCTTGAGCGGCTCTCTCCAGTTTTCGAGGAGGGCGAGCTGACCCGTCGCCAGCTCGTAAGTGAAGGCCAGGAGCCTTGGTCTTCTTCTCCGGCTCCTTGGGCTTCTCGGCCTCCTTGCCCTTGTTCTTCTGGGTGTCCTGCTCCTTCTCCTTCTCTTTCTCCTTGTCCTCGTCCTGGGCCGTCGACCTCCTCCTTGGCGATCTCGGAGGCCTTGACGACCTTGCCGTTGACCAGGATGTCGTTGTCCTTGGGCACCTCGATCTCGAATTGGACGGCCGAATCCTTATTGATGAACTTGATCGTCTTGATGGGCAGGTGCTGGGCGTCGTAGGGGATGAGCAGGATGCGGGTCAGCTGGGCGGCCATCTTGGCGTTGTCGAAGAGCGGCCTCTTGGACTTCGCGGCCGGATCGACGATGAACCACTTCCGGCCCTGGCTCGTTTCGTAGCTGTACCAGAAGCGGTCGCCGGTCGAGAGCCAGTGCGGCATGACCGAAGTATCGAAGACGAGCTTGCCGACCTTGGCCGGCGTCCAGCGGGAAGCCAGGTCGTAGTTGGCTTTCTTCGCCTCGGGCGGCGCGGCCTGGGCGCCGACAGCGGCGAGGGAGACGAAGAGGACGAGGGCGGCGGCCGCGACGGCGGCGGCGCGACGAGACGGGACTCGGATAGACATGGGAGGGGCCTCCTTGGGGGATGATCGCTGCGAAACCATGGGCCAGACGGCGATTATATCATTAGCCGGATCAAAAAAGCGCCAGCGAATATTCGCGGAGGCGGACCTGCCGGCGCCGGGCGTCGGGCATGTGCCGCTCGAGCTCGGCCCAGAAAGCCCGGCCGTGGCCGCGGACACGGATATGGACGAGCTCATGGAGGATGACGTAGTCGGCCAGGTCCCCCGGCACGACGGCCAGGAGCGCGTTGAGCTGGATGCGGCCCGCACGGGAGGCGCTGCCCCAAAGCGTGCCCTGGCAGCGGATGCTCACGCGTCCCGGGCTGAAGCCGTAGGCGCGGGCCAGGGCGTCCAGGCGGACGGCGAGCAGGCCGCGGGCGGCGCGCCGGTCCAGGTCCTTGGCCGCGGCAACGGCTTCGCCGCAACGGACCCGGGCCCGCTCGATACGGGCGAGAGAACGCCGGATCCAAGCCAGCTTGGTGAGGGAGATCCGCCGGGCCTCGTCGAACGAGACCCGCCACGGGACGGCCACACGGACGCCCTGCGAGCCCCGCACCGTCAGGCTGATGCGGCGGGCCCGCCGGGTTTTTTCGAAGCGGACCGGACCGACCCCGTCGAGATCGAGCGTGCGGCAAGGACCCGCCGGGGCCGCCCGCCCCGGCCGGAGGCCGGCGTCAGTCCTCGTAATAGAACCTTCTCCGGGCCGACTTGTTGTTGATCTTGTCGGCGTCGAGGGCCCACATGCCGCGGCCGTGCGTGGCGATGACGATAATGTTGTCGCGCGGGTGGATGACGAGGTCGTGGACGTAGGCGGTCGGCAGGTTGCCGCCCAGGACCATCCAGGTCTTTCCGCCGTCGGTCGTGACGTAGGCGCCCATGTCGGTCCCGACGTAGAGGATCTGCTCGCTCACCGGGTCCTCGCGGATGACATTGACCGGCCCGACCGGGATGCCCTTGGCGATGGACGTCCAGGTCTTGCCGTAATCGGTCGACTTCCAGACGTAGGGCGTGAAATCGTCGTCGCGCTTGCCGTTCTGGGTCAAGTAGACCGTGCCCAGGTCATAGGCGGACGCGACGACCCGCGACATCCACTTGCCCGGGGCCAGTCCGGCCGTGATCTCGGTCCAGGCCTTGCCGCCGTCCTTGGTCACCCAAAGCCGGCCGTCGTCGGTCCCGGCGTAGACGAGGCCGTACTTGACGGGCGACTCGGAGATGGTGAAGAGCGTCTGGTAACGGATGTCGCCGCGGGTCGCCGGATCATTGGTGGTCAGGTCGGGGCTGATCTTTTCCCAGGTGTCGCCGCGGTCGAGGGACCGGAAGACGTACTGCATGCCGTGGTAGAGGATGCCGGGATTGTGCGGCGAGAGGATGAACGGGGCCAGCCACTGGCCGCGGAGGGGCGGCTCGTTCTCGTAGACGGCGGGCAGGAGCTCCTTCGTGAAGGGGGAACCGGGGTAGGGACCGGGCTTGTCGTACTCGGCCCGGGAGATCGTCCCGTAGAAGCCGGCCGAATAGACGATATCCGGGTTGGTCGGGTCGATGAAGTGGTTCGAGCCCTCGCCGCCGGGGGCGTTCTCGAATTCCTGGGGCCGGATCTTGTCCCGCCCGGCGCTGATGTCGACCTTGCCGCGGAAGCTGCCGTGGTCCTGCATCGAGCCGTAGACCTTGAAGGGCGTGGCCATGTCGTAGTTGAGGTTGAAGAACTGGCAGACCGGGAGCGTCTCCTGGAAGAAGCGCCAGTTCTTGCCTTTGTCATAGGTGACCGAGACGCCCTGGTCGAAGCCCTTGACCATGTAATTCGAATTGGCCGGGTCGATCCAGAGGGCATGGTTGTCGCCGCCCGGGCTGCGGACCGTCGTGTAGGTCTTGCCGCCGTCGGCCGAGACGCTGAACGGCACGCCCATGATGTAGGACGTGTTCGCATCGTTGGGATCGACGCGGATCTGGCCGAAGACCCAGCCGTAGGTCCCGGAGTGGCGCTCCATGAAGCTCTTCTGCTGCGGCGTAAGGCCGCTCGTCTGCGTCCAGTTGGCCCCCGCGTCGTCGGACCGGTAGACCGTGGCCCCCTTGATGAAGCCCTTGCCGGGATCGTAATAACCCCGTACCGAGTCCAGCTCCTCTTTGGTCGTTTCGCGCAGCTCGTAGTTGTCGACCAGGGCGTAGAGGGTGTCGGGCTTGGTCAGACAAAGGTCGATCCCGATGCGGCCCCGGAACTGGACGGCCGGCAGGCCGGCATTGATCGGCGTCCAGGTTTTGCCGCCGTCGGTCGTCTTGAACAGGCCGCTTCCGGTATGGCCCGGGAAAGTCCGCGGATCATTCCATTTCTGCCGCGTCCTCTGCCACATGGAGGCGTAGAGGGTGTCGCTCGAGCGCGGGTCCATGACCAGGTCGTAGGCGCCGGTCTCGTCGTTGGCGTAGAGAACCTTCGCCCACGTCTTGCCGCCGTCCGTCGTTTTATAGACGCCGCGGTCGGCGTTCTTGGTCCACTCGTGGCCGCCGGCCGCGACATAGACGATGTCGGGATCCGTCGGGTGGACGACGATGCGGGCGATGGTGGCGGTGTCGGCCAGGCCCATGTGCGCCCAGGTCTTGCCGCCGTCGGCCGACTTGAAGACGCCGACGCCGGCCTGGGAGCTGCGGAAGATGTTGTGCTCGCCGGTCCCCACCCAGACGATGTTCTGATCGGAGGGGGCCAGGGCGATGTCGCCGACGGCCGCCGTGACCATGTTCTCGAAGATGGGCGTCCAGGTCGTGCCCTCGTTCTCCGTCTTCCAGACGCCGCCGGAGGCCGAGGCGACGTAGACGGTGTAGGTTTTTCCTTTCGGAGTGACGACGGCCACATCGGTCACCCGGCCGCTGATGTTGGTCGGGCCGACGAACTGCCACTTGAGGTCCTTGAATTTCGAAGCGGCCTGCATGGCTTTGTAGTCCTCGAAGCCCTTGAGCCGCAGCTCGGGGTTCGTCGACTGGAGGACCTTGGGCTTGGCCGTCTTCGGCTGGGCGAGCGTCAGGGCCGTCAGGGCGACGAGCGCCGCCGCGATGAGAAAGAACGGCCTGCGGGCGGGGGAACGATGGGAAGAGGACATCGGACACCTCCACAAGGGATCGCGATGGCCCACTATAATGAACTCCGCGATTCCCTGTCAATCGCCGCGAGGAGTTATTTCCACGTGGCGATGAACGGCCGCCGCTCGCCGGTCCCGCTCGGATCGACCCGGCTTTGGGGCGAGGCCAGGAATGCGCGCACGATGCGTCCCGCCTCTGGATGGGAAAAGAGAGGGACGTGGGTCATGCCGGCGAAGACGATGAGCTGGCTGTTCTTGAGCCTGGCCGCCGTCGTGCGGCCCCAGGAGACGGGGGTATCGGGGTCGAATTCGCCGGCTGCGACGAGGCACGGGATGTCGCTCCGGACCGGCCGGTTCTCGCGCGCGCCGGGGCGACCTCGCGGCCAGAAGCGCAGAGCCTCCGGGGGGACCGAGGTCTGGACGAACCGCGCCAGCTCGGCCGGCAGTCCCGCCGGCCGGAGGATCCGCTCCTGGCGCTCGAAGGGGAACTCCTCGGCGCACCAGACCGCCAACCTCGCCCCCCAGGCGAAGCCCTGAGAAGACCCGAGAAAGGCCTCAACCAGCGGTGCCAGGGCCTCCGTCCGGCCCCGGCAGGCCTCGTCGACGAGAAGAGGAAGGCGCGGGATCACGGAAGCATCCTCGAGCCCGGCGTAAACGCCGTTCATGATGCCGGCCGCATCCAGCTGGACCGGGAGGGGCCGGCCGTCGACCGGGTTCCTCAGCGTCAGGCCGATCGGGCGCCGGTTGGCCGCTTCGAGAAAGCCTCTCCAGCGTTCTTCAAAGCCCTCGAGACGCGGCCGCATCGGCTCGCTTTCCCGCGCCGCCGCGATGAGCCTTCGGAAGGCGTCGAGGATGTTGGCCGGCGCCTCTTCGTCCCAGTTGGATTCGAGGGTCAGGACGGAGTCGAGGATGACGGCGCGGACCCCCTCGGGCGCGTCGCGCAGGACCGTGAGCATGAGCTTGGTGCTGTAGGAGCTGCCGTAGAGGTTCCAGGAGCCGATGCCCAGGAGACGGCGAAGGTCGGCGACGTCCGCGGCGCTCTCTTCGGTGGTATAGCCGGCCAGCTGGATCCCCTGGGTCTCGTACTCGCGGACCGTGTCGCGCAGCGCCCGCTCGACCGCGGCGGGGTCCGGGTTTCCGTCGAGGGTCTTTCCCCAGCCGGAACGAAGGGCCTCCGTGATCCGTGGAGCGGTGAGCGAAGGTTCCGCGAAATGGGTGCCGCGCTGCTCGAGCAGGATCACGTCCCGGTCCTGGAGCAGGGGATTGCGGGCCCGGTTCCGGACCCGGCCGAGGATGCTGCCCCCGGGTCCCCCCGCGGACACGAGGATCGGATCCGGGGAGGGCGAACCGGACCGGCTCTTTATGATGACGAACGGCAGACGGACCGTCCTGGAGCTTCGCGCCCGGCGGTCTTCAGGCACGACGAGATATCCGGTGCGCAGATCCGGTCCCCGAGGGACGACGGATTGGTCTAGTTCGCCCCATTCGATCCGGGCGGCCGGGGACTGCGGGATCCTCGGGCTCCGCTCGCACGCCGCCGGAACGAGGCGCGCGCCTTCAGGGACGATGGTCGTGGGGATGGTGCCCGGGAAGACCGGGGCGGGCCAGGCCAGGGCGATAGCCACGAGGGTCGCAACGATCACTGTCATCTTCTTCATCATGTCATGATCCTTCGCGGGGGTTCCTTACGCCCTGTACTACGCCACGGAGAGATGGTTGTTGCACTCCCGAAACGGCCACAGAGAGGACCGCGCAAGACAGCCGCCTTCGCTTCTCGCACCGCCGCTGCAGGGCCGTCCCCTGCCGCCCGTCCGCCCCGGGCGCCGGGCTAGCTCAGGAGCGACGCCAGGGCGATCGAGTAGAACTTGGTGTCCTCGGAATCGCCCCTCGAGGTCAGGACACACGGGCAGGTCGCCCCCACCACGACCGCGCCGAGCTCCGCGTTGGCCAGGTATGTGCAGGCCTTGAAGAAGATGTTGCCGGCCTCGATGCTGGGGAAGACGAGGATGTCGGCGTCGCCGGCGACCGGCGAGACGAGGCCCTTGATCCGGGCGCTCTCCTCGCTGAAGGCCACGTCCAGGGCCAGCGGGCCGTCGACGATGGCCCCCTTGATCTGGCCGCGGTCGGCCATCTTGGCGATGATGGCGCTCTCCGTCGTCGAGGGCATCTTGGGATTGACCTTCTCGACCGCCGAGAGGAGGACAGCCTTGGGCTTCTCGATCTCCAGCTTGTGGGCCACCTCGATGGCATAGTTCAGGATGGCGATCTTGGCCTCGAGGTCCGGGGCCGGGATGACGGCCACGTCGCCGCAGACGATGAGCTTTTTCCAGGTCGGCACCTGGATGACCGTCACGTGGGATAGGAGCTTGCCCGGCGGCAGCAAGCCCTTTTCCTTGTCGATGATGCCGCGGATGTAGAGGGAGGAATCGAGCAGGCCCTTCATCAGGAAGTCGGCCTCGCCCGCGCGGACCTTGGCGATGGCCAGGGACAGGGCCTTGGCCTTGTCGGGCTCGTGCACGATCTCGAAGATCTTCGGATCGACCTTGGCGCCGGCTGCCACTTTCCTGATGGCCTTCTCATCGCCGGTCAAGGTGGCGTGGACGAGCTTCTCCTTGACGGCGCGGCCCACGGCTTCGATGGTATGGGGGTCCTCGGCGATGGCCACAGCCAGCCGCTTGGTGGTCTTTCCTTTCACTCGTTCGACGATCTGGTTCAGCGTGGTGATCATGACGGCTCCCTTCGGTTCGGCGGCTAAGAGGATGGATAAGTGCGGGCCGGCTCCTCGCCCCGGATGACGCGCAGGCCGGCTTCGGCCAGCGCCACCATTTCGTTCTCCCCGGGGAAGACGAAGACCGGTCCGAGGAACTGGATGTATTCTTTGATCCTGTCGATGAACTCGGTCGAGAAGGCCAGGCCGCCCGACAAGACGATCCCGTCCACCCGGCCCTTGAGGACCGCGGCGCAGGCCCCGACCTGCTTGGCCACGGTGACGGCCATGGCCGTGAACACGAGCTCCGCCTGGCCGTCGCCCGCGGCGATGCGCTTGAGCGTCTCCCGCAGGTCGTTCGTCTTGAGGTGGGCGACCATCCCGCCCCGTCCGGTCAGCATCTTCTTGAGATCCGCTTCCTTGAACTTGCCCGAGAAGGCCAGGGCGAGGAGATCGCCCGCGGGCACGGTCCCGGCCCGCTCGGGGGCGATGGGCCCTTCGCCGTTCAAGGCGTTGTTGACGTCCACGACCCGGCCCTGCCGGTGGACGCCGATCGAGATGCCGCCGCCGAGGTGGCAGACGATGAGGTTCACCGACTCGTAGCTCCGGCCGAGCTCGCGGGCGGCCAGGCGGGCCGAATACTTGTGGTTCAGGGCGTGGAAGATGCTGCGGCGCCGGATGTCCGGGACGCCGCTGAGCCGGGCCCAATCGTCGAGCTCGTCGACGACGACGGGATCGACGATAAAGGCGGGGAGGCCCAGCGGACGGGCGATCTCGTCGGCGATCAGGCCGCCCAGATTCGAGGCGTGCTCCCCTTGGACGCCCCGGTCGAGGTCCTCGAGCATCCGGTCGTTGACCCGGTAAACGCCGCTCGGGATGGGGACGAGAAGCCCCCCCCGGCCGATGACCGCCGTCAGGCCGGCCGGTTCGAGGCCCTTCTCCCGGAGCGTCCGGAGGATGAGGTCCTTCCGGAAGGCCTTTTGGTCCACGATCTTGCCGAACGGCGCCAGCTCTTCTGCGGAATGGGGGATGTTGGCGGACAGGATCTCGCGTTCGTCCTCATAGACGGCGATCTTGGTCGAGGTCGAACCCGGATTGATGATCAGAAGACGCATGATGGACCCTTATTAAGAGAGGGGAACTATAACCGCCCGGCCGGGGGCCTGTCAAGGCGGCCGGGGCATGGTATAATGGACGGAAATGCGTGTTCGCAAAGCCCTTCCGCAGGACATCCCTCTCGCTGTCGATCTCGCCCGCGGGCTGGACCTGGCCTATGACGGGATGGAGGCCGATGAGCTTTGGGTTGCCGGGCGATCCGGCCTGGTCGTCGGCCTCGTAGCCCTCAAGACGCACCCCGATTGCCTCGAGCTCTGCGCCCTGGGCGTCGATCCGGGGTGCCGGGGCCAGGGATAGCCAGGGAACTCGTCGAAGCCCTGCTGGCCTCCGCGCCCGGGGATGTCCACCTGGCGACGGTCATCCCCGGGGTATTCGAAGCCTGCGGCTTCCGTATTATCAAGGAAGATATCCCGGCCGCCTTCCCGGCCAAGCGCCTGACCGCCTGGTGCGACGGCTGCCCCCGGGAGAGGTGCACGGTCATGATCAGGAAGAGAGCATGAGTCTGCCTGTTTTTCCCGAATTTAAGCCCGTCGGGCTCGAGGACAAGGGCGTCTTCGACGAGGCCCTCGGGCGCGATCCCTCCGAGGTCTGCGAGCTCGTCTTCGCCAACATTGATATGTGGAAGGATTCCGAGAACCCCCGCTGGACCACGCTCAACGGCAGCCTCTGCGTCCTGGTCGAGCCGAATTTCGAACCGCCCTATTTCCTTCCGCCCGTCGGCGGGGAGCGGGTGCCCGAGACGGTCGCGACCTGTCTGCGGCACGCGCCGCGCCTGTCGCGCGTCCCGGAGAGCTTCGTCGAACGTCACGGAACGGGGTTCAAGGTCGAGGAGGATCCCGGCAACTTCGACTACATCTACTCGCGTCAGGAGCTGGCCGAGCTCAAAGGCAAGAAATACGACGGCAAGCGCAACCGCATCAGGAAATTCGAGACGACCTTCGCCCACCAATTCCAGTATCATCCCCTGACGCGGGAGGACGTCCCCGGCTGCCTCAGGCTCCTCGAGGACTGGTTCGAGGAGAAACGGAACGGGGATCCCTATATGCGGGCCGAGCGGACGGCCATCATCCAGGCCCTGGCCTCGTTCGAACAGATCGGGCTCAAGGGCGGTGTCGTCAAGGTCGGCGGCCGGGTCGAAGCGTTCACCATGGGCGGCCGCCTGACCGCCGACATGGCCGTCATCCCCATCGAGATCGCCAACCCCGGGCTCGTCGGGCTGGCCCAGTGGATCAACCGCGAGTTCGTCTGCCGGGAATGCGGCGGCTTCGCGTTCATCAACCGGGAACAGGACATGAACGTGGAAGGACTTCGGAAGGCGAAGCTGTCCTACCAGCCCGTCCGGCTGGTGAAGAAGTTCAACCTTACGCTCGGCTAAGAGGGACAGTCCCTCTTAAGCCATCAGACTGCCCTTCGCAGGGCTCAGGACTGCGGCTCAACGGAACAGACTGGCGCCGGAGCCGGCTGCCCCTCGGAAGCCTCGGGACTGCTTCAGCTAGTTGGCCATCAGGCTGCCCTTCGCAAAGCTCAGGACTGCCTCAACTAGCTAGCCATAAGGCTGCATATCGCGGCGACGTTGACCATGTCGTCGGCCGAGCAGCCGCGGCTGAGGTCGCAGAAGGGCTTGTTGAGCCCCTGGACGATCGGCCCCACGGCTTCGGCCCCAGCCAGCCGCTCGGTCAGCTTGTAGCCGATGTTGCCGGCGTCGAGGTCGGGGAAAACGAGGACGTTGGCCTTGCCCGCCACCGGGCTGCCCTTGCACTTGCGCTCGCCGATCGAGGCGACCAGGGCGGCGTCGGCCTGCATCTCGCCGTCGAGGAGGAGGTTCGGGGCCTTCTCCTTGGCGATCTTCGTGGCGCTTACGACCTTGTCGACGTCGGCGTGCTGGGCCGAGCCCTTGGTCGAGAACGACAGCATGGCCACGCGGGGCTCCTCGCCGGTCACGGCCTGGAAGTTCTTGGCCGAGGTGACGGCGATGTCGGCCAGCTGGGCGTCGGTCGGGTTGGGCACGACGGCGCAGTCGGCGTAGCAGAGGAGTTTCTCGGGGAAGACCATGATGAAATAGCTGGAGACGGTCGAGATGCCCGGGGCCGTGCCGACCGTGTGGATGGCGGCCCGGATGACGTCGCCTGTCGAGGAGATGTTGCCGCCGACGACCGCGCCGACCTTGTCGGTCGCGAGGAGCAGCCCGGCGTAATAGAGCGGGCTCTTGGCCGTCTCGGCGGCCTGCTCGGGGGTCATACCCTTGGCTTTCCTCTTCTCATAAAGAACGTTGGCGAGCGCGCCCTTGCCGGGGTCGGTCTGAGGGTCGACGATGGGGATGGCGCCGATGTCGAGGCCGTTGTCCTTGGCGATCTTCTGGATGGCGGCGGCCGGCCCGACGAGGCAGGGGTCGGCGATCTTCTTGTCCCTGAGGGTCAGGGCGGCCTTGAGGGTCCGGACGTCCTCGGCGTCGGGGAAGGCGACCTTGAGGAATTTCTTGGCGGCTTTTTCGCGAATGTCGGAAATGAACGTATTGCCCATCGGGTGCTCCTTATGACGAAGAGTGAATAGGGGTTATACCGCAGGGTCGGAACCCTGTCAACCCCGTCCGGGCCCGCCGCGGGGCCTCCTGTTGCCTTGACTTTTCGCCTCTTCGGAGGCAAAATGGACCTTCGTATTTCCCTAAGGAGTCATCCATGATCGTCCTCTCTTTGAACTGCGGCAGTTCGTCCGCCAAGTACCGACTTTACGACTACGACAAGAAGGAAACGCTGGCCACCGGCATCGTCGAGCGGGTCGGCATCGGCAAGAGCTATATCCAGCAGTCCGGCCTCGGCCGCGAGCCGATCAAGTTCGACCACGAATGCGCCAACCACCGGGAGGCCATCAAGCTCATCATCGAGACCCTGCTCGACCCCAAGATCGGCGTCCTCGACGACCTCCAGAAGATCTCGGCCGTCGGCCACCGGGTCGTCCACGGCGGCGAGAAGTTCACCAAGTCGGTCAAGATCACCCCCGAGACGATCGAGACCTTCAAGGCCCTCTACGGCCTGGCCCCCCTGCACAATCCGCCCAACGTCCTGGGCATCGAAGCGGCCCTGTCGGTCCTTCCGGCCATTCCCCACGTCGCCATCATGGACACGGCCTGGCACCAGACCATGCCGGCCAGCTCCTACATGTACGCCCTGCCCTACGAGTGGTACGAGAAGTACGGCGTCCGCCGCTACGGCTTTCACGGCACCTCGTTCCTCTACGTGGCCAAGCGGGCCGCCCTGCTCCTCGGCAAGGACCCGTTCCAGTGCAATCTCGTCTGCCTCCACATCGGCAACGGCGTCTCGGCCAACGCCATCAAGAACGGCGTCTCCTTCGACACGAGCATGGGACTGACGCCCCTCGAGGGCCTGGTCATGGGCACGCGGTCGGGCGACCACGACGCGGCCATCGACCTCATGGTCATGGAGAAGGAGGGCATCGCCCCGGGCAAGATGAGCGACGTCCTCAACAAGAAGGCGGGTCTTCTCGGGATCACCGGCAAGTACACCGACCGCCGCGACGTCCAGCAGGCGGCCGAGGCGGGCGACGCCCGGGCCCAGCTGGCCATCGACGTCGAGTCCTACCGGATCAAGAAGTACATCGGCGCCTACTCCGCGGCCATCGGCGGCGCGGATGCCGTCGTCTTCACGGCCGGCGTCGGCGAGATGTCCGACCTCATCCGCGAGAAATCGCTCGAGGGCCTGGAGTTCCTGGGCATCAAGCTCGACCAGGCCAAGAACAAGCTGGCCAAGACCCGCAACGCCGAGACCGAGATCTCGGCCGCCGATTCCAAGGTCAAGGTCTTCGTCATCCCGACCGACGAGGAGCGGGTCAACATCGAGGACGTTATCGGCATCCTCGAGGGCAAGTACGACGAGCACACCAAATTCGCCTACCGGTTCCAGTCCCCGGACTACGTCAACTCCCAGCGCGAGCAGGATTTCGCCAAGGAGTGCGAGAAGAAGCCCGGACTCGCCGCGATCCAGGTCAAGCCCAAGAAGCGCTGATCACGAAGCGGCCGCTGGGGTCCTCGGGTATCCTCTCCGCTCGCTGCGGTGATTTTTCACGCCGTTCAGTTCGCCGGACTCGGTGCCAAAACAACTCGCTCGGCTTGCGCTAAGCCTCGCTCAAACACGTTTTGGCAGTTTCCAGGGAAACTGCCCTCATCCGTCTCCTGACCGGCTAAATCACCGCTTATGCTCGCTCCGAGGACACCCTCGGCCCCACTTCTGCGGCCGCCTTCTGATGATCTCGCGTGCTTAACGGGGCTTGACCTGGTCGCTATTTCCAATCACTGATAATGGCCAGGATGAGGTCCGTCAGGGCCTCGAGGTCGCGGCGGTCGATCTTCTCGATGAGCGAATGGGCGTAGGAGCCGGGCCAGGACAGGGGAATGTCGACGGCGCCGCCGGCGAGGAAGACCGAGCCGTCGTTGCCGCCGCGCGAATTGCCGATCTGGATCGGGATGCCGCGCTTCCGGGCGATGGCCAGGACCTTGAGGATCTCCGTCCGGGGAGTGATGTTGCTCGAGTCGATGGCCCGGACGACCGCGCCCTGGCCTACGGGAAGGAAGCCGAAGCGCTTGGATTCGAGAGGCGAGTCGGTCGAGACGAATGTGTCGACGGCGAAAACGTAGTCGGGCCGGAGGGTCTTGGCCAGCTCGGCGGCGCCGAAGAGGCCCGTCTCCTCCTGGACGTCCCAGGCGAACGTGACCGTCCGGCCCTTGACCGTTTCGGGCTTGAGGCGGAGGGCCGCGTCGAGCAGGGCGGCGCAGCCGGCCCGGTCGTCGACTCCCCGCGTCGCCATCAGGCCGGGAGCGAAATCGGTGAAGGTCTTTTTCGCCGTCACCGTGTCACCCTCGGCGACCCCGAGGGCGCGGGCTTCGGCTTCCGTTCCGATCCCGAGATAGATGTCGAAGCTCTCGGCCGTGAACGGAGCCGCCGGAGCTTCGCCCGGGGCGGGGCGCTCATCGTATCCCGGCTGCGGCGAGACGATGCCCGGGACGGCCCCTTTGGCCGTATGAATGAGGACGGGCCGGGCCTCGACCGTCTGCGGCAGGATCCCCCCGCCCGGCTTGACCCGGACGCGGCCCTCGGGCGTGACCTTGTCGACCGTCCAGCCGAGCTCGTCCGAGTGGGCGACGAACAGGATGTGCGGCCGGCCCGAGCCGACGGTGAACCAGACGTTGTGCATCGCGTCCCGCCCGGCCTTGACCCCGGCCGGCAGGCGCGTCTGGATGAAATCCGAAACCGGGCCTTCGTGGCCCGAGACGCCGGGGACGAGGACGATCTCCCGGAGGATGTCCCAGGCTTTCGACTGGGCGGCGGCCGAGGAGACGGAGAGGGCCAGGAGAGGGATGAGAGAGAGGAGCCGCTTGTTCATTTTGTGCCTCCGGGCCGGAGGAAGCGTTCGAGGACGTCGCGCAAGGCCTGGAGGTCCTTGGCGGCCACGACCTCGGACGGCGTGTTCAGGAATCGGACGGGCAAGGCCAGCGTCACGACTTCCGCGGGCGCGGCCGCGAACGGCAGCGCCAATGACGAGTCGGGGGCGATCAGGACCTGCAGGGACGCGCCCGCCGCGGCCGCCGCCGCTTCCACGGCCTGCCGGAGCGGCGAGGGGACGTCCTTGGACACGATCAGGACCGGGCCCCGGCCGGTCGCGGGCAAGCCTTCGCCCTTATCGGCGGCGACGACGTCGACAACGATCGTCCGGGCCGGTTGCCATCTCGTCTTCGCCCGGGCCGCGCCGACGGCGGGACGGGCGCCCCGGCCCCGGGCCGCGAACTTCGTCTGGGCGGCCCAGCAGACAACGGCGCCCTCGGCGTCGGAACGGCCGGACAGGGCCGAGGTCGCGGCCACAAGTCCGGCCGCCGCCGCCTTCAGTCCGAGTCCCGGGCCGGCCCATCGGTCCCCGGCCAGCTCGGTCCAGACGGCCGGATACGTGACGGCGTCGAGGAGCCCGACGCCTTTGGCCCTGGCCTCCTTCTCCGATCGGACGCCGATATCGACATAGGCGGTCTCGAGGCCAAAGCCTTCGACCAGGGTCTTCCGCCGCTCCGGCGTGAGAAGGTGCATGGCCGGCTGAGAAACGACGCCGTGGACCGGGCCCTTGGCGGTCGAGATGATGACGGGCTGGCCGAGCAGGAAGGCGTCGAAGCGGGCGTGGGGCGGCGCCACCGGCCGGTCGAGGGTCAGATATCCGTCGGGGGTGATGCCGCTGACCATATGGCCGTAGCCGTCGAGGGCCGCGAGGATGAGCGTGGGCCCGGCCGCGCCGCCGGCCCGGACGGCGATCGCGCCCAGGCCGTCCGCTTCGACCGCGAGATCCTTGGGCAGCAACCCGCGGATCTTCGCCGCGAGCATGTCCTCGTTGCCCGTCGTCGACGGGACCGTGAAGAGCTCTTTGGTGACGGTCTTGAGGTCGGCCGCGCCCGCCGCGGCCGAAAGCACGCAGACGGCCACGGCGACGAGACCTCCTGTTCTTCGCGCGCGATGAGACATCGTTCTCTCCCTTCCGTCCCATTCCCCCCCGGGACTCCTCTTATCACAGCCTCCGATGGACGGTCAATGCGCACCGCCCCCCTTTTTCTTTCGGGCGGTTTTCGCTAAGATGAGTAGCCAGGAGGGCGCGTGGACAAGAACAAGTGGCTCCGGGTCGGCGTTGGCATCATCGTGCTGTTCCTGTTCGGGGTCTTCCTGAAGCTGGCCAAACCGATCCTCGTTCCCTTCGCCATGGCCCTTCTCTTCGGCTTCGCGGTCTCGCCGGCCCTCAACTTTCTGGTCCGGCGCAAGGTCCCCAAGTCCGTTGCCCTGATCGTCATCCTCATCTTTTCCTTCGCCGTCCTCTACCTCATCGGCATGGTCTTCTACTCGAGCGGCAAGACCCTGGCCAACGAGCTGCCGTCCTATACGGAGATGGTCCAATCCTTCCTCGAGAGGATCGATCATCTGGTCCCCGACCCTCGCCTGAGGCTCGGGCTCGCGGAGTGGGTCCAGGGCTTCAATATCGGCAAGATCGGGGCCTTCCTGCTTTCCGCCCTCGGCCCGTTCCTGTCCTTCATGTCCGACCTTCTGCTCGTCTTCATATTCATGATCTTCATCCTCGGCGGCCGCGGCCGCCTGGCCCCCAAGATGGAAGAGGCGTTCGAATCCGGCCCGGCCTCGGCCATGAGCCGGACGGCCGTGCGGGTCGACTGCGAGGTCCAAAAATACCTGGCCGTCAAGACCTTGGTCAACGTCCTCATCGGCCTCTTCGTCGCCGCGATCCTGGCCGTTTGCGGCGTCCGCTTCGCCGTGCTCTTCGGCGTCGTGGCCGTGCTCTTCAACTACATCCCGTCGCTGGGCGCTCTCGCCTCCGTCGCCCTGCCTTCGGTCATGGCCCTTTTCGTCGACGCCGGTCTCACGTTCAGGGTCGGGCTCGTCCTGGTCCTGCTCACCGGGGTCCACGTCGCCCTGCTGCGCTTCGTCCAACCGCGGCTCATGGGCAAGGAGCACAGCCTGTCGCCGCTCCTGGTCCTCTTTTCCCTGTTCTTCTGGGCCTGGCTCTGGGGCATTCCGGGGATGATCCTGGCGGTTCCGCTGCTGACGGCCGCCCGGATCATTTTCGAGAACGTGCCGTCGCTGCGCTTCCTGGCGACGATGATGGAACGGTAAAGCGGGGGGAAGAGGCTTCAGGTCTCGAGGCCGGCCGCGGTCAGGAGTTGCTCCAGGCGCCTCTCGATCTTGAGCGCCGTCTCCTTGTAGGTCTGGTAATCCATGCCGATCGGGTCCTCGATGTCCCAGCCGTAAAGGGCCGCCTCAGGCACCTCCCAGACGGTCCGGAGGTGGTGGTAGATGGACGCGTCCATGGCGATGATGTGATCGAAACGGCCGAGGTCGAAGGCCCCGACCGGCCGGGCCACGTGGGCGGAGATGTCGATCTTGTAGACGACCTTCATGACCAGCACGGCTTCCTCGGAGGCCGGGCCTCCGGCCGCCGCGATGCCGGCGCTGGCGACCTCCGCGGCCGGACCGAGACGCTTGCGGGCGAGCCCCTCGGCCATCGGGCTGCGGCAGATGTTGCCGTAGCAGACGAAGAGCAGTCTTTTCTTGGGCTTCTCCATCGGGCCGGCCGTCACTTCCGCCCGGCCTGGGCGCTTTCGAGCGAAACTTCCTTGGCCTTCTCGAAGAGGAAGGAAGCCAGGATAAACTGTTCGGCCGCCTGGGGGATGAGTCCGTCGCTGGCCATCTGGCGGGCGCCGTCCTGTTCCGTCACGGCCCGCTCGTAGAGCCAGGCCTGTTTGGACGGCGCCTGAGCGGACTCGGCGTCCTTGCGGAGGCTCGTCGTCAAGTCCTGCAGGGCGGCCAGGGCCTGCTCCTCGTCGCCCGCCTTGGGGCTCAGGAGGTGGACCCGGATCAGGATGCCGCAGAGGATGCGCGCGCCGGAAAAATCGTTCTTGACGAAGGCGTCCGAGGCGTCCCTTTCCTTTTCGAGCGCGAGCCAGGCGAGCAGGTTCGGCCGGCTCCCCCGCGCCCCGGCCATCTTCTGCTTGGTCTCCTGCAGCTCCTTGAACGCCGCCTCGGCCCGCTCCCGCTCGCTGACCTGGGCCAGGAGCTTGCGCATTTCGGATTCGCCGCGGTCGTAGCTCCGCTTCGACGCCTCGAGGTTGCCCGCTTCCTTCTGCTTCTTGCCTTCGGTCAGCTTGATCTGGACGCTGTCGATCCACTGGCCCAGGGCGGCCGCTTCTTTCGGGTACTTCTGCTTGACCTCGGCCAGGGCCCTCTCGAACTCCAGGGCGTCCTTCTCGCCCATGAACTTGGCCGGGTCCTTCATGAAGGGGGCGAGATAGCCCATGATGGCCGAGGCCGTGCCTCCGCCGGGGCCAGGCATCGTAACGTGGGGCGATCCCGCCGGCGTCTCATCTGGCGCGGATGACGGCGGCGTCGCGGCTCTTTTGACGACCGGGCCGTGGCCGCCTCCTCCCGAGACGTCCGGGATGGCCACGATACCGCGGCGGATCTTGCCGGCCGCCTCCCGGTCGGAGGGCCGGTTCGCCAGGTAGACGACCCCGGCGATGACCAATCCGCCGACGATGAGGACGGGCGCGAGGATCTTCCTGAGGCTGAACTTGACCGTGATCTCGCGCGACGTGATCGGCTTCACCCGGGCCGTCATCTGGAGGGTTGTGGGCAGGCCCTGCTCGACCGCGTTCAGCTCCTCGACGACCTCGGCCGCGGAGGCGTAGCGGTCCTCACGCCGCTTGGCCAGGCACTTCAGGATGATCCGGCTCAGGCCGGCCGAGATCTGGGCGTTGAGCGTCTGCGGATCGGCCGGCGGCTCGCTCCGGTGCTTGAGGACGATGCTGAGCGGCGTCGTGCCCTCGAACGGGACACGGCCCGTGACCATCTCGAAGAGGATGGCGCCCAGGGCGTAGAGATCGACCCGGTGATCGACGTCGCGGCCCTCGGCCTGCTCGGGGGCCATGTACTCCGGCGTCCCGATGATGACCCCGGTGCCGGTGACGCCGCGGGTGTGGAGCGAACGGGCGATGCCGAAGTCCATGATCTTGGCGTTGCCGTCCTTGTCGATCATGACGTTCTGCGGCTTGAGGTCGCGGTGGACGACGCCGATCCGGTGGGCCTCGGCCAGGCCCTCGGCGATCTGGCGGGCCAGCCCGACGGCCTTGGCCTCGGTCAGGTGGCCGGAGCGGCGGATGAAGCTCTTGAGGTCCTCGCCGGGGACGAACTCCATCGAGATGTAGATCGACAGCCACTCCTCGCCGAGGTCGTACATCCGGCAGACGTGGCGGTGGGAGACCTGCCGGGCCAGCTTGATCTCGTTGCGGAAGCGCTCGATGATCTCAGGGTCCGAGGCGATCTCGGCCTTCAGGAGCTTGAGGGCCACGACCTCGCGGATCTTGCTGTCATAGGCCTTGTAGACGGTGCCCATGCCGCCCTGGCCGATCTCTTCGATGATCTCGAAGCGGCGGGCGAACGTCGTGCCGCGGGTGAGCCCTTTCGTCGGGGTCTGGAAGGTCACGGTCCCCGAAGCCACGGTCTCGCCCGATCCGGGGAGCTCCCGGCCGCAGCGGCCGCAGAAACGGGTCCCCTCGGGATTCTCGTTGTCGCAGCGGGGGCATTTCATCGGGACCTGCCGGTTATCACCTAGAAGAATATCAATTCAGGTCGAATATATCAAACCCGTAAGGATATACGCCCGGCCCCCGGAATTGGTTTCCCGGCCCGGCCAAGGCGCTCAACGCTTCGGCAGGACCGACGGATCGTCGCCGGGCCTCAGCGGCCTCAGGGTCAGGGTGAAGGCGTAGTCCTTGGCCGGCAGCGTGTATTGGGGATGGACCCTGGCCCCCCAGGAATCGTCGCCGCCGACCCCCATCTGCGCGGCGTCCAGGGTCAGGCAGACGAGGTCCCTCCGCGGGATATCCGGGGGGTGCTTTGCGCCGCGACTCTCCTGGGTCAGGTCCTCCGGCCAGAAGGGATGGGCGGAGAACTCGAGCACCGGGTCGCCGGCGACGAGGAGCCCCCGCCCTTCGCCGTCGCGGACGGCCAGCCAGCGCGTGTCGGCCCGGTTGCCGAATTCCTGCGGGCTGACGTAGGGGATAGGCTCGCCGGCCGTCGTCTCATAGAGGCCGACGAACGCCGCCGTCTTGCGGTCCCAATAGCTCTCGAAGGGCCCGCGGCCGTACCAGCGGACCCGGTCGAACGCGCCGGGAAGAGCCATCTTCAGGCCGACCCGCGGGATCTCCGGGAGCTTGGCCCCGGGCTTGAGGCGAAGCGTCGAGCGGAGGACGATCGAGCCGTCGCCGCCGATCGCATATTCGAGGGTTTGCGAGGCCAGGCCGCCGGCCACGCTGTAGCCGACGGTGACGATCGCGCGTCCGGGTCCGTCCTCGCGGACCGCGAGCGCCTCGAGGTCCCGGTAGAGGCTGGCCTGGCGCCAGACCGACAGCCGCCGCGGCATCTGGTTCCCGAAATCGTTGTCGGTGGGCGCGCGCCAATAGTTGGGCTCGATCCCGGCGCCGATGAGCTCGTGCCCTTCGACGACGAACGAATCGAGCGCGCCCGTCAGCCGGTCGAAGCGGACGGTGTAGTCCCGTCCGGCGACGCGGAGGAAGCGCGGCCCGTCGTCGACCGTGAGCGAGGGGGAGCGGGAGCGGACGCCGCGGCGACGGCCTCGATGCCGGCCGGCAGCGGGAGCTGTTCCGAGGCGACGACGTGACCTTTGGGAACGCCCGGCCCGGCCTCGCGGGCGCGGAGCGTGAGGTTGAGGAAATACTCGACGCCGGGCTGCGCCTGGAAGCGGGGGAGGGACAGCCGGACGATCGAGCTCTCGCGGGGGGCGATCGCCGGCATCGGGACGCGTCCCGCAGGCCGTCCTTTTCCCGGAAGCCGAAAGCTCCCAGTCGAGATCGAAGCGGTCGAGGGAGATGAAGTCGTAGCGGTTGCGGACCTCGACCTTGCCGGCGGCGAGGTCGGCCGGACGGAACTTGACGAACTGGTAGACCTTCTTGACCTCGGAGAGGGCGGGGTGGGGCGTCCGGTCGGGGCCGACCAGTCCGTTGCAGCAGAAGTTCTGGTCGGACGGCACGTCGGCCGGTCCGTAATCGCCGCCGAAGGCCCAGAAGAACTCGCCTTGGGCGTTCTTCGCGGCGAAGCCCTGGTCGACCCAGTCCCAGATAAATCCGCCCTGGAGCTGGCCGTGCGACTCGATGGCGTCCCAGTAGTCCCGGAGGTTGCCGGTGGAGTTGCCCATGGCGTGGGCGTACTCGCACTGGATGAGCGGCCGGTCCTGCTTGACCGAGGCGTACTTGAGCATCCCCTCGATGGACTCGTACATCGGGCAGTAGATGTCGGTGTGGGACCTCAGCTCGGCCCGCTCGTATTGGACCGGCCGCGACGGATCGCGCTTCTTGAGCCAGGCGTAAGCGTCCTCGAAGTTGACGCCGTCGCCGGCCTCGTTGCCGAGCGACCAGATGATGATCGACGGGTGGTTCTTGTCCCGTTCGACCATGCGCCGGACGCGGTCGAGATGGGCCGGGCCCCAGGCCGGGTCCTTGGCCAGGCTTTCCGGGCCGTAGCCCATGCCGTGGGATTCGATGTTGGCCTCGTCGACGAGGTAGAGGCCGTACTCGTCGCAGAGCGCGTACCAGAGCGGATCGTCCGGATAGTGGCACGTCCGGACGGCGTTGATATTCGATCGCTTCATGAGCTCGATGTCGCGGCGCATGGACTCTTCCGAAATGATGTGGCCGGCATAGGGATCGTGCTCGTGACGGTTGACGCCCTTGAGCAGGACGGGGATGCCGTTGACGAGGAGCTGACCGTTCTTGATCTCGGAGGTCCGGAAGCCGACCCTCGAGGTGACCGCCTCGACCGGCTTTCCCGCGCCGTCCAGGAGCTCGAGGACGAGACGGTAGAGGGCCGGCGTCTCGGCGCTCCACCGGGCGACGCCGGCCAGGCTCGCGTCGAACCGGACGACGGTCCGGCCGTCCGGAGACGGGGCCGCGGGCCGCTTCGTCCCCAGGATTTTCCGGCCCGCGGCGTCGAGAAGCGTCAAGGACACCGAGGCGGGGACCGGTCCGGCGGAGGCCGCCTGGCCGAGATCGACCGTCACCGCCAGCCGCCCGTCCCGGTACCGGTCATCCAGGCCGGCCCGGACCTCGAAGTCGCGGATGCGCAGCTTGGGCGCGGCGTAGAGATAGACGTCGCGCTCGATGCCGGCCAGCCGCCAGAAGTCCTGGCATTCGAGATAGGAGCCGTCCGACCACCGGTAGACCTCGGCGGCCAGGACGTTCTCGCCGGGCTTGAGGAATTTGGTGACGTTCCATTCGGCCGGCGTCTTTGAATCCTTGCTGAAGCCGAGCTTCTCTCCGTTGACCCAGACGTAGAAGAACGACTTGACGGCGCCGAAGTGGAGATAGACGTCCATTCCGGCCCAGTCCGCCGGGACCGTGAACGTCCGGCGGTAGGAGCCGACCGGGTTGCGGTCGTGAGGCACGAAGGGCGGCTTGGGGTTCCGGGCGAATTCGTAGGACATGTTGACGTAGATCGGGATGTCGTAGCCCTGGAACATCCAGTTCGAGGGGACGGGGGTCTCCGGCCAATCGCCGACGTCGGCCGCGGGCCTCCAGAAATCGAGGGGCCTGTCGCCGGGCCGAGGCGACCAGTGGAACTTCCACGGACCGTTGAGGGACATGCCCCGCGGCGACTCCTCGGGGCCGAGCTTGAGCGCCGACGCGGCGTCCGGGAACGGGACGAAGTTCGCCCGCGGCGGTTCCGTGCCGGCGTGCAGCGCGGCTGGGTTCTCCCAGTCCTCGGGCGGCGTCGCGGAGGGGGCCAGGGAAAAGGTCAGCACGCCGAGACCGGCGAGCAGGACGGCGGTCTTCTTCATGAGGGGTCCTCGCTTCTCGAGATGTCAGGCCTTGGCCGTCCCGGCCCAGAGGTCGCGCGGATAGATGCTCTCGGCCACGAGCTTGCGGATGGCCGTCTGGAAGAGCGGGCGGTCTTCGGGATAGGTCACGCCGAACCAGTGCTCCTGCGTCGGCAGGATCCGGACCCGGGCCAGGCGCTCGCGGATGAGCTCGCCGACCACCTCGGGGATGAGGAACTCCGCCTTATCCAGCCGGGCCTCGTTGGTCCGCAGGAAGGCGGGGAAGCGGCGTTCGAGCTCGCCGAAAAGGTCCGGCGTGAAGCCCCAGAAATTCATGGAGGTCCAGCTGGCCGGGTCGAGGGGCAGCCAGTCCGCGTCGTTCTCCGTGTGCTTGATGCCGTCCGGGAAGCGCTTGATCTTCAAGAGCTCCCGGATGCCGGCGAGATCGCCGTCGGCCGTGCCCTGGCAGACACCCCGGGCCACGGTGCCGTGCTCGGACAGGGTGTTCTCGAGGCGGTAGCCGACCATGGCGAAATCGCCGCGCCGGCCGGCGGCGCCGCCGCGGCCGAGGTATCCGGCCATGGCTTCGAAGGCCGTCCGGCCGTAGTAGTCGTCGGCGTTGATGGCCACGAACGGCGAGGTGACCGCGTCCCGGCAGGCCAGGATGGCCTGGGCCGTGCCCCAGGGCTTCTTCCGTCCGGCCGGGACCGGGAAGCCCGGCGGAAGCTGGTCCAGGGATTGCCGGATATAGGCCGTGTCGGCGGCCCGCTCGATGCGGCGGCCGATCCTGTCCCTGAACTCCGTCTCGATGTCCTTGCGGATGATGAAGACGATCCGGTCGAAACCGGCCCGGAGGGCGTCGTAGACCGAGTAATCCAGCACCACCTCGCCGCTCGGGCCGACCGGGTCGATCTGCTTCAGCCCGCCGTAGCGGCTGCCGATGCCCGCGGCCATGACAACCAGGGTCAGGGACGCCATCGCGCCTCCTCTTTAAGAGCTTGGTTCAAAGGATGCGCCCGTATCTTATTAGAATCCTTCTTATAAGGTCAAACCGGAAACTGGGGGGATCCGAATGCCTGGCTCGGAAGTCGAGCGCGAGGCGGCGATTCTGATAAGTATCCTGGCAAAGCGTCTTCTCTTCTCAGATAATTCGCAGAAGCCCGGCTCCGAGTCGCTCCGCCGTGCTTCTGCCGGTCCGCTCCCAAGAGTCCGCTTCCCGCCGGTGGGGGCAAGGGGCGATATCCCGAGCTCAGCCGAGAAGCGAGACTTCCCGCCGTCGTCCGTGCCCGCGTTTCTTTACTTGGCCTCTCCTATCTTATATCATTGAAGCATCCTAAGAGGTGAATCCATGATCCGTTCGACGACCGTCATCTGCGTCCGCCACAAGGGGAGAACGGCCATGGCCGCCGACGGCCAGGTCACTCTAGGCCAGACCGTCCTCAAAAAGACGGCCCAGAAGATCCGGCGCCTGGGCAAGGGCGACATCCTGGCCGGTTTCGCCGGCTCCACCTCGGACGCGTTCGCCCTGTTCGCCCGGTTCGAGGCCAAGCTCGAAGAGTACCGCGGCAACCTCTCCCGCGCCGCGATCGAGCTGGCCAAGGACTGGCGCATGGAAAAGGCCCTGCGCCAGCTCGACGCCCTCCTCATCGTGGCCGACGCCGGGACCTCTCTTCTTATTTCCGGCACGGGCGACGTCATCGAGCCCGACGACGGCGTCCTGGCCATCGGTTCGGGCGGGCCCTACGCCCTGGCCGCGGCCCGGGCTCTCCTCAAGCACACGGGTCTCGAGGCCCGGGCCGTCGCCGAGGAGGCCTTGAGGATCAGCGCCGACATCTGCGTCTATACCAACGCCGTGATCACCGTCGAGGAGCTCTGAATGCCGATCGTCCTGCCCGAGTCGCTCGAGCGGCCTCCCGCCGACGACCCCGACGCCGAGCTCACGCCGCGGCAGATCGTCGCCGAGCTCGACAAGTACATCATCGGCCAGAAAGCGGCCAAGAAGGCCGTGGCCATCGCCCTGCGCAACCGCTTCCGGCGGCGCAAGCTCCCGCCCGATCTTGCCGACGAGATCGCACCCAAGAACATCCTCATGATCGGTCCGACGGGGGTCGGCAAGACCGAGATCTCGCGGCGCCTGGCCAAGCTGACCTGCTCGCCCTTCCTCAAGATCGAGGCCAGCAAGTTCACCGAGGTCGGCTATGTCGGACGGGACGTCGAGTCCATGATCCGCGACCTCGTCCGTATCTCCGTGGACATGGTCAAGCAGGAGAAGGTCGCCGAGATCGAAGGCAAGGCCCGGGCCGCCGTCGAGGAGCGGCTGCTCGACATCCTCCTGCCGCCGCCGCGTCCCCGCGACCCCGCGGCCGGCGAGGCCGAGGAGGAGTCGCGGATGCACGACACCCGCGAGAAGCTGCGGGCCCAGCTCCGCGACGGCCTCCTCGACGACCGGACCGTCGAGCTGGAGGTCAAGGAGAAGACGACGCCGCCCCTCGAGGTCGTCTCCAACTCCGGCGTCGAGGAGATCGGCTTCCAGATCCAGGAGCTCCTGCCCGGCTTCCTGGGCGGCCGGACCAAGCGCCGGCGCATGAAGATCAAGGAAGCCCGGGAGCTCGTCCTCGAGGAGGAGGAGAAGCGCCTGGTCGACATGGACCAGGTCGCGCGGCTGGCCGTCGAGCGCGTCGAACAGTCCGGCATCATCTTCCTCGACGAGGTCGACAAGATCGCCGGCCGCGAATCCGGCCGCGGGCCCGACGTCAGCCGCGAGGGCGTCCAGCGGGACCTCCTGCCGATCATCGAGGGCACGACCGTCAACACGCGCTTCGGCCTCGTCCGGACCGACCACATCCTGTTCATCGGCGCCGGGGCCTTCCACGTCTCCAAGCCCTCCGACCTCATCCCCGAGCTCCAGGGGCGCTTTCCCATCCGGGTCGAGCTCACGCCGCTGACCAAGGACGATTTCGTGCGCATCCTGACCGAGCCCGCCAACGCCCTCCTCCACCAGTACGAGGCCCTCATGGGCACGGAGGGTGTGAGCGTGGCCTTCACCGCGGACGCCGTCGACGAGATCGCCGACATCGCCGAGAAGGTCAACGCCGACGCCGAGAACATCGGGGCCCGGCGCCTCCACACCGTCGTGGAGAAGGTCATGGAGGACATCTCCTTCGCCGCCCCGGACACCGCCGAGAAGTCCATCCGCATCGACCGGGAGTACGTCCGGGACCATCTGAAAGACATCCTCGTCAGCCAGGACCTGCGGCGCTTTATCCTGTGATGGCCAAGACGTGGGCGACGCTCCTCCTCGGGCTGGGTCTGGCTCTGGCCCCGGGATGCGGGCGGAAGGGACCGCTCGGGCTGCCCCCGGGCCAGGCGCCCATGGCCGTCGAAGGACTGTCGGCCGTCGCGGGCGACAGCGCGGTCCTCGTCCGGTGGACGAACCCCGTCAAGGCCGTCTCCGGAAAGCCGGTCGAGGCTCTCGAGACGGTCGAAGTCTGGGTCTTCGAGCGGGAGCTGCCGGCCGCCGGCCGGGCCCTGACGTCCGAGGAGGTCGAGAAGAAGGGCCGGCTCGCCCGCAGGATCCCGCGGGCGGAGCTCGAGGCCATGGCCGGAACGGCCGGCGAAGCCCCGGGAACCATGACCTTCTCCTACGTCCTCCCGCCGTCGTCCGCCGCCCCCGCCAAGCTGGCCTTCACGGTCCGGGTCTTCGACCGGAAGGGCCGCGCCTCGGATTTCGCGGCGCCGGCCGCCGTCGAGCCCGCCCGCAGGCTCGCCGCCGTTGGACCGTCCGCCCCCGGAAGGTGTATCCTGAGGGCCGGAGGACGACCGTGAAGATCTACCGCTTCCGCTACCGCAAGAGGGTCCTCCAGGGTGTCCTCAAGGAAGAGTATCTCTTCCCGATCGTCGGGTCGGTCTTCGGCGACTTCAAGATCGGCCCGAGCCCGGTGCCCATCGGCGACGTCCGCATCCTGCCGCCCGTTCTGCCCTCCAAGATCATCGGCATCGGCCGCAACTACAGGGAGCACGCCAAGGAGCTGGGCAACCCCCTGCCGGAGGAGCCGCTCGTCTTCCTCAAGCCGCCGACGGCCCTCATCGGCCACCTCGATGCCGTCGTCCAGCCGCCGGCCTCGGCCCGGGTCGACTACGAGGGCGAGGTCGCCGTCGTCATCCGGAAGAGAACCCGCCGTCTCGGCGACGACGACCCCGTCGACGACGCCATCCTCGGTTACACCTGCTTCAACGACGTCACGGCCCGCGACCTGCAGACCAAGGACGTCCAGTTCACACGGGCCAAGGGCTTCGACACCTTCGCGGCGGTGGGCCCGTGCATCGCGACGGGGCTCGATCCGGCCGGGCTGCGCCTAAAGACCTTCCTCAACGGCAAGCTCGTCCAGTCGGGGACGACCGCGAACCTGATCTTCTCCATCCCGTTCCTGGTCCGGTTCCTGTCCCGGATCATGACCCTCGAGCCCGGCGACATCATCGCCACGGGCACGCCGGCCGGCGTGGGGCCGACCGCGCCCGGCGACCGGGTCGACGTCCAGATCGAGGGGATCGGCGTGCTTTCGAACACGTTCACGCGCCCGAGCGCCTAGGAGGATTCATGAAGCTGTTCCTGGATTCGGCCAATCTCGACGAGATCCGCGAAGTCGCCGGCTGGGGCGTCCTCGACGGGGTCACCACCAATCCGTCCCTCTGCTCCAAGGAGAGCGTCTCCTTCGAGGACAACATCCGGGCCATCTGCGCCCTGACGCCCGGGCCCGTCAGCGCCGAGTGCGTGTCGCTCAAGGCCGACGAGATCGTCGTCGAGGCCCGGGCGCTGGCCCGGATCGCGCCCAACATCGCCGTCAAGATCCCCGTCGGTCTGGAAGGCCTCAAGGCCACGAAGACGCTCCACGCCGAGGGCGTCGCGGTCAACATGACCCTCGTCTTCTCCGCGGGCCAGGCCCTGCTCGCGGCCAAGGCCGGGGCCCGCTTCGTCAGTCCCTTCATCGGGCGCCTCGACGACATCGCCGAGGACGGCATGGCCCTCATCGAGGAGATCGTCCAGATCTACGAGAACTACCACTTCGAGACCGAGGTCATCGTGGCCAGCGTCCGCCACCCCCGCCACGTCATCGAGGCGGCCCGGATCGGGGCCGATATCGCCACCGTGCCGTTCGGGATCATGGAAAAGCTCATCCGGCACCCCCTGACGGACCTCGGCGTCGAGCGCTTCCTCGCCGACTGGAGGAAAGTCAAGAAGTGAGGTTCGACGCCATCGCCCGGGTCCGCGAACAGGCCCGGGCCCTCGCCCAAAAGGCCCGGCGGACGGCCGTGGCCGTCCTCGTGCTGGTCCTCCTGGCCGTCAGCCTGATCGTCGGCAAGAACATCCTTCTCGGCGAGGTCAGCAAGGGCATCCGCAAGACGTTCGCATACGACCGGCTGACGCTGTCCTACTTCCCGCCGGCCCTGGTCATCGAGAATTTCCGCTCCCTCGCCGAGCCGCCGGCCTTGCGGGCCCGCCGGGTCCGGATCGAGATCCCCTACGTCTCCCTCCTCCGCAACCGCAAGATCCTGTCGGTCGTCATCGATTCCCCGGAGATCCACATCCGGCCGCCCGCCGCGGGCGCGCCGCGTCGGAAGGCCCGTCCGCCCTTGTCCATCCTGGAGCTGCCCTTCGCCATCGAGAGCGGCACGATCGAGAACGGCACGGTCGTCTTCGAGCGGGGCCGGACGGTCCTCGAGGCCCGGGGGGTCCGGGCGCTCATCACCCAGGCCGGCGACAAGTTCGCCATCCGGGCTACGGCGGCCTCGAGCGGCTACACCTCGCCGCGGCGCGGCCCGACCTCGATCGGCGCCCTGACGGTGCTTCTCGCCGGCACGGGCGAGAACGTGACGGTCGACCGGCTCTCCGTCGAAGGACCGGGCCTCGAGCTGACGGCCAGCGGGCTCATCCGGGACTTCTTCAGGCCCTCGGCCGAGATCGACGTCCGCTACGACATCGACACGGACATCCTCGACGACCTGCTCCGCATGCCCTTCTCCTGGAAGGGCCGGGCCAACGGCCAGGGCCGGCTGGAGCGCAAGGACGGGCGGCTCGCGTTCTCGACCGACTTCGCCTCCACGACGCTGGCGATCAACGAGGTGCCCCTGGGCACGGTCCAGGGCCGCTTCGCGCTTTCCCCGGACAAGAAGGGCGAGCTCACGATGGCCATGCAGAAGCCCGGCCGGCCGTCCGAGAGCCTGAACCTGTCCTTCCTCAAGGGCCGCGTGGAGGGGCGCGTCGCGCCGGTCATCATCGATCCGGTCATGCGGGAGATCCACATCCCCTGGCCCGTCCGGTCCGCGGCCTGGGGCACGTTCAGCATCGCCTCCCGCAAGATCGACGCCGAGGTCGAATTCCGCGACGCCACGCTCGAGCGGAAGGGGGATTCCTTCGCCTTCCGCGGTCCGATCAAGGTCGGCGTCGATCTCGCCGCGCGGCACGTGGCCATCGCGGCGCCCGGCCTGGATACGGGCTTCGGCCGGGTCGAAGCGACGGCCGACATCGACCTGGCCGGGGACATGGACACCAGGATCCATGCCCAGATCTCCGACGTCAAGGATGCGCGGGAGTTCGTTTCCCTGGTCCTCAACCAGAAATTCGGCTTCGGGGAGATCCGCGGCCAGGGCTACGTCGATGCCACGCTCAGCGGCCGCTCGTCCTCTCCGGCGGTCGCTCTCAAGGCCACGCTCTCGCCCGGCGGCTTCGACCTGTTCGACGCCGCCTTCGCCGAAGCGGACGTCGCCATCGCGCGGGGCGCGTTCGAGGGCCGCTTCGATGTCGACGATCCCTCGCTCAAGGGCCGGATCGATATCAAATCGGCGGGCGGAGGGCTCGAGATCGACGTCCGGAACGGAGAGGGCGAGCTCGAGCGCGTGCTGCCCGCCCTCCGGATCCCCGTCACGCTCGCCGGGCGGGTCGCCGGCGACTTCCGGATGGTCGAGAAGGCCGGCGGCGCCCAGGAATTCTCGGGGACCTTCACGAGCCCCCGGGTCACAGGTTACGGCCAGACCGCCGGCCGGGTCGCCGGACGCCTGGCCTGGAGGGACGGCGTCCTGTCGTTCCCCGAGCTGGCCATGGACTTCCACGGCGGCCGCTTCGAGGGCCGACTCCTCATCGGCACGGTCAATGGCGAGTTCGACATCGACGCCCGCGGCGAGGAGCTCGATTTCGCGTCGATCGTCCCCACGGCCTCCGGCCGGCTGTCCTTGTCGCTCGCCGGGCGCGGCGTCTTCGGCCGCGACAAGCTGCCGGGCCTCTTCACCGTCAAGGACATGCTGCTCTCGCCCCTCGACCGGACGGAAGCCCGGGGCGAGCTCGAGATCGGCGTCGCCGCCGATAGGGTCAGCCTGGGCCTCGCAGGCCGCCTGGTCCCCGGGGACAATCCCTTTGACGGCGCCTTCGAGTTTTCGCTCGCGGGCGAACCGTTCAGCGGCACCGTCAAAGGCCGCATCACCGCCATGGACCTCGTCGTCCCCTGGGACGGTTCCCAGGGCCGGGTCGACTACACCGCCAGCATCCAGGAGACGCCGGCGGCCGTCCGCGTGACCGTCGGCCTCGACGTCGCGGCCTCGGTCATGCCCCTGCCGGGATTCGCCTACGCCGTGACCGATTTTGCCTCGGCCATGACCTTCAAGGACGGCGCCTTGAACATCACCTCGCTCGCGGGCAAGCTCGGCGGCGGCCCGCTCACCGGCTCCGGCCGGATCGGCATCGGCGAGGGGGGCATCGCCACGATGGACCTGACGTTCGAGGGCCGGGACATGGTCCTTTCGCCGATGGAGAGGATGCGGGCCCAGGCCGACCTGTCGATCCGCATCCTCAAGGACGCCAAGCGCTTCGTCACAGAAGGGGAGATCCTGTTCAAGCGGCTGAGCTTCCGGCGCGAGATCTACGAGGCCTTCGGCTTCTCCTCCCAGACCCCGACGGAAACTCCCGGGCCCTCGTTCTTCGACGGCATGTCTCTCAACCTCCGCCTCCGGGCCGACGACAACGTCTCCATCGAGAACTCCCTGGGCCGGTTCAACGCCCGCTTCAACCTGACGGCGGTCGGCGCCTTCGACGCCCCGGTGCTCCTCGGCGACATCAACATCATCAGCGGCGGTTTCTATTTCCAGGACCGGGAGTTCCGCGTCATCCGCGGCCGCCTGAGCTTCACCGATCCCGTGAACGCGGAGCCGTTTCTCGATTTCCGGGGCGAGTCCTACGTCAAGGATTACCGCGTGACCCTCGACCTGAGCGGGCCCGTCAGCCGCCTCAATCCGCAATTCAGCTCCTCGCCGCCGCTGCCCCCCGACGAGATCCTGTCGCTCCTGGCCCTGGGCGAGTCGTTCCAGCGGATGTACTATTCCTACTCGGGCGACCGCAGCACCGCCGTCAACACCGCCTCCCTGCTGACCTACCAGATCGCCGATCTGGCCAAGAAGGGGACCGGCAGCGTGTTCTCCCTGGACCGCCTGCGCATCGATCCCTACCTGCCGCGGGGCGGCCAGGGCGGCGTCGCGGCCCGGATCACGGTGGGCAAGAAGGTCTCCAAGAACCTGTTGTTCCTCTATTCGACGGTCCTGGCCAGCTCGAGCGTCAGGGCCGAGATCGACGAAGTCCCCATCTTCCGCATGGAATGGGATATCAGCCGGAGATTCTCGCTCGTGGGCGGGCGGGACGACCGGGGGAGACTGGGTTTCGATGTCAAGTTCCGCAAGCGCTTCTAGGGCTCGGCGCCGGGCCCGCCGGACCGGGCCGGTCTTGGCCCTGGCCGCCGTCATGGCCTTGGCCGCCCCACGGACGGGAGCGGCCCAGGACGTCGCGGCCCAGGCCGCCGTGGTCGTGGAGCGCATCGTCGTCCGGGTCGACGGTCAGCCGGGCGGCGCGGGACTCCTCGACCTCATCCCCATCCGGCCGGGCGACGCCTTTTCGCCGCGGCTCGTCGACCAGGCCGTCAAGCAGATATTCCGGACCGGCCTGTTCGCGGATGTCCGGGTCACGAAGCAGGGCGAGGACCGGATCGAGCTCGCCTTCGACCTGGTCCGCAACGTCTTCATCGACGCCGTCCGGTTCAAGGGACCCCGGTTGTCAAAGACCCGGCTTCTGGAGGGTCTGACCGCCCAGAGGCCCGGCGCCTATTTCCGCGAGGACCGGCTCCCCGAGGCCATCGCGGAGATGCGGGAGGGGCTGCGGCGGGAAGGGTACTTCGAGGCCGTGGTCACGTGCGATGTCCGAAAGAAGGCCGGCGCCTCGACGGCCGACCTGGTGTTCCGGGCGCTCGATTGGAAGAGCTTCCGGATCGGCGGGCTCGAGGTCGAATGGAAGGCCGAGATCCCCGAACGGGCCCTCCTCAAGAAGATGAAGAGCCGGGTCGGGGACGTCTACGTGCCGGACCGTCTGGCCGCGGATTTCGCGGCCCTCTTGCAGGGCTTGGACGGGGCCGGCTACCGCCGGGCCGAGATCCTTCTGGCCGGCGAGAGCTTCGACGAGCAAAACCGCCGGGTCGACCTCGTCGTCGAGATCCTGCCCCACGAGAAGGTGACCATCGTGGTCAACGGGGCCAAGGTGCCGGCCCGTCTCCTCAACCCGATCTGGGAGGAGCGCGTCTTCGAGTCGTGGGGACTGGCCGAGGGCGAAGCCCGGATCCTCAACCATGTCCGCCGGCAGGGCTATGTGTACGCGACCGTCCAAAGCCGGGTCGAGAAAGGGCGGGACGAGATGCGGATCGTCCACGACGTCGCGCCGGGGGAGAAGGAAAAGGTCGTCGGCGTCGATTTCCGCGGCAACACCGCCTTCTCGAGCCTCGACCTGAAGAACCGGCTGGCCGTCACCAAGGGCGTCCCGCTCTTCGCCTTTATCAGCTACGACCGGCTCTTCTCCGTCCCCCGGGACCTCGAGAGCCTCTACAAGGAGAACGGCTTCCCCGGTGTCCGGGTCCGGCTCGATCTCGTCAAGGAAGCCGCGGGCGTCCGGGCGGTCTTCGAGATCGAGGAGGGGCCGAAATCCACGATCGAGGCCATCCGCATCGAGGGCGCGACGCTCGTCACCGCGGAGGCGCTCGCCGGGGAGATCGTCAGCCGGGCGGGCGGCCCGTACTTCCCGCCCAACGTCCAGAGGGACGTCGGAGTGATCGAGACGATCTATCTCAACCGCGGCGTGCGCGGCACCGAGGTCGTCTCCCGCGTCGAGCGCTCGCCGGAGAACCAGGTCTCGCTCATCTACGAGATCACGGAGGGCCGCCCGGTCACCATCCGGGACGTTTTCGTCACCGGGAACCGGGTGACGCGGAACAAGGTCATCCGCCGCGAGCTCCGCGTCGAGAAGGGCGGCGAGGCCGATTACGCGGGCCTCCAGGAGTCCAAGCGGCGGCTGGAGACGCTCGGCATCTTCTCCGAGGTCCGCGTCGACGAGGTCGGCACGAGCCCGGAGGAAGAGGTGGTCGTCGTCACGGTCCGCGAAGGGGAGAGGAACTACACCGGGCTCGGGCTCGGATTCCATACGCTGAACCCCGTCAGCGGCTCCCTGGCCGATTGGCCCAACGATTTCCGGCCCCGGGGCACCGGCGAGTACATCCGCAACAACGTTTTCGGGCTCGGCGCCCAGGTGGGCGTCCTCGGCCAGATCAGCACGATCGAGCGGCGGGCGGTCGTCTCCTGGAACCAGTCCTATCTCTTCGGCCGGGCCATGCCGACGACCTTGCAGGCTTGGGTCGAGCGGGAGATGCGAGAGAGCTTCACCCTCGACCGCCGCGGCGTCAGCTTCAGCGTGGTCAAGGGCCTGGGCCGGTCCCGCCTCCTGATCGGGTCGATCAGCCTGACGCGGACGGCCCTCCCCGACGTCGATATCGACGACCCGCCGCCGGACATCGACCGCTTTTTCCTGCCCTATTCGGGGGCCTTGTCCTCGGTGAGCATGAGCTGGGAGCGGCGGGACGATACCCTGAACCCGACCCGGGGCTATTTCTTCAGCAGCATCGGCGAGCTGGGCCTGCCCCTGTTCGGCACCGAGTCGGACTATCAGAAGATCTTCCTCAAGGGCCAGTATTTCCGGCCGCTCACCTCGCTCCTGAACTTCAGCCTGATGTCCCGGCTCGGGCTGGGGAACGGCCTGATCCACCTGCCTGAGCGCTTCTTCGCCGGCGGCAGCAACACGTTCCGGGGTGAGGAGTTCGAGATGCTCGGGCCTCTCGATCCGACGACGCTCAATCCCTACGGCGGAGAGGCCGTGTTCCTGATCAACACCGAGCTCGCCTTCGCCCCGTTCCCGGCCTGGAAGGCGTTCCGGCTGGCCTCTTTCTTCGACCTCGGCAACGTTTACGAGAAGCTCCAGGATTTCCAGCCCTTCGATCTGCTCGGCGCCGCCGGGGCCGGCATCCGCTACCGGACGCCGCTCGGGCCCGTCCGGCTGGAGATCGCCTGGAAGCTGTGGGGCTTCGACGCGCAGGACCGCAAGGGGCACCCGCTCATCTTCCTGACCATCGGCAACATCTTCTAGCGAGGCGGTGATGACCATGACGAAGAGGATCCTGCTCCTCCTGCTTCTGGCGGCGGCCGCCGCGCCGGCCCAGACGGTCAATTGCGTGGTCGCCGTCGTCAACGGCCAGATCATCACCCGCCTCGACGTCGAGGTCGCCGTCGCGTTCGGCCTGGCGGGGGGCCCGGCGGCCGAGGCCGGAGGGGACGCCAGGCTGGCGGCCCTGGACACGCTCATCGACCGGAAGATCGTCCTGGACCTGGCCCGCGAGGTCCGGACGGTGAGCAAGGACGAGATCGCCGCCGCTCTGGCCGACCTGCGCCGGACCCTCGGCGAGGACGCGTTCAAGGCCCGGCTGGCCCGGTTCGGTCTCGTCGCCAAGGACCTCGAGCCCTACTTCGAGGACCGGATCCTGTTCGAGCGGGCCCTGGCCCTGCGATTCAGCCAGTCGATCCCCGTCTCGGTCACGGAGGTCGAGCGGTACTACCGCGACATCTACGTCCCCGAGCAGGCCCGGCTCGGCAGAGCGGCGGAACCCCTCGACCGGGTCGCCGAGACGATCGATGCGAGTCTCCGCGAGGAACGACGGGTCCAGCAGACCGCCGCCTGGGTCCGCGACCTGAGGAAGTCGACCGAGATCCAGATCAAAAAGGACTGCCTGAAATGACCGTCGCCTATCTCTTTCCCGGACAAGGATCGCAGACCGTCGGCATGGGCCGCGACCTCTATGAGAGGTCGCCGGAGGCCCGGGCGCTCTTCGACCGGGCCGACGAGGCCCTCGGCTACTCCATCTCGAAGATCTGCTTCGAGGGCCCGGAGGACGAGCTGCGCCTGACCCGGAACACCCAGCCGGCCCTCCTCATCGTCAGCACGGCCGCCTGCCGGCTGCTCGGCCGCGATCCCGCGGTGGCCGCGGGCCACAGCTTGGGCGAATATTCGGCCCTCGTCGCGGCCGGCGTGCTCCGGTTCGAGGACGCCGTCGTCCTCGTCCACAAGCGGGGCCGCTACATGCAGGAGGCCGTGCCCGTCGGCGTCGGCGGCATGGCCGCGGTCCTCGGCGTCCCGGGCGAAGAGATCGAGAAGCGCCTTGCGGACGTGCGCGCGGGCGTCGTCGAGATCGCCAATTGGAACAGCGACGACCAGATCGTCATTTCGGGCGACAAGGCGGCCGTCGAGGAGGCGCTGGTCCTGATCAAGGCGCCCAAGTCGGTCCTGCTCCCTGTCAGCGCGCCCTTCCATTCCCGGTTGATGAAGCCGGCCGAAGAGCGGCTCGCGGCCGACCTCGATGCGGCGGCCTTCGCCGACCCGCGCTTCCCGATCATCACCAACGTCGACGCCAAGGTCATCCGGACGGGCGAAGAGGCCCGGGACGCCCTCAAGCGGCAGGTCAGCCGGTCCGTCCTCTGGACGAGGTCCATGGCCGTGATGAACGGGTTCGGGATCGAGGCCTGCGTCGAGTGCGGGCCGGGCAAGGTCCTGGCCGGTCTGGTCAAGCGCATCGCCAGGGGCTGGGCCAAGGCGCCGGCTGTCCACAACGTCGAGAGCTGGGAGGGGGCGGAGAAGGCGAAGGCCGCCCTATTCGGCGGGCTGTGAGATGATCCGCGGGCCGAAGCGGATGAAATACTCGAGCATGGAGACGATGGCCAGGGCCAGGACGAGCCACAGCCCGATCTTGGGCACGATATAGAGCTTCCCGAGGTAGATCGGGCCCAGCACGATGGCCCCGATGATCCAGGATTCGCTGCCCATCTTGGCCTTGCCGAAGGCGGAAGCCGGGATGTTGACCCCCTTGGACGAGGCCATGGCCCGGAAGCCGGTCACGGCGATCTCCCGGCCGATGATGATGCAGGCCACCCAGGCGGGGACGCGGCCGAGCTCGACCAGGCAGATGAGGGCCGAAGCGATGAGGAGCTTGTCGGCCGTCGGGTCGAGGAGCTGGCCGAGCACGGTGACCATCCCTTTCTTGCGGGCCAGCCAGCCGTCCAGCCAGTCGGTGAGCGAGGCGAACGTGAAGATCGCGGCGGCCACCGCGTCGCGGCCGTGGAAGTTCGTCAGCATGACCGCGACCAGGGCCGGAATGGCCAGAATGCGGGCCAGGCTCAGATAGTTGGGGATGTTCACGCCCCCGAGATTACACCAGCGCGCCCGCGGGTGTCAAACTCCGGGGACCATCGCCCCTGCGTGCTCATTCCTTCACACACAGATTAAGAGCCCTTGAGTTGCAAAAGGGGAGGGGCGTGGGTATATTGAGGGCGCCGATGGCCAACGAAACCTCCCGGACCCCGATGATGGAGCAGTATTTCCGCATCAAGGAGCTCCATCCCGACGCCCTCCTGTTCTTCCGCCTCGGCGATTTCTACGAGATGTTCTACGAGGACGCCAAGACGGCCGCGCCCGTCCTCGATATCGCCCTGACCTCGCGGCAGAAGGTGCCGATGTGCGGCGTCCCCTATCACGCCGTCAGTTCCTACCTGCCCAAGCTCCTGCGGCAGGGCTTCAAGGTGGCCATCTGCGAGCAGGTCGAGGACCCCAAGTCGGCCAAGGGCGTCGTCCGGCGCGAGGTCATCAAGGTCCTGACGCCGGGCACGGCCGTCGAGATCGAGTCCGAGGACGCCAAAGAGAGCACGTTCCTGGTCTCGCTGGCCCTGGCGGAGGACGGCTGGGGCATGGCCCTGGTCGATCTGGCCACCGGAGAGGTCCGCACCCTGGAGGGGCCCTGGGCCGAAGCCAAGCTCCTCGCCGACGAGATCTTCAAGGCCGGCCCCAAGGAGATCCTCTATCCGGAAGGCGCGGAGGACGCCCTGCGGCGCGTCATCGCCCTCGACGGCTCGAGCGGAGCCGCCCTGAGCCCGGCCGAGGGCTGGCTCTTCGACCCGCCCCAGGCGGCCCGCGTCGTCCTGGAGCACTTCGGGGCCCGGTCCCTGGCCGGCTTCGGCCTCGAGGACAAGCCCCGGGCCGTGGCCGCGGCCGGGGCCCTCCTCGCCTACGTCAAAAAGGTCCGGCAGGGCTCGCTGGCCCTGGTCCACGGCATTTCCTATCTCGCCGCGGGCAGCCACCTGGTCCTCGACGCCGCGACCGTCCGCAACCTCGAGCTCGTGCGCAACCTCCGCGACGGCAAGCTCAAGGGGACCCTCCTCGACGTCATCGATTTCACGGTGACCGCGCCGGGCGGCCGGCTCCTCCGCGCCTGGCTTCTCCGGCCCCTCCGCGACGTGGGCGCGATCGCGGACCGCCAGGACGCCGTGACCGAGGGCCTCGGCGCGACCATCGCCCGGCGCGAGATCCGCGAGACCCTCAAGGGCGTCCACGACCTGGAGCGCCTCGTCGGCAAGATCGCCCTGGCCGCGGCCCACCCGCGCGATCTCGTCGCCCTGAAGCGTTCGCTCGCCCCGCTGCCGGCCGTCGAACGCGAGATCCGGGCCTTCACGTCGCCTCTCTTCAAGGACATGACCGCCCGTTGGGACAACGCCGCCGACGTGGCCGGGCTCGTCGACAAGGCCATCCTCGACGAGCCCGCCTTCCTGCTGACCGAGGGCGGCATCGTCCGGGACGGCTGGAACGCCGAGCTCGACGACCTGCGCGCGGTCAGCCGATCCGGCAAGGGCTTCATCGCGGCGCTCGAGAGCCGCGAGCGGGAGCGGACCGGCATCGGCTCGCTCCGGGTCCGCTACAACAAGGTCTTCGGCTACTACATCGAAGTCACCAAGCCGCACCTGGCCCGTGTTCCCGCCGACTACATGCGCAAGCAGACCCTGGTCAACGCGGAGCGCTTCCTGACGCCCGAGCTCAAGGAATACGAGGAGAAGGTCCTCCACGCCGAGGAGCGCATCGGCGCCCTCGAGCAGCGCCTCTTCCTCGAGGTCCGCGAGGCCGTGGCCCGCGAGACCCCGCGCCTCCAGAGGATCGCCGCCGACATCGCGGCCCTCGACGTCCTGCTCGCCCTGGCCGAATGCGCCGCCCGGCGCGGCTACGTCCGCCCGATGGTCGACGACGGGGACGTCCTCCGCATCGAGGCCGGCCGCCACGCCGTCATCGAGACGACCCAGGCCGAGCCCTTCATCCCCAACGACCTCGAGCTCGACGCCGCCGCCAACCAGATCCTCATCATCACCGGGCCGAACATGGGCGGCAAGTCGACCTTCCTGCGCCAGGCCGCGCTCATCGTCCTTCTCGGCCAGATGGGCGCCTTCGTCCCGGCCAAGTCGGCCCGGATCGGCCTGGTCGACCGCGTCTTCACCCGCATCGGGGCCATGGATTTCCTGAGCGTCGGGCAGTCGACCTTCATGGTCGAGATGCTGGAGACGGCCGCCATCCTCCACAACGCCACGGCCCGCAGCCTCATCCTCCTCGACGAGGTCGGCCGGGGCACGAGCACCTTCGACGGATTGAGCATCGCCTGGGCCGTGGCCGAGCGGCTCCATGAGCGCGAAGACGTCCGGCCGAAGACGCTCTTCGCCACCCACTACCACGAGCTGACCGAGCTGGCCCTGACCCTGCCGCGCATCAAGAACTACCACGTCTCCGTCCGGGAGTGGAAGGACGAGGTCGTCTTCCTGCGCAAGATCGTGCCCGGCCCGTCCGACCGGAGCTACGGCATCCACGTGGCCAAGCTGGCCGGCATCCCGCGGGACGTCATCGACCGGGCCCGGGAGATCCTCTTCAACCTCGAGAAGCAGGAGCTCGACGAGGCCGGTCTGCCGCGGCTGGCCCGCCGCGGCCGGGCCTCGGGGGACCGCAGCCAGATGATGCTCTTCGCCGAGGACCGGGAATTCGCCCTTTTACGCGAGCTCCGGGAAGAGATCGAGGGCCTCGACCTCACGTCTCTGACCCCCCTCGACGCGCTGAATATCCTGGCCGGCCTCAAGGGCCGGACGGGCCCTGCCGGGTCCGGCTAGCCCGGGCTATTCATAAGAACGCCCCGCTTTTCTCCATCTCTTTTATCGGGCGTTCTTATGAATAGGCCAGGTCAATAGGACTCGGGCTCGTCCTCGACGGAAAAGCCGTCTTCGAGATCCTCTTTGTCTTTTTCGTCCTCGTCTTCGTCGAAGTCCTTGTCGCCGTCGGCCTCGACGATCGCCTCGCCGTCGTCCTCTTTGCGCTCCTCGAGGGCCTCGTCGAACTCGTCGCGGTTCTCGAAGCGGCGGATGGTGTTGGAGGCGGCGTCGCTGTAGCAGAGCTCGAGAAGAGTCGTCCTCGATGACGACGAACACGGACTTCGTGTGCCCCGTCTGCAGATTGCCGACGGTCTCCACGACCTCGGCGCTCTTCGATTTTCTGATGGCGTCGAGCGTCAGCCAGCTCGTGACTTCCATCTCTTCCATGACGCGCTCCTACCGTCAATTGATATGCATTTTTCGTCGCTTGTCAAGGGGGCCGGGGCGGCGTTCGGTCGCGCCGGCGGCGTGCCTTGACAGACCCCCGCTGCGGGCCTTTAATAGAAAGGATAAATCCCGGGAGGAGCGTCCGATGCGTTGGGATCAGTTCACCGTCATGTCGCAGGAAGCCATCCAGAAAGCCCAGTCCCTGGCCGGTGAGAGTGGCCACCAGGAGGTCCGGCCCGAGCATCTGCTGGCGAGCTTTCTCGATCAGGACGAGAACATCGTCAATGCCCTGCTGGCCAAGATCGGCGTGCCGGCGGCGAAGATCCGCGCCGACGTCGAAACGGCGCTCGAGCGCCTGCCCAAGGTCAGCGGGGGAGCCGAGACCGTCCTGTCGCCGGCCCTGCGCCAGATCCTCGACGCGGCCCGCAAGGAGGCCGAGCAGCTCAAGGACGAGTACGTCTCGACCGAGCACCTCTTCCTGGCCATGCTCAAGGACACGAGGAGCGAGGCCTCGCGGATCCTGCGCGCCAACGGGGTCGACGAGGACGCCGTCCTCAAAGCCCTGGCCGCGGTCCGCGGCTCGCAGCGCGTGACCGACCCCGAGCCCGAGGGCAAGTACCAGGTCCTCGAGAAATACACCCGGGACCTGACCGCCCTGGCCCGCCAGGGGAAGCTCGATCCGGTCATCGGCCGCGAGGACGAGATCCGGCGGGTCATCCAGGTGCTGTCGCGGCGGACCAAGAACAACCCGGTCCTCATCGGCGAGGCCGGCGTCGGCAAGACGGCCGTCGTCGAGGGCCTGGCCCAGCGCATCGCCAACGGCGACGTGCCCCAATCGCTCAAGAACAAGCGCCTGCTCGCCCTGGACATGGGCTCGCTCGTCGCCGGGACCAAGTTCCGCGGCGAGTTCGAGGACCGGCTCAAGGCCGTGCTCAAGGAGATCGGCGAGTCGGGCGGCCAGGTGGTCCTCTTCATCGACGAGCTCCACACCATCATGGGCGCCGGGGCGGCCGAAGGCGCCATGGACGCCTCGAACATGCTCAAGCCGGCCCTGGCCCGCGGCGAGCTCCGCTGCATCGGGGCGACCACCCTCAACGAGTACAAGAAGCACATCGAGAAAGACGCCGCCCTGGAGCGGCGCTTCCAGCAGGTCTACGTCGGCGAGCCCTCGGTCGAGGAGACCGTCTCGATCCTGCGCGGCCTCAAGGAGAAGTACGAGGCCCACCACGGCGTCAGGATCAAGGACTCGGCCCTGGTCGCGGCGGCGACGCTGTCGTCGCGCTACATCACCAGCCGGTTCCTGCCGGACAAGGCCATCGACCTCGTCGACGAGGCCGCCTCGCGCATCCGCATCCAGATCGACAGCCTGCCCGAGGAGCTCGACGAGCTCGACCGCCGGACCTCCAGCTCGAGATCGAGCGCCAGGCCCTGAAGAAGGAGAAGGACCCGGCCTCGAAGGAGCGGCTGGAGCGGATCGAGGAGGAGCTGGCCAACCTCAAGGAGAAGGCGTCGGCGCTCCACGGCCGCTGGCAGAAGGAGAACGAGACCATCGAGGCGGCCGGAAAGCTCAAGGAGAAGATGGACGCCCTGAAGATCGAGGAGCAGAGCGCCGAGCGGCGCGGCGACCTGGAAAAGGCGGCCGAGATCCGCTACGGCCGGCTCATCGAGGTCCAGAAGCAGATGGACAGGCCGCGGCCGACCTGGCCGACTGCAGGCCAAGGGCCGGATGCTCAAGGAGGAGGTGGACGAGGAGGACATCGCCCAGATCGTCTCCAAGTGGACCGGCATCCCCGTGGCCAAGATGCTCGAGGGCGAGGTCGACCGGCTCATCCGCATGGAGGAGCTCCTGCGGCAACGGGTCATCGGCCAGGAGGCGGCCATCCGGGCGGTGGCGGCGACGGTCCGCCGGTCGCGGGCCGGCATCCAGGAGGCGGGCCGGCCCATCGGCTCGTTCATCTTCCTCGGGCCGACCGGCGTCGGCAAGACCGAGCTGGCCCGGGCCCTGGCCGAGTTCCTGTTCGACGACGAGAAGGCCATGGTCCGGCTGGACATGTCCGAGTACATGGAAAAGCACACGGTCAGCCGGCTCATCGGCGCGCCCCCGGGATACGTCGGCTACGAGGAGGGCGGCCAGCTGACCGAGGCGGTCAAGCGCCGGCCCTACTCGATCGTCCTGCTCGACGAGATCGAGAAAGCCCACCCCGACGTTTTCAACGTGCTCCTGCAGATCCTCGAGGACGGCCGATTGACGGACGGCCAGGGCCGGACGGTCGATTTCAAGAACACGCTCGTCATCATGACCTCGAACCTCGGCAGCCAGGCCATCAAGGAGCTCAGCCGCGACTACGAGGCCATGGAGCGGGAGGTCCGCAAGGTCCTGGAAGGGCACTTCAAGCCCGAGTTCCTCAACCGCGTCGACGAGGTCATCATCTTCAGGCCCCTGCCGAAGAGCGCCATCCTCGAGATCGTCGGGCTCCAGCTCGACCTGCTGGCGAAGCGGCTGGCCGACCGCAAGATCGGGCTCGAAGTGACGGGAGAGGCCAAGGAGCTCCTGGCCGAGCGGGGCTTCGATCCGGTCTACGGCGCACGGCCGCTCAAGCGGACGATCCAGAGGGACGTCCAGAACCCCCTGGCCATGAAGATCCTGGCCGGCGAATACGGGGAAGGCGATACGGCCGCGATCGGGGTCGACAAGAAGGGGGAGCTCACGTTCGGCAAGAAATAGGCTCCGGGCGCGCTCGCGGACCTCGTTACTCGTATATAATAGGTCGCTAGTCGGATCAGTGGAGAGAAAGACCATGACCAAGAAGATCCTTATCGCGGCCGTCGCCGCGTTGTTCCTGCTGCCCTCGTTCGCGCCGGCGAACGGATTCAACCTCAACGGCCTCGGCTCGCGGGCCCAGGGCATGGGCGGCGCCTACGTCAGCCTGGCCAACGACTTCATCGGCCGTCTTCTGGAACCCGGCCGGGGCGGCCGGATTCAAGCAGAAGACCTTCGGTTTCTTCGCCAACGATCTCATCCCGACGAACACCTACCTCTTCGATTCGGCCATCCCCGAGATCCCCGACATCGACGCCAAGACCAAGACCTCCCACTACGTCGGCATTCTGGCGGGCTTCTACGTGCCGGTCAGCTCCAAGGTCGTCCTACGGACTGGGCATCAGCACGCCCTCGGTGTACGGGACCAAGTGGACAGGGGACGATTTTACCGGTCTGGCCGGCGGCGCGTCCTTCAGCCGTCATGTGCCAGGTGGCCATTCAGTCGGCCGGCGCCGAGGAGTCGCGGCCAGCCAGGAGGTCCGGCCCGAGCACCGCTGGCCAGCTTCTCGACCAGGACGAGAACACGTCAAGGCCGGCCGGGACCTCGAGCCCCGCCGGAGATCGCGCCGACGTCGAAGCGGCCTCGCGGCTCTCGGTCAGTACGAAGAGACCCTCGCCGGCCCTGCGCCAGATCCTCGACGCGGCCCACAAAGAGGCCGAACAGCTGAAGGACGAGTATGTCTCGACCGAGCACCTCTTCCTGGCCATGCTCAAGGACGCGAAAAGCGGGGCCTCGCGGATCCTGCGCGCGAACGGGGTCGACGAGGACGCCGTCCTCAAAGCCCTGGCCGCGGTCCGCGGCTCGCAGCGCGTGACCGACCCCGAGCCCGAGGGCAAGTACCAGGTCCTGGAGAAATACACCCGCGATCTGACCGCCCTGGCCCGCCAAGGCAAGCTCGACCCGGTCATCGGCCGCGAGGACGAGATCCGGCGGGTCATCCAGGTGCTGTCGCGGCGGACCAAGAACAACCCGGTCCTCATCGGCGAAGCCGGGGTCGGCAAGACGGCCGTCGTCGAGGGCCTGGCCCAGCGCATCGCCAACGGCGACGTGCCCCAGTCGCTCAAGAACAAGCGCCTGCTCGCCCTGGACATGGGCTCGCTCGTCGCCGGGACGAAGTTCCGGGGCGAGTTCGAGGACCGGCTCAAGGCCGTGCTCAAGGAGATCGGCGAGTCGGGCGGCCAGGTGGTCCTCTTCATCGACGAGCTCCACACCATCATGGGCGCCGGCGCGGCCGAAGGGGCCATGGACGCCTCGAACATGCTCAAGCCGGCCCTGGCCCGCGGCGAGCTCCGCTGCATCGGCGCGACCACCCTCAACGAGTACAAGAAGCACATCGAGAAAGACGCCGCCCTGGAGCGGCGCTTCCAGCAGGTCTACGTCGGCGAGCCCTCGGTCGAGGAGACGGTCTCGATCCTGCGCGGCCTCAAGGAGAAGTACGAGGTCCACCACGGCGTCAGGATCAAGGACTCGGCCCTGGTCGCGGCCGCGACGCTGTCGTCGCGCTACATCACCAGCCGGTTCCTGCCGGACAAGGCCATCGACCTCGTCGACGAGGCCGCCTCGCGCATCCGCATCCAGATCGACAGCTTGCCCGAGGAGCTCGACGAGCTCGACCGCCGGACGCTCCAGCTCGAGATCGAGCGCCAGGCCCTGAAGAAGGAGAAGGACCCGGCCTCCAAGGAGCGGCAGGAGCGGATCGAGGAGGAGCTGGCCAACCTCAAGGAGAAGGCGTCCGCGCTCCGCGGCCGCTGGCAGAAGGAGAAGGAGACCATCGAGGCGGCCGGCAAGCTCAAGGAGAAGATGGACGGCCTGAAGATCGAGGGGCAGAGCGCCGAGCGGCGGGGCGACCTGGAGAAGGCGGCCGAGATCCGTTACGGGCGGCTCATCGAGGTCCAGAAGCAGATGGACAAGGCCGCGGCCGGCCTGGCCGTCCTGCAAGCCAAGGGCCGGATGCTCAAGGAGGAGGTCGACGAGGAGGACATCGCCCAGATCGTCTCCAAGTGGACCGGCATCCCCGTGGCCAAGATGCTCGAAGGCGAGGTCGACCGGCTCATCCGCATGGAGGAGCTCCTGGGGAAACGGGTCATCGGCCAGGAGGCGGCCATCCGGGCGGTCGCGGCCACGGTGCGGCGGTCGCGGGCGGGCATCCAGGAGGCGGGCCGGCCCATCGGCTCGTTCATCTTCCTCGGTCCGACCGGCGTCGGCAAGACCGAGCTGGCCCGGGCCCTGGCCGAGTTCCTGTTCGACGACGAGAAGGCCATGGTCCGGCTGGACATGTCCGAGTACATGGAGAAGCACACGGTCAGCCGGCTCATCGGCGCGCCCCCGGGCTATGTCGGCTACGAGGAGGGCGGCCAGCTGACCGAGGCGGTCAAGCGCCGGCCCTACTCGATCGTCCTCCTCGACGAGATCGAGAAAGCCCACCCCGACGTCTTCAACGTGCTCCTGCAGATCCTCGAGGACGGGCGGCTGACGGACGGCCAGGGGCGGACGGTCGATTTCAAGAACACGCTCGTCATCATGACCTCGAACCTCGGCAGCCAGGCCATCAAGGAGCTCAGCCGCGACTACGAGGCCATGGAGCGGGAAGTGCGGAAGGTCCTCGAAGGGCACTTCAAGCCCGAGTTCCTCAACCGGGTCGACGAGGTCATCATCTTCAGGCCCCTGCCGAAGAGCGCCATCCTGGAGATCGTCGGGCTCCAGCTCGACCTGCTGGCGAAGAGGCTGGCCGACCGGAAGATCGGCCTCGAAGTGACGGGAGAAGCCAAGGAGCTCCTGGCCGAGCGGGGTTTCGATCCCGTGTACGGCGCGCGGCCGCTCAAGAGGACGATCCAGAGGGACGTCCAGAACCCCCTGGCCATGAAGATCCTGGCCGGGGAATACGGGGAAGGCGACACGGCCGCGATCGGGGTCGACAAGAAGGGGGAGCTCGCGTTCGGCAAAAAGTGAGCGGCCGGGCGCGCCGCTTTCCTGAAACTCGTATATAATAGGTCGCTAGTCGGATCAGTGGAGAGAAAGACCATGACCAAGAAGTTCCTTATTGCGGCCGCAGCCGCGTTGTTCCTGCTGCCTTCTTTCGCGCCGGCGAACGGATTCAACCTCAACGGCCTCGGCTCGCGGGCCCAGGGCATGGGGGGGGCCTACGTCAGCCTGGCCAACGACTTCAGCGCCGTCTTCTGGAATCCGGCCGGGGCGGCCGGTTTCAAGCAGAAGACCTTCGGCTTCTTCGCCAACGATCTCATCCCGACGAACACCTATCGCCTGGAAACGGCCATCTTTGAGATCCCCCGGATCGACGCCCAGACCAAGACCTCCCATTATATCGGCCTGCTGGCGGGCTTCTACCTGCCGGTCAGCTCTAAGGTCGTCCTCGGACTGGGCATCAGCACGCCCTCGGTGTACGGGACCAAGTGGACGGGCGACGATTTCACGGGACTGTCGAACGGCACGTCCTATAGCCTGATGAGCAAGGTCGCCGTCCTCTCGTTGTCGCCGATGGTCGCGGTCAAGCTCGGCGAGGCCGTCTCCCTGGGCGCCGCCATCAACTTCAATCACGGCGTCTTCAACCTCAAGAAGCCGGCCGGGACCTCGAGCTATCCGCCGCAGATCGACGGTCCGGTCGCCGCCGGCCTGGCCGACCTCGGTCAATACGAGGAGACCATGAGCGGCTGGAGCTTCGGCGTGACCGTCGGCCTGCTCGTCAAGCCGGTCGAGGACCTCTCCATCGGGCTGACCGTGCGGACCCCCTCGACCATGTCCTTCAATGGCTCGGCGCTGCTGTCCTACGCCTCCCTCTACGACCTTCCGGACACCTCCGACCTCGTGCGGGACATGCCGTGGCCGCTCTGGATCGCGGGCGGCGTCTCGTTCCGTCCGTTCGAGCGTCTGCTCCTGAGCGCCGACGTCCACTGGACGCAGTGGTCCAAGCTCGACCGGCTCACGACCGACTATCTCGACCCCGTCTGGGCCGACCTGGCCGAGGTCGACGGGCGAGATGTTCTCGTCCTCGATTGGAAGGACACGACCCAGATCCGCTTCGGCGCGGAATACACGCTCAACCCGACGACGGCCCTGCGGGCCGGCTATTATCACGATCCGGCTCCCGGTCCCGAGTCGACCCTCAACGTGCTCTTGCCGACCCACACCTTCGAAGCCTTCTCGATCGGCATCGGCAAGACCGTCGGCGACCTCCAGCTCGACTTCGGCCTGGAGTACATGGCGGGGGACACGCGGAAGCGGTCTACGACACGAACCGATCCATGCCCGGGACCTACGGGGCCAAGATGGTCGTGCCGACGATCTCGGTCGCCTACAAGTTCTGATACCTTGCGCCAGTGACTTCGGGCCAAGCCACGATCCGCGACCCCCGAGAGTGAGATTCCCGCCGGTTCGGAGGCAAGCCCGAAAGACAGCTCTTCCTGAACCATGAGGCGGGCTGTCCTTGGAGGGGAGATCAGGGGCGAAAAGAAAAAATGGCTAGGGACGGAATTGAACCGCCGACGCAAGGATTTTCAGTCCTTCGCTCTACCAACTGAGCTACCTAGCCATCGACCCGTCCGGCGACCGCCGGAAAGCGCGTCCAGTATAGTAATTCAGGCCTCTAAAGTCAACATTCCGGACGGGAGAAGCGAGGCTGAGAGCAGGGGGACAGGTGCCTCCGGTGCGTATCCCCGATCTCTCCCGTGGCTCCCTTCGTCGAGGCCTTGGACCAAGGTCCCATTGACGGTCCGTCCCCCGAATCGGTATAAAAGGGATGAGCCGCAGGGCTCTGCGAGGCAAGATGAATGCCGACAGGTTTTTTCTAAGGAGATGTCACATGAAACCCAAGCACTTGATCTCGATGGCGATGCTGGCCGGGGCGGTCTGCATCATGGCCCTGGGGCTCGCGGCAGCGGGATCCCAAGCGACGGGAACCACGACTCAGGCCAAGCCTCAGATGACGATGAAGGAGATCAAGCAGAAGCTGGGCATCATCGTTTTTCCCGCGAAAGGGCAGACCCCGGAGCAGCAGGAGGCCGACGAATGGGCCTGCCTGGAGTGGTCCATGAACCAGTCCGGGCTCGGCCCGAACGCGGGACAGCAGGACCCCCAGGCGGCCGGCGATGCCGCGAAGGCCCAAGCCAAAGATGCGACGACAGGTGCGGCCGTGGTTGGCGCGGCGAAGGGCGCGGCCGTGGGCGCGATGTTCGGCGCGATCGCCGGTGATACCGGGGAAGGGGCCGCCATCGGCGCCGCCGCCGGAGCCCTGAAGGGCCGCAAGGCGAAGAAGCAGGCCGAAGCGCAGGCCGAAGCCCAGGCCGAGGCGAAGGTCGCGGCGGACAACAAGGCCAAGCTGGAAACGATCAAGAAAGGCATGGCGGCCTGCCTCGAAGCCAAGGGGTATACCATCCAATAAGGATTTCGCGGCCGCCTTGGAAAAGCGCCCCGACTGGGGTATCATCCCCCGCAGTCAGGAGGCGCTGACCGATGTTCCGGCGATTCGCGTCCCTCTATCTTATCTCTGCCATTCTCGTCCTCGTCTCGGGACTGACCGCCTGCCGTGCTGAAGCGGCGGGCCCCGGGCCGGTCCGGGTCCTCGTCCTGAGCGGCCAGAACAACCACGATTGGAGGACGACGACGCCGCAGATCGTCGCCATCCTGCGGGGGAGCGGCCGGTTCGACGTCCGGGTCACGGAAGAGCCGGTCGAGCTCACGGCCGCCGACTTCGCCTCCTGCGACGTCATCCTGAGCAACTGGAACGCCTTCGGCCTCGATCCGGCGGCCTCGGTTTGGCCGGAGGAGACGAAGAAGGCCTACCTCGACTTCGTCCGGCAGGGGAAAGGGCACGTCGTCGTCCACGCCGGGAGCGCCTCCTTCCCCGACTGGAGCGAATACGGCCGGCTGACGCTCGCGACCTGGAAAGCCGGGCAGACGAGCCACGGCCCCGTCCACGAGTTCCCCGTGCGCGTCGAGAACGTCCGCCACCCCGTCACCGAGGGCCTCGAGCCCTTCTCGATCAGGGACGAGCTCTGGAACGCGCCCGGCCTGGCCGAAGGGGCCGAGATCCTGGCGTCGTCCTATTCCGCCCCGGACCAAGACGGGACGGGCCGGTGGGAGCCGGCCGTGCTGGCCGGCCGCTTCGGCCAGGGGAGGAGCCTGACCGATCCTCCTCGGCCATGACGCCGAGGCCATGGACGATCCCGGGTTCCGGACCCTTCTCCGGCGGGCCGTCGAATGGGCCGCCACGGGCCGTGTATCGCGCGGGCCCGCGTCGCCCGGCGCCGGACCCTGGCGCTGGGAGAAAGCCGATGGCGCGAGCCTGTCGCTCGTCGGTCCGGCGGGACCGCTCTGGCAGTTCCGCTATGACCCCGCTCTCGATCACGCCTACTTCCACCCCCTCCGGACGACCGACGGCCGGCTCCTGACCTGGGACCGTCCGCCCGATCACATCTGGCACCACGGCCTGTGGTTCAGCTGGAAGTACATCAATAAGATCAACTACTGGGAGGTCGACGCGAAGACGGGGCGCCCGGCGGGACGGACCTCCTGGTCGAATGTCCGCATCTCGTTCGGAAAGAGCCTCGAGACGCGGATCACCATGGACCTCGACTACAGGCCCGTCGGGGCCGCGACACCCGTCCTCACGGAGAAGAGGACGATCGAGGTTTCGAGGCCCGACGCGGACGGCGTCTACGCCGTCGACTGGACCGGCGCCTTCACGGCGGTCGCGGACGCCGTCCTCGACCGGACGCCCCTGCCGGGCCAGCCCGGGGGCGGAGTTTCCGGCGGCTACGCCGGGCTGTCGCTCCGCCTGGGCGAGGGGCTTTCCGAGCGTCAGGTCATGACGAGCGACGGCCCGGTCACGGTCTGGACCGACGATCGCTATCGGGGCCGGCATGCCGGCCTGGATTATTCCGGTCTCGTCGACGGTGAAGCGGCGGGCATCGCCATCGTCGATCATCCGGCCAACCCGCGCTCGCCGACGCCCTGGTACGTCATCAGCTCGCCGGGTTTCAGCTGGTTCACGCCGGCCCTGCTCTGCTACGAGCCGCTCGCGCTGCGGGCCGGAGAGACGTTCGTCCTCCGCTACCGGGTGCTCGTCCATTCCGGCCGCTGGGACGCCGGACGGCTGCGACAGGAGGCGGCGCGATTCGCCGCCCGCGGACGCCGCCGACAAGGAGTGATGCCATGACCAAGAGAGCCCTCAGCCGACGCGATTTCCTCAAGCGGGCCGCGGCCGCGGTCGCGGCCCCGGCGATCGTGCCCTCGTCCGTCTTCGCCCGCCCGGCCCCGAGCGACAGGGTGGCGCTGGCCGCCATCGGGGTCGGCAACCGCGGCGGGGGCAACGTCTGGCAGGACTTCGTCACGACCCAGGACGACGTCCGGATCGTGGCCGCCTGCGATTGCTTCGCCTCGCGGCGCGAACGATTTCGCGGCCAAGGCGAACGGACACTACGGCGGCCGGGTCTGCGAACCCATGGCCGACTGGCGCGAGGTCCTGGCCCGCAAGGACATCGACGGCGTCGTGATCAGCACGCCCGACCACTGGCACGTCCCGCTGGCCTATCACGCCGCTTTGGCCGGCAAGGACATGTATGTCGAGAAGCCCCTGGGCGTGGCCATGGCCTGGGCCTGGAAGCTCCGCGACGCCGCGGCCCGCAAGAAGATCGTCTTCCAGTACGGCACCCAGCAGCGCTCGTCCGGGGAGTTCACCCGGGCGGTCGAGCTGGTCCGCAACGGCTACATCGGCCAGATCAAGCATGTCGACGCCTGGTGCTCCGACCTGAGATCGCCGGGCGGGTATGCCGAGGTCTTCGCCGAGCGCTTCCAGGACGTCGAGCCCGTGCCCGTCCCCGAGGGGCTCGACTATGAAACCTGGATCGGCCCGGCCCCGATGAAGCCGTACACGAAGACGCGCTGCACCGAGTGGGGCGCCTATCACATCTACGACTACGCCCTGGGCTTCATCGCCGGCTGGGGCGCCCATCCGCTCGACATCGCCCAGTGGGGCCTCGACCGCGACGGGACGAGCCCGGTCCATTACGAGGGGCGAGGCGAGATCCCGGCCGGAGGCCTCTTCGACACGGTCGAGAACTGGGACGTCGCCTGCCGCTACGCCGACGGCCTGACGCTGCGCTTCATGTCCGACCGGGTGGCCGTCAAGGTCCCGGGCCTGATGGACGATCCCAAGAAGCGCCCGCCCATGGACCACGGCACGACCTTCTGGGGCGAGGACGGCTGGATCAGCGTCAGCCGGGGGGCCCTCTACGCCAGCCCGAAGTCCCTCCAGACCGCGCACATCCGGGACGACGAAAGACCCGTCATCCGCAGCACGAGCCAGGGCCGGAACTTCGTCGAGTCCATGCGCACCAGGAAACCGACGGTCAACCCGCTCGAGTCGGCCATCCGCTCGGACACCATCAGCCATATGTCGGACATCGCCATCCGGCTGGGCCGGCCATAACGTGGGATCCCGTCGCCGAGCGGATCGTCGGCGACGCCGAGGCCTCGAAGCGCCTCGACCGTCCGATGCGCCGGCCCTGGACGCTCTAGTCTCTCCCGTACTCGAGGTTCTCGTAGAGGACGACGGCGATCGTGCCGTCGTCGGCTTCTCCTGACGAAGATCGTGTCCCCGCGGACGCCGAGGATCTTGCCTCTGACCGGGACAAGAAGCTGTCCAGGAAATCGCCCTCGGCGCTGAAGACGTCGAACAGCTGGCCCTTCTTGGCATCGACGGTCGAGTCCGGACCCAGAGGTGAGCGTCGGGGAGGAAGAGATCGAGGACGTCGCGTTCGAACTCCGGCCGGGGCGCGCCGCCCGCGGTGTAGACCGTTTTCATGTTCTCGGGGACGACGTAAGGCACTTTCGGATAGTCCCGGCTGAAGCGTCCGGTGACCCGGCCCGCGTCGAAGTCCAACACCTTGATCCCGTAATCCCGGGAGGGAGATGAAGAGCAGGTCCCGCCCGGGGTCGGGACCCAGCGAGGAAGTCCCAGCGCATCATGACCGGCGGGTTGATAGAACTTGCCCGGGAAGGATAGGACTTCCTGATAGTCCCGTCCGATCTCGAGGTCCAGAAGAAGCTGTAGTGGCGTCGGCCAGAATCCCCGGACATGCGGCAGATTGACGAGTGAGCCGACATCCAACTCCGGGTCATGGTCTCGAATCGTCTTCGAGCGCCGCTGGTCGAGATACCGGCCCTCGAGGTCATGTGGACGACCTTGTTGGTCGCGCCGTCGACCGCGTAGACTCCGTCGCCTTCGACGAGATAGCGGTCGAGGCTCTCGATCTCCCCGGGCCCTGTCCGGGCTTGACGAGGTTCCCGAGGAAGTCCCCTCGGGCGAGAACCTCAGGAGCTGGTCTTGATCCATGAGGAAGATCGAGCCGTCCGCCGCGATCTCCGGACTAGCGGGTCTTTAAAAAGAACCTGTCACCCGTGTCCCGGATCCTCAGCTTTTCCGGGACCTTGAGCACCCGGCCGGGTTCTTGTGGAGCGGCAGGGCCGGGTTGGCCACGACCTCGACGCCGTCGACGACCGTGACCTGCTTCCGCGGCGTCTCCTTGCAGGCGCCGCCGAGCAGGCCGGCGGCCAGACAGACCATCCCGAGAAGAGACGCCTTTCGTCTCCGTCGACGCATCGCACCCCCCTCCGGATCGCTAGGAGCGGATCCGAGCGTACTTCTTCAAATTCTTCAAGGTCACTTGGACCTGTTCGTCGCTCAGACCCTCGATGAGGAAAGTCGACTCGTGCGTCCCGCCTCGCCCTGACGTGGCGATCGACCCGACGATCGCGCCGAGGGCGCCCCAGAGGATGCCGGTGCCGATCCCTCTCAGGACCAGAACGTCCTCGTCATGCGGCCAGTTGCGGGGATTGGCGCCGACGAGATAGCCGGCCGCCGCCCCGGCCGCGAAACCGACGAATCCGCCGGGGAACTTCTTCTTGTCCAGGTGACCGACACCCGGCGAGCTCGCCAAGGCGCAGGAAATCTCGGTGCCCGACCGGTCTCGAATGACGAGGGAGGATCCTCCGACAGCCACAAGCTCGCCCTCGATACGCGCCCCGTCCTTCATATCGACGCGAACGGCCGCGCCCCGACGCCCTTGGGCCGCAGCGGCATTCAGGGCCATTCCCAACATCAGCAGGATCGCCGCGGATGCGCGACCCGACCGGCCAAGCCCTGACGCGACCATGGCCATTCCCCCGGACCTCATTAGAACTCAGCCCGCCTGGGCCTGTCAATACGAGAGCGCCCCCCTCCGTCCCGGCCGGCGTTCTCGGCTGGGACCCGGAGGGACAGTCCCCTGCGGGGACAGTCCCTCCGGGGGGCCGCCAAATTGAAACGGCCCGGTCGATATGATATTCTGGCCGCGGAGGAACCCCACGGATGGACGAACAGGCGCTCAAGGAGCTGCTCCTCAGGGACAATGCGGAATTCCGACAGGCCCATGACGACCACCAAGCCTGCGAAAAGGCCATCGACGCGATCCGCGTCAAGACCCATCTCTCGCCGGCCGAGGCCGACGAGGAGCGGGCGCTCAAGAAGAAGAAGCTCGCCCTCAAGGACCGGATGTACCGGCTGATGGCCGACCACATCCGGACGCGGTAGGGGCCTCGATGTCTCCGGCCAGATCCCGCAAGCCCCGTCTCGCGCTCGTCGGCCCCGATTCGCTCCGGGGCAAGGAGATCCTCAGCGTCCTCGCGGCCAAGAAGTTCCCCCTCGCCTCGTTGGAGCTCTTCGACCCCGAGGTCGAGGAGGAGTACGCCAAGCTCGGCACGTTTGGCGGCGAGGCCAAGGTCGTCCACGCCCTGACCCCGGCCGCCCTCGAGGGCCTGGACCTCGTGTTCCTGGCCGCGGACGAGAGAACGAACAAGCGCTACGGCGGCCTGGCGGCCGAGAAGGATTACGTCGCCTTGGATCTGGGCGAAACGTTCAACGCCGATCCGAAGGTCCCGGTCATCGTGGCCGGGATCAACGACGCGAGTCTCGGCAAGACGAAGCCGCCGCTCATCGCCAATCCGCATCCCGCCGCGATCGTGCTCAGCCATCTCCTGGCGGACCTCCGGGCCGGGTTCGGCGTCGCCAAAGCCGTGGCCTTCGTCCTCGAGCCCGTTTCGGCCTACGCCGAGGAGGGCATCCAAGAGCTGGCCGAGCAGAGCTACGCCCTTCTCGGCAGCTCGGCCATGTCGAAGAAGATCTTCCCCGAGCAGGTCGCCTTCAACCTGCTCACCCGGACGTCCAAGCCGGACAAGAACGGGTTTTCCCGACTGGAGAACCGGGTGACCGCGGAGATCGGCCGGGTCCTCGGGGCCGGTAAGGTCCCCCTGTCGCTCTCGATCGTCCTCGCCCCCGTCTTCCATACCTATTCGATCCTGGTCCACGCCGAGCTCAAACGGGACGCGTCGGCCGCCGAAGTGGAGTCCTGTCTCAAGACGGACGACGTCTTCCAGCTCGCGCCGGCCGGCGAGGCGAGAATGGTTTCGCCCGTGTCCGTGGCCGGCAAAGACCGCATCCATCTGGGGCCGGTCCGGAAGGACCCGGCCGTCGCCGGGGGCATCTGGCTTTGGGCCGTCGCCGACAACCTGACCGTGGGTTCGAGTCTCAACGCTTACGGCATCGCCCGGGCCCTCTTCGGGGGGAATTGACCGGACACGGGACGAACGGGCGGAAAGATCAAGGAGCACGCGCCATGATCCTCGGGATGACCGGATTCGCCGAAAAGGGCTTCACGTCGCCGTCCCTGCGGCTGAAGATCAGCATCAAGACCCTCAATCACCGCTTCTTCGACTGGTCCTACAAGGGCGCCCCCCTCGGCGAAACCGAGAACCGCCTCCGGGCCCTCTGCCAGAAGAGGATCCGCCGGGGCCGGGTCGAGGTCTTCGTCGACGTCGTCCCGCTCGTCCCCGAGAGCTGGGACTTCAGCCTGAACGAGGGGCTGCTGCGGAAGATCCTGGGCTCCCTCGAGCGCGTCTCGCGCCGGACGGGCCTGCGCGTCGAGATCTCGCTCGACAGCCTCCTCCGCGTGCCCCAGCTCGTCGAGGTCGGCCGCAAGGCCCCCGGGCCGAGGGACACGGAGTTCATCGAAAGGAGCTTCGCCCGGACGCTCGACGATGTCGTCGCCCTGCGGCGCCGGGAAGGTCGGGAGACGGCCCGCCAGCTCCGCGTCCACCTGGCCGCGGTGCGGCGCTTCGTGGGCCGGGCCGAAGCGCGCTTCAAGCGCCAGCCGACCCTGATGAAAGCCAAGATCCGGAAACGCCTGGCCGACCTCAACGGAGGCGCCGCCGTCTCCGAGGGCAAGCTGGCCGAGGAGGCCTCGTTCCTGGCCCAGCGTTACGACCTGGCCGAGGAGATCGGCCGGCTCAAGACCCATCTCGACTCGTTCGAGGCGTTCCTGTCGCCCAAGGTCGGCGAGCCCGTGGGGCGCCAGCTCGATTTCCTGGCCCAGGAGCTCAACCGGGAGGCCAACACCCTGGCTTCGAAATCCCAGGACGTCCTCATCACCCGGGAGAGCCTGGCCATCAAGAACGAGCTCGAGAGCATCCGCCAGCACGTCCAGAACATCGAATAGGGGAGTCGACGCCATGGTCTTCGTCATCAGCGGACCCTCCGGCTGCGGGAAGTCCACTCTCATCAAACGGCTGCGGCGGTCGGTCCGCGGCCTCGATTTCTCGGTCTCTCACACGACCCGGGCGCGCCGCCCCTCGGAGAAGGACGGCGTCGATTACCATTTCGTCTCCGAGCGCGTCTTCACGCGCATGGTCAAGGCCCGGAAGTTCCTCGAACACGCCCGCGTCCACGGCCATCTCTACGGCACGTCCCGGGCCGAGGTCGCGGCCAAGGGCCGCCGCGGCGACGTCATCCTCGATATCGACGTCCAGGGCGCCCGCCAGGTGCGGGCCCGGGTCCCGGGCGCCGCGCTCGTCTTCATCATGCCCCCGGTCGCGGCCGAGCTCCGGCGGCGCCTCCGGCACCGCCGCGAGGACAGCCCGGAGGCGGTCAGGCGCCGCCTGCGGAACGCCCGGGCCGAGGTCCGGGCCTACGCCGAGTTCGATTACGTCGTCGTCAACGGCGACCTCGACCGGGCCGCGGCCGAGCTCAAGACGGTCATCACCGCCGCCCGGCACAATCCCGAGGCCATGGCGGCCGAGCTGCGGCCCATCCTGAGGAGCTTCGCCAAGTGACGGCCCCGACGAAGAAGGTCGCTCTCGGCGTCTCCTCGTCCATCGGCATCTATAAGGCTTGCGAGATCGTCCGCGGCTTCCAGAAGGCCGGGATCGCCGTCCAGGTCGTCATGACCCCGAATGCGGCCCGGCTCATCTCGCCCCTGCTCTTCAGCAGCCTGGCCGGGACCAAGACCGTCGTCGACACCTTCGAGGAGCCCGAGGAGCGGTCGATCAAGCACATCGCCTTGGCCAAGGAGATCGCGCTCCTGTGCGTCGCCCCGGCCACGGCCAACGTCATCGGCAAGTTCGCCACGGGCGTCGCCGACGACTTCCTGTCGACGCTCTTCCTGGCCACATCGGCGCCGGTCCTCATCGCCCCGGCCATGAACGAGGTCATGTACCTCGATCCGAAGACCCAGGCCAACATGGCCCGCCTCAGGGCCCTGGGCGCCGAGTTCGTCGAAGCGGAGAAGGGCTATCTCGCCTGCGGCGACACCGGCTGGGGCCGGCTGGCCGAGCCGGAGACCGTCGTCAAGGAGGGCCTGCGGATCCTGGGCCGGAGCGCCGGCCTGAAGGGGAAGACCGTCCTCGTCACGGCCGGCCCGACCCGCGAACACCTCGACCCCGTCCGGTTCCTGTCCAATCCTTCGTCGGGCAAGATGGGCTACGAGCTGGCCCGCGAAGCGGTCGCGCGGGGGGCGAAGACGATCCTCGTCTCCGGTCCGACGACCCTGGTCCCGCCGTGCGGCGCGAGGACGGAAATGGTCGTCACGGCGGCCGAGATGGAGAAGGCCTGTCTGAAGGCGTTCCCGAAGGCGGACGTCGTCGTCATGGCGGCCGCGGTCTCGGACTTCCGGTTCAAGGACCCCAAGGGCCGCAAGGCCGCCAAGCGCGCGTTCGGGGCCGCTTTGCCGATCGAGAGGACGACGGACATCCTGGCCCTGCTCGGCCGGAAGAAGAAGCCGGGCCAGCTCCTCGTCGGCTTCGCCGCCGAGACCCACGACGTCGTGGCCCACGCCCGCAGGAAGATGGCGGCCAAGAACGCCGACCTCATGGTCGCCAACGCCGTCGGCGGGGGACGGGGATTCGGGACCGAGACCAACGCCGTCCGCATCCTCGCCCCGTCCGGTCCGGTCCAGAGGACCGGGCTCCTCAGCAAGAGGGAGGCGAGCCGCGTCATTTTCGACCGCATCGAGGCCCAGCTTGAAAAGAAGCGCCGCTGACATCCGCGAGGACCTCAAAGCCCACGTCGACTTCCTGGTCGAGGCCGGGGCCGGCTTCGTGATCCGCCGGTCCGGCGCCTCGCTCCCGTCCCTCGCTGTCCGCGACGACCGGGTCGTCCGCGACGACCGGGTCGCCCGGCCTCCCCAGACGGCCGAGGAGCGGGCGGCCCTCGAGGAGACCGACCGGCAGGTCCGCGCCTGCACGCTCTGCGTCCTCCACAAGTTCCGGACCAACGCCGTCCCCGGCGAAGGCAACCCCTCGGCCGAGCTCATGTTCATCGGCGAGGGACCCGGGCGCGACGAGGACGCCCAGGGCCGGCCGTTCGTCGGCCGGGCCGGGCAGCTCCTCCGCAAGATCATTGCGGCCATGACCTTCCGCGAGGACGAGGTCTACATCGCCAATATGGTCAAGTGCCGGCCGCCGGACAACCGCGTGCCCCATCACGAAGAGATCGAAGCCTGCTGGCCCTATCTCATCCGCCAGATCGAGCTCATCCGGCCCCGGGTCATCGTCACGTTGGGCAGGACGCCGACCGACTCTTTCGCGCCCGGTCGCGAAGGCATGACGGTCCGGCGGGGGAAGTTCGCGGATTACCGGGGCATCCCGGTCATGCCCACGTTCCACCCGTCCTACCTCGTCCGCAACGAGGGGAACCGGGAGCTCAAGCGCATGGTCTGGGAGGACATGCAGAAGGTCATGGCCCTGCTCGGCAGAAAATGACCGTCCTCGCCCGGGTCGTCTTTCCCCTGCCGCTCGAACAGTCCTTTCTCTACGCCGTCCCGGAGGCCTTCCGGGCCGCCGCCCGTCCGGGGGCCCGGGTCATCGCCCCTCTCGGCCCGCGCCGCCAGAGCGGCTTCATCGTCGCGGTCGAATCCGGGCCGCCGGCGGCGGGGGTCAAGCTCAAGGAGCTCATCGAAGTCCTCGACGACCGGCCTTTCCGGGACGACCGCTTTCTCGAATTCACGGGCCGGCTCAGCGCGGAATTCCGCTCGTCGTGGGGCGAGATCCTCCAGACGGCCCTGCCTCCATCGCTCGCCGGCAAGGCCAGGGTCGCGGTCGTCCTGACGCCGGCCGGCCGCGAAGCCCTGGCCCAGACGGGGCTGGGCCCGAAAGCCAAGCTGCTGGCCGCCGCCCTGGCCGGGGCGCCGAAGGGGCGGAGCCCCCTCTCGCTCCGGAGGACGCTCGGCGGGAGCGACGTCTCGGGTCTCGTCTCCCGGATGGAGAAGGCCGGGTTCGTCGCCGTCGAGAGGACGATCGGCTCCCCGCCTCCGCCGCCGGGATCCGCAGCCGGCGCCGATGCGGCGGTCCAGCTCGGTCTGGCCTTCCCCGAAGCGCTCCGCGAAGCCGGGTCCTTGGCGCCTATCGAGAAGGCCATCGCCGACGGGGGGTCCGGGGTCTGGTATCTTTTCGGCGCCGACGGCCCCCGTCGGGCGGCGTTCCAGACCTTGGTGCGACGGACCGTGGCGGGCGGCGGCCGGGTCCTTTTTCTCTACCCCGAGGTCGCCCCGACGGAATCCCTGGTCGCCGCCTTCAAAACGGACTACGGCCGCCAGGCCGTCGTCTTCCACGGCCGGATGACGCCGAAACAGAGGGAGGAGGCCTGGCGCGTTCTGCGGAGCGGCCGGGCGGCGCTCGTCGCCGGGACGCGGTCCGCGCTCTTTCTCGAAACGGGGCCGCTCCGCATGATCGCCGTCGAGAACGAGCAGGAGGAATCGCACCTCCAGGCCGAGAGCCCCGCCTACGATGCCCGCCGCGGCGCCTGGCTCCGGGCCCGGTCCGAGGGGGCCATCGCCGTCTTCGGTTCGTCCCGGCCGACCGTCGAGGCCTTGGCCGAATCGAAGGGGCGCGGCTTCCTCATCGGGCTGGGGACGGAACCGCGGCGGGCCGCCGTGACGCTCATCGACCACACCGGCGACGCCCCGATCGTCTCCCGCGAGCTCGAGCGCAGGCTCCGGGCCGTCCTGGACAGGGGAGAGCCGGCCATCCTCTTCCTCAACCGGCGGGGCTACGCCGCCCAGATCGTCTGTCCGCGCTGCGGCCGCGTGCCCCGGTGCCCCCGCTGCGATATCGCCCTCGTCTATCACAAGGCCGAGAATCGCCTGCTCTGCCATTACTGCAATTCCGGCGTCGACGCCCGCCGCGCCTGCGACGGCTGCGGCGGCGAGCTGGCCGTCCGCAGGGGCGCGGGCACCCAGGCTGTCGAGGAGGAGCTCGGCCGTCTCTTTCCCAAGGTCCGGACGGCCCGCTTCGATGCCGACACGGCCTCCAAGCCGGAGGACCGGCGGCGTCTCCTGGCCGACTTCGCCAAGGGCCGGGCGCCGCTCCTCGTCGGGACGCAGCTCCTCGTCCATCAGCCCGGGCTGCCGAAGGCCGGGCTGGTGGCCGTCCTCCGGCCGGAGTATCTCCTGGGCTTTTCCGATTATCGCGCCGGGCAGAGGACCTACGAAACCGTGTCGGCCATGCTCGACCTCGTCCGCGACGCCCCCGACGCCGAGGCCGTCATCCAGACGGCGGCGCCGGCCCACTTCACCATCGCCGCGGCCGCGGCGGGCGACTACGCCGCCTTCTACGACAAGGAGATCGAATTCCGCCGCGTCCTGAATTACCCGCCGTTCGCGAGCCTGGCCGAGGTCGTGCTCCAGGGCCGGGACGTCCGCGCCCTCGGGGGCCGGTCGCGGGAGCTGCGGGCGCTTTTCCAGAAGCACGCCCCCGGTCTCGAGGTCCTCGGCCCCGCCTTCGCGCCCGTGTCCCGGGTCCGGGACGTGTCCCGGGTCCAGTTCGTCCTGAAGGCCGCGGAGCGGGCCGTGATCGACCGGGCCCTCGACGACGCCCTGCCGAAGATCCGGCAGAAGACCACGGTGACTTTTTCCTATTCCCCGTTCCGCGAATAGCAAGGGGGTCAAACCTAAACTCTTCTACTCTTCTGGGTCTTCGTTTGCATCCCGTGCAGCTGACGCCGGCCCCCAGAAAGATGTATAAGATTTAGGTTTGACCCCATCTAAAAAAAAGGGGCCCGTCCCGACGGGACGAGCCCCTGGTCGGCCTGGGGGACAGCCCTACTTGGCGGGGACGATATCCTGGTAGTCGGCGAAGTAGATCGTCAGGTAGCCGGTCGCCGTGACCGGATGATCGGTCAGGTCGTGGCCGAAGATCTCGATCTTGGCCTTCCGCTCGAGGACCGTGGCCGTGCCGATGAGGGGGCTCAGGGGGGCGGCCTGCTTGGCCGCTTCGAGGACGACCACGAAGGGAACGGCCACTTCTTCGTCGACCGGGCAGAGGACGGTGGAGAAGTTGCCGTCGAACGGCAGCGGCACGTCTGTGCCCGGGGTGCCCGGGCCGGTCGCCAGCTCATAGGTCACGCGGTAGCTCGTCAGGACGACGTCGTTGAACTGCGAGGGCCCGCTGATGGGATCGGGATTGATCAGCCGCACGACGATGTTGCCCGTCGCGTTGTCCACCCGGACCAGGCCGTCGCTGCCGAGGATGTCGGACTGGAGGTAGGCCACCGTGTCGCCGTCCATGTTCGTGCCGGTGATGCTCATGATGACGATCATGCTGCTGGACTCGGTGTCCTGCGAGATCGTGTTGCATCCCGCGAGCGCGAGGAAGGCGGCCGCGACCGCCAGGGTTTTGAGAGTCGCTGTCATCTTATTCATGGCTCGTTCTCTCCTGTTACTTGATGATCCGGGGCGTGATGAAGATCAGCAGCTCCCGGCTCTGCTTCGTCCGGGCCATACTCTTGAAGGCGTTGCCGATGATCGGGATCTGATGGAGGAAGGGGACGCGGTCCCGGGTGACCGAATCCTCGGCCCGGTAGATGCCGCCGATGACCGTCGTCCCGCCGTCGGGCACCATGACCGTCGTCTTGGCGCTCTGCATCACGATCGGCGGGATGCCGTTGACGAGGTTGGCGAAGTCCGCCGCGTTGTTCTGGATATCGATCGTCATGATGATCGTCCCCTCGGCCGTGATCTGCGGCGTGGCCCGCAGCTCGAGGGCGGCGTTGACGTACCGGGTCGTCACGGTGAAGTTGGCGACCGTCTGAACCGGGATCTGGCGGCCCTGGATGATCTCGGCCTGCTGGTTGTTCTGGGTGACCACGGACGGACGGGAGATGATCTTGCCGTCGCCGGCCGTCTCCAGGGCGGAGATGGCGACGTCGACGCGGAACGTGTCGAGGACGTTGGCGAAGGAAAAGCCGAGGACCGTGTTAAAGGCCGGCGCCGGCAGGTTCACGGCATAGCCGCCGAGCGGACCGCCGATGCCCTTGGTGACGGTGCCGACGGGGATCTGGGCGCCGTCGACGAGGATGCTGTTGGGGAACTGGAGGTTGGTCGCGTTGCCGTAGTACTGGTCGGCGACCCCCCGGAAGCCCCACTGGATGCCCAGGTTGCGGACGAACGTCGCCGTCGCCTCGACGACGCGGGCCTCGATCGAGACCTGGGGCGTCGGCGTGTCGACGATGCTGATGAGCTTTTCGATGAGCTCGAGCTTGTCGCGGACCTCGGACAGGAGCAGGGTGTTGGTCCGTTCGTCGACGATCATCTCGCCGCGGTTGGACATCTTGGACTTGAGGAGGGTGGCGACGTCCTTGGCCTTCGAATAGGACAGGGTGATCGTCTTGACGATGACCGGTCCGGCGAGCTCCTTGGTGTCCTGCAGCTTGCGCTGGTCCTCATCCTCCCGGGTCAGGACGGCGATCGGGGCGATCCGCAGGATGTTGCCTTCGATCGTCTTGCCCATCTTGTTCTGCTTGAGGATGATGTCGAGGGTCTGGTCCCAGGGGACGTCCTGGAGGTTGACCGTGACCGTGCCCCGGACGTCGGGATCGAAGACGACGTTCAGGCCGGCGAACTCGGCCAGGTAGAGGACGACGTCCTTGAGGTCGGAATCCTTGATCTTGAGGCTGATGATGTCGCCGGAGTACTTTTCTTCGGTGTTGGCGACCGTGGTGGGCTTGAATTTCGCCGCCTGGCTCATGACCGGGGCGGTCTTGCCCTCTTCCTGGGGACGGGGCTCGGCGGCCTTGGGCTCGACCTTGGGCGACCCGGTCGTCGCGGAAGCATCGGCCGTCGGGGCCGGCGCGCAGAGGGTCGTGACCGGGACCTCCTTGGATTCGGCTTTCGGGGCGGCCTTAGGCGCGGCCGGCGCGGGCACGGGGGCGGGCGTCGAGGCCGGGGCCGGCTGGACGAGGGCGGCCGGAGAGGCGTATGCGGGGAAGAAGGACACGACCAAGCCGTCGGCGCGGGAGTCCAGGGCGTAGAGCCCGGCTTCCTTGAGGTCGAAGACCATGCGGGTGATGGGCCGGGGCCCGCCGGCCTGGAACTGGGCCACGCGGACCCGCTGGACCGTCGACCGCGGATCGTCGATCGGCCAGACATCGGACTTGCTGGTGAGCACGGTGTCGAAGAGGTCGACGACGAGGCGCGGCGGATTCTCCAGGGCGAAGACCTGGGTGACCGCGGCGCCGGTCAGGGCGGCCTTGACGGAGACGGCCTCGGAGCCGGCGGCCATGTCGACCTTGCTGAGGACGATCTCGCTCTTGGCCGTGCGGTCGAGCTGGGCCTGGGTCGCGGCGTCGATGACGTAGCCGGTCTGGCCTCTCTGGATACCGTTGAGCTCGATGACGGTCTGGCCCGTCGCCCGGAGGATCCGGGCCGGGACGCGCTCGCTCAGCCGGACGACGAGGCGCAGGGCGTCGGTCCCCGACTTTTCGAGCTGGACATCACGGACGAGCCCGGCGCCGGAGGAGGGGAGGACCGGAGCGGCGGACGTCGAGGCCCGGGCCATGTCGAGGACGAGGGTCCGCGGCGATTCGGCCGGATAGAAGGCCTTCTCGACGGCGAGCAGCCCGTCGGTCTCCAGGACCAGGCGGGTCGACAGCGTGCCGGGCAGGACCTGGATCTTGGTGATGTGAACGGCGGGCGCCGGCGCCTGGGCGTACAGGGCGGAGAGTCCGAGCACGCACAGCCCGGCGAGTACGGCCGGAAGGATTCTCTTGTTCATGTTACAGCTCCTCCGTGATTTCCTTGATGACGTCTCGCGGCCTTATGAGGGGGATCCCCCGCTCGTGGGTCTTCCGCAGGACCACCTGGGTGTCGTTGATGGACAGGAGGTACCCGTCGGCGAACTTGTCGCCGACCTTGGCGAACATGGGGAAGCCCTGGGCGGTGCCGATCAGGGCGGTGTAGACGTTCTTGTTCTTGACGATGCCGGAGAGGACGAGGTCGTCGATGTACATCTGGTTCTCGCCGAGCTCAGCCTTCCGGAGTTCGCGCCCCGACAGGAGGTCCTTGAACGGGTCGCGGCGGCCATCGGGGTTGTAGGTGAAGCCCGTCTGGACGGTCAGGGCCGGCGCGGGACCGGTCTGGGGCGGGGCCGTCGTCTCCTGCCGGGCGAAGAGGAAGGCCACACCCGCGATCGAGATGAAGAGGAGAAGGACTGCGGCTTTTCTCATCGTTTGGGCCTCGCGGGTTGCTTTTTGGCCGGCCCGGCGGGGGCCGGCATGTTCTCGGGGAAGAAATAGGTCTTCGCCGTCCAGTTGGCGGAAACGGTGTTCAGATCGGTCTGGCGGGTCAGCGTCTTGATGGTGAAGTTCTCGATGGTGAAGACCCGGGCGAACTTGCTCAGCTTGTCGAAGAACAGGCCCAGGTTGTGGTAGTTCCCGGATACCTGGATGGGGATGGGCCACTCGGCGTAGAACTCCTTGTTGACCTCCGTCCCCGGGGCGAAGCGAAGGACGTCGAGCCGGGAGTCGTAGGCCAGGGCCTGGATCTGCCGAAGGATGTCCGCGATCTCCTTCCGCTGGGGGATATTGACCTCAAGCGTCTTGAGCTTGGCCGTCATGGCCGCGATGTCGGCCTCGATCTTGTCGAGCTCCCGCTTCTTCTGCTTCAGGTTCTGGACTTCCTGCTCGACCTTGACCCGCTCTGCCGTCAGGACTTTGAGCTTGGCGCCCTGGGGTTTGAAGTAGAACAGGAAGGCCAGGGCGAAGATGAGGACGGCCAGGACGAGATATCCGTACCAGGGCCAGTTCTTCATGGCTGCACCCCTTTCTTCTTGGCGGCAGGTTTCGCGTCTGGCTCCGGTGCCGCCGGGGCCGGAACGGGTTCCGGCTTCTTCTCCACCGTGGCCCGCAGCGAGAACTCCAGGTACAGGTCGCCCTGGACGGTCTTCTGCGTCGAAGCCACGAGGTTGACGTTCATGATCTGGGGGCTGGACTCGAGGTTGGAGATGTAGTCCGCGACGAGGTTGTTCGAAAGGGCCCGGCCCTTGATCCCGATGCCCTTGGCGTCATAGACGATCTCGGTCAGCCAGACCCACTCCGGCAGGCGGCGGCTGAACTCGTCCATGAGCCGCGGGGCCATGTCGCGCTGGGCGTTGAGGCTCTCGATGAGAGTGATCTTCCGGTCCAGCGACTCCCGGGCCTTGCGCTGCTCCTCGAGCTTGGCCTCGACGTACTGGAGCTTGGTCTTCTCCGCCCGGGCCGTCGTGAGCAGGGCGGTCTCCCGGTCGAAGGCCTTCCTCTGGAAAAAGTAGAAAGCGCCCAGCCCGATGACGAGGGCCAGGAAGATGAGGTTGCCGATATTCGGCCCTTTCCGGGCCTTGTCTTCGGTGACGCCCGGGGTGGTGACCTGTTCCCGGATGTCCTTCGTTTCCGGCTTGAGGAGGTTGATCCGTATCATGGTTACTTCTCCACCTTTCGGGTTGCCAAGCCGACGGCGACTCCGAAGATCGGCGCCATGTCGGTGAAGTAGACCGCGTCGAACTTCTTGTCATCGACCCGGATATTGCGGAAGGGATTGAGGACTTCGGCCTTGATCCGGAACTTGGTCTCGAAGGCGCTGACCATGTTCTGGACGTTGGCCAGGCCGCCGCTGAGGACGATCTGCTCGATCTTCCGCTCCCGCTTCTCGGAGGCCTCGTAGAACGAGAAGGTCTTCTCGATCTCGTCGAGGAGGTCACGGACGTTCATCGACAGGAGATTCGCGAACTGGTCCGGGGTCGCCGACTTCCCCGGAATGCCCTTGAGGAGCTTCTCGGCCTCCTCGAAGGAGATGCTGAGCTCCTTGCGGATGTTCTCGGTGAAGAAGAACCCGCCCAGCGACAGGTCCCGGAACAGCTGCGGCGTGCCGCGCTCGACGATCACGACGTTGGTGATGTTGGCCCCGATGTTGATCAGGGCGATCGTCTTGCCGGAGAAGTCCTCGGGGGTGCAGACCTCCAGGACGTTCTGGAGGGCGAAGACGTCGACTTCGATGCTCTGGAGGTTCTTGCGGGCCTGGGCGATGACGTTGCTGTAGTTGGCGATCTTGTCCTTCTTGGCGGCGACGAGCAGGATGTCCAGATTCTTCTCGTCGGTCGACCGCGAGGGCTTGAGGATGGCGTAGTCGACGTTGGTCTCCTCGTAGGGATAGGGGATATTGTGCTTGGCCTCCCAGATGATGCTCTCGGCGAGCTCCTGCTTCTCCATGACCGGCAGGGAGATCTTCTTGATGATGACCGAGTTGCCGGAGATGGAGATGGCCACGTCCTTGGTGGAGAACTTGTTCTCCTCGAAGAGGAGGCGGATGGTCTCGACGACCGCGGCCGAATCGATGATGGTCCCCTCGACGATGGCGTCATGGGGCAGCGGCTCGTAGCCGATCTTGACGAGCTCGTAGGCCTCGCCTCCGCCCTTCTTCCGGGCGCGGAGCTCGACGGCCTTGACGGAGTAGGACCCGATGTCCAACCCGACCACGCTTTTTTCCCGAGAGAGTCCGAACATGTTTGCCTGCCTTTATGGGATTTGGACCTTATGGGGGCCGCGAACCTTGTTCCGGAGCTTCCGGGCGACGGAGGGGGGCACGAGGCCCTCGACCGAGCCTCCAAGCCCGGCGACCTCGCGGACCAGGTTCGAGCTCAGGAACGAATAATTGACGCTGGGCATCATGAAAAACGTCTCAATGTCCGGAGCCAGGCTCCGGTTCATCAGGGCCATCTGGAACTCGTACTCGAAGTCCGAGATCGCCCGCAGGCCCCGGATAACGACACGGGTGCCCTGGGCCCGGGCGAAGTCGACGAGGAGCCCGTCGAAAGCCCGGACCTCGACTTCCTTTTTAGAGGCAAAGATATCTTGGATCATTCTTACCCTCTCTTTAGTCGTAAAGAGAGGCCGTTTTTTGGGGTTCTCGAGGACCGCCACGATAACTTGCTCGAAGACCTTGAGACCCCGGTCGATGATGTCCACATGCCCGTTGGTGATGGGATCGAACGATCCGGGGTAGATCGCGCTCGTTTCGGGCATCTGGACTCCTGGTTAGTTCCGCATCTCAATTTAATATCCAAATATCATTAAAAGAGAGGCTTGTCAACGAAAATCCTCGGGGCAAAGGGGCTTCCGAAGGGGCTTGGGCCGATGGCCCGGATTATGCCGTAATCGGGGGGGAAGGGACCTTAATTGAGCATCGTGACAGGCATGAACGGCCCAAAGGGGTGGGGAAAAATTCATCGCCGGCCTAACCGGATGTCACCGCTAAGGGTGATGCTTTTGGGGCCGGGGACGGGTTCTCCGGCCGGCCCCGAGGCCCCTGGCGTTGCTTTTAAGGGGACTCTGTGCTAATTTTTGGGCGATGATGATCCGATTCGGCACCTCCGGCTGGCGCGGGGTGATGGGCGAGGAATTCACCTTTCACAACGTCCGCGTCGTCATCCAGGCCGCCGCCAACTATCTCCGGGTCAAATACGGGGACGCGCCGACCGCCGTGGTCGTCGGCTATGACACCCGGTTCCTCTCGGAGCGCTATGCCCAGGAGGCGGCCAAGCTGCTGGCCCGCAACGGGATCCAGGTCCTGCTGTCCGACCGCGATGCGCCGTCCCAGGCCCTGGCCTGTCAGATCATCAAGAGGAAATGCCAGGGCGGGATCAACTTCACCGCCTCTTTCAATCCCCCGCGCTACAACGGTCTCAAGTTCAACGGCGCGACGGGCGCCCCGGCCATGCCCGAGGTGACCGACGCCATCGAGGAGGAGGTCCGCCGGATCATGCCCGGCTTCTCCACCCTGACGACGCAACTCGGCGACGAGGCCGTCACCCGCATCGATCTCCAGTCCGATTACCTGGCGCACCTCCAGGGCAGGATCGATTTCGAGATCATGCGCCGGGCCGGCCTCCGGGTGGCCGCCGACGCGCTCTACGGAACGAGCCGTGAATACCTCGACGAGATCCTCGAGGAGAACGGGATCGAGGTGGAGGGCCTCCACGGCTTCATCGATCCGTATTTCGGCGGCGTCAGCCCGTCCTGCACCGAGGAGAACCTGGCCGAGCTCAAGGCCCACGTCGTCAAAACCCGCTGCCACCTCGGGCTGGCCACGGACGCCGATGGGGACCGCTTCGGGATCGTCGACGAGACGGGCGCGTTCGTCCATCCGAACATCATCCTAGCCCTGCTCCTGAACTACCTCGCCGGGGTCAAGGGCTGGCGCGGCGGCGTGGCCCGCTCGATCACCACGACCCACCTCCTCGACCGCATCGCCCTCAAGCACGGGCTGCCGCTGTTGAAGACGAAAGTGGGCTTCAAGTACATCGCCGAGCTCTACCTGAAGGGCCTGATCATGTTCGGCGGCGAGGAGAGCGCCTGCATCGCCGTCAAGGACCATCTGCCCGAGAAGGACGGCATCTTCGCCGGCCTGCTGGTCGCCGAAATGATCGCCGCGACCGGCCGCAGCCTCAGCGCCCTCCGCGAGGACCTGTTCGCCGAGTACGGGGCGATGACCAGCGGCCAGCGGACCCTGCCCCTGACGCCCGAGCGGGCCAAGACGCTCAAGGCGCTCATCCAGGACCCGCCGGCCAAGCTCGGCCGCCGCAAGGTCACGGCCGTCGAGACGATCGACGGGCTCAAGCTCGACTTCGAGGCGGGCCGCTGGCTCGTCCTCCGCTCGTCGGGGACCGAGCCGCTCATCCGCTGCTACGCCGAGGCCGAATCCGGAGAGGAGGTCGAGTCCCTCCTGAAGAAGGGGCTGGAGGCCGTCCGGTGAAGAAGAAGATCTTCGTCATCGGCGTCGCCTGCCTGCTCCTGATCATGGTCTTCACCGTCGTCTTCGGCAAGAAGGGCGTCATGGACCTTCGCCGATCCCGCCGCGAGCTGGCCGCGCAGGCCGACCGGATCCGCGCCCTCGAGGCGGAGCGGGACCGTCTCGCGGCCGAGATCCGACGGCTCGAGACCGACCCCCGGGCCGTCGAGAAAGCGGCTCGGGAGAAGTTCGGCCTCGCCGCCCCCGGGGAAAAGGTCGTCGTCGACCCCGCCCCGCCCGTCAAGAAGTAGATGCCCCGGGCCGCCAGGATGCGACGACAGCCGGAGGAAAGGGTCCTGCTCGAAGGCCTCAATCCCGCCCAGCGCAGGGCCGTCCTGCACGGGGAAGGGCCGCTGCTTATCGTCGCCGGGGCCGGCACGGGCAAGACCAAGGTCATCACCCACCGCATCGCCCGGCTGATCGCCGCCAAGGCCGCCCGCCCCGCCGAGATCCTGGCCGTGACCTTCACCGAGAAGGCGGCCAACGAGATGGAGGCCCGGGTCGACGTCCTCGTGCCCTACACCTCGTCCTTCGCCGAGATCAGCACCTTCAACTCGTTCGGCGAGCGGGTCCTGCGCGACTACGCCCTCGACGCCGGCTATCCGCCGGACTTCCGGCTGCTGGCCGACGTCGACCAGGCCATCTTTTTCCGCGAGAACCTGTTCCGCCTGCCGCTCGACTACTACCGGCCGCTCGGTCAGCCGACGCGCCACATCCAGGAAGTCCTCGAGGCCATCCGCCGGCTGAAGCAGGAGGACGTCCGGCCCGAGGACTACGTCCGCTACGCCGAGGGGCTCGGCCGCCGGGCTTCGGGGGAGCCCGAGAAGGAGACGGCGCGCAAGCACCTCGAGATCGCCCGCGTGTTCGCCGCCTACCAGGCGCTCCTGCGCGCCGAGGGCCTGATCGACTTCGAGGACCAGGTGACGCTCGTCGTCGACCTGCTCCGGCGGCGGCCCGCCGTCCTCGACGAGATCCGCCGACGCTATCGCTACATCCTCGTCGACGAGTTCCAGGACACCAACTACGTCCAGTTCGAGCTGATCAAGATGCTGGCCGCCGAACACCGCAACCTGACCGTCGTCGGCGACGACGACCAGAGCATCTTCCGCTTCCGCGGCGCTTCTCTCAGCAACATCCTCGGCTTCGAGGAGGTCTTTCCGGAGGCGGACCGGATCGTCCTGACGCGCAATTACCGCTCGACCCAGTCCATCCTCGACGCCTCCTACCGCCTCATCCGGCACAACGACCCGAACCGGCTCGAGTTCAAGGACCGGGTCGACAAGCGGCTCCGCGCGGCGGCGCGCGGCCGGGGCAAGAGCATCCACATGCTGTCGTTCGACACGCTGGCCCACGAGGCCGACGCGGTGGCCGACCGCATCCTCGAGATCCGGGCCGGCGGGGCCGGCTGGCGGGACGTGGCCGTGCTCGTCCGCCGCAACGCCGACGCCGACCCCTACCTGCGCTCGTTCAACATGAAGCAGATCCCCTTTCGTTTCTCCGGCAGCCGGGGCCTTTACCAGCAGGAGGAGATCAAGGTCCTCGTCGCTTTCATCCGGGCCGTGACGGATTTCGAGAACAGCCGCGACCTCTTCTACCTCGCCCTTTCGGACGTCTATCGGGCCGACCCCTACGACCTGAGCCGGATCGCCGGCTACGCCGACAAGAAGAACCTCAGCCTGCACGGCGTCTTCAAGGCCATCGCCGAGGGCCCGAGCCCGGTGGACCTCCCGGCGGCGACAGCGGAAACGGTCAAGCGCATCTTCGCCGACATCCTCGCTTCCGTCGACCTCGCCGGGACGAAGAACGCCGGGGCGGTCGTTTACGCCTTCCTCGAGAAGAGCGGCTACCTGAAATCGCTCGTCGGCGAGATGACCCCGGAGTCGGAGGTCCGGATCAAGAACGTCCGCCTCTTCTTCGACAAGATCCAGGGTTTCTCCGGGCTCGTCGAGAACGATTCCATCCGGTCCTTCGCCCGCTATCTCGACCTCTTGGCCGAGGTCGGCGACAATCCGGCGACGGCGGAGGCCGAGCTCGACGAGGACGCGGTCAACGTCCTGACCGTCCACAAGGCCAAGGGCCTCGAGTTCGGTGCGGTCTTCCTCGTCGGCCTCATCGAGGACCGCTTCCCCGGCCGGGAGCGCCGCGAGCGCATCCCCGTGCCGGACGGTGTGCTCAAGGAGAGCCTGCCGGGGCGCGAGAATTTCCTCCAGGAAGAGCGGCGGCTCTTCTATGTGGCCATGACCCGGGCCCGCCGGTCCCTCCATATGACCTGGGCCAGGGACTCCGGCACGCGGCGGTTCAAGCGGATCAGCCCCTTCGTCCTCGAGGCGCTGGATATCCCCAAGATGCCCGAAGACGTCCTCAAAGCCTCCGTCCTCGATGAGATCCGCCGCTACGCCCTGGCCGCGGGGAGGACGGCGACGCCGGCGCCGGTCCGGCCGGCCGGGATGCTCCGGCTGAGCTTCGTCCGGGTCGAGGACTACCTCGTCTGTCCCCTCAAGTACAAGTTCCGTCACGACCTGCGCGTGCCGGTCCTGCCCCATCATGCCATCGTCTTCGGCCGGGTCCTGCACGAGACCGTCCATGCCTACCTCAAACGGCGGATGACGGGCCGCGCCGTCGACGTCGAGACCGTGATCGGGGAATACCGGAAGAAGTGGGTCAACGAGGGCTTCCTCAGCCGGGAGCACGAAGAGCTGCGCAAGGCGGCGGGCGAGAAGGCGCTGCGCCTGTTCTATGAGCGCGAAGAGGAGTCGGGGCGCCGCCCGGCCTTTTTAGAACGGCCCTTCCGCTGGCAGGAGCGCGGCCTGCGGTTCGCCGGCCGGTTCGACCGGATCGACTTCGAGGCGGCCGGCGCGGTCGTCATCGACTTCAAGACGACGGACGCGTCCTCGCAGAAGGAGGCCGACCGGGCCGCGGCCGAGAGCCTGCAGATGGACGTCTACGCCCTGTCCTTCCTGAAGACCGAGGGGATGCTGCCGTATGAAACGCGGCTCCACTTCCTCGAGTCCGGCTTCGTCGGCCGGGCGGCGAAGGGGGAGAAAGAGCTGTCCCGGGCCGGCGAGAAGATCCGGGTGGCCGCCGAAGGCATCCGGGCCGGCGACTTCAAGGCCCGGCCGGACTGGCACAGCTGCTCGATCTGCGAATTCAAGACGATCTGTCCGTCGTCATTCGCCTATTGATGCGCCGTCACACGCGCTCGGAATTCCCGACTCGGGGTGCGCCCCTCGTCGGCCGCTCGCCGGCCCGGCGAGCCGGCTCGCTCCGTACCCGGGCTTCGCTCTCAAGAATGGGGACATGTACCTCCGGTACGTGTCCCCATTCTTGATCCGTGCCCGCTCCGCCCTCCCACGGCCTCCTCGCGGCATCACCCCTGCGTGCTCATTCCTCCGCGCCTGTGACGGCGGAACCAGGAGTCTTAGCTGGCGATTTGATCGTACGAACCCAGAGGGACAGTCCCCTTTGGGGACAGTCCCTATTGCGGAGCGACCCAGAACGGCATGACCGCCCAGATCCTGGTCTGGTTCATCAGGCGGGCCGTGCCCAGGATGCGGTCTCGCCCGGCGGCGCTCTTGATCTCCACGGCGAGCCCGGGCCGGCCGAAGAGAGACTGCCAGAAGGTGCGCTTCCGGGGCCAGATGTCCAAGCGGACGTCCTCGTCGGCGTCGATGCCGGCCTCTTTCTTGGCTATGCCGAGGGCCATGGTCAATCCGCCGAGCTCATCCACAAGCTTGAGGTCCTTGGCCTGGCGGCCGGTCCAGATGCGGCCCCGGCCGACGGCGTCGACCTGGTCGCGGGTCAGGCCGCGGCCCTCCGCGGCCCGGGTCAGGAACTGCTCGTAGGTCCAGAGGATCTCGTTCTTGAGGATCTTCCGCTCATCGGCCGTGAACGGCCGGAAGGGCGAGAAGATGTCGGCTTTCTCGCCGAAGACGAGCCTGTCCGCGGTCACGCCGAGCTTGGCCATCAGTCCGTCGATGCTGAACTTGCCGGCCAGGACCCCGATGGACCCCGTCAGGGTCTGGGGTTCGGCGACGATCTTGGTCGCGGACATGGCGATCCAGTAGCCGCCCGAGCCGGCCACGTCGGACATGGACACGACGACCGGCTTCACTTTCCTGGCCAGGGCGACCTCGCGCCAGATGACGTCCGAGCCGACCGAAGACCCGCCGGGGCTGTCGATCCGAAGCACGATGGCCTTGACCAGCGGATCGGTCCGGGCCGTCCGGATCCAGCGGGCCACCGTCGCGCCGCCCATGATCTGGGGCAGGCTCTCGCCGGTCATGATCGTTCCGACGGCGTAGATGAGGGCGACGGCATGGACGCCGTTCTCGAGCCCCAGGGACGAGGGTTTGACGCGGGTGTAGTCTTCGAACCCGACCGGCGAGATCGTCCGTCCGTCCCGCCGCAGGAGCGCCTGGACCTCGTCCTCGTAGAGGCAGTCGTCGACGAGGCCGGCCGCCTTGGCCTGTTCGCCCTGGAAGAAGCCCCGGTCGATGAGGGCCCGGAATTCGGCTTCGGTCTTGCCGCGGGCCTTGGCCGCGGCGGCCACGTACTGGGCGAAGAGGTCGCCGTAGTAGGATACCATCTCTTCGCGGTGGGCCGGCGTGAAGCCCTTTTCCGTGAACATGTTGGCGGCCGTCTTGTATTCCTCGACGTGCTCGAACTCGGCCCGGACGCCGAACTTGTCGAGGGCGCCCTTCAGGAACGGAACGTAGCCGCCGAGGCCGTTGATCCCGAGCCAGCCCAGGGGATGGAGGATGATCCGGTCGCAGGCCGTGGCCACGAAGTACTCCATGTCGAAATCGGGGGCTTCCTCGATCAGGGCGTAGACCTTCTTGCCGGAGCGGCGGAAGTCGAGGATGGCTTCCCGCACGGCGTTGGCCTTGGCCCAGTCGCATTCGAGCAGGCCGAGGCGCAGGACGACGGCCTGGATGCGTCCGTCCACCTTGGCTTTGCGCAGGTTGGACCAGACGTCGTGGACGGCGAGAGGCTTCGTCCCAAGGAGGAACGAGACCAGGGCATCGGGGGGGGCGATCTCGGCGATGGGCCCGGCCAGGGGGACCTCGAGATAGCCGCGGGCGGGAACCTCGACGGGCCGTCCGCCGAGATCCTCGACGAGGACGAGGAACGTGCCCACGGCGGCCAGGGCGACGAAGAACAGGACGATCAGAAGGATGGTGGTGGATCTTTTCATGGCCGCTCCTCGCTTCCGGTCCCCAAATTCTAACAGAATGGCGCTTGATTTCAATCTTTGAAATATGGACAATGGCCTCTCGGTCCGCCGCGCTCTCCCGCGTCGGGGGGACGGCGCAGGCGGGAGAGTCAGGAGGTATCGGGAATGTCCTTTTCAAAGCTCTATGTCGGTAACCTCAATTTCAAGACCGCCGAAGAGGCGCTGAGGCAGCTGTTCGGGCAGCACGGCGAGGTTACCTCGGTCAACATCCTGCCGGGCCGCGGTTTCGGCTTCGTCGAGATGGCGACGCCGGAGGCCGCCCAGGATGCCAAGGGCAAGCTCAACGGCACCGAGTTCGACGGCCGCAAGCTCATCGTCAACGACGCCCGCCCGCGGGCCGACAGGCCCGGCCCCGACCGGCGCCCCGGCGGCGGCGGGAGCGCGGAGGCTTCTCCCGCGACTGACCGCTCCATATTCGCCAGGGGACAGTCCCTCTTCGTGTTCCGGCCCCCTCCGGACCCTGGATTTCGTGTTTTAGCCCCCTTTTGCGGTAAACTTTAACGCCTTCGGGTTCGTTGAAGGCTATGAGGTCCCATGAGTGAAGTCTCCACAGCTCGAGAGATCGGGGCGGCCGGGATCGCCTCTCTCCTCGAGAGGATCCAGGCGGGGGACCGCGAGGCCTTCATGACGGTCATCAGGCTCTACCAGCAGAAGGTCTTCGTCATGGCCTATTCCATCCTGCGCGACCGCGAGGACGCCCTCGATACCGTCCAGGAGACCTTCCTCCGGCTTTATCAGAAAGCCGGGCTCTATAAGCCGGGGAGCTCCTTCCAGGGCTGGCTCCTGCAGATGGCCAAGAACATCAGCATCGACCACTACCGGAAGCACCGGAAGAAGCGGCAGGAGTGGGAGACGACCACGCCCCTGGACGACATCCCGGTCGCCGCGGAGCCGGCCCGGGACGGCGACTCGGCCGCTACGGACCTCCGCCATGCGTTCGCCCGGTCCGTCGACACGCTGGCCGAGCGGCAGAAAATGGTCTTTGTCATGAGGCACTATAACGAGCTCCAGTTCAACGAGATCTCCGAGGCCATGAAGATCTCGATCGGGACGGCCAAGTCGCTCCACTTCAAGGCCGTCCAGAATCTCAGGAAGCGGCTGGCGCCGGTGCTGGGGATAGAGCCATGAGCGGACGCAAGAGGGCCGGGACGGAATGGGCCGACATCCTCTCGGGCGATCCGGGGCAGGGAAGGAGACGGGCGATGGACGACAACTTCGAGAAGGACCCGGAGCGCCGGGCCGAATCCGGCGCGATCGAGCGGCTCTTGAAGGAGACGGACGCCGTTCGCGCGGAGATCCGCCGGTCGGCCGCCTCGGTCGATTGGGACGCCCTGCCCGGCCTCATCGCCGACCGGGCCATGGCCGTGAGCGCCCGCGACGCGCGGCCGGCCCCGGCCCCGCGGCCGTCCGGCTGGCTGGCGGCCTTCCGGATGAAGCCGGCCCTGGCCGGTCTCGCCGCCGGACTCGTCGTCGGCGCCGTCGGCATGTACCTCGCCCTGAAAGCCCCGGGAGTCCGGAATGGAAGCAACGACGCCTACTTCGCGTCGGGCGAATTCCTGGACCGGGCCGAGCTGGAGATGGCCCGCCGGAACACCGTGGATTACCTGGAGAAGAGCCAGTACATGCTCCTCGACTTCTTCGAGTCGGCCGACGAAGGTCCCGTCGGGCCCGCCGCCCTCCGGTCGGAGCGGACCCGGGACCTCCTCCTGAAGAAGAAATACCTGAATGCCCAGCTCGACAGGTTCCAGATGTCCAAGGCCAAGGCCATCTGCGACCAGATCGAGACGCTCTTCTTCGAGCTCTCCCAGCTCGACGGCGAGCTCGCCGCCGCCGAGATCGGACGGATCCGCGGCTATGTCGAGGAGCGACAGCTCCTCCTCAAGATCAACCTGGTCAAGAAAGAACTGCAAAGCGGGGTTTGACATGAGAAAAAATGCCCTGACGGTCTGTCTCGCCCTCGTCCTCGCGTTGGGGACGGCGGCCGCGGCCCGGGCCGGGACCCAGGCGGCGACGGACGAATCCCTCTTCCGCGAGGCCAAGCTCCTCGTCTTCGACAAGAGCTGGGAGGCCGCTCTCGACAGGATCGAGGAGCTCCTCGACCGGTTCCCGGCCAGCCCCCTGGCCGGCCAGGCCCTCTTCTATAAAGGAGAGTGCCTGGGCGCCCTGCGCGGCCGGGAGCGCGAGGCCCTGCGCGCTTACAAAGCCTACATCCGGCTCGAAGACGCCAAGCCGAGCCTGGTCGAGGAGTCCGAAGGGTCGATCGTCGACCTGGCCTTCGACCTCTACCAGGGCGGGGACGCCCAGGCCCTCCGCGAGATCGAGAGCCGGCTCGGCCATCCGAACAAGGTCGTCCGTTACTACGCGGCCTACAAGCTGAGCCTGGTCCCCGACAAGAAACAGGCGGTCAAGGCCGCCCCCGTCCTGTCGCAGATCGTCGAGACCGAGAAGGACCCGGAGCTCCTCGACCGGGCCCGCATCGCCCTGCTCCGCGTCTCGCCGGAGAGCCTGAAGTCCGCCGAGGAGCGCACGCCCCGGATGGAATCGACGGTCCGGATGCTCAGGATCCGCGTCCGGGAGGCTGGCCATAAGGAGCCCGCTTTCTCGCTCAACATCCCGTTCGCCCTGGCCGACCTGGCCCTGAGCGCCCTCGACGAGGACGATAAGGCCGCCCTCCGCAAGAAGGGCTACGACCTCAACAAGATCATGAACGAGCTGGCCAAGTCCAAGGAGAGCATCCTCCGCATCGCCGGCGACGACGGCTCGGTCATCGAGATCTGGATCGATTGAAGGACGGAGGAAGGAGCACCGGCATGAGAAGAACAGCGATCGTCATCCTGGCCGCGTTCGCGCTGGGGGCCCTGGCGGGTCCCGCCGCGGCCGCCCGCAGCAAGGAGTTCAAGGTCATCCAGAACGCCGTCAAACATGAGCCCGCGGCGGATAAGGATAAGGGACAGGGCCGAGGACCGAGTCCGGTGGTTCAAGGTCCTGATCCGGGATGAGGGCTCCGACGGGGGGGAGATCCGGGTGACCCTGCCCGCGGCCCTCATCGAGCTCGTCCTGGCCAACAGCGACGGCCACCGGTTCAAGGTCGACGACGACCATTGCGAGATCGACCTCAAGGCCTGTTGGAAGGCGCTGAAGAAGGCCGGTCCGCACGCCCTGGTCGAGATCAGGGACGACACCACCGTCTTCAAAGTCTGGCTGGAGTAGCCTCGGGGTCATCTTCGCTCGCTGCGCTGATGCTCACTCCGATGACGTCCTCGGCTCCGGTTCAATAGGGACTTTCTCCCGATCAAATCAGGGACACGTACCAGAGGTACATGTCCCTGCGTTGACAAGGCCTCCGGCCGCCCATAAAATGGGGGGGCCAGGAGGTCGTTCGTGGGCAAAACGCTGACGGAAAAGGTCCTCGGCCGCAAGGTCGGCAGGGACGTCCAGGCCGGCGAGGTCATCACCGTCTCGCCGGATTACGTCCTGTCCCACGACAACTCCGCGGCCATCATCCAGGAGTTCCGGAAGCTCGGCGTCAGGAAGGTCAAGGCGCCGGGCAAGATCGTCATCGTCCTCGACCACATCGTCCCGGCCGCGGACGAGAAGTACGCCCAGAACCACAAATCCATCCGCGAGTTCGTGGCCGAACAGGGCCTCCCGAACTTCTTCGACATCAACGCCGGCATCTGCCACCAGGTCCTGCCCGAGCAGGGCTTCGCCCTGCCCGGCCAGGTCATCGTCGGCAGCGATTCCCATACGCCCAGCTACGGCGCCCTCGGCGCCTTCGCCACGGGCATCGGCCGGACCGAGACCGCCTGCACCTGGGCGACCGACGAGATCTGGCTCCGCGTCCCGGAGACGATGCGCATCGACCTCTCCGGCCGGCTGCGGCCCGGCGTCTTCGCCAAAGACCTCAGCCTGAAGCTCATCGGCGACCACGGCGCCGAGATGGCCAACTACAAGGCCGTCGAGTTCGCCGGGCCGGCCGCCGCCTCGTTCAGCGTCGGGTCGCGCCTGACGCTGGCCAACATGTCGGCCGAGATGGGCGCCAAGAACGGCTATTTCGCCCCCGACGACAAGGCCCTGAAGTGGCTCGCGGGCCGGGCCCGGGGGACCTTCACCCCGGTCGCCTCCGACCCCGACGCCCGCTACGAATCCGTGCTCGCCTGCGACCTCGGCGCGCTCGAGCCCCAGATCGCCTGCCCCCACACGGTCGACAACGTCAGGCCGGTCTCGGCCGTCGCCGGCAAGCCCGTCAACCAGGTCCTCATCGGCACCTGCACGAACGGCCGCCTCGAGGACCTCGAGGCCGCGGCCGCGATCTTCAAGGGCCGCCGGGTCCACCCGTCCGTGCGCGTTCTGGTCATCCCGGCTTCGTGGCAGGTCTACCGGGAGGCCCTCGGGAGCGGCGCGCTGGCCGTCCTCGTCGACGCCGGCTGCGTCATCCTCAACTCGGGCTGCGGGCCCTGCCTCGGCGCCCACGAGGGCCTCATGGCCGCCGGCGAGGTCTGCTTGAGCACCTCGAACCGCAACTTCCGCGGCCGCATGGGCCACCGCGATTCCGAGATCTATCTGGCCTCGCCGGCCACGGCCGCGGCCAGCGCGGTCGCCGGACGGATCACCGACCCGAGGGAGTTCTCATGAGCCAAGGCACCGTCTGGAAGTACGGCGACGACGTCAACACCGACGTCATCTTCCCCGGCCGCTACACCTACCAGATCATGCCGCCCGAGGAGATGGCCAAGCACGCGATGGAGGACCTCGACCCCGGGTTCGCCGCGGCCGCCCGGCCCGGCGACGTCATCGTGGCCGGCAAGAACTTCGGCTGCGGCTCGTCCCGCGAGCAGGCCGCGGCCTGCCTCAAGGCGGCCGGGGTCCAGGCCGTGGTGGCCCGGTCCTTCGCCCGCATCTACTTCCGCAACGCCATCAACCTCGGCCTGGCCGTGCTCCAGTGCGACGAGGCCGTGGACGCCCTGGAGAAGGGCGACGTCGTCGACGTCGATTTCGCCCGCGGCGAGATCCGCTCGGCCAAAGGCACCTTCCGTTTCCTGCCGCTCCCGGATTCCGTCATCGGCATCATCGAGGCCGGCGGTCTGCTCGAATACACCAGGAAAAAGCTTGCAAAGGAGTGACCATGCCCAAGTACAGGATCGCCATTCTCCCCGGGGACGGGGTGGGGAAGGACGTCATCGAAGCGACGATGATCGTTCTCGGGAAGATCGGCCTCGATGCCCAGTACATCACCGGCGACATCGGCTGGGATTTCTGGTGCCGGGAGGGCAACCCGCTGCCCGACCGCACCCTGAAGCTCCTCCGGGAGACCGACGCCTGCCTCTTCGGGGCCATCACCAGCAAGCCCAAGGATGACGCCGACCTGGAGCTCGACCCGTCCCTCAAGGGCAAGGGCCTGTCCTATTTCAGCCCTATCGTCAGGCTGCGCCAGGAGTTCGACCTCTACCAGAACCTCCGGCCCTGCAAGGCCTATCCCGGCAATCCTCTGAACTATAAGGAAGCGATCGATCTCGTCATCTTCCGCGAGAACACGGAAGGCATGTACGCCGGAGTCGAGTTCTTCCCTCTGCCCCAGGTCGTCCGCGACGCCCTCCTGACGAACCCCAAGATGAAGCGGTTCAAGGACGTCCCGGCCAACGAGATCGCCGTGTCGACGCGCATCATGACCAAGCCCGCCTGCGCCCGGATCGTCCGGGCCGCCTTCGAATTCGCCCGCAAGTCCGGCCGGAAGTCCGTCACCCTGATCGAAAAGCCGAACGTCCTCCGCGAGACCGGCGGCCTGATGCTCGACACCGCCCGCGAGGTCGCCAAGGGCTATCCCGACATCAAGTTCTGGGACGCCAACGTCGACGCCATCTGCATGTGGCTCCTCAAGAACCCCTTCGACTATGACGTCCTCGTCGCCGAGAACCTCTTCGGCGATATCATCTCGGACCTGGCCGCCCAGCTCGTCGGGGGGCTGGGGTTCGCCTGCAGCGGCAACATCGGCGACAAGTACGGCGTCTTCGAGCCGACCCACGGCTCGGCCCCGAAGTACTCGGGGATGTACAAGGTCAATCCCATCGCCACGATCCTGGCGGCCAAGATGATGCTCGACTGGATCGGCGAGACGGGCAAGGGCGCCGCGATCGAAGCCGCGGTCGCCGAGGTCATCAAGGAAGGCGAGGAGCGGACTTACGACATGGGCGGCCGGTCGACGAGCCTCGACCTGGGCCGGGCCGTCGCGGCCAAGCTTTGAGCCATGCTCATCCTCGCGGTCGACACGACGACGCCCAGCGGGTCGGTCGCCCTCCTCGAGGATGACACGCTCCTCGGTGAGATCGGCCTCGAGTCGGGCGCGACCCACTCCGCCCGGCTCTTTCGGTCGGTCGACTTCCTCGCCGATGCGCTCGGCCGGGACATCCGCCGAGTCGACGCCTTCGCCGTGGCCGCCGGCCCCGGGTCCTTCACCGGCCTCCGCATCGGGGTCGCCGCGGTCAAGTCCCTGGCCTTCGCCTCCGGGAAACCTGTCGCCCCGGTCTCGTCGCTGCTGGCCCTGGCGTCCAAGCTTGCGGATAGCGGCGCCCCCCTCGTCTGCCCTCTCCTCGATGCCAAGAAAGAGGAGATCTATGCGGCGCTTTTCGAGGCCGGCCCGGGGGGCCTTGCCGAGGTCGTCCCCCAGGGCGCGTACGACCCGGCCGCGTTCTTCGCCGCTCTCCCGGCCGGGCGCGTCATCGCCTTCGCCGGGAGCGGGCTCGGACCCTTTAAAGTCAAGCTCCTGGCCCGCGTCGGGGACAGCGCCCGCTTCCCCGCGCGGACGCCTTTCATCGCCGCCGAAGTCGGCCGTATCGGCGCCGGCCTCATCCGGGCCGGGCAGGGCATCGCGGCCGCGGCGCTCGAGCCGCTCTATTTCCGGAGGTCGCAGGCCGAAGAGCCATGTCGGAGCTGATCCAGGGCGAGGACCGCTATTTCATCCGCCGGATGAGGGAAGAGGATCTGCCGGCGGTCCGGGCGATCGAGGCCCTGTCCTTCTCCAATCCCTGGAGCGATAACACCTTCCGCGGCGAGATCCAGAACACGCCGGTCTCCTTCCCCATGGTCGTCGTCCGGCGGCCCGGGGAAGAAGTCGTGGCCTACATCATCTACTGGCAGATCCGGGACGACGTCCAGGTCAACAACGTCGCCGTCCATCCCGACTGCCGCGGCCTCGGCCTGGGCGAGGCCCTGATGCGCTACGCTATCGCCAGGGTCCGGGAATCGGGGGCCACGTTCATGACCCTGGAGGTCCGCCAGTCGAACGCGCCCGCCCTGGCCCTTTACAAAAAGCTGGGGTTCGAGGTCATGGGGACCCGCAAGAACTACTACACCAAGCCGGACGAGGACGCCTTCGTCATGGCCCTCGTCCTCGCCTGAATCATTCACGAATGGGGCGTTTTTGTGAATCATTCAGGTCAGTAGTCGACGCGGATGAGCGTCAGTCCCTTGGCCGCGGCCGTCGCGCCGGCCAGCGAGCGGTCCTTGAGCCGGAATATCTCTTCGATCCGGGCCGGGGCGATGCGCCCGCGCCCGACCTCGAGGAGCGTCCCGACGATCGTCCGGACCATATAACGCAGGAACCCGGCCGACTCGATCGTGTAGACGAGCTCGTCTCCCGACCGCCGCAGCCCGGAACGGGTCACGGTCCGGACGGGGGAGCGATCGCGGTTGGACGAGAACGCCGTGAAGTCGGCCGTCCGGACGAAGAGCCGGGCGGCCGCGCGCATCGGTCCGACCTCGAGGGGATAAGGCCAGTGGAGGACGAAGCGCCGGTCGAGCGGGCTCGGCTGCGGCGAGAGGACGATGCGGTAGCGGTAGAGCTTGGATCGGGCCGACTTGCGGGCGTGGAAGTCCGGCGGCGCTTCGGCCAGCGAGAAGACGCGGACGTCCTCGGGCAGCACGGCGTTGAGGGCCCGGAGCAGGACCTCATCGGAAAGCTTGAAGGCGCCCTGGAAGCCGGCCACCTGGCCGAGAGCATGGACGCCGGCGTCCGTGCGGCCCGCGCCGTGGACGACGACCTTCTTCCCGGTGATCTTCCGGACCGCTTCTTCAAGGACGCCCTGGACGGTCCGGCAACCCGGTTGTCGCGGACCGTCCGGCTGGCGCTGCCAGCCGCGGAAATCGGTGCCGTCGTAGCCGAGGACGAGCTTGTAGTTCTTCATTTCAGCGGCGCAGGCCCTCCAGGGCCATCCGGACGGCCTCTTCCGGCGTCGCCGCCGGCTCGACCCCTTTGACCTCCCAGGTGCCGAGGCCGACGACCGTTTTGCCGTGGATCTTGCCGTAGGCGATCTCGGAGAGCGTGCCGTACTCGCCGTCGACCGCGATGACGGCGTCGGCGTTCATGACGACGAGGGCGTTGCGGGTGTAGCCGAGGCCGGTCGCGACGGCCACGTCGACCCAGGGATTGGCGTCGGCCGGCGATGCGCCGGGCAGGATGCCGATGGCCAGGCCGCCCTCTTCCCGGGCCCCGCGGCAGGCCGCCTCCATGACCCCGCCGAGCCCGCCGCAGACGACGACGGCCCCGGCCCGGGCGATGAGGCGGCCGACCTCGAGGGCGGCCTCGACGGCTGGCCGGCCCGGCCGGCTGCCGCCGATGACGGCGATCCGGATCCTCTGGCGGATGTCTTTCATGGGTGGTCCTTTCCGTCCGTTCCCGGCATATTTTACCACAGCCCGGGCGGGGCCGATCCCCGGACTTGATGGCGCCCCGCCGTTGTTGCATAATACCCCCCAAGGTCGCAGCTCGCATGCCGTTCATCAATTACGCCACCAAGACGATCGCCATCAAGATCGTCTATTACGGCCCGGGCCTGAGCGGCAAGACGACCAACCTTCGCTACATCTACTACAAGCTGGATCCCTCCTCGCGCGGCGAGCTCGTCTCCCTCGAGACCGAGACCGACCGGACTTATTTCTTCGACCTGCTGCCCATCAAGGCCGGCATCATCGGCGAGTTCAAGGTCCACTTCCAGCTCATCTCGGCGCCCGGGCAGGTCTTCTACGAGGCCTCCCGCAAGAGCGTCCTGCGCGGCGCGGACGGCCTCGTCTTCGTCGCCGACTCCCAGATCCCGCTCCTCGACGCCAACTTGGAGAGCTTCGACGGCCTGCGCCGCAACTGCCTCCAGAACGACATCGACCTGACCAGGATCCCCCTCGTTTTCCAGTACAACAAGCGGGACCTCAACTATCTCATCCCGGTCGAGACGTTCAACAACCTCCTCAATCCCCGCCGGGCGCCCTGGATCGAGGCCGCGGCCGTCAACGGCGTCGGCGTCTTCGAGACCCTGCGCGAGATCTCCAAGCTGACCGTGCCCATCGTCCGCGAGAAGCTCTTCGGCGTCAAACCCCGATCCGAGCCCGACGCTTCGGAGCTCGCGCCGCCTCTTCCCGCCCCGCCCGCCGCGGAAGCGCCTGCGGCGGGCGACCCGGCCCCCGTACCACGCGCCGACCGGCCACACGACGCGGATCATGGTCAAGTCCCGCAAGGAGATCGAGGCCGAGCTCGAGCGGCTGTCCAAGGAATACATCGGCAAATAATCGCGCCCGGCTGAGATCCCGGCCCTGCCCCCGTCGTCTCCTTTAGCGGGGCCATGCTGTTCAAGATCACGAGCGCCGCTCTCCACGGGATCGAGGCCTATCCCGTCGAGGTCGAAGTCGACATCTCGGCCGGCTTCCCGACCTTCGTCACGGTCGGCCTGCCCGACGCCGCGGTCCGGGAGAGCAAGGAGCGGGTCCGGGCCGCCCTCAAGAACTGCGGCTACGACCTCGAGTCCAAGCGCGTCACCATCAACCTGGCCCCGGCCGACCGGCGGAAGGAGGGCTCGGCCTTCGACCTGCCCATCGCCCTGGGCTTCCTGGCCTTCCTTGAAGTCGTGCCGGCGGCTCGCCTGCGCGACCACCTCTTCGTCGGCGAGCTGGCCCTCGACGGGCGGCTCAAGCCCGTCCGCGGCGCCCTGCCCATCGCCCTGACGGCCCGCGAGCGCGGCTTCCGCGGCCTGGTCGTGCCCGGGGCCAACGCGCGCGAGGCCGCGCTCGTCCGCGGCCTCGACGTCTACGCCCTCGAGGACATCGTCCGGGTCGTCCGCCTTCTCCGCGAGCCGCAGGCGGTGGCCCCCTGCCGCTTCGAGGAGGCGGAGCTCGTCGGGCCGGCCGACTACGCGGTCGATTTCGAGGACGTCAAGGGCCAGCAGCACGCGAAAAGGGCCCTCGAGGTCGCGGCCGCCGGCGCGCACAACGTCCTGCTGGTCGGCCCCCCCGGGGCGGGGAAGACCATGCTGGCCCGGCGCCTGCCGTCCATCCTGCCGGACATGTCCTATGACGAGATGCTCGAGGTGACGCGCGTCTACAGCGCCGCCGGGCTGCTCGCCGGCTCCGGCCCGGTCGGGACGCGGCCCTTCCGGGCCCCGCACCACACGGTCTCGGACGCCGGCCTTGTCGGCGGCGGGATGGTGCCCAAGCCGGGCGAGGTCAGCCTGGCCCACCATGGCCTGCTCTTCCTCGACGAGCTGCCCGAGTTCAAGCGCAAGGTCCTCGAGGACCTGCGTCAGCCGGTCGAGGACGGCCGGATCACGGTGGTCCGGTCGGGCTACTCCGTCGTCTTCCCGTCGGCGTTCATGCTGGTCGCGGCCATGAATCCGTGCGCCGACGTCCGCCGCGGCCTGCTGGGCCGGGAGGCCGACTGCACGGACGGCGAGAAGGCCCGCTATTACGCCAAGATCTCCGGGCCGCTCCTCGACCGCATCGACATCCAGCTCGAGGTGCCCGAGGTCAAGTTCCGCGACATCGTCTCGCGCACGCCTGCCGAGAGCTCGGCGGCCATCCGGGCCCGGGTGACGGCGGCCCGGCGGATCCAGACCGGGCGCTTCGCTGGCCGGCGCGTCTTCGCCAACGCGCAGATGGGGCCGAAGGAGGTCAAACAGTTCTGCCCGCTGCCTCCCGAGGCCGAGCGGCTCCTGGAGATGGCCGTCACGAAGCTCGGCTTCAGCGCCCGGGCCTACGACCGCGTCCTCAAAGTGGCCCGGACCATCGCCGACCTCGAAGGAAGCGAGGGGATCGCGACGCCCCACGTCTCCGAGGCCGTCCAGTACCGCATGATGGACCGGCTGAGATAGCTATCGTTTCAGCCAGTCCTGAGGCTCGGCGAAGGGCAGGATCAGGTAGCCCCGTTTTCCCCATGCGGGCCTATCCGATCCAGTCTTCTTTCGATTGCTCTTTGTTCCGGCTCTTGCTAGAATGCCCCGGAACGCCACCGACGTTCGGAAGGAGATGAACCTCATGGAACAAAACGTTCAGGCCTGTCCGGCCGTCGACAAGACCAAGATCGCCCTGCCCCGCATCCTGAGCCTCTGGGACGTCGTCATGATCGTCATCGGCGGCGTCGTCGGCTCGGGCATCTTCCTGTCCCCGTCCGAGATCGCCGCGGCCGTTCCCGCCCCGCTCCTGATGCTCGCGGTCTGGGTCATCGGCGGCATGTTCAGCTTCTTCGGGGCCGTGGCCTTCGCCGAGCTCGGCGCGGCCATGCCCGAAGCCGGCGGCATCTATGTCTACCTCCGGGAAGCCTACGGTCCGCTGATCTCGTTCCTCTTCGGCTGGACCCTCTTCCTGGTCATCGACTCGGGCTCGATCGCGACACTGGCCGTGGCCTTTTCCCACAACATCCTGCCGCGCTTCGTCGAGATGACGCCGCTCGTGAAAAAGCTCGTCGCCGCAGCCTTCGTCGCCTTCCTGGGGGCCGTCAACTACGTCGGCCTCGATGGGGCTCCCGGCTCCAGAACTGGACGACCTACCTCAAGACCGGGGCCATCGCCATCATCGTCGGCGCCGTCGTCTTCTTCGCCAAGGGACACGGCGCTGTCCGCAACTTCGTCGAGCCCAGCTCCGGCCCCTTCACTTTGCCGCTCTTGGGCGCCTTCGGGGTCGGCCTGGTCGCGTCCCTCTGGGCCTATAAGGGCTGGGAGGCGGCGACCTACAGCGCCGGCGAGGTCAAGAACCCGAAGAAGAACCTGCCCCTCGGCATCCTCATCGGCACGGTGTCCGTGATCGTCTTTTACATCCTGGCCAACCTGGCCTATCTCTACATCCTGCCCGTCGGCAAGATCGCGACCTCCGAAGGCCGGGTGGCGCTCGACGTCATGCAGATCATCGGCGGCCCGTTCCTGGCCTCGCTCATCACCTTCCTCATCCTCTTCTCCATCCTCGGTGCCGCCAACCAGAACATGCTGACCTCGCCGCGGGTCTACTTCGCCATGGCCCGCGACGGCATGTTCTTCAAGAAGATCGCCGAGTGCCATCCCAAGTTCCTGACCCCGCATGTCGCCATCGTAGCCATCACCGTCTGGTCCATCCTGCTGACCCTGACCGGGACGTTCAAGCAGCTCTTCACCTACGTCATCTTCGGCGAATGGATCTTCTTCGGCATGACCGTGGCCGCGGTCATCGTCCTGCGCAAGAAGAGGCCGGCCCTCGAGCGGCCCTACAAGACCTGGGGATACCCGGTGACACCGATCCTCTTTGTCCTGGCCGCCGTTTATGTCGCGGTGGGGTCGCTCTTGAGCTCCTTCCGGAACGCCATGTTCGGGCTGCTCATCATCTGCCTGGGCATTCCCGCTTACCTGTACTGGAAGGGGAAGCTCGACAAGGCCCCGAAGGCTTAAAAAGAAGAGGGACAGTCCCCTTATTCGATTACCGTCGGCCCGGGCAGAACGGGAGGCCCCGATGAAATATTTTGTGTTGGGGGGGACCTACATCGTCCGGCTCGACGCCGGCGAGAGGATCGTCGAGACGCTGAAGGCGCTCTGCGAGCGCGACGCGATCGGCGGCGGGTATTTCCACGGCCTGGGCGCCGTCGGCGAGGCCGAGATCGGCCGCTTCGATCCGGCCCGCAACGCTTACGATTGGACCACGGTCCCCGGCCCCTCCGAGATCGTCTCCCTTTACGGCAACATCACCACGGTCGACGGCAAGCCCTTCCTCCACGCCCACATCGCGCTCGGCGACGACACGTTCGCCGTCAGGGGCGGGCATTTGAAAGAGGCGAGGGTCCTGGTGACCTGCGAGGTCACGCTGGTCCGGTTCAGGGACGATATCGGCCGCACGAGGGACGCGGCCACCGGCCTGATGAAGCTCGCCCTTGAGCCGGACGGGGATTGAGCGCGAGCGGCGAATAGGCCGTCCGCCGGCCGAGCCAGGCCAGGCGCAGGACGTAGAGGCGGGGGTTCATACGTTCGCGGCAAACGTCTCGGGCGATGCGCCCCACCAAGAAGCGCCGCGCAGTACTGGCCCTGAACGCATGGGTTTGACGAGGCGAAGGGCCTGTTCGGGGGGAGATCAGCGCGGGCTCCTGCGGCCGTCCTCGACGACGATCCGGCCGTTCTTGATCACGGTCCGGACGGGGTTCCGCCCGGCCTCGTAAGCCAGCGAGACGTGATCCGGGACGTCGCAGAGCAGGAGATCCATCTTCTTCCCGGGTTCCAGGCTGCCCACGGACTCGTGCCGTCCCAGGGCATAGGCCGCGTTCCCGGTCGTGGCCATGACCGCTTCCTCGACCGTCATCCCCAAGGTGAAGACCCCCAATTGGAGGATGAACGGCATGGCGTTGATGTGGGAGCTCCCCGGATTGAAATCGGAGGCCAGGGCGACGGCCGCCCCGCCGTCGATGAGGCGCCGGGCCGGCGCCTTCTTGTCCATCATCAGGAAGAACGACACGCCGGGCAGGAGGATGGCCGCGGTGCCGCTCACCGCCAGGCGGGCGATGCCCTCGTCGGAGACGGCGATGAGATGCTCGGCCGAGGCCGCCCCGATCTCGGCCGCGAGCTCGGCGCCCCCGAGCGTCACGAACTCGTCGGCGTGGATCTTGACCTTGAAGCCGGCGGCCTTGGCCGCGGCCGCGAGCGTCCGCGTCTCCTCGAGCGAGAAGGCGCTCGGCTCGCAGAAGACGTCGAAGAACTCGGCCAGGCCCCGCTCGCGCACTTCGGGGATGAGCGTGTCGACGAGCAGGCGGACGTACTCGCCGCGGCGCTCGCGGTACTCGGGCGGAATGTCGTGGGCGCCCATGAAGGTCGGGACGATGTCGACGGGGTGCAGGGCGGCCAGGTCGCGCAGGCACTCGAGCTGCTTGATCTCGTCCTCGAGATTGAGCCCGTAGCCGCTCTTGGCCTCGACGGTCGTCGTGCCCGAGAGGAGCATGCGATCGAGCCTCCGAAGCGACAGGGCCAGCAGGTCATCGAGGCTGGCCGCCCGGGTCGCCTTGACCGTCGTCTGGATGCCCATGCCCCGCTCGGCCAGCTGCTGGTAGGTCCAGCCCTGGATCCTCAGTCCGAATTCCCGGGCCCGGTCCCCCGCGAAGGGGAGATGGGTATGGGCATCGACGAAGCCGGGCATGGCCATCAGGCCCCGGGCGTCCATCGTCACGGCGCCGGGCTCCGGCGCGACCTGGGCGTGGAAGTCGTCCTCAGTCCCGGCGAAGGTGATGATGCCCTTGAACGAGGCCACCCAGCCGTTCTCGACGGCGCCGATCTGCCGCATGGCCCGGCCGCGCCGGGGCAGGGGCCCGGCGCAGGTCACGAGCTCGCGGCAGCCGGCGACGACGAGATCAGCTGATCTCATGGGGCGTCTTCCTCAACGTCGAGTGCTTGGTCCGGCGGATGAAGGCCGGCGTCTCGAAGGGCTCCCATTGCTTGTCGCAGGACGCGGACGGCTCCCAGACGGGGCCTCCGTTGCCGCGGCCCTCGAAGAGGTAGGGCGGGGTCTGCGCCTGGACGGGGAAGGGGGGCGGCGTCTTGCGGGCCGGGCGTGCGGCGGGGTCGGCGGACGCGACCGGCACCGGCGTCGGCGCGGCCGCGATCTTCTCGACCGGCTGGTCGAAGCCGGTGGCGATGACCGTGACCTTGACCGTGTCCTTCATGCTCTCGTCGATGACCGTGCCGAAGATGATGTTGGCGTCCGGGTCGGCCAGGCTGTGGATGAGCTGGGAGGCCTTGGAGACCTCGTGCAGAGTCATCGTCCGGCCGCCCGTGATATTGATGAGGACGCCGTGGGCGCCCTCGATCGAGGTGTCGATGAGGAGCGGGGAGGAGATGGCCTTCTCGGCCGCTTCGAGGGCCCGGCCCTCGCCCGAAGCCAGGCCCGTGCCCATGAAGGCCATGCCCATGCCCTTCATGACCGACTTGACGTCGGCGAAATCGAGGTTGATGAGGCCCGGCTTCGTGATGAGGTCGGAGATGCCCTGGGCGGCCTGGCGGAGGATGTCGTCGGCCAGACGGAAGGCGTCCTGGACCGAGGTGTTGAGGTTGACCGTCTGCAGGAGCCGCTCGTTGGGGATGGCGATGACCGTGTCCACGGCCGACTTGAGCTCCTTGAGCCCTTCCTGGGCCTGCCGCATCCGGACCCGGCCCTCGAATCCGAAGGGCAGGGTGACGATGGCGATGACGAGGATGTCGAGCTCGGCGGCGATGTTGGCGATGATCGGGGTCGCGCCCGTGCCCGTGCCGCCGCCGAGGCCCGTCGTCAGGAAGACCATGTCGGCGCCTTGGAGGAGCTCGAGGAGCTTCTCCGTGTCCTCCATGGCCGCCTGGCGCCCGGTCTCGGGCCGGCCGCCGGAGCCGAGGCCCTTGGTCAGCTGCTGGCCGATGGTGACCTTCATCCGGGCCCGGTTGCTGTTGAGGGCCTGGAGATCGGTATTGACGGCGATGAACTCGACGCCCTGGACGCCGTGCTCGATCATCCGGTTGACGGCGTTGCCCCCGCCGCCGCCGAGGCCGATGACCTTGATCTTGGCCCCGACGTGGTCCTCGACCAGGTGGAATTTCAGCCGGCTGGAATCTTCGCTCATGAGTTCCTCCTTATCCTTCCCTGAACCAGTCTTTGAACCTGGCGAAAGCGCCCTTTTTCCGGTCTTTGGCCAGACCGCGATCCTGCCAGATGTGAAAACCGTAGAGGATGAGCCCTACGGCCGTGGCGAAGTCGGGGGTCGAGACCCGGTCGACCAGGCCGCCGACGCCGCCCGGATCTCCGCGGCGGACCGGCAGGTCGAAGATCTCCTCGGCCACCTCTTCGAGTCCCTCGAGGAGGGCCGTGCCGCCGGTCAGCACGACGCCGGAGTTCAGCGACTTGTCGTAGCCCATGCGCTTGATGTCGGAATCGACGAGACGGAAGATCTCCTCGGCCCGGGGCTGGATGATGTCGGCCAGGAGCTGGCGCGACAGGACCCGGGGCTTGCGGCCCTTGCCGACCGAGGGCACCTCGATCGTCTCCTGGTCCTCGACGGGCGGCCCGGCGATGCAGCCGAACTTCTTCTTGATCCGCTCGGCCTCGGGGATGGGCGTGCGCAGGCCGACGGCGATGTCGTTGGTGAAGTTGTCGCCGCCGATGGGGATGGTCGCCGTGTACCAGAGGCTGCCGCGCTCGTAGATGGCCACCTCGGTCGTGCCGGCCCCGATGTCGATCTGGCCGACGCCGAGCTCGCGCTCGTCCTGGGTCAGGACGGACTGGGCCGTGGCGATCTGGTTGAGGACGATCTCCTCGACGCCGATGCCGGCCCGCTCGACGCAGCTCCTGAGGTTCTGGAGGGAGGTCAGGGCGGCCGTGATGATGTGGACGTTGACCTCGAGCTTGATGCCGCTCATGCCGACCGGGTCCTTGATGCCGTCCTGGTCGTCGACGATGAACTCCTGGGGGATGATGTGGATGATGTCCCGGTCGGGGGGAATGGGGATGGCCTTGGACTGGTCGACGACGCGCCGCACGTCCTCCCGGGTGATCTCCCGGTTCTTGCCCGAGACGGCGACGACGCCGCGGCTGTTGAAGCTCTTGATGTGGGCCCCGGAGATGCCGAAGAAGGCCGAGTCGACCTCGACGCCGGCCATGAGCTCGGCCTCTTCCTGGGCCTTCTTGATGGCCTTGGTCGTGGCGTCGAGGTCGACGACGACGCCCTTGCGCAGGCCGTGGGAGTCGGCCGTGCCGATGCCGATGATCTCGATCTTGCGCTCCTCGGTGACCTCGCCGATGACGGCCACGACCTTGCGCGTCCCGATGTCGAAGCCGACGATGTAGTTGTTCTTGGGCATGGCTCAGTCTCCTTTTTCGGGTTGGGCGGAGTCGTCTTCGGCCGGCGCGGCGGGCGTCAGGTAGACCCGGCCGCCGAAGCTCAGGTTGGCGAGCGCGAGCGGGCCGAAACGGCCCTCCCACCCGGCCCGCCGGGCCCGGAACACGGCCAGCTCGTCCGCCGGCGCCGTCGTGCCCACCACGATCCTCACGGGATCGTCCTTGAAGGCCAGCTCGAGCGTCCCGTAGTCGCTGCAGCGGAGGCCGAGGAGCCGGTCCTTCTCGGCCGGGGGCAGGCTCCGGAAACAGCGGCGGGCGGCGTCCCACTTGTCGGTGAATCCGGAGGCGAAGCCGGTCTCGTCGGAGACGACCGGCAGCTTGTATTCATCGAGAGAATCAACCGGCTCGAGGACGTGCCCCTCATCGTCCGCCAGGCCCAGGCCGTTCCGCTCGAGCAGGGCGAAGGGCGCCCGCTCGACGACCGTGATGCGAAGCGTCGAAGGGAAGATCTTCTGGACACTGGCGTCCTTGACCCAGGCCAGCCGCCGGACCTGAGCCCGCACGGCCTCGAGGTCGCAGAGGAGGATGTTGCCCAGGCGCGGCACGGCGTAGTAGGTCTCGAGCGTCCGCCGCAGGCTGTCTTTGGCGCAGACGATCTGGACCTTGCGGATGGCCAGCTCGTCCCAGGTGATGACGAAGAGGGCGGCCTCGCGGACGCCGGCGAAGAACAAGGCCTGGAGCGCCAGCAGGGCCAGCACGTGCCGGGGCCCGAAGGCGCGCCGGCGCCTGTTCTTCCGGAGGACCAGGGCCTTGTCGCCCGGCCGGAGCAACGGGCGGCGGGCGAAGAGAGGCGGCTTCCTCTCCCGTCCCAGGTCGCCGATCACGGTCGCCATGTCAGCCTTTCGCCTCCAGCTCCGCGATGATGTCGGGGATGGTCCTGTTGACGTTGCCGGCCCCCAGGACGAGGACCAGGTCGCCGGGAACGAGGATGGTCCGGAGGAGCGCGCCGATCCTCTTCAGGTCGGGTTCGAAATAGACCTGCTTGTGGCCGAACTGGCGGACCTCCTCATGGAGGGCCCGTCCGGTGACGCCGGGAATGGGATCCTCGCCGGCCGGGTAGATCTCCGTCAGCACCAGCACGTCGGCCTGGTTGAAGGCGGTGGCGAAGGCCGTCATCAGCTTGGACAGGCGGGTGTAGCGATGCGGCTGGAAGACGGCCACGACGCGGCGGGGCCAGCCCCTCTTGGCCGCCTCGAGCGTCGCCTTGATCTCGGTCGGGTGGTGGGCGTAGTCCTCGACGATCATGATGTCGTCGACGATCTTGCGGAGCTCGAAGCGCCGGCCCGTCCCGGTGTAGCCGGCCAGGGCGTCGAGGATGGTCTTGGGCGCGATATCCAGGTCGAGGCCGACGGCGGTCGCGGCCATGGCGTTGAGGATGTTGTGCATGCCGGGGACCTGGAGCTTCAGCGCGCCCAGCTTCCGGCCCTTGTGGAGGAGGACCGACGCGCTCCGGAACTCGTCGAAGGCGAAGTCCCGGGCGGTCAGGTCCGACTGGGCCGAGAAGCCGTAGGTGATGACCCGGCGCTCGATCTGCGGGATGATGCTCTGGAGATTGGGATCGTCGAGACAGAGGATGACCGGGCAGTAGAAGGGGACCTTGTTGGCGAAATTGATGAACGTGGTCTTGAGGTCGTCGACGCCCTGGTACTGGTCGAGGTGCTCGTCGTCGATGTTGGTCAGCACGGCGATGAAGGGGGAGAGACAGAGGAAGGAGCGGTCGCTCTCGTCGGCCTCGGCGACGATGAAGTCCCCGGCGCCGAGCTTGGCGTTGGCCCCGATCGTGTTCAGCCGGCCGCCGACGATGATGGTCGGATCGAAGCCGCCGGCCTCGAGCACGAGGGCGGTCATGCTGGTCGTCGTCGTCTTGCCGTGCGAGCCGGCCACGGCGATGCCGTACTTCATCCGCATGAGCTCGGCCAGCATCTCGGCCCGGGGGATGACCGGGATGAGGCTGGCCCGGGCCTTCTCGACCTCGACGTTGTCCTCGCGGACGGCCGAAGAGATGACGACGACGTCGGCGTTCTCGAGGTTCTCGGCCCGGTGGCCGATGGCGATCTCGGCCCCGAGGCGCCGGAGGCGGCGGGTGGCGTCGTTCTCCTGGAGGTCGGATCCGGAGACCTTGTAGCCCAGGTTGAGCAGGACCTCGGCGATGCCGTTCATGCCCGTGCCGCCGATGCCGACCATGTGGATGTGATTGAGCTTGCGGTAGCCTTTCTTGGTCACGCGAAGGACTCCTTGGGGGCGTGCGTCATCAGGGACAGGCAGAGCGCGGCGATCCGGCCGGCCGGGTCCTCGGCCTGGAGCGCGGCCGCGTTCCGCTCCAGGGCGTCGAGCTCTTCGGGGTGGTCGAGGAAGCGGAGGATGCGCGCGGCCAGCGCCTCCGCGGAGGCTTCGGCTTCGGCCAGGACCACGGCCCCCCCGACCGCCGCGAGCTCGCGGGCGTTGGCGGTCTGGTGATCGTCGGCCGCCCCGGCGAAGGGGACGAGGAGGGCGGCCTTGCGGGCCGCGATGAGCTCGGCCAGCGTCGTCGCCCCGGCCCGGCAGACGACCAGGTCGGCCCGGCCGAAGTAGGCGGGCATGTCGGGCAGATAGGCGGCCACTTCGGCCCGGTCGAAGCCGCCGGCCCGGTAGGCCGCGGCGACCTCGGCCAGATCGTCGACGCCGGTCTGGTGGGTGAGCCGCAGCCGGTCCTTGGCGGAGGCGAGCCGCGGCAGGGCTTCGACGATCCTGGTGTTGAGGAAATGGGAGCCCTGGCTGCCGCCGAAGACCAGGACGTCGAGCGACGGGCCGCGCTTTTTCGCCGGCAAGCCGTAGAACGCTTCGCGGACGGGATTGCCGAGGGCGACGCCCTTGCCCCGGAAGGCCGGCAGGGTCGAGGGGAAGGCCACGACGGCTTTGCGCACGAACCGGGCCAGCAGGCGGTTGGTGAATCCCGGCCGGGCGTTCTGCTCCAGGATGACGGTCGGGACGCGGAACCACGACGCGAGCAGGACGATGGGGCCGGAGCTGTAGCCGCCGACGCCCACGACGAGCGCGGGCCGGGTGCGGACGAGGATCCCGAGCGAGTGGACGAAGGCGAGCGGGAGGACGACGAGGCCGCGCAGGCTCTTGAGGCCGCGACCCTTCAGGCCCTCGATGCGCATGGGGATGAAGCGGACGCCGTGGTCGGCCATGATGCGGCCTTCGACCTCGCGCCGGGTCCCGACGTAGGTCAGCGCGATCTCCGGCGCCAGCTCGAGGAGCTTCCGGCCGACGACGAGGGCCGGGTAGAGGTGGCCCCCGGTCCCGCCGCCGCTGATGATGACGGCAGACCTTCTCATATCTTCACCTGTCCCCACGTGTCGCTCCGCTTCTGGCTGATGTGAAGGAGGAGGCCCACGGCGGCCAGCGTGCAGATGAGCGAGGACCGGCCGTAGGACAGGAGAGGCAGGGGCGTTCCCTTGGCCGGTCCGAGACCGAGGACGATGGACATGTTCATGAGGGCTTGGGCGACGATGGCCAGCGTGACGCCCGCGGCGATCATCTTGTAGCTGGGACTGGGCGCGGTCAGGGAGATCTTCAGCCCCCGCCAGAGGAAGAAGAGGTACAGGCCGAGGGTCAAGAGGGTCCCGAGGAGCCCGGTCTCCTCGCCCAGGATGGCGAAGATGAAATCCGTGTGGGCGAACGGCAGGAAGTTGAGCTTCTGCGTGGACTGGCCGAGGCCCGCCCCGACGAGCCCGCCCGTGCCGAAAGCCAGCTTGGACTGCTCGACCTGGTAGCCGGCCCCCAAGACGTCCTTGTCTGCGGCGAGGAACCCCTGGATCCGCTTGACCCGATAGTCGGCCTGGACGAGATAGAAGCCGAACAGGGCCAGGGCCAGCAGACCGGCGGCGGCGAGGAAGCGGAGCTTGACGCCGCCGATGAAGAGGACCATCGCGGCCAGAGCGGCCAGCAGGACGGCCGTGCCGAAGTCCGGTTCGAGGAGGACGAGGACGATGGCGACGATGAGCACGGCCACGGGCACGGCCAGCGTTTTGATCTCGTTGATGGTGTCCTTCTTCGCCTCGGCGTAAGTGGCCAGGAAGAGGATGAGGCTGATCTTGGCCAGCTCCGAGGGCTGGAAGCGCACGCCGAAGAGGATGACCCATCGGTTGGTGTGGGCGACGCTGGGCATGGCCAGGCAGAGGAGGAGCAGGAAGACGGTCAGGCCGAGGAGCCCGTAGACGAAGCCGGGCTGCAGGAAGAAGGGCTTCTTGACCGAGGTCAGGAAGGCGATGAGGGCGAGCCCGGCCAGCGCGCCGACGACCTGCTGGATCATGAAGTGGAACGACTGGTCGTATTTCTCGCGGGCCATGAAGCTCGACGAGCTGAAGACGAAGAAGACGCCGAGGACGACCAGCATGACCGTGACCGCGAGGAGCGGCACGTCGAACGAGAGCCGGTGTCGGGCGCTCATCCCCGGGCTCCCTTGCGCCGCAGGCCGGCGGCGAGGAGACGGACCTCCCGCTTGAAGGTCCGGCCGCGTTCCTCGAAGTTCCTGAACATGTCCCAGCTCGTGCAGGCCGGAGCCAGGAGGACGATGTCGCCCCGGGCGGCCAGCCCGAAGGCGGTCCGGACGACCGCGCGGTAGTCCGGGGCCCGGACGACGGGCGCGGCGCCGCCGAGGGCCTTCTCGATCTTGTCCGCGGCCTCGCCGACGAGCACGACCGCGCGGGCCCGCTTCCGGACCGCGGCGCGCAGGGGCGAGAAATCCCCGCCCTTGCCGCGGCCGCCCAGGATGAGGACGACCGGACGGTCGAAGCTGGCCAGGGCCTTGAGGGTGGCGTCGACGGTCGTCGCCTTCGAGTCGTTGACGAAGCGGACGCCTCGGACCGTGAGGACCTCTTCGAGCCGGTGCTCGAGGCCGCGGAAGGCCAGGACCGACCGGCGGATCGAGGCGGGGGCAACGCCCAGCAGGCGGGCGATCATCGCGGCGGCCAGGACGTTCTCCAGATTGTGGGCGCCCGGCAGGGCGATCCGGGCGGCCGGAACGACCTTCTCGGATGCGCCGTCGCGGAGGACGACCCAGCCGTCCTCGAGACAGGCGCCCCGGGCCAGGCGGTGCTTGCGGCTGAAGCCGTAGACCCGGGCCCGCGCTTCGGCGCGAAGGCCCCAGACGCGGGCGTCGTCGCGGTTGAGCACGGCCCGGCCGTCCGGCCCCATGCGCAGGATGAGCTTGGTCTTGGCCGCGAAGTAGCGGTCGAACGTGCCGTGCCAGTCGATGTGGTTCTCGGAGACGTTGAGGAGCGCGGCGACGGCCGGGGTGAAGCGCTCGGTGTATTCGAGCTGGAAGCTCGAGATCTCGGTGACGTAGACGTCGTCGTCGCGGCTCCTGTCGACGAAGGAGACGAGCGGGGTGCCGATGTTGCCGGCCAGGCGGGCCCGGAGGCCGGCGTCCCGGAGGATCTCGTGGACGAGGGTGGTCGTGGTCGACTTGCCGTTGGAGCCGGTGATCGCGACGATCCGGCCCTTGAGGAACAGGCCGGCCAGCTCGATCTCCGCGAGGACCGGGACGCCCCTGTCGCGGGCGGCCAGGATCTCGGCGATGGGCGGGACGCCCGGGCTGGGGACGATGAGGTCGGCCGCGAGGAACGTCTCCGGCCGGTGGCCGCCCGTCTCGAAGACGACGCCGCGGTCGAGGAACGGGCCGAGCTTGGATCCGAAGGCCTCGGCCGGCTTCTTGTCGCTGACGGTGACCCGGGCGCCGCGGTCGAGGAGAAAACGGCAGAGTGCCTCGCCGGTCCGCTCGAAGCCGACGATGAGGACGCTCCGGCCGCGAAGTTCCATGTCTATCTCAATTTCAGGGTCGAGAGGCTGAAGAGGGCGAAGATGATGCCCAGGATCCAGAACCGGATGACCACCCGGCCCTCCGGCCAGCCGGAGAGCTCGAAGTGGTGGTGGAGCGGGGCCATCTTGAAGACACGCTTGCCCCCGCTCAGCTTGAAGTAGCTGACCTGGATGAGCACCGAGAGGGCTTCCAGGATGAACACACCCGCCACCGTGAAGAGCAGGAACTCCTGCTTGATGAGCAGGGCGATGACGGCCATGGTCCCGCCGAGCGACAGGGCTCCGACGTCCCCCATGAAGACCTGGGCCGGGTGGCAATTGAACCAGAGAAAGCCGAGGCAGGCCCCGGCCAGCGCCCCGGCGAAGATGGTCAGCTCGGCGGACAGGGGCACGCGGGGGATGCCGAGGTACATGGACCACTTGGCGTTGCCGGCGATGTAGACGAGCGCGGTCAGGGCCGCGGCGCTGATCAGGGTCAGGCCGATGGCCAGGCCGTCCAGTCCGTCGGCGAGATTGACGGCGTTGGACGACCCCACCAGGATGAAAACGATCCAGGGCAGGTAGAACCAGCCGAGATAGGGGAGCCATTTCTTGAAGAACGGGAACACCAGGTTCAGGCTGAAATTGTCGTGGGAACCCAGCCAGATGAAGACCAGCCCGACGGCCGTCGCCAGGCCGATCTGGAGGGCCATCTTCTGCCAGGGCCGGAGCCCCAGGGACTGTTTCCGCCGGACCTTGAGCACGTCGTCGATGAGCCCGACCAGGCCGAACAGGATCATGGACAGGATGGCGACCCAGACGTAGAGGTTGGCGAGGTCGCCCCACAGGAGCGTGGGGACGACGGTGCAGAGGATGATCAGGAGGCCGCCCATGGACGGCGTCCCCTTCTTGGCGTAATGGGCCTTCGGGCCGTCGGCCCGGATCTCCTGGCCGATCTGGCGCCGCTGGAGGAGCCGGATGACCGGGGGGCCGAGGAGGAAGCTCAGGAGGAGCGCCGTGATGCCGGCCGCCGCCGTGCGCACGGTGATGTAGCGGAAGACGTTGAACAGGAAGATCTTGCCGCTGAGCGGGACGAGCAGCCAGTACAGCACGGCCTACTCCTTTCCTCGAGCCCGGAGGGCCTCGACGACCTTCTCGGATCTCATGCCGCGCGAGCCCTTGACCAGGACCAGGTCGCCGTCGCGGACGATCCCGGCGATGGCCGCCGCGGCGGCGTCCGAATCGGCGAAGACGTGGATCGCGGCGGGGTCCAGTCCGGCCGCGGCCGCGCCTGCGGCGATGTGCGCGGCCAGCGGACCGACGGTGACGAGAACGTTCCAGCCCGACCGGGCCGCGGTCTCGCCGGCCCGGCGGTGGAAGGCGGATTCGCCCTGGCCGAGCTCGAGCATGTCGGCCAGCACCGCGACCCGGCGCGGGGCCGGCAGCCCGGCCAGGCTCTTCAGCGCGGCCTCGAGGGCGCGGGGATTCGAGTTGTAGGAATCGTCGTAGATGCGGACGCCGTGACCCGCTTCGACCACCGTGCCCCGCATCGCGAAGGGCCTCAGGGCCCGGATGGCCGGTCGGATCGCGTCGAACGGCAGCCCGAAGGACAGGCAGACGGCCGCGGCGGCCAGGAGGTTCGCCACCGCGGCCTCGTTGACGCAGGGGAAGGCGACGGGGCCCGATTCGGTCCCGTAGCGGAGGACGAATTCGAAGCCGGCGTAGCCCTTCGACACGAGGCCTTCGGCCCGGACGTCGCAGGCCGCCCCCCGGCCGAAGGTCAGCCTGCGGCCGGCGAAATCCCGGGCGATCTTTTCGACGAGCGGGTCATCGCCGTTGACGACGGCCGTCGCGCCGGGCTTGGCCCCGTCGAGGATCTCTTTCTTGGCCAGGGCGATCTCCTCCAGGCCGGCGAAGAACTGGAGATGGACGGGGCTGATGTTGGTGATCACGGCGACGTCGGGCGGGGCGACGCGGGTGAGGGCCCGGATCTCGCCGGGCGCGCTCATGCCCATCTCGAGGACGGCCGCCTCGTCGGCCGGATCGAGCCGGAGGAGCGACAAGGCCAGGCCGAGGGTGTTGTTGTAGTTCCCCTCGGACCGGAGGACCCGGAACCGGGAAGCCAGGAGCGCGGCCGTGAACTCCTTGGTCGTCGTCTTGCCGACGCTGCCGGTCACGCCGACGACCTTGACCGGCCGGCGGACCAGGACCTCGCGGGCCAGGGCCTGGAGAGCCTCCACCGTGTCCCGGACCAGGACGAGGCCGAAGGCCGGATCGGCGACCGCGACCGGCCGGCTGACGACGGCACCGGCGGCGCCGCGCCCGGCCGCGGCGGCGACGAAATCGTGTCCGTCGCGCCGGCCGGGGATGGCGAAGAACAGGCCACCCGGGGCGATCGTCCGCGAATCGAGGCCGTAGCTGCCGAAGCTCCGCGCGGGCGGACCTTGGAGGACCGTGCCGCCGGCGGCCCGGGCGATCTCCTCGAGCCTCCATTCGGCCATGGTCAGGAACCCTCCGTGCCGCGGAGCGTCTCTTCGACGACCTCGACGTCGCTGAAGTGAACGGTCCGGTCCCTGAAGATCTGGTAGTTCTCGTGGCCCTTGCCGGCGACGAGGACGATGTCGCCCTTGTTGGCCGTGGCCAGGGCCCGGACGATGGCTTTCCGGCGGTCGGGCTCGACCTCGTAGGCCCGGACGGCCTCTTTGGTGAAGCCGCGCTCGATCGCGGCGATGATCTCCGCCGGGTCCTCGCTGCGGGGGTTGTCCGAGGTCAGCACCGTCCAATCGGCCAGGCGGGCGGCGACCCGGCCCATGCGCTCGCGCTTGTCCCGGTCGCGGTCGCCGCCGGCACCGAAGACGAGGATGACCCGGCGCGGCTTGAACTCGCGGGCGGTCATGAGCAGGTTCTCCAGGGCGTTGTCCGTGTGGGCGTAGTCGACGACGACGAGGATGCCGCGGCGGTTGGGGACGCGCTCGAAGCGCCCCGGCACGCCCTTGAGGGCGGCGATGCCCTTGACGATGTCGGCCGGGGGGACGGACAGGGCCAGCGCGGCGCCGACGGCCGCCAGGAGGTTGTAGAGGTTGTGACGGCCGACCAGCGCCGATTGGACCCGCATCGTCCCGCCGGGGTAGGTGACCTGGACGTCGATGCCGTTCTCGGAGGGAATGTATTTGAGGGCCCGGACGATGGCCGCGGGCTCGAGGCCGAAGGTGACGGTCGCCATGGGCAGCTCGGCGACGAGCTTCTGGCCCCACGGGTCGTCCCAATTGACCACCGCCGCGCTCTTCTTGTGGTTGAGGAAGAATAGCTTCCTCTTGGCCTCGAAATAGGCCTCCATGCTGGGGTGGTAGTCCATGTGCTCGCCGCTGAGATTGGTGAAGACGGCGACGTCGTAGCTGACGCCCCAGACCCGCTTCTGCTCCAGGGCGTGGGAGGAGACCTCCATGACGCAGTGGCTGACGCCGGCATCGAGGAAATCCCGGAGGAGGGCTTGCAGGTCGGAGGATTCCGGGGTCGTCCGCGGCGCGGCCTCGGTCCAGCCGGGGCGGCGGTATTCGATCGTCCCGATGAGCCCCGGGGCCGCGCCGGCCGCCCGCAGGATCTCCTCGAGGATGAAGGTCGTGGTCGTCTTGCCCTTGGTCCCGGTGACGCCGACCACCTTCATCCGGTCCGAGGGATGGCCGTAGAAGTTCGCGGCGGCCAGGGCCAGGGCTTCGCGGGCGTCGGCCACCTGGACCCAGGCGGTGTCGACGGCCGGCGGCTTCGGCCACGAGGACAGGACGGCCACGGCGCCGTTGGCCAGGGCTTCGGCCACGAAGTCCAGGCCGTTGCGGGCCGCGCCGGGCAGGGCCGCGAAGAGGAAGCCGGGCCGGACCGCCTTGGAGTTGAAGGCGATGCCGGCGATCTCCTCCGTCATCGCGCCGCCGGCGGCGACGACCGGGATCCCCTGGAGGACGTCCTTGAGCGTCACGGCGTTTTCTCTTTCCCGAGCCCGGCCGTCAGCACGCGGGGCGGCAAGGCCCGCTCCGGCGGGACGCGGAGGTATCGCAGGACCTGCCTGGCGATGTCCCGGAACACCGGCGCGCAGGCCTGGCCGCCGTAATAGAGCTCCTTGGGCTCATCGAGGACGACGATGACGGAGATGCGCGGTTCGTCGAGCGGGGTGAACCCGACGAAGGACGCCGTGTATTTCTTGACGTAGGCCTTGAGAGCGTCGTCGTACTTCTGGGCCGTGCCGGTCTTGCCGGCCGCCCCGAAGCCGTCGAGGCGGCCGTCCTTGGCCGTGCCTTCTTCGACGACGCCGGTGAAGATCCGGTCGACCAGCTCCCTGGCGGTCTTCTCGCTGATGACGCGGACCGGACCGTCGCCGTCCTCGGCCGCCGGTCCCGCCCCGGCCTGGGCCGCGTCCTTGACGACGCGGGGCCGGACGAGGAGGCCGCCGGTGGCGAAAGAATTCATGGCCACGAGCGTCTGGATGGACGTGACCATGATCTCGTAGCCGATGGCGATGTGCGGAAGGGTGTTCTTCTTGTTCCATTTGTCCGGCGGTTTGACCGATCCTGAGGCCTCCCGGGGCAGGTCGATCCCCGTCCGCTGCCCGAAGCCGAAGGCCTTGATCGTCCCGTGGTATTCCGGGATGCTGAGTCGCTGGGCGAATTGGACGGTGCCGACGTTGGAGGAGCGGATCAGGACCTGAGGGAAGCTGAGGATGCCGAAACGCTCATGGTCGGTGATGACCGTGCCGCCGACCCTGATGAAGCCGGCCGAACAATCGAAGAGCTCGGAAGACCCGACCCGGTTCCGCTCCCAGGCCGCGGCGGCCGTGACGATCTTGAATGTCGAGCCCGGCTCGTAGCTGGCCTGGACGGCCCGGTTCATCCAGGCCTCCTGAGGGTACGGGTACTTGTTGAGGTCGTAGGTCGGCCAATTGGCCAGGGCCAGGATCTCGCCCGAGCCGGTGTCCATGATGATGACCGAGCCCCAATCCGCGGCGTGCTCGACGATAGCCCGGCCCAGCTCCTTCTCGGCGATGTACTGGATGGTCGCGTCGATCGTCAGGGTCAGGTCCCGGCCGGGCACGGGTGATCTCAGGACCTGGGTCTGGTAGTCGCGGCCGCCGCGGACCTCGTAGGTGAGCTGGCTGCCCTCCTCGCCCTTCAGGACGTCATGATAGCGGGATTCGACGCCCGTCCGGTTCTCGCCGTCCGGGCTCATCCCGCCGACGACGTGGGCGGCCAGGGGGCCGTGAGGGTATTGACGCTTCGTTCCCGGCTCGATCTCGACGCCGGGGAGCTTGAGGGCCGCGACCCGTGCGGCGTCGGGCTCGGGGATCCGGCTCTTCACGTAGGTGTACGAGGCGCCGTCCCGCAGGCGGCTGAGGATGCGGGACGCATCGCCGTCGGAGAGGTCGAGTGCGCGCTTGAGCGCGAGGACCTTGTCGCGCTCCTCCGCGGGCGTCTCGTTGTCGAGGTGGCGGACGGCGACGGACGGGGCGGGCAGGCTGCAGGCCAGGATCTCACCGTTGCGGTCGAGGATGCGGCCGCGCCGGGGCTCGACCTTGACCTCGGCCTGCGTCTGCCGCCGGACGGCCGCCTTGGCCCGGCCGTGGCCGAGGACCTGGATCTGGACGAGCCGCAGAGCGACGAGCGCGCCCCAGCCGGCCAGCAGGAAGGACAGGACCTTGACCCGCCGGCGGATGTCGTTCTCGTAGAAGGTCCTCACGGTCGGTGCCTCAACGGGGGGCGTCCAGCTTCAGGAAGATGACGTCGTCGTCGACGGGATCGACGAGCCCGAGCTTGTCCCGGGCGATCCTCTCGACCCGGGCCGGATCGAGCAGCTCGGCCCGTCGAAGCTTGAGGGCTTCGATCGTTACCTCGAGCTCGCGGATCCTCTGCTCGCCCTTGCCGATATCCAGGCCGAGCTTGACCGACTCGGTCTGGTACCAGACGTAGAACGTCAGGATGCCGATGGCCGCACCGGCGAAGGCCGCGCCCAGGGCGATGCCTTTCAGGCTCCACTTGCGGCGAACCATCACAGCCTCTCCGCGGCCCGCAGCTTGGCCGAACGGGCCCGGGAATTCTCGGCCACCTCGGCCTCCGAGGCCATGACCGGCTTGCGCGTCAGGACCGCGAGGAAGGGTGTGCCGTCCTCGGGCGCGGCCAGGGCGTGGAAGGCCCGCTTGACGATGCGGTCCTCGAGCGAGTGGAAGGAGATGAGGACGAACCGCGTGCCTTTCGCGGCCCGGCGGGCCGTCGCGTCGATGAAATCCGAGAGGCCCTCGAGCTCCTGGTTGACCTCGATGCGGAGGGCCTGGAAGGCCTTGGCCGCGGGATGGATGCGCCCTTTCTGCGGCCGCCACCGGTAGATCCGTTCGATGAGGACCCGAAGGTCGCCCGTCATTTCGAGCCGGCCGAGCTTGCGCAGGTGGACGATCTCCCGGGCCAGCCGGCGGGTCTGGGCGAGCTCGCCGTAACGGGCGAACATCTCGGCCAGCCGCTGTTCCGGGTAGGTGTGGAGGACCTTCGCGGCCGTGGTCTTCAGGCGCTGGTCGACGCGCATATCGAGCGGCCCTTCGTGCATGTAGCTGAAACCCCGCTCGGGGGTATCGAGCTGAAAGGAGGAGATGCCCAGGTCGACGAGAATGCCCCGGACCTTTTCGAACGGGAGGTCGAGCCCGGCCAGGTCCTTGAAATCGGCCTGATAGAGCGTGACCCGCTTGGCGAACGGCTTGAGCCGCTCGCGGGCGATCTCCAGGGAGCTGCCGTCGCGGTCCAGGCCGATCAGGCGGGCCCGGGGATTCTTCGCCAGGATGAGCGAGGCGTGGCCGGCCAGCCCCAGGGTGCAGTCGATGTAGACGCCCGCCCGCCCCGGGTCAAGAAATTCGATGACTTCGGCGGGCAGGACCGGGCGGTGTCCGTTCTCCGTCATTCCGGCTTTCCTCGAGGGATGAGGCGGGCGATGCTCTCGAAATCCTCGTCCGAGAGCGGTTTCTCCTCGAGAGTTCCGTCGAGAACGTCCTTGTTCCAGATCTCCAGGTGGTTGGACAGGCCGAGGACCTCGACCTCATCGTGCAGCTTGGCTTTCTCGCGCAGGGCCTGGCTGATCAGGACCCGGCCTTTGGAGTCGAGCTCGTGCCGCGAGCCGTTCCGGTTGACGCGGAGCATGAACTTGCGGACGTCCGGCCGGAGGTGGACGGCGCCCTCGGAGGTGAGATCGGTCATGGACAGCCAGACGCTGAGCGGATAGATCTTGATGGAGTCGTCGGAGAGGGAGGTCACGAAGAGGTCTTTGCCGTAGACCTGCTCGATCGCTTCGCGGAATTTTTCCGGGATCTTGATGCGCCCGCTGGCGTCGAGGCGGGCGGTATAACTGCCGATGAGAACGTTGGCCATTATTGATGCGTCCCGATTTGTCCCGTTTCGTCCCAAATATATGAGGAAAAACGGGGCTTGTCAAGCAAAAAAAACCCAAAAAAATAGAAAACCGGGGACCCCAAAAAGCGGGCCGAAAACGGAGGCGGGATACCAGCGGTTGAGGCGGTTCCGGCGGAAGAGCGCTAGGCCGGCTTTTCCGGCCCTTTCTCGTCGTCCGCGGCAACCGGGTTGTCCGCGATGACCGGGTCGTCCGGAGCGGGCCTCGCGACGACGAGATCGCGGGCCTTTTCGAGGTCCGTCTTTTGGACGAGGACCTTGAACTCGGCCATCCCGTCGACGGTCAAGGGATAGACGAACGGGGCCGTGCGGCCGCGGATGACGGAGACGATGCCGTGACTTTCGAGGAAGTTCTTGATCAGGTCCGCTTCGAACGGGCCGAGGACGCGGGTGACCTCGACAAGGTCTTCGTCCTGCGGCGGACGGCGGTCATCGTGGTCGGACATGGCCTGGTCCCTTTCCCGGATCCGAGATAGTCGTCGAGGATCTTCCGATGGTCGAAGGCCAGAGGCAGGCTCCGGTCGCGGGGATCGAAGACGATGGCCCTCTTGGCGTCGTCAGCCCCTCTGGGATCACCCTTGGCCCGGGCCAGGAAGACCGTCGAGATCGTGTGGAAGCGCGGGTCCCGCGAGGGGTCCGAGTATGCGCCCAGCTGCCCGATGAGTTCGACGTCGAGAGAGGTCTCTTCGCGGGCCTCGCGGACGGCGGCGGCTTCGAGCGTCTCGCCGTAATCGACGAAGCCTCCCGGCAGCGCCCAGCCGGGCGGCGGGTTCCTGCGTTCGATGAGGACGACGCCGCGGCGCCGCCGGCCGTCCATGACCTCGATGATGATGTCGACGGTCGGGAACGGATTGCGGTACTTCGGATGTCCCATCGGCGGCTTGGCCTTCAGGGGCCATTGTAGGGGCCGTCGTCGGGGATTGTCAATGCATGGGGACATGACGTCCCCATTTTCCGGGCGGTCGTCCTCGGCCGGGGACAGTCCCGGGCGGCCTGTCCCTGATCATCAGGCGGGCTCTTTGGCATGAAAAATGCTAGTATAATGATGTCAATCGTCCGGAGACGGGAGAAAGGCCATGAAAAACGGGGGCATTCGGCAGGCGGTTATCGGGGCGGTCTTCCTGGTTGCCGCGGCCGGTCTGGGAGCCGCCGAGCATTACAAGGTCTTCAACGGCCCGAAGGATTTCTATTTCGGCCACATCAGCTTCGTCGAAGAGGCGCCGGAAGGCTCGGGCCCGACCGTCCGGCGGGAGGGGAGCGCGGAACCCGAGCCGGGCGTCCTCAACCTGCCCATCGGTCCCGGCGACACGATCCGGACGTCCGGCGACCGGCGCTGCGAGATCCAGTTCGACACCGGGACGATCGTCCGCCTCGATTTCGCGACCGAGGTCCGCGTCGAGACGATCCTGGCCCGGAGCCTGAGCAGCCTCGAGGAGCTCTCGGTCCTGTCCCTGGCCAAGGGGCGGATCTACGTGATGTACAAGGAATATGGGCGCAAGGAGATGTTCCAGGTGCTGACGGCCAACGCCGCCGTCAAGATGAAGCATAACTCCGTCGCCTACGTCGCCGCGGCCGGCGACGGGACCACCGAGACCCAGGTGAAATACGGCAGCGCCCGCGTGCTCTTCGGCCCGGACGAGAAGCGGCTCGACGACCGGGCCGTCAAGAAGGGCGAGCGCCTGATCGTCCTCGCCGACCACCAGTTCGAGCTGGCCGCGGCCATCGACGATACGGCGTTCGAGCTCTGGAACAAGGACATCAACGCCCATTTCGACGAGCTCCATGACGGCCTGACGCCCCTCCCCAAACCCATCCAGTATCTGCCCCCGGCCGTCTTCTACTTCGCCCAGGCCTACGGCAACACCTACGGCGAATGGCTCTGGGACGATTTCTACGGCTATATCTGGCGCCCGTACATCGACAACGGGCGCTACCCCTGGGGCTGGAGCCCGTATTACTACGGCTTCTGGTCCAACTCCGGCGGCCAGATGTTCTGGGTGCCCCAGGAGCCCTGGGGCTGGGTGCCCTATCACCTCGGCATCTGGCAGTGGGACAAGAAGCGCGGCTGGTTCTGGATGCCCGGCTCGCTCTTCGCTCCGGCCTGGGTGGATTGGGATTTCTACTACGGCTATGCCAGCTGGCGGCCGTGGAGCATGTACGATTGGATGATCGACGATCCCTACATGTACGGCTCCGATCCCTTTTGGATCTCCAGTTACCGCTACATGCGCGGCAACTGGGACTACTACTGGCCTATGGGGGGCGCCCCCTTCTCGGGCGGCGGGACGGCCACCGACACGCCGACTCCGGTGAGCTACCGGAAGCCCGTGAGCAGGGACGCGCTGAAAGATCCGTCGGCGGGCTCGCTGCCCGTCCCCCCCGAGCTCAAGGGACTCGTCAAGAGGGTGGCCGACGCCTACGCGAAGGGCGACCCTGCCATCCGCGAAAGCGCGGCCCAGGTGCCCAAGAATCTCGTCTTTGTCGCCAAGGACGACCTCAGGTCCCGGTCCGTCCACGAGAAGGCCCTGACCTGGGACCAGGTCCCGAAGCCGGGGGCCCCGGGGGATGGGGAGAAGCCGGCGCCTCTGTGGGTCAAGGATCCCGCGCGGGAAGCCGCCCGGATCTATCGCGGCATCGACGGCCCGGCGGCCGCGCCGCGACGGATCCCGGCGCCCGAAGCGGCGACCATTCACAGCGGGGGCATGATCGCCGTCCCCGAAGCCTCGGCCAACCCGGTCGCCCGCGCCGGCCGCGACAACCGGGTTGACCGGGTTGACACGAACCCCGCAGCCGGACGCCGGGAGGGGACCGGCGACGCGAGAGAACGGGGCGGCCTCGCGCCCGCCCGCTTCCGCGACTGGAATCCCGACCTGCGCGTGGCCCGCGAGCTCGGCGTCCACATCGAATACTCGAGCATGCGGAACGAGGTCCGCTGTCCGGAGCTCAGGCTCTCATCCCACGACCGGCTCCGGTCCCAAGGCTTGACGCCGCGCATGACCTCGGAGGGGGTCAGCTACGGTCCGGCCACGTCGGTCGGGGGCGGTTCTGCCGGCGGCTCCAGCTCGACCGGCTCTGCCGGGCCCGGGCCGTCCGCCGGACGGGCCCAGTCCGAAGGGACCTCGACCGCGTCGGGCGGCCGGGAGACCAAGGGCTCGGGGACAAGCGAGGGCGGGAAGATCAAAAACTGAGCCCGGGCGCGACGGTCAGCGTCCGGACGATCTCGGGCAGCTGCAGGGCGACGCTGAGCCGGTGCACGTCCTTCCGGTAATCCTCCAGGAATTCCTTGCGCAGGGGATCGGCCGGCTTGAACTTGTGGCCGAGCGGATTGACCGGGCCGCCGTGGTAATAGATGCGGTAGTCGAGATGGGGTCCGGTCGAATCGCCCGTCGATCCGACGTAGCCGATGATCTCGCCGCCCTTGAGGAGGGCGCCCTTGCGGACGCCCGGGCCGAAGCGGCTCAGGTGGAGGTAGGCGGTGGCGTAGGCGTTCTTGTGGCGCATCTTGACGACGTTGCCCGAGCCCGCCTCCCGGCCGGCGAAGGTCACCTCGCCGTCGGCCGTGGCCTGGACGGGCGTCCCGACCGGGGCCGCGTAGTCGACGCCGTAGTGGGGCCGGTAGATCTTGTAGATCGGATGGAGGCGGCTGGACGAGAACCGCGAGGTGACCCGGGCGAACTTGATCGGCGAGCGCAGGAAGTCCTTCCGCCTCGACCCGCCCGTCTCGTCGAAATAATCCGAAACTTTGGTATCCGGGTAGGTGAAGCGAAAGGCCCGGTAGACGCGTCCCTCGTTGGTGAACTCCGCGGCCAGGATGTCGCGGTAGCCGGCGAACCGGCCGTCGAGGAACCGCTTCTCGACGAAGACGCGGAAGGAATCGCCCTTGCGCAGGTCCGTGTTGAAATCGATGTCCCAGCCGAAACAGCGCTCGACGAGGTCGATGGCCAGGCTGTCCTGCTCGCCGGCCTTGTTCAGCGCGGCGATGAGACTGTCCTCGATGACGCCCGTGACGACGGCCGGCTTGAACTCGATGGGGACATATTCGATCTCCGCCCTGACACCGCCCTCCTCGTTGCGGACGACCAGGTACCGCGTCTCGTCGACGTCATACTCCAGCCGCCGCCACGGCCCGTCCGGGAGCGAGGCCAGGCGCAGCTCCTGGCCGGCCCGGATCCGGCCCAGGTCGTAGACCGGCTTGACCGCCTCCCGGAGATCGTGGATCTCGCGGTCGGTGAAGCCGCGCTTTTTCAGCAGGTCGGCCAGGTTGGACCGGAGGGGGATGACGATCTTCTCTTCGACGAGGGCTGGGATCGCCGGGGCCGGGGCCATGGAGACCGCCGCGGGTTCGGGCCGGAACGGCTCCGGCGGCCGCGGCGGGACAACGACCCGCGCCAGCATCACGAGCAGGACGACGGCGCCGGCGGCCAGCCCGCACGCGGCCGCGACGCGGATCCCATTGAGCCGGCCGGCCCGCCCGATCCTCAACTTCATGAAGGGATGGCGACCTTGGGCTCGGGCTTCTTCCGGGGGTGCTTGCGGAACGTCCGGACGAGGGCCATGAACGGTCCCGAGAGGACGTTCAGGCCGGTATAGATGAGCAGGAAATAGCGCGTGTAGAAGAGCACGCCGAAGAGGGAGACGGCCACGAACAGGGCCGTGCGGATGTTGACCCTTTGGCCGATGAAGAGCTTGACGAAGTTCCGGTAGGGGAAGGTGCTGACCATGCACAGGGAGATGAGGAGGATCAGCACGGCGACGAGGAAGCCCGATTGACGCTCCGCCAGCGGGACCGGGTGGAAGTTGACGACCGAGGCCATGAATATGGCCGCCGAAGGAACGGTCAGCCCCTGGTAATGCTTCCGGTCCGAGGGGACGTGGCTGCGGACGTTGTAGCGGGCCAGGCGGAGGACGCCGGCGGTCAGGAAGACGAAGCTGAAGAACACGGCCGGCGGTCCGGCGATCTCCATGCCCCAATAATAGAGGAGGAGCGAGGTGGCCAGCCCGAAGGAGATGGCGTCGGCGAGCGAATCGAGCTCGATCCCGAAGTCGGACGGCGTGTGCGTGGCCCGGGCCACCAGCCCGTCGAGGCCGTCCATGAGGGCGGCGAAGATGATCAGCAGCGCCGCCATCCGGTACCGGCCTTGGAACGTCAGCAGGACGCTCATGAACCCGAAGAACAGGTTCGTCAGCGAGAACAGGCTGGGGATGACGGCGATGCCGTGGCTCGGCTTCTTCGTTTTCATGGCTGGACCTCCGCGATGACGGTTTCTCCGGCCTTGACCCGGTCGTGGAGCCCGACCTTGACGGAGGCGCCTCGGGGCAGGGTCAGCTCGACCCGCGACCCGAAGAACATCAGGCCGATCTTCCGGCCGCGTTCGACGGCCTCGCCGGCCTGGACGAAGCATTTGATGCGGCGCGCGGCCACCCCGACGATCATTTTCAGGACGGCGTCGATGCGGCCGCCCTTGAGGACGAGCGTCTGGGATTCGTTGTGGGCCCCGGCCTCGGGCTTGTAGGCGGGCAGGAATTTGCCGGGGTGATATTCGGCCGAGGCGACCGTGGCCGCGAACGGGGCGCGGACGAGATGGACGTTATAGAGGGCCAGGAAGATGGTCAGCTTGGTGGCCGGCCCGGCCGGAGTCTCGACGGGCTCGACTCCGAGGACCTCGCCGTCGGCGGGGGAGACCAGGAGATGCTCGCCCGCGGGCGGGACGCGGTCGGGATCACGGAAGAAGAAGACCAGGGCGGCCGCGAGGACGAAGAAGAGCGCGGCCAGGCCGCCCAGGCCGACGATCCCGAAGACCACGGCCAGTCCCGTGGCGGGAACGATCAAGCGCAGACCTTCTTTCGCGACTCTCATGTCCCTCCTCAGCGGTCGGCCCACGCATAGGCGGCCAGGAAGGCCAGCTTGGCGGCGTCGGCCATGATGTCGGGGTTGATGCGGTAGATCGTGTCCCCCGTCTGGTGATAGGCCAGGTGGGGGCCGTTCGAGCCGAGACTCGCGGCGGGGATGCCCTTGAGGAAGAACGGGGCGAAGTCCGAGCCGCGGACGCCGACGCCGCTGATGACCCCGAGCCCCCGCAGGACCTTGACGGATCTGTCGGCTTCCTCCAGGGCTTTCCTGAATTCGGCCGGCTCGGCCGAGACGGCGCCCCAGAGACCGTCGCCTTCGCCGGTCATGTCGAAATTGAGCATGCCCGCGACCTGGTCGAAGGGCCCGGGGACATGATCGACGAACCAGGTCGATCCTTGGAGGCCCAGCTCCTCGCCGCCGAACAGGGCGATGACGATCGAGCGCTTGGGCTTGCGGGCCAGGGCGGCCAAGGCCTTGCCGGCCTCCATGCAGGTGGCGCTGCCGCTGGCGTTGTCGTCGGCGCCCGGGAAGAGCAGGCCCATGGGAGCGCCGGTGTGATCGAAGTGGCCGCCGATGACGACGCACTCGCGCCGCAGCTTCGGATCGGAGCCCTCGATGTATCCGACGACGTTGTAGCCGACGGCCTGGGGGAAGTGCCGGGACTGGACCGCCAGGCGGATCTTGGCCCGGAGCGGGAAGGAGATCGGCCGCTTCCAGGTCAAGAGAGATTTCTTCAGGTCGGCGGACGTCGCATTGACGTCCTTGAGGATCGCGTCCATGACCTTCTCGCCGATCATGGCCGGCGTGAATCCCGGGAGGAAATCGCCGTTCGGATTCGAGGCGATGTCGGAGTAGATATAGACGATGCCGAGAGCGCCCTTGTCGAGGGCGGTCTTCATCCGGGTCCGGTGCTCGTCGAAGCGCTGGTACTTCACGTCCGGCTCCGGGGTGCCGCGGAAGCAGATGACGAACTTGCCCTTGACGTCCAGGCCGGCGTAATCGTCGTAACCGATCTCGGGAGCGGAAATGCCCCAGCCGGCGAAGACGGACGCGGCCGTCCGGTCGGCGCTGTCGGAGTAGAGGAGAGGGAGGAAATCCTTTTCGGGGACGAGCTTCATCTCTTTATAGGCCGGGGACTTGGCCGGATCGGGGGGGCCGTCGGGCAACAGGATGGTCATTTCGGCCTTGTCGATGACGGTATAAGGGGAGGCATAGGGCTGGAGGTAGCCGTCCTGGCCCGAGATGGGCTTCAAGCCCCAGGCCGCGAGCTTCTTCCCGGCCCACTGGGCGGCGGCCGTGTAGCCCGGATGTCCGGTCAGGCGTCCGGCGTACTCGGGGCGGGCCAGGGTCTTGACGATATCGTAGGCTTCGTTCGGGCTGATGGCCGCAAGCCCGTTCTGGAGGTTCTTGTCGACGGTCTGGGCGGCGGCCGCGGTCGCGAGAAGAACGGCGAGAACGAGAACGGCCTGCGAACGTAGACTTCTCATGCCCCGATTCTAATCGCTTCCCCCCCAAATGTAAATGCGAACGGGGATGCCCAGGGACTGTCCCCGAACGGGGACTGTCCCTCTTGATCATTTCTTAAGCGCCTTCTTCCTCTTGATCTCCTTCACCACGGCCGGATGGAGGACGAAGACGTAGTAGATCGCCAGCAGAACGACGATCAGACCGAAACGGGGGACGTTCCCCTGAAGGAGAGATACGACCGCATAGCCCAGGGCGGCCAGAAGGGCCGCCAGGTGCAGGAAGGGGAAGATGGTGTTGAACACCGCCTATTTGACGACCGTGGCCGAGAGGATGGTGATCGGCTCGAGGGGGACGTCCCCGTGGCCGCGCTTGCTCCCGGTCCGGACGGCCGCGATCTTGTCGACGACGTCCATCCCCGCGACGACCTTGCCGAACACGCAATACTTCATATCATCGAGCCCGAAATTGTCGACGAGGTTGATGAAGAACTGGCTCGTGGCGCTGTCGAGCTCGTTCGTCCGGGCCATGGCCACGGAGCCGCGGGCGTTCTTCAGGCCGTTGCCGGATTCGTTCTTGATCGAGGGATTGCCCTGCTTGTTGCTCATCTCGGCCGTCAGTCCGCCGCACTGGATCATGAAGTTGGGGATGACGCGGTGGAAGATGAGCCCGTCGTAAAACTTGGCTTCGACGTAACCCAGGATGTTCTTGACCGTTATCGGCGCCTTGGCCGGATTGAGCTCGAGGGTGATGTCGCCCATGGAGGTCTTGAGCAGGACCTTGGGATTGGCGGCCGGCGCCTGGGCCAGGGCCAGTCCGGCGGCGAAGAGGGACACGGCGACGAGGACGGGAAGAATGTGACGGGTCATGAGAGCCTCCTTGATATCGGTCCGAAAAGGCCAAAATAGCAGAAGCGGCCGGGAGAATCAAATCTGGCCGGGCGCCCGTCCGGCCGCAGGTTTTAGCTTGGCATGCGCCGGGACTTGGCATACAATTCAATTTTTTGAAGGAGGCATCGACATGAAGCTGACGCGCCGTTCCCTGACCGTTCTCGCCCTCGGGCTCGTCCTCGCGGGGCTCCCCCTCGCCGCCCAGCCGTCCCGCCAGGCCGCGCCCCCGGCGACCGACGAGGCCAAGATCCTCGAAGCCATGCACCTCATCCAGAGCCAGCCGCTTTACGAATACGTCAAGGAGATGGTCTCCGAGAAGTACGGCGGCCGTCTGACCGGCACCAAGGAGTACGAGGCCTGCGTCGAGTGGGTCGAGTCCCTGCTCAAGGGCTGGGGCGTCCAGCCCGGCGGCGAGAACGGGACCTACCGGCAGCTCTTCCCGAATCCCTATACCATCGTTTTCCCGGGCGGCGTCTGCGAGCTGAATGTGCCGGCCGGCAAGGACGGTGTCGTCAAGAAGTCCTACCAGTACGAGGACGAGTTCATGCCCGGCGGCACGACGGGCACCGGCCGGGTCACGGCCGAGGTCGTCTATGTCGGCTACGGCGTCACCGCGCCCGAGCTTGGCTACGACGACTACAAGGGCGTCGACGTCAAGGGCAAGATCGTCCTGATGGAGTCCGAGGTCCCGGTCGGGCCGGGCGAGAAGACGCTGGAGCTCTTTAAGAAGTGGCGTCCCTATTCCTTCCATCAATACAAGCTCAAGAACGCCGCCTCGCACGGGGCGGCCGGGATGATCTACAATTACGGGCCCATCGGCAATCCCAACAACGCCTACGTCGAGGGCTTCGTCTATCACCACGTCGGCAAGGCCGTCGTCACGGATGTCTTCGCCGGCACGGGCAAGAGCCACGACGACGTCGTCGGCCGGATCCGCAAGGAGCTCAAGCCCCAGTCCTTCGCCACGGGCAAGACGATGACCATCGGCAACAAGAGTGAGCACCACCCCGACGGCGTCGGCATCAACCTCATCGGCAAGATCGAGGGCACGGACCCCTTGCTCAAGGACGAGGTCATCATCGTCGGCGGCCACCTCGACCACCTGGGCCGGCTGTGGAAGCTCCTGCCGGGGGCGAACGACAACGCCACGGCGGCCGCCGTCACGCTGGGCGTGGCCGAGGCCATGGCCAAGTGCGCCGTCAAGCCCAAGCGGACCGTCATGTTCTTTTTCTTCGGCAGCGAGGAGCAGAGCGAGGACCAGGGGACCGAAGGCTCGCACTATTACACTGAGCACCCCATCTACCCGCTCGACAAGACCGTCGTGTTCCTCAATATGGAAGGCCCCGGCTCGGGCGACAAGATCGGCGCCTCGGGCGGGACGAACTATCCCAAGTTCTGGGAGTTCGTCGAGAAAGCCAACAAGGGCTTCATCCACCGGGTGCTGAACACGTACCCGGCCTCCTACCCGGCCCGGCCGCGACAGGACTCGGCCTGGTTCTTCTGGAAGGGCGTGCCTTCGCTGACCTTCGGGTCCTTCGGCGGACCGCAGTCTCCCTTGCCGACCTATCACAACACGCGCGACATCGATCGAGCTCGTCACGCCGGAGATCATGGAGGACCTGGCCCAGCTCCTGTTCATGACCATCATGGACATCAGCGACGAGCCGGTCTTGAACTTCCGATAAGAGCAGAGGGACAGTCCCCTGCGGGGACTGTCCCTCTTGCCGCTCAGATGTGGAGCTCGACGACGTCCTCGTCGGCGAGGACGTAGTCGCGGTTGACCCGCAGGCCGTCGAGCCCGGCCGCGTTCCAGACCCGGGCGTACTGGAGCTTCTCCGAGAAGTCCTTGTGGACCGCCTTGGCCATGTCCATGACCGTGCTCCCGACCCTGAGCGTGAAGGGGGAATCCTTCTCCGGCTTCTTGCCCGGGATCTTGCTGTACACACGGACGACGCGCAACAGGCCGAAGACGGTCCGGCGCAGAGTCTCGAGGCCCCGGCCGTCCGTCGCCGAGACGGCCAGCCGCTCGTACGGTCCGTCGAGGAGCAGTGCCGAGGTCCTCGAACGCCCGCGGGGCGCCCTCGGCGTCGATCTTGTTGGCCGCGAGGACCGTCCGCTTGCGGAACGGGAAGTAGGGGGGCGGGACATCCGCGTCGGCCCGGAGGAGCTCGACCCGGCGTTCCTTGAGCCGGCCGACGATGCCCTCGAGGGTCGCCGCCGCGTCGGGATCGGTAAGGTCGGCGACGAGCACGACGGCATCGGCCATCTTGACCATCTCCGGGAACCACGTCTCCATGAGCTCGCCGGTCACGGGCGGCGTATCGACGAGCTGGACCTTGACGTTCTCGAACGGCATCATGAAGGGAGCGGGGGAGCGGGTGGTGAAGGGGTACTCGGCAACCTCGACGTCGGCGCCGGTCAGGGCCCTGACCAGGCTCGACTTTCCGGAGTTCGGCGGCCCGGCCACTACGATCTGCCCGGCGCCCGATCTCTCGATCTTGTGGGTCGGGGCGTGCCTGGCCATGGAGGCGCGCCGTTCGCCCTCCTCCCGGGCCTTGGCGATCTTCTGCCGGTACATGGCGATGAGCTTGTCCGTGCCCTTGTGGTGGGGGATGACGCGGATGAGCCGCTCGTAAATGTCGATCTTCTCTTCGGGTGTCTTGGCCGTCCGCAGCTCGGCCTCGATCTTATGGTATTCGGGCGGAAGATTCGCCGGCATGGGAAAATTATATCAGCAAGACGGGGTCAAACCTACACTTTTCAAGTTTTCGAAGCAGGGGCAGGAGGCGCCTCTTCCGGACCCAGGAAAACTGGAAAAGTGTAGGTTTGACCCCTTCCTAACCCCTCCTAACTGTGAGAAAAAACGGCCCCTTTGAGCGTCCCTTTCGATGACCCCATTAAGGGGCAGTGGCCGCATCCTGAAGAACGCTCGTAAAATATTGATTAAAAATGAATTAAAATTCATGAAAAACGAAGAATAACCTTGCTTTCAGAGCCGCTTTTTTGCTATAATATTTTCTCGGAAAATGCCCGCCGGGACCTGGGTGGCAGACGACCCGGGAGCCCGTATTTTTTTATTAGTGAACGGACATGACACAAGAAAAGTATACTGCTGAAAGCATCAAGGTCCTCAAGGGCCTCGAAGCCGTCCGCAAGCGCCCGGCCATGTACATCGGCAGCACCGGGACGGAGGGCCTGCACCACCTCGTCTACGAAGTCGTCGACAACAGCGTCGACGAAGCCCTGGCCGGCTTCTGCACCGAGATCGACGTCTTCGTCCACGTCGACAACTCCATCACTGTCATCGACAACGGCCGCGGCATCCCCGTCGGTCTGCACAAGAAGGAGAACAAGTCGGCCGCCGAGGTCGTCATGACCGTCCTCCACGCCGGCGGCAAGTTCGACCAGAAGAGCTACAAGGTCTCCGGCGGCCTCCACGGCGTCGGCGTCTCGGTCGTCAACGCCCTGTCCAAGCGCCTCGACCTCGAGATCAAGCGCGAGGGCGGCATCTTCACCCAGAGCTACGAGCGCGGCAATCCCGTCACCAAGCTGAAGCAGATCGGCAAGACCAAGAAGACCGGGACCAAGGTCACCTTCTGGCCCGACGATGAGATCTTCGACGAGGTCACGGAATACAACTTCGACATCCTGGCCCAGCGCCTGCGCGAGCTGTCGTTCCTCAACAAAGGCCTCAAGATCGCCATCACCGACGAGCGGACCAACAAGTCCCACGAGTTCCAGTACAAGGGCGGCATCCGCGAGTTCGTCGAATACCTCAACCAGAGCAAGCAGACGATCAATCCCAAGCCGATCCTGTTCGAGGGCGAGCGCGAGGGCGTCGGCGTCGACCTGGCCATCCAGTACAACATGTCCTATGCCGAGACGATCTACACCTTCGTCAACAACATCAACACGACCGAGGGCGGCACCCACCTCATCGGTTTCAAGGCCGCCCTGACCCGCTCGCTCAACACCTACGCCGGCTCGCACAACCTCCTCAAGGACCTCAGCGAGAACATCACCGGCGACGACTGCCGCGAAGGCCTGACCGCGGTCCTGTCCATCAAGATCCACGATCCCCAGTTCGAGGGCCAGACCAAGACCAAGCTTGGCAACTCCGAGGTCAAGGGCATCGTCGAGTCCATCGTCAACGAGCAGCTCTCGGCCTACCTCGAGGAGAACCCGACGGTCGCCAAGAAGATCGTCATGAAGATCATCGACGCGGCCCGGGCCCGCGAGGCCGCCCGCAAGGCCCGCGAGCTGGCCCGCCGCAAGGGCGTCCTCGAGTCGACCTCTCTCCCCGGCAAGCTGGCCGACTGCCAGGACCGCAACCCGGCCACCTCCGAGATCTTCATCGTCGAAGGCGATTCGGCCGGCGGTTCGGCCAAGCAGGGCCGCGACCGCCGCTTCCAGGCCATCCTGCCTCTCAAGGGCAAGATCCTCAACGTCGAGAAGGCCCGCTTCGACAAGATCATCAAGAACGAGGAGATCGGGGTCATGTTCGCCGCCCTGGGCATCGGCGTCGAGGAGAGCGAGGAGCGGCTGGCCAAGCTCCGCTACCACAAGGTCATCATGATGACCGACGCCGACGTCGACGGCTCGCACATCCGCACCCTCCTCATGACCTTCTTCTACCGCCAGATGGCCCAGCTCATCGAGCGGGGCCACCTTTACATCGCCCAGGCCCCCCTCTACAAGGTCACCCGCGGCCGGGAGGTCCTCTATCTCAAGGACGAGCGCGACTACGAGAAGTACATGGTCCGCAAGATCTCCGAGGAGTTCAGGGTCCGGGCCGGCCACCGCAAGGAAGTCCTCGAGGGCGACAAGTTCCGCAAGTTCTTCCGCAACCTCATGTCCAAGAAGAGCTACGCCCAGTTCTTCGAACGCAAGAACTACCCCCTCTTCCTCATCGACCTGCTCATCCGCAACGGCGTCGACGGCCAGGAGTTCCTGAGCTCGAAGAAGAACGTCGAGAAGGTCATGAAGCTCGTCGCCGAGCGGGGCTTCACGACGAAGATCGGCCGCGACGAGGAATACGGCGTCTTCGAGATCGAGTTCGGCTACCAGATCAGCGGCATGTCGATCACCGGCAAGATCGGCATGGACCTGGTCACCTCGGCCGAGTACAAGAACCTCTATCGCATCACCCAGGAGCTCGAGGACCTCAAGGGCCCCTACGCCGTCCTGACCAACGGCGACGGCGCCGACAAGGAGGTCCTGGAGAACGAGAACAAGCTCCTCGACTACCTCTTCGAGCGGGGCAAGAAGGGCGTCAACATCCAGCGCTACAAGGGCTTGGGCGAGATGACCCCGACCCAGCTCTGGGAGACGACCATGGACCCGGAACGGCGGATCCTCCTCAAGGTCTCCGTCGTCGACGCGGCCGCGGCCGACCGGATCTTCACGATCCTCATGGGCGACGAGGTCGACGAGCGCAAGAAGTTCATCGAGACCAACGCCCTGGAGGCTTTGAACCTCGATGTCTGACGACGCCGCCAAGAAGCCGCCCCGCGCAGGAGTTCCCATGGACAGCGAACCGAAAGAGCCCAAAGAGCACTACCCCGTCGTCGGCCTCGAGGAGGAGATGCGCCGGTCGTACCTCGACTACGCCATGAGCGTCATCATCGGCCGGGCCATCCCCGACATCAAGGACGGCCTCAAGCCGGTCCACCGCCGCGTCCTCTACGCCATGTACGAGAGCGGGACGTATTACAACAAGCCCTACAAGAAGTCGGCCCGCATCGTCGGCGACGTCATCGGCAAGTACCATCCCCACGGCGACCAGGCCGCCTACGACACGCTCGTCCGGATGGCCCAGGACTTCAGCCTGCGCTACCTCCTCGTCGACGGGCAGGGCAACTTCGGCTCGATCGACGGCGACCCCCCCGCGGCCATGCGCTACACCGAGGTCCGGCTGAAGAAGCTGGCCCACGAGCTCATGGCCGACATCGACAAGGAAACGGTCAACTTCGTCCCGAACTACGACGAGAGCCTGACCATGCCCGAGGTCCTGCCCTCGAAGTTCCCCAACCTCCTCGTCAACGGCGGCAACGGCATCGCCGTCGGCATGGCCACGAACATCCCGCCGCACAATCTCACCGAGATCTGCAACGGCGTCATCCACCTCATCGAGCACCCTAACGCCTCGCTCAAGGACGTCCTCAAGTACGTCCAGGGCCCCGACTTCCCGACCGGCGGCATCATCTACGGCCGCCAGGCCTACCTAGACGCCTACAAGACCGGCAAGGGCATCCTCCACCTCCGGGCCAAGACCGTCATCGAGCGGGGGGCCAAGGGCGAGAAGGACAAGATCGTCGTCACCGAGATCCCCTACCAGGTCAACAAATCGCGCCTGCTCGAGTCGATCGCCGCAGCTGGTCAACGAGAAGCGGATCGAGGGCGTCGCCGACATCCGCGACGAGTCCGACCGCGACGGCATGCGGGTCGTCGTCGAGGTCAAGAGGGGAGAGCTGCCGGAGATCATCCTCAACAACCTCTACAAGCACACCCAGCTCCAGATCTCCTTCGGCATCATCATGCTGGCCATCGTCGACAAGCAGCCGAAGACGCTCGGCCTCATCGACATCATGAAGTACTTCATCGCCCACCGCAAGGAGGTCATCCTGCGGCGGACGCGCTTCGAGCTGCGGAAAGCCGAGGAGCGGGCCCACATCCTGGAAGGCCTGGTCATCTGCCTCGACAACCTCGACGCGGTCATCAAGCTCATCCGGGCCGCCAAGACGGTCGACGAGGCCCGCAAGGGGCTCATGGAGAAGTTCGGCCTGACCCAGATCCAGGCCCAGGCCGTCCTCGAGCTCCAGCTCCAGCGGCTGGCCCAGCTCGAGCGGCTCAAGATCCAGGAGGAGTACGCCGCCCTGAAGAAGAAGATCGCGGAACTGCGCCGCATCCTCAAGGACGAGAAGCTCGTCTTCGCCATCATCGTCCAGGAGCTCAAGGAGATCGTCGAGGAGTACGGCGACGAGCGGCGGACCGAGATCCGCGACGAGGCCGTCTCGGAGCTCCGGCCCGAGGACCTGGTCAAGGAAGAGGACGTGGCCATCGTCTACACCTCGAGCGGCTACATCAAGCGGACCTCGCTGACCTCCTACAAGTTCCAGGCCCGGGGCGGCAAGGGCCGCCGGGGCATCGAGATGAAGGCCGAGGACGTCGTCGAGGACCTCTACATCTGCTCGACCCACAGCTATCTCCTCGTCTTCACCAACCAGGGCCGGCTCTACTGGCTCAAGGCCCTGGACGTGCCCGACGTCGGGGTCTCGGGGCGGGGCAAGCCCCTGGTCAACCTGCTCGAGTTCCCGCCCGGCGAGAAGCCGGCCTCGGTCGTCCCGGTCAAGGAGTTCAGCGAGAACCAGTTCGTCGTGATGCTCACGACCGACGGCATCGTCAAGAAGACGCGGCTGTCGGATTTCCGGAACGTGAGGAAGGGCGGCATCCTGGCCATGAACATCAAGCCGAAGAGCGAGCTCTTCTCGGCCAAGATATCGACCGGGAAGAACAACATCGTCATCGGGACGAAGCTCGGCCGGGCCCTGCAGTTCAAGGAAGCCGACGTCCGGCCCATGGGCCGCACGGCCTCGGGCGTCCGGGGCATCCGGCTCAAGCCCAAGGACCGGGTCATCGGCATGATCATCGTCGGCCCGGACGACAAGTTCATCTTCACGGCCACGGACCGGGGCTACGGCAAAAAGACCGCGGCGGAGATGTACCCGATCAAGCACCGCGGCGGGCAGGGCGTTCTCAACCTCCGCCTCACGCCCAAGATCGGCCACGCCCTGGGCATGGTCGGGATCAATGAAGAGGACCTTCTCGTCATCACGGTCGAGGGCAAAGTCATCGGCATCCCGACGACCCAGGTCCGCTCCTCGGGCCGGGCCACCCAGGGTGTCCGCCTCATCAAGCTCGAGGACAAGGACCGGGCCTGCTCCATCGCCAAGGTCAGGGAGAGTTGAGCCTGCCGTCGAATCCTGCGCTACGCGACTTAGGGCTCGACGGCGATCAGAGCCGGTTGTGCGTCCTGCTCAAGGCCGCCGCGTAGGCGAAACCGTAGAAGTAGTCGCGCCAGCTCTTTCCGGTCGACTTGAATGCGTTATCCCCGAGGAAGAAGTCGAGAAGGGCTTCCCGCAAACGGGTCAGCTCTTTGAGGCGGCGCCGATGCCGGGGATCGGCAATGGTCAGATTGAGGAGTTCCAGCGCCCGGAGGAAGGCCAGCCGGCTGTATTCGGGATTTCGCTTGTCGAGCCAATTGAGGGCTCGCTCGACCTCGCTCCCGACGTTGGCCAATTGTTCGACCAGGGAGAAAGCCTGCCACCGGCCGGCCGCGAGCGTTTCGTGCTGCGGGGGAGTCATTTCATCAATCCCAAGACGGTTTGAATGACCCTCTCTCGGACTGCGGGATCATCGACGCCGCGGGAGAGGTTCCCCTGAGAGGGGCGGATATTGATGACCGAATCGAATTCGATCCGCTCCGGGCCTTCCAGCTCAGGATAGATGTTGATCCCCCAGAGGTTCTCCTGGAGGGACCCGTTCTCCAACAGGAGCGCTTCCTCGTCCGCGTGGAGCTCCCCGTCGATGGCCATGATCCTTCGCTCGATGTCCACAACGGCTTTGACCAGATTTCCGAAGCGCCCTTCGGCCAAGACCTTGAGCTCGCTCAACGTGATCTGGGAATCGACGATCTTCATGGGGTACTTATAGCACATAAGGCCGCGGTCAAAAATAGCCTTAGCGGCCGACCGGGCCACCCAGGGCGTCCGCCTCATCAAGCTCGAAGACAAGGACCGGGCCTGCTCGATCGCCAAGGTCAAAGAGAGTTGAGGCTGCCGTCAGTTCCCGAGTCAGGCAGGTCAGCATGGGACCAACGTCCCATTGACGCATCCGGCCATTTGGGGCTTTATGGGCCCATGGCAAAGTTCCTTCTGCGTCCGAAGCCGGGCGTCCCCGGCTTCGCCCGAGAGCGGAGGGTCCCCGGGAGGTGAATATGTGGCACAGGGCAGTTGAGATCATCAAGGCGACGCTCCGCGACTTGGGCAAATCCTGGAAGGCGCTCGCGGCGACCTCGCTCATTTACCGGCTCATCGCCTTCGCCCTGCTCGCTCCGGTGACCGCACTCTTCTTGAAATGGCTCCTATCCCGGACCGGCAGCAAGGTCGTGGCCGACGCCGACATCGTCCAGTTCTTCCTGAACACCCCTGCCGGGCTCGTGGCCCTGATCCTGGGGGGAGCGCTCCTCGGCACCATCACGGCGCTCGAAGTCACATGCCTGATGGCGACCGGCCTGGCCGCGGCCCGCGGCGACGAGCTCCTGCCCCGGACCGCCCTCGCGTTCGGGGCCAAGAAAGCGCAGGCGGTCCTCCGGCTCGTCGGGCACATGGTCCTGCGCCTTCTCATCGGGCTCGTGCCGTTCCTGCTCGTCCTTGGCGGGGACTATTTCGCGCTGTTGAGGCGCTACGACATCAACTTCTACCTCGCGGAAAAGCCGCCCGCGCTTTGGGCGGCCGCCGCCATCGCCGGGGTCGTCGGCCTCGTCCTCATCGCCCTGCTCATCCGGACGGCCCTGCGCTGGTCGCTGGCCCTCCCTCTGGTCCTGTTCGAGGGCGTCCATCCCCGCCGTGCGCTCGGCGCGAGCGCCAAGCGCGTTACGGGCCACCGGCCGGTGATCGCCATCGTCATGGTCTTCTGGGTGATCGTCGCCCAGGTCTTGGGGTTTGCCGTGACGTCCCTGATGAGGCTCGTCGGCCGCACCGTCGTGCCGCTCCTGGGCGGCTCCCTCCCCCTGGTCCTTGCCTTCCTGACCGTCCTGCTGGCGCTGTGGGCCGTCCTGACGCTCGCGGCTTCGGTCTTCCAGACCTCGTTCGCCTCGCTCGCGCTGGGCCGGGCCTACCTGGCGGCGGGCCCCTCCGGGGAGCCCCAGGTGCCCCGGACAACGCCGGAGGAGGCGCGCAAGGGCCTTCTCCACAAGCTGAGGCCGCGCGCCCTGGCCGGGGTGGCCGCGCTGGGCCTCCTCGCTGCGGCCGGCATCGCCCTGCTGCTTTTTCTGGCCACCCGGACCCAGCGCCCGGTCGCCGTGATCGCCCACCGCGGCGCGTCGGCCGAGGCGCCCGAGAACACGATGGCGGCTTTCCGCCTGGCGATCGAGCAGGACGCCGACTACATCGAGCTCGACGTCCAGGAGTCCGCGGACGGGGAGGTGGTCGTCGTCCACGACAGCGACCTCATGAAGCTCGGCGGCCCGCCCCGAAAGATCTGGGAGATGACCGCGGCCGAGCTCCGGGCCGTGGACATCGGCAGCCGCGTCGACCCCAAGTACGCGGGCGAGGGGGTGCCCACATTGGCCGAGGTGCTGGCGGCCGCCAAGGGCAAGGTCCGCGTCCTCGTCGAGCTGAAATCCTACGGCCACAACGACCGGCTCGAGGAGAAGGTCGTGGCCCTCGTCGAGGCCGCCGGGATGGAAAAGGATTGCGAGTTCATGTCCCTCGACCACGACATGGCCGCCAAGATCAAACGGCTGCGTCCGGACTGGCGCGTCGGACTGCTCGTGGCCAAGACCCTGGGGAACATCCTGACCGTCCCTTCGGACTTCGTGGGGATCGAAGCGGGCATGGCCACCGTGAGGTTCATCCGCAAGGCCCACCGCGCCGGGCGGGACGTCTACGTCTGGACCGTCAACGCGCCGGCTGCGATCCTCCAGACGATGAGCTTCGGGGCCGACGGCCTCATCTCCGACCGGCCCGCCCTGGCCCGGCTGGGCGTCACGCGCCGGGCCGAGCTGAGCGACGCGCAGCGGTTCCTCGTCGCCATCATGATCCGTCTGGGCACGCGCATCGAGGTGATCGCCGGGGAGGTCCGGCCCTAGCCGAAGTACGCCCGGCGCGGCGGCCAGGGGGTCGCCGGACTCGACGAAAGGCCCGGCCGGTCCAGGACGTCGGGCCCGTTCCGTCAGGCGATGACGTCCACCCCCAGGGGGAACTTGGACAGGTGCTCGCAGCCATCGCCCAGAATGACGATGGGATTCTCGTAACGGAAGCCGATATTCTCCTCGGGGCAGGCGTATTGCATGGCGCAGATCAGGAGCTCGTTCTCCCGGTAGCGGTGGTCGGGGTTGGTCCAGTAGGGGAAGGGGCCGTCGTTCATCCCGATCCGCCACTCGTCGCCCGTCATCCCGATGCCGTGCTCGAAGCCCGGGACCATATAGTCGGCGAAGCCGCGGCTCTCGGCGAAGCCGATCATCCGCTCGGCCAGCTCGGAGGGGCTGATGCCGGCCCGATAGGTCTCGAGGGTCAGGGCCACGATGTCGGTGAAGTTGCGGGCGTGCCAGAGCTGCCGCTCGCTCGCGGGTGCGACCAGGTAATTGTGCGAATGGTCCCCGAGGCCGAGCATGAACATGGCGTGGATGTCGACCATGAGCGGCTCTCCCGCCCGGAGCTCGCGGCGCGTGGCCGGCGTGCAGGCCCCGCCGGTGAAACCCGTCCGGTAGCCCGAGGCGATCTCGTTGCCTCCCGTGAACGACCACTCCCATTCGCTCCCGGCCCGGCGCATGGCCAGGGCGGCGAGACCCGCGATCTCGGTCTCGGTCAGCCCCTTCCAGCCGCCGTTCTTCAGAGCCTCGAAGACCGCCTGATGCCCGACGTCGACGATCCGCGAGGCCTCGCGGAAGCGGGCGATCGTGCCGGAGTCCTTGATGAGCGACAGCCGGTCGACCAGGTCGTGGGCGTTGACCAGCTCGGAACCCGCGAGAGCGTCGCGGAAGCGCTCGTACTCGTAGTGGGTCAGGTTGCCCTCGGGCAGGTAGTTCGACATGCCGCTCTCGATGCCGACGCGGCCCGCGCGGCCCTTGAGCAGGTCCTTGATGAAATCGGAGATGAGCTCGATCTGGTCCTGGCCGCCCATGGGAGCGAAGCCGAAGACGCGGTCCTCCGGGAGCCAGGTCTCGTCGGCGACCCGGGCGGCGTCGATGACGAAGGTGAAGGCGGCCGGCGGGCCTTCGGCGGGGACGACGACGAAGCTCCGCCAGGGGCAGAAGGCGTCCAGCAGCCAGGACAGCGTCCGGAGGCGGGACCCGAGGTAGACATCGATCCCGGCCTTGGCCATTTCAGCCTGCAGAGCGCGGACGCGGCCGGGGAAATCGATGAAATACGGGCTCGTGGGGTCGGGGGCTCTCATGACCGGCTCCTCAATAGCTCGCGGGGATGCCGGCCAGGACCTTGTTCAGCCGGTCGGCGATCGCGGCCAGCTTCAGGGCTTTGATCATGTTGCCCTTGAGCTTGAGCTTCCCGGTCATGAGCGCCTTCTGGGCCCCCAGCTCGGCCCGGGAGATCTGGGCGAAGACCTCGTAGGTCCCGGTGATATGGAATTCGGCCTCCGGCGGCTCGCCGGCCCCGAGCCCGAGCTCGGCCAGGGCGCCGTTCTCGAACCGGAACAGCAGGTACTTCGATCCGCCGCCAGGGCAATCGAGGTAGATGTTGGACATCGACGAGGTGATGTTGTTCATCCGCTCGGGCGTCAGCTCGGCTTTAAGCCGCCGTTCCGCTTCGGCCCGCCATTCTTCGGACAGGTACTGGAAGGGGGACATGGGGACTCCTTTCTGGGCCTCTTATAGACCAGGACCCTCCGGCTGTCAATCGGCCCGCCGCCTTGACGCCGGGCGCCGGCCTGGACTATCCTCACGCCGTGAAAAGAGAGATCGTCGCGGCCCGGATCTGGGAGATCGATTTCCTGCGCGGCCTCTCGGTCGTTCTGATGGTCTGCTACCATCTCCTGTTCGATCTGGGCGAATTCGTCGGGATCGAACGGTTCCTGGGCTGGTCCACCGACCTGTCGCTGCCGGCCTGGACGATCGCCCAGGCCTTTTTCGCCGCGCTTTTCGTCGTCCTCTCCGGGACCAGCAGCACGCTGAGCCGGAACAACATCCGCCGCGGCCTCCGGCTCCTGGCCGTATCGGCGCTCGTCAGCGCGGCCACCTATGTCTTCGACCCGACGTCGGTCGTCTTCTTCGGGATCCTCCAGTGCCTCGCCGTCTCGATGATCCTCTACGGGGCGGCGTTCGAGAAGGCGCGGCCTGCCGTTTGCGCCGCTTCTGGCGCCGTCGTCATCGGCCTCGCCGCCGGGCTGCCTTTCGTGAATAAAGCCCTGGCCGTCCGCACCGACTGGCTGATGCCCTTCGGGATCACCAGCCCCTCGTTCTCCGCTTTCGATTACTTTCCCCTCATCCCCTGGCTCGGGATCTTCCTCGCCGGGGCCGCGCTGGGGAAGTCCGTATACGCATCCAAGCGGAGCCTCCTGCCCTGGCGAATGCCGCCGACCTTTGTCAACTTCGCCGGCCGGCACGCCCTCCTGATCTACATCGTCCACCAGCCCGTGATCATGGGCCTCCTCTACCTTCTGGGCGCTGTGAGGTGAGCGAGGCCGGCCCGGCCGGCCGCGAATTCCTTCTTCACCAGATGGGCCATTTGGCCACAGATAAGGGCCGGACAGAGATATTCAGCGAGTTCCCGCCCGGGAGACCTTCGAAGCGTTCGCGGCTGAGCCGGAGCTCTCCTCTGAGCGCGCACTTCGGCGGCGTCCGCCGCCTGGTCGTCCTTATCCGGGACCGATGACGGCGATGGCCAGGCGGCCGGACGGCTTCAGGCCGGACGGCTTTGCGGATGAGGCGACCGGATCGCCGAAGGATGGCCGAGGACCCGACGAAGATGAGGTCCAGCTTCCCGGCGGGAGATTGCGGTCGGCGGTGTCGCCGAGAACGGTCTCGACGTTGGCGAAACCGACCCGGCGGCAGCGCTCGGCAGATGGCGCAAGGCGTCGCCGGCGATGTCCTCCGGTAGATCTTGCCCGCGGCGCCCACCCGGTCGGCCAGATGGACGACGTAGCGGCCGCTGGCCGGCGTCGATCTCGGCGATGGTCATGCCGGCGGCGGCGCCGATGATATCCATGACCTGGCCGGGCGGCTGGAGCTTGTCGAGGCGGGCCTCGTTGGCGATCTCGGGGCGACGCGGCTGTCCTCGGCTGGAAGACGATCGCTGCGAGGACGAAACTGCCGCAGGCCAGCAGTGACGATAAAGCCTTCTTCATGTTCTTCCTCCTGATCCGGTCGGCCGATCCCTTCATGAGGGTCGTATCTCTTCCCGGCCTGGAGACCGCGGACAACCGTCCGGAGCCAGGAATCGGGCCGAGCCAGTCGAGATGCGAGTCTCGGGCCTTGAAGGCTTTGAGCAGATCGGCCCCGATCATCTCCTCTTGGTCCGTTCGGCGCGATCCTCCTGACCAGCCGGGCCGTCCGTCCATCTCGAACCGATACGTCTTCATCCGGCCGCGGCCAGGTCGCCGTCGCCGCTGACGACGTGTCCGAGGCGACGACGGCGACGGCCTTGTCCAGGCTTCGTGATACGCCGCCGCGTCCCTGAGGCCGCAGCTTTGGGACAGACAGTCGCCCATGCAAATGACGCCGGCCTTGGGGAAATGGATGAGGATATCGGCGTCGGAATGGAGGCCGGGGTAAGGGAAGATCTCCAACTCCTCGCCGTTGAACGTCCAGAGATAGGCGGGGTTCGACTTCCGCGGCCAGTCCGCGGCGTCCCGCTCGGATCTCCGCATGGCCTCGACCGCCGGTCTTCCGAGCTGGCACAGGCCGCTCCCGGCTTCCAAAAGCGGACGGCCAGGCCCGCCGGCGAAGTGATCCGGATGGTCGTGGGTGATGAGGACGAGGTCCGATGCCGTCGAACGGCGCCTCGCCCTTCATGATCTTGTCGAGCGTCTCGGGTGCCGGAGCGCGGTCCGGGGCGTCGGCCGTCGAAACGACGAGATGCGCATGCCACGGATAGGCAGGCGGGAGGCGCAGTTCACCGTCTCGAACTCAGCGAGTGCGGCGGCGCCCTTCGACTTCAAATACGCGATGGGCTCGTCCCGCGTCATGGCCATGTCCAGGCGCCTGGTATTAGTCCGGGTTCGGTTTTTCGAACAGGGCGTCGATGAGGACCTGAGGCGCCGGAACTCACCAGAACGCCCATGTTGGCCACGTAAGTCAACAGGAGAGGACCTGCGGCCTCTCCCGTCCGGCCGGGCGATCCCGGCGTTGACGCTCTGACTTGGCCGCAGGCCCCGATCGTCAGCAGGATCGTCATCCCGCAAGCGAGAAGACGCACTTTCTCCGTCGTCTTCATTGGCGATGTGCTCCTTTCTCCGGGATCTTCCGCCCGATGGAACAGGTCGCAGGCGCGCCGCGTCTTGGCGTGGACGAGCTCGACGGGATTCACGGGGTCTTTGCTAGATCCGGATGTAATCCTTGACCGTGCGCTTGTGCTGGACGTTCCCGGTATGGGTCGTGCCGCGGGGCTCGACGACCAGCACGTGGACTTCTTCGTCGGGCGCCGTCCTTGGACAGTGCTCAACGCCCCGGGGCACCAGGATGACCTGTCCCTCGCGGACGGGAACGGTATGGTCCTTGAAGCGCATCTCCAGGGCACCCTTGACGACGTAGAACAGCTCATCGGCGTCGTCGTGGGTGTGCATGACGAAATCGCCTTGGAGCTTGGACAGGAACACCTGCAGCGAGTCCCCCTCGGCGATGATGTGGGGATGCCATTGCTTGGAGAAAAGCGCGAGCTTCTGGCGCAGGTCGATGGCGTTCATGGGTCCTCACTTCCGGTCGGGGTCGGGCTTCTCCGCCTCGAGTTTGGCCTTGACCTGGGCCGCGACCTTGTCCGCGGCGAAGGAGAAGTGCATCTGGAGGATGAGCCATTTCCCGTCCCGCTTCTCCAGGACCCCCGTCCAGCGCGTGTCCTTCCAGCCGGTCGGCTTCCCGTCCCACTCGGCGAGGTCGTTCAGCATGCACGACCACCAGGCCACGTCGCCCGAACGCGCGACGCCGATGCGCAGGTCCCAGATCTCGCACTTCGTGGCCTTGAAGCGCGGGTCCAGCCAGAAGTCGAAGTTCTTCACGAGCTGGCTCCAGCCGACGGTGGATTCGGAAGTGGGGTTGACGATGAAAAGGCTCTCGTCGCGGACCATCGTGCTCTCGGCGAGGGGACGGTCCTTGGTCAGGGCCCAGCCGATGTTGTCGCGGATGACCTTCTCGATGACGGCCTTTTCGTCGGCCGGGGAGGCGCAAGCCGAGATGAGGCCGGCAACCAGCAGGACCAGGCCCACAAGCGCGGCCGATGCGGTCTTTCGATACTCCATTGCGCTCTCCTTGTCACCGGGCGGTCCCGGTCTTGTGCCGGGCCTTCAGGTCCTCGATGACCTTGGCGCGGACCCAGTAGGCGTGGCTCTCGCCGTCGCGCTGGCTCAGGAAGAACAGGTACTTGCCGTCCGCCGTGACCATCGGGCACAGCTCGATGGACGGGCTGTTGACCTCCGGTCCCAGACTGACCGGAGCGCCCCAGGCGCCGTCCGGTCCCCGGAAGCTCACCCAGAGGTCGAACTGGCGCGAGAACAGAAGGTAGCTCCCGTCGGGGGCGATGAACGGCGTGTCGTCGATCTCGGCGGTGTTGATGGGATCGCCCAGGTTGACCGGCTTTTCGTACTTTCCGCCGACGAACCGGGCCAGATAGATATCACTCAGGCCGCGGCTGTCCGGCGGGCGTCCCGCGAAATAGACATTCCCTTTCAGATCGAGCGAGAACTCCCAGTGCTTGTTCACGGCATTGACGTCGGGGTCTAAAAGCGCGGGCTCGGTCCAGCCGGTGGGGGTCCTGTCCACGAACCAGATCTTCTCGCCCCCCAGCTGGGTTTCCCCGGGAAGCGGACGGCGCGAGAGGAAATAGAGCCTTTTCCCGTCGGCCGAGAAGAAGGGCACGTCGTCCTCTCCCTTGGGGCCCGAAAAGGACGCCCATGACGGCGGCGTCCACCGGCCCTTCGCTCGCTTCATCATGAGCAGGCCGCCGCGGGAATAGATCTCGCCTGGGAAGGTCATCATGGGCGCCCAGTAGACCTCGTTCCCGTCGGGCGAGAAGACGGCCGTGCTGTGAAGGCCCCAGACCGAGGAGACGATGCCGGGCGCGAAGAGCTCGGGCGTGTCCCCGGGGGGCTTCTGACCGAGATAGTCCCCTTTGAGGTCCGGGAAGCGGATGGCCGACTTGTCGGCGCCCTTCTCCGCCAGCAGGCCCGCCGCGGTCTCCATGTTCCTCTCCACGGCGACGTTATAGGCCGTCTGGCCCATGGCCGTGCGGGCGTCGAGGGGCGCGCCGCGCTCGATCAGGATCCGTGCCGCCTCGGTCCGGCCGTCTCGGGCGGCATAGTGGAGCGGCGTCCAGCCGAAGCGGTCCTTCCTATCCGGCGGGAATCCCTTGTCGATGAGCAAACCGACGATCTCGGCCGACCCTCCGGCCGCCGCGGAATGGAGGAGCATCTCGCCGGACGGGCCGAGGGCCTTCAGGTCCTGCCCCCCTTCGATCAGGCGCCGGAAGAGCCTGGTCAGGCCTTGGGATGCGGCCTCGGAAAGACCGGCCAGCCATTTCTCTCCGGCGCCCGGCACCTTGGCCCCTTTTTCGAGGAGGAGGTCGATGAGCTCGGACTTGCCGCGCCAGGCGGCGAGCTCGAGGGCGGTGGAGCCGAATTTATCCGCGGCGTTGACGTCCGCGCCGGCTTCGATGAGGACGCGGGCCGTGGCCGCCCCGCCCCGCTCGCGGGCGCAGAGGAGGAGAGGGGTCCGTTGGTAATCGTTCCTCGCTTCGATCGAGGCCCCGCGCTTGAGGAGAGCGGCGGCGACCTCCGTCCGGTCGCTCATCGCGGCAACGTGGAGCGGCGTATCGCCGTCGGGATCGGCGGCGGCGGGCTTGGCGCCTTTGTCGATGAGGAATTCGACGAGATCGGTGCTCTGGCCGTACGCGGCGTAATGGAGGAGCGTCAGTCCCTGGCCGTCGCGCGCTTCGACCAGTTGAGGGGACTTCTCGACCGTCGCCTTGACGGCCGGGATGTCACCCTTGCGCAGCAGCTCGAAGACGTCCTGGGAGGGCGGGGGGGAGGCCGTCTTGAGCGCGGCCTCGCGGGCGATGGCCTCGCAGAGCTCCTTGATCGGCGCGCTCTCGTAACCGTCCCCGGGCGGAGGGCCGCCGCCGCGCGGCCCGATGAGGACGCCCTCGCGGGCCAGTGTCATCACCTTGGGGAACGACTCCTGGCCGGCCAGCCCGTCGACAAGACCGGCGGCCTGGACCAGGAAATTCCCGACGCAAAAGGAGGCGATGACAAGGCCCGAAGCGTGAGCTCGGCGCACGAAATCCAGGACGACGGGGTTGCCCTGGAACTTCCGGAACTGCGGGCCGCTCGGGATGATGAGAGCGTCGTAGCCGGCGAAGTCCTTCAGGTCCGGGATGAGGATGTCGCTGCGCAGGACGATGTCCCGCTTTTTGTTGTAGCAGCCCCGATACTCGACGTCGACACCGACCCGCTTCATCGTCCAGCCCCGGGCCTCGATCTCCTTGGCCAAGGGGAAATAGGCGTCTCCGAACCACTCGCCGAGGAGGACGAGGACGTTCAAAGGCCGGGCGGATGCTTGGGCCGACAGCCGGGCTGGTGTGGCCAGCGCGGCCAGCAGAACGACGAGCCCGTAGACCGCGATCTTGTTGATGCGACTTTTCATCGGGCCTCCTTCGACTCTCATTTCTACCATAGATCCCACCCCCGTCCCTGCAGCAACTTTCAGGCCAGCCCGTTTCTCGGGGCAGGACCGGAAAAGGATGTAACGAAACTTGACTTGGGCGGCGGCTTGGGATGGTCTCGGTTGCTTAATTCCTATATAATAAATAGGAATTTGGCCTGAGCCGCCGGAAGGAGAGTTCGCGATGCTAAGAAGGTTCGAAAAACTCGCCGCCTCGCTTGTTTTGGCCGTCCTGGTGGCGGGCGTCGCCGCCGCCCAACCGGCTTCGTCCTGCTGCAATGCCCCGGGCCTCGTCCCGGCCGGCCAGCAGGGCGAGCCCGTCTTCCAGGACCTGCCCAAGTCGGGCAAGAAGTGCTGGATCGGCGAGGTCAACTACTTCACCTGGGAGTTCGACAAGACGCCCAAGATGGGGACTTCGATCCTCATCATCAAGCTTTACGACAAGGACGGGACGCAGGTCTCCGATCTCGCCGTCACCGGCCGCTCCGACATGCCCTCCATGCGGGGCGCCCACGATTCGGGCGAAGTCGCCTTCAAGACGAACAAGGCCGGGAACTATCTCCTGCCCGTCAACGTCGTCATGCCCGGCGATTGGGAGGTCCGGCTGACCTTCTCCCGCAACGGCATCGTCATCTTCAGGGGCCGCATCACCTTCGATGTCTAAGCCCGGGCGCGCGCTCGCCTGTCTCGCCGTGCTGGCGGCCTCGGCCGGCGGCCTCCGGGCCCAGGGCACGCTTTTCTATCTCGAGCTCCAGGCGGTCGGCGCCTACTCCACCGCGTCCGACGCCGTCGAGCTGTTCTCCCTCATGCCCGACGACGTGATGCAGAAGCCGAGCCTCGGTTTCGACTTCATCCACCGTTTCAGCGGCCGGAGCCGGGACATCGGCCTTCTGGCCGTCCAGGCCCGGCTGGCCTACGACGAGGAGGGGGAGCACGCGCTCCAGCCCCAGCTCTACAACGCCTATTTCCGCCTCAAAACGAAGCCCGTCAACATCTGGATCGGGCACAGCCGTCCGGCCCTCGGCCTGTCGTCCGCGCTGGACAGTCACGCCCTGCTCCTGCCGGCCCCGGCCATGCTCGGCTACGGCTTCGACCGGGATTGGGGAGTCGGCCTCGAGAAGGATCTCAGCTGGGGCGGCGCGGCCGCATCGCTGACGACCGGCAGCGGCATGCCGCTCTATTTCAAGGGTAATTATCTGGCCGCCGCCCGCGTTTTCAAAGGGGTCTTGGCCCGGGACAATTACTCGGTCGGCCTGTCCCTGTCGTACGGGCATATCCTGGAGACGATGGGTGACACGCTCGTCGAGCCCGAGCCGATGGCCTGGTCCTCCGCCGGCCTGGACGCGACCTACGTCTGGCGGAACCTCGAGAACCGGGCCGAGATCCTGGTCGGGCGCCGGGCCGGCCAAGGGACCTTCCTGGTCTTCTGGCGGTCGGGCCTGTCCTTTCTCGAGGAAGGCCGGCTCAAGGTCGAGGTCCAGCCCGTCCTCACGGAGAACGGCGGAGCCTGGGACTATTCCCTGGGCTCGGGGCTGACCTATCTCCTGAACGCGGACCTGGCCGGGCGCCTCATGGTCTACTACGACCACGAGCGGCGCGACGTCCGGTTCGCCGTCCAGCTCTATCTCTACAAGCTCCTGTGAGAACGCGCGAGCGGGGAGGAGAAGACCGATGAAGACGACAGCGGTCGACGGAAAGCGCAGGGGCTCGGGCCTCCTGGCGGGCGCCGTCTTCGCGGCCTTCGGGCTGGGCCTCGCCGCGGCGGTCCTTTACGCCGCGGTCGGCTGCGATCTCAACGATCCCGACCGGGACGTCAAGCGTCTCTTCCCGGACTCGACCGGCTATAAGACGCTCTACGTGTCCATTTCGAAGAAGGGCGGCGACGCTCTCCTGAAACAGATCGAGGCCCGGCTGGGCGACGCGTTCACCGGGCTCTTCGAGACGGCCGACGTTCCCTACACCATGTACGAGATCTACAGGGGCGCGGACCTCATCGGCTACATCCACGGGGTCAACCAGAAGGGGACGTACGGCGGGCTCCAGGTCTTCCTGGCCCTCGACCTCAAGGGCGCGATCAAAGGCTTCTATTACCAGAAGCTGACCTCCAAGGCGGCCAAGGCCTTCCGCGAGCCCGGCTTCGGCGCCCAGTTCGTCGGCCTCAGCCTGGAGGATTTCTACAAGTACGACGTCGTTGCGGGTGTGGAAGAACCGAGGGGCCAGGTCGGCCGGATCAAGAACCCCGACCCGGCCTCCGAGAAGGACTTCCGGGCGACCCTCCGGGCGGTCAAGAAGAACCTCATCCTGGCGGACGAATTCCTCCTGGGGAATCCGCATCTCAAGTTTTTCAAAGGTTAGGATCCCATGAAAAAGATCAGCGTCTTCGAAGTGGCCTATAAGAATCTCCTCCGCAAAAAGACGCGGAGCTTGCTGACCATCCTGGGCATCGCCATGGCGGCCTGGGTCCTGGTCAGCCTGTTCGGCTTCAACCGGGGTTACGAGGCCTCGCTCAACAAGGACATCGACAACCTCGGCTTCCAGATGCTCGTCGTGGCCAAGGGCTGCCCCTACGAGGCCGCGACGCTCATGCTCAAGGGCGGCACGGGCCTCAAGTACATGAATGAGGACATCGTCAAGGCCGTGGCCGGCGAGCCCGAGGTCGACGGCGTGACGCCCATGCTCATGCAGGTCGTCTTCGACCCGAACAAGGGCGAGAGCGGGGGACTGGCCGCCTTCCTCGGCGTCGACCCGGTCTCCTTCCCCAAAATGAAAAGCGCCCTGCCCTTCAAAACCGGCGGTTGGTTCAAGGAGCCCGAGGCGGCCGAAGCCGTCTTCGGCTACGAAGTCGCCGAGCTCGAGCAACGCGAGGTCGGCGACCTCTACCTCATCCCCGAAAAAGAGGTCGAGGTCAAGGTCGTCGGCATCCTCGAGCGGACCGGCACGCAGGACGACGGCACGATCTTCCTGCCCATCAAGACCGTCCAGAAGATCTTCGGCGTCCGCGAGCTGACGTCCATCGGCATCAAGGTCAAGAAGGACGCGGACATGAAGGCCTTCGAGGACAAGATGTACAAGCTGCCGGACGTCCAGGTCGTCAGCCTGAGCCAGGTCAAGACGACCATCATGACCCTCGTCTCCACGGCCCGGGTCATGGTCTTCTCGATCGCCCTCATCGCCATCCTCATCGCCATGATGGGCGTCGTCAACACGGTCCTGATGTCGGTCATGGAGAGGCGCCAGGAGATCGGCATCCTCAAGTCCATGGGGGCCATGGCCGGCGACGTCTTCAAGCTGGTCTGGCTCGAGACGATCATCCTCTGCCTCGGGGGCGGCCTCATCGGCACGGGCCTGGCCCTGCTGACCGCCCGGCTGACGGACCTCCTCGTCCGGAACCTCCTGCCGTACTCGCCGAGCGGAGGACTCGTGGCCATCGACCTCGGGCTGGTCCTCATGGCCCTCGGCGTGGTCACGGCCATCGGCCTGGCCAGCGGCATCTACCCCTCGTGGAAGGCGGCCCGGATGCGGCCGCTCGATACCATCCGCAGCGAGGTGGAATCATGAGCGCCCGCTACTCGATCGACGCGCAGAACCTGAAGCGCCTCTACCGCCGCGGCCCGGAGGAGATCTATGCCGTCGACGACGTCTCCCTCCAGGTCGAACAAGGGGCTTTCATTGCGGTCGTCGGGCCGTCCGGATCCGGGAAGACGACGCTCATCAACGTCCTCGGCTGTCTGGACAACCCGACCTCGGGCCGGCTCCTCCTCGACGGCCGCGTCGTCTTCGAGAACTGCCAAGGCCTCTCGGAGTCCAAGCTGACGCGGATCCGGCGGGACGTCTTCGGCTACATCTTCCAGAAGTTCTACCTCATCTCGACACTGACCGTCCTCGAGAATGTCATCCTGCCCTTCACCTTCTTCAAAAAGGCGGGCGCCGAGGAGGACGTTGGCCGCGTCCTCAAGATCCTCGGCCTGGACAAGCGGGCCAACCACCTGCCCGGCCAGCTTTCGGGCGGGGAGATGCAGCGGGTGGCCATCGCCCGGGCCCTGGTCAACAAGCCGGCCATCCTGCTCGCCGACGAGCCCACGGGCAATCTTGACACGGCCCGGAGCGAGGAGATCGGCGCGATCCTCAAGGACCTCAACGAGCGGGAAGGGCTGACCGTCGTCCTCGTCACCCACAACCCGCGGCTGGCCGCCCTGGCCCGGAGGACGATCGAGCTGCGCGACGGCAAGATCTACGCGGCTTGACACGCCCCGTTGGGGAAACTACAATCAGGCCACTTTTCAAGAAGAGAGGGAAAACATGGTGACGACGCTCGCCCAGCTCCTGGTCCATTCGGTGACGACGTACCCCAAGCCGGACTTCATGCTGTTCAAGAAGGACGGCGCCTACGGGCCTATTTCCGCAGCGGAGTTCGGGACGAGCGTCAAGCACCTTGCGCTCGGACTCCGGGCCCTCGGCTTCGAAGCCGGCCAGAAGCTCTGCCTCCTGTCCGAGAACAGGCCGGACTGGACGATGACCGACTTCGCGGCCCTGACGGCCGGCGGCCTGACCGTGCCGATCTACACGACGCTCGTCTCGGAACAGGCCCGCTACATCATCGATGATTCCGACGCCACCGTCGTCGTCGTCTCCAACGCCGATCATTGGAAGAAGATCGAGCCGTTGCGGGCCGGGCTGACCAAGGTCAAGCATTACATCACCTTCGCCGAGGAGGCCCCGGCCGGCGTCCTGACGCTCGCGGCCGTCCTGGAGAAGGGGAAAGCCGCGGCCGCGGCCGAGCCGGGCCTGTACGATACGCTCGTCGCCCGGATCAAGCCCGAGGACGCGGCGACGCTGATCTACACGTCGGGGACGACCGGCGTCCCCAAAGGCGTCATCCTGACGCACGACAACCTCGTCAGCAACATCAAGACCGCGTCGGACCTCATCGAGTTCTCCTCCAAGGACACGGTCCTGTCCTTCCTGCCGCTGTCCCATATCCTCGAGCGCATGGTCATGTTCACCTATGTCTACAAGGGCTGCACGATCGGCTTCGCCGAGAGCGTCGAAGCCGTGGCCAAGAATCTTCTCGAGGTCCGGCCCCACATCATGGTCAGCGTGCCCCGGGTCTTCGAGAAGATCTATGCCAAGGTCATGGATCAGGTCCTGGCCAGCCCCGCCCTGCGGCGCAGGATCTTTTTCTGGGCCCTCCAGGTCGGCCGGGCCTACGGGGCGCTGAAGCTCGAGGGGAAGCCGATCCCCGGCGGGCTGGCGCTCCGCCGCTCGGTCGCCGCGAAGCTCGTCTTCTCCAAGATCATCGCCAAGACCGGAGGCCGGGTCCGCTTCTTCGTCTCCGGCGGGGCCCCGCTCTCGAAGGACATCGCCGAGTTCTTCTACGCCGTCGGGTTGGTCATCCTCGAAGGCTACGGCCTGACCGAGACCTCGCCCCTCCTGTCCATCAACACCTTCGAGGCCATCCGGCTGGGGACGGTCGGCAAGCCGGCCCCCGGCATCGACATCCGGATCGCCGCGGACGGCGAGATCCTGGCCCGGGGGCCCAACATCATGAAGGGCTACTATAAGAAGGAGGCCGAGACGCGGGAGATCATGGAGGGCGGCTGGTTCCATACCGGCGATATCGGCCACCTCGACGCCGACGGCTTTCTCGTCATCACCGACCGCAAGAAAGACCTCATTGTCACCTCGGGCGGGAAGAACATCGCCCCCCAGCCGATCGAGAACCTGCTCAAGACAAGCCCCTACATCGTGAACGCCGTGGTCATCGGCGACCGCCGCCGGTTCATCGCGGCCCTGGTCGTGCCCGATTTCGAGAAGCTCCAGGCCTATGCCAAGGCCCAGGGGATCGCCTTCGCCACGGTCGACGAGCTCTGCAAGAACCGCCGGATCGTCGACTTCCTCAAGGCCGAGGCCGACCGGGCGACACCGCTCCTCGCGTCCTACGAGAAGGTCAAGAGGATCGTCATCCTGCCGCGCGATTTCGACATCGAGAGGGGCGAGATCACGCCTTCGCTCAAGGTCCGGCGGGCCAACGTCACGTCCGAGTACCAGGAGGCGATCGACGCCCTGTACCGGGAAGAGGGTGAAGACGGGGGGATCGGGGGCTGACGCCGGCGAGCGAGGGGATTATTCCCCGGCCTGGGGCTCGGACTTGACCGGCTCGGGCTTGGCCGTCCAGTAGAGGATCCGGCCGCAGGCCTCGCAGGGGATGACCTTGGTCTTGTCCCGGATCTCGTTCAGCATCTGCGGGCGGACGCGCATGTGGCACATGGCGCAGAAGTCGCCGGTCACGGGGGAAAGGGCGGTGCCGCCCTTCTTCTGGTAGATGGCCTCGTAGAGCTGGAGCTGCTCGCGGGGGATGCGGGGCAGCAGGGCCTCGCGCTCCTTGCTGAGGGCGGCGAAGCGGGCCTCGGTCTCCTTCATCTTCTCGTCGAGGACGATCTTCTCTTTCTTGAGGACGTCCTCTTCCGTGCCCTGCTTGTGGAGGGCGGCCTTGATCTCCTCCTCGACGTCGTCGGCGGCCAGCATCTCGGCGATGATGGCCTCCTCGAGCGTATCGACCTTTTGCTGGGTTTCCTCGATCTCGTGGAGGAGGGCGGTGTATTCCTTGTTGGTCTTGACCTCGTTCAGCTGCCGCTTGTATTTGCCGGCTTGGCCCTTCATGTCCTTGACGTCGTTCTCCAGGTCGCGGCGCTTCTTCTGGTTCTGGGACATCTTGTCCTTGGCGTCGGCGACGAGCTTGGTGGTCGCCTGGATCCGCTTGTCGACGTCCTGGACGAGGCGGGGGATGCCTTCGAGGACGAGGGAGGCTTCGCGGAGCTCGGAGTCCAGCCGCTGGAGCTCGATGATCAGGTCGAAGTCGATTTCCACTATCCGTTGAACCTCGTTCTCGGTCCGATGGGCCTACCAGGATTCGAACCTGGGACCAACCGGTTATGAGCCGGTAGCTCTACCACTGAGCTATAGGCCCTCGGCCCCCCTTTATAACAAAATATTGATGGTGCGTCAATTAAACGACGGCGCTAAGGGAATCTATCGCGCATCGAAAGGGCTGGACCTCGAAGCCGGGGAAGAAGGGGTTGAGGGGATCCCGGAGTGAGCATAAAGCGGTGAATTAGCCGGCCTCGGGACGGAGACCTAAGAACGGGCTCCGGACCGGGACGGCGTGAAGATTCACCGCAGCGAACGGAGCGGATCTCCGAGACCCCTCCACGGCCGGACGGGAGGGGCTCAATGGTTGTTGGTGAAGCTCTTGAGCTTGCGGCTGCGGCTCGGGTGCTTGAGCTTGCGCAGGGCCTTGGCCTCGATCTGGCGGATGCGCTCGCGCGTCACCTTGAACTGCTGGCCGACCTCCTCGAGCGTGTGCTCGTTGCCGTCGCCGAGGCCGAAGCGCATCTTGAGGACGCGGCCCTCGCGGTCGGTCAGCGACTTGAGGGCCTCCTCGATCTGTTCCTTGAGGTTGATGTGGATGACCGTGTCGGGCGGGGAGGGGATGAGCTTGTCCTCGATGAAATCGCCGAGGTGGCTGTCCTCCTCCTCGCCGATGGGCGTCTCGAGGGAGATGGGCTCCTGGGCGATCTTGATGATCTTGCGGACCTTGTGGACCGGCATGTCCATCTTCTTGGCGATCTCTTCGCTCGTCGGCTCGCGGCCGATCTCCTGGACGAGGGCCCGCGAGACGCGGATGAGCTTGTTGATCGTCTCGATCATGTGCACGGGGATGCGGATGGTCCGGGCCTGGTCGGCGATGGCCCGGGTGATGGCCTGCCGGATCCACCACGTGGCGTAGGTCGAGAACTTGTAGCCGCGGCGGTACTCGAACTTCTCGACGGCCTTCATCAGGCCCATGTTGCCTTCCTGGATGAGGTCGAGGAACTGGAGGCCGCGGTTGCTGTACTTCTTGGCGATCGAGACGACCAGGCGCAGGTTGGCCGCGACCAGCTCCTTCTTGGCCTGGTCGCTGACCTTCTTGCCGGCCGTGATGGCCCGGACGGCCCGCCGCAGCGATTCCGGATCGAGCCCGATCTCGGTCGTCTGCTTGCGGAGCTCCTTGCTGACATCGCGGAGCTTCTGCTTGAGGACGGGATCGTCCTTTTTCTTCTTGGCCAGGGCGGCGGACCAGTCGTCGCGGGTGTCCTCGAGGTCGTTGATGGCCTTGAGCCGGGTCCGCAGCTCGTCGATGATCTTCTCGCGGTGGGCCGAACGGAGGTTGAGGTCGCGGATGGTCCGGCTGATCTTGACGATGACCCGGCCGCGGCTGACCAGGGTCTTCCTCTTCTCCGGGATGCGGTCGAGCCTCCGGCTGAGGTCCCTGATCTTCTTGATCTTGGCCAGGATCTGCTTCTTCTTCTCCTCGAGCTTGCCCTCGGCGATGTCCTCCTCGGAGACGTCGAACATCTCCTGGATGATGAAGGGATTGTCCTTGATCCTGTCCTCGAGGGCCAGGACCTGGTTGAGGACGAGGCGCGTCCGGCTGAGGGCTTTGATGATGCTCTTTTCGCCCCGCTCGATCTCGCGGGCGATGGCGATCTCGCCCTCGCGCGTCAAGAGCGAGATGTTGCCCATCTCGCGCAGATAGAGCTTGACCGGGTCGGTCGTCCGCTCCAAGCCGTGGGTCGAGACGAGGTCGCTCTTGCGCCGCTGGGGGATCATCTCCTTTTGGCGCGAGTCCAGGATCTTGATCCCGTAATCGCCCATCGACGACAGGAAATCGTCGAAATCCTCCTCGGAGTCGAGGTCCTCGGTGAAGGTCTTGTCGATCTCCTCGAACAGCAGATAGCCCTGCTTGCGGCCCTTGGAGATGAGCTGGGTGATCTCGTCCTTGTGGAACTTGTTATCCGGAGACACGGGGCACACCTCTTTTCCGATCCTGCCATGCTTTTTGACGGATGGTCATGGCCTTTTCTTCCCGTTCACGGCATCGACAAGATCTGCTTGGTCACGTCCTGCTTCTGGTAGAGAAGGGCCAAGAGCTCCTCCTTCTCCCCCTTCTTCTCGGACCGGGCGATCTTCTGCTGAATGTCCTTGAGCCGGTTCTGCAGGTGGACCCGGCGCAGGGACCGCAGGCATTCCTGGGCTTCCTCGACGGAGCCGGCCGACGACTTCTCGAACAGGGCCCGGGCCAGCTGCGACAGCAAGGCCGGCGGGACCTTGCCCTGCAGGCCGGCGAAGCTCCAGTCCCCGTCGGTCTTGAAACACTCCAGGATGTGGCGGAAGATCGGCTCGCTCCGCAGCCCCTCGAAGATCTCCTCGCCGCACTCGGCGAAGATGTCGGGGGCGAGCGTCCGGTCGCCCATCAGGATCTGGAAGAGACGCTTCTCGGCCGGGCAGAAGAGCCCGGCCTCCTCGGGTCCCTTGTCCGGGGCCCTGTTCTCGACAATGTTGCGGACGAGCTCCTCCGAGATGCCGAGCTTGGCGCTGGCCCGCCTCAGATATTCGCTCCGGGCGACGGCGTCGGGAACCTTCTCGATCTCCCGGACGACGGCCCGCGCGATCCGGCCCTTTTCTTCGGGGATGTTCATGGAAACGCCGGCGCTGAGGGCATCGACCAGGAAATCCAGTCCGGTGACGGTCTTCTTCAGCGCGGCCAGGTAACGGTCGCGGCCGTGCTTCCTGAGGTAGGCGTCGGGATCGAGGTCGTCCGGCAGGACGAGGACTTCGATGTTCAGGCCCTTCTCGAGGCCCAGCGGCACGGCCCTGGCCGCGGCCGTCCGCCCGGCGCTGTCGCCGTCGTAGCTGACGATGAGGCGCGAGGCGAAGCGCATGACCTGTCCGACCTGCCAGGGCGTCAGGGCCGTGCCGAGCGAGGCGACGACGTTGGTGATGCCGGCCTGGTAGAGCGACGAGAAATCGGTATAGCCCTCGACCAGGATGGAGGCTCCCTCCCGCCGGATGGCGTCCTTGGTGAAATTGAGCCCGTAGAGGAGCTTGCCCTTGGAGTAGAGGGGCGTTTCCGGCGAGTTGAGGTATTTCGGCTCGGCGTCGACGACCGTCCGGCCGCCGAAGGCGACCACCCGGCCGGTCAGGCTGAAGATGGGAAAGATGACCCGGCCCCGGAAGCGGTCGCGGTATTCCCCCGGCCGCGTCCCGGGCAGGGCCAGCCCGCCCTTCTCGAGCAGGGAGATCGGCACGTCCTTGGACTTGAAGAAATCGATGAGGGCCGTCCAGGCGTTCAGGGCGTAGCCGATCTTGAGCGTTTGGATGGTCTCGTCCGACAGCCCCCGCTTTTTCAGGTAATCGAGGGCCTTCTTCCCCTCCGCGGTCCCGACGAGATTCTTCCTGAAATAGCCGAGGGCGAGCTCGTTCGTCTTGAACAGCTTCTCCTCGAGCTTGAGGACCTCGGGACGGACCCTCTGCTGGGCCGGCATCGGGACGTGATAGCGCTCGCCCAGGCTCCTGAGGGCCTCGGGGAAGGTCAGGTTCTCCCTCTCCATGACGAGCGAGAACACGTCCCCGCCGACCCCGCAGCCGAAGCAGTGGTAGAGCTGCTTGTCCTCATCGACGGTGAAGGACGGGGTCTTTTCGGTGTGGAACGGGCACAAGCCGACCCATTTCCGGCCCCGCCTCTTCAAGGTCGTATACTGGGAGGCGATCTCGACGATCGACGAGGCCCCCCGGACCTGATCAATGATCTCCATGAAATGCTTCTGACCCGCTATGTTTTTCGGACGATGGCCGTCCGTTTTTCCGCGCTAGAGGTGGTTGATCTGGCTGGCCAGGAAGGCGGCCCCGAAGCCGTTGTCGATGTTGACCACAGCGACACCCCCCGGACAGGCGTTGAGCATGGCCAGCAGGGCGGCCAGCCCCTTGAAGCTGGCGCCGTAGCCGATGCTCGTCGGCACGGCGACGACCGGGACCTTGACCAGGCCGGCGACGACGCTCGGCAGCGCGCCCTCCATGCCGGCCACGGCGACGATCACGCGGGCCCGGCGGAGGCGCTCGTACTGGCCGAGGAGGCGGTGCAGCCCCGCCACCCCGACATCGTAGATGCGTTCGACGGCGTTGCCCAGCATCTCCGCCGTCACCGCGGCCTCTTCGGCGACCGGTATGTCCGAAGTTCCGGCGGTCAGGACGACGATCGTGCCCCGGCCGGCGGGCGGCTTGGCCTGGAGACGGCTGACCGTCCGGGCCGCTTCGTTGTAGGCGGCCCCGGGGATCTTGCCCTTGACCTTGGCCCAGACCGCCGGCTCGACGCGGGTGACCAGGAGATTGGAGCCCTTCTTGAGGATCTCCCGGGAGATGCGGACGATCTGGACGGGCGTCTTGCCCAGGCCGAAGACGATCTCCGGCGTGCCCTTGGCCACTTCGCGGAGGTGGTCGACCTTGGCGAAATCGAGGTCGCAATAGGGAAAGTCCTCGAGTCTCTCGAGGGCCTGGGCGGGCGTCAGCTGGCCGTCGCGGACCTTCTCCAGGATCTCTTCCAGCCGCTTCTTCATCCCCGCCATTCTACCACAGATGCCAAGCCTTTTCGGTCATTCCCGGGGCCGGCGGGAAAGGGTCGCCGGCAAATCGCCCCGAGGGGCCCGGGGGTTGTTGTCAAAAAACGGCATCTCGTGTAAAATAAGCGCAATTCATCCGGTATCGAGAGGAACAACCGTGCGCGAACAACGATCGAAAAAGGACGAGTATCAGAAGGCCCTGGCGGCGTTCGGCCAGGCCGTCAAGGAGTTCCAGAAGGGCGAATTCGACAAGGCCACCGCGTCGTTCAAGGACTTCATCGAGAAATATCCGGTCGACAAGGAAGTGGTCGATCGGGCCAAGGCCTATCTCGCCATCGTCCAGAAGCGTCCGAAGAAGGACAACCCGCCCCTCAAGAGCTTCGAGGACCATTACCGCTTTGCCGTCGCCAGGATCAACCAGAAGGATTACCCCGGCGCGGTCAAGGCCCTCGAGAAGGCCCTGGAATACAAGGAGAGGGAGGGGCTCGTCCACTATCTGCTGGCCGATGCCCATTGTCTGATGGGCCAGGCCGACGACGCCCTCGAGCTGCTCAGGAAGGCCGTCCAGAAGGACAAGAACTTCGCCATCGTCGCCCAGAACGAGCCCGACTTCGAAGCCCTGTGGGAAGACAAGAAGTTCAAGCTGATCACCAAGCTCGTATGAAACGAAAGACCGTCGTTCTTTTTTCGGGGGGGGGAGAGCGGACGGTCTTCCAGACGGTCCTGGGACGGCCCCTTGGCGCCTACGTCCTCGATGCGGCGCTCGGGCTCGACCCGGACGCGGTCCTGGTCATCTCCGGGGCCGAGGATGCCGGCCGGGACGGTTGGGAGAACCTGATCAAGGGCGTCGAAACGGCCAGGCCCGTCTTCCTGCTCTCCGCCGGTGAACGGGCGAGTGCCCGGCGGCCCGCCCTTCTGGCCGTTCTCGCGGCCGTGCGCCCGATCCTCGAACGCTACCCCGAATGCGACATCCTCGCCATCCCGGCCGACAGGCCTCTCGTCAGCGGCCGGACGTTGAAAGCCCTGCTCCGGGCCCATGCGGCCAAGGGCTCGTCGCTGACGTTCCTCACCGGCGGGTTGGAGGCCGGCCTGGCCGGCATCCTGGCCGTCCGTTCGTCGGACGTCTTCCCCCTGCTCACGGCGCGTCTGCCGGCGCGGGCCGCCGCCGGTTTCGAGGCCCTGGCACTCCGGCTGACGAAGGCGGGGAAGAAGGTCGGCTTCTACGAATGCCCGGACGGCGCCGAGACCCTCCCGGTCCGCGACGCGGTCGCGGTCGGCCTGGCGGCCCGGGAGCTGCGGCGGCGGAAGAACGAGGCCTTGGCCCGCGCCGGGGTCGTCCTGCTCGATCCCTTGTCGGCCTGGATCGACTGGGCCGTCCGCATCGGTCCCCGCACGGTCGTCTATCCGTCCGTCGTCATCGAGGGGCCGACGCGGATCGGCGCCGACGGCTCGATCCGTCCCCACGTCCATATCATGGCTTCGACCCTCGGCGCCCGGGTCAAGGTCCTGACGTCCACGGTCATCGAGGACACGGTCCTCGAGAACGACGTCCAGGTCGGCCCGTTCTCCCGCTTCCGGCCGAAGACCCGGGTCCGGACCGGAGCCCGGGTGGGCAACTTCGTCGAAATGAAGAACACCGATTTCGGGCCCGGCTCCAAGGCCCAGCACCTGAGCTACCTCGGCGACAGCACCGTCGGGGAGGACGTCAACGTCGGGGCCGGGACGATCACCTGCAACTACGACGGCGTCGCCAAGAATCCCACCCGCATCGGCGCCGGGGCCTTCATCGGCTCGGGGACCGAGCTCGTCGCCCCGGTCACGGTCGGGCGGGGCGCCTATGTCGCCGCCGGCTCCACCATCACCAAGGACGTGGCCGCCGGCGCTCTGGCCATCGCCCGGGCGCGCCAGGTGGAGAAGCCGGGCTGGGTCCTGGAACGGGCGCGGGCGCGGAAAGCCGTCCGCAAGGGGGGGAGACCATGAAACGCAGCAGCCTGCGCGAGTACTTCCGGAACGGGCGGGCCGTCGTCGCGCCCGGGACCTATGCCATCGTCAAGACGAAGCGGGCCCTGGTCAACGCGCTGGCCGTCATCAAGGACGACCGGGAGACCACCTGCATCATCGACGAGTCCAAGCTGGGCGCCCAGAAGTTCCTGGGTTTCGAAGGGGACTGGCGGATGATCACCTTCGACATGGTCCTGCCGCTCAGCCTGATCGGCTTCTTCGCCGCGGTCTCCGGGGCCCTGGCCGAGGCCGGGGTCAACATCTTCACCGTTTCCGCGTACACGACCGACCACGTGTTCGTCAAGGATCAGAAGCTCGAGACCGCGATCAAGGCCCTCGAAAAGCTGGGCCTGTCCGTCCGGCAGCTCTGAGCCGGGCGCGGCCCGCGTCCGGGCCAAGGAGTCCGCGCATGCCGGTCGTCGTTCCCCTCGCCGAGATCAAGAGAGCCCTCGAGGGCGTCGATCCGCTGCCCCTCATCGAGGCCGGCTTCGTCGCCTATTCCCGCGGCCGCTCCGTCGTCCCGCCCGTCGGAGAGCTCGTTTTCGAGGACCCGCCGGGCGACGTCCACATCAAGTACGGGTACATCAAAGGCGGCGACGTCTACGTCATCAAGATCGCCTCGGGCTTCGCCGACAATCCCAAGCGCGGGCTCCCGTCGGGCGACGGGCTCATGCTCGTCTTCGACCAGAAGACGGGCGTCCTCCAGGCCGTCCTCCTCGACGAAGGCTATCTGACGAACCTGCGGACGGCCGTGGCCGGCGCGGTCGCCGCCAAATACCTGGCCCCCTGCGACGTGACGGCCGTCGGCATCCTCGGCGCGGGCGTCCAGGGCCGGATGCAGCTCGACTGGCTCCGGCGGGTCCGCCGCTTCGACGAGGCGGTCGTGTGGGGCGTCGACGAGGACGAGCTGGCCCTCTTCCGACGGGACATGGAGGGTCCCGGCCTCACGATCCGGACCACCCTCCGGGCCGAGGATGTCGCCGCGGCCGCCAATCTCATCGTCACGTGCACGCCCGCGACCCGGCCCCTGCTCAGGGCCGAGTGGATCCGGCCGGGGACGCATATCACCGCCGTCGGCTCCGACACGGCCGCGAAGCAGGAGCTCGATGCGGCCATCCTGGCCCGGGCCGACCTCGTCGTCGTCGACAGCCTGAGCCAATCGGAGCTGCGCGGAGAGGTCTTCCGGGCCGTGAGCGCCGGCGCGATCGGCCGGGAGCGCCTGGTCGAGCTCGGCCGGGTGATCGAGGACCCGGGCCTCCGCCGGGCCTCCGCCGACGAGATCACCGTGGCCGACCTGACCGGCGTCGCCGTCCAGGACATCCAGATCAGCGCCGCGGTCTGGGACCGGATCAAGTAACAACGTGCCATCCAGTCTTGTACCCCTGGCTCAAGGCGGCGAGGGATATCGCCTCGTCCCTCCCGGGACAGGGTGAGCCAGCAGACCTAGCAGATCCCCGTGGTGGAGGGGGGACCGGCAGGGAGCGGAGTCTGCGAAGCGACCATCAGCACCGCTCCGGAGCAGCTCGGAGGAGCGGTGCTGGGAAACATCTTTAGAGAATACCTCTCTCCCGATATTTCGCAGAATCGCGGCTTCGAGTGCTCAGCCACGATTCTGCCGGGTCGCTCCCAAGAGTCCGCTTCCCGCCGCCGGGGCCGGGGAGCTAGAGGTGATTCCCGAGCACAGCCGGAGAGACAGGGGTCGGAAGCAAGAGAAGAACCTGACCTAGACGTACTTGCGGACGACGGCGTCCATGGCGTCCAGCTGACGCTCCATCTCGGCGACCATCTTGAACTGGGTCCGGGCCCGGTCCAGATTGTGGCCGGGGCGGTGGATCTTGAAGTAGACGTCGCCCTTGAGGTGGTCGGTCAGGAAGCGGATGCCGCACTCGAGGGTCAGCAGCTTGGCCGAGAAGGCCAGGAGGTCCGTCTCCGCCGGGACGAGGAAATCCCGGGCCGCGTCGAGGTAGCCGGCGGCCAACCGGTCGAACATCCCGAGGTCGAAGCCGACCTTGGCCAGGTCCCGCTCGTCCTCGGCGGCCGTGGCCGCCCCGAGCCGGACCGAATCGCCGAAGTCGTAGAGGACCGAGCCGGGCATGACGGTGTCGAGGTCGATGACGCAGATGCCCTCGCCCGTGCGGTCGTCGATCATGACGTTGTTGAGCTTGGTGTCGTTGTGGGTGACCCGCTCGGGGATGCGGCCGGCGGCCAGCCCGTCGACGACCACCCCCGTGTCCTTCTCGCGGGCCAGGACGAAGTCGTTCTCGGGCCGGACGCCGGAGGCCCGCCCGGCCGGGTCGTGCTCGAGCGCGTCCCGGAAGGCCTCGAATCGCTTCCGCGTGTGGTGGAAATTGGGGATGGTCTCGTGGAGCCGCTCGCCCGGCAGGCGGGCCAGCATCTTCTGGAAATTGCCGAAGGCTTTCGAGGCCGCGTAGACGTGGCGGAGGTCCTCGACGCGGTCGTAGGTCCGGGCCCCGTCGATGTAGCGGAACATCCTCCAGTAAGTGCCTTCGGACGTCCGGAGGAAGGACTTCCCGTCGCGGGTCGGGACGATGGTCAGCGTCTCCCGGTCGGGGTCTCCGCCGGCGGCCGCGATCTGTTCCCGGGCGAACCGCGTCACCCGCTCCATGTTCTCCATGAGCTGCTCGGGCTCGCGGAAGACCAGGTGGTTGATCCTCTGGTTGACGTACTTGACCCGGCGGCCGGACGCCTCGAACTCGGAGCAGTAGGTATCGTTGATGTGTCCGGACGGGATGGGGCAGGACGAGATCCACGTCCCCGGGCAGTCGAAGGCGGCGCAGATCCGGTCCAGCTCGGGCAAAGGCTTCTTGTCCATGGTCGACCTCGGCGTCATCGTTCCCGGCCCCCCGCGGGTCGGGCGCCCATTCTAATCAAGCCGGCGGGGCCGTGTCAATGCGCCGGCCGCCTCCGGCCGCCGCCGATCGGGCCGCCTGATCCGCGCCCTCCGCCGGGTCGGGGCCCCCGGCTCCCGGACCCGCCGCCGTGCCGCCGTCCCGAGGGCCTGTGCCGCTCGAGGTTCTGGCCGGCCAGCTTCTCCAAGCTCATGTCCCGGACGAACATGTCGCTCGTTACGGGAAATTCCGGGATCTTCTGGCCGATGAACTTCTCGATGGCCTCGAGGTGGTCGGCGGTCTTCTCGCTGGCCAGGGTGATGGCCAATCCCGTCGCCCCGGCCCGGGCCGTCCGGCCGATCCGGTGGACGTAGTTCTCGCAGTCCTGGGGGATGTCGTAGTTGATGACCATCTCGAGGTCGTCGATGTGCAGCCCGCGCGAGGCCACGTCCGTGGCCACGAGCATGGGAAAGCGTCCGGCCATGAAGTCCTCGATGATCTGCAGGCGCTCACTCTGGGCCAGGTCGCCGCTGAGGAACTTGGCCTTGAAGCCGTTGGCCTGGAGCTGCTTCGAGAGCAGGAAGGCCGTGTGCTTCATGTTGGTGAAGATGAGGGCGTTCTTGGGGGCCCGGCGCTGGAGCAGTCCGAGCAGGAGATTGAGCTTGATGTGGCTGCCGACCCGGTAGAGCTCCTGGGAGATCGTGTCGACGGTCAGCTGCTCGGGCGTCACTTCGATGAAGGCCGGCTCGTTGAGGTAGGCCGCGGCCACCCGCTGCGACAGCTTGTTCAACGTGGCGCTGAAGAGCATGCTCTGGCGGCGGTCGCGCTCCGGCATCTGCTTGACGATGTCCCTGAGGTCGGGCAGGAAGCCCATGTCGAAGAGCCGGTCGGCCTCGTCGATGACGAGAAAACCGCACTCCTTGAAGTTGAGCCGCTTCTTCTCGGCCAGGTCGAGCAGCCGCCCCGGCGTCCCGATGATGATGTCCGGGCCGGCCTTGATCTGGGCCAGCTGGACGGCGTAGCCGACGCCGCCGTAGAAGCACCCGATCTCGAGCCCCAGGGCCCGGTTGAGGAGCAGCGCCTCGCCCTGGATCTGGACGGCCAGCTCGCGCGTCGGGACGATGATGAGCGCTTTCCGCCGGGCCGATTTATGGTGCTTGAGCAGATGGGCGAAGAGGGTGATCAAAAAGGCGGCCGTCTTCCCGGTCCCGGTCTGGGACTGGACGGCCACGTCCTGGCCTTCGAGCGAGATCGCCAGGGTCTTCTCCTGGACGTGTGTCAGCTCGGTATAGCCTCTGTCCGCGATGGCCTGTTTCAGCCTCGGATCGAGGGCGAGTTCGGTGAATAGCATGTCGGTTCCTTTTTGGACGGGGGTCGGTGCCGGCGGGATCTCCTCAAGGCGGGGTTTCTCGGGCGGGAATGTTCTTCCGCGACGTCTCTGTCCTGTGATCTGATGGAAATAATATCTTACCACAAAACAGGCGATCCCCTCAAGAAGTCCGGTCCCGCCCCCCGGTCCGGGCCGCAGATCCGCCTTGACATCGCCTCCTCCTTGCCTTATTTTCTCCCTTCGTCATGAGCGCCAAGACCATCCGTGACCTGGTCCGGAGCTGGGAGACGGTCCGCTTCGAGCTCCTCAAATCCCGGATCTCGAGCCTCGGCCTGGTCGTCGAGGGCTCGCCCCTGGAGCGCTACGTCGCCCGGCTGCGCCGGGAGATGGAGGCCAAGAGGATCAGGCTCAAGCCCGAGGTCTATCTGACCGACGGCTGGGGCTGCCCCGATCGCACCCCCGTCATCGGCATTCCGTTCTACCTGGCCGATCCGCGCCTGTCCCGCCTCGAGGAGGAGCAGGCCGGCGATGTCGAGGACCCGCGGACGATCATGATGCTCCTCCGTCACGAGGCCGGGCACGCCGTCAACTACGCCCACCGCCTCTGGCGCCGGCCGAGCTGGAACGAGATCTTCGGGCCGTTCACCAAGCCCTACCGGGACTCCTTCCGTCCTGACCGGACCAGCCGCCATTATGTCCGTCATATCGCCGCCTACCACTACGGCCGGACCTACGCCCAGAAGCACCCGGACGAGGATTTCGCCGAGACCTTCGCCGTCTGGCTGACACCCCGCTCCAACTGGCGCGAGCGCTACCGCAACTGGCCCGTCATCCGCAAGCTCCTTTACGTGGACCGGCTCATGAAGGAGATCCGCGGGACCGCGCCGGAAAGCCGCCGCCGTCACCGGCTCCGCCCCGTTGACCGCATGAGCCTGACGCTGGCCGAGCACTACGGGAAGAAGGCCGAGCGCTTCCGCCGCGACGCCCGGGGTTACGTCGACGACAGTCTCCACGACGCGTTCCCGGCCTCCCGGGGCCAGGCGCTCCGGCCGGCCGCGGCGCTGTTCAAGCGCTATCACGACCGGCTCGTCGAACGGGTCGTCCACTGGTCCGTGTTGACCCCGGCCGAGGCGGACGCCCTCCTCCGCAAGCTCCAGGCCCGGGCCGCGGCGCTCGGACTGAGCTACCGGCCGGGCGCCGAGGGGGAGAGGCTGATGGACGTCGTCTCTCTGGTCATCGCCCTGGCCCTGGACTACGCCTACACGGGCCGTCTGACGGGCTGACGCGCCGCCTAGCGGCGGCGGACCGGGATGGGCTTCGCCGAGTTAAAAATGGGCAGGTGCTTGTCGTAGGGGGGGCCTTCGAACGCGGCCTTGACGATGTTCTGGAGGAGCTCCGGATAGGTCATCCCGCCGCGCTCCGCCGACCGGGCCAGGCCCATGCCGCTGTCGAGGCAGGGATTGCAGTTGACCTCCAGGATGACGGGATCGCCGTTCTCGTCGAGCCGGAGATCGACCCGGCCGTAGCCCCAGCCGCCGACCGCCCGGAAGGCCTTGACGGCCGTTTTGTTGAGACGTGCGGTCATTTCGGCGTCGACCCGGGCCGGGCAGATGACCGTCGTTCGCTTGTATTCGACCGACGTCTCGACCCACTTGGCGGCGTAGGACAGGATGGGCGGGATCTTCCGCGGCAGGCGCGAGTAGTCCACCTCGGCGATCGGCAGGACGCGCAGGGACCGGCCGCCGACGAGGCCGACGTTGAATTCGCGGCCCTTCAGAAAATGCTGGACGAGGGCGGGCTGCCGGTAGGTCTTGAGGATCTCGCGGGCCTTGTCCCGGAGGGCGGTCTTGGTCGCCACGACGGAGTCCCGGTCCAGCCCGATGCCGGCGTGCTCCTGGGCCGCGTGGACGATAAGGGGAAAGGTCCACTTGTGCTCGTCGACATCCCGGAGCCGCTCGATGATGGTCGTCGACGGCGGGATGGGCAGGCCGGCGCCCCTGAGCAGGCTCAGAGACATGTGCTTGTCGCGGCTCAGGCCGAGGGCCAGGGCGGGGGAGCCGGTCATCGGGTAGCCGAGCATGCGGATGAAGGCGGCCAGGCGCATCTCGTAGAGGGCGCCGTGGACGACGTCGTCATACTGGTTGAAGACGACGTCGGGGCGGAGGCGGTCGAGCTTGCGCTGAAGGACGGACAGGTCGCCGGCGAGAGGGATGACCGCGACATCGTGGCGGAGACGCCGCAGGCCCCGGGCGATGCCGCGGATCATCTGCCGCAGATAGTGCAGGCTCCCGGTATCGGCCTTCTCGTCGGGCTGGGCGTCCGTGTAGGCGTTGTAGATCAGCGCGACACGGAGCTTCTTCATGCGGTCCCGAAACCTTCTGCGCCTATTCTAAGGTATTCGCGGACGCTCTTGCAACCCCGCGCGCGGCGGATCACAAAAAGCGGGCGCCGCAAAGCGCTTCGGAGAGCCGCCAGAGACGCTCGGCGGCTTCGGCGCTCCGGGCATATCGGCTCGGCTCGAACGGCCGGCCCAGCCGCCAATAGTCGTCCGGGATCGCGGCCGGCGGGCTCGCGGCCAGGCGGACGACGGCCGAGGCGGCATCGGATACGCTGAGAGACCGCCGGGCTCGATGGAACCCCCGGGCCATCGCGCGGGCCCAGGGATCGTCCTCCTCGGGGACGGTCTCGACGAACCCCGGCTCGATCCCGATGCCGCGGACGGGGAAACGGAAGGCGACGCGCCGGTTGAGCTCCAAGGTAAAAAGGACGAGGGCGAGCTTCGATTGCCGGTACGCCCGGAGGCCGCTGTACCGCCGCCGGGACATCGGGTCCTCCCAATCGATCGCCGTCCCCCGGTGGACGCCCGAAGTGACCGTGATGACCCGCGATTCCGCGGGCCGGATGAGGGCGGGAAAAAGCTCGCACGTCAGCAGGAAGGCCGAGAGATAATTGACGGCGAACTGGAGCTCGTAACCGTCCTCGGTCCCGATGTACCCCTTCGTCACGGTCGTGGCGGCGTGGACGAGCCGGTCGAGCCGGCCCCCCGGCAGAGACTCGCGGATCTCGCCGGCTGCCCGGCGCACGTGGGCCAGGGAGGAGAGATCGGCGACGACGAAGCGGACGTCGGCCCTCGGGCCGCCGCCGCGGATCGCCTCTCCGGCGAGCCGGCACCGGGCGGCCTCGCGGTCGGTGCCGACGATCCTCATCCCGGCCGCGGCCAGCTGCCTGGCCGTCTCGAGGCCGAGCCCCGAGGCCGCTCCGGTGATGACGCAGGTCTTTCTTTCTTTGATGGGCATGTCCTTCCGTCCTTACCGCGGCTTTCTCCGCGCCCCCGGCCTTCTCGGATCCCCATCCCCGCGGGCATGATAGGCCGGGCGCCGGGGCGAGTTGTTAAGAAGATGTCAAAATTCGGTGAAAAGTCCCTTATGCGACTAGGTCGGGCAGAAAACAGATGTCTTCAGACTTCCCTATCGCCCGGCCAGTACTCGGGGAGCAGCGAGGATTATGCGATAATGGCTGCTCCCCGTAGTATAATCGGGCCGGTCATGAAGGATCAGGGGACGATCCGGGACACCCTCGTCGTACCGCTCCTGGCCGGGGCGGCCGTCCTGGGACTCACTGTGTTCGGCCTGATCAACCTGACCGGCCGAACAGCGCTCAGGAAGGCCCATGAGGCCCGGCCTATCGTCGGCGTCGATTCCTATGAGGTCCGGGGGTCGACGGACATCCGCTTCGTCCTCAGCCGAAAGAGGATCGGCGATCCGGTCGAGATCCGCTTCGGGCCGGACAACGGCCCCCCGGTCGTCCGCGATACCGTCATTCCTTATTATTCCCAACAGACCTTCCCCCTGGCGCTCGTCCTGATGGGCGGGTTCAGCTTCCTGGCCGGTTTCGTCGTGCTCCTGTTCCGTCCGGGCGACCGGCGGGCGCGCATCTTTTACTGGCTCAGCCTGAGCTTCGGGGCGACCGTGATCGTCGGCGGCGGGACCTACGGCGTCCACGGCCGCTTGGCCAACCTCCTGCCGGGCGTCCTTTTCAACATCGCCTACCCGATGACGCTGGCCCTGCTCCTCTGGTTCGCCCGGAGCTATGCCCCGCCGCGGCCGCGGTCACGTCCCGTCCTGTTCTGGTCGGTGCCCGCCCTTTGGGGGGTCCTTCTCAGTTCGACGTTCCTCGTCTCCCAGCTCGGGCCGTCGATCGGGGCCTACCGCCTGCGCGAGGTCTTCAAACACGTCTTCCGGTTCTATGTCATCATCGTGGGCATCGCCGCGCTGGTCGAGTTCGCCCGGGCCTTGCGGAGCACGGACTCCGAAGAGGACAGGGCCCAGATCAAGTGGTACCTCATCGGCCTGGCCGCCGGTCTCGGGCCGTTCCTGGCCTTCAACCAGCTGCCCCTCGTCGTGATGGACCGCCCGCTCCTGTCCGAGAGCTTCGCCCTCGTCTTCTTCCTGCTCATCCCGGTCTTCATGGTCATTTCCATCCTCCAGTTCCGTCTCCTGCGGGTCAACATCGTTTTCCACCGCGGGCTCGTCTACTCCATCCTGACCGTTTTCACGCTCGGCGTCTTCCTCCTGGCCGTCGAAGGCCTGCGCCGGGTGTTCCCGCGGGCGACGGCCACGGGCAACGTCGTCATCACGCTCGGCGCGGCCGTCTTCATCGCCGTTCTGCTGAGCCCGGGGCGGCGGGCCATCCAGGATTTCGTCGACCAGCTCTTCTTCCGGCAGTCGTACGATTACCGGAGGGCCGTCCAGACATTCCGGTCGGCGGCCCCGGGGATCATCGACGCGGACGATCTCATCGCCCTCCATGCCGGGACCATGCGGCGGGTCCTGCCGATGAGCACCGTCGGCCTCCTTGTCCGGGATCCCCGGAGGCTTGTCGGCCTGGACGAGGCCGCTGCCGCGAAGCTCGAGGTCCTCGCCCTCGAGGCCGGCAGGACCTGGGCCCGGGCGGCCAGGGTCCGGACAGTCGAGGACCTCGATTTCAGCCGCGAGGACGTGCTCGAATCGGCGGGCGCCGAGATCGTCCTGGCCCTGCCCCGGGGGGCGGGGACGCCGCCGGGACTCCTCGTCTTCGGCCGGAAGCTCTCCGGCCACCGTTTCACCAAGGAGGACATCGGCCTCATCGAAACCATGGGCGGGGAGCTGGCCGTCAACCTGGGCCGGATCAGGATCCAGGAGCAGATGATCTACGAACGGGCGTCCCGCGAGAAGACCGAGGAGCTGGTCCGGCTGAAGACCGAGTTCATCTCATCCGTCGCCCACGAGCTGCGGACGCCGATCACGTCGCTCGACGGGCTGTCCGGCCTCCTTCGCTCGGGCAAGGTCGCCGACCCGGACAAGCGCCAGCGGCTTCTCGGACTCCTGGCCGGCGAATGCGGCCGGCTGACCCGGTTCCTCACCAACGTCCTCGATTACGGCCAGATCGAGGGTGACGCCAAGGTCTACGATCCCCGGCCGACGGACCTGGGCCCCATCGTCAGGGAAGTGGCCGATCTGGTGCGGGAGAGCCAGAAGGGCGGGGAGGCGGTTATCCGGGTCGAGGTCCCCGGCGCCGCGGTCACTGTCCGGGCCGACGCGGACGCCGTCCGACAGGCGGTGTTGAATCTGCTCGACAACGCCCTCAAGTACAGCCCGGAGCGCAAAGAGGTGACCCTCAGCCTGACCTCCGGCCCGGAAGCCGCCGTCATCGCCGTGAAGGACCGGGGCATGGGCATCGGGCCGGAGGACCGGGAGAAGATCTTCGAGGCCTTCTTCCGCTCACCCGGGGCGGTGGCCCACGATCCGTCCGGGGTCGGCCTCGGGCTGAGGATCGTCCGTCACATCATGGACGCCCACGGCGGCCGGGTCGAGATCGAGAGCGAACCCGGAAAGGGGAGCGTCTTCCGGCTGGTCTTTCCCGAAAAGGGGTCAAACCTAAACTTTTCCACTTTTCTTGCGGCCAAGAAACACCACTGAAACCGGCCGGATGCTCCCCGTTCAAGAAAAGTGGAAAAGTTTAGGTTTGACCCCTTCTTCTCAGATCCAGCGGAGGACGGGGATAAAGAGGACGAGCGACAGAAGGACGACGGCCCAGATCGTCCCGACGGTGATCAGCTTGGCCTTGAGCGTCTTCATGTCGTGCACCCAGAAGGCGACGATGAAGAAGGTCAGGTAGCCGAAGAGGAAGATGAGCCACGGCGCGCTGCGGCTCCACCAGGCGTAGTCCCAGGTCAGGGCGCCGACGCCGTTGAGCAGGACTTCGACGAAAACGCAGAAGATCGCCCCGGCGACCGCGATGAACCAGCGGTTGGGCAGGCCGAGGATCCTCGTCTTCCTGTCGGGCGGAAGCATCTTCGACCAGATGATGCCGGAGACGGCGAACATGAACATGATCTCGATGTTGAGGCCAATGAGGATGAGGTAGGCGGTCTTGCCGGGAGCGCCCCAGACCGGGGCGTAGCCCGTGAAGTGGAAGACAAGGCTGTTCCAGATCTCGTTGAACCAGTCCATGCCCCAGAAGGCCAGGCCGGCCAGGACCAGGCTCCAGCGCCGCTCGGCCACCGCGGTGGTGTAGACATAGAAGACGAAAGCCAGAAGGGGGATGACATACCACTGGAACTGGCTTCCGTCGCGCAGGATGGCCAGGGCTTGGGATGCGGATTCGGTCATGCGGACCTCCTTCGGACGGGAAGGTCGATGTTGACGGCGTTCGGGGGGATTGTAGTGGCGGACGCTGATCGATGTCAATGCCAACGGGGGCCAGGTCTACTTTTGCTCACTTTTTTTAGCAAAAAGTAGACCTGACCCCTTCTTTGTCTTCTTTCTATCTGTCGGCGAACGCGTAGATGGTCAGGAAGCCGTGCTGGCTGATCTTGGCGATGAGCTCGCCGCTGACCTTTTCCACGCTGTCGCTCGTCTGGTGGTAGTCGGCCGTCATGGCGGCCATGTAATAGACGTAGGGGACCTTCACCGAAGCGAACGAGGAGTGGTCGGAGCCGCCGCCGCCGACGCCCAGGGCGTTGAAGCGGAAGGCCAGGTCGAGCCCGACGTACTGGTTCATCTCCCGGGCGATGTCGGCGAACGGGGTGCCCTCGGTCAGGTTGACGCTGACGAACCAGGGGGCGCGGACCTTCTTGACGATCTCCTCGGCGCCGGGGACGTTGTAGGCCCGCATGGTGCGGCCGAGCGTCTCGGCGTCATAGGGCCGGCTGATCATGTCGTAGTTGAGGTAGCCGACCGTCTTCTCGATCGGAAAAGCGGGATTCTGGGCATAGTAGCGCGAGCCGAGGAGGCCCTCCTCCTCGCCGGTCCACAGGGCGAAGACGATGGTGCGCTTGGGCTTGACCGGGCTGGCGGCGATGGCCTTGGCGATGTTCAGGACGCCGACCGAGCCGGAGCCGTTGTCATCCGCGCCGTTGTAGACATAGCCTTCCCAGGCCCCATTGTGGTCGTAGTGGGCGCCGACGACGAAGACCTCGTCCTTGAGCTTGGGATCGGAGCCCTCGATGATGCCCAGGACGTTGGTGCCCCGGACGAGGGCCGTCTTGGCCGTCGTGGCGATGGTCACCTTGGCGCCGGCGACGGCCATCGAGGCCGGCTTCATGGCCGTTTCGATCTTCTTCTTCAGGTCGTCGATCGTCTGGCCCGTCCCCTCGAGGAGGAAGTTGGCCATCTCGCGGGTGATCATCGTGGACTGGACGCCGCCGCCCATGCCCATCCCGCCTCCGGTGTCGCTGGCGAGGGCCAGCCGCCTGCGGGGCTTGTTGATGATCGGGCGCTCGTCGCTCGGCTTGCGGACCGTGGACAGGGAATTGAAGATGGCGGCATCCTTGCCCGTGTTGGCCACCTGGAGGATGGCCGCCGGGCCGAGCTTGTTGATCTCGGTCAGCTTGTTGAACCGCTGCGGGCCGCCGCGCATCATCATGGCCATCTGGTCGCCCTGCGGCGCGGCCGGGAAGTACTTGTCCTTGAGCTCCTTCTTGGCCTGGAACGGGGACAGGGGGTTGTCCTTGCCCGGCGCCTCGGTCAGCAGGAGGACGATCTTGCCCTTGAGGTCGAGGCCCTTGAGCTCGTCGAAACCGGCGGACGGCTCGGTGATGCCGTACCCGACGAAGACGACGGGCGCGGTCATGGTGCCTTCAGCGGCGCCGCCCATGCCCCCGAAACCGCCCTGGTAGTCCGTCCCGCCGTGGAACGTGCGGCTCTTGAGAGCGCTGCCCTTGGCGACCTCGATGGTCATATCCGACTGGGAGTCCGTAGTCTCGCGCATGGCGAATTCCTGGAAGTAAGTTTTCTCCGCGGGGGTCTGGGGCGCCTGGCCCCCGCCGCCGCCCATGCGGAAGCCGCCCCGCATCGGCAGGTCGCCGGCGGGCTTGATGCCCCACATTTTAAACAGGGACGCGGCGTATTCCGCGGCCAGCGCGTAGCCCCGGGTCGCGGTCTCGCGGCCCTCCATAAGGTCCGAGGCGATGTAGGTCAGCATCGCGATCGAGTCCTTGGCGGTGATGGCCTCGAGGCCGGCCTTGAACTTGTCCGGCGCCGGCACGGGCTTGTCGACCAGGCTGAGCGCCTTCTGCACGTCCTCGAGCTTCATCTGCTGCTGCGGCGGCGGGCCCTGGGCCCGCAGGCCGATGATCGCGGCAAAGACGAGGACAACAGCCAATACGTTCTTTCTCATAAATACCTCCACCCGAAATTCTCTACCTTATTATAGACGCAAGCGGGCCGGAATTCTTCCCCGGGGGGCCCGACCGCCTTGACTTCGGCCGCCCAGGTCAATATATTCGGCTGGAATTTCCCGGGAAAGGGTGTCCATGGCCGACGGATCGCTCCTCGCGCGCTACCGGGCGCTGCTCAAACCCCTGCCGATCGAGGGCCTGCCCGACCTCCTGCTCTTCCGGCCGGTCGCCTTCGGCCTCGTCCAGATCCTCAAGAAGTACCCCGTGACGCCCGATCAGGTCTCGCTGTCCTCGATCTCGATGGGCCTCGCCGGCGGCCTGTCCTTCGCCCTGGGCACCCGGCTCGGCTTCGCCTTGGGCGGGATCTTCTACCTCCTGGCCGCGGTCCTCGACTGCACCGACGGGATGCTGGCCCGGTTGAAAAAGTCGGGGACGCCCTTCGGGAGGATCATCGACGGCGCGATCGACTATACCAACGGCATGTTCGTCATGATCGGCCTGGCCGCCGGTCTGGCCCGGGCCGGGATCCCCGTTCCGCTGGGGCCCTGGCCGCTCACCGCGCTGGCGGGCGCTTCCCTGGCCCTGCACTGCGTCGTCATGGATCATTTCCGCGGCCGCTACGCCTTCCAGGCCCTGGGCGTCAAGACCTCGGTCTTCGACGCGATCCGCGACCACGAGGAGACGCTCGAGGACCTCAGGGTCAAGGGCGGCCGTCGCCTGCTGCGCTTCGTCCTGGGAGCGTCCCTCCGCTATCACCGGATCCAGGCCCGGATCGCCCGGGACGAGCGGCGGCTCGATCCCCGGGTCTATGCCCGGTTCAATACGGTCCTGCTCCGGGCCTGGCAGGGGCTCGAGCTGTCCCTCCATATCCTGATCCTGGCCATCGCCGCCCTGCTCTTCAAGCCCGGGATCTTCTTCTTCTACGCGATCGTCGTCGCCAACGCCTGGCTCCTGCTCCTGGCCCCGATCCAGTATCTCGTCGACCGGCGGGTGGCCGCGCTGAGCGGGGCGGCCGTCCCTCCGGCCGATGGACAGGGCCCGGGCGATGGCTTATCATAACCGCGCGGCGTCGCGGACGCCGGGAATTCCATCGAGAGGTTGTCGACCATGAACATGAAAAGCTTGTTGCTCATCCTCGTTGGCATCGGCCTCATCGGCCTGGCCGCCGGCTGCAAGAAAAAGGAGGCGGAGCCGCTTCCGGCCGCCGCGGCCGAGTTTCCGTGGAAGATCGACCAGTTCGCCGACCTGCAGGTCCTGCGCTATCAGGTGCCCGGCTTCGAGGGCCTGACGCCGCCGCAGAAGGAGCTGGTGTATTATCTCAGCGAGGCCGCCCTGTGCGGCCGCGACATCTTCTTCGACCAGAACTACCGGCACAACCTTAGGATCCGCCGCACCCTCGACGCCATCGTCCAGGGGTACAAGGGCGACCGGACCGACCCCCGTTGGGACGAGTTCATGACCTACGTCAAGCAGGTCTGGTTCGCCGACGGCATCCACCACCACTATTCGAACGACAAGTTCGCGCCGGGCTTCGACGCCGATTATTTCGCGGCCCTGGTCAAGGGCTCGGAGGGCGTGAGCTTCCCGCTCACCGGGGGCCAGTCGGTCGACGACCTGGTGGCCTTCCTCCGGCCCGTCCTCTTCGATCCGGCCGTGGACGCCAAGAAGGTCTCCCAGGATCCGACCAAGGATTTGGTCACGAATTCGGCCGTGAATTTCTATGAGGGCGTCACCCAGGCCGAGGTCGAAGCCTACTACAAGGGGATCGTCGACGAAAAGGACGACACGCCCGTCTCCTACGGCCTCAACACGCGCGTCGTCAAGAAGGACGGCCGCGTCACCGAAGAGGTGGCCAAGGTCGACGGCCTCTACGGGCCGGCCATCGCCAAGATCGTCTTCTGGCTGGAGAAGGCCGCCACGGTGGCCGAGAACGAGCGGCAGAAGCAGGTCATCGAGGCCCTCATCGCCTATTACCGGACGGGCGACCTCGAGAAGTTCGACGATTACAACGTCCTCTGGGTCGGCGACCTCGCTTCGCTCGTCGACTTCGTCAACGGCTTCATCGAGGTCTACGACGACCCGCTGGGGATGAAGGCCAGCTGGGAATCGTTGGTCAACTTCAAGGACCTGGCGGCGACGAAACGGGCCGACGCGATCTCGGCCAACGCCCAGTGGTTCGAGGACCGTTCGCCCGTCGACCCCCGGTTCAAGAAGCAGGAGGTCAAGGGCGTTTCGGCCAAGGTCATCACCGCGGCCATGCTCGGCGGCGCCTGCTATCCCGCGACGCCGATCGGCATCAACCTCCCCAACGCCAACTGGATCCGCAAGTCCTACGGCTCGAAGTCCGTGACCATCGAGAACATCACCTACGCCTACGACCAGTCCTCGCTCAAATCGCCGTTCGGCCCGGAGTTCACCTATTCGCCCGAGCTCCTCGAGCGGGCCCGGACGTACGGCCCCCAGGCCGGGAACATCCACACCGACCTCCACGAGGTCCTCGGCCACGGCTCGGGCCAGCTCCTGCCCGGCGTCGGGGCGGAGTCGCTCAAGAACTACCACTCGCCGATCGAGGAGTCGCGGGCCGACCTCTTCGCCCTTTACTACATCATGGACGACAAGGTGATCGAGCTCGGGCTCCTGCCCAGCCCCGAAGCGGCCAAGGCGGAATACGACCTCCAGATCCGCAACGGCCTGATGACCCAGCTGACCCGGATCAAGCCGGGCAAGACCGTCGAGCAGGCCCATATGCGCGGCCGGGCCATGGTCTCCCATTGGGTCTACGAGAAGGGCAAACCCGAGAACGTCATCGAACGGATCTCGAAGGACGGCAAGACCTACTTCGTGATCAACGACTACCAGAAGCTGCGCGGGCTTTACGGCCGGCTCCTGGCCGAGGTCCAGCGGATCACGAGCGAGGGTGATTACGAAGCCGCCAAAGACCTCATCGAGACCTACGGCGTCCAGGTCGACCAGGAGCTCCACAGGGAGGTCCTCGACCGTTACGCCAAGCTCCACCTGGCCCCCTATAGCGGCTTCGTCAACCCGGTCTACACGCCCGTCGTCGAGAACGGCCGGATCGTCGACGTCAAGATCGATCTCACCGAAGGCTACGTCGAGCAGATGCTTCGGTACGGCCGGGATTACGCGTTCCTGCCGGTCCGGTGATCGATCCTCCCTCCGGGGAGCCAGCGGGGGGGGCGGAAGTCCATTGACGGCGCCCCGCGCCGCGGCTATCATTCCGCTTGAGCGGAGGGGACTTCGGAGGTCAACGACGGGAGGAGGGACCATGGCGGAAGAAGAGATCGGGCACATCACCCACTATTTCCCCAAGATCGGCGTGGCCGTGATCGAGGTCACGGCCGGCGCGCTGAAGGTCGGGGAGACCATCCGGATCAAGGGCCACACGAGCGACTTCATCCAGACGGTGGATTCGCTCCAGCAGGAGCACCTGCAGGTCCCCGAGCTCAAGCCGGGCGCTTCGGCCGGGCTGAAGGTCAAGGAGCACGTCCGGGAAGGGGACAAGGTCTACCTGGTCAAGGAAGGCGCCTGACCGGTCACGGCAAGAGCGGGGGGCCGCTCCCGCGGCCCTGGCGGAACAGGGAAGAAAACCGACTTTCCGGCGTCTGATATAATGGCTCTCGAAGTCTGGCTTGGCGTGAGGTTCGTCTTGGCAAACGTCGACTGGAACAAGCTCCGGAACAAGCTCTGGGCCAAGAAGGCCCGTCCGTTCACCATTCTTGCCGCCCTCTTCCTGATCTTCCTCGGCTGGCAGATCGTCAGCCGCGTCGCCGGCGGCGGCGGTCAGAGCGGCGGGCCGCGCGGCGCCGCGGTCGCGGTCGAGATCGCGCCCGTCGAGAGGGGCGGTATCCGCGACGTCGGCACGTTCTCGGGGAACCTGATCCCGAAGTCCTACTTCACCGTCGTGCCCAAGATCTCCGGACGGATCAAGGAGCTCCGCGTCGACATCGGCGACCGCCTGACGCGCGGCCAGCTCGTGGCCGTCCTGGAGGACGAGGAGTACCAGCAGGAGTTCATCCAGGCCGAGGCCAACCTCGGGGTGGCCAAGGCCAACCTCGAGGAGGCCGCATCCGCCCAGGAGCTGGCCAAGAAGGAGCTCGATCGGGCCAGGACTCTCCACGGCAAGGGCATTCTGTCGGATGCCGAGCTGGAGACCATCGTCGCCAACTTCGGGACACAGGACGCGCGCTATAAGGTCAATGTCGCTCAATTGGCGAACCAGCAGGCGGCCCTGGAAACGGCCAAGGTCCGGCTGTCCTACACCCGGATCCGGGCCGCCTGGGAGACGGAGGGCGGGGCCCGCTACGTCGGGGAGCGCTTCGTCAACGCCGGCGCGATGCTGTCCTCGAATACGGCCGTCCTGTCGGTCATCGAGCTCCAGCCCATCACGGCGGTCATCCATGTCACGGAGAAGGATTATTTCCGGCTCAAGCCCGGACAGTCCGTCGCGCTGACGAGCGGCGCCTTTGCGGGCCGGGAGTTCGAGGGCCGGGTAGCCCGTATCGCGCCCCTGCTCAAGGAGACCTCCCGCGAAGCCCGTGTCGAGATCGAGATCGCGAATGCCGACGGCGTGCTGAAGCCGGGCATGTTCGTCAACGCCCGGATCGAGTTCGCTAACCGGGCCGCCGCGACGATCGTCCCGACCAGCGCCGTCGTCAACCGCGGCGCCCTCCAGGGGCTGTTCATGGCCGACCTCGAGGCCAAGAAAGCCGTCTTCCAGCCCGCGACCGTCGGCATCATCGAGGGCGACCGGGCCGAGATCGTCGAGCCGGCCGCGCTCACCGGGTATGTCATCACGCTCGGCCACCACCTTCTCGAGAACGGGACGCCCATCATCCTCCCCGCCGACGCCCCGGGAGCCAAGCGATGAAGCTCTCGGAATTCTCCATCCGCCGGCCCATCTTCACCTGGATGGTGACGACCGTCGTCATCATCATCGGCCTCGTCTCCCTCGCCCGCCTGCCCGTCGACCTCATGCCCGAGATCGTCTATCCCACCCTCAACGTCAACGCCTCCTACCCGAACACGGGGCCCGAGGAGATCGAGGAGATCATCACCCGGCCGATCGAGGAGGCCCTCAGCGCCGTGCCCGGGGTCGAGGAGGTCTTCTCGTCCTCCTCCGAGGGCTCGAGCTCGGTCCGCATCATGTTCGCCTGGGGCACCGACCTCGATGCCGCGGCCGACGACGTCCGGGAACGCCTGGACCGGATCGTGGGCCGCCTGCCCGACGAGGTCGACCGGCCGACCCTGCGCAAGTTCGACCCGGCCCAGCAGCCGATCCTGCAGTTCGGGGCCCTCAGCAACCTCGACCCCGTCCAGGCGCGGCGCATCATCGACGAGCAGATCGCCTACCGGCTCGAGCGCGTGGCCGGCGTCGCCTCCGTCGACGTCTACGGCGGCCGCCAGCGGGAGATCCAGGTCAACCTCGACCCGCTCAAGCTCAAGGCCCTGGGCCTGCCCCTCAACGTCATCACCAGCAAGATCCGGCAGGAGAACGTCGACATGCCGGCCGGGGTCATCGAACGGGGCAACTACGAGATCCTCCTCCGCATCCCCGGCGTTTTCACCAGTCTGGAGCAGCTCCGGGACACCGTCGTCGCCGTCCGGGACGGCGTGCCCATCCAGCTCGGGGAGATCGCCAGCGTCGACGACACGTTCCAGCGCGTCACCCGCGTCGCCCGCATCAACGACCGGGAGGGCATGCGCCTGGCCGTCTACAAGCAGTCGGGCGAGAACACGGTCAACGTCGCCGAGCGCGTCCTGAAGGAGATCGCCGAGATCCAGCGGGACATCCCCCAGATCGAGCTCCTGCCGACCTCGAACAGCGCCGAGTACATCCGGAGGGCCATCAACAACGTCGGCTCGTCGGCCGTCTGGGGCTCCGTCCTGGCCATCTTCGCCCTGCTCGTCTTCCTGGTCAGCATCCGCAGCACCCTGGTCGTGGCCATCTCCATCCCCATCTCGCTCGTCGGGACGATCGCCCTGATCTACTTCGGCGGCTTCACCCTGAACACGATGACCCTGGGGGCCCTGGCCCTCGGCATCGGCCAGCTCATCGACAGCTCGATCGTCGTTCTGGAGAACATCTACCGCATGGAGGAGGGCGGTGTCCCGCCCCTCAAGGCCTCGATCGACGGCGTGAACGAGGTGGCCGCGCCCATCGCCGTCGGGGCCATCACGACCTGCGTCGTCTTCCTGCCGATGATCTTCATGCGGGGCATGTCCGGGGTCATGTTCAAGCAGCTGGCCTATGTCGTCAGCTTCGCCAACTTGATGGGGCTGTTCGTGGCCCTGACCATGGTCCCGATGCTGTCGGCCCGGCTCATCCGGGTCGTCCAGCCGGTCGGCCCCGGCGCGAAGAAGCCGGCGGAGCGGCTGGTCAGGTTCTTCCTGGAGGGGTTCCGCAGGCTCGAGAACTGGTACAAGCGGCTGCTCCACAGGGCCCTGGACCACCGGGTCTTCGTCCTGAGCGCCGTCGGGGCCCTGCTCGTCGGCTGTCTGTTCCTGATCCGCCTCGTCGGGACCGAGTTCATGCCCGCCACCGACGAGAACGAGGTCCGGGTGACGGTCGAGATGGAGGTCGGCACGCGCCTCGAGGTCATGAACAAGACCTTCGCCGTCGTCACGGAGATCGTCAAGGCGGCCGTCCCCGAGATCATCAGCCACGAGGAGAGCTTCGGCGGCGGCGGCTGGAGAAGCGGCGCGAACACCGGCAACATGACGCTCAAGCTCGTGCCGCGGGACAAGCGCTCCCGGTCGAGCGAGGAGATCGCCGTCGACCTCCGAGGGAAGCTGGCCGGGATCCCCGGCACGGTCGTCCGGACCCGGGCGAGCGGCGGCCAGATGATGTTCGGCATGCGCGGCGGCGGCGGCCAGGAGCGGCTCCAAGTGGAGGTCCGCGGCTACGACCTGACCGTCGTCCGAGGCCCTGGCCCGGCGGGTCCAGGAGATCGTCAAGCAGGTCAAGGGCGTCACCGACACCCGGCTCAGCCGCGAGATCGGCAACCCCGAGGAGCTCCTCGTCATCGACCGCCAGGCCGCGGCCGACATGAAGCTCTCGGTCAGCGAGATCGGTCAGTCCATCCAGACGGTGCTGTCGGGGACCCAGGCGAGCTACTTCCGCGAGGCGGGACGCGAGTTCCGCATCCTGGTCAAGGTCAAGGACTCGGAGTACCTGGACCTCCAGGACATCCTCGACCTGACCGTGACCAATTCGGCGGGGGAGCAGATCAGCCTGCGCAATGTCATCGACACGCGGCCCCGGCGGGGCCCCATCCGCATCGAACGGCGGGACCGCGAGCGGGTCGTGACCGTGTCCGGCGAGATCGCCGGCCGCGACATGGGGTCGATCATCGCCGACGCCCGGGAAGCCCTGCGCGCGGTCCCCATCCCGCGCAATTTCAGCGTCCAGTTCACCGGCGACTACGAGGAACAGCAGAAGGCCAACAAGGAGCTCTTCCAAAGCATCATCCTGGCCCTCGTCCTCGTCTACATGATCATGGCCATGCTCTACGAGTCGCTCCGCGACCCGTTGATCGTCATGTTCTCCGTGCCGCTCGCGGCCATCGGGGTCATCCTGATGCTCTTCCTGACCAAGACCAGCTTCAACATGCAGTCGTACATCGGCCTGATCATGCTCGGCGGCATCGTCGTCAACAACGCCATCATCATCGTCGACTACACGAACCTCCTGCGGCACCGCGACAAGATGCCCATCCGGCAGGCGATCGAAGAGGCCGGGCGGCGGCGGCTGCGGCCGATCCTGATGACGGCCTTCACGGCCATCATGGCCACGCTGCCCCTGGCCCTCGGACTCGGCGAGGGCGGCGAGGCCCAGGCCCCCCTGGCCCGGACCGTCATCGGCGGGCTGCTCAGCTCGACGCTCATCACGCTCATCGTCGTGCCGGTCGTCTACAACATCTTCGAGGACTTCCGGAGGAAGAAGGAGCACGGCGAGGCGGCCGACGGAGGGGCGCCCGCGGTCTGATCGGATTCGATCGAGGCCTCTCTGGATATCATGCGCGAAGGCTTCCCTTCAATGAATGACCTCACCGAATACGGATGGGACGCGGCGCTCGAGGCGCTGTTCGCCGGGTTCGCCGAACAGGGGCTCGAACCCGCCCGGGTCATCAAGCAGGCCCGCGATCTCTCGACGCTCGTGGCCGGCAGCGGGGAGCTGGCCGGCGAGGTCTCCGGACGTTTCCGGCACGAGGCCGCCGGGGCCGCCGACTTTCCGGTCGTCGGCGATTGGGTGGCGATGGAGGCCGTCGAAGACGCCCGGGCGCTCATCCAGGCCGTTCTGCCGCGCCGGGGCGCGTTCACCCGGAAGGCGGCCGGCGAGGTCACTGCCGCCCAGGTGGCCGCGGCCAACGTCGACACGGTCTTCCTCGTCAGCGGGCTCGACGGCGACTTCAACTTGCGGCGGATCGAGCGCTATCTGACCACGGCCTGGTCGAGCGGGGCCCGGCCCGTCATCGTGCTGAACAAGGCCGACCTCCGGACGGACCTGACGGACGTCGAGGCCGCGGCGGCGGCCGTTGCTCCGGGCGTCCCTGTCCTGGCGGTGAGCGCGATCGCTCCGGGAGGCCTCCAGGGCCTTGCGCCTTACCTCGTTCCGGGAAACACGGTGGCTTTGCTCGGCTCCTCGGGGGTCGGGAAATCGACGTTGATCAACCGTCTGCTCGGGGAAGACCGCTTGGCCACGGCCCCGGTGAGCGACGCCGAGGAGGGGAGAGGCCGGCACACGACGACGGCCCGCGAGCTCGTCCGGCTCCCGGGCGGCGCGCTTCTCATCGACACCCCCGGCATGCGCGAGCTTGGCCTCTGGGCGGATGACGAGGGGCTCGACCGGACCTTCGACGAGATCGACCGGTTCGCGGCCCGGTGCCGGTTCCCCGACTGCGGCCACGAGCGGGAGCCCGGCTGTGCCGTGAGGGCCGCCGTGGAAGCCGGGGAGATCGACGCCGGGCGATGGGAGAGCTACCTGAAGCTGAGACGCGAGATGCGGCATCTCGAGCTCAAGAAAGACGAGAAGACCCGCCGGCAGCGGGAGAAGGCCGTTGGCCGCGATTTCGCCGCCCGGCTCAAGGAAGTCAAGAAGCACAAGCTCCGGTACCGCTGATATCTCCCGACCCTCGTCGTTCCCGGGATCCCCTCTGATTGACGGTCCGGTCGCTAAGCGGCTATTATGCGGATTACCGAGCACGTGGGCGCCCGGGAAGGAAGGAGCCGCATGAAACGCCGAATCGACCTCGCCGCCTCGATCCTGATCATCGCGGCCGCCGCTGCGAGCCCGGCCTCACAGAACTCCCCGGTCTCCGCCCTCGAGCTTGCCGCCGATGCCAAGGAACTCGCGCTGACAAAAGGATTGGCCGTCGGGCTCATCGGCTCATACGGACGGTCCGCGGTCCCGACGGACCTGCTGGCCTGGCAGCTGGCCCAAGGGACGATGGCCGAGCCGCGAACAGGCGGGGTCATCGGCAAGAACACCAAGGGCGAGGACCAGGCTTGGGCCTCTGTCGAAGCCAATAAGGACGGGTGGATCGAGAACCGGGCGCTCTCGGGCGGGTACCTCTTCGTGGTCATCGACGCCGACAAGGCCCGGACGATGATCCTCGACGCGACGGGCTTCTATGTCGCCTGGATCAACGGGGAGCTCCGCGGCGGAGAGAAATACGGCGCCGATTATCTCCGCCACCCGGTTCGTCTGGTCAAGGGGCGCAACGTGCTTCTTGTCCGGGGCGAGCGCGGCCGCTTCAAAGGCCGGCTCTACGCGCCTCCGGCCGATGTCTTCTTCACCGACAAGGACATGACGCTGCCGGACCTCGTCATCGGGGAGAAGGGGCCGGTCTGGGCGGGGCTGAGGCTGGTCAATGCGACGGAGAATAGGCTGGAGGGGATCGAGGTCCTGGTCCGGGCCGGAGGGAAAGAGACGCGGACATCCCTGAACGCGACCGTCGCCCCGTTCGTGACCCAGAAGCTGGCCGTTCCGCTGGCGGTCGATGTCCCGCCGGCCGAGGGACCGGTCAGGGTCGAAGTCCGGGCCAGGGCCAGATCCGGCCGGCGGACGGTCGAGACCCCGCCATTGGCGTTCGAAATCAGGGCCGCGGCGGCCTCGGCGCATCACTCGCGGACGTTCGTCAGCGGGATCGACGGCAGCGTCCAGTATTTCGGCGTGGCGCCGATGGCGGGCGCCGGAACCGGGCGGACGGAGGCCGTGGCGGGCCCGAAACCCGCGCTCGTTCTCACGCTCCACGGCGCGAGCGTCGAGGCCATCGGGCAGGCCCGGGCCTACAAGCCCAAGGACTGGGCCTGGATCGTCGCGGCCACCAACCGCCGTCCCTACGGGTTCGACTGGGAGGATTGGGGCCGGCTCGACGCCCTCGAGGTCCTGGCCGAAGCGACGCGGCTCTTCGCGCCGGACCCGGCCCGGATCTACCTCACCGGCCACTCCATGGGCGGCCACGGGACCTGGCAGGTCGGGGCGACCGTGCCGGGGCTCTGGGCGGCCATCGCCCCGAGCGCGGGCTGGCGGAGCTTCACCTCGTACGGCGGGGGAGTCCAATACAAAGACCCGTCGCCGGTCGAGAAGATGCTCGTCCGGGCGAACGATCCGAGCGAGACGACGGAGCTGGCCCGCAACTTCCTTCATCATGGCGTCTATGTCCTGCACGGCGACCAGGACGACAATGTGCCCGTCACCGAGGCCAGGGCCATGCGCGGGCTCCTGGGCATGTTCCACCCGGACTTCGCCTATTACGAGCGGCCGGGCGCCGGGCACTGGTGGGGCAACGAGTGCGTCGATTGGCCCCCGCTCATGCAGTTCCTGAAAGAGCGCACGCGGCCGGCCGACGCCGAGGTCAAGCGCGTCGAATTCGTCACGGCCAATCCCGGCATCTCGTCGAGGTCCCGCTGGATCGAGATCCTGCAGCAGCAGAGGCCCTGTCTCTACAGCAAGGTCGTGATCGACCGTGATGACCCGGGGAAGGCGTTCAAGGGAACGACCGAGAACGTGGCGAGGCTGGCGATCGATCTCCTGCCGTGGGCAAAGGCCGCTGATGCCCCCTCCGTTCCCGTCGCGTCTTCCGCGGGAGGGGAGGCCCCGGGCAAGCTCACCGTGGAGCTCGACGGCTCGAAGGTCGAGGTCCCAGCCCCGGCGGCGGCAGCGGGGCGGATCTATCTGGCCCGCGACGACAAGGGCTGGAGGCTAGACGCGGCGCCAGGACTCGATCAAAAAGGTCCCCACCGTTCCGGCGGCTTCAAAGACGCCTTCCGCCACCGCTTCGTCTTCGTCTATGGCACGCGCGGCGATGACGCCGAGGACTTCCGGGCCCTCACCAAGGCCCGGTTCGACGCCGAGACGTTCTGGGTCCGCGGCAACGCGGGGATCGAGATCCTGCCGGACACGGCGTTCGATCCGGCCAAGGACAGGGACCGCAGCGTCATCCTCTACGGCAACGCCGACACCAACGCCGCGTGGTCGAAGCTCCTGGCCGGTTCGCCGGTCGAAGTCCGGAACGGCCGGGCCAGGGTGGGGGAGAAGCGGTACGCCGGCCAGGACTACGCGGCCTACTTCGTCAGGCCCCGGGCCGGGAGCGATGTCGCCTCGGTCGGCGCCGTCGCCTGGACGGGCCCGGCCGGCTGGGTCGCGGCCTCGCCCGTGCAGTATTTCATCAGCGGCGCCGGCTTCCCCGACCTGATGCTCTTTTCTGCCGAGACGCTACGCTCGGGGACGGACGGCGTGCGGGCCATCGGCTGGTTCGGCAACGACTGGAGCGTCGAGCGCGGGGATTTCGTCTGGAACGAGGGAAAGGGCGCGATGACGCGTCGGATTCAGTAGGCGCTTCCGCGAGGCTCGACGAGCATGACCTGGATAAGCTTGAGCGCGGGATCGAGCTCGAAGATCAAACGATGCTCTCCGACGCGAAACCGATAGACACCCCGCAGTTTCCCAGCAAGCAGGCGCACGTCTCTGTGCCTTAGGGGGTTATCGAGGACCGAGAGCTGATCCAGATGATCGAGTATTTTTTTGTGAACGGACGTTTCCGTTCTTTCGAGGGATTTTCGAGCCGTTCTTGAGAAAACGACTCTCCAGATCTTTTCTGACATCCTCTATAGGGACGCCTTTTCCCTCCCGGAATTCTCGCCGGGCAGCCTGGAGCCTTCTATTGAAGCCCGGGATGGCCAGGAGTTCTAAGGTCTCATGGCGCCTTGCGATGTACTCGTCGATCAGGTCGATGACGATATCGTTCATCTTCCTGTTCTCTAAGCTGGCCACGGCCTTCAGCAGGTTCTTCTTGTCTTCGGGGATGCGGAGCGTCGCCGTGTCCATCGGGGTCCTCCTGATAGGAGATTAATCGCTTAAGCGCTTTTTGTCAATGGGAACGGCCTTCTTGCCGCTCCCAAAGATAGGGGACGAACGGCCATGGCCCCTTTTCTCATGGGTAAGCCTTGAGTTTCCTGTTCAACCGGGGTTTAATGAAAAGGCCGATATCGGAGACGAAGGAGGAACGGATGAGACCCAAGGCCCTCGAGGGATCGATCGGGGCGCTCGTCTTCCTGGGCGCGATCGCCCTCGGCGGCGCCATTTCGGGGCAAGTTCCTCAGGGGACCGCGCCTTTCGACGCCCAAAAGACCTTTCCGGCCGATGCGCTCAAGGCCGACCTCCAGGTCCTCTGGGACATCCTCGAGGAAGGCCACGGCGGGTTCGACCGCTACACGCCGGCCGCCCAGCTCAAGAAGAGCTTCGATGCGGTCGGGAGCGGCCTGACCGGACCTCTGACGGAACTGGATCTCTACGTCCGGCTCCTGCCTCTCATCGCCGAGATCGAGGACGGGCACACGCGCCTGATCCTGTCCCCCGGGGCCGGCGCCTATCTGGACTCCGGGCCCATCCTCATTCCCTTCGGGTTCCGTTTCCTCGGCGACAAGGCCTATGTCTTCAGGGACCTGAGCCCGGACCGGAGCGTCGGAGAGGGCGCGGAGATCCTGGCCATCGAAGGCCGGCCCGTCCGGGAGATCCTCGCGGCGCTCCTGACGCTCATCCCCAGCGACGCCGGGATCCGGACGGCGAAGCTCCGCCGCATCGAATCCCCGGGCGCGTTCGGCCGGCTGCTCGCCCTGCGCTTCGGCCGGCGGGAATCCTATCGGGTCCGCTTCCGCCCTCATGAAGCGGGGGAGGCCCGGGAGATCACGGTTCCCGGGATCACGGCGGGCGACGTCTCCCGTCTCCTGCGCGAGAGATACCCGGAAACGGCGGAGCGCCGGCCGAACTACGAGCTGGCGTTCAACGGTCAGACGGCCGTTCTGACCGTCCGGCAATTCGGGGACGATCCGGACCAGGGCCGGCCCCGGTTTCCCGATTTCCTGACGGACACGTTCCGCTCGCTCGAAGAGAAGAGGACGCCGGGCCTCATCATCGACCTGAGGGGGAACGGGGGAGGGATGGACGAATTCGGCAAGTTCCTCTTCGCCCACGTCATGGACCGTCCGTTCCTCTATTATTGGGCCCTCGAGACCAAGAAGGACCGCTACGACCTTTTCCGCTACACGGACGAGACCGCCGCGGCCGCCGCCGAGCTGGCCCAACCGCTCAGCCGGAATGCGCGCGGCTGGTTCGATGTCATGGGCCATCCGAACCGCGGCTTGCAGGCGACCCGGAAGCCCCATTTCTCCGGGCGGGTGGCCATCCTCATCGACGGCGGCAGCTTCTCGGCGACGGGGGAAACGACCTCCGCCTTCCACTACTACAAGAAGGCCGTGTTCTTCGGGGAGGAATGCGGCTCCGGCTACTACGGCAACACGTCGGGCTTCATGGTCACGGCGACCCTCCCCGCAAGCCGCATCCGGGTCAGGGTCCCGCTCGTCCTCTACACGATGGCCGTCGACGGCTATCCCAAGGACCGCGGCATCGTCCCCGACTTCCCGGTGACGCCGACGATCGAGGACCTTCTGGCGGGCCGGGATGTCGTCATGGAGCGGGCGCTGGCGTATTTGGAGAAAAAGGATGATTGAACGCAGGACCTTCGTCGCGGGAATGCTGTTGGCCTTCGCCGTCGGGTGTTCCAAGCCCCCGGTCCCGGCCGGCCTGGTCAAGCCGACGCCCGAACAGGCGGCCTGGCAGGACATGGAAGTCGGGCTGTTCATCCACTACGACCTGCCCGTGTTCAAGCCGGACTGGGATCACCGCCAGTACGAGAGCCGCCCCGGCCCCGAGATCTTCGATCCCGCGAAGCTTGACACGGAGCAGTGGATGGAGGCCGCGGAGGCCGTCGGGGCCAAGTACGCCGTGTTCGTGGCCAAGCACGGCAGCGGGTTCCTGTCGTGGCAGAGCGATCAGTATCCTTACGGCATGAAACAGTCGCCGTATCAGGGCGGGAAGGGCGATCTCGTCCGGGATTTCGTCGCTTCCTGCCGCAAGCACGGCATCCGGCCCGGGATCTACGCGAGCATGAGCAGCAACGGCTACCTCGAGGTCGACAATCCCGGTCTGGTCAATCGGGGCAAGGGCGGGGACCGGGCTGCCCAGGCCCGCTACGCCCGGATCTGCGAAGGCCTGCTGACGGAGCTCTGGGGCAACTACGGCGATCTCTTCGAGATCTGGTTCGACGGCGGGGTGCTCGATCCCGCCCAGGGCGGACCGGACATGCTGCCGATCCTGCGCCGGCTTCAGCCCAAAGCCGTCGTCTTTCAGGGGCCGGCGGCGTCCATCCGCTGGATCGGCAACGAGGACGGCGTCGCCCCTTATCCCTGCTGGGCGACCGTGCCGGAGGGACGGGATTATAACGGCGGCGGAACGCCCGACGGGTCGAGGTGGCTCCCGGGCGAGTGCGATGTGCCGGTCCGCCGGGAGACCTGGCTGTGGCTGCCGGACACGGAGGACAGGCTCTTCACCCTCGACGAGCTCGTCGACAAGTACGAGCGGTCCGTCGGCCGCAACTGCAACCTCCTTCTCAACGCGAATCCCGATCCGAGCGGCTTGATCCCCGAACCGGACATGGAGAGGTACCGGGAATTCGGCGCCGAGATCCGCCGGCGTTTCGGGCAGAGCCTCGCCGAGACATCGGGACGGGGCGCCGTCGTCGAGCTAAAGCTCGGGGCGGCGGCCCGCCTCGACCGCGCGGTCCTCATGGAGGATATCCAGGAGGGCGAGCGTGTCCGGGCGTATGTCGTCGAGGGCCGCACGGACGAGGGCTGGCGGGAGCTCGCCCGCGGCGAGTCGATCGGCCACAAGCGGATCGAGAGGTTCGACCCGGTGAAGGTCAGCCGGGTCCGGCTGCGCGTCACGCGATCGGTCGCGGAGCCGAGGATCCGCAAGCTGGCCGTCTTCGCCGTAGACTGAGAAGGGGAAGTGCCCAGGGCGGGACTCGAACCCGCAAGGCCTTACGGCCGCGACATTTTAAGTGTCGTGCGTATACCAATTCCGCCACCCGGGCGAAGGCCCCCTCCCTGACGCGCCGATCTCGATGCGCCGCTCGGAGGCAGGCCCGATTATATGACAGGGGGGGCTTTAAGACAACGCGGCCGGGGCCTGTGCCCGGCCCCGGCGGTCAGGCGCGTTGTCCGCGGCTTCCCCGCTGTGCTAAGATGAGCCCGCCGGACCGGGCGCAAGGCCGGGTCCGATCCCGGCGAGGAGGGCGAGCCATGAAGGTTGTCCGACGCGTTCGGAGATGGATGGTCCCGAGCGGGATCATGGCGGGGGCGGCGTTCCTCGCGATCGTCCTGGCCGCGGTCCCGCCGGCCCGGCCGCAGATCCCCCGGCCGGAGGGATGGCCGCAGAGCACACACGCCGAGGTCGACGGGCTGGCCATGACGCCGCCCATGGGCTGGTATCCCTGGAACGCCTTCGGCCAGGAACCCCAGAACGAAAAGCTCATCAAGGAGATCGTCGACGCGCTCGTCGCGAGCGGGATGAAGGACGCCGGCTACGCCTATGTCGGCCCGGACGAGGGCATCTGCTTCTCGCGCGGGGCCGACGGCAAGCTCACGTCGAACCTGGCCCGCTATCCGTCGGGCTTGCGCGGCCTCGGCGATTATGTCCATTCGAAGGGGCTGAAATACGCCCTCTATACGGACGCCGGGACCAAGACCTGCAGCCAGGCCATGCCCGGGACGAAGGGTCACGAGTTCGAGGACATGCGGGCCTTCGCGGAGTGGCGGGCCGACTATATCAAGATCGACTGGTGCAACACCGAGGGCCAGGACATCGTCCAGACCTATGCGGAGCTGGGCAAGGCCCAGCGGGCGGCCGGCCGCCCCGTCGTCCACAGCCTGTGCTCGTGGGGCGATGGCTATCCCTGGGTCTGGGCCGGCGCCATCGGCCATATGTGGCGAACGACGTCGGACATCTGCGGCCCCGGCGAGGCCGATTGGACGCGGGCCGTGCGCATCGCCTTCGCCAACGAGAAGCTGGCCGGGTTCGCCGGTCCCGGCCGTTGGAACGACCCGGACATGATGATCGTCGGCATGCCCGGCCTCGGCGAAGCCCGGAACCGGAGCCTGTTCAGCCTCTGGTGCATGATGGCTTCGCCGCTCATCGCCGGGAACGACCTCCGGGCCATGGACAAGTCGACCATCGACATCCTGACGAACCTGGAGGCCATCGCCGTCGACCAGGACCCGCTGGGCGTCCAGGGCCGCGTCATCTGGAACGACGGCAACGTCAGCCTCTGGTCCGGTAAGCCTCTTTTCGACGGCAGCCTGGCCGTCCTCGTGATCTATCAAGGGGATCACCGGGCCGAGCGGAAGATCACCTGGGAGGAGCTCGGGCTCAAGGCGTCCGACCGGCTCTACGTCCGCGACCTCTGGGCCCGCAAGACGAGCGGGCCGCACGCCGGAAGCTACACGGCTTCGGTCGGCGCCGACGACGTCGCCTTCCTCCGGATCTCGAGGTCGAACGATTTCCCGATCCCGCCGATCGTCGTGGCCGATACGTATCGCGTCGCGCTCAAGTCGACGGGAGCGCGGCCGGAAACGCTCAAGGGAGCGGTCACGGTCACGAATAAGGGGAGCAACGATCTGCCGCCCTGGCGCGTCGATCCGAAGTCGCTCCCGGCCTGGCTCACCGTCGAGGTCACGGGAAGCGGGAAGGTCCAGTCGTTCGTCAACACGGTTTCGACCGCGGGGCTGAAGAAGGGCGTTTATCACGCCCTCGTCCGGGCCGACAACGTCGAGCCCGTCTCGGGCAAGCCTATGAGCGCCCTCTATTATGACGTCGATCTCGAAGTCGGGCGCAACGTGAGGAGGTAGAAGATGCCGGAGATCTCGTCCGCCCCCGCCTCAGCGGCGCCGCCATCCTTGAAGGAGCGCTTCCTGTCCCTCGATTTTTTTCGCGGCCTGACCATGTTCCTCCTGATCGGGGAAAGCACGCTGCTTTATGAGCACCTGCGGAACCCCGGCCTGGCGGGGACCGTCCTCGGATTCATCGGCACCCAGCTCGACCATCATCCCTGGGCCGGGCTGCGCTTCTGGGACCTGGTCCAGCCGTTCTTCATGTTCATCGTCGGCGCGGCCCTGGCCTTTTCCGTGGCCAAGCGCGAGGAACGGGGGGAGAGCCGGGCGGCGATCACCAAGCACGTCGTCGTCCGCGCCGTCACGCTGCTCGTCCTCGGCTGGGCGCTCTACTGCATCGGGCCGGGCCGGATCACGTTCCGCTTCCAGAACGTCCTGGCCCAGCTCGGCGTGACCTATCCCATCGCCTATGTCCTGATGAGGAGGAAGCCGCGGACGCAGATCGCCTGGAGCTTCGCCTTCATCCTGGCGACCGAGATCATCTACAGGACGTTTTGGGTGTCCGGGCTACAACCAGCCCTTCGTCCCGGACCACAACTTCGGCTCGTGGGTCGATATGCTCCTCGGGGGCGAGCTTTCGTCCGGCCACTGGGTCGCCTTCAACGCCCTTCCGACGGCCGCCCATACGGTCTGGGGCGTGCTGGCGGGGCAATGGCTGATGAAGGCCGTCGCGCCGAAGAAGAAGATCGCCTGGCTGGCCGGACTCGGGGCGTTCGGCGTCGCCGCCGGGTTCGCCCTGACGGCCGTGTCGCCGATGATCAAGCGCATCTCGACCGGCTCGTTCGTCGTGGCCAGCGGCGGCTTCTGCCTCCTGGCACTGGCGCTCAGCTACTGGCTCATCGACGTCAAGAAGTGGAACAAGTGGGCCGTCTTCCTCAACATCGTCGGGATGAATTCGCTCTTCATCTACCTGTTCACGGAAAGCGGCGGGACGGTCTGGATCCGGCGGCTCGTCGGGCCATTCACGATGGCCTTCGCCGGCTGGATCGGGGAGCTCCCGGCGGAGATCCTGACCAGCGCCGCCGCCTGGGCGGTCCTGTGGTATCTGTGCTTCTGGCTCTACAAGCGCAAGATTCTGATCAAGATCTAAGACAGGGTCAAACCTACGGCGGCGAACGAATTCTTAGGAGTGAGTTGCAGAATTGCGGAGGAGCACTCGATGCCGCAATTCTGCGAAATATCCGGAAAAAGAGCCTGTGCTACTAAGATATCTCTCAGAAATGCTGCTCCGAGTCGCTCCGCAGCACTTCTGATGGTCGCTTCTCGGAATCAGCTCCCCGCCGTAGGTTTGACCCCGTCTTAGACGATTGGTTCGACCAGGACTGCCGTTCCGTAGCACAGCACTTCGGTGACGCCCTGCATGATCTCGGTCGCGTCGTAGCGGACGCCGACGACGCCGTTGGCCCCGCGCTCGACGGCGTGGTTGACCATCATCTCGAAGGCCTCGGCCCGGGTCAGCTCGCAGAGCTCGGAGAAGAGGGTGATGTTGCCCCCGACGATCGTCTGGAGCGAGGCCCCGATCGTGCCGAAGACCGAACGCGACCGGACGGTGATGCCGCGAACGACGCCGAACGACTTGACGATGCGATAGCCGTCGATGGTGAACGCCGTCGTCGTCATCTGGAAGATCTTGGACGGCTGGGCGGCCTTGGTCCGGTCCTCGTCGGTCATGCCCTCGTAGCAGCCCAGGCAGACGTCGGCCGTCTTGAAGTGATAGAGCGACGGGAAGTCCTGGTTGCAGATCTTGCATCTCATTTCGCATCCCCCTTCTTCTCGTCCTTCTCCGCCTTCTTCGGCAGCGGCGGCGCGGACAGGTCCGGCTTGGGATCGCCGAAGATGTAGTGGCCGAACCAGGCCAGGTTGTGCTCCATCACCGCCCGCATGGACTTGGGCTTGGTGATGCCGTGGCCGTAGCCCTTGTAGACGACCATCTCGACCGGGACGTTCCGGTCCTCGAGCCCCTGCCTCAGCTCGTAGGCGTTGGGGATGGGCACGCGCCGGTCGAACTCGCCGTGCTGGATCAGGGTCGGCGTCGCCGCCTGCTTGATGTAGGTCATGGGCGAGGTCTTGGCGTAGATGGCCGGATCGTCGGCCGGATCGTCGCCCAGGTAGCCGATGGTGAAGGTCGTGATGTCGGTGTTGTAGTAGTAGGTGGCCCAGTTGGAGATGCCCGCCCCGACCGAGATGGCCTTGAACGCCTTCGACGACGTGGTCAGGAACGCCGAGATATAGCCGCCCTGGCTCCAGCCCATGCAGCCGACCCGACTCGCGTCGACCCAGCCCTTCTTGACCAGGGCATCGACGCCGGAGAGGACGTCCCAGGCGTCGCCGACACCCAAGTTGCGGACGTTGAGCCGGCGGAACTTCTCGCCGTAGCCGGCGCTGCCCCGGTAATTCACCTTGAGGATGAGCGCCCCGCGGGCCGCCCAGATGTCCGACGGGTAATAGCGCGAGTCGCCGGAGAGCAGGGCCGGCCGGTCGACCCCAGTCGGTCCGCCGTGGATGACGCAGAGCAGAGCGTACTTTTTGGCCGGATCGAAATCGGCCGGCTTGACGAGGACCCCCTCGATCGTCGCGCCGTCCCGGCTCTTCCAGGAGATGACCTCCCGGGTGCCGAGCGTCCAGGCCGCGACCTGGTCGGTCATCCGCGTCAGGATGCGGGGATCCCAGGGGAGATCCGTGATGCAGATCTCCGGCAGGGCCGTGGCCGTCGCGGCCTGGAATGCCAAGCGTTTTCCGTCCTTGGAGAAAGTGAATCCCGAGACCATCGCCCCGTCGGGGCCGCTCACCCGCTCGATCGCGAGCGACGCGGGGTCGAGGCGGAAGAGATGGCTGGCCGTCTTCTGCATGGCCGAGAAATAAATGCCCGATCCGCTCCAGGCGACGGCGTAAGGATTCTCGTCGAAGGCCCCGGTCAGGTAGCGCACGGCGCCGCCCGCCGCGGGAACGACGGCCAGGACGCTGTTGCGGGCGTTGTAATCGGCCCGGCCCATGGCGCTCGAGAAGAGGACCGACCCGCCGTCCGGCGACCAGAGGGGAGAAGAGTCCGGCCCCGGCTGGTCGACCAGCTTTCCGGACCTTGTCGCCGGCCAGGTCGAGGACATAGATGTCCGAGGTCCCGCCGTTGATGAGGTCCGGATTGACGGCCGCGCTGAACGCGATCCTCGTCCCGTCGGGGGACCAGACGAATCCGCCGACCGTGAAGTCCCTTCCGGACGTCCGGCGCTTCCCCGGCTGGGGCGCGCGCAGGGCTTCGGCCACGTCCACGGTCCAGAGGTGCGTATGCGTGTATTCACGGCGGACGAGGCTGTAATCGCCGTAATAGTCCTTGCGAGCCTTGGCCTCATCGGAGACCGGATCGCCGGCCGTGAAGGCGATCGTCTTCCCGTCCGGGGACCAGTCGAAGCCGCCCACGCCCGTCTCCGCCTTGGTCAGCTGGACCGCCTCGCCGCCGTCCGGGCGGATGACGAAGAGCTGGGACTTGTCATCGGACCGGCTCGACGTGAAGGCGATCCACCGGCCGTCGGGCGACCAGGTGGGATCGGACGAGGACTTCTTCCCCCGCGTCAGCTGGAGCGTCTTGCGCCGAACTCCGTGTCGGCCAGCCAGATCTGGGTGACGTAGGCGTCCTGCTCGAGATCCGTCTCCGTGACGGTGTACGCGACCCGCCGGCCGTCGGGCGAGATGCGGGAGGCGCCCGCGGACTTGAGGGCCATCAGGTCCTCGACCGAGGGGACCCGCTTGACGGCGTCCTGGGAGGCCTGAGAGATCAGGACGAACGCGGTCGAAACCGCGAGAACGAGGACCGTGATCCGAGACCTTTTCGCCATATCGCACCTCCTGCGCATCATCCTACGCCAGGAAGTACGCCGGGACAAGCCGGAGGGTTGCTCGCGGATGCGGACGGTTCGGGATGGGGGAGCGGCCTAGCGGCCGGTCCCGAGGGCCGCTTTGACGTGCTCGAGGTTCATGGCCATGATCTGCCGGCAATCCTCGGTCGCCTCCGGGAGGGCCAGGCCCTCTTCGAGCAGCTTCTTCGCCGGGCTGAGGTCCACCGTCGGGTCCTGACGGTGCATCTTGATGATCATATAGGCGGCGTTGTTCTTGCCCCAGGCGACCCGGGCCGGGTTGTTCAGTCCCTCAGCCTGTCGGATATACTCGAGGTAATACTGAAGGGCGCCGACGAGATCGCCCTCGGCGTCACGCTTCTCCGCGTTGGCCTTGGCGGCGAGCCAGCAGTCCCACGAAACGGGCTGGATATTGAGGGAGGCCTGCAGCGGCTCCTGTCCGGGGGGAGGCAGAGCCGCCCCGGCGGAAACGGCCACGATGAGCAACAGACAGGACAGCGTCTTCATGGCGATGCTCCGAAGACCGATAGATCCACTAGATTAGTCGGGCCCCCGGGCCGGATGTTGAATTTCCGGCCGCCGCGGCGTGAATGGGGTCACGGGTCTTGCGTGGCCGGCCAAATCCGGCCATTGGGAAAAGATCGCGGCAGATATTGAATATATCAGACGCCCGGGCCATAATGGGCTCGGGATGGAATTCAAAGCGCTCATCCGGGCCCGCAACGTCATCGGCGTCGCCCTCCTGGCCGGCGTCATCTTCATCTCCGCGGGCCGTTTCGATTACTGGCAGGGCTGGCTGTTCTTCTGTCTGAGCCTGGCCTTTGCCTCCCTCTCCGGCTGGCTCCTGAAGGACGCCGGCGGGCTCCTGGCCGAGCGGTTCCGCCCCGGCAAGGGCATGAAGTGGTGGGACAAGGGCTACCTCCTTTTTGCGACGCCCCTCTATTTCGCGGCCGTCATCGTGTCCGGCATCGACGCCGGCCGGCGTCATTGGAGCTCTCCCCCCAAGTCCGGTCGCCTACGTGCTCTTCCTGGCCGTCTTCGTCGCCGGGCACGGCCTTTTCCTCTGGGCCAAGAAGGTCAATCCGTTCTTTTCGAGCGTGGTCCGCATCCAGACCGACCGCGGCCAGGTCGTCTGCCGCGAAGGCCCCTACAAGTTCTGCCGGCACCCCGGATATCTCGGCGGTCTCCTGTTCGGCCTGGCGACGCCCCTGGTCCTGGGCTCCTACTGGGCCCTCATCCCCCAGGGGCTCGCCAGCCTGCTCCTCCTCGGCCGGACGCTCCTCGAGGACCGCATGCTGACGCAGGACCTTCTCTGGTACGCGGAATACAAGCAGGCTGTCCCGTCCCTGCTCATCCCCGGCCTCTGGTGACGGGCCGCGCCGGCCCCGTTTTTGACAGCTTCGCGCCGCATTTGATATATAGCGGCTTCCGATCACATTCTGGAGGAACGGCCATGTCTTCGAATCCCCGCCTCTGTCCCGCCGGCCGCATGGTCGTCGCCGGGCTCTCGATCGCCCTGGCGCTCGCGGCGTTCCGGCTGCCGGCCGCCGCGGCCAAGGTCACGAGCCCCAAGGAGCAGTTCGGCTTCTCCATCGGCGACGACTACCAGCTTGTCAACTACAAGCAGCTCGTCGCGTACTGGAAGAAGCTCGACGCCGAGTCGGACCGGCTCAAGGTCGTGGAGATCGGCAAAACGGCGGAAGGGCGGACCATGGTCATGGCCATTCTCACTTCGCCTGCGAACCAGGCCCGGCTGGCCCGCTACAAGGACATCGCCTCGCGCCTGGCCCTGGCCAAGGGCCTGACCGATGAGACCGCCCGCAAGCTCGCCGCCGAAGGCAAGGCCGTCGTCTGGATCGACGGCGGGCTCCACGCGACCGAGATCCTCGGCTCGCAGCAGCTCATCGAGCTCGTCTGGCGGATGACGAGCGGGACCGACGCCGAAACCCGGCGCATCCTCGACGACGTCATCCTCCTCGCCGTCCCGGCCAACCCCGACGGGCTCGATCTCGTCGCCGACTGGTACATGCGCGAGAAGGAGCCGGCCAAGAGGTCGATGGGCGGCGTCCCCGTCCTTTACCAGAAGTACATCGGGCACGACAACAACCGCGACTTCTACATGAACACCCAGCCCGAGACCAAGGTGATGAGCCGCCAGCTCTACATCGAATGGCACCCTCAGATCCTCTACAACCACCACCAGACCGGGCCGGCCGGAACGGTGCTGTTCGCCCCGCCCTTCCGCGATCCCTTCAACTACGTCTTCGACCCGCTCATCCCCGTCGGGCTCGACCTCGTCGCGGCGTCCATGCACAACCGTTTCGTCACCGAGGGCAAGCCCGGGGCGACCATGCGCTCGGGCGCCGGCTACTCGACCTGGTGGAACGGCGGCCTGCGGAGCGCCGGCTACTTCCACAACGTCATCGGCATCCTGACGGAGGCCATCGGCAATCCCACGCCGGTCGACATCCCCTTCATCCCGGAGCGGCTCCTGCCGAAGCAGGACTATCCGTATCCCGTCGCGCCGCAGAAATGGCATTTCCGCCAGTCCGTCGAATATTCGATCACCGCCGACATGGCCATCCTCGACGTGGCCTCCAAGCACCGCGAGGATTTCCTCTATCGACGCTATCTCATGGGCCGGCACGCCGTCGAGCGGGGGAGCAAGGACTCGTGGACCATCGTGCCGGGCACGATCGCCGGAGTCCGGGCGTCCGTCGAGAAGGACAGGACGGGCGCCGGCGGGCGGGACCAGGCCGCGGTCCAGGGGCCGGGCGGGAGGGCCGGCGCCGGCCGGGGCGCCGTGGACAAGAAATACTACGACGGCCTGTTCGATCCGGCCAAGCGCGATCCTCGCGGCTACATCCTCCCGGCGGACCAGGCCGATTTCCCGACGGCGACCAAGCTCGTCAACGCCCTCATCGAGAGCGGGATCGCCGTCGAACGGGCGACGGCCGATTTCGCGGTCGGCGGCAAGACCTACCCCAAGGGCTCCTATGTCATCCTGACGGCCCAGGCCTTCCGGCCGCACGTGCTGACCATGTTCGAGCCCCAGGACCATCCGAACGACATCCCCTATCCCGGCGGGGCGCCCAATGCGCCCTATGACGCCGCCGGGTGGACCCTGGCCTACCAGATGGGCGTCTCCTTCGATCGCATCCTCGACGGCTTCAGCGGTCCCTTCGAGAGGGTGCCGGGCGTGACCAAACCGCCGGCCGGGGTCTTCGACGCCGGGGCCGAGGTCGCTGGTTACCTCCTCGACCATCGCGTCAACGATACGTTCGTGGCCATCAACCGTCTGATGAAAGCCGGGGAGAAGGCCTATTGGCTGAAGGGCGCGGTCCAGGCGGGTGAAAAGACCTATCCGGCGGGAACGATCTGGGTGCCGGCGTCACCCGGCGCATCGGCCATCCTGCAGAAGGCGGCCCAGGAGCTGGGCTTGAACGTCGAAGGAGCCGTGGCCGCGCCGAAAGGCGAGGCGTTCGAGCTGCGCACCCTCCGCATCGGGCTGTGGGACACCTACGGCGGATCGATGGCCTCGGGCTGGGTCCGCTGGCTCCTCGAGCAGTTCGAGTTCCCCTACGAGCTCGTCTTCGCCCCGGAGCTCGACGCGGGCGGGCTCGAGTCCCGGTTCGACGCTCTCATCTTCGTCGGGGGCTCCATTCCCAGGGGCCTGGCCGCCGCCCAGGACGCCGGAGGAGGCATGAGGGGACCCCAGCCGGCGGCGCCGGCCAACATCCCCGACGAGTACAAGAACAGGATCGGCCGGGTCACCGCCGAAAAGACGATCCCGATCCTGAGGCAGTTCGTGGAGGCCGGCGGGACGATCCTGGCCCTGGATTCGGCCACGGTCCTGGCCGACCATTTCAAGCTGCCGCTGGCGAACGCCCTGATCGAAAAAGCCCAGGACGGGACGGAGACGCCGCTCAGGTCCGAGAAGTTCTACGTGCCGGGCTCGATCCTGCGGGCCAAGACCAATCCGGCCCATCCGCTGGCCCAGGGTATGCCCGAGACGGTCGACGTCTTCTTCGACAACACGCCGGCCTGGACGCTCCTTCCCGACGCTGAGCTCAAGGGGGTCCAGCCGGTCGCCTGGTTCGACGAGGGCACGCTCTTGAGGAGCGGCTGGGCCTGGGGCGAGTCGTACCTGCGCCGGAGCGTGCAGGTCGCCGAGGCGGAGGTCGGGAAGGGGAAGCTCTTCCTCTACGGGCCCGAGATCGCCTTCCGCGGCCAGCCGCACGGGACCTTCAAGCTGCTGTTCAACGGCCTCTATTACGGCCCCGTCGAAAACAATCGTCCTGGAATAAGAAGAGAAGGGGTCAAACCTAAACTTTTCCACTTTTTCTTAGACGTCTGGTCATCATTATCTGACAAAAGTGGAAAAGTTTAGGTTTGACCCCTTCTTAAAGCTCGCGGAGGAGCAGGACCGCGCCCATGACGGCCAGGGACGCGTAGACGAGCTTGGCGAAAACGGCGTGGGTCAGCTTCTTGTTCAGCAGTCCGCCCAAGAGGACGCCGAGGACGATCGCCGGCAGGGAGTAGAGGTAGGACTTCAGGACCGTCCCCGTCCATAGACCGGCCAGTCCGTGCCCGGCCAGGATGGCCAGTCCCGTCGGCAGGAAATACCCCTGGAGCGTCGCCCGGAAGCTCTCCGGCGGCCAGCCCCGGAGCATGCCGTAGGCGACGATGGGGGGGCCGTTGGTGTTGTAGGCTCCGCCCAGGACCCCCGCCGACCAGCCGACGAGCCAAGGGAAGGCCGCCCTTTCGCGTTCGAGCCGCGTCCCCGGCCTGGCCAGACCGAACAGGCCGTAGAGAAGGATGAGGGATCCCAGGGCGATCTTGAGCGGCGCTTCCGGGAGGCGGGCCAGCCCGTAGATCCCCACCGGGATGCCCAACAGGGTCGCCGCGATGAGCCGGCCGGCCGTCTTGAACTCGACCCTGCGCCAGTCCCGGGCCAGGATCAGGAGGGAGATCGTCGGGCCCACGAACGCGACGAGCGGCGTCGCCGTCCGGAGCCCGAGGGCCATGGCCAGCAGGGGCATGGCCACGACCGCGTCGCCGAAGCCCAGGGCCGAGCGGATGAAAGCCGCGACGAAAAGGACGCCGGCGACCGGGATCAAGTCCTCTTCTTTTTCCGGCCCAGGATGCCGCCGCTCATGAAGAGCCCGGCTCCGAGGACGAAGCCGAAGTTATACCAGGTCCCGTTGTTGTGGACCTCGTAGAACCGGACGTTCCTGGTGAAGACCGACACGATGAACGTGACCGGCGAGATGAAGCCCTGCCACAGCCCCATCAGGAATCCGGCCGTCTTGCCGTCGGCGTCGGCCGTCTTCTCGAGGCTGTTGGGACCGGGCGCGCAGCCGGCGAGAACGAGCGCGGCGATCAGGACCGCGACCAGCAGGATCGAGCGTCTCATGCGTCCCTCCTTGAAATACGGGCCTATTCTAACCGAAACGGCGCTCGCTGACCAAGCCGGCCCGGGCAGGTCTCCGCGCGCCACCGTCCGGCTTGCCTTTGCCCCGCAATGGCGATAAGATAGGTTTTTCGATATCCACCCGAATCAAACCGAACGAAGGAGGACATCATGAAGGGTGATCCGAAACTCATCAAGGTTCTCAACGAACTGCTGGCCGACGAGCTGACGGCCATCAACCAGTACATGGTCCACTCGGAGATGTGCGACAACTGGGGCTATGACAAGCTCCACAAGACCATCGAAAAACGGGCCATCGACGAGATGAAGCACGCCGAAAAGCTCATCGGCCGCATCCTGTTCCTCGAGGGGCTGCCCATCGTCAGCGACCTCAAGAAGCTCTATATCGGCGCCGACATCCCGAAGATGTTCGGCAGCGACCACAAGGCCGAGGAAGGGGCTATCAAGTCCTACAACGACGCCATCATCCTGGCCGGCAACCTCAAGGACTACGCGACCCGCGAGGTGCTGGAATCCATCCTCAAAGACGAAGATGCCCACATCGACGGCATCGAGGAGGTTCAGGACCAGATCGGCCAGATGGGCATCCAGATCTTCCTGACGACCCAGGTCGGCTGACCCGTCCAGGTGTGATGTTCGCTGCGGCCCTGTTCTGGGGGTCGGTCTGGGGGCTGGCGGAGGCGACCCTCGGGCATCTCCTGCATCTGGCCCGCGTCCCCGGCCTGCCGGGCCTGGTCATGGTCCCGGTCGCCGCCGCGGTCATGGGCCGGGTGGCGGTCCGCTCCCGGAGCGCCGGGGCGGTCTTCCTCGCCGGCGTCGTGGCCGCCTCGCTCAAGCTTCTCGACCTTTTCATTCCCGGGACGGACGTGCTCGCTCTGAGCCGTCCGATCCAGGCCATCCTCCTCGAAGCCCTGGCGGGGGCCGTGGGGGTCAAGCTCCTCCTTAAGGGACTGCCTCGCCCGGGGGACTTGATCCGGGCGAGGACGGTCCCAGAATTTCTCCGTTTTCTGACGACAGGCCGGCCATGACGGACGCCCGCCTCAAGAAGAAGATCGAGACCTCGGCCATGAGCCGCCGCGGTTTCCTCCGCTGGAGCGCCCTGGTCGGCACGGCCGCCGCTTCTTCCAAGGGGCTGGCCGCGGGATTCCGCCGCCGCGACCCGCGTCACGCCCTGGTCGAGCAGGCGCCGGCCGAGGAGCGCATGGTCCGGACGGGCTGCCCCTCCCACAACTGCGGCGGCCGCTGCCTGCTCAAGGTCTTCGTCCGCGACGGCGTCATCGTCCGCATCGAGACGGACGACCGGCCCGGCGACACGATCGCCGACCCGCAGCTCCGGGCCTGTGTCCGAGGCCGGGCCTACCGCAAGCGGCAGTATCATCCGGACCGGCTGCAGCACCCGATGAAGCGGGTGGGGAAGAGAGGCGAGGGCAAGTTCGAGCGCATCGGCTGGGACGAGGCTCTCGACCGCATCGCCGCGGAGTTCGAGCGGATCAAGACCTCCTACGGCAACCAGGCCTTCTATGTCCCGTACGGCACGGGCAGCTACAACCAGATCAACGGCCGGCAGACGGCCCAGCGGCTGATGAACCTCTTCGGCGGCTCCCTCGGCTTCTACAACAGCTACTCCTGGGCGGCCATCTCCGCGGCGACTCCCACCGTTTACGGCACGAGCGTCACCGGCAACCAGCGCCAGGACTGGCTCAACTCGAAGTACATCCTCATGTGGAGCTGGAATCCGGCCGAAATGCGCGACGGCACCAACAGCGAGTACTTCGTCCAGAAGGCCCGGGAGAAAGGGGCCCGCGTCGTCTGCGTCGATCCCCGCATGACCCTGAGCGCCGTCTCGCTCGCCGACGAGTGGATCCCCATCCGGCCCGGCACCGACGCCGCCATGATGTCGGCCATGGCCTATGTCATGGTCAAGGAGAACATCCACGACGCGGAGTTCGTCCGGACGCATTGTGTGGGCTTCGACGGGACGCAGATGCCCCCCGGGGCGGAGGGCGCCGAGAGCTACAAGGACTACCTCTTCGGCGCGCGCGACGGCGTCGCCAAGACGCCCGAGTGGGCGGAAGCCATCTCGGGCGTCCCGCGCGAAACCATCGCCCGCATCGCCCGCGAATACGCCACGACCAAGCCAGGAGTGCTCTACCAGGGCTACGGCATGCAGCGCCGGGCCTACGGCGAGCAGGCCGTCCGGGCCGGGTGCGTCCTGGCCGCCCTGACCGGGAACGTCGGCGTCCCCGGCGGCTGGGCCAGCGGCATCGCCCTCCAGGCGCCCGACGGCGGCCCTTTCTGGCTCGTCTTCCCGACCGGCGACAATCCCGTTCCGGCCATGATCCCGAGCTTCCTCTGGACCGAGGCGGTCCTCCGGGGCAAAGACATGGGCGCCGCCGACGGCGTCCGCGGCGTCTCGAAGCTCGACACGAATATCAAGGGCATCTGGGCCGTCGCCTGCAACGCCCTCATCAACCAGCACGGCAACGTCAACCGGACGGCCCGCATCCTGGCCGACGAGAAGAAGGTCGAGTTCCTGCTGGTCCAGGACAATTTCCTGACCCCGACAGCGCGGTTCGCGGACATCCTGCTCCCGGTCTGCACCCAGTTCGAGACCTGGGGCCTCGAGGACGGCTGGAAGTACGGCGATGAGGTCATGCTCATGCCCAAGATCGTCGAGCCGCCCGGGGAGACCAAGAGCGATTACCGGATCGCTTCCGAGATCGCGGCCCGGCTCGGCCTCGAAAAGGAATACACCGAAGGACGGACGGAGCGCGATTGGGTGGCCTGGTCGCTCGACCGCTACCGGCAGACGCGCTTCCCGGGCCTGCCGACGCTCGACGAGCTCGAGCGGTCGAACGCCGGCGTCTACTCGCTTCCCGTGACGAAGCCGGCCGTGGCCTTTGTCGACTTCCGCCGCGACCCGGCCAAGCATCCGCTGCCGACGCCGTCGGGCAAGATCGAGATCTTCTCCAAGACGCTCCACGACCTGAACAAGCCGGCCGAGGTCCCGGCCGTGCCCAAGTACATCCAAGAGTGGGAGAGCCCGTTCGGGCCGGAGGCGGCCAAGTACCCGCTCTCGGCCATCGGCCATCATTACCTTTCCCGCGTCCATTCGACCCTCGAAGGGATCGACTGGCTCGAAGAGGCTTTCCCGCAGCGCCTGTTCATGGGCACGGTCGACGCGGCGGCCCGGAAGATCAAGACCGGCGACCTGGTCAAGGTCTGGAACGACCGCGGCACCGTCGTCGTCAAATGCCGGGTGACGCCGCGGCTCATGCCCGGCGTCGTGGCCCTGCCCCAGGGGGCCTGGTGGACGCCCGACAAGGACGGCGTCGACCGGCGCGGCTCGGTCAACGTCCTCTCGTCGGAGCGCTGGACGCCGTTCGCCTTCGGCAACGCGCAGCACACGATCATGGTCCAGGTCGAGAAGGCGGAGGCGGCCTGACATGGTGACCCAGTACGGCTTCTTCTTCAACGCCGCCGTGTGCAGCGGCTGCAAAGCCTGCCAGGTCGCCTGCAAGGACCGCAACGACCTCCAGCCCGGCATCCTGTGGCGCCGCGTCTACGAGGTGGCCGGCGGCGGCTGGGAGAAGAAGGGCGAGGTCTGGGTCCCGTCGGTCGTCGCCTACAACATCTCCATGGCCTGCAACCACTGCGAGAAGCCCGTCTGCGGCCTGGCCTGCCCGGTCAACGCCATCTCCAAGCGCGACGACGGCATCGTCTTCGTCGATACGGGCGCCTGCATCGGCTGCCGCTACTGCGAGTGGGCCTGTCCCTACACGGCCCTGCGCTTCGACGTTCGGACGAACACGGTCTCCAAGTGCAACTTCTGCTACGAGGCCATCGACGCCGGCGGGACGCCCGCCTGCGTCGCCTCGTGCCCGCAGCGGGCCCTCGACTTCGGCGACCTGGCCGAGCTCAAGAAAAAGTACGGCGACATCCGCCAGATCGTCCCCTTGCCCGATCCGTCGCAGACCGAGCCGGCCCTCGTCATCAAGCCCCACCGCGACTCCGCCAAAGCCGCGGAGCGGGCCGCCGAAGTCGCCAATTGGGAGGAAGTCTAGCCGTCCATGCTCAAGGAGTGGCCGCTCGTCGCCTTCACCATTCTGGGCCAGACGGCGGTGGGCGTCTCTGGCTCTTTCTCATCCTTCCGTTCCTGGCCGGCGGTTCCGGGCCGCGCGGCCCGGCGTTGGCGCGCGTCCTGGCTGATCATCCTCGGCCTGGTGCCCGGGCGCTCGTGGCCCTCGCGACCCTGTCGTTCTTCCACCTGCGTCACCCCTTCCGGGCCCGCCGGGTCCTCGGCGAACTTGCGGACGTCCTGGCTCAGCCGGGAGATCCTCTTCGAGCTCGCTTTCCTGGCCTTCTCGCCCGGTCGTCGTTCGGTTCGGACGGAGACGGGAGCCGGACCCGTGCTTTCACGGCTCTGGCTGGCGGCCGGATGCTCGCCGGCGGATTCTTCCTGCTGAGCATGTCCAAGCTCTACATGCTCGAGACGCTGGCTGGCCTGGAGAACGGCTTCGACGACGCTGGCGTTTCCTTGCGACGACCCTGGCCGGGCGCTCGCCGTGGCCTGGAGCTCGCCGTACGGCATCGGCGCCGGTCCCGGCGTGTTCCCGGTCCTCCTGGCGGTGTCGCGGCGTCGTGCTCATCGCGCGCGAGATCCTCTGACGGCGGCTCTCCGGGCCCGGGCCTGCGCGGCGCTGGCTTCGCGCCGGCGCCGTCGCTGCGCCCGCCTGCCCCGCCGCTTCCGTCTCCTGCACGCGTCGGGCCGGGTGCCTCTGCTCGCTTTGGCCTGGTCTTCATCGGCCATCGTCAGTGATCCTCGATGGTCTCGGCGATATCCGAACGAACGGCGGGGCCGGTCTGGTCCGCGGCGCGTTCGTCCTGGTCCTCGGCGGCCGGAGGTTGCCGGCCGGTTCCTCTTTTACGGTCTCGTGCCCCGGCCCGGGGACTGAGCGCTTCAGAGCCCTGTCCTTGGGACGGCTCCTCTTGGCCCGTCTGTTCACGGCCGGGGGCCGGCCCGCCGTCCGGCCCACGAGCGATCGAAGATAGTCTTCGTAATCCTCGCGGGTGTTGAGGTTGCGGATCCGGCCGGGTTCATCGAAACGGACCACGGCCGTACGGCAGGTCTCATAAAGAGGCAGGAGGCTGCGCTCCCCGCGGCCGAGGAGCGACTCGATCTCCGGGATGATCGACCGGCGGTAGACGGCGAAGAGGGGCTCGTAAAGACCCGAAGGCCCCACGGGCACGGCGATCTCGGCGTCCGCGGCGGCCTCCGCGAGCGAACGGAGCAGGGCCTTGTCGATGTCGGGAATATCGCAGGCGACGACGGCGCAGGCCTCATGCCTCGCCGCCTTGAGCCCGGCGAGCAGGCCGCCGAGGGGTCCGAGGCCGGGTTCCTCGTCCTCGACAATGCGGACCTGCGGGGCCGACGCGCAAGAAGGGGAGTCCGGCCGGAGCGGGGTCAAGGCCCTGACGCCCGGAACGGGAGCGAGCGTCTGTCCGGGCGTGATGCTGACCAGGACCTCGTCGAAATGCGGCCCGATCTGGCCGAGGACATGTTCGAGAAGCGTTTGTCCTCCGACGTCCAGCCCGGCCTTGTCGGCTTTCATCCGCCGGCCGCGGCCGCCGGCCAGCACGATGGCCGTCATCGGTCTTCCGCCGCACCGTATCTTTTTCTTCACCGTGCCCATCATATGTCCTCGACCGCGCTGTTTCAAGCCGGGCCGGGACGAGAGAAGGACCGGGCCTGTTTGAGCGGGAGGATGGAATCCCCGATCCGCTCATGGGCCTCTTGACTGTGCTCGCGCGATGCTGGACATAATGAGCGAGCACCCACACCCCATGCTTCTCAAACAGCAGGAATTCTACCGCTCGCTGACCGCCCTCTCGCCGGGCCTCGTCGAGCGCATCCGCAAGACCATCGAGGAGGCGGAGAAGAAGTTCTCGAAAAAGAAGGACGGCAAGCCGGGCTTCCTCTGGGAGCACACGGTCCTGGTCGCCGCCCAGTCCTACGGCCTGGCCAAGGCGGAGAAGGAGAACCGGGACCTGGCCGCGCTCGTCGCCCTCTTCCATGACTCGGGGAAGTTCGCCGGCGGCCGCTATCACGCCGACGACAAGCCCGAAGAGGAGGCGGCGGCCCGCCTGGCCCGGGCCACTCTCGAGGAGGCCGGGCTGAAGATGGCCGACCTCGGCCACGTCGTCCGGGCCCTGCGCTCGCTCTACCAGTCCGGGGCCAGCCGCAATCGCCTGGCCGACATCGTCCACGACGCCGACTTCCTGTCCAAGTTCGGCTACCTCGGCGTGGCCAACTTCTTCGTCAAGTCGACCCTTCGGGGGCGGAACCTCGAGTCGGCGGTCATGGACTATCTGAGCAAGGAGATGACCTACGCGGCCGTCCTCCCTTCGAACATGCGCACGGCGGCGGCCCGCCGGCTGGCCGTCAAGAAGTCGGCCGACACCCTGCGCTTCTACCGGGGTTACCTCGGCGAGCTCAAGGAGGCCCACGGCATCGACTTCCGCATCCGGACGGTCGACGTCCCCAAGCCCGGCGGCCGCGCCCGCCGGGCCGAGGTGACGCTCGTCCTGCCCGTTTCGTGCGGCGCCTGCGGCGGCAAGTGGGAATCGGAATTCCGGACGGAGAAGGGCCTCAAGTGCGAGAAGCTCGAGGCCTCGCTCCGCTGCGGCGCGTGCGGCGAGCGGCGCTCGATCTCCTTCTGCCTGCCGGAAACGGGATGAGAGCGCTCCCGCCTCCCGGCCGGCGTCCTCGGCCTCGTTCTCGCCGCGGCCCTTACCGCCTGCGGCGGCTGCGAGGTCGCCCAGGTGCCGCCCCATCGCCCCAGCCGTCCCGGCCGAACAAGGTCGTCATGGGCTATTACCGCACCTCGAACAGGGCCGTGCTCGACCACGCCGGGATCGAGTATCAGTACTCTGACCCATATCGCCCACGCTTTCGCTTGGCCGGACGCGTCGGGGAACCTGGTCGTGCCGGCCGGGTATCTCTACCCCGAGCTCAACGCCGCCGCCCGCGCGAACGGCGTCAGGATGCTCGCCGGCCTCGGCGGCTGGGGCAACTGCGCCGGCTTCCCGGGCATGGCCTCGACCGCGGCCAACCGGGCCCGGTTCATCGGTCAGCTCGTCGATTTCTGCCGGGCCAAGGCCTACGACGGCGTCGACATCGACTGGGAGTTCGTCTCGAACGAGACGCAGAAGGCCGACTTCGTCCTGTTCATCGAGGCGCTGGGGGCGGCTTTCAGGGCCCAGTCGCCGCCGCTCCTCCTGACGGCCGCGGTCCCGTCCGACAGCTACTTCGGGCGCTGGATCGACTACGAGCGGCTGGCCGACGACTTCGACTTCATCGGTTTCATGACCTACGACTATCACGGCACCTGGTCCGATCACTCCGGCCACAACTCGCCGCTGTATACGCCGCCCGGGGACGATTGCGGCTCGCTCGACGGCACCTTCACCTACGGCCGCGGCCGTCAGGTCCCTCTGACCAAGCTGCTCGTGGGCCTGGCCTTCTTCGGCCGGTCCTTCGACTGCGGCGCCATGGGCCGGACGTTCACGACCAGCCGGGGCTGGGACTACAGCGAGATCACGGACCTCGGCTCGCCGGAGTGGGCCCGCGTCTGGGACGGTGAGGCCCAGGTCCCTTACATGCGGCGGACCGACGGCGGCATGGTCATCTCCTACGACGACATGAGCTCGATCGGGCTCAAATGCCAGTACGTCAAGGACAAGGCCTCGGCCGGGGTCATCATCTGGGAGCTGGGCTCCGACCGGCGGTCGGGGAATTCCGAGCTCCTCGAGGTCGTCGGGCGATCGTTCGGCGCCCGGCCGGCCGCTCAGTGATCGGTGGATCCCGGGAGGTGACATCGATGAGAAACGCCCGCTTCTTCGGCGAAAGTCCTCGGCTTGATCCTGGCCGCGGCGGCCTTCGTCCTGGCCTCGCCCGCGACGACCGGGTCGGCCGCATCTCCGGCGGCCGTTCCGGCCGGCGACGCGACGGCCGAGGCCGCCCGCCGCGAGCTTCTCGCCAAGTACGCCCAGCTCCTGGCCGAGAAGGGCGTCACGGACGAGGCCGGCCGCGAGATCCAGGGGCGTCTCGACGAGCTCGTCGCCGCGGCCCGTTCCGCCGGCGCCAAGAGCGCCAAAGACGCGGTCAAGGCCTCGCTCGACGCGCTGAATTATGCGCCCTCGAACCTGGCCGGATTCCCCCAGGCCGCGTTCGACCGGCCCATCGGCACGAGGCTCGAGAAGTACGGCCGCACCATCGCCCCGGACAACATCGAGGCCCGGGCCGAGGGCAGCGGCTGTCCCGTCGGCGGTCTCGGCGCGGGGGGCTTCGAACGGCTCATGAACGGCAACTTCTCGACCTGGTTCCTCAAGCTGGGGTGGATGGTCGAGGACACGGTCTGGGCCGACCAGTTCCATGTCTTCATCAGCTCCGGCGGCCGGAAGGTCGCCCGGACCCTGTCGACCACCGCGCCGCCGCCCGGCGCCGGCCTCGGCGCCTGGGCCTGGAACTACCCGGCCGGCAAGGGCGATTACTTCGCTCTTTATCCCAAGTCCGGCTTCTCGTACGAGGAGAACGCGGACCTGCCGGTCAAGCTGGCCGTCGTCCAGTTCTCGCCGACGATCGCCGGCAACTACAAGGAGACGAGCTATCCCGTCGCCGTCTACAAATGGATCGCCCACAATCCGACCAAGCAGCCGGCCGAGGTCACGATCCTCCTGACCTGGGAGAACATGGTCGGCTGGGAGGCCGTCCCGCCGGCCGCCGCGGACGGGGGAGCGCCCCAGGCCTCATTCGTCTGGGACCGCAAGAGCGATCGCAACGTCAACGAGGCCGTCGAGGACGGCCGGGCCAAGGGCGTCCTCTTCCGCAAGCAGGCCCAGAACGTGAGGACGGGCAACGCCCTGTCCGGGTCCATGGCCATCGCCGCGCTCGAAAGTCCGGGCAAGTCGCGGATCGCGATCCAGCCGGCCTTCGATCCCCGCGGCGACGGAGCCGACGTCTGGACCCGTTTCGCCGCCGACGGCACGCTCGACGCGGCCCGCCGGCCCGTTCCGGCCGGGCCCGGGCAGGGGACCGGCGCGGCCGTGGCCGTGACCTTCACGCTCAAGCCCGGCGAGCGCCTCGAAGTGCCCTTCGCCGTCGCCTGGGACTTCCCCTACTACGAGTTCGAGGCCGGGGCCAAGCACAAGAAGAAATACACCGCCTTCTACGGCGCCGAGGGCACGAACGCGTTCCGCATCGCCGCCGAGGCCCTCGTCCGGGCCGGGGAATGGGAGAAGGCCATCGACGCTTGGCAGAAGCCGAGCTTGGTCAATCCCCGCCTGCCCGACTGGTTCCGCCAAGCCTTGCACAACGAGCTTTACGTCCTCGTCGAGACGAGCATCTGGGACGCGGCCACCAACCTCCACTCCTATCTCGAAAGCGCCGACTATCTCATGTACGGGACGACCGACGTCGATTCCTACTGCTGGCACGTGCTGCGGCTCTGGCCCGAGCTCGAGACGACCCACATGAGCTGGCTGGCCGGGACCATCCCCCTCGAGGACGCGTCCTACCGCGCTTTTCAGTACGCGACCCTCTTTCCCGACGAGGTCCCCGCCGATAAGAAAGGCTATTACTGGAGCACGATCAAGGCGGCCGGCATGGTGCCTCACGACCTCGGCTCGCCGCGCAAGCGCCCGTGGGTCATCCTGAACGCCTTCGACTGGCAGAACGCCAACGTCTGGAAGGACATCAACCCGAAGTTCCCCCTGCGGGCCTACCGCGACTTCCTGGCCACCGGCGCCGTCGATATCGGCTTCCTCGTCCGGATGTTCCAGGCTTCCGTCACCGCCCTGGACACCCTCGAAACCCGGTTCGGCGACCGGGTGACGCACGTCCCCCTCAACGAAGGCATCCCCGACCAGACCTACGACACCTGGAAGATGAAGGGCGAGAGCGCCTACGTCGGGCTCCTCTGGCTGGCCGGCCTCAAGGCGACCGTCCGCATGGGCGAGACCCTGGCCGGTCGCGGGATCTACCGGGCCGGGGATTTCGATATTCCCGACATCCTCGTCAAATACAAGGGCTGGATCGAGTCCGGCCGCTCCTCCCTGCGCAAGCTCTGGGACGCCGAGGCCGGCTACTTCCACATCGACGCGAACACGGACGACATCATGACCGACCAGCTCTTCGGCGTCTGGTACGCCGACATGCTCGGCCTGCAGGCCGACGGCCGGGACCCGCTCGTCCCGCCGGCCGACGTCCAACGGGCCCTGCGCACGATCTACGAGAAGAACGTGCTCGGCTACGGCGGCGGCGTCATGGGCGCGGTCAACGGCCGCAAGGCCGACGGCACGCAGCTCAGGAGCCAGCAGGGCGACGAGGTCTGGGTCGGCACGTCCTACGCATTCGCCGCCAACCTCGTCCTCAACGGGCTGGTCGACGAAGGCCTGCACACCGCCTACGGGCTCTATCACGTCGTCTACAGCCCCTACGGCCAGGGCTATTTCTTCAAGACGCCCGAGGCCTACCTCGATCCGAACGAGACGCTTTGGAACGATCCCGCCGCCAAGTACGGCGAGAGGACCTTCCGGGCGATGAAGTACATGCGGCCGGGCGCCGTCTGGGCGCTCTACGAGGCGATCAGGAAAAATGCCGGAAAAACGGGCCCGAACGAATAGCGCTCCGCCGAAGCGGACACGACGGCCGCGGTGGCCGTGGATCGTCCTGCCGGTCGTTCTTGCCGCGGCCACGGTCGCCGTCTTCAAGCTGGCGCCGCGGGCCCCGGCCGCGCGCGTCGCCGCCCTCTGGTCGGAGCGCGGTGTCGCGAAGCCCAACGTCCTCCTGATCACGCTGGACACGACCCGGGCCGACCACCTGGCCTGCTACGGCTATCCCGGCGTCTCGACCCCGAACCTCGACGCCATCGCCGGACGGGGCGTCCTTTTCGAGCAGGCGGCGACAGCCACCCCGCTGACCTTGCCGGCCCACTCGACCATCATGACCGGGATGTACCCGACCTATCACGGCGTCCGGGTCAACGGCAACACCGCCCTCGGCGACGACCAGACGACGCTGGCCGAGGTCCTGGCCGGCCAGGGCTACGAGACGGGCGCGTTCATCGCCGCCTTCGTTCTCGACGGCCGCTGGGGCCTCAAGCAGGGCTTCGCCCATTATGACGACCAGTTCGACCTCAAGAAATACAAGCACCTCGATCTCGGCGAGGTCCAGCGGCCCGGGAACGAAGTGGTCGACGCGGCCCTGGCCTGGCTCGAGGCGGAGAAGTCCAAGCCGTTCTTCGCCTGGGTCCATCTCTATGATCCCCATGTGCCCTATGCTCCGCCCGAGCCCTATGCCTCGGCTTACGCGCGGCGCGGGCCGGCCGGCCCCTACGACGGCGAGATCGCCTTCATGGACGAACAGGTCGGGCGCCTGACCGGCTGGCTGGCGCGGAACGGCCTGGACCGATCGACGGTCGTCGTCTTCGTCGGCGACCATGGGGAGGCCCTGGGAAGCCACGGCGAGGGCACGCACGGCTTTTTCGCCTACGATTACGCCCTGCATGTGCCGCTCGTCGTGGCCGCCCCCTTCGACGCCCTGCGGGGCAAGCGCGTGCCCTCGCAGGTCAGCACGGCCGACATCTTCCCGACCATCCTCGACCTCGCCGGGGCCGCCTCGCCCGTCAAGACCCAGGGCCGTTCGCTCGCCGGCCTGCTGTTCGAGCCGAAAGGCGACGACGAGGTCCCGGCCTACGGCGAAGCCATGGCCTCGAGCATCCAGTTCGGCTGGAGCCCCCTCTACGCCCTGCGGACGCCGCGCTACAAGTACATCGACGCTCCGCGGCCGGAGCTCTACGATCTCTCCCGGGACGCCGGGGAGCTGGACAATGTCATCGCCGCATCCCCCGACGTGGCCCGGCGGATGAAGGGTGAGCTCGATCGGCTCATGGCCGAAACGAGCCGGGACGCGCCCGCGCCCCAGGCCGCCGACCTCGATAAGGAGACCATGGAAAGGCTCTCGGCCCTTGGCTATGTCGGCGCTCCGGTTTCAGCCCGGAAATCCTCGGGGGCGAGCGGCCCGCTGGCCGACCCCAAGGACAAGCTCGGGGTCTTCATGGCCGTCACCCGGGCGGGGGAGCTCATCCTCGAGGAAAAATACACCGAGGCCGTGACTCCGCTCGAAGCGGCGCTCCGCGAGGAGCCGGCCATTCCCCAGGCCCTGCTCCTGCTGTCGACGTGCTACGTCGAGCTGGGCCGGACCGAGGAGGCCAAGGCCCCGCTGGACATCTTGCTCAAAGAGGACCCCGAGAGCGTCCAGGGCCTGATCGCCCTGGCCAACATCCTCCTCGACGAGGGCAAAACCGACGATGTCATCGCCCTGTGCAAGCGCACGCTCTCGGTCGACGACAAGAACACCCAGGCCTACACGCTCATCGGCGAGATCCACCTCGAGAGCACGGACTATATTCAGGCCCTGCCGTACCTCGAGAAGGCGCTCGAGACCCAGCCGAAGATCACCCGGACCCGGCTCAGCCTGGCCGCCGCCCTGGTGGGCGCGAAGCAGTACGACCGGGCCGAAGCGGAGCTCAAGACCATCCTGGCCGAGTCCCCGAAATTCCCCCTGGCCCATTACAACCTGGGCCTCCTCTGCGAAGAACAGGGGCGTTTCGAGGAAGCCCGGGCGGCCTACGCCGCGGAAGTGGCGGCTTTCCCCCAGGGCTACAAGGCCCGGTACAACCTCGGCAAGCTCCTGTTCCGGATGGGCGACAAGGCGGGATCCCTGGCCGAGATGAGGGAGGTCGTCAAGATCGCCCCGAAGCTGGCCGAGGGGCATCTCATGCTCGGCCGGGGGCTGCTCGACGCCGGCAGCCCGCTCGAGGAGGTCCAGGCCGAGGTGGAGGCCGGGCTGTCGCTGGCCGAAGCCGCCGAGCTCAAGGCCTTGGGCTGGTTCCTGATGGCCGATATCTACAACCGCCGGGGCGATGTCGCGCGGATGAACGACGCCCTGGACAAGGCCAACGTCTATAAGTCCAAGAAGGAGTAGATCATGAACAGACTTCCCGCGTTCGCCGGGTTCGCCGCGGCGGTCCTCCTCGCCGGAGCCTATCTGGCCGCGCCTCTGGCCGGCCAGTACCGCGAATACCACATTGTCGGCAAGGTCGTGGACCCCCAGAAGAACCCCATCGAGGGCGTCGAGATCACGCTGCGCGACGTCGTCTCCAGCCGCAGCTATACCATGAAGACCAAGAAGAACGGGGAGTACAAGTTCGTCGGGCTGCCCCGCGGCGATTACAAAGTCGTCTTCCGCAAGGCCGGCTTCGCAGTCAAGGAGGACGAGTGGAAGCTGCTCACCCCCCAGGCCGTGATGGAGAAAGTCGAGATCCCGCCCGTGATCATGGCCACGGAGGAGCTTGTCCAGCAAGTCGAACGCCTCAAGGAGGCCGAGGCCGGGGTCAAGACCGCCTCGGAGAGGCTCCGGCAGGGCGACTACGACGGCGCGCTGGCCGCCTTAAAGACCGTTCTCGATAAGAACCCCCAGGATGCCAATGCCCTCTACCTTTCCGGCATGGCCTATCTGCGCAAGGGGATGATCCCGGAGGCTTCGGCCGCCTTTCTCAAGGTCACCGAGATCAGCCCAAAATTCGCGGCGGCCTACTACCAGCAGGGCGTCTGTTACGAGCGCCAAAAGGAGCCGGAGAAGGCCCTGGCCGCCTACGAGCAGGCCCTGGCCCTCGAGCCGTCCAACGGCGACGTCGCCTACAACGTGGGCCTCGTTCTGTTTGGGCTCGGCCGGATCGACGAGGCGCTGCCCCGCTTCGAACAGGCCCTGACCGCGCGGCCGGACGACCCGGCCTATCTCGAGATGGCCGGTCGGTGCTACATCAACAAGGCCGATTTCCCCAAGGCCGTCGAATACCTGGAGAAAGCCAAGGCGGGGACGGTCGACGCGGACCGGATCAAGTTCCTCGAGGACCTCATCTCCACCCTGAAGGCCCAGATCAAGAAATATCTATTGACAGGCCCCCCGCCCGGTGAATAGAATCCTGACAGGGTTAGAATTCGAGGGAAAAGTCTCCGGAGCATGATGAACGGCCATCGCGATTCGTTCATTATCCAAACCTTGTTTTTCATATCCGCCGGGAGGTGAAAAGAGGCCGTGCTCTAACACATCCAAGGCCAGGGCCGTTCCCGCGGGCCCCGTCCCGGGGGAGCAGGGAAAGAGTGTGAACAGAGAGACAGGAGAAAGAAAGCACATGGCGAAAAGAATCCTGCTGGTCATGTTGTCCCTCGCGGTCGGCCTCGCTTTCTTCAACGTGAACGCCATTCGTGCCCAGTCCATCCTGGACGGCAAGCTCACCGGCACGATCACAGAGGCGTCGGGGGACCCCTTGCCGGGAGTGGCCATGGAGGTCACCAGCCCGGCCCTGGTCTCCGGGAAGCGAGCGACGGTCACCTCCGCCAGGGGCACCTACGTCTTCCTGAACCTCCCGGTCGGCGTCTACAAGATCACGGCGACGCTGCCGGGCTTCAAGACGACCGTTCAGGAGAAAGTCGGCATCTCGGCCGGCGGCTCCCTCACGGTCGACCTGAAAATGGAACCCGGCGCGATCGAAGAGCAGATCACGGTCCTCGCGGCCAGCCCGATCATCGACACGAAAAGCTCGGCCATCGATTCCAAGCTCGAGAACCAGATGATCAGCCGGCTGCCGACGAGCCGCGACGCATTCTATGACCTCTCGCTGACGACGCCCGGCATGTTCGACCACGGCAGCAACGCCGGCTGGCTGCCCAGCCCGACGGCCTACAGCGGCTCGTCGAACGAGAACGTCTTCCTGGTCAACGGCGTTAACGCGACCAACCCCCGGGGCTCGTCCTTCGGCTCCCTGGTCAAGGTCAATTACAATGCCGTCGAGGAAGTCCGGGTCGTGGCCCTGGGCTCCAAGGCCGAGTACGGCAGCTTCTCGGGCGCCGCGATCGACGTCCTGACGAAGTCGGGGAGCAACAAGTTCCACGGCAACGCCGGCGTCTTCTTCGAGCCGGTCAATTGGCGGACGAGCAATCAGCCCGCCGATTCCGAGACCTACGGAACGAATTTCCTCTGGGTCGGCACTCCGGATTCCCCGGCCAACAACCTCTACGGGGGTCCCCCCAAGCACGACTACGAGCTGAACGCCACCCTGGGCGGACCGATCGTCAAGGACAAGATCTGGTTCTACGGCGGCGCGGACTACTACAACTCCGAGACCACCCGGGCCCGCTGGAGCATCCCCATCCCGAGCTGGGCCCGCTACTTCGACATGAAGGTCACGGCCGAGCCGTTCACCAAGCACCGGGCCTGGATCTCGTACCATCACGAGAACAGCGACTACAGCGGCGGCAGCTGGGGCAGCGAGCCCCAGTGGGACACGACTATGACCTACGGTGTCGCCAGCATGAACGACACCGTTTCGGCCCAGTGGCAATTCCTGCCCTCGAGCACGACCATTTTCACGGCCAAGTACCTGGGGTTCTGGACCAACGACACGCCGCACGTACCGAGCGACGCCCCGGACCACCCCGGCTACATCAACTGGTGGAAGTGGGCCTCCTACGGCATCAACGGGGCCTTCCCTTACATCGAGGGCTGGCACTCCAACCGGCAGACCATCCAAGCCGACGTCTCCCATTACGCCGAGAACTTCCTTGGCGAGCACGACATCAAGTTCGGGGCCCAGTTCACCAAGGGCCGCAGCAACTCCATGGGCGGCTACTTCCAGAACTACGCCAACTTTCTCTACCCTTACCGCTGGACCCAGAATGTCGGCTACATGCAGAGCTGGTACGGCGACACGGGCCTGATCTTCTACAACCTCAAGGAACAGATCAATCCGTTCCTGACCGTCGGGACCGCCGATTCGTTGGCCTTTTTCCTCGACGACCAATGGAACCCGACGCGGCGCCTGACCGTCAACATCGGCCTCCGCTACGACAACATGACGGCCAAGTACGGCGAGGGCTACGAGTATCAGCCTTTGACCTCGCCCGAGGACATCGCCAACCCGACGGTCCTCCGCACCCGGCAGGGCAGCGACAACATCTTCGATTTCAAGACCTGGTCGCCCCGCCTCGGCCTGACCTACCAGCTGACCAAGGACGCCAAGACGATCGCCCGGGTCAGCTACGGCCGCTACTACATGCCGATCACGGTCGAGTATCTCCGGCGCTACGGCCCCGACTGCCCGCTCGTGACCCGCCAGATGCAGTTCTACGAGGTCCCGTGGGCCCAGGCCGACACCAACGACGACGGCCTCATCGACACGATCGAGACGAGGGACGCGGCGAGGATCGTCGGCGGCCTGACGCCGTACAGCGTCATCGACTATGAGCCGGCCGACCGCTTCTCCTGGCGTTTGAATACCGCGCCGGGCCTCAAGGACCAGTTCACCGATCAATTCACGGTCAGCCTCGAGCGGGAGGTCGTCAAGAACTTCTCCGTCAGCGGCACGTTCATCTACAAGCATTCCGCGGACCTCTTCGCCAACATCCCCGTCCTGCGGAACGACTCCCCGTCGGCCGGCTACAGCGCCGGCGACTACTGGCCCTACGACCGCGTGCCTTTCGAGGACCTCGACGGGCAGACCGTCGATCTCTACAGCATCCAGTGGCTCGACTGGGACGGCTCCGGCGGCGAACCCGACAATGCCGACGTCCGCTGGATCGGCGAGAATTCCGATTACCGGGTCGAGAACATGAGCGACTTCGACGGGGTCACGCCCCAGCGCGACTTCCGGGCCTTCCAGATCGTCTTCAACAAGCGCTATTCGAACCGCTGGCAGATGCTGGGCTCGTTCCTGTTCAGCACCTCGGACGGCATGGCCAACCGCATCTACTCCCAGGACATGAACTTCGAAGGGCCGATGGTGACCGACAACAACTGGATGAGCACGCTGAACTACACCATCAACAACATGACCGGCCCGCTGCCGTTCACGCCCAAGTTCGAGTTCAAGCTGTCCGGGTCCTACACCATCCCCGGCATCGAGCTCGATCTCGGCGCCCGGTTCCGGATGCACTCGGGCCGGCCGCTCTGGCAGCTCATGGAGTTTCCGGTCCGCTCGGAATGGGGCGGCGCCGAGGGCAGCGTCATCGGCGGCGGCGTCGGGACGATGGTCGGCTCGGTCAATCCGCTCTATTACCCGACCCAGATGCTCCTCGACTTCCGGGTGGAGAAAGCCATCAACATCTCCAAGTACGGGGCGGTCCACATCGTCCTCGACATGTTCAATTTGTTCAACGCCAACACGCCGACCTCCATCGACTACCAGTGGGAGTTCGGCAAGGTCGGCGGGATCGTTTCTCCCCGCACCTTCAGATTGAGCCTCCTGTACCAGTTCTAAGCCGCGGCTCACGCAGATCTCCGGAGCCCGGAGGGCCGACGCCCTCCGGGCTCTTTCTTTGGAAATCGGGGACACGATCTTGTTCCCTCCGGTTGCCGAACTCTCCCGATTCGGCTAGAGTATGTGCCGAGGTCCCGATGCGCAGATCCGTCCTCCCGCTCGCCCTTCTCGTCGCCGCTATGGCCCTCACGGCCGGGTTACCGGCCCAGGACAAGGCCGCCCTGCCCGAGCGCTACAAGAAATGGCTCGACGAGGAGGTCGGCTACATCATTACGAAGCATGAGCGCGACGTCTTCCTGAAGCTTCAGACGGACCGCGAGCGGGACATCTTTGTCGAAGCCTTCTGGAAGCACCGCGACCCGCTGCCGGAGACGCCGCGGAACGAGTACGAGGAAGAGCATTACCGGCGCTTGAACTATGCCAATACGACCCTGGGCCGGTCGACGGGGATGCCGGGCTGGAAGACCGACCGCGGCCGCATCTACATTCTCCTCGGGGCGCCCAAGAACATCGAGCAGTACACCAACGTCAACGGCGTCTATCCCGCCGAGATCTGGTTCTACATCGGGGACCAGACCCTCGGCCTGCCGACCGGCTTCAACGTCATCTTCTTCAAACGGAACGGGGCGGGCGACTACGTTCTCTACTCGCCGTCCGCCGACGGGCCGCGGGCCCTTATCGCCGATCCCGAAACCGCCTACGGGAACCTGTCCCAGCCCCGGAACCGGCGCGTGAGGACCGAGGACCAGGCCGCGTATGAGGCCCTCCAGAACCTCGAGCCGAACCTGGCCCGCCAGACCCTGAGCTTGATCCCCAACGAAGCCGCTCCGGCCGGCATCGCCTCGCTCGCGTCCGAGCGGCTGATGGCCACGATCTTCTCGACGCCGCAGAAGAAGGTCCAGGACGACTATGCCGACGCGATGCTCAAGTACAAGGACATCGTCGAGGTCGAGTACACGGCCAACTACGTCTCGAGCGAGGTCCAGGTCCAGGTCATCCGCGACGCCGCGGGGGCCAGCCTCGTCCACTATACGGTCGAGCCGGCCCGGATCACCGCGGAGGAGATCGACGGCAAGTACGAGGTCCGCTTCCGGCTGACGGGGCGGGTGTCCGATGCGGCGGGGAAGACCGTGTACCAGTTCGACAAGGACTTCCCCTTCACCCTCACGGGCGAGGAGCTCCAGGACGTTCGGGCCACGTCGTTGTCCATCCAGGACGTCTTTCCGCTGGTCCCCGGAACCTACAATTTCGACATCCTGATCAAGAACGTCCTGTCCAAGGAATTCACGGGCGCGGCCAGAACGATCCAGGTCCCCGGGCCCGGCGAAACCGTCCGCATGAGCCCGCTCCTGCTGTCCTACCGGGTCGAGAAAAAGTCCTCGCCGCCCGGCGAGCGCGTGCCTTTCAAGACGGGGGACGACCAGCTCCTCTGCCAGACGCGCAAGATCTTCGTCGTCACAGATCAGATGGTCCTATTCTTCCAGATCTACGGCCTGACCGACGCGCTCAGGTCCGGGGGGACCATCCGCTTCGACTTCCTGAAGGAGGACAAGCCGTTCCTTTCGAGGACGGCCCGGGTCGAGGCGGCCGGGACCGACGCGACCGTCCTCGACGTCCAGCCCCTCAAGGATTTCGTCCCCGGCTATTACCAGGCCCGGGTGACCCTTCTCGACGGGCCGGGGAAGGAGGTCGCCGCGGCCAGGGAGAACTTCGAGGTTTCGCCGGCCGCGGCGGTGCCCCGGCCGCTGGTCATCTCCAAGGTCACGACGGTCGGCGGGAACGTCGAGGACCTTTACACGATGGGCCTCCAGTCGTCGAACCAGGGCGACCTCCAGACCGCCCGGACCCGGCTGGCCGAGGCCCACGCCCGGGCCCCCGAGCGGGCCGATGTCGCCGTGGCGTACGCCCAGGTGCTCTTCCGTCTGAACGATCACCGGCACGTCAGGGACGTCCTCTTTGCCTCGGTGGGCGCCGAGGACGCGGCCCCCGAGGCCCTGGCCCTCATGGGCCAGGCCTGTCACGCCATGGGCGATTTCCAGGAGGCGGCGTCCTACTATACGAAATATCTCACCCGGTACGGCGCCAACATCGATATCCTGAACTATCTCGGGACCTGCCACTACCAACTCGGGAGCAAGGCCGAGGCGCTCAAGGCCTGGGAAAAATCGCTCGAGCTCAAGCCCGACCAGGAGAAGCTCCGGGCCCTCGTCGATTCCCTGAAGAAGAAATGATCCCCCTCGGGAATTCCTGAGCAAACGGTCAAGGCCTTTCTGACGACAGGCATCACCCCTAGCCCCCCGGCGGCGGGAAGCGGACTCTTGGGAGCGACCCGGCAGAATCGGGGCTGAGCACTCGAAGCCGCGATTCTGCGAAATATCGGAAGAGAGGGGTTCTCTTAAGATATCTCCCAGAAGCCTGGCTCCGAGTCGCTCCGCCAGGCTTCTGATGGTCGCTCCGCAGACTCCGCTCCCAGCCGGCCCCCCTCCGCCACGGGGGTCGTCGGAGTGATTCCTGCCGTCATGCCTTGACCGGCATGATGCGAGGCACTTCAATCCGGGCGTAGCGCCGCTTAGGGAAGACGGAGAAGATCGTCGAGGCGGACGAGCGCGTATCCCTTTTCCTTTAAGGGCCCGATCAAGTCCCCTAATTTGAAATAGAATTTGTCGGTGCGCTCGGGATCGGCGCCGATGTGGATGAGGAGGATGAAGCCGTTGAGGCCGTGGGGATCCTTCTTTTCGTAGTCCAGGATGCGGTCGTAGATCGTCCCGGACGACAGGTACTCGGGCATGGACGGCGTCGTATAGTCGGCGTTGGACGACGTGCCCGGAGTGAAATTGAACAGGACGAGATCCATCTCCCGGGCCCAGGCCGCGATCGTCCGGTTGTACCATTCGTAGGGGGGGATGAACAGCCGGGCCGCCTCGCGCCGGATGCCGAACCGCTCCATCTCCCGGAAATTGGCTTCGAGGTCGGCCCGGAACTCTTCCCGCCCGACCAGCGTCTTTTCCCGGTCGTCCCAGGGGCAGTAGAGAAGATGCTTGTCGGAGTGCGCGCCGAGATAGTGGCCGTCGGCCGCGAGGCCGCGGATCGTCCCCTCGAACGCCGGCGTCCGGTAGAAGTCGCCGGTGAAGAAGAAGGCCGCTGGGACGTTCTCCTCGCGGAGGACCCGGCGGATGTGCTCGCCGCCGTCGGCGAACGACCCGCCGGTGAAGACGAGGGACAGCCGGCGCAGGGACGTCCGGCCGCGAACGATGCCGTCATGGTCGCAAAGGAAGGTCCGGCAGGCGTCGATCCCGCCGGCCGGCCGGCCCGTGCAAGAGACGGCGAGAAGGGCGCCGGCCGCGAGCAGGCCGGCGGCCCGGCGCCGGGCCGCGGTCCCGATCATTTCTCCTCGGCCGTCACGTTCCAGCCCCTGATCTTGACGGCCGGCAGCTCCCCGGCGAGCTCCTCGGTCAGGAAGACGCCCGAGATCTTCCGCGTCTCCTTCGGCAGGAGCGTGACGTAGTTGTCGTCGAGATAGATCGGCAGGACGATCTCGCCGGAGATGTCGCGGACGACCCGGATCTCGACCATGAGGGCCAGGTCGGGGGAGGGGTTCTCGAGCTCGACGGTGATCTTGGTCGTCGGGCCGTCCTTCGAGGTCTTTTGCCGGACCTTGAGGGTCACGGGCTTCAGGCCGCTGAGGGCCGTGAGGTCGGCGAAGTCCTTGACCGGCGTCACGTACCAGGTCGAGTTGGCCTCGTCGAGGGTCTCGGGCTTGGCCGAGAGGCAATAGAAGTTCGCGTCGACGAGCTTGTTCTTCTCCCCGAAGACCCGGAGGTCGAGGAAATAGACCGGGGTCAGGCCGGCGGACGGCTTGAGGACGTCGATCGCCTTGACCTCGTCGGCGATGAGGCCGAAGTCGACCGTCTTTCCGATGATCTCCTTGAGGGCGAGGTCGAGGACACGGACGGTGGCCTTGAGCTTGGGGTAAGGCTTCGACGAGCTGTTGACCGCGACGACCTCCTGGCTGCCGTAGTCGTAGATGAGGTGGACGGGCTCGCCGGCCTTGCGGGCGCCGTAGAAGGCCCCGGTCGGCTGGAGGGAATAGTCGTAGAGCTGCCACCACAGCTTGGGCCAGGCCGAGTTGTACATCCACTGGATGACGCCCGTGGCCTTGTGCTTCCTGGCGGTGAAGGCCTCGAACATGGCCCGCATGCCTTCGTAGTTCAGGAACTGGGCCTTGCGCAGGTAGTCCTCGAGGTCCGTCGGGGGGCCGAGCCGCCGGTCCATGGCCTCGTTGTAGCGGTCGAGGGTCTTGAACATGCCGCGGCAGCAGTGGAAGTCCCAGAACTCGTTGATGGGCCAGAGCTTGTCCTCCGGCAGCATCTTCCGCAGGCTCTCGAGCGGCGGGACCTGGGGGCCGGGCCCGGTCTCGGTGTTGAAGCCGAAGGCGCCGCCGTTCTGCGTGTCGACGTACCAGTAGACCGGGGGCACGTAGTCGTAGGGGCCGCGCATCTTGACCCCGGAGGGACCGGTGATCTCGCTCGTCTTGTCCTTGGTCGAGACGAGGGTCGGACGGGTCGGATCGATCTCCTTCATGATCTCGATGTAGCGCCGCTCGAGGTCGGGGTGGGGGATCATGTCGCTGGCCTCGGCCCAGACGAAGATGGAGGGATGGTTGCGGAGCCAGAGCACCTGGTGCCGCCAGGATTCGGCGACGAGGTCGATGAGCTCCGGCGTGACGATGCCGCCGTAGGGCTCGTCGGCGGGACGGCCGAGGTAGTTCTCCCACTCCCAGTGGCAGCTCCAGCCGACCATGACCAGGATGCCGTTCTCGTCGCAGAGGTTATAGAAAGCCTGGCCGGTGCCCCAGAAGCCTTCGAGACGGAGGGCGTTGAGGTTCATGTGTTGGGCGTACAGGACCTCGGCCCGGAGCCTCTTGGGATCGTTGTCGAGCAGAAGGTTGTCGGCCCAGCCGCCGCCGCGGATGAGGATCTTGCGGCCGTTGAGCTTGAAGCCGCGGTGGCCGTCCTCGGTCCGATAGTCGGCGATCTCCCGGACGCCGAAGCGGACGGTCCGCATGTCCGAGGGCAGGACCCGGGGCATGCCCATGCCGGGGCGGAATTGCGGCTTGCCCTGGGGCTTGGCCTCGGGCTTCTCCCCGGGCTTGGCCGGGGGCGTTTCCCCGGGCTTGGCAGGAGGCGTTTCGGGGGCCGGTTCGGGGACGGGCTTGGCCCCCTTGATATTGAACGACAGGGAGAGGATGTAGAGCTCGGGCCGGCCGAGATCGTGGGTCCACCAGACGCGGGGCTGCGGCAGGATGAGCTGCGGGTGCGTCTCCGGGGTGAACTCGACCTTCTTGGTCTCGTGCGGGCGGAGGGTGACCTCGCGGGAGAAGATCATCCCCTCGAGCCGGCCGTCGAGCCGGCCGATGACGTCGGCGTCGGCGTGGTTCACGAGCTCCGCCGAAACGGTCAGCCGGGCTTCCGCGAACGTCTCGAGGTTCAATTTGGTGACGACGAAGGGGTTCTCGATCGAGACGTCGCCCGTGGCCCGCACCCGGACGCCGCGGAAGAGGCCCATGGCGTTATCGGGCGGGGCCGGGTTCCAATCGACCCACCCGATCGTCGGCTCGCCCTTTTTCGGCGGGATGACCTCCACGGCGATGACGTTCTTCTCCGACTTCTTGACGTCCGCCGTCACGTCGATGGAGAAGCGCCGGTAGGCGCCGTAGACGGTGTCCGCGCCGGCCACCTTCTTCCCGTTGAGCCAGATGTTGGCCCGGTAGTTGATGCCGTCGAACTCGAGCCGCGTCCGGGTCAGGCCGGGGCCCACCGGCACGATGAACTCCTTGCGGTACCACCAGGACACCTCGAACGGCGCCGTGGGCACGGACTGGAGGTTCTTGCCGAAGAAGATATCCGGATAGACGTTGCTCTCGACGAGGGTCCCGAGGACCGTCGAGGGCACCATGGCCGGATACCAGGTCTCTATCCTGAACCCGGGCATGGAGATCTGCTCGCCCGTCCCTTTGGCCTTCTCGGAGGACTGGAGGTACCAGAGATCTTCGAGCGGGATGGTGAGCTCGAAGGGCATGCTGAACTTGGCTTTCTCCTGGGGCCGGCCCTGCTCGACGGGGCCGTAGGGGTTCTGTCCTGCCGGGGCCGATCCGGCCAGGGCGGACAGCAGAAGAACGGCGGCCGTGAGCGGGGCGGCCGCGCGACGGGCTCGGGTGCGGTGGGTAGTCATAAAGCCTCCCATAGGGGTGATACATCCATTATATCGGAACCCCCCCGCCCGGCCAAACGATGCGGTTCCCGGGGACGGCCCTCGGGGGGCCTCTTGGGGACACGTACCTGAGGTACATGTCCCCGGCCATTGCGTACCGGAGGGACATGTCCCCAGCCGCTCCTGGCGTCTACAGGAGCGGGGTGTCACCGAATAAGGAGCGTCAGGATGCCGAAGGCCGGCAACTCGAGAGGGGCCGTGAAGGGGGCGCCCGGCGTGCCATCGAGGTCGCTCAGAAAAACGCGTCGTTCAGCGACGGCCGGGCCCGACAGGACCAGCATCTCCGGCTTGGACGACGCGTTGTAGAGGCGCAGGATCCAGCCACCGCCGTCCGCCGCCGGTCTGAGGCGCGTGGCGACGATCGCCTCCCCCCCGACCGTCAGCGGAAAGCCGGGCACGGGGGCGGAGGGTCCGGCCGCGATCGGGACGAGCGGAGTCGACGCCTCGAGGGCGAGCTTTTTCGCCCGGGCTCCGTCCGCGCCGCGGTGAGGCGTCACGGCGTAGCGCAGGGTGACCGGGCCCTCCTGGTCGGCCTTGTAGTTCGTGTGCCAGTAGTTGTTCATGGCGTACGAGTAAAGCCGCGTCGACGGTTCGATCCGGTCGAGCCAGAGCCGCCGTTCGCCCCGCCGCGGCGCTTCGTCGGTTATCGCGCCGACTTCGACGAGGGGGGCGTCGAGCGACGTCCAGGTCAGGCCGTACTCCCGGTTGGAGATGTCGACCCCGTCGCGGGCGCAGAGGAAGTCCCGGCAGGCCCCGGCGATCTGATCGGTCTCCGGACGGACGAAGCCCCAACCGACGTCCACCCGGGCCGTTCCGCCGGGAACGGCGAAGGGGAAGGCGAGGTGGACGCTCTCCTTGTCCCGGACCTTCTCCTTATCGACGGTCACGGCGATGTCGAACCGCGACAGGCCGTCGACGACCCGGTATTCCCGGACGAGGCCCCTCGCCCCCGGCGCATCGGACTCGACCACGATCGAGGCGACGAGGGGACCGGGCTCGCCCGGCCCGATCCTGACCGAGGAGACGGCCCGGGCCGTCGCCGGGTCGAGGCCAGGGACATAGAGATAATGGGCCAGGCCCGGCTCCCGGCCAGGGTCGACAAGCTCGCGGCCGCCGCCGTCCGCCCAGCGAAGGCTCTTGACGGCTCCGGAAGCCGGATCGAGGTCCGCGGCGATCTCGCCGGCGGCGATCCCGGCGCCTTCCGTCCGGGCCGAGCCGCCGGCGGGGCCGCGTCCCGCGGCGATCGTATAACGCCTGGCGCCGAATCCGGGCACGCCGGACGCGACGAACGCCAGCTCCCCCGAGCGCAGCCGCTGCGAGAGAACGTCCCGGCCTCCGGCGTCGCGGACGAGGTCGCCGGCCCGGCTCAGCGCGGCCGGGACGATGACGAGGTCGGTCCGCTCCCACGAGCAGGTGTTGACGACGTCGAGGGCCGTCCCCCGGCCCGCCGCCGCTTCTTCGAGCAGCTCGCGGGACAGCCGCCCGGCCGCGTCCGCGAAAGCCTTCTTGTACTCCCACTGGGCCCGCGGTCCCGCGCCGTCCGGATCGGAAACGCTGTCGGAGGCGCCCCAGGTGTGTTCACTGAAGAGGACGACCTGGCGCCAGGCCTCGTCGGCCTTCGCCGCCGGAAAGTCCTTTTTCCCCAGGACCGACCACAGCGCCTCCGCTTGCACGAGCCGGCCCGCGGCGACGCGGCTCACGGCCGTTTCTTTCGCGGTCGACGCCGCTCCGTCCTCCCAGTAGCCGGTGAAATCGCCCCGGACCTCCGGGACGGCCGCGCCGTGGCGCCTTTCGAACTCGGCGAACATCTCCGAGGCCGTGGCGATGACGATCCGCGGCGAGGCGTACTTCTCGTTCCAGCTCCGGACCGTGTCGGCGAGGGCCGGGTCCGGCGGCCCATTGTCGCCGCCGACCGTGTACCGCACCTGGACCATCGAGTAGGGATAGCCCTGCCCGGCCAGCTCGTCCATGTACTCGAAGATCCGGTAGGGCGGGGCCTTGACCAGGGAGCCCATGTTGAGGCCGTGGAACCAGGAGTAGCCCCGGCCGGCCATCCAGAACAGGATCTTTTCACGGCCCGACGGCGAGAGCCAGTAGAAGGGCTTGTCGCCCCAGGCCTTGAGCGCCCAGCCGATCCGGTCCCCGCCGTCGAACAGGTTCGGCATGTAGTTCGGCCCGCTCGAGACGTACTTGATCCCGGCCAGGGCCAGGGCCGGCACGAAGGACCAGGATTGGCCCGGGATGTCGGTGACCATGACCGAGTCCACCGGTGTCCCGGCGGCCCGGCCGAGCCCCCGGGCGAACGCGGTCAGGTGGAAGAACTCCTCGGGATGGCAGAGGCCCGTCAGGACGCCGGCCAGCGTCGCCTGCAGTCCGATCGTGCCCTGGCGCAGGGCGTCGACGAAGGCCGCCTTCTCAGCCTCGCCGGCTTGGCGGAAATAGGTCTCGACGGCCCAGGCCTGCTCGGTGTTCCATTTGAAGCGGGCGCCCTCGGGGTGATCGGCGGTCTTCTCCGCCAGGGCGATCGCCTCGCGGAAATAGCGCCAGTGGTTCCGCTCGACGACCGGCTGGGGATCGGAATAGCCGATGTCGACGTGGGAGTGGGGGAGAAGCCAGATCTCCCGCGGCGCCACGGGCCTGACCGTGAGCTCGCCGCGGCGGACGGAGCCGTCGTCAAGGGCCACTTCGATCGTCACGGGCTTCTCCCGGTCGACGGCGGGCAGAAGGAACTCGAGGGCGTTGTAGCCGAGCTTCAGCTCGAGCCGGGCCTTGGCGGCCTCGCCGCACGAGATGACCGCGTTCCCCGGCGGGGCGAGATGACTGACCTCGACCCGGACGATCTGGAAGAGCCGGCCGTCCTTGCGGACCAGGGCCTGCTCGCCCCGGGCCCAGACGTCTCGGCGCAGATCGTCGCGGAAGACCATGAACCAGTCGTTCGAGCCGGCTTTTTCGCCCGTGACCCGGATCCTGAGGGGCCGGCCCGGATGGACGAGCGCGGCCGGCACCTCGAGCCACATGAAGCCGAAGAGCTCGTCGAACTGGTCGACCAGGACCGTCTTGAACGTGAGGGACAGGCCGTCCGGGCCGGTCTCCCGCCACTCCCGGCGCGCCGAGTCGGCCGACGTCCGGAAGCTCAGGGCCTCCCGGCCGTCGACGGCCAGGTCGAAGCGGTGGCCGCCTTTGCCCGTCGCATGGCCGGCCAGCCAGACGAAAGTCAGCGGTCGGCCCTTCCGATCGGCCGGGACAGGTTCGGTCTCCCATTCGACGGCCATGGCTCCGTCCGAGGCCCGGCTGATGAGCGCGGAGGAGATGTCGGGATAGGGGGAATGGTAGGACATCTCGGCGCCGGAGAGGGTCCGGCCGTAGCCTTTGAGCCAGTCCGCCCCCGCGGGCGCGGTGGCCGCCGCCACGACGGCCAGCAGAACGCCCGGCCGCCGCATCGTCACAAGCCGGCGCCCTTTTCCCGCTTCGGCGGAGACGAGGCCGGCTTGAACTTGAAGACCCAGGCATGACGGCACGGGGGCTTGGCGACGGCGCCGGACGGGAGGGTCAGGAGCGCGCCCTTGCCCACCTTCTCCCAGCGGACGGGTTCCCGGACGCCGAGCATCCGGACCGTCGTCCCCTCGGCGGGCGCGAGCGATGTCAGCATGAGCTTGGCCGGGGGCGCGGTCTCGTCCTCGTCCGCGAGGTAGATGGCGTGGACCGTCCCGTCCGGGAGCGAGGTGAAGCAGGTCTTGGCCTCCTTGTAGGGAGCGACGGGCCGCGTCCCGTAGATGGCCTCGCCGTTGACCGCCATCCATTCGCCGATGGCCCGGAGCCGGTCCAGGGCCTCGGGCGCGAATTCCCCTTCGGGGCTCGGCCCGATGTTGAGCAGGAAGTTCCCGCCCTTGGAGACGATGTCGACGAGCAAATGGATGAGCCGGTGCGGCGACTTGTAGACGTCCTTCGGGTTATAGGACCACGAGCTGCCCATGGTCATGCAGGTCTCCCACGGATAGGGGAGGGGCTTCTCCGGGATCTCCTGTTCGGGCGTGCGGTAGTTCTCGTAGCGCCCCGTGACCGTCCGGTCGACGACGAGGAGGCCGGGCTGGTGGCGGCGGGCCATGGCCGCGATCCGGGGCATATCGATGTCCATATTCTTGGGGTTCTTGACGAAGGTGCCCGGCCCGATCTCGATCATGGGGCTGGGCCGGACCCAGCCGCCGTCGAACCAGAGGATGTCGAGAGGGCCGTAGCCGGAGACGATCTCCTCGATCTGGCGGTAGGTGAAGTCGCGGAAGCGCTGCCAGCGCTCCGGATATCGCGAGGTGCTGTAATTGACGTTGCGGTCGGGGGTGGCCCATTCGGGGGCCCAGAAGTCGCGGTGGTGCCAGTCGGGCTTGGAGAAGTAGGCCCCGGTCCCGAAGCCTTGGGCCCGGAAAGCGTCGAGGACGGCCCGGAAGACGTCGGCCTTGGGGTTCGTCCGGAAGGGCACCTCGGGCCCCGTGATGCGGTAGTCCGTCTGCTTGGTGTCGTACATGGTGAAGCCGTCGTGGTGCTTGGTGGTCATGACGACATAGCGCATGCCGGCGGCCTTGGCCGCGGCGGCCCAGGAGGCGGGATCGAATCTCACCGGATCGAAGGTCCGCGGCAGGGCCTCGTAGGCCTTCTTGTACTCGACGTAGTCGTCCATGGAGCGCCGGCACCAGGGCTCGTCCTCGGAGCAGATGCTCCAGGATTCGACGACGCCCCACTGGCTGTACGGTCCCCAATGCATCATGAGACCGAACTTCCAGTCCTGCCAGCGGGCGAGCTTGGCCAGGACGAGGGGATCGGTCTCGCGATCGGCCTCGGGGGACTGGGCGGATACGGCGACGGCCAGGGCGGCCAAGGCCAGCCCTAATGCGATCAGTCTCGGGACACGGGGGATGTTCATCGCGGGGACTCGGGAGGATCCAGATCCGCCGGGAGGCCGCCCTGCTTATTCCGCGCCCTTGACGGAATCCTGGGCGGCCTTCTTCAGCTTGTCGTTGGCCATGATGGCCAGATCGACGCGCCGGTTCTGTTGACGGCCCGCCTGGGTATTGTTGTCGCCGAGCGGCTGGTCGAAGCCGTAGCCGCGAACGGTGAACCGGGCCGACTGGACATTGAGGGTGGCCAGGTAGGCGGCCACGGATTTGGCTCTGTTCTCGGACAGAGGCATGTTGAGCTCCCGCGTTCCGGTCGAATCGGTGTGCCCTTCGATGAGGATGTTGGTGTCGGGGTACTTGTTCAGGACCGTGGCCAGCTTGGCCAGGTTGGTCTGGCTCGCGGGCCGGAGGTCGTACTTGTTGAGATCGAACAGGAGACCCGAGTCGAAAGTGATCTTGATGGCCTCGCCGACGCGCTCGATCTTGGCGCCCTCGAGGTCGCGGCGCATTTCCGCGGCCTGCTTGTCCATCTGCCGGCCGATGTAGGCCCCGGCGGCGCCGCCCACGGCGGCCCCGGCGATCGCGCCGAGGAGAGTGTTCCCGGCGATCGCGCCGACGGCGGCCCCCGCGGCCGCGCCTCCGGCCGCGCCGATGGCGGCGCCCTGGGCCGTCTTGCTCCAGCTGGCGCAACCGGCGCTGAAGGCGACGAGGGCGATGGTCAGAATGGCGACGATGGATCTTTTCATCATGTCCTCCTCTGTCGATGATCTATCATACCACCGGCCCGGCCTGTTTTAAACTGGCCCGCCGGCACCGTGGTCGGGACCCAGGGGCTATTTAGGGGCCTTTCTTTTGGCCGCCGCCGTCTGGTGGTCCAGGATGATGTTGGCCATCAGATCGACGCCGATGGGGATGGCGGCCTCGTCGGCGAGGAAGGTCGGGGAGTGGACGGCCGTCGATTCCCGGTCGGCGGGGACGACGCCGAGGTTGAGCATCACGGCCGGGGCGATGGTCCCGAAATAGCTGAAGTCCTCGCCGCCCATCTCGGGCTTCTGCTCGACGAGGGCCTCCTTCGAGCCCAGGACGCGCTCGGCCGTGGCCAGGGCCCCTCGGACGAGGGCCGGGTCGTTGTAGACCGACATCGTGCCGAACTCGTAGGCCAGGTCGAAGGGCGCCCCGGCGGCCTGGCAGATGCCCGTCACGAGGCGGGTGACCTTATCCCGGAGGATCCGGCGCTGGTCCTCGCCGTAGTTGCGCACGGTGGCCTCGAGCCGGGCCGAGCGGGGGACGATGTTGGGGGCCGATCCGGCGTGGAAGGACCCCACCGTGATGACGGTGTTGTTCCAGACGTTCGTCTCCCGGGAGACGATGGTCTGGAGGGCGGTGACGACCTGGGCGCCGACGACGATCGGGTCGACGCAGGACCAGGGGCTGGCCCCGTGGCAGCCCTCCGACCTGATCTCGAGCGAGAAGCCGTCGACGTTGGCCGACATGAAGCCCGAGGCGTAGCCGATCCGGCCGGCCTTGAGCGTGTCGTCGACGTGGTAGGCGAAGAAGGCCCCGGGGACGATGTCCTTGAAGGCGCCCTCCCGGATCATCATGTCCGCCCCGCCGCAGCACTCCTCGGCGGGCTGGGCGATGAACACGACCGTGCCGGGCAGGTCGGCTTTCACCGACGTCAGCACAGCCGCGACGCCGAGGAGAATCGTGGTGTGGATGTCGTGACCGCAGGCGTGCATGAGCCCGGTCTCCCGGCCGTCGACGACGGCCTTTTCCTTGGAGGCGAACGACAGGACGGTCTCCTCTGTGATCGGCAGGGCGTCCATGTCCCCGCGCATGGCCACGATGGGACCGGGCTTGCCGCCCTTGAGGATCCCGATGACGCCCGTCTTGGCGTAGCCCGTCCGGACCTCGAGGCCGAGCTTGCGGAAATAATCGGCCACGATGCCGGACGTGCGCGTTTCCTGGAGACCGAGCTCCGGGTGGCAGTGGATGTCCTGGCGGATGGCGATGAGCTCGGCGGCGAGCTTATCGGTCGCAGCCTTGACCTTCTTCGCCAGGGGCGTCGGCGCCGGGACGGCCGGCCGCAGGGTGGCCGAGGCCAGCAGGACGAACAGGGCTGCCAGCGGAACGGACAGCGGATGACGTTTCATGGATTCCTCCTCCGGGATGACCGAGGCCTATGGTACCCGAAACGGGCGGGGCTCTGCAAAGGAGGCAGGCCCCTATCCCTCGTGGGAAAGGGGTGACATCGAGGAGAAAGGTGCAAGGAGGGCCTGGAGAGGAATCCCCGTGTCCTGCCCCATTTTTTCGCAATAGCCTTGGATGGGGCCCTCCTTGCGTTGCGCCCATTCTCACAGGCCCCTGCCGGTCGGTCAATCGCCGGGAGCGAGGGTTGGCCGGGTGAAAAAAGCCCCCGCTTGGGGTGAGCGGCCCAGGGGTCAAACCTAAACTTTTCCACTTTTCATTTCGCCCTCCCTCTTCAGCCGCATTTCGCTTCACGAAAAGTGGAAAAGTTTAGGTTTGACCCCCTCTTTCCAAAAAAGTATGATGAGGCGAAACGAGGAGGGAAGCCCCATGAACGTCCCGAAATTCATCGAAACACAGATCGAAGAGATCAAGAAGACGGTCGGTCCGGGCAATGCCATCTCGGCCCTGTCGGGAGGCGTCGACAGCTCGGCGTGCACGGTCCTGGCCCACCGGGCCCTCGGGCCCCAGCTCAAGTCGGTCTTCATCGACCACGGCCTGATGCGCGCCGGCGAGCCGCAGGAGATCGTCCAGGTCTTCGCCGGACTGGGCATCGCCGTCGACGTCGCCGACAAGAAAAAGGAGTACTTCGCCGCGCTCCAGGGCAAGGCCGATCCCGAGGAGAAGCGCAAGGCCTTCCGCTACGCCTTCTACAGCTCTTTCGGCCAGGAGGTCCTCAAAAGCAAGGCCCGCTTCCTCATCCAGGGGACCATCGCCGCCGACATCATCGAGACCCAGAAGGGCCTCAAGACCCAGCACAATATCCTCGAGCAGATCGGCATCGACCCCGAGAAGGGCTTCGGATTCAAGGTCATCGAGCCGCTCAAGGAGCTGTTCAAGCACGAGGTCCGGCTCGTCGCCAAGGAGCTCGGCCTGCCCCGATCGATCTGGAACCGCATGCCCTTCCCCGGCCCGGCCCTGGCCACGCGCATCATCGGCGAGGTGACGCCCGAGCGGGTCGATCTCGTCCGCGCCGCCACGGCCATCGTCGAGGAGGAGGTCGCCGCCCACAAGCCCTTCCAGGCCTTCGCCGTCCTGCTCGAGGACAAGGGCACCGGGATCGTCGACGGCAAGCGCCATTTCGGCAACATCGTCATCGTCCGTTCGGTCGAGAGCCAGGACGCCATGACCGCCGAGCCGTCGCCCCTGCCCTGGGCGACCCTGATAAAGATCTCCAAGAGGATCACGGCCGAGCTGCCCGGGGTCACCCGCGTCGCCTACGAGCTGACCTCCAAGCCGCCGGCCACCATCGAATATATCTAGATTATTCCGTCCATCGGAGGGAGTCATGCCCTACACGGGAAAGAAACGGGCCGGCGCGCCCACCCTGGGCGTCTTTGTCCCCTGCGATCCCCGGATCGACGAGGAGTCGCGGACCCGGGCGTTCAACATCGGCCAGATGACGGCCGCCTTGCTGGCCCGGCGCCTGCGCCTGCCCGACGGCACCGCGCCCAACATCTTCGCCTGTTCGCGCCTGGTCGACAGCGAGAGCACGGCCGACCTGGGGGCCCGGGAGATGAAGGAAGCCGGCGTCGACGCCCTCCTCATCGTCCCCGACACCTGGTTCTTTCCGGGCAAGACCGCGATGGCCCTGACCGCGCACTTCGCTCCGACCGTCCCCCTGGCCTGCGTCGGCGGCAACAACGCCCCCAAGCCGGGGGTCGTCGGCATCGACGCCCTCGTCGGCGCTTATGCCCAGACCGGCCGGCTCTGCCCGATGGTCATCGGCTCGATGCCCGAGACCGGCCTGCGCCCGGAATTCGACGCCAAGACCCAGGAGGAGATCGTCGACCTGGCCTACGCCATGCTCGCCCGCGCCGCCCTCCAGGGCCGGCGCTTCGTGGCCATCGACACGGACTCCATGCAGATGGAGACCGCGCTCAACCACGTCCATGCCGCCCGCCGCTTCTTCGGCCTGGAGAGCACGCGCGAGTCGATGAAGCTCTTCGCCGACATGATCCGCAAGAAGGGCGGCTACGATCCCGAGGAGCTCAAGGCGCTGCGCGACTGGATCGTCAACGTCAAGTTCAAGGGCCGCATCTTCACGAATTCCGAGGACATCAAGAAGCACGGCCGGGCCGTGCTGACCGGCCAGGCCGTCAAGCCGCCGGCCCTGACCGCCGCCGACAAGGCCAAGCTCGACGAGGGCCTGGCCCTCTACCTCGTCCTCCGCAACTACATGCGCGACGTCAACGCCATCGGCGGCGGCTGGACGAACCAGCTCGGCTGGGGCTCGGACCGGCGCGGCCTGCCGCTCTCGACGGCCGACATCGCCGAGTCCCTGTTCAACTCGACCGAGGACCACACCGGCCGCAAGACCGTCGTCCCCTTCGCCACGGAGAACGACATCCAGGCCCTGCTGACGATGATCGCCTACTGCTATCTCTCCGGCGGCCGCCCGACGCTTTTCATGGACTTCCGCAAGGTCTACGAACCCTGGGAGATCGAGAAGATCGCCCGGGCCCTCGGGCTCGATCTCCGGAGATCCAAGGCCGAGCCGTGGATGGCGCGGGGCTTCGTCGACGGCGACAACTCCGGCTCCGGCTCGCTCGACTACGGCGAGAAGTGGTTCCTGTTCAAGGCCGTCGAGTTCTATTTCCCCGGCCTCGGCTTCTCGGTCAGCTATCTCTCGCCCAGGGGCATCGCGGGCATGGCCGGCCGCGTCGCCTTCTCCGACCTCTCGGGCCTCTTCACCATGGTCCAGGACGAGGCTCAGAGCGTCGAGCTGCCCGCCCCGCTCGCCGAAAAGGTCTGCCATGCCTCGGACTACACCTGGCCGCACACGTTCCTCACTTTCGATCACGTGCCGGCCAGCCAGGCCAAGATGGGCATGCCGGCCAACCACTTCCACATGGTGACGGGGATGCCGCGGCGCCGCTGGCAGCATTTCTCCGACTACGCCAACATCCTCAACTACCGCTGGGAGAACTCGCCCGAGTTCGTCGACGGCCTGGACCGGCCTCTGCCCATTCTCTACCGCATCAACGGCGGGGAGACGACGGCCAAGCTGCTCCTGGCCGGGCGGAGGTGAGGGAGCGGGCCCGGCCTAGAACGGGGGTGGGTCGATTCTCTTGCCCGCCAGGACGTCCAGGAATCGCCGCAGCGAAAGCGGGGCGCTGCCCTCGAAGTGATTGTTCAGGTTGAGGTAGGTCAGGACCCTCTTCTTGGCGTTGGCCCGGACGATCCTGGCCGCGGCCTGGAGCCCGCCGGGCTTCGGCGCGGCGATCCTGTTCCAAACCTCCCCGGTCTCCCCCTCGATCTCCAGCCGGTCCCCGCCGTGGAGGCGGATGACCTGGAACGACGCGGACTCGGGCCGGTACTTCTCGAAGACCTCGCCGATCGGCGGCATGTAGTAGCCGTCGAGATAGACGAAGCCGATCCGGCGCTCATTCAGAAAATCGAAGAAAGCGGGGGAGTAATAGTTCGGGTTCCGGATCTCGAGGGCGTAATGATAGCCCTTCGGCGCCCTCCCGATGAACTCCCCGAAGCGCTCGAAGAACGTCTCTTTGGAGGGCATCTTCTGCTTGTTGAGGTATTCGAACTGGAACATGATCGGCCCCAGCTTCGACCGGAGCGGGGAGAGGGTGTCGAGAAAGCGGCGGAGCAGGTCCTGATCGAGGAAGGCCGGATTGGGTTTCCCGGCGAGATCGGCGTGCGGCGGGGGCTGCTTGGCGTAGTAATGGGTCAGCGTCAGCGCGTTCGGGGCCTTGATCGTGAAGACAAAATCGTCCGGAACGCTCTTCGCATAGCGCTTCACGACCGCGGGGTCGGGCAGGCGCAGGCCGCCCGGAAAGAGACTCCAGAACCACTGATCGACCTCGACCGAATCCAGGTGCCGGCCATAGTCGGCCAGGTAGTCGTCGGGCCGGTAGGTCTTGCCCGTTTCGTAGATGAGCCCCTTCCAGGAGTCGTATTTCCAGGAACAGGTGCCGAGCCTCAGCAGGCTGCGGAACTGCTTGGGGACGCCGAGATCGAGCATCTTCCTTCCGCCTCTTTTATCAGATTAGGCCGGGTCCGCCCGGCTGTCAATCTAATGGGGACACGTACGGGGACATGTCCCTATGGTACGTGTCCCCGTTTTGAGTTGACACCCCGGGAGGATTCTGCTATTTTTGTTGCCCCTTGCGGCGCTATCGTCTAGGGGCCAGGACAGGTGGTTCTCAGCCATCAGACCGGGGTTCGAATCCCCGTAGCGCTACCAAGTTCGTCGCGCATCGAGATTGCTTCAGCGCCCCCCCCGTTTCTGGTAATATCGGCCAATGCCTAGATTCCTCGTTATTACCTTGGCCCTGTTGAGCCTCGGCCCGGTGCGCCTGCCGGCCACGGATGTCCCGACCGTCACCATCAAGCTCGGACCGCCGCTCGAGATCGGCCGGGCGGAGCTCCTCTTCGGCTCCATCGTCTCGGTCTGCGAGGACGATCAGGGCGATTTCTACGTCCTCGATCAGCGGGAACAGAAGGTCCATAAGTTCTCGGCCGACGGTCGTTCCTTGCGGACCTTCGGCCGCAAGGGCCAGGGGCCCGGCGATCTCCAATCCCCCGGCCGGATCGTCTTCACGTCCCAGGGCGAGCTGGCTGTCCTCGAGGACATCTCCTACGTTTCGTTTCACAAGACCGACGGGGCCTTCATCCGGCGCTTGGACCTCAACGGGCGTCTCGGGCCCGGGTTCGTCGGGCCCGACCGCTACTACGGCTGGGAGTGGCGCCCCGAAAGCCGGCAGCAGGTCCTGGTGGACGCCCGGAACAACATCCTCCAGATTTATCACTCCATCGCCCGGGACCGGTTTTCGGCGCTCCTGCCCGACGAGACCGGCCGGACCGTGATGTTCAATTACAGCCACGAGGCCTATGTCCCGCAATTCCTGTTCGCCCACGGCCCCGGACTTTCCGCGATCGGCATCAGTGACCGCTACGAGATCGCGCTTCTCGACGAAAAGGGGCAAACCGTGACGACCATCCGGCGCGACGTGAAACCCGGGAAGATCAGCGCCAGGGAAAGGGACTTCCTCGAGCGCGGTCTCCTGGACTTCGTCAAATCCAAGAGCTGGCCCGACCGCGTGGCCCGCGAGCTCGCCAAGAAGATCCCGGATTCGAAAAACACCGTCAGCGCGGTCCTCCTCTCGCCCACGCGCGTCCTCGTCTTCCGTTTCCCCCCCGATATCACGGCCGAGCCGCCCCGCCTGCCCGTCGACGTCTTCAGCCGGAAAGGCGCTTTCCTGGGCACGGCGGAGCTCCCCGAAGTGCCCCTGTTCATTTCCGGAAGCGCCCTGTATTTCTCGCGCGCCGACGCGGATGGGAATGTCTATCTGGTCCGGCAGCCTTATTGGCTTCCGGGACCGGCAGATCAACCTCCGCAGTTTCGAGCACGTCCTCGAATCGCGGAATATGTCGCAGGCTCGGGGACATAGGCAGTTATGATGCTCTCTTCTTTGCCGGCGGCCCCTCGGTCACCGGGGGGAACGAGCTAAGGAGTCGAGCGCATGTATCTCCTGAACGAGCTGCTGATATCCCTTCCGCTCGCGCTCTATGCCTGTCTCCGTATCCGGTCGCTCCTGGCTTCCAAGCTCTTCAAGAACCTCTGGACGGCGCTGTTCGTTCTCATCGCCGTCGCCTACCCCGTCGCTGAAACGCTCTCCCACGGGGCGGATGGCCGCTGGACCGATCTTATCGTTCTTCTGGGCTACTGCGCCCTCCCGTTCCTCCTGTACCTCGTCATGACCGTTCTCCTGGTCGACGCGGCCATCGGACTCGCGCGCCTCACCGGGCCGGCCGCGCGCGAAGCCGTTCGGACCCGGCGGTTCAGATCCCGGCGGCTGGCCGTCTCGCTCGGCGTTCCGGTCCTCGTCGTCGCCTTCGGCGCGGTCAATCACCGCGTCCTCCGGGTGCGGGAATATCGCGTCGAAGCGCCCCGCCGATCGTCGCCCGCCCGGGAGCTGACGATCGTTTTCATGGCCGATCTCCATTTCCGGGACCTGACGTCGGACCGCTTCCTGGAGGAGCTCACGGCCAAGGTCAACGCCCGGAAGCCCGACCTGATCCTCCTCGGCGGCGATCTGCTCGAAGGCGACCGGCGCGGCGAGGAGACGAGCCGCTACGAGCGGGCCATCCGCGGCATGTCCTCCGTCTACGGGACCTACGCCGTGCCGGGCAACCACGAGCGCTTCAGCCGCGCCGGAGCGGGCGGTTTTCTCGAGCGGGCCGGCATCCGTCTCCTTCAGGACGAGGTCGTCCGCATCGGGGACGCCCTGATCCTGGCCGGCCGGAAGGACGCCCGTTCGAGGGACCGCCGATCCGTCGCCGAGCTGCTCGCGGCCATCCCACTCGATCGTCCGGTCATCCTGCTCGCCCATCGGCCCCTGCAATTCGACGAGGCCCGCGCCGCCGGGGCCGACATCCAGCTCTCCGGCCATACGCACCACGGCCAGCTCTTCCCGATCAACTTCATCACCGCGCACCAATACGACCTGAGCTGGGGGCATCTCGAAAGAGGCGGCGCCCACCTGTTCGTGACGAGCGGGGTCCAGGCCTGGGGACCGCCCGTCCGGACCGTCGGCGCCTCGGAGATCCTGGTCATTCACCTGATCCTTGAATGATCTGACCGAGAGGGGCTGGGCGGCTTGCGGCTCTGTTCCGGAAGGGACCGTCCCTTCCCGGCCCGATTGACACGCGCCTGCCAATGTCCTTAAAATGAGCCCGATGGCGAATGCGGGGCACATCGATCTCGTCCGTGACCGGATCGAGCGCTGGAACGATTGGCGGCGGAAGAACACCCGCCTCCTGCCGGATTTCACCGGGGCCGATCTCTCCGAGCTCAATCTGGCCGGGGCCAACCTGGCCAAGGCCGACCTGTCCGGGGCCCATCTCAACGGCGCGAATCTCAGCGGGGCCAACCTCAGCCGGGCCAAGCTCTTCCGGGCCGAGCTGAGCCAGGCCGATCTCAGCCGGGCGACCCTCTTCAAGGCCAACCTCAGTCAGGCGGACCTGGCCGGCGCCAACCTCAACGGGGCCGACCTCAGCGGGGCCTTTCTCATCCGGGCCAACCTGAGCGGAGCCGATCTCATCGGCGCCTGCCTCAAAGGGGCCAACCTCGGCCAGGCGTCCCTCTTCCGGGCCAAGCTGGCCGGGGCCGTTCTCCGGCAGGCGTCCTTCTTCAAGGCCGATCTGAGCGAGGCCGATCTGAGCGAGGCCGACCTCGAGGGGGCCAACTTCCAGGAGGCGGTGCTCGAGCAGACGAATCTCCGCGGCGCCAACGCCGCCAACGCCAACTTCTGTTTTGCCACCCTGCTCCGGACCAATCTCGCGGGCGCCGTCCTCGACAACTGCGCGGTGTACGGCACCTCGTTCTGGGACGTCAACATGGCGGAGGCGAGCCAGCGCGATCTGGATATCATGCCGGCCCAGCAGCCGGTCCTCTCGGTCGACAGCCTCCAGACGGCCCAGCTCGTCGGGATGCTGCTCCACCACGAGAAGGCGCGCTACGAAGTCTTCTCCATCACCCTCAACACGGTGCTCGTCATCGGCCGCTTCCCGGACGAGCGCAGGCCCGTCCTGGCCGCCGTCAAGGAAGCCCTCCGTCGCGCCGGCTATTCGCCGCTCGTCCTCGATTTCCATCTGCCCGGGTCGGGCGACAAGAACGAGATCGTCAAGACGCTCGGCCGGATGTCCCGGTTCGTCATCGCCGACCTGACCGAGGACCGACGCATCGGCGAGACGCTCGACGCCGTGGTCCATTTCCTGCCCTCTATCCCCATCCAGCCCATCGGGCAGGCGGGACGGGAGAAGATCCTGCTCGACAGCCACTACCTGAAGTACCGCTGGGTCCAGCCGTTCTGGCCGTTCCAGGACCCGGCCGACCTGGCCGCGAGGTTCGGCCGGGAGGTCGTCGACCCCGCGGAACGGAAGGCCGCCGAGATCCGTCAGAAGATGAGCTTCGGCGTCTGAACGGTACGGGCCGGCTGATAGTTCTTCCCCTCCGGCGGCGTCTGATGATAATATCCGCCCTTAAGGAGAGATCATGAACGCCCTCGTGCCCGTCATCGCCGACCGGTTCCGCCGTCATTTCCCGGGGAAGCCGATCCTCGTGGTCTCTCCCGGCCGGGTCAACCTCATCGGCGAGCACACCGACTACAACGAAGGCTTCGTCATGCCCGGGGCCACCGACAAGGCCGTCGTCTTCGCCGTGGCCCCCCGGGCCGACGGTCTCTGCCACTTCGTCTCCCGCGATTTCGAACAGGAATTCCGCTGCGAGCTCGGCCAGTTCCACCGGTCCCCCCTCCGCTGGCCCGACTACGTCCAGGGGGTCCTCGACCAGTTCGTCAAGGCCGGGCACCGCATCGGCGGGATCAGCTGCGTCTTCGGCGGCGACATCCCCATCGGGGCGGGCATGTCCTCTTCGGCCGCGATCGAAGGCGGCCTGGCCTTCGCCCTCAACGCCCTCTTCGCCCTCCGTCTCGACAGCCTGACCCTGGTCAAGCTGGCCCAGAAGGCCGAACACGAGTTCGTCGGCGTCCGTTGCGGCATCATGGACCAGTTCATCAACATCCACGGCAAGGCCCAGAGCGTCCTCAAGCTCGACTGCCGCTCGCTCGCCTACGAACACATCCCGTTCGAGCGCGACGACCTTCGCATCGTCATCGCCGACACCCTGGTCCGGCGCGAGCTGGCCTCCTCGGAGTACAACGTCCGCCGCGGCCAGTGCGAAGCCGGGGTGAACGCCCTCAAAGTCCACGATCCGTCCATCCGCTCCCTCCGGGACGTCGGACCGGACCTGCTCCGCGACCATCGGTCCGAGCTCGATCCCGTCGTCTACCGCCGTTGCGAGTACGTCGTCCGCGAGAACATCCGCGTGACCGAGGCCTCGGCCGCCCTGGTCCGGAACGATTTCGCCGTGCTCGGCGGCCTGATGAACCTGTCCCACGCCGGCCTGCGCGACGACTACGAGGTCTCGTCGGCCGAGCTCAACGCCCTGGTCGAGGCGGCCCGCCGGGTCCCCGGCGTCCTGGGCGCCCGGATGATGGGGGCCGGTTTCGGCGGCTGCACCATCAGCCTGGTCGAAGCCGGCGCTGTCCCCGACTTCGAAGCGCGGGTCAGCCGGGAATATGAGGCTGAGACCGGCCGGGCCCCCAAGATCCACGTCATCCGGATCGAGGCCGGCACGCACGCCGTCGAGCTCGGCTGAGCGCGGCCCTCTTTATTTCCATCCCCGAAACGCGGATAATAGCCCATTATCCCATGGGTATCAGACGCGCCGCTCTTATCCTCCTTTGTGCCATCGCCGTCTGCCCGGGCTGCCGACGGGACACCCCGCCCGGTCCCGCCGGGGGCGCGCCGGTCAAGGCAGCGGACGCGCTTCCGGGCCCGCCCGCCGTGGACCCCGCCCTCGACGAGAGGTTCGCCTTTATCGCCGGCCGCTCCGTCGGGAGTGCGCAGTATTCCGCCTGGGAAGGGGAAACGGCCTGGCAGGACTTTGCCAAGGCCGCCGACAAGGCTTGGACGGACTTCGACGCCGCCGTCCTCGCGCCCATGCGGACCTGGGCCGTGTCCGAGCTGGCCCGGCCGCGCGAGCGGACGCGGTCCCTGTTCTATCCCTTCGGCGGGCCGGACTTCACCACGGCCGCGACGCTCTTCCCGGACGCGCCCGTTATCGTCCTCATCGGCTTGGAGCCGGTCGGGAACCTGCCGGAATTCGACCGCCTGACCCCGGACGGACGGGCCGATTTCTTCGCCGACATGGGGACGCTGGCCCTGGAGTTCCTCGTCCGCGGCTATTTCATCACCATGGACATGATGGACACCTACTCGGAGCGGCACGTCGACGGCGCCTTGCCCGTCATCGGCTTCTTCCTGAAGAGGGAAGGGTTCTCCGTCGCCGGCGTCCGGCGGCTGCTGCCGGCGGCGGACGGCTCCTGGGCGGAGGCCCCCTACGAACGGCTGAAAGAGCGCCCGCGCCGCCCCTACGGCGTCCGGATCGACTACTTCAAGGCCGGGGACACGACCCTCCGGACCGTCTTCTATTTCTCCTGCGATATCGAGAACAGGGCCTTCCAGGAGGGCTCGCCGCTCCACCGCTTCTTCAACGGACTCGAACGGCCGACCACGTTCGTCAAGGCCGGCTCCTACCTCCTCCATTGGGACAACTTCTCGACCCTCCGTCGGCTCATCCTCGACCGGAGCCTCTACGTCCTCCAGGACGACACGGCCTTGCCGTATCGCTTCTTCAAGAGGGAGGGCTGGGCGATCACGCTCTTCGGCCGCTACGCGACCCCGGTCAAGGACTTCACCAACGTCGAGCAACCGGACCTCCGGGCGGCCTACGAGGACCCGGAGTCCGACGTGCGGCCGCTGCCGTTCCACTTCGGCTACCGCTGGCGGACGCAGGTCGATAACCTGATGCTGGCGGCGAGGCCCCGCAGGCCTTACAAGGTCCCGGTCGACAAGTGACGCGGGCGGGACGCCGCTTCAGCCGAGAAGCTTCGCCTTGAACCATTCGACCAATTTGTCCATGGCGGCCTGCCCCGGCCGGGCGTCTTTATAAGAGCCGTCTTTGCCTTTGAACTCGTGCCCGACACCGGGGAGAACCATCGTTTCGACGCCCGCAGTGCTCTTCTTCAGTCCGGCGGCGATACTTTTGCAGGCGCCGACGATGAACGGCATGTCCTGGTCGCCGTAGATGATCAATACGGGCGGATTCGCCGGTCCCAGGTACTTCTTGATGGACAGCTCGTCGAGAACGGCATCCGGAACGTTCAAAGCGGGCAGGCTGTTGAAGACCTCCGGGTACGCGGCCCGGTCCGAAACCAGGTCATATCCAGCCGGATAGTAGGCGGCAACGGCGCGGACGCTGCTGCTCGTCTCCAGCTCCGGTTCAGATAATCTTGTTCAGCTCGAAAGCCCCCGTCACTTCTTTATAGGCCGTCTGGCCCTTGACGACGCGCGTCCCCAGCAGAAGCGCGAGATGTCCTCCCGCGCTCCCGCCCCAGATCCCGATCCTCGCCGCGTCTATTCCGTATTCCTCGGCGTGGAACTTGATGTGTCTGACGGCCCGGCTGCAGTCTTCGAACATTTCGTCGATCGTGAATCGGGGCGTCGAGCCGTGCCGGATATCGAAGACGGTGAATCCGGCGGCCAGCAGTTTTTGGAAACCGTACTGTTCCATGAGCAGCGGCGGCAGGTCCCATTTGCCGGCGGCGTCGGTGGGGAGAAATCTCCAAACGGAATCCTCCCCCTTTTCGCACTGTCTCATCAGGCCGGAGGCGTAACCCCCGCTGTTGATGAAGAGCACGGCCGCTCCGTTGCTGTTCCCGGGGGTATAGACGTCAAAGGTCAGGGCCAGGCCGAATCTGTGGCCGTAGACCTCGTCCGGCCTGACCCCGACGTCTTTGGCGTCGAAGGCGTTTTCACCGGATGCCGAGGCAGCCCAAAGCGAAAAGATGAGCAGGGCCATGCATCTCATTCTCATCGTCGGGACTCCTTTTCCGGGATCTGTGCTCTTCCCGTCTGTGCGTACTTCTGATAACGAGATGGAGATCGGGAATGTTCCCCGCTCCGGAAGCGACTGTCTCTTGGTGCGGGTCAGGGGGTTACCCCGGCGTCACAGATCGAGCCTAATCAATATCCTTCAGGGAGAAACGCTGGAGTAAGATTGGCTGGGAAGCAAGGATTCGAACCTTGATGTCAAGAGACGGAAATGACGTCAGCTGAAGGACGGCTCCCCAGAAAAGTTGATCCGCATCAGCTAGTCCGGTCCTTCTGGTTGTTCTCAACCCACTGTCTGAGAGCTCGCAGATGGGATCGGAGCTCATCATCGAGCCCTTCCCGGTCAAGGAGAAAGATAATATACTTCATCATCTCGTAAACGGATGTCCCTTGGCACTTGCAGTGGAACGTCGTGTCTGCCGTGAAACTGTGTGGCCCCCAACCCTCGTCCACGTAGGAAGGGCATGTAAAGTGCTCAAAGACGGTCTCGGTCAGGTGCCGAGAACTGGGATTACAGCACAATCCATAGTCTTGGTTGAATGCTGCGTAGAACGAACACCCTCCACATTGGAGGTAGATTTCGTCCTGGCTGAGATCACTTCGCCCCCGTTGGGAATGGAGGCGCTCGGACTCTATATTGGAGAAGCCCTTGGTTTTGACCCGATTCGTATTCAATCGTTTTCTGGGCCAAGCGTGCCTAAATGGTCTCATAAGAGCCTTTAACCACAAAATTGTCACCGCCAGAAAAACGTAACAGGTGTCCTGGACGAAGTTCCACGCCGATCCGATCCTCATAAGACTCTCCCTTCTGTCCCTCCTATTAATCCTGGAGAGCGGCCTCTGTCAAGAAGACACTTGATATCAAGACGCCGAATTGAGTGTCAAAAAGTGGAAGGGGAGTGGCTGGGAAGCAAGGATTCGAACCTTGATTGCATGATCCAGAGTGGGAAAACGCGCTCAATTCACCCTCTCGGATGTCTTTGAATATACTTCGGTTGCGGATTGCGGCGTTGCGTTTTCCGCCTCCGCGTGACGTACGCGTGCCAAATCCTCGCTCGTTTTCGCGACCAGCCGCTCGACGGCGTCGCGCTGGCGGCCCTCGTCGGTGTGGAGATAACGGCGCGTCATGTCGATCGAGTAATGCCCGAGGATCCCCTGCAACGTGACGATGTCGACGCCGAGCCGGAGGAGTCGCGTCGCGAACGTGTGGCGAATGTCGTGAAGGCGGAGGCCTTCAATCCCGGCCTTTTCACAGGCGTCCTCATAGGCCCGCTGGATCGAGACCATCCGCTGCCCCCTCGGACCGGGGAATACCAGAGCCCCCGTCGACGTCTCGCGCTGGTGCCGTAGGACTTCGAGGAGCGTAGTGTTGACGCTCACGGTCCTATTCTTCCCGGCTTTCGTCTTGCGGAACGTGATGCGCCTGGCCTCAAGGTCGACGTCCGCCCAGGTCAGGCCCAGGATCTCGGAACGCCTTGCCCCAGTATGCAGGAGCGCCAGCAGGATCGGCCGGAGGCGGTCGGAGGCCACGGCCAGAAGCCGCGTCTCCTCCCGGTCGGTCAGGATCCGCTCCTTGAGGTTGTCGCGCTCAGAGAACATCTTGATCTTGCGGACAGGATTGTCCTCGGCGAAGCCCCAATCGACGGCCCTGCAAAACATGGTCTTGAGGAGCGCCACTTCGCGATTCGTCGACGACTTGCGGACGGTGCGCAGCCGCTCGGCCCGATAACGCTCGATCACGTGTGGCGTGATCTCGTTGAGACGCATCTCGCCGAAGAAAGGCGTGAGATGGGCCTTGAGCGCGTAATCGTCGCATCGCCAGCTCTTCTTGTTCGTCTTCGCGTAGTCGCCGATGTAGATGTCGGCCAGCCTCGAGAATATCAAAGGCTCGGCCTTGCGGACGGGATTGAACCGGCCATTGAACAATTCGGTTAACCGCGACTTGAGCGCGACGACCGCCTCGCCCCGGTCCTGGGCGTCCTTCACGACCTCGCGGATCCGCTTCCCACCAGCCTGATAATCGATGGCCCAACGGTCCTGCCCCTCTTTCGTCTTCCGTAAATAAACTGACCCAAAACCATAGTTCCACCGGCGCCGTGCCTTATTCCCCACGGCGCCACGACCTCCTTTCAGATGGAGTCTATCATAGGCGTCAAGGGGAAGCCTTACCTTCTGAAACATGCCTTCGATATCGACGAGACGGTCCTGCCCGCGCTCCAGGAACCTCTCGATTAGGTTAGCATCGAACCGGATTAGGCCATTCACCTGGATCGAGGGGATCAGGCCTAACGACTTCCAGGCATAGACGGTCTTGGGATGGACGGAGAGACGCTTGCTGACCTCCCTGGCGTTCAGCAGCGGTTCTCTCACCCTAGAATCCTTTTTCGGGCCTTGTGATCATTGCCTGAGCAATCTATTACTGACCATGGCCAATGTTATTGTCACGATTATCGAACGCGATATGGGGGCCTTGGAGCTAGAAAATGACGCATTCGTCAAACTGAAAAAGCGCTAATAATAATCATATTATTATTGATAAAGTGACAAAGTTATCGGCCTTGTCTTTGGGCTCATTGCTTGCTTGCCGCTCCTTCCGCCGGTTCCTACCGCCATGGTAGACAGCCTCGACATGACGTTGCTCCATCATGATCTTATAGATCCTTCTGAGGCCCTTCCCTCGAGGCCGGCGTTGGCCCAGCAGGGGTCTAAAATCTGGCGCCCAGGGGTTCTCTTTGAAAAAAACAGCTATCGGATTCCGTTTATGTTCGCCCATGTTCTTAACCTCTTCGAATTTCATCAATTACGTGCTCGTCTGATGTTGTAGAGTTATCAAGTCAAGGCGGCCCGTCTGCGCCGCAGAAGATAAGAAACAGCCCAAGAAACCTACCCGAGAGCCTGCGGTCAGCTTGCGGCCGCGACCTAAATGGCTCTGGGCGGGCCCTGGACGGTCCGATCTCTGGGCCTCGACATAGACCTCGGCCTTTCGTTTGATATCAGCTCTGGTAGCAAATCGTGACGGTTTTCGGGCTATCATGGATCGCTCCCCAAGCCCCAGCGGGCCCGTTCCTCGATCCACTCGAACGTCACCCAATCCGTATTTCCGCAGGCAGGACATCGGAAAGGAACCTTGAGTTTGACTGACCTGTAGGCCCCAAACGGCTGCACAAGCCGAGAGCCTTTTAAAATTGCATCATAGGTGGCGCGGTCCTGGGGCCGGATCCTCGGCTCACCGGAGAAATCCGCAAGGAGGTATCTAATAGCCTTTTGGGCGTCCTTGACACGCCTTACATCGACGATGTATGAGCCTCCCGTGATATCTCTCCACGCCGCAACGAGTCTGTCCTTTTTTATGAATTTGCCGTCGAATATGACATGGAGATGAAGATGCCATCCGTTTCCAATATTCGTAGCCTGAACAACGTAGAATCCGCCGTAGATCTCATTCCTGAACCGACGCCTTAGTATCGAGAAATATTGTCGGATCCGCTGAACATCATGGCGGCCGAATTCGTTGTCTGGGATATTCTGGAGCGTCAGAGTCAGACTATTCGTAACGGGCCACGTCTGGACAAGTCTGTAAAGCGAGTTGAAATGGTAGCCAAACCATTTCCTTCGACATTTCGGGCAGACCCTCGATCCGCACGAAAGCTGGACCTTGTGTTGATATCCACAGTGGGAGCAGTAAAGCATTTTGATGGGATGGTCAGGATCAGCATCCGAGAGAGCCGTCAGGGAAGATGGCCTATCAAGAGATTCTAGAGTCTGTTCCATTTCTTCTGTCCACCTTGGTTTCCATTGTAGAAAAAGAAGTGGGTAGACTTCCGCAACACAATGCCCTTTTTTTTATTTGAATTGTGTAGCGGAAAAAGCTTTAGAAGCTGGCGCTGAACGATGATTTGTCTGGAAATATGATCAGCGGCGTCGGGTGTTTAATAGACCTCTTATTTTCGACAAAGAGATTGGCGGCGTGTCCGAAATACTCTTTGACTTTAGAATTTGGATATGGGAGTTCTGGCGCAATCGAAAAACTCAAACCGTGGGGCAACATCCACTCGAAGAAACGGTATTGCCACTTGGCTCCGATTTTTCTTCCGAGACTGAGATTAAAAAAAGCATATCGCGGGTCGGCAATAGCCTGATCGGGAGAAAGGATCGTTAATCCTTCATCTCCCGCCAGATAGGAATCGATAATGAAATTCATTAAGAACCGAGGGAACTCCGGGACGCTGACGGATAGCTTTTTCGAAATATAACCTCCCTTGTTGCCAAGAACCTGATGCGAGAACAGAGTGCTAATGAGTCCCAAGATGTCCTTGAGATTCTTCAAGCTTGCTTTTTCAAGAGTGTCTGCGCGTTTCCACCGATACCGAAAATATTGAGTCCTCAGGTAATTTCCGATTCCTTTCGATGGCCTTATTCTATCGTAGAAGGGATAGCCCTTTACCTTCTCCCAAAACCATTCATAAAGGGATTCCAGAGTTTGCCAATCCATTCTTCGGTTATTGCCAGAGATAAGATTTCCCCATCCAACCGCTATCAGGCTCCTGGGATTAATTGGAACTCCGCGCTTGCTATGCATGCTCATTATGGCGGCATAAGCAATGGCAGCTTCTTGGTTGTGGATATAGTTGCTGAAGAATTTTCCGAGACGCATGTGCCTAATCAATTCTTCATCGGACATGCTTTTGCCCGATGGCCCTTTTAGCTTCTTGGTAATTTCGGATATAGTCCGACCCCGCTGGAGAAGGCTTTCCGGCATTACCTTGAGGTTTCGTCTAATAAGGGCGATCTCTTTGATGCTGAAGGGGTAATCATTGCGACAAAGAAACAGATCTGCTGGTGATATCGCGAATACCTGGGCAAACCTGAAGAGACCGATACCCAATTTATCAATCAAAATAGCATGAACTTTCTGCGGCGAATCCGATGCGATTATGCTAGGATCGCGCCTCATTTGAAAAACTCCACTGAACCTGTATTCCTTCTATTTCTCTTCAGAATAGGGAGCGTTGGCTTCCGCTTCCAGGTCGAATTCGTACATCCTCACCGCGCACCAGGGGACGGGCTCAGCGCCTGTCTCATCGCGATTTGTAAACTCGGCTGCAGCGAAAGCCATGTCTTCGTCAGGGGTCAAGCCATGAGCGTAATCCCGCGCTTTTCCATATAATCTCCTACGAGATCGTTGAATGAGAAGGTGTGGAAATACCCAAAGGGGTACTTCAATATCTTTCCCTTCGGCAAAACTTTAGCTCCTCCTTTCAGGAAGAATTTATCATGGTTTTCCAGGGAAAGGTCCGTCCGGAGGAGAAACCCCGAAATGCGGCTTTCTTGGTTATAAAGGTCGATTCTTAAGGGTATAGGCCGATAGTCTTGTTTTTTGGGGCTTGATTCTTAGGAATCTTCCTTGGGACATCTTGAAGGTCTGGCATAGGTCAAAGGACAGGATCAACGTGGCGGCATCAATTAGTGTTGCTGCCTACTCTTTTGTCCCAAGTTCAGCCAATGCCTCCTTACCTAGGTTATCCTCACCCCTCGAAATCTGCTATAAAACTCTCCTTATTTTCTGGGCTTGTTTATAGGGATGAGGTCCGATGATGTCGCCCTGTGTGTTTGGTCTTTATTTGAAGATCATTCCACAGCCGTCATAATCCGATGGATTATAATCAGAACATTCCCCCCCCCCGATAAGACCACCATCGCAATTCCATTGCCAATGAGAATGACACATACAATTAGCCTCGCAGACAGGGTCGGGGTCACCAAGAAGATAAATATCTACACATCCCTGGCCATTTTGCCTGCAGAACATGTCACATCTGCCAAGTTGTTGACCATAACAAGCTCCCGTAGGCGTACATGTGTGGTAGGACCATGGGGGCCAACACTGCGCACATGATTCAGATCCGCTCGCCCATAATGCGACTAGACTAATATCAAGCATTGTGAATAGAATGACCAGGCTTATGAGCCCCCCAGAAACGCGTTTCGAAAACATCAGTTTCCTCCTTGCTTATTAAGATCGAATACTCCTATTCTCGACTCATTCATAACAATATACAATCTATCACCCGCAACACAAAATTTGCTGGTTATCACCACGGAGAATCTAAGGATATCCAATAGTGTCCCATCGATTTTATATCGATAATATTCGAAATTATCTAAAGATTCATTATAATAAGAAAGATAAATGATATTCGAATGCCTATCCAAGCCAGCATTAAAGGGGAGAACAAATAAATGTTTGGAGCGGGCCGCTCCCATTCTCTTCTTAAAATCATTCATGAAGGTCGTATTAATTATCGAAAACCGATTGATGGATTCGTCATTTGGGCCAATAATATGGGCAGAAAGCGATGCATTAGAAACCAAAATGATATCGTCCGTTCTGGTAATAAGCTTCTTTAACCAGGAATCATTAACAGTGATTAGGTAATCTTCAGGTTCCCCGAATTGGAAATTAAGGTGCTTTTTCTTTTCAAATAGCAGTTTTTTTAGAACCATATCACTATCGTAACGGCCAATTAGCTTATCCCCACTATCGAGGAGCATATAGATGTCCCCTTTTGAACTTATCACGGGTCTGTCAAGCAAAGCGCGGGGCATAGCATAGTCTTTGAGAAAAATTCCATCGCCAGAAAATACAGAAAGTCGTATGTTGCCTGTATCCGTGATATAGATATTCCCATCGTTTCCCGCAGATATCCGAAGAAATGCTTTATGCGGCTCCGCTAAGAATTCCCCAGGACCCTGACCTATCCCTCCAAATATTCGTAACAATTCCATATTTGATTGATAAACAAATATCCTATTTGCAGCTGAATCTGCAATATAAAGATGACCTTTATTGTCACAACACAAATCCTCAATATAGTTAAGCCGTGAATTCTGGATATCATATGTCTTCTTAAGATACATTATGGCTTGAGCGGTCATCCTGGCAACTCCTATCCAGAGGAAATAGGTTGCCACTATAAAAAGGAAGAATCGTCTTTTAGCCATTGTTCTAATTATTCCACAATTTTGATAAGATGGTGTCTCCATCTATAGAATCCCTAGGGCGCTCAATATAGGTCAGATTCATATTCTTATCGATAACCATAAGCCTGGCCTCAAGATCTAATCTAAATAAAGAGTAATATTCCCTTGTACGCTTTCTTGATGGCGCCCTCACGATTCCGACTCTAATGTTCGCATTCGTTAATGCCAGACTGCTACTATACTTCCTGAGGGCTTCGTCATCGTTCCCATATCCGAAGAGTACAAAGACTACAGCTTGATGGTCTTTGTCAAGTCGCTCCGCAACTTCCTTCAGTATTGATAGTCTCCCCTTCTCGGGGCATTCAAAACAAGCAGAAATAATGAAGTTTACGATAATGGCTTTATCCTCAGCTTCTACTCCTACCGTTTCAATCTTCCCGTTTTGAATATTCTCATAGCTAATCTCAGTTATCAACCCAGCTAATTGCGGTCTTTCTTCGTCTTCGCTTATTGGCGTTTGCCCTTCAAAAAGGGCTCTTCTTAACTGATTATATAGGACATTGTTCGAGGTATTGCCGTATTTAAACTTGATTCTAAAATCTCTTCCAACCATTATTACGTCGCCCAACGAGGCATTGAAGAGAGAAGAGATAAGCCCATCATCGATTACTAACGGCGCAACAAGATTTATCTGTTTCACGCACGATCGAATGTCATCTTCCGGGCGCAAACTCACAAAGAATAGATTAAGTCCGGCTTTTTTGTAATAATCTCCAACATGATCAAGGTAAAGCAGATACGGCACTTCAGATGGATAGAAACCAGTGAACTTAATGAGAATGACCTGTCCCGCCAGACTTCTTAGGTTAATTATTTCCCCATATGAAGTCGTGATGGACATTTCTGGGCAGTAGGAATTATAGAAGCTATCAGTTGTGTTCAAGCCCGCTTTTTTAGAGAGCAACAAATTGCCGTATTTCTCATTTGTCGGCTTGAAAATATTCTTATTGCTTAATAAATAGTTAATAATGAGGATGACGTTAAGAATGAGTAATATCACCAGCATGCCCTTTAATATGCCCTTTTGCATGTTATGCATCCCTTTTGTTGATTATCCCTTCTGGACCGAGGATTCTTTGTGACCCGCATCCGAAAACTGATCCACCCAGAAGTGGGGTTTTTGGGCTTCTTTCTCTGTTCTTATTTTTAACAAAGAACTCCAATGGAGTCAAGCCTCCGAGCGAACCTTCGCCGCTAAAAACTCGTGGATTCCCAGCTTGCGGAAGCGGCTCATATCGACCGTCTGCCAAACCCTCTCGACATAGTGCTCAAGCATATGCCACAGCCAGTTGGCGTGCGCTGAGGTCATTTCGGCCATCGCGGCCACCGAAATCTCCCGGCTCAAAGACAGTACCAGAAGGTCAAAAAGCAGCGTAAACCAGCTCCCGAGCCGGGCCCACGGAATTTCGACCTGCTTCATCCCGCAGCTCCGGCAGCGGCCCCTCGGCACTGGGGCATTCGGATACGTCTCGTACTGGAAGAAGATGAGATGCCGCCAGGTCCGTTCCAGCGTGTCGTAGACCTCCGCCTCCTTGGTCTGATCACAGGTGGGACAGGGGAACTTAGCCTCCCTTGACGAAGTCTATCCAGAGATGGAGCCGACCCTCTTCCTTCGAGAACTTGAGGTCAGTGACATGCCAATGCTTCGTCACACCAAGGGCTAAGCTTAACAGTCCGAGCTTGTCCGTCGAGGCAACTTCTTCCAAATTGAGAGATGCCTCAAGGCTTATCACGCCCGCCCCTATGAACCAAACCTACCCACACGAAATGGAAGAAAACCTACTGCAATAACCTTATCCGCCCAATTGGGCCTTGGACATGCACCCCCATTAGCGTTATTTCCCAAGGAAGATAATTCAAAGAGCCCAGGTGTCACGGATGTGCTGATCCCACGGAATCCCACGGAATTGACTCTTTCTTTCTCTAGTTCTATGATTATTTGGGAATTTCATGGGAAAATGGGCTGGACGCGTCCTTTTGTTCCTGTTGGCGGCGGCGTGGGGATTTGCCCAGATCCAGCATGAAATCGCCGTCGTCAACATCAGCGTTCCGGCGCGCGTTTATTACGGCGCAAGATTCGTCGACTCGCTCGGTCTCGGCGACTTCGAGGTCTGCGAGGACGGCCGGGCGCAGCCCATCGAAGCCGTTTATCTTATCCGTGGCGGTGCGGTCAAGAAACGGGAAGGAATGAGGGGGACGCCCATACCCGAGACCCAACGGAACTTCGTCCTGCTCTTTCAGCTCTCCGAATACATACCCGAGATCGATAAGGCCGTGGACCTTTTCTTTGAGAGCGTCTGCCGGCCCGGGGACGCCGTCGATATCGTCACGCCGCAGAGGACTCTGAGGCTGAGGAACAGGATTGATACGCCGGATAAGGTGAAGAAGGCCCAGTACGAGGTTAAAAGCAAGCTCAAGAACGACGTGCTCGTTCTCAGCGGTACCTATCGTTCTCTCATAGGCGACATGCTGGCTCACCTCGGGGCGAGGGACGCTGAGTACTCTGATGTCGATCTTGACGCCTACAGGACGGACCTCGAGAGGCTCGAAGCCTTGCGGACGATTGATCAGGACCGTATGGCCGCCTTCGCCGCCGACCTCAAGGGCAAATCGGGATCCAAGCACGTGTTCCTGTTCTACCAGCGGGAGAAGATCCCTCAGTTCTCAAACAGTAAGATCGTCGAGGCTCTGAGCAACTCCGACTCTGAGATGGCGCTGAAGGTCATGGAGTCCATGGCAGCCCAGACCCGCGACGACCTATTCAATCGGCAGGCGGTCCAACGGGCTTTCTCGGACGCGTCGATAGACGTTCATTTCCTCTACATCACCCGGAACAGGTGGGACCCCCAACGCGATGTCGAGAACGCCGCCGTCTTCGACGGTATCCAAATGGCCGAATCGTCGGCCGCGATCTATAAAGTTTTCAAGGAAATCGCGGCGGCGACGGGCGGGACCTCGGCTGCCTCGGCCAACCCTGCAGCGCTCCTGCGTCAAGCCGCCGCGGCGGCGGAAGACTACTATCTGATCTATTACCGGCCGCAGTCCTATCAGGCCGATGGCGCGTTCCATGAGATAGGGGTCACGGTCAAGCTGAAAGGGCTACGCGTCAGCCACCGGGGAGGTTATTTCGCGGAGGGTGTGGGCACCTCCGTGGCCAAGCAGCCAGCGGGCGAGCAGGCTGGAGAGAAAGCCGCAGCGGCGGAGCGAAACGCGCAAGCGTTGACTAAGTCGGGCAAGGTCATCGAGGACATCGACCTCGTGGATCCGATTGCCACAAAGGGGAACCTGGTTCCCAAGAAGATACTTGAGGCGGTGGCTTGTTATTGCCGCGATCTCTCGGCAGCTTCCCTCGATTTTGTGTGTCGCGAACAGGTCCGTGAGCGGTTATCCGGAGCCTTGGCCGAAGACGTCTCGATTCTCAAGGACGTAATCCGCGAATGGGTTTACGACTATCAGCTCGTCCGAAAGGAAGGATGGTCGGCCGAAACAAGGATCCTCCTCGAGGAGAACGGCAAGTCCCGACGCAGGGAGAATGCGCGCCTAGCGACGACAAGGTTCGACCATAAGTTCGTTGTCCTCGGGCCGGTCGGCCTCTTCAGCACTGAAGCCCAGCTCAAGCACGATTACTGGATCCTTCGGGAAGCGGAGGTCGAGGGAGAGCCGGTCCTGGTCATTGATGTGCGGCCCAAAGGCCTGGAAACATCTTCGCTCTATGGCAAGGCTTGGGTCCGGCTGCGTGACGGCGCAGTGCTAAAGATCGAATGGGAACCGGCCTCGATGGGTAACTACGCGGCCATCGAGGATCTGGCCAAATCGACGCGGGCCAAACCCCGTATTAATTTTTTTTCCGAATATGCAGTCGAGAAGAACGGGTTACGATTCCCCAGTTCTTACAAAGTCGTGGAGAGCTACCGTACTGCCAGAGGCACGGTAGTGTTATCCCGTACGGATATCGTCTATAAGGATTATAAGTTCTTCGAGGTTAACGTCCGGACCGACGTCAGGTGGGGCGGATAGAGTCCGTTTGGATCCACCCGCCAGAGGAGGATTTCGATGAAAACGGTCAGCGTGAGGTCGGGAACCAGGCGGGCTGGCCTTCCGGGCCCTAGCCGATAACGACGGGCAAGTCAATAAACCCCAGAGGAAGTAACGGTCGACGCTCAAACTGTCCCCCCTCTGCATCACGACCGTTACATCACAATACATGCCCCTATGATGCACATTAGAACGCTCTATGTCTCAAAGAGAATAACTTCTTGGTACTCTTCCCTTTGGTGTGGGCGGCTGAAGCTTAACCGAACCCTATTAGATAGATGATGGTCTTGAGATAGCTAGTTTGCTTGAAGCCGTAGGCCCGCTTCGTCGCCGTCTTGATCTCCGAGCTCAAGCCCTCGATCATCCCCGTCGGTCACCCGGCTTTCGATGAAGTTGACGATTCCCTGCCAGTAGCAACTAATCGCTTGGGCTGCCTTGAGGACCTCGTCCCTGAGCACTGTTCCAGCGAAAATGAAAGCCGACGAAACTCCACTTCTGGGTGGATCAGTTTTCGGGTGAGGCTCATCGTTTAGGAAGGCTTAATAATTAGTAGAGAGGAATAAGGGGGCGCGCCTGTCCTAATTCGGACTGGCGACCTACGGATTCGAATGGCGACGCTCATAGTAATGACCGGACGTCTACGCTAAATGCTCCACGTGGACACCGCGTAAACAAAACCGCTAAAGAAGGCTCAGTTTTCGTGAATCAGGTTAAAAGACTGAAAAAGCTAGATGATTGAATATCAGGAGTAAGAGTGGCGTGCCTGAGGGAATTCGAACCTCCGACCGTTATCCGGAGTCCAACGGTCTGAATATACAAAAACAAGTGATTCCTCTGGGCAATCGAGGGAAATGGCAGAACGCGACCAAAGGGACTTGAACCTGCAAGCTTCGAATTCGAAAGAAGGAGGACGCAATTCGAAGAGGATAGACCTCTCCAAGTGTGCCGGTGGCGTGCCAAGACTGACTGAAAGCGCCGGAAAACTACGGTTTCGGACGGAAGACGGCGAGAGGGTCAGATCTCGCTATAAATCGAACATAGGCCAGGGAATCAAGAGAAGGGGAGTTGGCTGGGAAGCAAGGATTCGAACCTTGATTGCATGATCCAGAGTCATGAGTCCTGCCGTTGGACGACTTCCCAGCAGGGACGACTATCTTAAATAAAACAGGGATAAAATTCAAGTCCAATAGGGGAATTCTGGGGACACGATACCGAAATCCGGAGAATTCGTTCATGTCCCCGAATTCCCATGTCCCCAATTCCCTCGTCCCTGGGATCCCCCGGCTCGTCTTGGAGGGCTCCCGGGGTTCATGGTAAGATGGCTCGCGTATTATGAAATCGAACGCCCTGAAGATCGGCGCCGCCGCCGTCGTGTCCGTCGTTCTGCTCTATTTCTTCGGTCGCAGCGTCGAGTGGAAGGACGTTCCCGCCCAGATCGCCAACGTCAACGTGCCCCTCTTCCTCCTGGCCGTCCTCCTCTCCGGCTTCCATTTCCTGACCCGGTCCCTCCGTTGGCAGGTCCTGGTGGCCCAGGAGAAGCTCAACGTCAGGTTCCGCAGTCTCCTGGCGGCCCAGATCCTCGGCTTCACCGTCAGCGCTCTCTTCCCGGGCCGCCTGGGAGAGCTGGCCAAGCCCATCTACCTCGCCCGGAAGGAGGGCATCCGGACCGGTTTCGCTGTCGGTACCGCCGTCGTCGAGCGCCTCTTCGACGCCGTCATCCTCTGCCTGCTTCTCGGCCTCTTCCTCCTGGCCCGGCCCCTGTTCGCCTCGTCCTGGCCCGTCGGCCAAGAAGCCGGCGAGCGCCTGACCTTCCTGGGGATCTCCGGGGTCGTCCTCGCCACGGCCCTGTTGGTCATCATCCTCGCCCTTTATTTCTTCAGGGAGCGGGCGGTGCGCGTCGTCGGCTTCGTCTGCAGGCCCTTCCCGAAGGCCCGCGCGACCGTCGAGCGTCTCCTCGGCGAGTTCATCGACGGGCTCAGGTTCTTCCGGTCGGTCCGGCAGGTCGTCCTCTACGCGGTGCTCTCGCTCGCCGTCTGGCTGGGCATCGTCTTCTTCTATTGGGTCTTCTTCCTCGCCTATCACGTCCGCGTGCCCTATTACCTCGTCATTCCCTATGTCTTCCTGACGGCCATCGGCGCCTCCATCCCCACGCCGGGCATGGTCGGGGGCTTCCACTATTTCAGCAAGCTGGGCATGGTCTCCCTCCTCCGCATCGCGCCCGCCCGGGCGGCCGGCCTGACGGTCGTCGTCCACGCCCTCCAGATCGCCGTGACATGCCTCCTGGGATATGCTATATTGGCCCGAGAAGGTCTGACCCTTCTCCAGCTCAAGAAGATGGGGGAGAGCGAACAGCTATGAGGTGTCCGTACTGCGGCTTCCTCGAAAGCAAGGTCATCGACTCCCGCGAGAGCAAGAAGGGGATCTCCATCCGCCGCCGGCGCGAATGCCTGTCCTGCAAGCGGCGGTTCACGACCTACGAGAAGATCGAGGAGATCCCCTACATGGTCGTCAAGAAGGACGGCACCCGCCAGCCCTTCGACACCCAGAAGCTCCTGCGGGGCATGATGAAGTCCTGCGAAAAGCGGCCCATCCAGATCAGTCAGCTCGAGGAGATCATCGAGGAGATCGAGTCGATCCTCCAGGAGCGGCCGGACAAGGAGATCGGGGTGGCCGAGATCGGGCAGCTCGTCATGGACCGGCTCAAGGAGTTGGACAAGGTCGCCTATGTGAGGTTCGCCTCGGTCTACCGCGAGTTCGGCGACGTCGCCGAGTTCCGGCGCGAGCTCGAGGACCTCATGAAGGAAAAATAGCCCCCGCCGTCCGCCATGGTCCGCCGCATCAAGCCTGTCTCCCGTCCCCGCAAGGCGGAGACGAGCGTCCGGGCCGCGGCCCTGGCCCGGCGGACCGCCGAGCCGCGGCTGCCGCTCCCCGGCGAGGTGACCATACCGGCCGTCGACGTGTACGAGACCGGGACGGAGTTCATCGTCGAGATGGAGCTGCCCGGCGTCGAAGGGAAGGACGTCCGGGTGCTGCTGTTCTCGAGCCGCCTCGAGGTCAGCGGCTTCAAGCGGGAGCTGGGCGCTCCGCACGGGTCCCGCTACACCCGCCTGGAGCGGGAGTTCGGGACGTTCCGGCGCGACGTGGTCGTGCCCGGCGCGGTCGACCCGGACCAGGCCGTCGCCGCGCTCGAGAACGGCATCCTGACGGTCGTCCTGAAGAAGCCTCCGCGGAAGCGGAGGGACGTGGAGATCAAGACCCGCCGCAACGGCGGCTAGGATCGGAGAATAGTCATGGCCAGCATCGATGACAAGAACGGCGGCGAGATCGGGGGCGGCATCCTCGACGAGCAGAGCCAGAAACCCCAGGTGCCGTCGAAGCTCCCGGTGCTCCTGCTCCGGGACGTCGTCATCTTCCCGTTCATGATCGCCCCGCTCTTCGTCGGGCGCGAGAAATCCAAGACCGCCATCGACGTCGCCCTGTCGACCAACCGGATGATCCTCCTCCTGACGCAAAAGGACATGGAGGTCGAGGCCCCCAAGCGCGAGGACGTCTACGACGTCGGCACGGTCGCGCTGATCCTCCGCATGCTGAAGCTGCCCGACGGCCGGGTCCGCATCCTGGCCCAGGGCCTCGTCCGGGCCAAGATCCAGTCCTTCGAGGAGGACGGGGCCCACATCACCGCCGAGGTCGCGGTCATGGAGGAGCCCGAGAAGCCCGAACAGGGCCTCGAGACCCAGGCGCTCATCCGCAACGTCCGGTCCGGGCTCGAGCGGGCGGCCTCGCTCGGCAAGAACCTGCCGCCCGAGGCCCTCATCTTCGCCCTGAACACCGACGAACCCGCCCGCCTGGCGGACCTGAGCGCCTCGAACCTCGAGCTCAAGGTCGAGGAGGCCCAGTCCATCCTCGAGATCGCCGACCCCTTCCTGCGTCTCAAGAAGGTCTACGAGCTGCTGACCCGGGAGCTCGAGCTCCTGGACGTCCAGTCGAAGATCTCGACCGAGGCCAAAGGCGAGATGGACAAGCTCCAGAAGCAGTATTTTCTGCGCCAGCAGATGAAGGCCATCCAGAAAGAGCTCGGCGAGGGCAACGAGATCCAGGAGGAGATCCGGATCTACCAGGAAAAGCTGCGCAAGATCCGCGTCTCCGACGAGGTCAAAGAGGAGCTCGAGAAGCAGATCAGCCGCCTGTCCCAGATGCACCCGGAATCGGCCGAGACCTCCGTCGTCCGGAACTACCTCGACTGGATGTTCATGCTGCCCTGGAACAAGTCCACGACCGACACGCTCGACCTGGTCAAGGCCAAGAAGATCCTCGACGACGACCACTACGGCCTGCAGAAGGTCAAGGAGCGCATCCTCGAATACCTGGGCGTCCGGAAGCTCTCGAAGACGATCAAGGGGCCCATCCTGTGCTTCGTCGGCCCGCCGGGCGTGGGCAAGACCTCGCTCGGCAAGTCCATCGCCCGGGCCCTCGGCCGGAAGTTCGTCCGCATCTCGCTCGGCGGCGTCCACGACGAGGCCGAGATCCGGGGCCATCGCCGGACCTACGTCGGGGCCATGCCCGGACGCATCATCCAGGGCATCCGGCGGGCGGGCATGGAGAACCCCGTCTTCATGATGGACGAGGTCGACAAGATCGGGGCCGATTTCCGGGGCGACCCGTCGTCGGCCCTCCTCGAGGTCCTCGATCCCGAGCAGAACAATCAGTTCCGCGACCATTACCTCGGCGTCCCGTACGACCTGTCCAAAGTGCTTTTCATCACCACGGCCAACCTCCTCGACCCCATCCAGCCGGCCTTCCGCGACCGCATGGAGGTGCTCGAGCTGCCGGGCTACACGGAGGAGGAGAAGCTCCAGATCGCGGTCCGCCATCTCATCCCCAAGCAGATCGCCGAGAACGCCCTGACGGCCAAGCTCATCAGCTTCACGGTCGGCGGGATCAAGAAGATCATCGCGCTCTACACCCGGGAGGCGGGCGTTCGCAATCTCGAGCGGGAGATCGCCTCGGTCTGCCGCAAGGTGGCCCGCAAGGTCGCCGAGGGCAAGAAGACCCCGACCGTGATCACGGCCCAGTCGGTCGAGCGGCTCCTCGGCCCGCCGAAGATCTTCAAGGACCAGCTCCTCAAGAAGGACCAGGTCGGCATCGCGACCGGCGTGGCCTGGACGGCCGTCGGCGGCGAGATCATGTTCGTCGAAGCGACCAAGATGCCGGGCAAGGGGCAGCTCCAGCTCACCGGATCGCTCGGCGACGTCATGAAGGAGTCCGCCCAGGCGGCCCTGAGCTATTCCCGGGCCCACGCGGCGGAGTTCGGCATCGACAGCAAGATCTTCTCCCGGAACGACTTCCACGTCCATTTTCCCGAGGGCGCCATCCCCAAGGACGGGCCCTCGGCCGGGGTCACGATCGCCACGGCCTTCCTGTCCGTCTGCACGAACGTCAGGGTCAAGTGGGACGTGGCCATGACCGGGGAGATCACCCTGCGCGGCAACGTCCTGCCGGTCGGCGGCATCAAGGAGAAGGTCCTGGCCGCCCAGCGGGCCGGGGTCAAGAAGATGATCATGCCGGCGGCGAACAAGAAGGACCTCCACGAGATCCCGAAAAAGGTCATCCGCGATATCGAGTTCATCTTTGTCCAGGATGTCAAAGAGGTCCTCAAAGAAGCCATGGCCGGAAGCCTGGGCCCGGCGCCCAAGACCGGCGGGGAGAAGCCGGAGAACAAGGCCCGGAAGACGAAGGCGAGGAAAGCTTAGTCCGGTCCGGGTGTGACAAGAGGGACTGTCCCTTTTGGAGGGATAAGCGATGCGGCTGAAACATCTCGGCGAGCGACGCGTGATCTCGAGGATCCGGCGCGCCTTCGGCGAGAAGCGGGCCGACGTCCTCCTGGGCATCGGCGACGATGCGGCCCTCGTCCGGGGTCCCCAGCGGCTCCTGCTGACGACCGACATCCTCGTCGAAGGCCAGGATTTCCGCCTGGCCGACCACCCGCCGCGCCTGCTCGGCCGCAAGGCCCTCAACGTCAACCTCAGCGACATCGCCGCGATGGGCGGCCGGCCCCGGCACGCCCTGGTCGGCCTGGCCCTGCGCGGCGACATCGAGGAGCGCTGGCTCCGCCGGTTCATGGCCGGCTTCCGCAGCGCGGCCCGCGACGCGGGCGTGGCCCTCGTCGGCGGAGACCTGTCCCAGGCCGACGAGATCATGATCGCGGTGACGGTCACGGGCGACGTCGGACCACCCGTCGTCAGGAACGGGGCCAAGCCCGGCGACGGGATCTTCGTTTCGGGGACGCTCGGCGACGCGGCCGGCGGCCTCCGCCTGCTCGATAAGGGCGGCATCCACGGTGTCGTCAAGCCGGTCCAGCCCCTTCTCGACGCCTTCCTGGACCCGGCGCCGCGCCTCGCGCTCGGCGCCCTGCTCGGCCGCCGGAAGCTCGCCTCGGCCATGATCGACCTGTCGGACGGCCTTTCGGTCGACCTCGCCCATATCTGCGCCGAGAGCGGAGTGGGCGCCGAGATCGAGGCGGCCCGCATCCCGATCTCGGAGGCATTGAGGCGGTTCGCCAGGGACCCCCTGGACATGGCCCTGAACGGGGGAGAGGATTACGAGCTGTTGTTCACCGTCCGTCCGGCCAAGATCGCCGCGGTCGAGGCCCTGGCCTCCCGGCACCGGCTGACCCGGATCGGCGTCGTCATCGCCGGACGGAGCGTCCGTTTGGTCGGTCCCGGCAAAAGGAAAAGAGCGCTGCGCGCGGGGGGGTTCGAGCACTTCTCGAGATGACGGGGGGGGCGGCGCCCGCCGCTCATTCCGCCGGATAATCGCCGGAAAAAACGACCTCGGCCGGGCCCGTCTGGAAAACCGCGCCGCCCTCGGGCCACTCGACCTTCAGGCTGCCGATGGCCGTGCGGACCGTGACGGACCTGTTCACGAGGCCCTTGAGCATGGCGGCGACGGCCGCGCCAGCCGACCCGGTCCCGGAAGCCAGGGTCTCTCCGACGCCGCGCTCCCAGAAGAGGACTTCGATCGCCTCCCGGCCGAGGACGCGGACGAACTCGACGTTCGTCCGACGCGGGAAAAAGGGATGGCTCTCGATCGCGGCGCCGATCACCGGCCATTCTTCCCGGGGCGGCAGGGCGTCGAAAAAGAGACTGCAATGGGGATTGCCCATAGAGACGCATGTGACAGGGAAGGTCCGCCCGGCGGCGGCCAGAGGGTAATCGAGAAGCCGGTCGGGGTTTCGGCCGTCGTCGAAGGGGATGTCCCGCGCGGCCAGGCGCGGCGCGCCGAGCTCGATGCGGACCTCGAAGAGGGAGCCTCGGGCGGACAGGATCTCGGAGGGGCGTTCGCCGGCCGCCGTCCGGAAGAGGACCTTCGGCGACTTGACGGCGCCGCTCCAGGCCAGATAGGCCGCGGCGCAGCGCAGGCCGTTGCCGGAGATCTCCGCTTCACTGCCGTCGGCGTTGAAGATCCGGAAGCCGGCCGCGCCGGGCTCGTTCTTATCCAGGCTCAGGAGGATGAGGCCGTCGGCCCCGACCCCCGTGTGACGGTCGCAAAGGCGCCGGGCCAAGGCCCCCGCTTCGGCCGGGGACGGCCCCCCGCCGGGGGCCGCGAACAGGAAGTCGTTGCCGAGCCCGTGGACCTTGGCGAACCGCATCAGCGGACTTTGACGGTGGCGATGAAGTCCTGGGAGCCGCCGTCGGCCTCTTGGCGGACGAGCAGGATGACCTCGTCGCCGGCGGCCGTCTTCTTGAGGATGTCCTCGAAGTCGCGGACCGTGGCCACCTTCTTGCGGTTGACCTCGAGGATGATCATTCCGGCCTGGAGGTTTTCGCGGTCGGCCTCGCTGCCCCGGCGGACCTCGGTGATGAGCAGGCCTTCGGTCGTCCGGAGGCCGTAGCGCCGGGCCGAGGCGGCCGTCAGGGCGACGATGGAGACGCCGATGTCCTTTTCGGGACTGGCGATCTGCCCCTTCTCGGGCTCGGGCTCGAGCTCGTCGACGACGGCGGCGAGCTTCATCTCCTTGCCGTCGCGGATGACGACCAGGTCGACCTTGTTGCCGGGCTGGACGTCGGCGATCTTGAAGCGCAGCTCGTCGCTGCTCTTGACCGGCTCGCCGCTGGCCTGAACGATGACGTCGTACTGCTTCATCTTCGCCTTCTCCGCCGGGGAATCGGCTTCGACGGAGATGACGAGGGCCCCGTCCTTGGACTTGAGTTTCCACTGCTTGACCATGCCGTCCGTGAGGTCCCGGATCTGGACGCCGAGGCGGCCGCGGATGACCCGCCCCTTCTCCTTGAGCTGGACGACGACCTTCTTGGCGATGTTCGACGGGATGGCGAAGCCGATGCCGATATTGCCGCTCTCGCCGGCGAAGCCCGAGGTCAGGATACTGGAATTGATGCCGATGACCTCGCCCTTCATGTTGATGAGGGGCCCGCCGCTGTTGCCGCGGTTGATGGCCGCGTCGGTCTGGATGAAGTCCTGGTAGCTCTGGGTGTCGATGGACCGGCCCTTGTAGCTGACGATGCCGGCGGTGACGGTGTTGTCCATGCCCAGGGGATTGCCGATGGCCAGCACCCACTCGCCGACCTTGACCAGCGAGGAATCGCCCAGCTCGGCGAAGGGCTGGTTCTTGGCCTCGATCTTGAGCAGGGCCAGATCGGTGCCCGGGTCCGCCCCGACGATCTTGGCGTCGTAGTCGACGCCGGCGGTGGTCGTGACCGTGACCCGGACGGTCGCGTCCTTCTCGACCATGTGGTTGTTGGTCAGGATGTAGCCGTCGGCGCTGATGAAGAAACCCGTGCCGCCGACCGGGACGGTGTTGGATTCGGGCTGTTTCTGGCGGGGCTGGGGGAACATGCGGTTGAAGAACTCGTCACCGAAGGGCCATTCGTCCCCGAAGCCCTGGGACCGGGAAGACACCCGCCGCTCGGCCTCGATGCGGACGACGGCCGGGCCCATCTTCTCGGCGATGGTGACGAAGTCCAGGGTGGCTTTTTCCTGGGGCAGAGAGGAGCCGAAGAGGTTGGAGGCCACGGCCGCGGCGGGAGAGGCCGCCTGGGCGAAGACGTCCGGCGGGGCCGGGACCTTTTCGGTGCGATAGAGGAAAACGTAGCCTGCCAGGAGCAGGCCCAGGGTGAAGCTCGAGACGGCGATCCAAGCGTATTTCTTCATGGGAATCCTCCGAGATAGACTATTCATAATTACCATATCAGGCCTCAAAATACAATTTGACCGACCCGACTAAAACGCCGCCCTCCCGGAGAAGGTTGCAGCTTGAAGATAGGGGTCAAACCTATACCTTTTTAGTTTTTTGCCGATGCCGACAGGTAAAAACTAAAAAGGTATAGGTTTGACCCCATCCGAGATCCGATTTATGATGACTTCCCATGCCCACGAAGCGCCGCCGCGGCCTCCTCATCGTCCTCGAGGGCATCGACGGCTCGGGCAAGACGACCCAGGCCCGGGCCCTTCTCCGGCGCCTCCGCCGCCGCGGCCGTGAGGCCGTTTTCTTCCGCGAGCCGACGCGGGGACGCTGGGGCCGGGAGATCAAGCGGCTGGCGGTCCGGGCCGATTCGCTGACGCCGGAAGAGCAGCTGGACCTTTTCGTCAAGGACCGGCGCGAGAACGTGGCCCTGAACCTCGAGCCCGCCCTGGCCGCCGGCAAGGTCGTCGTCCTCGACCGCTATTACTTCTCGACCATCGCCTACCAGGGGGCCAAGGGCCTCGACCCCGGGCGGATCCGCCGCATCAACGAGGCCTTCGCCGTCCGGCCCGACCTGGTCGTCGTCCTCGACGTCGACGCGGCGGCGGGCTTGGGCCGCATCGCCGGCCGGAAGAGCCGCGACGAGCTCTTCGAGCGCGAGGACTACCTTGTCCGCGTCGCCCGCATCTTCCGCGGCTTCTCCGGCCCCCGTTTCGTCCACATCGACGGCCGCGGCGACAAGCGGGCCGTCGGCCGGGCCATCTGGAGCCGCGTCGAGCCCCTCCTGTAGGGACAGTCCCTTTTGTCATTCGGGGGACGATTTGCTATGATGGCGTATCATCGCCATGAAGATCCCCGACCTGAAATTCAAGATCAAGAAATTCAAGAAGGGCACGGTCCTCCGCGTCCTTCTCTGCCTCGTCCTGGCCGGCCTGGCCGTCGGCCTGGGAGCCCTCGTCGGCGCCTATGTCGCCATCAAGGACAACCTGCCCCAGGTCGCCGACATCGACACCTTCCGGCCCAAGCTCATCACCACGGTCTACGCCGCCGACGGCCAGCCCATCAAGGAGTTCGCCGAGGAGCGGCGGGTCGAGATCGGCTACGACAAGATCCCCAAGACCCTCGTCGACGCCATCGTCGCCACCGAGGACCCGAGCTTCTTCCGCCACGGCGGGGTCGACCTGCGCGGCATCCTGCGGGCCGTCGTGGCCGACGTCTTCCATGTCCTCGGCGGCCGGCGTCCCGAGGGCGGCAGCACGATCACCCAGCAGCTGGCCCGATCGCTCTTCCTGCACCGGGAGGTCAGCCTCCGGCGCAAGCTCAAGGAGCTCTACCTGTCGCGCGAGATCGAGAAGCTCTACCCCAAAGAGAAGATCCTCGAGCTCTACTGCAACCACTTCTTTCTCGGCCACGGCGTCTTCGGCGTCCAGTCCGCGGCCAATCTCTTTTTCGGCAAGGACGTCGGCGCGCTCGACCTCGAAGAGGCGGCCATGATCGCCGGGATCTTTCGGGGGCCGTCGATCTATTCGCCCTATTCGAACAGGACGGCGACCCTCAACCGGCGCAACCACGTCCTCAACCGGTTGGTCGCCGAGGGCTACCTGACCCGGGCCGAGGGCGAGGCGGCCAAAGCCAAGCCCATGATCGTCCTGCCCCTGCGGCGGACGAGCGCGGAATTCGGCGCCTACTTCTTCGAAGAGGTCCGCCGCCATCTCGAAAGAACGTACGGCTACGACGGCCTCTACCGGGCCGGCCTCAAGGTCTTCACCACCCTCGATCCGACCCTCCAGCGCTACGCCGAGCGGGCCCTGCAGTCGGGCCTGCGGTCGACCGAGAACAGGCTGAACGGCTGGCGGGCCGACAAGCCGAACCTCCTCGTCTCCGGCCCCGAGGCCTTGAAAACTCTCGTCGCCTCCCCCAAGGCGGTCCTCGAAGACCAGTGGCTCCTGAGCTGGGAGAACCAGTCCATCGAGCCCGGCGGGATCTACGACGCCATCGTCCTGGCGGTCTCGCGCAGCGAGGCCTCGGTCCGGCTCAAGAACGCCGTCGGCCGGATGACCGGCAAGGACATCGGCTGGACCAAGGCCGCCCGGCTCGACGCGCTGATCAAGAAGGGCGACGTCATCCAGGTCAAGGTCGCCTCCTTCGACGCCGCGGCCAACGAGGCCGTTGTTTCGCTCGACCAGAAACCGGTCCGGAACGGCGCCTTCATCGCTCTCGATCCGCGGACGGGCCAGGTCCGGGCCCTCGTCGGCGGCTATTCCTTCCGGGACAGCCAGTTCAACCGGGCCGTCCAGGCCCCCCGGCAGACGGGCTCGGCCATCAAGCCGTTCCTCTACACGGCCGCCCTGGAGCACGGCTTCACCCCGGCCAGCGTCATCGCCGACGAACCCGTGACCTTCATCGACCGCTGGAACAACGAGCCCTGGTCACCCAAGAACTACGACCGGAGGTACAAGGGCGCAGTCACCGTCCGGGCCGGCCTCGAGCAGTCCCGGAACGTCGTCACGGCCAAGCTGCTCGATTTCATCTCGCCGCAGGTCGGGGTCGACTACTGCCGCCGCTTCGGCGTCACTTCGCCGGTCTATCCGTACCTCTCGCTCAGCCTGGGGACATTCGAGATCACGCTGCTCGAGATGGTCTCGGGATTCTCCGTCTTCCCCGACAAGGGCGTCCGGTACAAGCCCTATTTCATCACCCGGATCGAGGACAAGGACGGCAACGTCCTCGAGGAGGCCCGGGTCGAATCCCAGGAGGTCATCTCGCCCCAGACCGCCTACATGATGACCTACCTCATGCGCGGTGTCGTCGAGGGGGAGGGCGGGACGGCCGCGGCCGCTTCCGTCCTCGGCTGGCCGCTGGCCGGGAAGACCGGCACGACCGACGACTACTCGGACGCCTGGTTCATCGGCTTCTCGCCGGACCTGTGCGCGGGCGTCTGGGTCGGCTACGACAAGCCCATCCCCCTCGGGGAGAAGCAGACCGGGGCCGCCGCGGCCCTGCCCATCTGGCAGGATTTCTTCGGCCGGGTCATCGACGACGCCAAGAAAAAGGCCGAGGCCGAGGGGATCGTCGATTTCGCCCCGCCGGACTTCGAAGTCCCGCCGAACCTCGTCTTCGTCGAGATCGACCGCAAGACCGGCCTGTTGGCTACCCCGGTCTGCCGCTATCCCTTCCTCGAAGTGTTCTTCCCGGGGACCGAGCCGTCGAGGTATTGCACGCTCGCCGACCACCTGCGCGTCCTCGATTACTACTCCGCCGACAAGGCCACGGAAGAGCACTAAGAAAAAGGGGCGCCCCACCCCAACCGGCCAGAAGAGGTGGGACGCCCCCCGATGGAAAGGGGTTGCTACTTCTTGTGAGCGCCTCCGCCCGAGGAGCCGCGGGAGCCGCCCGACGAGCCTCTGGACGCGGAGCCCGAGCTCCGGGAGCCGCCGCTGCTGCGAGAGGAACTGCCGCGCGACGAGCTGCCGCGGGAGACGCTGCCGCTCGACCGACCCGACGAAGAGCCCGAACGGGACCCGCCCGACCTCACGGAAGAGCCGCTCGAACCGCTCGACCGGCCCGACGAGGGCCTGGCGATCGACGACCCGCCGGAGGATGACGGCCGGGAATAGGGGCCGGAGAACGTCCGGGCCCGGCCGCTCCCCCCGTCACCGTAGGACGACGGCCCCTTGATGCGGGGCGAAGAGGGATAGCCGTTGGCCGTGCGGGACTGCCCGGTGCCGGCGCTCGAGCCGGCGACGGACGGATCGCTCTTGAAAGACGCTGCGGAGCTCGCCGATGCGGCCGGTCCGCCGTCCTTCTTCTGGGCGCCGCTGCCGCTCTTGCCCGCCGATTTGCCCGAGGCCGAGGACCCGGACTTGCCGCCGGACGGGCTCTTGATGCTCTGGGGCTTGGCGGACGTGCCGGAGGTCCCCCCGGAGGCCTTTCCGGGGTCGGACGGCTGGCGGACCGCCCGAGGTCCGCTCGAAGCGCCCGCTGCCCCGCCGGCCCCCCCGACGTCCCGGGTGAATCCGGTCGCGCCGTCGTTCCGGAGCAAGACCTGCTTGCCGGAGAGCGGCTGGACGGAGATCTTGTTCCCCGACGGCCTGAGGTTCGGGGACTTGTTGGTCATCGTGATCTTGTTGTTCAGGCCCTTGAGGTCATCGCCCTTCAGGGCGTTCCGCGCGATGTGCGGGTCCTTGAGCGCGTCGCGGCGCACGACGGTCATGGCATGCGAATTGTAGGGGTAATAGTGACCGTAATAATGCCCGTAATAGGCGCCGCCGTAGTACACGCCGGGATAGCCCCAGTAGCTGAGCGGCGCCCAGCCGAAGTACCCGTCATCCCACCACCAGTCGACCCAGGCCGGCCCCCAGACGTTCATCGGGATCCAGTACCAGCCGAAGTCGACGCCCCAGTGCCAGCGGCCGTAGTGGGACGTCGCCCAGCCCCAGGACTCGTAGGGCCACCAGGTCCAGCCGGAAAGAGGCAGCCACGTCCAGCGGCCGTCGTAGTAGGGGCGCCAGTCTTCTTCGACTTCATTCGGCACCCAGACGTCGCCGTAGGGCGCAAGGTATTGCCACTCGCCGTTATCCTCGAGCTCGCCCTGGTAATCGGAGAGCTCCCCGGGGAGCTTGGACTGCGCGAATTCGCGGCCGGTGACCGAGGCGCGGGATTCGTTGAACTTGTCGAAGGAGTCGTCGGCGACCGGGATGAAGGTCGAGGGCTTGGAGGCGAAGCGGCCCCCGGAGATATCGAGCTTCTGGCCGGCCTTGAGCAGGCTTGAGCCGTCCTCCCCGGCGACCTCGATGAGGCCCTGGTAGACCAGGATCTCGGTGTCCTTGTTCTCACGGACATCCACCCGGTAGACGCCCTTGTCGAGGACATAGAAAGAGGAGTCGGCCGTGTGGAGCTCGATCCCCTTATCCTTCCGCAACGAGCCGACGACGAGGAAGACGTTGCCGGACCAGATGCGGAGGCGGGTGATGTCATCTTCCTTCTTGGGCAGGTTCAGGATGTCGAGCTTGGTCTCGTTGTCGAGCCGGATGTAGTTGCTCCGGCCGAAGTGGACCTCGACCCGGCCGTCGGACGTGCCGATCCGGTCGCCCTGGCTGATGGGCATATTGAGCGCACCTTCCTCATAACCGAGGTCGGAGGCCCGCTGGACGAACGCCTTGCCCTGGATAAAGCTCAGACGGGCGATGGATTCGTTCGTGTACTTGACGTCCTTCTGATCCTGCGTATTCGGGGGAGGCGGGGTTTGGCCCTGCTGCGCCGGGGATTCCTGCGCATAGAGGCCGGCCGCGATCACCAGAAACGCTGCCGCCAGGATGAGTTTCTTTCTCATGGTCCTTCTCCTATTCACACCCCCCATTTTGCAAGAACTGTGCCAAAATCCCTGCCTGATAACAGGCAGGAAATCGCCCGGTTTTGTCCTGAAAAAAGGACGCTTTCCCTGGGGGAGGACACCTAAGCGGAGGGGATGTCCCATTTCCTTCGGAAGATCCGAAGGGGCTCCTCGAGCTCGACCCGGAGCGACGGGGACGGGGGACTGCCGGAAGGGGACTGTCCCCTCCCGAGGCTTCCGAGGGAGAGGGACTGTCCCACTTCGATCCGAGGGCTCTTAGGACCTCCCGGACCCCCTCCCTTAGGGCCGGCAGGTCATACCCCCCTTCGAGCACCAGGGCCAGGCGGCCCTGGGCCGTGGGTTCGGCGATGGCCATCAGGGAAGCGGTCAGGCGGCCGAAGCCCTCCGGCGTCACCGCCATCCCGCCGAGCGGGTCCCCGGCCGCGATGTCGAAACCCGCGCTCACGAGGACGAATTCCGGCCCGAACTGGGCGGCGACCGGGGCCAGGATCTTTTCGAAGACCGTGAGGTAATCGGCGTCGCCCTTGCCCGAAAGCAGGGGGATGTTGAGGTTGCAGCCGTGACCTTCGCCATGGCCGAAAAAGCGCGCCGCCCCCGTGCCGGGGTAGAGCGGGGACTGATGGACCGAAAAATACAGCACGTCGGACCGCTCATAGAACGTCCGCTCGGTGCCGTTGCCGTGGTGGAGGTCCCAGTCGACGATGAGGAGGCGGCCGAGGCCGTGCCTGCGGAGGAGGTGCTCGGCGCCGGCGGCCACGTTGTTGAAAAAGCAGAAGCCCATGGCCCGCGAGGCCTCGGCGTGATGGCCGGGCGGGCGGACGAGCGAGAAGGCGTTCCGAACGGTCCCGTCCATGACGCGGTCGAGCGATTCGAGAAAGCCGCCGGCGGCGAGGAGAGCGGTCTCCCAAGTTTTGGGGCCGGCGATCGTATCGGCGTCCAGCGGCACGGTCTTTCCGGCCGTGGACCGGATGAGGTCGATGTAGCCGCGCTCGTGGACGAACGCGAGCTCTTCGTCGGTCGCGGGCCGGGGTTCGATGGCGCGATAGGGGACAGGCGGGTCCTCTTCGAGCATCCGCGCCAGGACCTCGATACGGGCCGGCGACTCGACATGCCAGCCGCCCATGTCGTGGTCCATGTAGCGCCGGTCGATGACCACGCCCGTCATGATGACGTCCCTCCTCCGAAGAGGCTGCAGCGGGCCCTCCGGGATCGACTCCGTTCGCTGCGGTGATTCTTCACGCCGTCCCGGTCCGGAGCCCGTTCTTAGGTCTCCGTCCCGATGCCGGCTAAATCACCGCTTTATGCTCACTTCGCGATACCCCTCGGCCCCTTATTCTGCAGCCTTTACTTTTTTAGGGAAGAACCTCTCCAGCTCCTCGGGCTTGGGCTTCGGAGTCAGCAGGCTGACGATGAACAGGGCGCCGAGAGAAGCGGCCAGCGACGGATAGATGAGCGGGATGCCCCAGGGGTCGCCGTCGGGGGCGGGAATGCCGGGGATCTTGGACAGGGCGAAGAAGACGAGGCAGACGACCGTCCCGGAAATGATCGAGGCCAGGCCGCCCGCTCTGGTCACCCGCTTCCAGGCGAGCGCCGCGATGAGGGCCGGCGTGATGGCGACGCCGTAGATCGTGTAGGCGAAGAAGCTCATCTCCAGGACGGATTTGAGCTGGGTGGCCAGCAGGAAGGCCACGACGCCGATGGCCACGATGAGGACCTTCTGCAGGGCCACCAGGTTCTTCGGGTTGGCGTCCTTCTTCAGGAAGCGCTGGTAGATGTCGCGCATGAGCGTCGTCGACGGCGAAAGGAGGTAGTTCATGCCGGTCGAAATGACGACGGCGCAGGCCGCGCCGAGCAGCAGCACGCCGACGGGGAAGGGGACCATCTGTTTCGCCGCCATCAGGACCACCTTGCCGCCGGCCTTGGGCACGCTCAGGTCGATCTGGCCCTGGAGCTTGCTGAAGGCGAAGACGGCGATGACGACGACGATGGTCTCGACGAAGATGGTCCCGACCGTCCACCAGGCCACGGCCTTCTTGGCGTCCTTGCCCGACTTGGCGCTGTAGAACTTCTGATACATGCTCTGCACGCCGAGCAGCAGGAACATCGTCGACAGGAAGTAGCCGATGGCCTTGAGCCAGGGGTGGACGCCGAACCGGGTGTTGACGACGGCGAAGTAGCCCGGCTCGAGCGCGGCTTTGGCCGCCGGCAGTCCCCCCGCGGCCGTGACGACGAAGGGCACGGCGAGCAGGCAGGCCAGGACGATGATGATCCCGTTCGGCAGGTCCGTGTAGGCGATGGCCACCATGCCGCCGAGCGCGGTGAACAGGATGACGAAGGCGGCGGCGATGAGCGTCCCCGTCGCTTCGGAGATCTTGCCGTCGGTGATGACGTTGAGGATGAAGCCGCCGGCGACGAACTGGTAGGAGACGATGGAGACGAAGGACAGGATGAGAGCGACGGCCCCGAAAAGGCGGGCGGCCGGGCCGTAGCGGACCTCGAGGACGTCGCCCACCGTGTACTGCCCGAAGGTGTGGATCTTGGCCGCCAGGAAGTAGATGAGGATGATCCCGACCCAGGCGCCGGCGGCCAGCCACAGGGCCGAGAAGCCGGCCTTCGAGGCGAACTCGGCCCCGCTGATGAACGTTCCGGAGCCGATCCAGGTGCAGATCAGGGTGAAGACCATGACCTGCCACTTGAGGCTCCGGCCGGCGACCATGAACTGCTCCTGGCTCTTGATCCGCCGCGAGCGGATGAAGTTCAGGACCGTCAGGGCGATCAGGTACGCGAGGATGATGATGAGGTACGTCGACATGCCGTCCTCCTTCGGGCCGGGGCGACCGGCGCTAGACTTCGAGATCGGGCGGCAGCTCGCCGCCTTTCCGCTCGAGCTTCACCGACAGCAGCCGGGTCATGTTGGGCTCGGCCATGGTCGTGCCGTAGATGTAGTCGGCCACTTCCATCGTCTTGTAGTTGTGGGTGATCAGGATGAACTGCGTCTGTTGCTTGATCGTCTTGAGGAGGTCGAGGAAGCGGGCCAGGTTGACGTCGTCGAGGGCCGCGTCGACCTCGTCCAGGAAACAGAACGGCGAGGGCCGGTAGCGGAACAGGGCGAAGAGGAAGGCCAGCGAGGTCAGCGATTTCTCGCCGCCCGAAAGGAGCGACAGGTTCTGGACGCGCTTGCCCGGCGGCTGGGCGACGATCTCGACGCCGCTCTCGAGCGGGTTGTCCGGCTCGAGGAGCTTGACCTCGGCGTTGCCGCCCTTGAAGAGCGCGGTGAAGAGATCGCCGAAGTTCTTGTTGACCTGCTCCAGGGCCTTGAGGAACTGGTCCTTGCTCTCCTCGTCGATCCTGCGGATGGCCTCGACGGTCGAGGTGATGGAGTCGCGGAGGTCCTGCCGCTGCTGGCTCAGGAACTCGAACCGCGTCTTCTGCTCGACGAACTCCTCTTCGGCCATCAGGTTGACGGCCTTGAAGCGGTTGAGCGTCTCGCGGGATTCCTCGAGCTCCTTCTCGACGTCCTCGTCGGTCATCCCGGCCAGGGGCCGCCACTTCTTCGTCGTCCGGCGCGTTTTCGGAGCCTCGGCCGCCCCTTCGCCGGCGGCGGCTTCCCCGGGTCCCGCGGCTTCCGCCGCGCCGTTCTCCTCCGTCTCGTCCTCGGGGATCTCCTCGGCCTCGGTTTCTTCCGCGGCGGGGGGGGCGGGGGGCTCGGTCTCGGCCGCCCGGGCCTCCGCCCGGAGCTCGGTCAGGGTCTTCTTGAGCTCCTGCCAGCACATCTCGTCGAGGTTGACCAGGTCGCGGTCGACCTCGGCCTTGCGGATCTCGTGGCGGACCCGCTCGTTCTTGACGGCCTCCTCCTCCTGCCGGCTCGTCTGCAGGGCCCCTTCGGCGCCCTCGAGGGCCCGGCGGACCTTCTCGAGCTCGCCCTCCGTGGCCTCGAGCCCGGTCTCGGCGGCGGCCCGCTCCTCGCCGAGGACGCGGGCGCCCTCCCGGAGCCCGGCGATCTCTTCGCGCAGGCGGGCCTGGTCCTCGTCGCTCCGCCGGATGTCGGCCTCGAGCAGCTCGATCTTGGCCCCGGCCGCCTCCTTGCGCTTTTCCGCGCCCCGGATCTGATCGTTCAGGCCGTTGATCTTCTCCTGGACGAGGTCGAGGCCGGCCTTGGTCTCGAAGAAGCGGCGCTCGAGCCCTTCGGCCTCGGCGACGAGACCGGCGTAGGACTTCTCCTGCGCCTCGATGCCGTCCTTGAGGGAACGGGCCTCGGCCTCGATGCGGGCCAGGCCTTCCCCGGTCCCTCGGAGGACCTCGCCGAGGCGGCTCTTCTCGCCCCTCAGGACGTCGAGCTCGCGGCCGATGATCGACTGGTTCGTGCGGATCTTCTCGCCCTCGCCGTGCCCGTAGCGCTGCTCGCGCTCCCGGTCCTGGATGACGCGCTCCGTCTGGTCGAGCTCCCCGCGGATCCCGGCCAGGTCGGACTCGATCGCTTCGAGGTCCTTCGACTTCGATCCGATCTCGGCGATGACGGGCAGGGTGTCGCTTTCGAACCGCTCGACCTCGGCTTCGAGCTTGCGGATCTCCGAGGCCAGGGCGACGGCGCCCTCGGCCTTCTGCCCGAGCCGGAGCAGGCCGGAGGAGAGGAGCAGGTCCCCCGCGGGCGTCAGGAAATTCAATCCGGGGTGCTCGAGCCAGGCCCGGACCGCGTCGCCGATCTCCCCGACGATGACGGCGTCCTCGAGCCCGGCCAGGCGGTCCTTGAGCCGCTCGTCGGGTTCGATGAGGCTCCGGAGCTGCCCGATGACGCCGGGCCGGCTCAGGACTTCGGCGGGGATCGCGGGCCTGGCCGCCGCGGGCACGAGCAGGTAATTGCCGCGCAGGCCCGCCGGCAGGCCGCTCAGGAACTCTTCGGCCGGGACGACGCGCGACCGGGCGCTGTCGCGCCAGAAGGCGTCGAACAGGACGGCGTTCTCGGCGTTCGTCCGGATGAGGTCGGCCAGGATGCCGAGGCCTCCCGGGACCTCGTCGGCCGGGCTCTCCTCCCGGGCTTTCTCGTCGATCTTGCGGAGGGCTTGGAGGTGATAGGCCGATTCGTCCCGCCGCGTTCTCAGGGCATCGAGCCGGCGCCGGAACTCCTCGAGGCCGGAACGCGCGGCGGCGATCGCCGCCTTGACGTCCTCCGCCCGCCCGATGAGAGCCTCCCGGGTGGCTCGCGCGTCGGCGATGTCCCGCTCGATCGCGGCCGTCCGCTCGGTGTTCTCGACGAGCATCCCGTCGTGCTCGCCCATTTGGCCGGCCAGCTTCTCTTCCTGGCGGAGGAGGAGCTCGAGCTCCTTCTCGGCCCGGGCGCTCTCGTTCTTCGACTCGGTCAGGGCCTGGAGGGCCTGGAGATAGAAGCCGCGCAGGCGCTCGGTCTCCTGTTCGGAGCGATGGCGGGCGTCTTTCGCGGCGGCGAGGCCGGTCGCGGAGGATTCGACCTCGGCTCTGTTGGCCTCGAGCGATCCTTCGAGGCCGGCCAGGCGCCCCTTGAGCTCCTCGATCTCCCGGGCCAGATAGAGGACGTCCTCGAGCAGCTCGTCGCGGTCGGCCTGGGCCCGTTTCTTCTTCTCCTCGAAGAACTCGATCCGCTTCGTGCCGCTCTCGATGTCGCTCTCGGTCCGGGCGGCCCGGGATTTCAGTCCGAAGAGCTTCTCCTGGCCGTCCTTGAGGACCTTTTCGAGGTCCCAGAGCTCCTTGCGCCGGGCCGCGGCGTCCTTCTCCTCGTTCCGCAACCGGGCCGTCGCCTCGTTCTCGCGGAGGAGACCCGCCTCGTAGAGGGCCGAGGCTTCCTGCTGGGTCTTTTCGAGGACGACGAGCTTCCGCTGATAGTGATGGGACGTCAGCTCGCGGATCCGCTCGCGCAGGCGCCGGTAGCGGTTGGCCGCCTGGGCTTGGCGCTGCAGGGAGTTCTTGGCCTTCTCGACCTCGATGATGATGTCCTCGAGGCGGATGAGGTTCTGTTCGGTGCTGTCGAGCTTCGACTGGGCCTGGCGCTTCTTGTCCTTGTAGTACGCCGTGCCGGCGGCCTCTTCGATGAACAGCCTCTTCTCGGTCGGCTTGGAGGTGACGAAGGTGCCGATCGAGCCCTGCTCGATGACGAAGTATTCCTTCTCGCCGATGGCGTGCTTCCAGAGCTCGTCCTGGATGTCCCGGAGGCGGACGGTCTTGCCGTTGATCCGGTATTCGTTCTCGCCGGAGCGGAAGGCCCGGTGGGAGATGACGAGCTCCTGGTCGTCGCCGGACAGGGTCAGGACGGCGTCGGCCATGCTGAGGGCGGGCCGCTTGGCGTTGCCGGAGAAGATGACTTCCTCGGTCCGGTCGCCGCGGACGGTCTTGTGGCGGTGCCCGCCGAGCGACCAGAGCATGGCGTCGACGAGATTGCTCTTGCCGGTGCCGTTCGGCCCGACGATGGCCGTGAGGCCGGGATGGAAGACGATCTTGGTCCTTTCGGCGAAGGACTTGAAACCCTGAAGCTCAAGCTTCTTGATGATCATGCTCATGGTGTCGAGGCGCTTTCAGTCGAGTGAGTCCGGCCCCCGGGGGCGAGACAGACGGCTATTGTAAGCGAATCGCCCCTATTTTGGAAGGAGGAATTGGACATGTACCGGGACTGTCCCCATCTTGCTCCGACGTGAACCGTGGGAATATCCGGCGTCCCCGGCTTTCGGGGAATATCCGGCCCGCCGCTGTATCAGCATGGAAGCCGAAAGGCTCCCGGGAACGCTCCGAAAGGAGGCGATCATGTTACAAGATGCGCTGTTCCTTCCGCAAAAGGACTGGCGGGACCGGGCCACGGCGTTGCCGCTGGCGGCGCTCATCCACGCCGTCGCGCTGACGCTCCTGATCGCGGTGCCTCTCTTGCGGGTGGGGGACCTGCCTCAGGTCGACATTTCGGACGTCATCGTCGTGCCGGCGCTCCCGTCGACCCCCCTGCCGCCGCCCAAGGCCAGGGCCGGGAACCCCGGCGCGCGGGTCAGGGTCAGGCGGGCTCCGATCGTTGTGGGGGAAGCTTGGCGATTCGTTCCTCTGGCCATCCCCGAGGGCATCGTTGAAGAGGGCCTCGGAGCCGACGGCATGGAAGGCGGCATCCCGGGCGGTGTCGATTACGGGACAGGGGAGGGGATCCCGGCCAATTTGCTGGGCGCCGGCCTCTACGATCTGGTCGGGAAGCCGGAGGCGACCCCCGTCATGGCCGTGGGGGACATCAGGCCCCCCAGGCTCGTGCGCCGGGTCGAACCAGGTTATCCCGATATCGCCCGGGAGGCCCGCGTCGAAGGTGTGGTCATTCTCGAAGCGACCACCGACATCTATGGGCGGGTCGCCGCCGTCCGGGTGCTCCGCTCCATCCCCCTCCTCGACGACGCGGCGCTCGACGCGGTCCGGCAGTGGGTCTACGAGCCGCTCCTGGTCAACGGCCGTCCCCGGCCCGTGACCTTCACCGTCACGGTGCGATTCGTTCTGAAGTGATCGAAGGGGGACATGTACCGCCTCGGTACGTGTCCCCGTTCTTTGACTTCTTCTTGCTGGAAAGGGATCACGTCCCAAGACAGGACATGTCCCTCTTATTTGACAGGAGGATGCGTTTCGTTTAACTTAATCGAGCCTCAAGACGCCAGCGTAGCTCAGTCGGTAGAGCAGCTGATTCGTAATCAGCAGGTCGGAGGTTCGATCCCTCTCGCTGGCTCCAACGATTCCCCTCTGTTGTATCTGAATAATCAACGAGATCGGCTCGATACACGCCAAGAATGGCTTTAAGTCGGTTTAAGCAGTTTTATGTCGTTTTCAGCGCTCAACTCGACACAAACTCGACACCAAGAACATTCAGCCTCCGGCGCTGTTGACTGCCACCGGCGGTCGGCGATATCATCATTTCGTGATGGGGAGGGTTGATTTCGAGCCTGAGGCCGGCACTTTCACGCCGAGCGCAAAAAGGAGAGACTTCTTAAATGGAAAGAGCCAATCTGTATTTCCAGAATTATACAGACTGTATAATCATTGTTCGCTGTAGATGAAATGAAACCAATTGACCAGGCAATATACGAGAAGGTGACCCGTCGAAAGAATCAACTGATGGCGCTTGCACCGGATCAGCTTAGGTTATTGCCTGAGTATAGCCCTGAAGAATTCACAGCATGTGGCAAGAAACAGGGTCTCGGCATCTGGCACCACAAGACTCCATTGCATGAAGACATTTTCGTCGTGCAGTGCAAACGCTACATCCTCCTTGGATATGGGCACATGTTTGCCGAAGGCTTTGTTCTAGACTCCTCCAACAACATCCGAGAAGCGGAAGAGGATCTGCTGTGGGATTACAGATGAAAGAAGCAGCGAACCAGCGCTTGCAGGCTCTGCTCTGCAAAAACCGCTTTCAGCACTTTTAAGCGATCTTAAGCAGTTTTCAGCGCTCAACTCGACACAAACTCGACACGAGTACGACCCCACAGAGCCTTCTTGACTTGAATCTCAGGTCGAGCATAACATCATATCCGGTACGCATAGAAACTGAACAAGGACGGCAGGATTAGCAGACACAGATGGACGCTGAGAGCTTCGTTCGGTCGTACTCGAATGACTGCGCAAGCCTCGTGCGGTTTGCCTGGAATGGCGAACATGGGGATGGATTCGCGGATGCAAATCTCGACCTGCGGAGACGAGTCCTCGCGGTAGTCCTTGCTCAGCCGGACGCGGCTTCTCTAGACCTTCTCCGATGCTTGTTCGAGGCTGAAACCCAATTTGCTGAAAAGGCCTGGGGCGTAAATCGCAATATGCATGTCCTGGCCCAGGCTCTTCTGTTGCGCGGAGGCACAGCCGTGGCCCTGGACTTCCTCCGCGGGAAACTCAGGAGCCAGGATACGAACTTGGAGTGCGCGCAAGTCAAACTCCCAAAGGCATTGGCGGCTGACCTGGCTAGTCACTGCCGGCAGATGCTCAATGGACCGATTGAAGATGCGGACCGCATACTGGCCAAGCACGGCGTTGAGTTCTTCAGCGCGCTTGCATTGGGCAAAACGTAGTTGAATTTCGCTACCCCGAAACTGGCTGTGCCACGCGGAACGCATTTTGAACACGACAAAAACTTGACAGCAGATGACCTTCCTCCCCATATAGATTGCTGATTCGTAATCAGCAGGTCGGAGGTTCGATCCCTCTCGCTGGCTCCACAGAACTCCGCCCTGATCCATTCCGCGGCTTTGACTTCTGCCGGAGGCCCGGATTAAAATCGCTTCGTGATGGGAAGAGCTAACCCAAAGCCACCTGAGCCGAAAGTGGGCCGCCCTCCGGCCGACTTCTTACGGATCTGGGAAAGGTGGTACCCAGACGCTCCACCCATCGGATTCCTCCTGCGCAAAGCCTATGGGGAGAGATGGCTGCGAATTCATAGTCTGCCCAAGTCGAAGAGGTATGCGACGACTGAAAGGGAGCGGCGCGAGATCCTCAGGCGACACAATACGGTAGCCAATGACATGTTCGGACTTGGCACGCCGTGCGTCGTTACTCTCTGGGATTACTGCCGACGAGACGTTCCCGCACGTCTCCGTCGGGCCGCGGGGCTTGATGTCACCCCTTACCGGATCGGTCGTCTGCCTGAGCGTCTTTGGTATGATGAAGAGGGCTGTTTCGGGTGCCCGATGTGTATCTATGGTTATTCTGTTGTCTGGCGGCCGGGCGTTTTGGATGGATTCATCTTGGCGGTTGCTGACGAAAAGATTACCGGCGTCGTCGTTAACATGGAACGCGCAGTTGTCTATGCGCCTTATGACGGAGGCGCAGACCTGATCTATCGAAGTCCAGCAGATCGCCGAGAGGCGCATCGTAGCTATGCCGATTGGCTGTCGAATCGTCCTGACGGCCTATGAAGGTGGAGCCGCCGGGCCTGATTCGTAATCAGCAGGTCGGAGGTTCGATCCCTCTCGCTGGCTCCAACGATTTTCCTCTGTTGTCTCAAGAACATCAGCGAGTTGCATGCTCTCCGTAGTAAATAGTGCTTTCAGTCGGATTAAGCTTTATTAAGTCGTTTTCAGCGCTCAACTCGACACAAACTCGACAACAAGAATTGGCCGCCTCCCGGCAAGTTGACCTCGCCGGTCGGCTGAGGATACGATATTAGCTCTCGGTGGGCGGCGCGGGCTCTGCGCCCAGGTCGTGGTTGGCAGAGGGAGGATCCCATGAAGAAATCCGTTCTTGCGGTCGGGCTCACGGCCGCCCTGGTCCTTTCGCTCGGCTTCGCCCTGGTGAAATCAATGCGAACAAAAGTCCGCCATCATTCTTCACAAAAAGATGTATCTCTCACTTCCGGTGAAGCCTACGAATTTGAAGTGTTAGGCGGACCTGTCTATTCGCAGAGCCAGAGGCCTCCTTTCTGGCGTAACGAGATACCCCTGCGCATTAATGGAATGGACCGAGGAAACCCACCGGCAATGGAGAACTTGCCTTTTGCCGATTTTCCATTGATCGACGATTTCGAGGTTCGGCTCGAGGACGTGAAAACCCAGGGGAGATCGGCGTTCGGATACCATGTGCACTTCTTTAGCCATACTCGGGGATACATTGCGGACTTTCCATGGTGGGATCACGCTGAACGAAACCTCATTCGTGATGACTTTCAAATCCCGATGGGCGACTTACAGAAACCGTTTTATGACCTTGACCAGGGATGGGAGATCATCATTTTTGCCGATGACGACCTTGTCTACATCCTTCAAGGTCACCACGACTACCCTGCGGGCGAAGGATATTATGCGTGGTTCAAGGTCATCCAGGGAACTTATCTCGCCAAGTGGCAAGACGCGATCGCGCTCTGTCGAAAGACGTTTAGCCGGTAACATCGTTCACCCCTCTCGCTCAATGCGTTGAACACCGAAAAGGGATGTCGCTACTGGCAGGGGACGCGTTACCTCCCCGACGGGGGGTCCTTCGGGTCAGGGCCAAAAGTGGACAAAAAGAAGACGAGTTCTCAAAGAAATGTCCGCTAAGAGATTTTCCCGCTTACAATTAGCGCCGCTACGGGCATGATCCGTCATCAGCAGGTCGGAGGTTCGATCCCTCTCGCTGGCTCCAAACCAGGAAGATCGAAACGGAGAGGTTTGACGAAGTCATCGTGGTCATACGATGCTCGTTCCCTAATCTCGTAATGGAGGTCAGTCACTCCGATCCGAATGTTGATGCGATCGCGGAGTTTCCGGTGCAGCCTGGCCTGCCCTTCGAGGTGAGCATCAACCTTCAGAACTGCGACGAGCTACACCTAAATGTCTCGCGGTTCCGGGTGGAGTGGTTTCCCTGTGGCAAGCAGCAAGTGTTCGATCGGTTTCTGGAGGCGTTGACCGGCGTACTCTCCGGTCGTTCTCGGATTGTGGAGTCGTACGTGTTCGGAAACCCCGCGACGGCCAGCTTGCAGGTGCCCAAAACAAATGGCACTTGGAAAACCGTGGCCACCTGGTTCAGTCCTTGGGTGCTGGTTCCGTGGCTGCGTCATCAGCGAATCGTCCGCAACAGTCCGAGTCCGAGCGTCTAACATGCCGATCAAAGGGATTTTCGAATGGCAAAGGTTTATTGGCTATTCGTCTGTTGGCCATCTAACCATCGGATGTACGAGAACTGCCTTCACGGCGGTCGCGTTCTTCGGCGCTCCCGTCCGTTCAGCCAGTCTCGTGATCCTAATTCGTTCGTCACAGAAAGGAGATAAGGGAGCATGAATCCAGTCGGTTTGATCTTTGTCGCTGCTGGGGCATTCTCAATGTTAGGTGCGATATGCAATTGGGATTGGTTCATGAACGCGCGCAAGGCAAGGTTCATGGTCAAGATCCTTACACGAAACGGAGCGAGGATATTATATGGTATTCTTGGCCTAGGCCTAGTTGTCTTAGGTGTACTCGCCACAATGGGAATCATAGATATGTCGGAATGACGAACAAGCCGTATGCAGGCGACGGCAAATAGCCGCGCCTGATCCGCAGCGTTCGGCGGCTCAGGGCTGCTTACAGCAGGGAGGCATGGAGCAGCGAGTCGCGCAGTGAAGGAATGTCGAATGAGGGGGTGACGAGGACGGCAGATGGTGTAGGCCGGGCTGATGTGCAGCGGATCAACAAATCGGGACAGCACCGCAGGTGAGCACAATCTGAGCACAACGGATTTTGCACCTCGTGGAAGCCATTTATTATCTGTAGTATGGAACGCTAGGTCAGCTGGTTCGTAATCAGCAGGTCGGAGGTTCGATCCCTCTCGCTGGCTCCAACGATTTCCCCCCCATTAGCGCATAAGCGATTCACCGCCTGAGTTCCCTGTCCGGAAGGGGAGAGGTCTGTTTAATGAAATAATAATTGACAATTAGTCGCCTATATGTTAAATATGATTTCATGATGGACCGTCCCTATTGGCTGAAGCGTATCCATGACGCTTGGAAAAAGCGCCCTATCGTCTGGCTGGCCGGGGTCCGCCGCGTCGGAAAGACGACCCTGGCGAGGATGCTGCCCGAGGCTGTCTACATTAATTGCGACCTGCCCTCCGACTCGCGGCGGCTCGAGGATCCCGAGCTTTTTTTCCGGGCCCAACCCGAAGCCGCCGTCATCGTCCTCGACGAGGTCCACAGGCTGGCCGACCCCAGCCGCATCCTGAAGATCGCCGCCGACGCTTTTCCCGGACTCCGCATCCTTGCTACCGGCTCGTCCACGCTGGCCGCGACGCGCAAGTTCCGTGACACTCTGACCGGCCGGAAGCATGTCCTCCAGTTGACGCCCGTTCTCTGGTCCGAATGCGAGGACGACTTCGGCATCGCCGATCTCGATCGCCGGCTTCATCACGGCGGCCTCCCCGAGTTCCTGCTCAGTCCTAAGAAGGACGAAACGCTGTTCTCGGAATGGATGGACAGCTTTTACGCCCGGGACATCCAGGAGCTTTTCGCCGTCAGGGAACGAACGGGCTTTCTCGATCTTTTCCGTCTCATGCTCAGGACAAGCGGCGGGCTGGCCGACTACACCGCGCTCTCGCGGGAATGCGACATCAGCCGGCAGACGGTCAAAGTCTATTTGGAGGCCATGAGCATCGCGTGCGCGCTATCGATCTTGCCTCCCTACCACGGCGGCGGACGAAGGGAGCTCCTGAAGCGGCCCAAGGTCTACGGATTCGACACGGGCTTCGTCGCCTACGTGCGGGGATGGAAGGATATCCGGGATGATGACCGCGGGCTCCTTTGGGAGCATCTCGTTCTGGACATTTTGCGGACGGCGACCGGGGGAGAAGGGCTGTTCCACTGGCGCGATAAATCCGGCCGGGAGGTGGATTTTGTCGTCCGCCGCGGCAAAGAGGTCGATGCTGTCGAATGCAAGGTCAATCCCGACCGCTTCGATCCGTCCTCCCTCGCCGTATTCCGCGCGTCCTATCCCGGCGGCCGGAATTACCTTGTCTGCCCGGGGATCCGGAAAGCTTATGAGCGTCGTTTCGGAGGGCTCGTGGTCCATGTTGCCGGAGCGCGGGACCTCTTGAACTAGCCGGCTACGGTTTTTTTATCATTGGGACGCAAGCAGAAGGAGGGCGAGTATTAGCTCTGCAGTTGTGCACAATCTGAGCACATTCGATTTTTCGCCCCGGTTATTTATCTTTCTTATCAGCAAGATGGAACGCTACGCCAGTTGGTTCGTAATCAGCAGGTCGGAGGTTCGATCCCTCTCGCTGGCTCCATGGAGTCTCCCCGGGATCGGCCGACATTCTTTTCTGACCTGCCCGGGAGAGAGCGGGCTCAATTGACATTTGCCGCAAAAGTAGTACCATGTCCAACTAATGACTGTCGGTCATTAACTATTCTTGAGTATATAATCGATCCCCCGGTATGAAAGGACAGGCCTCTTAATGACCATCGCCGACCGCCGCGAACGCGACAAGCAGCAACGCCGGGATAGCATCGTCGACGCGGCCGAACGTTTCTTCTTCACCAAGGGGTTCCCCGTCACGACCATCGACGAGATCGCCGAGGCCGCCGAATTGAGCAAGGGCACGATCTACCTCTATTTCAAGAACAAAGAGGAGATCTATGTCGCCATCGTCCAACGCGGCCTGCATTTCCTGACGGAGCTGTTCCGCGAGGCCATCGCCAAATCCCCGACCGGTAGGGAAAAGGTCCGGGCGATAGGCCAGGCCCTGCTGACATTCTACGAGCGCCATCCTCACCACTTCAAGGCCTTGTTCTATCAGCACGACGGCCCATCGTGCCCGATCCCGGACATCGACCGCGGCGGCCCGCTGATCAAGGCCCTGATCCGTGACGGTGAAGAACTCTATGCGTTCTGCGTCGAGGCGATCCGGAGCGGCATCGCCGATGGCTCCCTCCCGCCCGACGTCGATCCGGTCAAGGCGACGGTGGTGTTCGTCAGCATGATCCTCGGACTGGTCAGGATGGTCGCCGTGGAGGAGAAGTTCCTGCTCAAGAGATTCAACCTGAGTGGAGAGGATCTGATCAAGGCCGCTTTCGAGATGCTGGACCGCCCCTTGGCGGATCCCAGGCAGCAGAAAGGTTCGAAGGGACGCTAAAGTCCCCGCTCGAGCGAAAGCCCCGTCATTCCCGAGACTGGAAACGACCGATGACCCTTTATAGACATACACGAAGGAGATCCCCCATGCTTCCTTTGGATCGGAACTGTTACGGCCCCATCCATCGCGCCCCGGGGCGACTGATCGCGCTGGGCCTTCTCGCGGCGACAGCCCTGGCGGGCGCCTGCAAGTCCAAGCCCATGCCCGTGGCCGTCCCCGAGGTCGCCGTCGTCGTCCTGCAAACGGAACGGCTGGCGCTGACGACCGAATTGCCCGGCCGCACGACGGCCTATCTGGTCGCCGAGATCCGGCCGCAGGTGAACGGCATCCTCCAGAAGCGCCTGTTCACGGAAGGCTCGAACGTCCGGGCGGGGAGCATCCTCTATCAGATCGATCCTGCGCCGTACCAGGCGGCCTTCGATCAAGCCAAGGCCGCGCTGGCCGTGGCCGAGTCCCGCGTCCCGTCCGCCCGCTCCCGCGCCGAGCGCTTCAAGAACCTCGTGGCCATCAACGCCGTCGGTCAGCAGGACTATGACGACGCCGCAGCGGCCCTGGCGACGGCAGAAGCGAGCGTGGCGTCAGCCCGGGCGGCCCTGGACGGCGCCCGCATCAACCTCGAATACACGCCCATCAAGTCGCCCATCTCCGGCCGCATCGGTCGCTCCAGCGTCACGGTCGGCGCTTTGGTCAACGCCTACCAGGGAACCCCCCTTGCGGTCGTCCAGCAATTGGATCCCATCTACGTGGATGTGATCCAATCGAGCGCCGAGATCCTTCGCCTGCGGCGGAACATGGAGAGCGGACAGCTCAAGCAGGACAAAGAGGCCTGGAGCAAGGTCAGTCTGAAGCTCGAGGACGGGACGCCTTACCCCCTGGAAGGCGTCCTTCAGTTCCGGGACATCACGGTGGACCCGACCACGGGTTCGGTGACCCTCCGGGCCGTCTTCCCCAATCCCAACGTTCTCCTTCTCCCGGGCATGTTCGTCCGCGCGGCCATCGAGGAAGGCGTGAACGACCGGGCCCTCCTTGTCCCCCAGCAGGGGGTCAGCCGCGATACCAAGGGCAATCCGTACGCCTTGACCGTGAACGGCGAGAACAAGATCGAACAAAAGCGCCTCGAGCTCGACCGGACCATCGGAGACCGGTGGCTCGTCAGAACGGGGCTGGCGGCCGGAGACCGGGTCGTCGTCGAGGGCCAGCTCCGGGTCCGGCCAGGCGCGACCGTGAAGGTTGTCCCCTTCGGCGCGCCCGGCGCGAAGTAACGGCCCGGACGCCAGTCGACGGAGGTCCGAAATGATATCGAAGTTCTTCCTGAACCGCCCCGTCTTCGCCTGGGTCATCGCCATCGCCATGATGGCCGGCGGGCTCCTGGCGATCTATACGCTGCCCATCTCGCAGTACCCCCCGATCGCTCCGCCGTCCATCGCCATCTCCGCCTTTTACCCCGGCGGTTCGGCGGAGACGGTGGAGAACAGCGTGACGCAGATCATCGAGCAGAAGATGACCGGCTTCGACAATCTGCTCTACATGTCCGCCACGAGCGACTCGTCGGGCGCGTCCCGTCTCGAGATGACCTTCGCCCCGGGGACGGACCCCGACCTGGCCTGGGCCCAGGTCCAGAACAGGCTCCAGATGGCCATGGCCAACCTGCCGTCCGTCATCCAGACCCAGGGCGTGACGGTCAGCAAGTCCACCCGGAACTATCTGCTCATCGTCGGCCTGAGCTCGGAAGACGGCAGCATGGACGGCAAGGACCTGATGGATTACGCGAAATCCAATCTGGAGAAGGTCCTGGCCCGGGTGCCGGGCGTGGGCGAGGTGTCCGCCTTCGGCTCCGACTACGCCATGCGCGTCTGGATCAATCCCGACAAGCTCACGGATTTCCGGCTGACCTTCCAGGACGTGGTCACGGCCCTGAGATCGTATAATGTCGAGGTCTCCGCCGGCCAGTTCGGCGGCATGCCGGCCGTGCCGGGCCAGCGCCTGAACGCGTCGATCATCGTCCAGAACATGCTCCAGAAGCCCGACGAGTTCGCCGCCATCCCCCTGCGTACGAACCCGGACGGCTCGGTCGTGCGGATCAGGGACGTCGGACGGACGGAGCTGGGGACCCAGTACTACAATGCCGAGGTCTATTTCAACGGCAAGCCGGCCGGCGGCCTGGCCGTGCGGCAGGCCGCGGGCGCGAACGCCATGGATACGGCCGCGGCCGTCAAGAAGAAGATGGAGGAGATGAGCCCGTATTTCCCGAACGGCATGAGAGTCGCGTACTTGAACGACACGACCCCCTTCATCCGGGTTTCCATCAACGAGGTCATCAAGACCCTTCTCATCGCGGTCCTGCTGGTCTTTCTCATCATGTGGCTCTTTCTGGGGAACTTCCGGGCGACGCTCATCCCGACCATCGCCGTCCCCGTCGTGCTCCTGGGAACATTCGCCCTGTTGGCGCTGTTCGGATACTCCATCAACATGCTGACCATGTTCGCCATGGTCATGGCCATCGGCCTGCTGGTCGACGACGCTATCGTCGTCGTCGAGAACGTGGAGCGGATCATGTCCGAGGAAGGCCTCTCGCCCCGGGAGGCGACGGCCAAGTCCATGGGCCAGATCACGAGCGCCCTGATCGGCATCGGGCTCGTCCTCTCGGCGGTGTTCGTCCCGATGGCCTTTTTCGCCGGCTCGACCGGCGTCATCTACCGGCAATTCTCCGTGACCATCGTCTCCGCCATGCTCCTGTCCGTCGTCGTGGCCTTGATCCTGACGCCCGTCCTCTGCGCCTCGCTGCTCAAGCCCGTGGCCGCCGGACACGACACCTCGGAGACCACCTTCCGCCTCCTGCGCCCGTTCTTCCGCCGGTTCAACCGCGGCTTCTCCCGCCTGCGCGACGCCTATATGCGCCTGATCGGCCACGCCCTGGCCAAGAGGAGACGCTACATCGCCGCCTTCCTCGTGATCGCCGCCCTGATGGGGTTCCTGTACTTCCGGATGCCGACCTCCTACCTGCCCGACGAGGACCAGGGGAGCCTGCTTTGCCAGGTGACCCTGCCGAGAGGCAGCACGTTCGAGCAGACGAAGGCCGTCATGGACGAGGTCCGTCATTATTTCGCGGAGAGCGAACGGGAGGCGGTCGACTCGTCCATGGCCGTCGTTGGCTCGGGATTCGCCGGCAGCGGCCAGAACGTCGGCATGGTCTTCGTCCGCTTGAAGGATTGGGAGTTCCGCTCCCGCAAGGCCCTCCGGGTCAAGGCCGTGGTCGCCCGGGCCAACAGGGCCATGTCCGGCCTTCGCGGCGCCTCGGTGTACGTCCTGGCTCCGCCGGCCGTGACCGAGCTGGGCATGAATTCCGGCTTCGATCTGGAGCTGCTCGATATGGCCGGCCTCGGCCATGAGGCCCTGACGGCGGCCCGCAACCAGCTGCTCGGGATGGCGGCCAAGGATCCCCGGCTGACCGGCGTCCGCCCCAACGGTCTGGAGGACGTGCCGCAGTACCGGGTCGACGTGGATTGGGACAAGGCGGGCGCGCTGGGCGTGCCCATCACGTCGATCCACAACACCATCGCGGCCGCCTTCGGCAGCTCCTACGCCAACGACTTCATCCAGGCCGGACGGATCAAGCGGGTCTTCGTTCAGGCCGACGCGCCTTATCGCATGCTGCCCCAGGACCTGGAACGGCTCTTCGTCCGGAACAACGCCGGAAAGATGGTCCCGGTGTCCGCCTTCGCTTCGACCCGGTGGACGTCGGGCTCGCCGCGGCTCGAGCGCTACAACGGGTTCCCTGCCATGAACATCCAGGGCCAGCCCGCGCCTGGGGTCAGCACGGGCACGGCCATGAAGGCCATGGAAGAAGCCGTCGCCAAGCTGCCGGCCGGGATCGGCTTCGACTGGACCGGCCTGTCCTACCAGGAGCGGCAGTCCAGCTCCCAGACGGGCCTCCTCTATGCGTTCTCCATCTTCGTCATCTTCCTGTGCCTGGCGGCGCTTTACGAAAGCTGGGCCATCCCCGTCTCGGTCCTGATGGCCCTGCCTCTCGGCGCGATCGGCGGCGTCATCGCCACCTCGATGCGCGGCCTGTCCAACGGCGTCTATTTCCAGATCGGCCTGCTGACCACCCTCGGGCTGACGGCCAAGAACGCCATCCTGATCGTCCAGTTCTCGAAAGCCCGGGTGGAAGCAGGCATGGACCTGATCAGCGCCACGCTCGAGGGCGCGAAGCTGCGCTTCCGCCCGATCCTCATGACCTCGCTGGCCTTCGGCTTCGGCGTCCTGCCCCTGACCGTGAGCACCGGGGCCGGGTCGGGCTCGCAGAACGCCATCGGCACGAGCGTCCTGGGCGGGATGATCACGGCGACCGTACTGGTCGTCGTCTTCTCGCCCCTCTTCTATGTGCTGATCGAAAAGCTTTCCGGGATGGGCCGGCGAAACGCCCCGAAGGAGTTGAATACTGAGCCGCTGTCGAAGGAGAAGTAAGGTGCCTAACAAGAAGACAATCTCATTGGGGCTGGCGGTCCTCCTCCTGGGCGGGTGCACGATGATCCCGAAATATAAGCGGCCCGAAGCCCCCGTTCCGGCCGCTCTGCCCGGAGGGGCCGCCCCATCGGCCGCCGCGTCCGCGACAACCGGGTTGCCGGCGGCCTCCGAGCTGGCCTGGCAGGAGTTCTTCACCGACTCGGGCCTTCGGGCCGTCATCGAGCTGGCTCTGGCCAACAACCGCGACCTGAGGATCGCGGCGCTCAATGTCGATCGCATGCAGGCCCTCTACAGGATCCAGCGGTCGAACCTGTATCCCAGCGTCGCGGCGGTGGCCGGCGTCGAGAACACCGGCATCCCTCGACAGATGTCGTCGACCGACGAGAGCTACACGGTCGGGCAGTACAACGTCCTGGGCACGGCGTCCTGGGAGATCGATCTCTTCGGCCGTCTCCGCAGCCTGAATGCCAGGGCCCTGGACCAGTTCCTGGCGACCGTCGAGGGGCGGAAGGCCGTGCAGATCTCCCTGGTGGCCGCCGTCGCCAACGGATTCCTGCTGCTGGCCGCCGACCGTGAATCCCTCGACCTGGCCCGGGCCACGCTCGAGGCCCAAAAGACCTCCTATGACCTGATCCTGAAGAGCCGGGACGCAGGCGTCGCCTCGGACCTGACCCTCAGCCAATCCCAGAGCCAGGTGGAAGCCGCCCGCGTGGATGTGGCCCGCTACTCCGGATTCGTCGCCACGGACATCAATGCCCTGAACCTCCTCGCCGGGACGCAGATCCCGGACGAGCTGCTGCCCGGAGGGCTGGCCGCGGTGGCCGAACTCAAGGACATCTCCGCCGGCCTGGATTCGGAGATCCTCCTGCGGCGGCCCGACATCGTGGCGGCCGAATACCGCCTCATGGGCGCTAACGCCAACATCGGCGCGGCGCGCGCGGCATTCTTCCCGCGGATCTCACTGACGGGCGCCCTGGGCACCGTGGCACCCGGACTGTCCAATCTGTTCCAGTCCGGGACGGGGGCCTGGAGCTACTCGGCGCAGATCGCCCAACCGATATTCGCCGGCGGAGCCCTCAAGGCGAATCTCAAGGGCGCCAAAGTGGACCGCGATATCGCCGTCGCCGAGTACGAGAAAGCCATCCAGGCCGCCTTCCGGGAAACCGGCGACGCGTTGGCCCTGCGGTCGACCCTCGTGGATCAGCTGGATGCTCAAGAATCGCTGGTGGGCGCGCTGGACAAGAGCTACCGTCTTTCCGAAGCCCTCTTCAAAGAAGGCATCGACAGCTATCTCGGGGTCCTCATCAATCAGCGGGCCCTCTATCTTGCCGAGAGATCCCTCGTCGCCACCCGGCTGGCCCGCCGGTCCAATCAAGTCACCCTCTTCAAGGTGCTGGGCGGGGGGCTTTGATATCGGCCGGAGCATCGGTTCCCGGCGGCTCCGGCCCCCGGATCTGACGCTTCAGGATGAGCGCCGCAGGTGAGCACAACCTGAGCACAATCGATTTTGTAGCCCATCTAATATCATTGTTATCCGAAACTTGAAACGCTCGTGCAGTTGGTTCGTCATAAGCAGGTCGGAGGTTCGATCCCTCTCGCTGGCTCCACGGATTCCTCCCATTCGAATCCTCTCGGGAACGCCACGTCTTTTCTCCCTATTGCCCTGAGGAAACTAATGACTTGAGCCGCGAGCCGGGTGGCGGCAAAGGTCGTTCGAGCCGCCCCGGCTCCCGCTCACTTCGGCTGGGCGGAATGCCGGCCCAGTGATGTGCCGTTATTGCGGGCGAAGGCCATTACGCGGTAGTGCTTGCATTTCCGATGGCGGCTCGGGTGAGGGCCGGGTCTGCCAGCCGGCGTGGAAGAGGCTGATGAGCTGCCAGCGGCTCCGAACACCCAATTTCTGGTGAATATTGGTGATGTGATTCTTGACCGTGTGGATCGAGATGAAGAGTTCCTTCTCGATCTGGGCGTTGCTTCGGCCCCGGAGGATGCGCTCAAGGATGGCGCCCTCCCGCGGCGTGAGGCCACGCGTCCGGCAGAATCGCTCGAGGGCCTCTCGGTCGTCCGCGGACGCCGCCGTCGTGGCGTAAGCTGCGGCGAACGGCTTCCGGAACCAGAACAAGGGGAAAAGGTTGATGGCCAGAAGAGCCAGGGCGTTGGGAGGGAACTGGACCGCGTTAGGTAGCCAGAAGGTGAGAACGAAAACGGCGTAGATCACGAGGTAAGAGATCCCGAATGACCGGGCCGCTTTGCGCTCCGCGGAGTTCTGGATCTTCCGGGACTCGAGGACGAGCCTGAGCAGGACGCCGAGTATCGCCAAAACACCCAGGGCGAAGACCCCGAGTTGGACACGGGCGGTCCAGAGCCACAGTATGCTTCCGCGAGGCAAGAGAGACGTGACGATATAGCTGGCCAGCAAGAGCCCCGCGGCGATCCCGAACGTCCTGTTGAACGTACGGGAGAGACGACGGCCTACGAATCCTCGGACAACAGCGAACAGGGAATAGATGATCCCCAACTGGGAGAGCCGGGCGGCCGGGCCCAGGATCCCGGCAAGGACGGTATAACGGCCAATGGCGCAGAACCCAAGGAGATTGGCACAGGCGTATGCCGAGGTCAGGTTGATCAGGGCCAGGCCGTTGTTGAAGCCGAGGAACCAGGCGAAAAGCCTGAGGAAGGGGAGACGGTAGGCCCGGCTCATCAGGGCGGCGTAGGCGATGGCCGCGGCCCCGACTAGAAGGACCAGGAAGTAATAGGCGATCTTCAAGTGTGCCATAGAATCGGATTATAGCCGAAAAGACGCTTCGCGGGCCAGGCCCTCTGTCCTATCGCCTCCTATAGGCATTTCGTCCCATATGGGCCGGAATTCGCCGAAAAGGAACAAAGTCCTATTGCCAGGAGGGCTTCCGTCTCTTATCGTCAGTCGCGAGGCTGGGGATCCCGAGGGGGCTTCAGCCATCCCATAAAGGAGAAGAAAGAGATGAGAATGAGGTTGGTGGCTCCAGCATTCGCGCTCGTCCTGGCCGCTGTTTTCGCCTTGGCCCAGGCCGGGCACACCCCCGATCCCCGGGAACAGGCGGTCATCAATACCGCCCTTGACTACAGCGACGGCGCCTATTCGAGCGATGCCGGCCGCATGGAAAGAGCCCTCCATCCGGACCTGACCAAGCTCATCTTCATGCGCAGGTCGCCGGCGATGGGATTGGCGGCGAGATATTCGACGTTCAGCGATCTCATCGAACCCGCCCGGACGAAACGCTTTTTCCTCGATCCCGACAAGCGGAAGACGGAGACCGCCGTCCTGGAAATCAAGGATGACGTCGCCTGCGTCAAAGTGAAAACCGCCATGTGGTGCGATTATCTCCAGATGATCAAGGTCAATGGCCAGTGGAAGATCATCAACGTCCTTTGGACCCTCGGCCTGGACACGCCTCCCCAGGGGAAGGTCGTGCCCGGCTTCGACGCCGAGAAGGAGCGTCCGGCGGCCCAGGCGGCCGCGCTCGACTATACCGAGGGCCGGCTCTCCGGCGACGCCGCCGGGCTGGAAAAAGTCCTTCATCCGGAAACCAACCAGGTGACCCTGATGTCGATGGCGACCGCCGAGGCTAATGTGTCCTTCGTCATGCGTTCGCGCTATTCCGGGATCCTGGAGCCGGTCAAGGCCAAGCTCGGCCTGGCGCCGGAGAACGCCCGAAAGGCCGAGGTTCGGATCCTCGATATGATGGACGGCATGGCCTTCGCCGTCGCCCAGACGGCCATGGGAACGGCCTATCTCCAGCTCCAGCTCCTCGACGGCCAATGGAAGGTCATCAACGTTCTCGTCCGGCCGTTTGATAACACTATCCCCCAGGCGCCTCCGGCGAAGTAACGAAGGAGATCGATATGTAAAGCCGCTTTACGGAAACCCTTGCCCTACCAGGGGTGGACTTGGCCTGAAAGCTGCTGCGAAATAAGAAGCAAAGATGGGAAGGCATATATCCTCTTGATCTGGAGGCAACCCTATGAAGAAATGCATTCTGGTTCTCTTGTCATCCCTCGTTATCTCGGCTTCGGCCCAGTCGCCGGACAAGCTCACGGGTCCTTATCTTGGTCAGAAGCTTCCGGGAACGACTCCGGAGCTTTTCGCGCCAGGGATCGTCGTATCCAAACACGCGACAGTGACGATCTCTCGGGACGGCAAGGAGATCTATTGGTCCAACGATCGGATCTACGTGACGATCTGTAAGAACGACGGCTGGACGAAGCCCGAAGCGGTGCCTTTCACCCGGAACGAGGGCGGGGATGGTCCGAAGCTGTCTCCCGATGACCGAAAGCTGTACTTCAACTCCGATCGTCCGCGCTGGCCGGGGGACCCGAGACGAGAGCGAGTCTGGGGCGTCGAACGGACGGCCAGCGGGTGGGGAGAACCGTTCCCGCTCGGCCCCGAGGTCAATGACGCGCCCCTCCACTGGCAGGTGTCCGTCGACGCCGCGGGGATCCTGTATTTCGGCTCCGAGCGGCGTGGCTCAAAGGGCCTGGACGACGTGTTCGCGGCCGAACCCCGGGCAGGAGGGTTCGCGAATCCAGTCAGCCTCGACGCGGCGGTCAACTCCGAGGCCCATGAGGGCAGCCCCTTCGTCGCTCCAGACGGCCGATACCTGATCTTCCTGCGCGATTCCGACATCTGGGTCAGCTTCCGAGGGGAGGACGGCCGCTGGAAGTCCGCCAGGCGCTTGGAGACTCCGGCTGGCGCGGTTTGCCCGTACGTCTCCCCGGACGGGAAATTCTTCTTTTTCCTGAAGTACGACCGGGGCACCTTCGGCGTCTATTGGATGGACGCGTCCGGACTGGGACTGAAAGAGGCGGGCCGGGTGTCATGAATAAGCGGGCCGGAAGAGGTTAATAAGTCGCGCGCAAGGCCGTCATCCCGGAAGGCATCCCGGCTAGAGTGATCACCGCCGGGATCGCTTTCCTCCCCAAGCCGGAGGAACAGAAGGCCTGGCGGGAGTCCCACGAGCGATTGACGGCATCGATCAAGGGCGCCACAATGGTCGTCGCCGAGAAGAGCGGCCACATGATCCCGTTTAGCCAGCCGGACCTTCTCGTCTCGGTCGTATCGGAAGTCGGACGTTTGGCGAAATGATCGAACGGCGCCTCAGGTGTGCACAATCTAAGCACAATCGATTTTCCGACCCATCTAACGCCTTTATTATCAGCTGGATGAAACGCTAGGCCAGTTGCTTCGTAATCAGCAGGTCGGAGGTTCGATCCCTCTCGCTGGCTCCAGCGATTCCAACTCTATAAAGCAACAAAATCATAGCTTATAGGTCGGGCCGGAGTAACGACTTTGCATGTGTTTGCCCCCCCCCAAAGCATGGAATTAGCCTCCCATGTGGCACAATCGCGGAGCGCGGCGAATAGTGGGAGGATTTGACATTCCTGCCTTGGCATCCTATTAATAGGTCAACTGCTATTTCGAAGTGATTCGTCGACAACGGGGATGAATTCACATGAACTCGATAAAGCTTCTTCTGGTTTCTGTCTTCGGGCCCTTCGGGGTGAGGGACGATTACGCCGAGGGAAATGGAATGCAGATGGAACTCTTAAACAACCAGATCACGAGGCAGCAGGGAGTCCACTCGCCCCGGCAGTCCTACTGGAGCTTCCCGCTGTACCTGCTCGCGGAGAATGTCTCGGTGCCTGCAACTGTTCTCGATTTTCCCACCTGGGAAGAATTCACGGGGGAACTGAAAAAGGGCTACACCCACGTGGGCATCTCCTTCATCGTCCCCAACATCCTAAAGGCTCGAAGGATGGCCGAGCACATCAGATCTAAGCACCCGGAGATGAAGATCATACTGGGCGGCTTCGGCACCATGGTCCCAGCCCTGGAGACCATCGTTCCCCACGACGGCGTCTGCGAAGGCGAGGGTGTGGAGTGGCTGAGGCGGTACTTCGGGGAAGACCCATCGGCACCTATCGTGCATCCTGCCCTCTTTGGCCCAGCTTACGAGTACATCTACGGGGCAAGAACTCCCACGAAGGGGTCGATCCTGCTCACCGGGGTGGGGTGCAACAATGCCTGTGAGTTCTGCGCCACCTCCTTCAAGTACGGCAATGAGTATGTGCCCTTTATGTCGACCGGGGCCCAGGTGTTCGATGCCTGTCTGAAGTCCGACAAGGAACTGGGTTCAAGGGGATTTACCATTATTGATGAGAATTTCCTCAAGAAGCCCCAACGGGCCAGGGAGCTTCTGGCCCGGCTGGAGGCCGAGGGGAAGGCCTACGTCTTCGACATCTTCTCCTCGGCCGAGGTGATCACCGATGTGGGCATCGATTTCCTCGTGAGACTCGGCGTCCACATGATCTGGATCGGTGTCGAGTCAAAGGCCAACACCCATGCGAAGCTTAAGGATATCGACATCGGCAAGCTGATCGCCCAACTCCAGGAAAACGGCATCTCGGTGATAACGTCCGGCATCCTTTTCCTTGACCACCACGACCGAGCGGCCATCCGGGAAGACATCGACTGGATCGTCGGTCTCGGTTCCGACATGACCCAGTTCATGAACTACACACACAGCCCATGCACCGGCTTGTACGCAAGACTTGCCGGCGAGGGAAGGCTCAAGGACATCCACTGGCGCTTCCACCACGGCGCGGGAGAACTGAACTGGAACCACCCGCACATCGGCGATCCAAAGGAACAGGCTAGTCTGCTGAAAGAAGCGTTCAGGAAGAAGTACGACGTCAGCGGTCCCGGCATCCTCAATATGGCCATCACCGCCATCCGGGGCTATGCGAAGGCCGAGGCCGATCGAACACGGAGGGAGGCGGAATCGCTTGTCTGGAACCCCGAGAGTCTGCGATACGAGAAGAGCGACCATGCCGCTGACGACGTGTTCATGGGCCAGAGGATCAGACGTCTCCAGAAGATCGCCATGAACCTGCGCCCCGTCCTGCTGCCTGCCCTCTTGTTCGCACCCAACGGGGCCGCCAGGATCAAGGCCCGGAAGGCGATGAGATTGTACGCGAAGGTCCTTGGCAAAGCCGGCCCGGGGGTGATCCTGAAGGGGGTCTTCCTGGTAGTCACGGGTTTCATTGAGCAAGTCAAGCTGTGGTTCAGGAGAGCGGGTGGGTACGAGGATATCGTTTACCAGCCTCCCAGTCGAAGGGTGGAGTATAGGATCCCTCGGCCGGAATGAAGAAAAAGCGAGCAAAATCTGCAAAGGCAGCCCGGTAAGAGATTATTCCACTTACAATTAGAGCCCCAACGGGCGTGATTCGTAATCAGCAGGTCGGAGGTTCGATCCCTCTCGCTGGCTCCATTCATATTCCATGAGAAATCACCGGCCTCATTGACACCCCCCCCCCGCCGGAGTTCCGGTCTTCCCGATTTCGAGTTATTGACACCTTTTTAGGGACCGGATATCCTCAAACCGCACCGGTAAGGCAGAAGGTGATGAACTTCTGGGATTCGGCACGATATGTCCTCGCGATTCTCGTCATAGCGAGCTTTCCGCCTTCGCTCCTGCTCTGGTTGGCGATCCATCCGTTCGCAGCATTCTGGCGCCGGGTGGGGGCCGTTTGGACCTATGTCATATTGGGGTTTCCGGTCGTGGGGTATATGGTCGGCGTCTGGCTTTTTCGCAAAATGCTGCTCTTGCTGGATCTGGGAACCAACGTGTTCACGATGATTCTTGCCGGCATCGCATTTGGAACGGCTGTCCTGCTGAAGCGGAGCGTGGTGACTCAACTGAGGTTTGCCGCGCTCTCCGGGATACCCGAGATTTCGAAAGAGAAATATCCCGGAAAGCTGCTGACGGAGGGCTATTGCCGGCGGGTGCCGCGCTTCGTGCCCAAACCGAGGCCGCGGAACGAATAGACGACATGCCATAGATGTCCCTGATCTTATTTCGGAGGTTCGAATCCTCTCAGGCACGCCAAGTTTGACTTCCCGTCGTTCCCTCTGCTAGTCTGATACCACGCTAAAGAGTAGGGGAGTTCGTTTGGCCAACAAGTGCCCGACCTGCCTTTCTGAGAATGCCGAAACCGTGAAGTCCGGCGGGGGTGGGAGGCGGCACCATGCACCTCCCCTCCCCAAGACGATCCTCCGGCCGTGACGGAAACTCTCCGAACACCTGCCCCCTGCCGTCGGAAGCCGCCGGGATGGATGGGCAAACAGATATGATGTGCCGAGAATCTCGGCAAAGAGGAGGGGTGATGAGCAAAACGGGGAAGTGCTTCTTGATCCTCGGAGGGCTCTTTATTCTGGCCATCGTTGCTTCGGCGGATCAGACCTATGTCATCAAAGCCGGAAGACTGATCGATGGTCAGAGCGCCGAGATGCGACGCAATGTCAACATCATCATCCAAGGGAACAAGATCACCGCGCTTGGCGAGAACGCCGCCGTTCCCAAAGATGCCGTCCTGATCGATCTAAGCGGCAAGACCGTCCTTCCCGGCTTCATCGACGTTCATACCCATATCATGCTGGATGGCGGGGACGACTATGGGGCGAATCTCTATAAGAATTCGATGCCGTTCCGGGCCATTCAGGCGGTGGCCAATGTCCGCCGGGTGCTCTGGAACGGGTTCACCGCCCTGCGGGACGTGGAATCCGAAGGGGCCATGTATACCGATGTCGATGTCAAACGGGCGATCGATAGGGGCATCGTCCCGGGCCCGCGTCTCTGGGTCTCAACCCGGGGGCTGAGCATAGCCGGCCGCTACGGTCCGGATGATTATTCTTGGGAGCTCGATCTGTTCAAAGGGCTCCAGATGGTCAGCGGGACCGACGAATGCCTCAAGGCGGTTCGTGAGCAGGTCGCCAACGGCGCGGACTGGATCAAGATCTATGTGGATTGGCCCACTTCTATCGACAAGGACGGCGGAATTTCCGGCCTGACGAATTTCACCCCTGACGAATTGACGGTCATGGTCAACGAGGCCCACAGGCTCAAGCGGAATGTGGCGGCTCACGCCGTCAGCAGGGATGGGATCAAAGCCGCATTGGATGCCGGTGTCGACAGCATCGAGCACGGAAGCGGATTTGACGATGGGCTCATCGAACAAGCTGTGCGGCAAGGAGTCTATTGGTGCCCGACACTGCTCGTGCTTGAACAGAAAACGTCCCCCAGCACCAGGCAGGAGCTCGAAATAGAATACAAGGCGCTCAACAAGGCCCTTAAAAAGGGATTGAAGATCGTTCTGGGCACGGACTCAGGCTGTTTTCCTTGGTCGGTCAATCAGGCCAAGGAATTCGAGTATTTGGTCAAGAAAGCCGGCTTTTCTCATATGGAGGCCATCAAAGCGGGGACATCCGTCGCAGCCGAGCTGCTCGGCCAGTCCGCTTCGATAGGTCATCTGGCGCCCGGAATGCTGGCGGATATCGTGGCCGTGCCGGGCGACCCATTGCAGGACATCACGGCGCTTCAGCGGGTCCTGTTCGTCATGAAAGACGGTCAAATATTCCGGCATGATAAATGAGCATTAGGAGTCCGTTCTTTTCGATATGCCGTGCCATCGTCGCCCGTCTTTGCCTTTTTCCTGGCGGCGGGGTGCGATCCTCAGGGGCCTCGCCTAACGGCCACTATTATCAGTAAGTTGAAACGCCAGGTCCGTTGGTTCGTCATCCGCAGGCCGGAGGTTCG
>CAVWFA010000002.1:0-10531 GCA_963754085.1 Candidatus Aminicenantota bacterium | reverse complement strand
GACGACGATGTCGCCGGCGTCGTCGACGGCCAGAGCGCAAATGGTGTCGTGGTTCGAACCGCCGAAGTAGGTCGAAAAAACGAGGCCCGCCGCGAGCGGCTTGAGCTTGAGGATGACGCCGTCGTAATCGCCGTTATAGATGGGATCGTAGGCGGCCCGCGTGGGGAAGTCGGGAGACTTCGTTTCTCCCCCGAGATAGATGGATCCGGCCGCGTCGACGGCCACGCCGTAGAACGTATCGTCCATCCGCCCTCCGATATAGGTGGAGGCCACGAGGGTCCTGCCGGTCGGGCTCAGGATCGTCAGGAACCCGTCCTCCCCGCTGATATGGGCGGAGTACATGGCGCTTTTTACCGGGAAGTTCGGCGACTCCGTGGCTCCCGCGATATAAATCCGGCCCTGCGCGTCGAGGGCGATGCCGGACGCCGTTTCCCAGTCCCTTCCTCCGAGGAAGGTGGAAAAGAGGAGCGCCTTCCCGTCGGCCGCGAACCCGGCGACGAAGACATCCGTCCAGCCGTTGAACGTCTTGTCGAAGCCCTTGACCGCGGGGAAGTTCGTCGAGCCGGTCGAGCCGACGGCGATGATCGCCCCCGCGGGGTCGAGGACGATCCTCCGGAGCAAATCGGTTTCCTTGCCGCCGATGTAGGTAGAGAAAATCAGGGTCCCGGAAGAAGAGAGCTTCAACAGGAAGCCGTCCGCGAGCCCGCCGTTATAGGTCAGGTCGTAGGCATTCCTGACGGGGAAGTTCCGCGAATAGGTCATGCCGCTGACGATCGGGCTTCCCGCGGGATCGACCGCGAGGCCGAACACGATGTCTTCGCCCCGGCCTCCGATGAACGTCGAGAAGAGGAGCGCGTTGCCGGCCGGCGCGATCGAGGCCACGAAGATATCTCTTTCCCCGGCCAGGACCGCTTTGAGCGGATTCACGAGCGGGAAATCCGCGGATTCCGTCATGCCCGCGGCCCAGGCGACCCCCTCGGCATCCACCGCCAGGGCCATGACTTCATCGCTCTTCGCCCCCCCGATATAGGAAGACCAGACGAGAACCAGGGGGTCGATGACGAGCGGCCGGCGGCGATCGTAGCGGCCGACCCGGAAGCCGTAGGTGTCGGTGTCCAGGCGTTCGTACCGGCAGGGGATGTCGACGCGGCGGCCGTCGATGTCCTGGTAGGCCGCCGGCTTCTTATGGAGGAGTTCGCCGGCCGTTGAATCGACGATCAAATTCCCTTCGGCATCCAGGCACGTTCCCCGGGCGCGGTCGTAACGGAACCGGATGCCGGCCGGGTCGGCGCCGGGGGAGATGACCCAGTCGTATTCGACTTGCCGGCCGACGCCGTAGATCTTGAGATCGATCCCGGGATACAGGCTGCGATAGCGGATGGCGGACGACGTCGGGATGTCGGTCCGCCACCGCTTTGGATCCTGGCCCAGGAAGAAGCTCGCGCGGTGGGATGTCTCGCCTTCAGCCGAGACTTCGACGTCGGGCCGGGCACCCAAAAACTTGAGGCTCGTAACCGCCCCTCTATGGCTAAGCGGCTCGGGACGGGGGGCTCCCAGCGAGCCCGCCCCGCCAACGCTAAGCTGGGCGGGACGGGGTCCCCGACGAACCCGCCCCTCCATTGCTACGCTGGTCAAAAATAAGACCGTCGCGGGTCGCCCAGAGAGTGAATCCTTCGGCGCGGGCGGAGAAAAGGGCCCGGTTGTCCGTCTGGCCCCGGTTCGGGATGAAATACAAGGGAATGTTCCCGAAATCGGCGTCCGGTTTCAGCGCGGGCGGCGCGCCCGGAACTTGCGATTCCGACGGCCCTGCGGCGAAGGCCGAGCCGGCTAGAAGGGCGATGCAAACAAGTCCGACGACGAACACGATGAGTTTCCGCATGTTGGCTTTCTCCCTTCGGGGTGATTCTGATCTCTCGCAACGCCTATCCGGTCGCAACCGCTGCCAACCCGGGTGGACCGTCCGGATCGGGCCGTGGACACTCGGCCGCTCAGCGCCAGCGGAGCTTCGTGATGAATCCGTCCCCCCGGCCTCCGTAGACGGGGTCGAACGCCAGTTTCCGGGGGAAATTCTTCGATTCCGTCTTTCCGTAGACGTAGATATCTCCGCCCGCGTCCAGGAAAAGGCCGGTTGAGAGCTCCTCCAGACTGCCGCCGAGGAACGTCGAGAAAGCCAGCCCCTTGCCGGACGGCAGGAACTTGGTTATGAAGATGTCGGATTGGCCGCCGAGCGTCGCATCGAGGGCGTTCTTGACCGGGAACTTCGGCGACTCCGTCGTGCCTATGACAATGACGCCGCCCGCGGTGTCGACGGCCAGGCGGGCCACGATATCGTCGTTCTGCCCGCCGAGGTAGGTCGAATAAACGATCCCCGAGGCGAGCGGCTTGAGCTTCAGGACGATCCCGTCGGACTTTCCGTTGTGAACGGGGTCGAATGCGGCCAGGGTGGGGAAGTCGGGCGAAGTCGATTCGCCCCCGAGGTAGATGAACCCGGTCGCGTCGACGGCCAAGCTGAAGAATGTGTCGTTCATCCGCCCGCCGATAAACGTCGAAGCCGCGAGGGCCCTGCCGGTTGAAGCGAGGATGGTCAGGAATCCGTCCGAACCGCTGGAACGAGCCGGGTACAGGGCGTTCTTCACCGGGAAATCCGGCGACCTCGTGACCCCTGCGACATGGATCCGGCCTTGGGCGTCGAGCGCCAGGCCGTTCACCATGTCCCAATCGTGTCCTCCCAGGAAGGTGGAGAATCGAAGGCTCCCGCCGTCGGCCGAGAATCTGGCGACGAAGACATCCAGATTGCCGCCGTATTTCTTGTCGAAGGCCTTGACGGCCGGGAAGTCTGTCGAATTAGTCACCCCGGAGACGACGATTGTCCCGGTCGATTCGAGAACGAGCCTCCGGGCCGTATCGGACTCCCTGCCGCCGAGGAAAGTGGAGAAAAGCAGGGCGTTTCCGGAGGAGGAGAGCTTCAAGAGGAATCCGTCTGTCTGGCCGCCGCTGAAGGTTGGATCATAGGCGTTCCTGACGGGGAAGTTCCGGGAATAGGTCCAGCCGCAGACGACCGGGTTTCCCGCGGGGTCGACCGCGAGATCAAACCCGTACTCGATCCCCCTGCCCCCGATGAACGTTGAGGAATGGAGCGCATTGCCGGCCGGCGTGATCGAGGCCACGAAGATGTCGCTTTCCCCGCCCAAGACCGCGTCGAGCGGCCCGGCGAGCGGAAAGTCCACGGATTCTGTCTGGCCCACGGCCCAGACGGCGCCTTCGGCGTCCACTGCCAGGGCCCTGACCTCGTCCTCGCGCGTTCCCCCGATAAAGGAAGACCAGACGAGAACCAGGGGGTCGATGACGAGCGGCCGGCGGCGATCGTAGCGGCCGACCCGGAAGCCGTAGGTGTCGGTGTCCAGGCGCTCGTACCGGCAGGGGATGTCGACGCGGCGGCCGTTGATGTCCTGGTAGGCCGCCGGCTTCTTATGGAGGAGTTCGCCGGCCGTTGAATCGACGATCAAGTTCCCTTCGGCATCCAGGCGCGTTCCCCGGGCGCGGTCGTAACGGAACCGGATGCCGGCCGGGTCGGCGCCGGGGGAGATGACCCAGTCGTATTCGACTTGGCGGCCGACGCCGTAGATCTTGAGATCGATCCCCGGATAAAGGGCGCGGTACCGGATAGTCGACGAAGTCGGGATATCGGTCCGCCAGCGCGCGGAGTCTTGGCCCAGGAAGAAATTCGCGCGGTGGGCTGTCTCGCCCTCCGCCGAGACTTCGACGTCGGGCCGGGCGTCGAGGAACACGAGGCTTGTGACGGAGTGATCGCGCCCACGGGCTGGGACCGGTTGGACCGGATCGAGACGGCTTCGGTCAAGGACAGCAGGCGCGACGGCACCGCTCAGGTCGAAAACGAGCCCGACGCGGGTCGCCCAGAGGGTGAAGCCTTCGGCGCGGGCCGAGAAGAGGGCCCGGCTGTCCGTTTGGCCCCGGTTCGGAATGAAGTACAGGGGGATGTTCCCGAAATCCGCGTCAGGTTTCAGCGCGGGCGAGGCGACCTGAGCGTTCGATTTCGACGTCCCTGACGAATAGGCCGGGCCGCACAGAACGGCGGTGCAGACAAGTCCGGCGACGAATCTGATGGCGCTGCGCATTTTGCACTCCTCCCCTGAGCTCGGGTTTGATTTATCATAACGCCCGCCGGGCTAACGCCAGCGGAGCTTCGTGATGAAGCCCTCCTGGCGGCCGCTGTAAAGGGCGTCGAACGCGAGCTTGCACGGGAATTTTTTCGAGTTCGTCATCCCGTAAACAAAGATGGCCCCGGCCCGATCCGCGACGAGGCCCCACGCATCCTCGTACAGCCCGCCTCCCAGGTAGGTCGAAAAGACCAGGGCCTTCCCGGAGGGCTGGAACTTGGCGACAAACGCGTCCCACTTGCCGTCGAGCGTCCCGTCGAGGGCGCTCTTGACCGGGAAATTTGGCGATTCCGTCCGGCCCGCGACAATCACCCCGCCGGCGCCGTCGAGGGCCAGGCCCGCGACGCGGTCCCCGCCTTTGCCGCCGAGATAGGTCGAAAAGACGATCTTCTTGGCGAGCGGCTCGAGCTTGAGGACGACAGCGTCCGCCTCGCCGTTGTGGATGGGGTCGAAGGCGGCCCGGGTCGGAAAGTCCGTCGAGTTCGTTTCTCCGCCGAGGTAAATGAACCCCGCCGGATCCACGGCCAGGCAGTTGAAGTAGTCCCATCCTCGTCCGCCGATGAAGGTCGAAGTCTCCAGGGCCCGGCCGTCCGGCGTCAGGATCGTCAAGAACCCGTCGCCCTTGCCGGCTTTCACGGGGTAGAGCGCGTTCTTGACGGGAAAATCCGACGACGCGGTTATCCCCGCGACATGGATCCGGCCCCGGGCGTCGACGGCCAACCCGCCGAACGCCCCTCCTTCGTTGATATCGATATAATCGCTGTTTATGCCGCCCAGGTAAGTCGAGTACACAAGGCTCTTGCCGTCGGCCGAGAATTTCGAAATGAAAACGTCAGACCTGCCTCCGAGAGTCTTTTTGAGGGCCTTGACGACGGGAAAGTTGGTCGACGTGGTGCTGCCGGCGACGACGATGGCCCCGGAGGGATCGATCGCCACCCGCCGGACGATATCGGATTCCTTTCCGCCCAGGTAGGTCGAGAACTTCAGGGCATTGCCGGAGGAGGAGAGCCGCAAAAGAAAGCCTTCCCGATAGCCTCCGTTGTAGCTGGAGTCGTAGCCGTTCCTGACGGGGAAATTCCGGGACCGGGTCAGGCCGCCGACGACCGGATTCCCCGCCGCATCGATCGCGAGGTCGTATGGGACATCCGACTCCAGGCCGCCGATGAACGTCGAAAATCGAAGCGCGTTGCCGGCGGGCGCGATGCCGGCGACAAAGATATCGTTTTCCCCCCCAAGGACCGAGTCGATCGGGGAGACGAGCGGAAAATCCATGGAATCCGTGGTTCCGGCGACGACGGCGGCGCCCTCGGCGTCCACCGCCATGCACATGACGATATCGTCGCGGGATCCCCCGAGATAGGAGGACCAGATGATGACCAGGGGGTCGATGACGAGCGGCCGGCGGCGGTCGTAGCGGCCGACGCGGAAGCCGTAAGTGTCGGTGTCCAGCCGCTCGTACCGGCAGGCGACGGGGATTCTCCGGCCGTTCGTCTCCTGATACGCGGCGGGCTTCTTATGGGCGATTTCGCCGGCCGGGGAATCGACGATCAGGTTTCCCTCGGAGTCGAGGCGCGTCCCGCGAGCCCCGTCATAACGAAAGCGTATTCCGGCCGGGTCGGCGCCGGGAGCGACGACCCAGTCGTATTCGACTTGCCTGCCGGAGCCGTAGACCTTGAGGTCGATCCCCGGATAAAGGGCGCGGTACCGGATAGCGGACGAAGTCGGGATATCGGTCCGCCAGCGCGCGGCGTCTTGGCCCAGGAAGAAGTTCGCGCGGTGGGCTGTCTCGCCCTCCGCCGAGACTCCGACGTCGGGCCGGGAGTTGAGGAAGACGAGGCTCGTAACCGCCCCGCCAACGCTAAGCTGGGCGGGACGGGGGGTCCCCGACGAGCCCGCCCCTTTGTGCTTGCGCGTCGCGGGACCTGTAACCTCCGGTGAACAGGCCCCTTCATTGCTCCGCTGGTCGAAAACGAGCCCGTCGCGAGTCGCCCAGATAGTGAATCCGGCGGCGCGGGCGGAGAAAAGCGCTCGGCCGTTCGTTTGGCCCCGGTTCGGGATGAAATACAAGGGGATCTTCCCGAAATCCGCGTCCGGCCCGACAATTGCTGATCCGGGTAGGGTGCGAGTCTGAATCGCGGCTCCGAGAGGTCCGGCGAGGACCATAAACGCAATCAAAAGCCCGGCGGCACCGCCGCTATTCTTGTTCATGGAAACCTCCTCCCCTTGACTGGTTGTAACTGTATTATATCCACAGCTCCCGGGCAATGGGGCGCCCCAAGATGGCGGGCCAGCCGGGCGAAGGCGTCGTCTCCATCAGCCCGGATAATGCCCACTCCCGGGACAAAAAAGGAAACCTGTGGGGAAAAGATTACGGTTGCGTCGCTAAGAAAGGGCGCTCGCTCTACGCTTGATGGTACGGCCGTCCCGAAAACGGAATCCGTCGTGATGATCCTTTCGCGTCCGCTCAGCGCCTAGTCTTTCCCCCCGGCCCCGCTGCCGTCCGGGTTCGCTTGGCCAGCGGCGAGGGGACGGCCGGGCGGGGAGGGAACCGCCGCGGTCCGCGTGGCGACCCACGTCCCGTGCTTTGTGGCGTCGCTCATCGTGCCGGCCATGCGGTTCGCGACCTTGTTGATCGTGCCGACATAAACGGCGCGGGTCCCGGTCGCATAGACGAGTTTAAAGTTCGTCCGATTGATCGTCCACGTTCCCTTTCCGCCATACTGGTCCGTGACGGTCCCGTCCTCGAAGAAGCGCCAGGTGGCGGGCCATTTGTCGTCAATTCCCGCCCAATCAAAAACGCATAGAAATTTCCCTACGGGGGCCTCGATGAGCTTGACCTTGGACTTGGCCTTGAGGAGATGCCCGTTGGAATCGACCAGGAAGTAGGTCGTATCGACGCGGCCGGCCTTGGTATCGGGCTTGGAGTGCGTCCAGGTCCCCGATTTGAAAAAGGGAAAGTTCCGCTTCGGCTTGTCATGAAGGTATTTTGCGCCCCGGACGTTGTAGTAATAAATTTCGTAAGCGTAGGCTTCCACCGTCACGGCGTTGAGGCTGGTCAGCTTGAACGCGCTCTTCCATTTGTCGACGGTTGGGTCGCACCGGCTCGTGGGCGGGACCAGAACCTCGGGGTCGGCTTCCGGATATGCGCGCTTTCCCCCCGGATGGAAACTCCTCATATAGGCCGGGTACTCGAGCTCGGCGGCCGGATAGCCCATGTACTTCACGTAGACGGGAACGTCGGGCGTCGTGTTCCAGCCGTCGTGGATGATGAGTTGGGCCAGGGGCCCTGCCTTCAGGTAGCCGATTCCGGTTGTGGAGTGCCCGGTGAAAACGCCATTGCCCGATCCGCCGAGATTGCAGGGATAGCCGGACTCGATCTCCGCGGCGAATTTTATCAGGAACGCCCCCGGCTGGCTGCCGACCCGTTTGAATTCACCGATCGTGGAATTGTACCCGAGCCCCCGGAACATGAGCGCGGAGCCGTTGATGATCCACGAGGCCGTTGTGGCCCAATCGTCGGTCGGATCGGTGTGGTAACAGATAGCGATCCAATCCATGAGGATGGTAGGGGCCTTGCCCTGGGTCCCGACCTTGCCCTTCGATTCGAGGTACTTCAGGCAGTTGTAAAAGGCCGCGGGGGAACACCCCTTCCAGGCGGACTTGAGATTGGCCTCTTCGACGGGAAGTTTGTGTTCGCCCTCCTCGAGCCCCTCTATTTCGAGGGTTGGGGGCGCCGTCACGGCGGCCGCTTCGCAGCCCGGCTCGAGGAAGGGCGCCCATTCGACGGCCGATGCTTTAAGGCCGATCGCCCCGTATTTGTCCCGGCCCAAATCCTCCAGGATGTAATCCCGCCGGGTGTGGATTTCGACGGCCCGCCCGCCGGCGTAGGCCATCCGGGCCTTCGATGCCAACAAGATATGGAATAGCCCGCCGTAGATCCAGGCGGGATCCGGCGGGGGGTTGTTCATCGTAGCCAGGGCCAGGGCATGCTCCGGCAGGCCGGCGTGGGCCTTGAGCATGGAGGGCATGTCGTCCGTCGCGCCCACATAGACCGTCACGTAGCGGTCCGGCCGGGCCATCAGGCGATAGCCCTCCTCCTCGCGGCCTATCGAGACGAGATAAGCGCCCTGTAGAAACGACGGCTCCATCTGAGCCGGGGATGGCTCGTCGTTCCCGGCGCCGGTCAGGGTGAAGACGAAGGCCGCGGGCTCTCCCCACGGCCAAGTCATGAGCTCCCGGTTGATGATGCGGAGATCGCGCCTGAAGATCTTCTCCGCGTGATATTCCGCCGACCTCCCGGCCGCCTCGACGGGAATGGGCTCGGCCGCCGAGGCGACGGAAACGAAGAGCAGGAAACCGGAAAGGACGACCGCGATCGACCTGAAGATGGATTTCATCAGCCCTCCAAAGGAATGCGATGCCATACGGAAGTGCGCATTTCCCGCCCAAATGGATGTGACCGGATTACAGCACGATTTCGGCCGGCATGTCAATTCGCTTCCGTCCGGGGGCCGGTCCGCGCCGCGGGCCTATTCTCTTCCCGCCGCGAGGCTCCCTTCCCCGCTCGTGCCGTCCGCGCCGGGGAGCGTGTCGGGAGGCGGCGCGGGCAAGGTTGCGGTCCGCGTCGCCGTCCACGTCCCGTGCACCCAGCCGACCTGCTCTGACTTGTAGCTCAGTGTCCCGGACATGCGATCGCCGGCCTTGTTGATCGTTCCGACATAGGTCGTGGGACCCCACAAGCCCGCCCGTCCCGGTTCGACGAACTTGACGTTCGTCCGGCTGATCGTCCAAGTGCGGGACCCGGTGAATATCGAGCGGGTCTGGGTGAAGGTCCCGTTCTCCAAAACATGCCACGTGTTGGGTCCGGGGTTGAACCCGTTCCATTTCTCGGCCACCCGGAACGTCCCCACGGGCGCCTCGAAGAGCTTGAGCCGGGATTTGACTTTCAGGAGATGGCCGTTGGAATCGACCAGGGACCAGGTCGTCTCGAGGCGACCGGCTTTGATCCGGGGCTTGCCGCCCTCCCAGGTCCCCGATTTGAAAAAGGGATAAATCCGCTTCGGCCCCTCGCGCAGGTATCTCGCCCCGCGGACGGTGTAATAAGTGTGCTCATAGGCATAGGCTTCGACGGCGACTTTGTTCAGGCTGAGCATTCTGACCGGGGCTTTCCATTTTTCGACGGTCGGATCGCAGCGCGTCGTCGGCGGGATGACGGTCTTGGGATTGGCGACGGGATAGGCGAGCCGCTGGCCCGGATGGAAGCTCCTCAGATAAGCCGGGTACTGGAGATCGGCGTCCGGATAACCCGTGTACTTCACGTAGACGGGGATGTTGGGCGTCGTCTTCCAACCGTCGTGGATGATGAGCTGGGCCAGAGCCCCGTCTTTCAAATAGCCGATGCCGGTCGTCGAGTGTCCTTCGAAAACGCCCTTCCCCGAGCCGCCCAGGTTGGTGGGATAGCCGGAATCGATCTCCGCGGAGAATTTTGTCAGGAACGCCTCCGGCTGGTCGGCGGCCCGCTTGTATTCGGCGACCGAGGAGTTGTACCCGAGCCCCCGGAACATGAGCGTTGCGCCGTCGACGATCCAGGCGGTCGTGGTGGTCCCGGCGGTAGGATTCGTGCGGTGACAGATGGCGATCCAATCCATAAGGCCGGCGGCGGGCGTGTTCGGCAGCCCCATCTTGCCCTTCGATTCGAGATACTTCAGGCAGTTATAGAAGGCGGCCGGAGAGCAACCCTTCCATTCGGTCTGGATGTTGGCTTCCTCGACCGGGAGCTTGTGCTCGCCCTCCTCGAGGCCGCCGATTTCGAAGCCCCGGGGAGCCGTCCCGGCGTTCGCCTCGAGCCCCGGATCCAAAAATGGCGCCCATTCGTTCGCGGCCGCCAGGGGCGATAGCGCTCCGGATTTATCCCGCCCCAAATCCTCCAGGATGTAATCCCGCCGGGTGTGGATTTCGACGGCCCGCCCGCCGGCATAGGTCATCTGGGTCTTCGACGCCAGGAGGATGTGGAATAGCCCGCCGTAGATCCAGGCGGGATCCGGCGGGGGATTGTTCATCGTAGCCAGGGCCAGGGCATGCTCCGGCAGGCCGGCGTGGGCCTTGAGCATGGAGGGCATGTCGTCCGTCGCGCCCACATAGACCGTCACGTAGCGGTCCGGCCGCGCCATCAAACGATAGCCTTCCTCCTCCCGGCCGAGCGAGACGAGGTAGGCGCCCTGGAGGAACCCGGACTCCAGGTTCGGAACCGTGGGACCTTCGTCCGCGGCGCCGGTCAGGGTGAAAACATAGACTGCCGGCTCTCCCCACGGCCAGGTCATGAGCTCCCGGTCGCAGATGCGGAGATCGCGCCG
>CAVWFA010000001.1:0-9708 GCA_963754085.1 Candidatus Aminicenantota bacterium | reverse complement strand
ATATTGCAGAACGGCTGCCCATTTCAATAGTCCGGATGCCCGGCGGCCGGTCGAGGTTGACAAGGCTTTCCTCCTTGGATTACATTCGCGACATGGAACCGAGACTCTCTTTGGCCGAAGAGCTTCTGCTCTTGGCTCTGAACGACGAGAAGGGGACCGTCCTGATGGCGGGTTCGATGGCCCTGCCCTACGGGCTGGCCGGCGCGCTCCTCATCGAGCTCGTCGCCGCCGGCCTCGTTCGCATCGAGGGGAAGAACCTCGTCGCGGCGCCGGCCGGCGCGGCGCGGGACGAAGTCCTGGACGAGGTCCTCGGCCTTATTCGCGCCTCCGCGAAGATTCGCGGCCTCAAGCATTGGGTCGGCAAGATCGGCCGCTCGGCCGGCAAGATCCGGGGGAAGCTCGCGGATCGCCTGGTCGACAAGAGGATCCTGCAGAAAGAGGACCACCGCGTGCTCCTGATCTTCCCGACGAAGCGCTATCCGCAGACCAATCCCATGCCGGAGTACGGCATCCGGGAGCGGGTCCGCCAGGCCCTCCGCGGCATGACCCCGCCCGACGAGCGGACGGCCGCCCTGATCAGCCTCGTCCACGCCTGTGAGCTGACGGGGACCCTCTTCGACAAGGGGGAGCGCAGGGAAGCGAAGAAGAGGGCCAAGGAGATCAGCGCGAGCCAGCCGGTCGGGAGCGTCGTCGCCCGGGTCGTCGAAGCGGCCAAAGCGGCCGTGGTCGCCGCCGCCGCCGGGGCAGGCACTTAATCCCCGCAAACGTTCCTGGATTCGCGGGATTATCGAGACCGGGGCACGTCGTGCACACGCCCCCCGTCAGGCGATCCGGTCGCGGTACACGGCGCGGACGTTGTCGAAGTACCCGTAGGCGTCTCCCTCGTATCCGTCGCGGTTGACGACGAGGCTGCGGTGGGGACCGAGCCCGGTCCGGGCCGGATCGATGAGGATGGCGCTGTCCTCGGGGATCCTGGAGGCCTTGAGCTCGCCGTCGAGGTAATAGTCGAGACGGAGGTCCTGGGCGCCGAGCCGGGGATCGTCGGCCCCGGTCACGATGTCGAGCCGGAGGGCGTGCCACTCGTCGAGCCCGACCGCTCCGAGCATGTCGTTCTGGACGAGGCCCAGGTTGATGTTGCCGTACTGGCCGACGACGAACGCGCCGGGCCCGCCGAGGTCCTTGAAGAGACCCAGGTTGACCCACCAGCTTTTGCCGGGCGGCTGCTCGGGGATGGTCGTGTGGAAATTCAGGAAGGCGCCAGGGTGGGGGGCCGTGGACCGGGAGGAGAGCCTGACGTCGGCGCGGAGGGAGCCGAAATCGGCGAAGGTGATCTCCCTGGGGCTGTTGAGCCAGGCATAGCTCATTGTCTGCCCGACACAGCCGATCTCGAGGACGTCATTCGGGACCGGGGCCAGGCCCGATGCGAGACCGGACGGGTCGTCCACCACCTGCGACCCGCCATCCTGGACCCAGATCCGCTCGTAGAGCGCGCCGGCCGTGGCCAAGTCGCGGCCCTCGTAGGTTTGGAAGCACCCGTGACCGTCGAAGTCGTCGTAGAGCGAGTCGCCCGGAGTGAGCGCGTAAACGGGCTCGTCGCCGGGCGGCGGATCGGGAGGCTCGGGCGGCTTCGATCCTGTCTGGCAGGCCCGGCCCAAACAGGCCAGGGCGCCCCCCGCGAGCCCGATGCGGAGGGCTGCACGGCGGGTCAGAGGGCGAGAACCCATCAAGCCGGGCCCGGCGCGTCTCCGCCCACCGTTCATGGCGAGACCCCCTTTCTCTTATCCCGATTATGGGGGCTTCGGATGGCCGGAGTCAAGGATGTCCGCCGTTCAGCTATGCATTATCTTTTTGGGGCTGATCTGGCTTTCGCCTTTTTCGCGTTCTCGGCCGCCCTGAACTTGACGATCCGGCCGATGAGCTTGAGCGGCAGCGGTTTGTCGATCGGGAACCGGACCGTGCCATTCGAAGTCACATAGTCCGCGAGCTCGCTCTTGAACGAGGCGATCCCGCTCGACGTCGGATAGAAGCCGATGTGGTTCTTGAACGCGGCGAAATAGACCAGGGGCCCGTCAAGCGAAAAGGCGGGTATCTGATAGGAGATCGTCTCGACCGCGCCGGGCGCCGCGGCCCGGATCGCCGCCCGCAGGCTCGCGAGCGCGCCTTTGACCTCATCGGGTGCGGCCGCGATGTACTCATCGATCGATCGGATGCCGGCGCGACTCTTTTTCATGAGACCCCTTGGATCCATGATAGCCCCGGACCCAAGGCCCGTCAAACGACTGTCCGGGACGCCTTCCGGATCATGACGGACTGGGCGTCACTCCAGAGCCCTTAGCCGGTGACGCTGACGCTGAAGGAGGTCGTCGGCGTCAGGTCCGCCACGATCTTATCCACCGATAGGGAGTTGGCGAGGACGCCGAATCCGGCCAGCGATAAGACGGCTGCGACCAGGAAAATGGCTAATTTCGTGCTGATCTTCATGATATTTACCTCTTTCTTTTGTTCGTTTCTTTTCTATTTACATCCATTTAGACGCAATGACAGATCAAAAGGTTTCATTTCCTAGGAAATAAGTAGGAATTAACCGGGGAGGATCAGGCCGGCGTTCGGGGCTTCTCTCGAGGGAACCGACGAGGAACAGGTCAAAAAAGAAATACTTGGCCGGCGGCCCCGGATGTCGGGTTCGGAGAGCCCTGGATGAGGGGAGGATCAGTCGGCCGCGAGCCAGGTCCGGGCCTTGGCCTCGTCGGCCGGCAGGAAGTGCTCGATCGGGAAGTTGCGGAGGCCCTGGCCGGTGAACATGAGGACCAGGTCCTTCCAATCCTTGTCGCTGACGACGGCCATTTTCCGGATGGACGCGTCGTTGACGATCTGGAAGGAGAGATCGCCCCAGTCCCCGCCCTTGGCCCAGCCCAGGAAATCCTCGCTCAGGACGAGGATGCGGACCGGGCCGTGCTTTTGAATGGCTGCCGTCGCCAGCCTCTGCGCTTCCGCGAGCTCGGCCCGCTCGAGCCGGCCGGAGACTTTGATCGTCAGGACGTCCCCCTCGATGCCCAGGAATTGTGCGCCCATGTCGCTCTCTCCTTCCGCCCCGGACTCTTTTCCGTTCCGGATGTTACCATCGGGTCGCCGCACCGTCAATGCCATCGGCCCCCGGCCGGAGAGCGCGCTCAACGGCCGACGCGGGAACGAGAGAAAAGAAAAGCCCGGGGAGGGCCCGGCGCTTCTGCCGGCCCGCCCCGGGCTGTTGAATACGAAAACCTGATTCGCGCCGAACCTACTTCTTCACCGCGTACGGGTTGCCGCCGAGCGCGTTGGAGATGTCGGCGATGGCCTTCTGGGCCCGGACGCTGTTGCCGGCGTCGTCGAGAGGCGGGGAGATGACCGCGATGCCGAACTTGCCGGGGGAGACGGCGATGATGCCGCCGCCCACGCCGCTCTTGCCGGGCAGGCCCGTGCGGTAGAGCCATTTGCCCGAATCGTCATAGAGGCCGGCGATGGCCATGACCGCCAGGATGCCGGGGACGTTCGTGGGCTTGATGACCTGCTTGCCGGTCACGGGGTTCTTGCCGCCGTTGGCCAGCGTGCCGGCCATCATGGCCAGATCCTTGGCGTTGACGTTGACCGAGCAGGCCTCGGTGTAGATGTCGGTGGCCCGCATGGGCTCCGACTTGATCCACTCGTAAGCGTACATCAGGTAGCCGATGGCCTGGTTGCGCTGGTTGGTGTCGCTCTCGGACTTGAAGACCTCCTGGTTGACGCCGAGCGAACGTCCCGCGCAGTCCGAGTAGAAGCCCAGCAGGCTCTTCCAGATCTCGGCCCGGTTCTTGCCCTTGACCATGCTGGCGGCCACGATCGCGCCCGGGTTGACGAGCGGGTTGATCTCGGGGTTCTTCAGCAGCTTCTGGGACCATTCGACCGCCACGATCGAATTGAAGCGCATGCCCGTCGGGTCGACGCCGATCGTGTTGACGATGGCGTCCGGTCCCTGCTCCTCCATGACCTTGGCCATGGTGAAGACCTTGCAGATGGACTGGATGGAGACCTCGGACTTGAGGTCGCCGACGGTGTAGACTTTGCCGTCGGGGGTCACGAGAGCGATCCCGAAGATCTTGGGGTCGACCTTGGCCAGGGCCGGGATGTAGTCGGCGTTCGCGCCTTCCTGGAGGTCCTTGTACTTGGCGTACGCGGCCTGCAGGGCGGCGTTGATCTCGGATTCGGTTTGGGCGGCCACCGTGCCGGCGAGCAGGGCCACGCCGAGGAAGACCGCGCAGATGACAGAGAGGGTCTTGCGATTCATCAGTTTCCTCCTACCGTGAATAACTTGAAACTGTACTTGGCCGAGAACTGGATGCGGAAATCGTCGACCTTCCAGCCGTCGCGGAAGTTCTTGCGCTGCACCCACTGGAGCTCGGGGCCGCAGAAGAAGTTCGGGACGGGGTAGTAGAGGACGTTGACGAGGGCGTAATCGCCGCGCTTGAAAGCGTTGTCGGCCTGGGCGTCCGTGTTGCTGATGTCGGCCATCGAGTAGCCGATGGTGCTCGTGAACTTGTCGTTCCAGGTGTGGTCGAAGAAGGCGACGAAGGTGAAGATGGGCAGGGCCTTGCCGACGATCGGCGTCAGCGGATTGGTGAAGTTGTTCTGGATCCCGACGTCCACGGGAGCGTCGTTCATGTAGTTCTCGATGCCCTCGCCGTAGACGACCGAGGCCCGGAGCGTGTCCTTGCGGACGACGAGGTTGGTGCTGAGGTGCAGGCCCCAGCCCGTGGCCTTGCCCGTGAGATCGAACTCATCGTCGTTCATGTCGTCCCATCTCATCTGGCGCAGCATCCCGGCCAGCTGGACGTGGCCCCACTTGCCGGCCCGCCGGACCTGGACGGAGAGGTCGGGCAGGGGGAAGCGGGCCTTGACGCCCTGGAGCTCGACGCGGTCCTGGTAGAGGCCCTGGTCGGCGCTGGCGCCCGGCCGCTCGAGGGCGATGGTCACGCTCGTGGCGCCCATGAGGGGCATCCAGCGGGCCTGGACGTTGCGGAAAAAGACCATGCCGTTCGGGCCCCAGTACTCGAGCGAGTTGGGGAAGATGTCGGGGTCCATGAACGGGCTCCAGGTCTGGCCGAAGCCGAAGTGGCCGAGCTCGCCGTAGGCATGGCGAAGGCGGAACGTCGTCTGGCCCGCGTCGACGCCCGTGCCGAAGAGCTCGAACTCGAAGATCGTCTTGATCTCGCCGAGGGCCGTGGGCAGATAGCCCTTGAAGCCGAGCCGGCTCTGCCGCACGCCCATGAACCAGTGGCCGTTCTTGCCCCACGAGTCCGCCTGGGCCTGCGAGGCCGCCAGCTTGCTGGGCCGGGCCACATCGAACCAGTTCGGGTCACTGATGCCGGTCTCGTAACCCATGTCCAGCATGGCCGCGCCGTAGATCTCGAGCCGGGGCTTGGCCTCGGTCGTTTCCTGGGCGGCGGCTTTGGCCGTCGCGGCCTTGGCTTCCTCGGCCTTCTTGGCCGCTGTCGCCGCCGTCGTATCCTCGCCCCGCAGGGCCGGCAGGGCGGCGACCACGAGCAGGACGACCAGCAACAGCCGCAGGCCGGTGTGACGCATGTTCTTGCTGTCTCTCATTCTGACTCCTTTCTTCATTTTTCCCAGTCCCGTCTATTTGAGATTCGCTTTCTCCCAAGCCCGGACCCGGCGCCGGGCTTCGTCGAAGAGGCGCTCGTAATTGCCTTTCAGGAGCTTCTCCCGAGCCGCAGGCGTGAGCTTGGCCAGCAGAGGGGCGTAGATGTCGTAGGTCTTCAGATACTTGGCCTGATCGGTCGGCCCGACCTCGTCCGTGCCGAACAGGAACCGGTCGGGGAAGCGGTTGATGAGGTCGGCGCCGCGCTGGATCGTCTCCGGCGTCGCCACCAGGTACTTGGCCGCCTCGTCCCAGGAGATGTCGAAGTGGAGGTGCTTGAGGGCGGGGTTGTTGAGGGCCTTCTCGACGATCCCGTACTGGTCCTCCACGGGACGGACGACGCGCCCTACGCCGACATGGGCCCAGATGATGGTCGTTTTGGGGTGGCGCAGGAAAAGGTCCCGCATCTGGAGGATCTGCCAAGGCTCCTGGTTGGGCTTCGGGAACGGCACGTCCGCGTCGCTGTGGATGATCGTGACCAGGCCGGCCTCGCCGGCGAAGTCGAAGATCCGGTCGAGGGCCGGATCCGTGAGCGAGGCGGGCCCGCCGGCCGTCTTGGCGGACACGAACTCCTTGTGGATGGAGAACTCGCCGATCCCGACGAAGACCCCGGGGAAGGCCCTGAGCACCCGTTTGATGTGGTCCGTCGCGTACATGTCGGCCGGATTGAAGCCGGTGATCATGGGATCGAACCGCGCCTGTTCCTTCGGGGTCAAAGACTTGTACTGCATGGCGATCCAGGCGTCGGTGAAGGAATAATAGTAGAGGGGCGCGTCCGTCTGCAGGTAGTAGGTCGGGGCGTAATCGCCCGTGTTGCCGTGGGCCCACATCTGCTGCAAGGGCAGGCCGAACAGCGTCGCCCGGCCGACCTTGTCGCCCATGACCTTCAGGAATTCGCGGGCCGTCGGGCCCTCCTGGATGTAATTGGTCAGATGGACGTGGCCGTCGTTGAGGACATATCCGGACGACCCGGTCGACCCGGTCGGCGCGGCTGTCGCGGAGGGAGCGGCGGCCGGCGCCGGGCCCCTCGCGATGAGGGCGGTCCCGGCCAGGGCGAGGGCCAGCACGCCCGCCAGCGCCGCGAGAAGCCGCGTTTTCCTGTGATGCGTCATGATAGGCCTCGCTATCCTTTCCTTTAAAAGAAGACCGACGCCGCCATGGAGACCGTCGTCCCCTTCTGGCCGCCGACGTAGTAGCCGAAGGTGCTGCTGACCGGCGAACGGTTCACGTCGATGACCTGGAGGTTGACGCGGTAATTGCGCGAATCAAAGGGATAGTAGTTGGCGCCGGCCAGGTATTCGTTGCTGTTGCTGAACCCCGCGGCATTGTCCCCGTAAACCTGCGAGGTCGCGGCGTAGAGCTCGAGCTTTTTCGGGATGGGGAAGAAGGCTGCCTGGACATAGAAGCCCAGATCGTGGATCCGGGTCACCGGCAGCGGCCCGTCCGCCACGAATTTGTCGAGCCAGCGGTTGTAGAGCTCGGCCTGGAGGAAGATCCCCCGGAGCTTGATCCCGGCGTCAACAGAGACAACCTGATAGTCGGCCGACTGGACCGTGACCCCCGCCGCCAGGGAGTCGGTGTCGAACAGGTTGAGGCTGTCCGCCAGTCTCAACGTGGTGTTGTTCGAGGGGCCCGTGGTGGCGCTGGTCTGGCGGTTCTCCGGGCTCATCGCATAACCCAGGCCGAACCGCGTGGCCAGCTTGTCGTGCCACTCCCAATCGCCGTAGCCCCCGCGCGGGCCGAATTCGTGCGTCGTCGGCATCCACCAGACGGAGGCGCCGTACGAGAACTTGCGGTCCAGGTCCGCGGCCTTGACGCCGAGGGCGCTGTTGTTGTTGCCGAGCACGACGTTGTACCACAAGCCCGGCAGAGCCTCGCCCTGGGCCCAGACGGAATAGGTGAAGAAGGGGCGGAAGAACTCGTCGGTCATGACCCGGTCGGTGCCGAGCCAGAAGGGGTGCGAGCCCATGATCGAACGGGTGCCGGGAATGCCGTTGATGCCCGCGTACAGGCTGAATTTCCGGCTGAACTGGTAGCCGATGGTCGGGAAGATCCCTTTCTGGTCGGTCGTATTCACCGTCCAGAGGAGGATGTTGTAGACCAGTTTGGGAGTGCCGAGCCACCCCTTGAGAAAGATCATCGCCCGGTGGGGGAAGATGTCATTCCGCCCGTCGACCTGGTGCTCGTTGCCGAGGTGGTCGGTGAACGTCTGTTGACCGGGCATCTGGTTGATGTAACGCACCAGCGCGTAGCCGCTGATGTCCAGCTCTCCGAAGCTGGTTCTGGCAACGAGAAAACCGTTGCCGGGCATGAACTCTCCCCAGATATCCAGAGTCGGGGTGGGCCCGTCCTTCTTCGGAGCCGTATCCGCCTCCTTCTGCCCGGACTCGGCCTGCACGGAAGACGGCTCCTCCTGAGGCGCGGCGACGTTCGGGGCAGACGGGGCATCCGCCGGTCCGTGGGGCAGCGCTCCTATCTCCGAAATGATCGCCATAGATGCGCCGGGTGTCCGAGGGCCGGGCGAGGCTGCCGGGGCGAGGAACTGGGCCAGACACAATACGGAACAGATGATCATCGATCCCATGAGCAAACTCCTTTCGCTCCAGGCCTTCGAACCCGAGGGCTGGCCTCTCGATAGCCCAAGAATGAGCCGGGCATCATTTTAACGGGAGGCCGGGAAACCCGACAACTCGGGAAACTACCTGATTGCAGAGAGAAAATTTCCCTGCCGCCTGAGGCGATCGGTCTTTCCCCTGCCCCTATCGGCAGACTAACGGCCCCCGGCCAGCCCGTCAATGGGACCTTGGTCCCAAGCGCTCTCAACTCCGGCCCCCCCCCCCCCCCCCCCCCCGGCCGAAGTCCATTTACTCACTTCCCGTTCCTTTGATATGATGGGCCCGGCATGAAGAGGGTCCCTACCGATCCGGAAATGGCCCCAGAGTCCCTCGACGCCCTGCGGGCCGAATTGGAGGAACGGCTCCGATTCGAGACGTTCCTGGCCGAAACATCGGCGCGCTTCGTCCACCTGCCGCCGGACCGGATCGAATCCGAAATCGTCGACGCCCAGCGCCAAGTGTGCGAATTCCTGGATCTCGATCGCTCCGCCCTCTGGCTCCTTTCCGACCTGGAACCCAGGACGCTGCGCCTGAAACATCTTAATCAGCCAGGCGGAGGTCCGCCAGTTCCCAAGGGGGTCGATGCGAGCGATCTCTTCCCGTGGACGGAAAAGAGGATCATGTCCGGGCAGATGGTCGCGGTCCAGAAGCTCTCCGAGCTCCCGCAGGAAGCCGGCCGCGATCGGGAAAGCTACACCCTCTTCGGAACCAAGTCCACGGTGGTGTTTCCCTTTTCGGTGGGAGGCGGGCCGGTCTTTGGCGGGATGTCATTCGCCGTCATCCGGGAAGAGAGGGCCTGGCCGGAGTCGGTCCTGAAAGGCTTCCAGCTGATCGCCCAGGTGTTCAGCAACGCGCTGGAGCGTAAGCAGGCCCGGCTCGAGATCCAGGAACGTCTCAGATTCGAGAAGCTGATCTCCGATCTTTCGGCCGGCTTCGTGTACGTAGCGTTCGACCAGATCGGCCGCGAGATCCAAAAAGGGATCCGCAGCATGGCCGAGTTCTTCGACGCAGACCGGTGCAGCATCGGATTGTTCTCCGAGGATAGGACCCGACTGACGCTCGCTTTTGACCATCATGCCGCAGGGACCGGCCCCGGCCCGGGATCCATATCCAAGGACCAAATGCCTTGGTATCTGGAGCAATTGATCCAGGGGAAACCGGTGGTCGTGAACCGCCTGGAGGATCTGCCGCCCGAAGCGGAGTGCGAGCGCCGGGTTTGCCGGGGCCTGGGCATGAAATCGTTTCTTTCGATCCCGCTGGTGAGCGGCGGGATGACGCAGGGATCCTGTGCCCTCGTGGCGACCCGGAGGGAGCGGACCTGGCCGAACGGATTCATCCCGCGGCTGCGCTTGCTGGGGGATATCCTGGTCAATGCCATGGCCCGGAAGGGAGCCGAGGAGGCCTCACGGGAAAGCGAGAGGATCC